>NZ_BAAAKK010000001.1:0-10358 GCF_039527715.1 Agrococcus citreus
CGAGCGCGTCGAGCGCCTCGTGCGCCGCATCGCGCCGGCGCAGCAGCGCGAGCCGCTCGCGCGCGGCATCGCGATCGACGCGCGCCTGCCGCTCGGCCTCCGCCGCCGCGGCGGCGATCGCCGCCGCACGCTCGCTCGCCGCCTCCAGGGCGGCTTCGAGCGCGTCGAGCTCGGCGGCGGTGATCGGCTCCGCCGCATCCGCCTCGTCGTCGGGCGACCCGACCGCCTCGTCGTCGGCGCTCGCTCCATCGAGCTCCGCGACGGCCTCCCGCACCCGACGGGCACGCTCCTCGAGCAGCGCCTCGAGCCCCTCGCGCTCGGCCGCGAGCGCCTTCCGGTCGGCGTCGAGCAGGTCGCGCAGGCCGCCGAGGTCGCCCGTCCCGAACAGCCGCAGGAGCAGCGCCTTCCGCTCGTCGCTCGTCGCGCGCAGGAACTCGGCGAAGCCGCCCTGCGCGAGCAGGATGACCTGCAGGAACTCCTGCTTCGAGAGGCCCACGAGGCGGCCGACCTCGTGGCCGACCTCCTTGGTCGTCGTCGCGATCGGCGCCCAGCCGTCGTCGGTGCGCTCGAGCAGGCTCGCGCGCGCCGGTTCTCGCGTCGTGCCGGTGCCGCGCGCCTTGGGCCGCTCGTACTCGGGCGAGCGCTCGACGCGCAGCACTCGGTCGCCGAGCTGCACGTCGAGCTCGACGCGCGTCACGGTCGATGGTCCCGCGAGGTCGCTGCGCAGGTGCGCCCGCTCGCCGTAGCGGGGCGCCGAGCCGTAGAGCGCGAACGTGATCGCGTCGAGGACGGTCGACTTGCCCGCGCCCGTCGGGCCGGCGATGAGGTAGACGCCGTCGCCCTCGAACGCGGTGAAGTCGACCTCGAAGCGGTCGCGGAAGGGCCCGAACGCCTGCAGGGCGAGCCGCAGGATCCTCATCGGGCCGCCGCTGCTGCCGAGACGCGCGCGAGGCCCTCGGCGACCAGCGCGCGCTCCGCCTCGCTCGCCCCTTCGCCGCGCACGTGCGCGAGGAAGTCGTCGACGACCTCCGCGTCGCTGCGTCGCTGCAGCCGCTCGCGCACGCTCGCGACGTCGGGCCGATCGAGCGACCCGGCCCACTCCACCTGGGCGCAGTGCGGCCAGCGGTGCTGCAGTCGGCGCATCGCGTCGAGCGGCATCGCCGCGTCGGTGAGCACCGCGCGCACCCAGTGCTCCTCCGTGCCGTCGAACCGCTCGTCGGCGAGCAGCGCGTCGAGCTCGCCCCGCACCTGCGTGAGCGCTCGCGGCACGGGGAAGCCGCACCACGCGACGTCCGCGAGACCGTCGGCGCCCAGGTCGACGATCCAGCCGCCCCGCTCGGGCGAGCGCTCGCGGAACGAGTAGTGGAGCGGCGCGCCCGAGTAGCGCACCGCTCGACGCAGCTCCTGGCGCGAGTGGATGTGCCCGAGCGCGGCGTAGTCGACGCCGTCGAACGCCGAGAGCGGGACGACGTCGAGGCCGCCGGCCCGGATCTCGCGCGGCGCGTCGTCGTCGTCGGCCGCCACGCCCGCCGCGAAGCAGTGCGCGAGCACGACCGAGCGCGCCGGGCGCTCGCCGAGGTCCGCGCGCACAGCATCCATCGCCCACCGCATCGCGTCGGCCTGCGCGCCGATCCCGGCCTCGGGCATCGCGGCGCGCAGCACGACGGGCTCGAGGTAGGGGATGGCGAAGACCGCGACGGGTCCGTGCTCGTCCTCGAGGTCGATGCGCCACGACGCGGGATCGGTCGCGGCGGTGCTGAGGTGCAGGCCGCCCGCGCGGGCGAAGCCCGCGTTCGCGCCCAGGCGCGCGGGGGAGTCGTGGTTGCCGCTCGAGAGGACGACGTGGGCACCCGCGTCGCGGATCTGCTGCAGCGCTCGCGTGAGCGCCTCGACGTGGCGCCCGGCGGGCATCGCCGAGTCGAAGACGTCGCCCGCGACGAGCACGACGTCGATGCGCTCTCGGCGAACGATCCCGGGCAGCTCGGCGAGCACCGCCGAGAGCGCGTCGACGGTGTCAGCACCGTGGAACGTGCGCCCGACGTGCCAATCGGAGGTGTGCAGGAGCCGCATGCCACCACGGTAGGGCCGCCCGCCGACGTCATCCGCGCATCCCGCGCGCCGGTACGCTGGAACCAGCCCCTGCCCGCGCGCTCGAGAGGGACTGCACCACGTGCTGCTCACTGTGACGATCATCGCCGTACTCGGCGTCGTCGCGAGCGCCCTCAGCAGCCGGATGGGCCGGTTCGTGTTCCTGCTCCCGGCCGCAGCCAGCCTCGGCGCTGCCGTGTGGTTCGGCATGCAGGGGCCGGCGGTCGCCGCCGGCGCGGTGCTGCAGGAGCGGGTCGAGTGGATGCCCGCGCTCGGCATCGCGATCGACCTGCGGCTGGGCTCGCTCCAGTGGCTGCTCGCGATGGTCGTGCTCGTCGTCGGCGGCCTCATCTTCGTCTACTGCGCGTGGTACTTCGACTCGAACAAGCTCGCGCCCCGCACCGTCGGCCTCCTCACGGGCTTCGCCGCGTCGATGCTGCTGCTCGTGCTCTCGGACGACCTCATCGTGCTCACGGTCGGGTGGGAGCTCACGACCGTCTTCTCGTACCTGCTCGTCGGCCTCAACCACCGCTCGGCGAGCAACCGCCGCGCTGCGCAGACGGCGCTCATCGTCACGACCGTCGGCGGCCTCTCGATGCTCGTCGGCATCATGCTGCTCGAGTCGCAGACGGGCACGTTCTCGCTCGCGGCGACGCTCGCCGACCCGCCGCGGACGACGGTCGCCGCGTGGGCGGCCGCGCTCATGGTCGTCGGCGCGCTCTCGAAGTCGGCGATCGTGCCGTTCCAGTACTGGCTGCCGGGCGCGATGGCGGCGCCGACGCCCGTCTCGGCCTTCCTGCACGCCGCCGCGATGGTGAAGGCCGGCATCTTCCTCATCGCCGCGCTCACCCCGGCGTTCGTCGAGCTGCCGTGGTGGCGCTGGGGGCTCGTGAGCCTCGGCATCGTCACGATGCTGCTCGGCGCCGTGCGGGCCATGCGCCAGCTCGACATCAAGGTGCTGCTCGCGCACGGCACCGTCAGCCAGCTGGGCCTGCTCGTCACGGTGCTCGGCCTCGGCACGCACTCGTCGATGCAGGCCGGGCTCACGCTGCTCGCGGCGCACGCGGTCTTCAAGGCGGCGCTCTTCATGGTGGTGGGCGCCGTCGACCGCGCGACGGGCACGCGCGACCTGCGCGAGCTCGGCGGGCTCGCGAAGCGGATGCCGCTCGCCGCCGGCGCTGCGATCATCGCGGCGGCGTCGATGTCGGGCATCCCGCCCGCGATCGGCTACCTCGGCAAGGAGGCGGCGCTCGACGCCGCGATCGCCGACGGCGAGCTCGCGGCCCTCGGCTGGGTCGCGTTCCTCGGCATCGCGCTGGGCGCCGCGCTCACGGTCGCCTACTCGCTGCGGCTCGTGGTCGGCACCTTCTTCGGTCGCATCCGCACCGAGCCGAAGCGGCGCTCGCCGTGGCTCGTCGCCGCGCCCGTCGCGCTCGCGCTCGGCAGCATCGCGCTCGGCTTCGCCGGCGACGCGATCACCGAGCTGCTGCACCCGCACGTCGAGCTCGTCCCGGCCGGCGAGGACGCCCCGCACCTCGCGCTCTGGCACGGGTTCACGCCCGCGCTCATCGCCTCGGTGCTCTCGTGGCTCGTGGGTGCGGGCATCTTCCTCGCGATCGGGGCCCGGCGCCGCCAGCCGCACGGCACCGACCCGCTCGAGCGCAGCTACCACGCCACCATGCGCGGCCTCGACCGCCTCGCGGTCGAGGTGACCGGTCGCATCCAGACGGGTTCGCTGCCCCTGCACCTCGCGACCATCCTGCTCGTCGTGGTCGCGCTCCCCGGCGGCGTGCTCCTGCTCACGGGCCTCGTCACGACCGACCTGCGGCTCGCCGATTCCGGCGGCCAGGTCGCCGCCGCCGTGATCGTGAGCATCGCGGCCGTCTGGGCGACCACGACGCGAGGCCGGCTCAAGGCGTTCATGCTGCTCGGCGTCGTCGGCTACGGCGTCGCGCTGCTGTTCCTGCTGCACGGCGCCCCCGACCTCGCGCTCACGCAAGCGCTCACCGAGACGGTCTTCCTCGTCATCCTCGTGCTCGTGCTGCGGCGGCTGCCGAAGTACTTCACCAACCGGCCCCTGCGCGCGGCTCGCTACCTGCGCGCGCTGCTCGGCATCGCGGTCGGCACCTTCGCCGCGGTCGCCGCGCTCGCCGCGCTCCAGGCGCGCACCGCCGTGCCCGTGTCGGAGGGCTTCTACCGCTGGGCCTACGAGTTCGGCAACGGCGAGAACATCGTCAACGTCACCCTCGTCGACATCCGCGCGTGGGACACGCTCGGTGAGGTCTCGGTCGTGCTCGCGGCCGCCACCGGCGTCGCGAGCCTCATCTTCGTGCGCCGGCCCGTGGCGGGCAAGGGCGTGCTGCGCCCCACCGACGCGGGCAGCGGCCGGCGCTCGTGGCTGCGCGGCTCGTTCGCCGACGACCAGATGGCGTCGCCGGTGCTCGAGATCGTCACCCGGCTGCTGTTCCCGATCATGATGCTCGTGTCGGTCTACCTGCTCGCCGTCGGCCACAACGCGCCGGGCGGCGGATTCGCAGGCGGGCTCGTCGCGGGCGTGGCGCTCGCGGTGCGCTACCTCGCGGGCGGCCGGGACGAGCTCATCGAGGCCGTGCCCTTCGACGCGGGCAAGCTGCTCGGCGCCGGCATGGCGGTCGCGGTCCTGAGCGTCGTCTGGCCCGTCTTCTTCGGCGGCCGGATCGGCGAGTCGTACGCGGTCGAGGCGGTGCTGCCGCTGCTGGGCGAGCAGAAGCTCGTGACGACCCTCTTCTTCGACGTGGGCGTCTGGCTCATCATCATCGGCGCGATGCTCGACTTCGTCCGCTCGCTCGGCGCGGGCATCGACCTGCACGGCGAGCAGAACCTCGCGCCGCGGCCGCAGTGGCGATCCGACCGCTCGCTGCCGGGAGAGGGGATCCGCTCGTGACCCCCACGCTCATCCTCGCGGTCGCCGGCGGCGTGCTCATCGCCGCGGGCGTCTACCTGCTGCTCGAGCGCAGCCTCATGCGCATCCTCGCCGGGGTCATGCTCGCCGGCAACGGGGTCAACCTGCTCTTCCTCGTCTCCGCCGGTCCCGCGGGGCTCGCGCCCATCGTGGGCGAGCCTGAGGGCGACATCGCCGACCCGCTGCCGCAGGCGATGGTGCTCACCGCGATCGTGATCTCGCTCGCCACGAGCGCGTTCCTGCTCGCGATGTCGTACCGCTCGTTCCAGCTCGAGGGCCACGACGAGGTGGCGGACGACGTCGAGGACGCCATCGTGCGCCGCCGCGCGCAAGCCGACCTCTCGAGCGAGGCCTACAGCGACCTGGCGCCCGAGGCGCAGCCCGACACCGAGTCGGGCGGCCGCTCGGACGACCGGCCCGACGCTCGAGAGGGCAGATCCCGCTGATGGACCTCGCCAACCTCGTACCCGTGCCCGTGCTCCTGCCGCTCATCGCGGCCGGCGTCACGCTCATCCTCGCGCGCCACCCCGCGTGGCAGAAGATCGTCTCCGGCACGACCCTCGCGATCGTCGCGGTGCTCGCGCTCATCCTCTGCATCGGGGCGGATGCGCAGGGACCGATCGTGCTATGGGTCGGCGCGTGGCCCGACGGGCTCGGCATCGTGCTCGTCGCCGACCGGCTCTCCTCGCTCATGGTGCTCGTGTCGAGCATCGTGACGGCGCTCGTCGTCATCTTCCCCTCGCGGCGCGACATCGCCGACAGCGCCGACGGCGCGCCCGTGTCGGTCTTCCACCCGACGTTCCTCGTGCTGACCGCGGGCGTCGCGAACGCGTTCCTCGCCGGCGACCTGTTCAACATGTTCGTCTCGTTCGAGATGCTGCTGTTCTCGTCGTACGTGCTCATCATGCTCGGCGCGACCAAGGAGCGCGTGCGCGCGGGCTCCACCTACGTGGTCGTGAGCGTCGTGTCGTCGACGCTCTTCCTGCTCGCGCTCTCGATCGTCTACGGGGCGACCGGCACCGTGAGCTTCGCCCAGCTGCCGGAGCGGCTCGCGGCCCTCGATCCGAACCTGCAGCTGCTCATCCAGCTGCTGCTGCTCGTGGTGTTCGGCATCAAGGCGGCCGTCTTCCCGCTCCAGGCGTGGCTCCCCGACTCCTACCCGACCGCTCCCGCGAGCGTCACGGCGGTGTTCGCGGGACTGCTCACCAAGGTCGGCGTGTTCGCGATCATCCGCGTGCAGACGCTGCTGTTCCCGGAGAGCCCGCTCACCGACCTGCTGCTCGTCGTCGCGATCCTCACGATGGTGCTCGGCATCCTCGGCGCGCTCGCGCAGGGCGAGATCAAGCGACTGCTCTCGTTCACGCTCGTGAGCCACATCGGCTACATGCTGCTGGGCATCGCGCTCGGCACCGAGGCGGGCCTGAGCGGCGCGATCTTCTACATCGTCCACCACATCCTCGTGCAGACGGCGCTCTTCATCGTCGTGGGGCTCATCGAGCGCGTCGGCGGCTCCACGAGCCTCGCCCGGCTCGGCGGCCTCGCCGCGATACCGCTGCTCGCCGTGCTCTACCTGCTGCCGGCGCTCAACCTCGGCGGCATCCCACCGTTCTCCGGATTCCTCGGCAAGGTCGCGCTCATCGACGCGGCCCTCGAGACGCCCACGATGCTCGCCGTCGCCGCGGTCGTCGCCGGCGTGCTCACGAGCCTGCTCACGCTCATCGCGGTCATCCGCGTGTGGCAGCGGGCGTTCTGGCAGGACCGCGGCGAGGACGACGACCGCGTGCACTCGGTGCGCGTCCTGCCCCGCATCTGGATCTTCGCGGCGTCGGCGCTCGTCGGCATCACGGTCGCTCTCACCGCGCTCGCGGGTCCCCTCACGTCGTTCGCCGATCGCGCGGCCTTCGACATCCACCGGGGCGCCTACCAGCAGGCCGTCGAGGAGGCGATGCCGTGAACCGCCCCAAGTTCCGCTACCGCGTCTCGATCTTCGCGACCATCGGCCTCACGATCATCTGGATGATGCTGTGGGGCGAGCTCACGCTCGGCGCCGCCGTCTGGGGACTCGCGATCGCGCTGTTCATCCAGGTGATCTTCCCGCTGCCCGACGTGCCGGAGCTCGAGTCGTTCCGGCCGCTCGGCTTCCTGCGGCTCGTCGTCGTGACGCTCGTCGGTCTCGCGATCTCGAGCTTCCAGGTGGCGGCGAAGGTGCTCGCGTTCTGGCGGCCCACGCGCAACGCCATCATCCGGGTGCCGCTGCGCAGCGACTCGGAGTTCATCACCGCCATCACCGCGGAGCTCGTGACCCTCGTGCCCGGATCGGTCGCCGTCGACGCCGGCGAGGGGTGGCTGCTCGTGCACGTCTTCGACGCCGCCGGCGAAGCGGGGATCGATCACGCCCGTGCCCGCGTGCGCACGACCGAGGCGACCGTGCTGCGCGCCTTCGGCACCCCCGCCGACCGCGCGCTGCTGAAGGAGGGCTGATGGAGGTCGTGCTCATCATCGCCGGCGTCATGCTCGCGATCGCCGCCGCGCTCACGCTGCTGCGCATCATCCGCGGGCCGGGACCGGCCGATCGCGTGGTCGCGACCGACGTGCTCATCGCCGTCGTCGGCGGCTCGCTCGCCGTCGAGGCCGCGATGAACCACCACCCGTACACGATCCCGGTGATCCTCGTGCTGTCGCTGCTGGCCTTCGCCGGCACGGTCTCGATCGCGCGCTTCATCGCCGGCCGCGAGGGCGTCGTCGGCAGCGGACCCGACGACGTCGACGGGCTCGAGGGCGACGCGCCCGGCCAGCCCGACGCGGGTCCCGACCAGCAGCGCACCGCCGACGAGGAGGAGCGCCCGTGACGCTCGAAGGAGTGCTCGACCTCGTCGGCGCCGTGCTCATCCTGGTCGGCGCGTCGCTCGCGCTCACCGCGGCGATCGGCCTCGTGCGACTGCCCGACGTGCTCAACCGCATGCACGCGGCGTCGAAGCCGCAGACGCTCGGCTTCCTCGCGCTGTGCCTCGGTCTCGCGCTCGTGCTGCGCGACGGCAGCGCGACCTCGCTGCTCGCCCTCGCGGCAGGGCTCCAGCTCGTCACCGCGCCGGTCGCGACGCAGATGATGGCGAAGGCCGCCTACCGCACGGGCCAGTACCGCGCCGATCTCGTCGCCGACGACGGCGATCGCCCGCCGCCCGACGACGAGGATGCGCGGAACCGATAGGATCGGAGCCACACGCACAGCCGGCCGCTGCACGCCCGCGCGGGAGAGCCCCTCACGGGGCACCGAAGGAGCAAGCCTCCCCGCCAAACTCTCAGGTCCTCGAACCGCGCGGGAAGGCCACACTGGAGCAGACCATCGACGGTCGGCGACAGTGGGGGAGTCCAGACCACAGGAGGACTCATGACGGCAACGGAATCACCCGCGATGCGCACGCCGCTGCTCGCGATCCACGAGGCTGCCGGCGCGCAGCTCATCGACTTCGCGGGCTGGCAGATGCCCGTGCGCTACGGCTCCGACCTCGCCGAGCACCAGGCCGTGCGCGAGCGCGCGGGCCTGTTCGACCTCAGCCACATGGCCGAGCTGCGCGTGCGGGGGCCGGAGGCCGGGGCGTTCCTCGACCACGCGCTCGCGGGCCGGCTCTCGGGCATCGAGCTGTGGCAGGCGAAGTACTCGCTGCTGCTCGCCGAGCAGGGCGGCATCATCGACGACGTCATCGTCTACCGCACGGCCGGTTCGACGGATGCCGATGCCGAGTTCCTCGTCGTCGCCAACGCATCCAACCGCCGCGCCGCGCTCGACGCGCTCGAGGCGCGCATCGCGGGCTTCGACGCGACGATCGTCGACGAGACGGATGACACCGCCCTCATCGCCGTCCAGGGGCCCGCCGCAGCCGCGATCGTCGCGGCGATCGGGCTGGAGTCGGAGCCGCTCGACGGCCTGCGCTACTACCGCAGCCGGCCGGCCGTGTTCGAGGGCGAGGACGTGCTCGTCGCGCGCACCGGCTACACGGGCGAGGACGGCTTCGAGCTCTACATCGCCGCGCATGCCGCGGAGGACCTGTGGCGCGCGCTCGTGCTCGCGGGCGAGGCCCACGGCCTCGCGCTCTGCGGCCTCGCGGCGCGCGACACGCTCCGGCTCGAGGCGGGCATGCCGCTCTACGGCAACGAGCTCTCGGTCGACACGCTGCCCGCCCAGGTCGGGCTCGGCCGCGTCGTCGCGCTCAAGACGAAGGGCGACTTCGTCGGCCGAAGCGCGATCGAGGCAGGTCCCGCCCCCGATGCGCCCGTGCTCATCGCCCTCGTCGCCGAGGGCCGCCGCGCGCCGCGCTCCGGCTACCCCGTGCTCGACGGCGACCGCGTCGTGGGCGCCGTCTCGAGCGGCGCGCTGTCGCCGACCCTCGGCCATCCGATCGCGATGGCCCTCGTCGAGCCCGGCTCGGCGACCTCCGACTCCCTGACCGTCGACGTGCGAGGCACCAGGCTGCCCGCGCGCGTCACCCAGCTGCCGTTCTACACCCGAGAGGCCCGAGCATGAGCGAGATCAAGTACACCGCAGACCACGAGTGGATCCGCACCGACGGCGACGTCGCGACGATCGGCATCACCGACTTCGCGCAGAACGCGCTCGGCGACGTCGTGTACGTCGACCTGCCCGGCGTGGGCCGCACCTTCGCGAGCGGCGAGGCGATCGGCGAGATCGAGTCGACGAAGTCGGTCGGCGAGCTCATCGCGCCCGCCGCCGGCGAGGTCGTCGAGGTCAACGACGAGGTCGCGGGCGACCCGACGCTCGTGAACTCCGGCGCCGAGAGCGACGGCTGGCTCGTCAAGGTGCGCTTCAGCGAGTCGCCCGAGCTGCTCGACGAGGCCGCCTACCGAGAGCTCACCGCCTGATGCGCCCGTTCGTCGACCGCCACATCGGCACCGATGCGGCGGCGCAGGAGCGCATGCTCGAGGCCGTCGGCTTCGACTCGCTCGCCGCGCTCATGGACGCCGCCGTGCCGGCCGGCATCCGCTCCACCGGCACCGGCATCGGCGAGGCCGCGTCCGAGACGGCCGCGCTCGCCGAGCTGCGCGCGATCGCGAGCCGCAACCGCGTGCGCCGCAGCGCCATCGGCCTCGGCTACCACGGCACGGTCACGCCCGCGCCGATCAAGCGGCTCATCCTCGAGAACCCGTCGTGGTACACCGCCTACACGCCGTACCAGCCCGAGATCAGCCAGGGCAGGCTCGAGGCGCTCATCAACTTCCAGACGATGGTCGCCGACCTCGCGGGCCTCGACGTCGCGAACGCGTCGATGCTCGACGAGGGCACCGCCGTCGTCGAGGCGATGCTGCTCGCCCG
>NZ_BAAAKK010000001.1:10402-62028 GCF_039527715.1 Agrococcus citreus
CGACCTGCTGCCGCAGTCGAAGGCGCTGCTGCGCCACCGCGCGCACGCGACCGGCATCGAGCTCGTGGAGCTGCCGCTCGCCGACCTCGCCCCGGCCGACCTGCCCGAGTCGTTCGGCGTCATCGCCCAGCTGCCCGGCGCATCCGGCCGCGTGTGGGACGCGAGCGGCATCTTCGACGCGTCGACCCGCATGGGCGGCGTGCCCGTCGCTGCCGCCGACCTGCTCTCGCTCGCGCTCATCGAGGCACCCGGGCAGCAGGGCGCCCGCATCGCGGTCGGCTCGTCGCAGCGCTTCGGCGTGCCGATGGGCTTCGGCGGACCTCACGCAGGCTTCATGGCCGTCGCCGACTCGCTCACCCGGCAGCTGCCGGGTCGCCTCGTGGGCGTCTCGGTCGACGCCGACGGCTACCCCGCCTACCGGCTCACGCTGCAGACGCGCGAGCAGCACATCCGCCGCGAGAAGGCGACGAGCAACATCTGCACCGCGCAGGTGCTGCTCGCCGTGATGGCGTCGATGTATGGCGTCTACCACGGCGCCGAGGGCATCACGGCGATCGCCGACGGCGTCCACGGCGTCGCGACGCGCTTCGCGCGGGCGGCGCGCGACGCGGGCGTCGAGCTCGTGCACGACGCGTTCTTCGACACGGTGCGGATCCGCGTCCCCGGCCGGGCCGCGCAGCTCCAGACGACCGCGGCCGACGCGGGGGTGCTCGTGCACCGCGTCGACGACGACACCCTGCACGTGAGCTTCGACGAGACGTGGATCGAGGACGTCGACGCGTTCCGGCTGCTGCTCGAGGCGCTCGAGATCTCGGAGGCGCCGAGCACCGACCTGGGCGGCGGCAGCGCCATCCCCGCCTCGCTCGAGCGCCGGAGCGCGTTCATGCAGCACGAGGTGTTCCGCACCCACCGCTCGGAGACGCAGCTCATGCGCTACGCGAAGATGCTCTCCGACCGCGACTACGCGCTCGACCGCGGCATGATCCCGCTCGGCTCGTGCACGATGAAGCTCAACGCCGCCGCCGAGATGGAGGCCATCACCTGGCCCGAGTTCTCGCAGCTGCACCCGTACGGTCCGCTCGAGGACGCCGAGGGCACGCTCGCGCTCATCGACCAGCTGAGCGACTGGCTCGCGCGCATCACCGGCTACGACACCGTCTCGCTGCAGCCGAACGCGGGCGCGCAGGGCGAGCTCGCGGGGCTCATGGCGATCCGCGGCTACCACCGCTCGCGCGGCGAGGAGCACCGCGACGTCGTGCTCATCCCGGCGTCGGCGCACGGCACGAACGCGGCGTCGGCCGTGCTCGCCGGCTGCCGCGTCGTCGTGGTCGCGACCGGTGCCACGGGCGACGTCGACATCGCCGACCTCGAGGCGAAGATCGGCACCCACGCGGGCGACCTCGCGGCGCTCATGATCACGTACCCGTCGACGCACGGCGTCTACGAGTCGGGCATCCGTCGCATCACCGAGCTCGTGCACGCCGCCGGCGGCCAGGTGTACATCGACGGCGCGAACCTCAACGCCCTGCTCGGCCACGCGACCTTCGGCGACATGGGCGGCGACGTCTCGCACCTCAACCTGCACAAGACGTTCTGCATCCCGCACGGCGGCGGCGGCCCCGGCGTGGGCCCCGTGGCGGCCAAGGCGCACCTCGCGCCGTTCCTGCCGCGCGACCCGCGCGAGGAGGGCGAGCTCGTCGACGGCCTGCTCGTCGGCGCGAACCCGATCTCGGCGGCGCCGTGGGGCTCGGCCTCGATCCTGCCGATCTCGTGGGCGTACGTGCGCATGATGGGCCTCGACGGACTGACGAAGGCAACGGCGAGCGCGGTGCTCGCGGCGAACTACGTCGCCGCGCGCCTGCGCGAGCACTTCCCGGTGCTCTACAGCGGTGCCAATGACGCCGGCGAGCACGGCCTCGTCGCGCACGAGGTCATCCTGGACCTGCGTCCGCTCAAGGAGGCGACCGGCGTCACGAACGACGACGTCGCGAAGCGGCTCGTCGACTACGGCTTCCACGCCCCGACGATGTCGTTCCCGGTCGCGGGCACGCTCATGGTCGAGCCGACCGAGTCGGAGGACCTCGCCGAGATCGACCGCTTCATCGACGCGATGATCGCGATCAAGGGCGAGGCCGACGCCGTCGGTCGCGGCGAGGTGCCGCTCGCCGAGAGCGCGCTGCGCCGGGCGCCGCACACCGCGGGATCGATCGTGCACGGCGAGTGGGAGCGGCCGTACTCGCGCGAGCACGCCGTGTTCCCGGTGCCGGGGGTCGAGCGCGCCAAGTACTGGCCGCCGGTCGCCCGCGTCGACCAGGCCTACGGCGATCGCAACATCGTCTGCAGCTGCCCGCCCGTGGAGGCGTTCGCCTGATGCCGGCACCGGCACGTCCTGCGGTGCGCCGCGCCCTGCTGGCGACAGCGGGCGCGGCAGCCGCGGCGATGCTGCTGGCAGCGTGCGGCCCGCAGGTCGAGCCGCGCGTGGAGCCCGGCTCGAGCGTCGAGGTTGCGTGGTCGGGCGAGCTGACCTCCGCGAACGCCGCGAGCGTCGCGGGGCGCACGCCCGGCAACCTCGACGTCGCCGCGATGACCCGCGCGGCCTTCGCGACCGTCGGGGCCGACGGCGAGGTGCGCGAGGACCCGTCGTTCGGCACCGCCTCGATCGTCGCCGACAGCCCCCTGACCGTGCGCTACGACCTCGCCGACGGCATCCGCTGGTCCGACGGCGTGCCGATCGACGCGGCCGACCTCATGCTCGCGTGGGCGGCCGCGTCGAACGCGCTCTCGACGCCCGACCTCGAGCTCGACGAGCTGCGCGGCGCCGACGGCGCGCTCGAGCTGCCCGAGGCGACCGTGTGGTTCGACACGGCCTCGCCCGGCGGGCTCGCGCGGGCGACGGAGGTGCCGCTGCGCGACGACTGGGCGCGGTCGATCGATGTGCGCTTCGCGCAGCCCGTGCCGGACTGGCGCACGGCGCTCGACGTCGCCGTGCCGGCGCACGTGCTCGGCGAGCGGGTCTTCGGCGTCAGCGACCCCATGGAGGCGAAGCAGCGCGTGCTCGACGCCATCGACCGCGCCGATCCGCTCGCGCTCTCCACGCTCGCGGCGGCCTGGAGCACCGAGCTGCGGGTCGATGCCGCCGCGCTCGACGATGCCGCGCGCATCTCGAGCGGTCCCTACCGGCTCGAGTCGGTGCAGGGCGGCCGCGTCGAGCTCGTCGCGAACGACGCGTACGTGGGCGCGCAGCTGCCGCAGGTCGAGCGGATCGCGCTCGCCTCGACGGCCGACGACGCCGCGGCGCTCACGGGCCTGACGGCCGGCGAGCTCGACGTCGCGACCATCCGCCCCACCGACGCCGACCGGTCGGCGATCCGCGACCTCGACCGCGACGACGCGACGCTCTCGACGGCGGGCGACGGCACCCGCTGGGAGCTCGTGCTGCGCGCCGACCGCGCCCCGCTGCAGCCGGTCGAGGCGCGCCGCTCGTTCCTGCACGCGATCGATCGCCGCGGCATCGCCGAGGCGGCGCTCGGGGAGGCAGCTGCCGACGCGACGAGCGTCGATGCCGTGCTCTTCCGCCCCGGCACCCGCGTCTACGAGTACGCGCTCGAGGATGCCGGCTTCCCGCAGGCCTTCGGCGGCGCCGACGAGGAGCTCGCCGCCGCAGAGCGCGACGCGCTCGGGATCGCGGCGGGCACCGAGCTGTGCGTGCGGTACGACCGCGCGGATGCCTTCGCCGCGGCCGCGATCCCGGCCATGGCAGCGCAGGCCGCGCTCGCCGGCTGGGGCGTGCGCGACTGCGGCGTCGACGACCTCGACGAGGGGCTCGCGCAGGACGACTGGCACGCCGTGCTGCGGCTCGTGCCGGCGCCCGCCGATGCGGCGCAGGTCGCGGAGCGCTGGCGCGCGGGCGGGCTGACCGCCGTGTCCAACCCCGCGCGCGAGACGCTGCTCGACGAGGCGCTCGCGACGGCCGAGCAGGATGCGCTCGAGCAGACGCTGCTCGAGATCGAGGCGTCGCTCGTGGCCGACGCGGTCGTGCTGCCGATCCTCGAGCCCGAGCAGCTGACGATCAGCGCCGCGGGCGTCCAGGGCGTCTCGCCCCGGCCCGGCCACGCATCCCTCACCTGGAACGCGTGGGAGTGGGCCGTCGAGACCCCCTGACCCCCCGCCCGACCCTGGGTGGTCACGACACGCCGCGCGGGCGCCGCGGGGTGGTCACGACACGCCGTCTCGCCCGACCCGGTGACGGCGTGTCGTGACCACCCGGCTAGCCGAAGAGCTGCGGGAAGGTCGCGTAGGCCCAGGGGTAGCCGACGAAGACGGCGACGTCGATGAGGGTGTGCGCGACGACGAGCGGCACGAGCCTGCCGGTGCGCGCGTAGAGCCAGCCGAACAGCACGCCCATCGCGACGTTGCCGAACAGCGCCGGCACGCCCTGGTAGAGGTGGTAGACGCCGCGCAGCAGGGCCGCCGCCAGGATGATCGGCCACATGCCCCAGCCGAGCCGCTTCAGCCGCTCGAAGACGTAGCCGATCACGATCACCTCCTCGGTGAGGCCGGCCCGCAGCGCCGAGAGCAGCAGCACGGGCACCGTGAACCAGTGGGCGTCCAGCGGCGAGGGCACGACGTCGACCGTGAGGCCGAGCTGCCGGCCGACGAAGTACAGCGCGATGCCGGGGATGCCGATGACCGCGACGAGCGCGACCCCCGAGAGCACGTCGCGCACGGGCCGCGCCGCGTCGATCCCGAGCGCCCCGAGGTGCGGCCGCCGCGACCGCCACAGCAGCCAGCACACGAGCGCGACCGGCACCAGATCGAGGAAGATCCCCGTCAGCTGGTAGAGCAGGTCGAGCCACGCGCGGTCCGACCGCGCCGGGTTGAGCGCGACCTGCTGCTCGCCGATGGGCGCCGCCCGGGTGTTGAGGTCGACGAACTGCAGCACCGACCACAGCGCGCTCGCGCCGAGCGACAGCAGCAGCACGATCGCGAGCTCTGCGACGAGGCGCCGCTGCGACGGCACGGGGGCGGCCCCTGCGGGCGGCAGCGGATGCGCCCCGGGCACGGGCGGGGGAGCGGGCAGGGGCGGATGCACGCACCCACGGTACGGGCCCGAGGCCGTGGGACGTGTTGGCACCAACTTGGTAACGATCGTGTTGCCCGGCGCGCCCGTCTGGAGGCCCGTGCATACACTCTGGGTATCCAACGAGCAGTGCGGCTCATGCGGCCGCGTGCTCACCTTGCACAGGAGGAAATCAGTGACAGACATGAACAGGCGTCGCGGTCGCGCGCTCGCCGGGCTGGCCATCGGCACTGCCGCTATGGTCGCGCTCGCGGGCTGCACCACGTCCACGCCGGCCCCCTCGGAGTCGGGCTCCGCCGCACCCGGTGCGGGCACCGGCGGCACGATCAGCGTCGCGCAGACCAACGCTGTGACCGCCCTCACCTCGGCGACCCCGGACACCAACCTCAACACCAACGGCATGGTCGACTACCTGACCGGCAACGCGACGGGCCCCGGCTCGTTCCTCTACGTCGACAGCGAGTTCAACGTCGTGCCCGACGAGACGAACGGCACGATCGAGCTCGTCAGCGAAGAGCCGCTGGTCGTCCAGTACACCCTCGACCCCGAGGCTGTCTGGTCCGACGGCACGCCGATGACGACGACCGACATGCTCCTGGCATGGGCGATCGGCTCCGGCTGGTTCGACGACGCGACGCTCGACGAGGAGACGGGTGAGGTCACGCAGGGCAACCAGTACTTCCAGCTCGCTGGATCGACTGCAGGCCTCGACACGACCGAGTTCCCCGAGATCGACGCGGAGGCTGGCACGCTCACGCTGACCTACGGCGAGCCGTACGTCGACTGGAACCTCGTCAACCTGATCGGCAAGCCCGCGCACGTGTTCGCCGAGGCCGCTGGCTTCGCCGACACCGACGAGCTCGCCACCTTCCTCGAGGAGACGCCCGCCGGTGACCCGGCAGCGCCCGCAGCCGCGAACGAGCAGCTCTCGGCCATGGCCGAGCTGTGGAACACCGGCTACAACATCACCGCGATGCCCGAGGACGAGAACCTCCTCGTCTCGGCCGGCATGTGGGTCGTCAAGGACTTCCAGGCCGACGACGGTGGCTTCATCTCCTTCGAGCCGAACCCCGAGTGGCGCGGCGAGATGAGCCCGTCCTTCGACGAGCTGATCATCCGCTTCATCGGTGACCCGAACGCGCAGATCACGGCCCTCCAGAACGGCGAGGTCGACATCATCGAGCCGCAGCCGTCCGCTGACACGATCGCGGCGATCGAGGCCTTCGGCGGCACCCTCATCCAGGGTCCGCAGCTGTCCTACGACCACCTCGACCTGACGATGGACTCCGAGGTCTTCTCCGACCCCGTCGTCCGTGAGGCCTTCCTCAAGACGATCCCGCGCCAGGCCATCCTGGAGTCGATCATCACGCCCATCCAGCCCGACGCCGAGGTCCTCAACTCGCAGCAGTTCGTCCAGAACCAGCCGCAGTACGAGGACGCGGTCGCGGCCAACGGCTACGCCGACTTCGCCGAGCCCGACATCGAGGGCGCTCGCGAGCTCCTCGCCGGTGCCACGCCGACGGTCAGCATCCTCTACAACACGAACAACCCGAACCGCGTGGACTCGTTCCAGCTCATCCAGGCGAGCGCGCAGGAGGCCGGCTTCGTGATCGAGGACGCCGGTTCGCCTGACTGGTCGAGCCTGCTGGGCAGCGGCACCTACGACGCGTCCATCTTCGGCTGGATCTCGCCCGGTGTCGGCTACGCGAGCCTGCCGCAGATCTGGCAGACCGGTGGCGGTGGCAACTACAACGGCTACTCCAACGCCGAGGTCGACGCCCTCGCCGACGAGTCGCAGGTCACCATCGGTGACGAGGAGCGACTGACCGAGATCCAGATCGAGATCGACCGCCTGAGCCGCGAGGACTTCTACGGCCTCCCGCTCTTCCAGGTCCCCGGCCTGGTGGCGACCAACGGCACCGTCGACGGCGTCGTGTACAACGGCGGCCAGACCGGCGCCATCTGGAACACGTGGGAGTGGACGCCCGTCAGCTAGTCTGACGGTCACCAACTCGATGTGAGTTCGACCCGGCCGTGATTGCCGGGACCTCGGTCCCGGCAATCACGGCCATCCCATGTCCGTCCCTCGACCGCGCAGCCACAAGCCACGCGATCTCCGATCGATCGGAGCTGTCCGAGCCGTGCTCAGCTTTGTCGTGAGGCGCATCATCGCCTCCATCCTCACTCTTCTCGTGGCCTCGTTCCTCATGTACGTGCTCGCCGCGAACTCGGGCAACCCGCTCGAAGACCTCCAAGCCTCCAACGCGCCGAACGCGCAGCAGCTGATCGGCGCGCGCATCCAGCGCCTCAGCCTCGACGTGCCGCCGCCGCTGCGCTGGTTCGGCTGGCTCGCCGGTGCCGCCGGCTGCCTCGTGCCGTTCGGCACGTGCGACCTGGGCGTCGACCTCAACTTCACCCCCGTGACCCAGCTGCTGCCGGGCGCCATCTCCTCGACGGTGAGGCTCGTGGCGGCGTCGACGATCCTCGCGATCCTGCTCGGCGTGATCACGGGCATCGTCTCGGCGCTGCGGCAGTACTCGGCGTTCGACCTCGTGATGACGTTCGTGAGCTTCTTCCTGTACTCGCTGCCGTCGTTCCTCGTCGCGGTGCTCCTCAAGGAGTTCATCGCGATCGACTTCAACAACTGGCTCTCGAGCGGCGACTCGAGCTTCGGCATCGTGCCGACGGTCGTCATCGCGCTCGTGCTCGCGTTCATCCTGCAGGCGATCGTCGCCGGCTCGATGCGCAACCGGCTCATCACCTTCGGGGTGTCGGCCGCTGCCACCGTCGCCGTGCTCGTCTACATGGACGCGTCGAACTGGTTCCAGATGCCGGGCCTCGGCGCGGTCGGCCTCTTCCTGCTGATCGGCGGCGTCGTCTTCGGCATCGTCGCGCTGCTGGCCGGCTTCAGCCACAAGCGCGCGCTGCTCGGTGCCGTCATCGCGGGCGTCCTCGCCTACGTGTCGTACTTCCTGCTGCAGCCGCTGTTCGCGATCTCGACGATCTGGACGGTCATGATCCTCGTGCTCGCCGTGCTCGCGGTGTGCTTCGTGGTGGGCTGGCTCATCGGCGGACCGGACCGCAGCCTCGTGATCCGCGTGTCGATGCTCGTCGGCTTCATCGCCTTCCTGCTCGTCGTCGCCGACCGCTTCCTGCAGGCATGGCCGGGCTACATCTCGCACCCGCGAATCAACAACCGTCCGATCGCGACGGTCGGCGAGGCGACGGTCGGGCTGCAGGGCGACATGTGGTTCATGGGGCTGGATGCGTTCACGCACTTCCTGCTGCCGACCATCTCGCTCACGCTCATCTCGTTCGCCGGGTACACGCGCTACGCGCGCGCCGGCATGCTCGAGGTGCTCAACCAGGACTACATCCGCACCGCGCGCGCGAAGGGCCTGTCGGAGCGCACGGTCGTCACGCGCCACGCGTTCCGCAACATGCTCATCCCGATCACGACGATCGTCGCGGCCGACATCGGCGCGCTGCTCGGCGGTGCGATCATCACCGAGCAGGTCTTCGCGATCAGCGGCATGGGCTCGCTCTTCGCGAGATCGCTCGGACCGGTCGACGTGAACCCGATCATGGGCTACTTCCTGGTGATCGGCATCACGGCGATCCTGTTCAACTTCATCGCAGACCTGAGCTACGCGCTCCTCGACCCGAGAGTGAGGGTGAAGTGACGACCGTGGCACCCGACAACGGCAAGACCCAAGAGCACACCGTCGGCCAGAGCCAGAGCCGCGTCATCCTGAACCGCTTCGTGCGGAACAAGACGGCCATGGTCTCGCTCGTGCTGCTGCTGCTCACCTTCGTGTTCTCGGTCTCGGCGATCGGGCTCGGCCCGATCCCCGGCTGGTGGAAGTACGACTACGTGACGCCGGGCGCGCCCTTCGACAACGGCCGGCCCACACTGTCGCTCATCCCCGGTGAGGGCTTCGGCCTGGGCGAGCACCCGTTCGGCCAGAACCGCATCGGCGTCGACTACTTCGCGATGACGATGCGGGGCGTGCAGAACTCGTTCCTCGTCATCATCCTGCTCGCGGGCGTCGCGACGACGCTCGGCACGGTCGTCGGCGCGCTCGCCGGCTACTACCGCGGCTGGATCGACGCGATCCTCATGCGCATCACCGACGTCTTCATCGTCATCCCCGCGATCGTCGTCGGCGCCGTGGTGGGCCGCATGACGGGCGGGCTCGGCGTGCAGTTCCTGGCCATCACGCTCGGCCTCGTCACGTGGATGGGCATCGCGCGACTCGTGCGCGCGGAGTTCCTGTCGCTGCGCGAGCGCGAGTTCGTCGAGGCCGCTCGCGTCGCGGGCGCGTCGGACATGCGCATCATCTTCAAGCACATCCTGCCGAACGCGATCGGCGTCGTCATCGTGGCGGCGTCGCTCATCGCGGCGGCGGCGATCCTGCTCGAGACGGCGCTCAGCTTCCTCGGCTACGGCATCCGCGCACCCGAGTCGTCGCTCGGCCTGCTCGTGTCGCAGAACCAGTCGGCCTTCGCCACCCGGCCGTGGCTCTTCTGGTTCCCGGCCGCGTTCATCGTGCTGCCCGCGCTCATGATCAACTTCGTCGGCGACGGCCTGCGTGACGCGTTCGACCCGCGCCAGAAGCGCTTCTCGGTGCGTCGCACCAAGGAGCTGCCCGAGGGTGCGGAGCAGCGCCAGTGACGCTAGACGAGCAGCGGCACGGTCGACGCGAGCACGGGACCGAGCACGAGGGCGGCAGCGCGCGCCCAGTGCACGGTGACGGGCACCGCGATCGCGTCCGCGTCGGCGCTCCGGTCGGCGCGCTCCGCCCAGCGCCTGCGCACGAGCGCGGCGGCGTCGCCGGACTCCGTGCCGGGAAGGTCGCCGACGCGCACGCCCGTGTCGAGCGGGCTGCGGGGGGCGCTGCGGTCCTCGTCGCGCGAGCGACGAGCGGCGCGGCGCGCGGCGAGCGCGCCGGGCTGCGGCGCGACCCACACGGGCCAGCTGCGACCCGGCGTGAAGAGCGTCAGCGCGTACTTCGTGTCGACGTGGATGAGCGCATCCCACACGACCTCGATCGTGCGGAGCGGGTTCCGGATGCGCGACGCGCGGTCGTCGACGACGAGCGCGGGCGCCCACAGGAACACCAGCACCGCGTAGCCGAGCCACAGGGCGACGATCGCCGCGGCCACCGCGCCGCGCGGCTCGGACTGCAGCACGAGCAGCCCGCCGATCGCCGCGATGAGCGCCCAGCACGCGATCGCCGCACCGCGGTTCACGCGAGAATGGATGGTCACCGTATGCAGATCGTCGTTCGCCACAGCTTCATCGTCGCAGGCGCCTCGTCGCGCGACGACTCCGACACCCCGCTGCAGGAGGCGGCATGACAACCCACACCAGCACTGACAGCCCCGCCCTGCAGATCACCGGCCTCAGCGTCGACTTCGCCGTCGACGGCTACTGGGTGCCCGCCGCTCGAGAGGTCTCGTACGAGATCGGCAAGGGCGAGGTCGTCGCCGTCGTCGGCGAGTCCGGCTCCGGCAAGAGCGTCTCGTCGATGGCGATCCTCGACCTGCTGCCCAAGAACGCCCGGGTGCGCGGCTCGATCAAGCTCGACGGCCAGGAGCTCATCGGCATCACCCCGGCAGAGATGCGAGAGGTGCGCGGCAACCGCGTCTCGGCGATCTTCCAGGAGCCGATGACGGCGCTCAACCCGGTCTTCACCGTGGGCTTCCAGATCATGGAGGCGCTGCGCATCCACCGCAGCATGTCGCCGAGCGACGCGAAGGCGCGCGCGCTCGAGATGCTCGACCTCGTCGAGCTGCCAGACGCGATGAAGGCGTTCAAGTCGTACCCGCACCAGCTCTCGGGCGGGCAGCGGCAGCGCGCGATGATCGCGCAGTCGCTCGCGCTCGACCCCGAGCTGCTCATCGCCGACGAGCCCACCACGGCGCTCGACGTCACGGTGCAGGCCGAGATCCTCGAGCTCATGCGCGACCTCAAGGACCGCCTCGGTTCGGCCGTGCTGCTCATCACGCACGACATGGGCGTGGTCGCCGACCTCGCCGACTGGGTCGTCGTCATGGAGCAGGGCCGCATCGTCGAGCAGGGCCCGGTGCGCGAGATCTTCGCAGCGCCCAAGGCCGCCTACACGCAGATGCTGCTCGCCGCCGTGCCGCGGCTCGGCCAGGGCAGCGGCGAGGGCGAGGCGATCGACCTCACGGCGTCGCTCGCGCTCGTCTCGAACGAGGAGGTCGTCGACGAGGAGCTCGCGCAGCGGGTCGAGGCGAACGCCCGTGCCGCGCAGCAGGCGAAGCAGGCGCAGGCCGCCGTGTCGAAGGCACCGCCCGTGCTCGTGCTCGAGGACGTCGCGATCGAGTACGGCAAGAAGGGCAAGCTCGGCACCTTCCGGGCGGTCGACGGCGTCTCGCTCGAGATCCACGCGGGGGAGGTGCTCGGCCTCGTCGGCGAGTCGGGCTCCGGCAAGTCGACGATCGGTCGCGCGGCCATCGGCCTGCAGCCGATCGCCGAGGGCCGGCTCGAGGTCGCCGGCGTCGACATCTCGAACATCGACCGGAAGATCGCGCGCAGCCTCAACCGCAAGGTCGGCATCGTCTTCCAGGACCCGTCGTCGTCGCTCAACCCGCGACTGCCGATCGGCGAGTCGATCGGCGAGCCGATGTACCTCGCGAAGATCCACCGGGGCAAGGCGCTCGACAAGCGCGTCGAGGAGCTGCTCGACGCGGTGCGCCTGCCGCAGGCGTACCGCAACCGCTTCCCGCACGAGCTCTCGGGTGGCCAGAAGCAGCGCGTCGGCATCGCTCGCGCGCTCTCGATGAGCCCCGAGCTGCTCGTCGCCGACGAGCCGACGAGCGCGCTCGACGTCTCGGTGCAGGCGACCGTGCTCGAGCTGCTCAAGGAGCTGCAGCGCGAGCAGGGCTTCGCGTGCCTCTTCATCAGCCACGACCTCGCGGTCGTCGACCTGATGAGCGACCGCATCGCGGTCATGCACCACGGCAAGATCGTGGAGCAGGGCACGCGCGACGCGATCCTGCGGGCGCCCGAGCAGCCGTACACGCAGCGGCTCATCGCCGCGATCCCGGTGCCCGACCCCGACCAGCAGGCCATCCGCCGCGGCCTGCGGCAGCAGGTGCTGCTGCAGACGGCGCAGGAGTCGCCCGAGACCGACGTCCCCGCCGCGGCGGACCCGGATGCCCTCGTCGAGGAGCGCAAGGACGTGCAGGCCGTCGAGGACGAGCGCAACATCTGACGCAGCACCCTCTCGACACGACGGCCGCGGTCGCCCGCTACACTGGGCGCCGCGGCCGTTCGTCGCGCAATCCCCCATTGGAAGGCACCTGCATGCCGATCGCCACGCGATCAGACCTCCGCAACGTGGCGATCGTCGCCCACGTCGACCACGGAAAGACCACCCTCGTCGACGCGATGCTGACGCAGACCGGTTCGTTCGGTGCGCACGACACGCACGACGAGCGGGCGATGGACTCGAACGAGCTCGAGCGCGAGAAGGGCATCACGATCCTCGCCAAGAACACGGCGATCCGGTACGAGGGCGCGCACGCGACCGACGGTCCGGTGACGATCAACGTCATCGACACCCCCGGTCACGCCGACTTCGGCGGCGAGGTCGAGCGCGGCCTGTCGATGGTCGACGGCGTCGTGCTGCTCGTCGACGCGTCCGAGGGCCCGCTGCCGCAGACGCGCTTCGTGCTCCGCAAGGCGCTCGAGGCGAAGCTCCCCGTCATCCTGCTGGTCAACAAGACCGACCGGCCCGACGCCCGCATCGACGACGTCGTGAGCGAGAGCCAGGACCTGCTCCTCGGCCTCGCCTCCGACCTCGCGGACGACGTGCCCGACCTCGACCTCGACGCCGTGCTCGACGTGCCCGTCGTCTACGCGTCCGGCAAGGCCGGCCGCGCGTCGACGAGCAAGCCCGACAACGGCTCGCTGCCCGACAGCGACGACCTCGAGCCGCTCTTCGAGGCGATCCTGCGGCACATCCCGATGCCGACGTACGACGACGAGGCGCCGCTGCAGGCGCACGTGACGAACCTCGACGCATCCCCGTTCCTCGGCCGCATCGCGCTGCTGCGCGTCAAGGCCGGCATCATCCGCAAGGGCCAGACGGTCGCGTGGGTGCGGCACGACGGCGAGGTGCAGAACGTGCGCATCACCGAGCTGCTCGAGACCAAGGCGCTCGACCGCGTGCCGGCCGAGAGTGCGGGCCCCGGCGACATCATCGCGGTCGCGGGCATCCCCGACATCACGATCGGCGAGACGCTCGCCGACCCCGACGACGTGCGGCCGCTGCCGACCATCACGGTCGACGAGCCTGCCATCTCGATGACGATCGGCACGAACACGTCGCCGCTCGCGGGCAAGATCAAGGGCTCGAAGCTCACCGGCCGCATGGTGAAGGACCGCCTCGACCGCGAGCTCATCGGCAACGTGTCGCTGCGCGTCGTCGACATCGGCCGCCCCGACGCGTGGGAGGTGCAGGGCCGCGGCGAGCTCGCGCTCGCCATCCTCGTCGAGCAGATGCGACGCGAGGGCTTCGAGCTCACCGTCGGCAAGCCGCAGGTCGTCACGCGCAGGATCGACGGCGTGCTGCACGAGCCGTTCGAGCACCTCACGGTCGACGTGCCCGAGGAGTACCTCGGCGCGGTGACGCAGCTGCTCGCCGCCCGCAAGGGCGTCATGGACGGCATGCAGAACCACGGCACCGGCTGGGTGCGCATGGAGTTCGTCGTGCCGAGCCGCGGCCTCATCGGCTTCCGCACGGAGTTCATGACCATCACGCGCGGCACCGGCATCGCGAACGCGATCGCGCACGGCACGCGCCCCTGGGCCGGTGCCATCACGACGCGCAACAACGGCGCGCTCGTCGCCGACCGTACGGGCGTCGCGACGCCGTTCGCCATCATGGCGCTGCAGGACCGGGGCGTGTTCTTCGTGCAGCCCGGTGACGACGTCTACGAGGGCATGGTGGTGGGCGAGAACGCTCGCGCCGACGACATGGACGTCAACATCACCAAGGAGAAGAAGCTCAACAACATCCGGTCGTCGACCGGTGAGGAGCTCGAGCGCCTGACGCCGCCGCGGCAGCTGTCGCTCGAGGAGAGCCTCGAGTGGGCGCGCGACGACGAGTGCGTCGAGGTGACGCCGCACAACGTGCGCATCCGCAAGGTGAACCTCGACGCGGTCACCCGCGGCCGCGAGGCGAGCCGCCTGAAGAAGCAGGGCTGACGCGCCGGACGGCCCCTCCCGCCTCGAGCGGGAGGGGCCGTCCGCGTACCCGCGCCGCTCAGGCGTCGCTGCGCGCGAAGCGCACGGCCGCTGCCGACGCCGCGGCCGCAGTCCAGGCGAGCAGGCCGAGCACGCTCGGCAGCAGGGTCGCCCACGCGCCGTCCTCGACGGGCACGAACAGCCGGGCGCCGAGCGCCGTCGGGAGCAGCGTGGCGAGCCTCGCGCCGATGACGGGCACGAGCTGCACGATGCCCGGCAGGACGAGCAGCAGCACGAGCACCGCGCCGACGGCAGCCGCGCTGCTGCGGAACAGGAACGCGACCGCGGTCGAGATCGCGCCGACGAGCGCGAGGTAGAGCGCGCCGCCGAGCACGACCTGCACGACGACCGGCCCGAGCGCGGTCGGCGCGACGCCTAGCGCTCGGAACGCCGGCTCTGCGATGCCGAACGACGCGAGCCCGGTCGTCAGCCCGAGGGCGAACGAGAGCGCGGTCGAGGCGATGAGCTTCGCGCCGAGCACGAGCGATCGGCGGGGGACCGCCGACAGCGTCGCGGCGATGAGGCCCGTGCCGCGCTCGCTGCTCACGACGAGGGCGCCGAGCACCCCGACGAGCGCAGGCGCGAACAGCATCGCGAAGCCGATCGCGCCGAGCGTCGGCACCGGTCCGAACGTCTCGGCGACGAGCCGGTCGACGTCGACGCCCGGTTCGGTCTCGGCCGAGAAGAGCCCCACGGCCATGAGGCCGGTGAAGCCCGCCGAGAGCACGACGGCGAGGATGGCCGCCCAGCGCGTCGAGCGGATGCTGCCGAGCTTGATGCGCTCGGCGCGCAGCACGTCGCCGAGTCGGGTGCGCCGGGGGATCCCGGCGGTCAGGGCGGTCATGGCTTCCTTCTCTCTCGAGCGCCGGTCACGCGGCCGGCAGCGCGCCGGCCTGGTACTCGACGGCGCGGTGTGTAAGTGCGAGGTACGCGTCCTCGAGGGTGTCGACCCGGGTCTGCGCGAGCAGGTCGGCGAGCGACCCCTCGGCGAGCAGGCGGCCGCGGCCGAGGATGACGATCCGGTCGGCGGTGTGCTCCATCTCGCTCATGAGGTGCGAGGAGAGGAGCACCGTGCGGCCCTCGGCGGCGAGCTCGCGCAGCAGCTGCCGCACCCAGATGACGCCGTCGGGGTCGAGGCCGTTGATCGGCTCGTCGAGGATGAGCGCGCGCGGGTCGCCGAGCAGCGCGCCGGCGATGCCGAGGCGCTGCGCCATGCCGAGCGAGTACGTGCCCGCGCGCCGCTTCGCGACGCTCCCGATGCCGGTGAGCTCGATGACCTCGCGCACGCGGCGGTCGTCGATGCCGTTGGTCGCCGCGAGCGCTCGCAGGTGGTCGAGCGCGCTGCGCCCGGGGTGGACGCTGCGCGCGTCGAGCAGGACGCCGAGCGACCGCATCCCCGACGCATGCTGCGCGATGGGAGCGCCGTCGACGCGCGTCTCGCCGCGGTCGGGTCGGACGAGCCCGGCGATCGCGCGGAGCGTCGTCGTCTTGCCCGATCCGTTGGGTCCGAGGAAGCCGGTGACGACTCCCGGGGGCGCCGTGAACGACAGGTCGTCCACGGCGGTGGTCTCACCGAATCGCTTGGTGAGGTGCTGCACTTCGATCATTGCGTGCTCCTGGTGCTGCTCAGTGAAGATGCGTGCGTCCGCACCTTCTTTCGTGTGCGTGTGCACGTTACTACTTAGGTGCGTCTGCACGCAATGGGGTATCGTGCGGCCATGAGCTCGGAGACGGATCGCGCCTGGGAGGCGCTCATGCGCGTGCACGCGAAGCTCGTGCCGCGCTTCGATCGCGAGATGCAGGCGGCGACGGGGCTGCCCCTCACGTGGTACGACGTGCTGCTCGAGCTCCACACGGCCGGCTCGCGCCTCACGATGTCGGAGCTCGCAGGTCGGGTCGTGCTGAGCCGCACCCGGGTGAGCAGGCTCGTCGAGGAGCTCGTGCGCGCGGGCCTCGTCGCGCGCGAGCCGAACCCCGACGACGGCCGCAGCTCGTTCGCCGTGCTCACCGACGAGGGTCGCCGCCGCCTGCGCGAGGCCGCGCCGATCTACGTCGGCGCGATCGACCGCGATGTCGGCACGCCCGTCACCGCCGCGCAGCTGCGGCAGGTCGCCGAGACGCTCGAAGCCATCCTCGCGGCGGACTGAGAGCGCCCGCGCTGTCGTGCCGCGCCGTCATCCCGCGCCGTCACGCCGCGTCACATCCGTGCGCGCGCGTGGGGCGGCCCGTAGCGTCGAGGCATGGTCGGAGCAGGGGAGTCGCGTCTGCGGATCGTCGCGGTGAGCGGCAGCCTGCATCGCCCGTCGTCGACGACCGCGCTCGTCGGGGCGCTCGCCGCCGCGGTGGCCGAGCGCGTCGACGCGGAGGTGCGCCTCCTCGAGCTCGCGCACCTGGGCCCGCTGCTCGGCGGCGTGCTGTCGCGCGAGGCGCTGCCGGCCGAGGCGGAGGAGGCGCTCGTCGCGATCGAGGGGGCCGACCTGCTCGTCGTCGGCAGTCCCGTCTACCGCGCGAGCTTCACCGGCCTGTTCAAGCACCTGTTCGACTTCGTGGGGCAGCACGCGCTCGTCGACACCCCGGTGCTGCTCGCGGCGACGGGTGGCTCGCACCGGCACGCGCTCACGATCGAGCACCAGCTGCGGCCGCTCTTCGCCTTCTTCCAGGCGCTCACGCTGCCGGTCGGCGTCTACGCCGCGAGCGAGGAGTTCGAGGACGGCCGCGTGCGCTGCCCGGAGGTGCTCGACCGCATCGAGGCGGCGGCGGTCCGCGCGCTGCCATACCTGGGCATGGTGCGCGCGCGGCCCGCCGCCGGGCGTCAGCGCGCGGCGGTCAGCTCGTTGGGCGCGCCGTCGAGCGTCGTCTCGGCGGTCACCGCGAGCGAGTGGGCATCGAGCGCGAGCACCCGCTGGGTCGCGGGGTCGGTCACGTAGAGCGTGTGGTCTGACGCGACGAGCGTCGGGCGGGGCTGCTGCCAGTCGAGCGGCTCCTCCCAGGGCTCGACGACCTGCACGCGCTGCGTCACGGCACCCGTCGCCGGGTCGATGACGTGCACGGCGCCGTCGGTGCCCAGCACGAGGGCCTCGCCGTGCGGACCGCGGGCGAGCGAGCGGAAGCTGTAGCTCGTGCCGAGCTCGACGAGCCGCAGCTCGGCCGTGGCGGTGTCGATGAGCGAGACGCGCGTGGGCCGCTCGAGCTCGGCATCGCGCTCGCCCTTGTAGTCGCCGAGCACGACGGTCGAGTCGCCGTGGCCTCGCACGTTGCCGATGCGGCCGTAGGCGTCGGGTGCCGCGATGTGCGTGAACGCGCCGTCCTGCAGCACCACGACGCCGTCCTCGCAGCCGAGCAGCACGGCGTCGTCGGCCGCGACCGCCTCGCCGTGCACGCCCGGGCACGCGTCCGTGCGCGCGAGCTCGTCGCCCGCGCCCGAGCGCAGCACGACGGTCGAGCGGGCCTCCTCCGTGCCCTCGGTCGTGACGAGGCCGCCGGTCTCGAGCCGCACCGCGACGCCGTGGTGCGCATCCGGCACGCTCGTCTCGCGCCGCTGCTCGGCGCCGTCGAGCAGCGAGTCGGAGTCGAACGTCACGATCTCGCCCGTGCCGTCGTCGAACAGTGCGGTCGTGCCGGCATGGACGGTGACGTGACCGGGGTGCTCGGCGGGGAACGCGATGTCGCCGAGCGTCGGCTCGACGGCGTGGAAGTGCTCGTGGTCGCCGTGGGCGGCGATCTCGACGCCCGTGTCGAGCACGCGGAACCCTCCGGGCGCGGTGACGAGGATCGAGCGGTCGTCGCCGGCCGCGTGCAGCCGGAGGAAGCCGTCGAGCTCGAGCTCGGAGACCGGCTCGAGGCTCGCGGCGTCGAGCACGGCGATGCCGCCGGGCACGGTGACGGCGATGCGGCTCGCGGCGACCTCGACCGACGCCGGCGCCTCGCCCTGCGTCGGCGCGGGCGACGGGTCGGGGGTCGACGGTGCGGAGGGGGCTGCGGCGCAGGACGCGAGGAGGGCGATGGACAGGGGGACCGAGGCGAGCGTCAGGGCTCGGCGTTGGGTGGTGCTCATGCCGTCAACCTAGCGGAATGAAAATCATTCTCAAACTGGACCGTGCCGTCGCGTCATCGACGAGCGGCGCGCGGTGGTTGGATGGGGGGAATGGACCCCCGCCTCGAGCGCGTGCTCTTCGTGCACGCGCACCCCGACGACGAGACGCTCTCGACCGGCGCTGCGATCGCCGCTGTCGCCGCCGGTGGCGGCGATGCCGTCGTCGTCACCTTCACGCTCGGCGAGCGCGGCGAGGTGCGCGAGGAGCGGCTCGCCGACGTCGAGCAAGTGGGGGTCGGCGAGGTGCGCCGCGCCGAGCTCGAGGGAGCGCTGCGCGCGCTCGGCGCACGCGGGCGCCGCATCCACGGCTGGGACGACTCCGGCATGGCGTGGCACGAGAACGGCGTGGCGGGCGCCGCACCCGATGCGCCGCCCACGTCGATGAGCAAGGCCGACCCCGACGACCTCGCGGATGCGCTCAGCACCGTCATCGAGGAGGTCGACCCGACGTCGATCGTCACGTACGACGCCGACGGCGGCTACGGGCACCCGGACCACGTGGCCGCGCACCGCGCATCCGTCATCGCCGCGCGCCGCTACGACCTCCCGCTCTACGTGCGCTCCAAGCGTGCGGGCGATGCCGCGTTCGCGCTCGAGCCCGTGCGCGACCGGGTGCTCGCGGCGCTCGGCGCCCACCGCTCGCAGCTCGTCGTCGAGGACGGCGACGTGCTGCACGT
The DNA here is from genome assembly GCF_039527715.1 of Agrococcus citreus. Lineage (NCBI taxonomy): Bacteria > Bacillati > Actinomycetota > Actinomycetes > Micrococcales > Microbacteriaceae > Agrococcus > Agrococcus citreus. The sequence goes on from NZ_BAAAKK010000001.1 coordinate 29,533, forward strand.
CGGGGGTCAGCGCCGCCCGCTCGACGAGGTGGAGCACTACACGCTCATCGAGACGCGGCCGCGCCGCCGCATCCGCTGGGGCCTCCGCATCGGCACGCTGCTCGCCGGCATCGTCGTCGGCGCGGTCGGCACGTTCTCGCACCAGCAGGTGCCGTGGGGCATCGCGCTCTCGCTGCTCGCGGCGACGGGCCTCATCGTGGGCGTGCGCGCCGCGTCGGGCTCGCGGCAGCTGACGCTCGCGGCGGTGCTCGGGATCATCGGGGTCATCGCGCTCGTCGCGATCGACCCGCTCGGCCGGGGCGCGTTCGGCACGGAGCGCGCGCTCGTGCCGGCGAACCTGCCCGGCTGGCTGTGGACGCTCGTGCCGGCCGCGGTGTCGTTCGTCGCGCTGGCGTGGCCGGACGCGGAGGCGATGCGGCGGATTAGGATGGCTTCGAAGACCGCCACGGAAGGGGACCGGAGATGACGTATGTGATCGCGCTCCCGTGCGTCGACCTCAAGGACCGCGCGTGCGTGGACGAGTGCCCGGTCGACTGCATCTACGAGGGCCAGCGGATGCTCTACATCCACCCCGACGAGTGCGTGGACTGCGGCGCGTGCGAGCCCGTCTGCCCCGTCGAGGCCATCTTCTACGAGGACGACACGCCGGAGGAGTGGGCCGAGTACTACGAGGCCAACGTGCACTTCTTCGACGAGATCGGCTCGCCCGGCGGCGCCGCGAAGGTCGGCGTGCTGCAGTTCGACCACCCGATCGTGGCCGCGCTGCCCCCGCAGGCGCAGACCGCGCCGTAGTCGCGTGGCACTGCTGCCCGACTTCCCCTGGGACACGCTCGCCGGGGCCAAGGGCCGCGCCGCGCAGCACCCGGACGGCCTCATCGACCTGAGCGTCGGCTCGCCCGTCGACCCCACCCCCGAGCTGCTGCAGCAGGCACTGCGCGAGGCGACCGACGCGCACGCCTACCCGACGAACTGGGGGACCCCGGCGGCACGGCACGCGATCGTCGACTGGTTCGCGCGCGTGCGCGGCGTGCCGGGGCTCGACGAGCGGGGCGTGCTCGTGACGATCGGCTCGAAGGAGCTCGTCGCCGGGCTCCCGCTGCAGCTCGGCCTCGGGGCGGGCGACGCGGTCGTGCACCCGTCGGTCGCCTACCCGACCTACGACATCGGCGCCCGCATGGCGGGCGCGACGCCCGTGCGCGCCGACGACCCCGACGACTGGCCGGCGACGACGCGGCTCGTCTGGCTCAACTCGCCGTCGAACCCGACCGGCGACGTGCTCGGGGTGGATGCGCTGCGCCGCGTCGTGCGCGCCGCCCGCGAGCGGGGGATCGTCGTCGCGAGCGACGAGTGCTACGCGCTGCTGCCGTGGACGGTCGACGAGGCGCCCTCGGTCCTCGACCCGCGCGTGACGGACGGCGACCTCTCGGGGCTCGTCGCCGTCTACTCGCTCAGCAAGCAGTCGAACCTCGCCGGCTACCGGGCTGCGTTCATCGCGGGCGACGTCGACGTCGTCCAGCGCGTGCTCGCCGTGCGCAAGCACCTCGGGCTCATGGCGCCGAGCCCCGTGCAGCACGCCCTCGCCGTCGCGCTCCGCGACGCGAACCACGTCGACGAGCAGCGGGAGCGCTACCGAGCCCGCAGGGCGCGGCTGCTGCCCGCGCTCGAGGCGCGCGGCTTCGACGTGCGCTCCGACGCGGGCCTCTACCTCTGGGCGACGGACGGCACCGACGCGCTCGCGCAGGTCGACGCGCTCGCGGCGCTCGGCATCCTCGCGGCGCCCGGCAGCTTCTACGGCGACGCGACGCGCGTGCGCGTCGCGCTCACCGCATCCGACGACGACATCGCACGGGCTGCGGCGCGCCTGCGAGCGTGACCGGCTCGCGCGTGCGAAGGGCCGTGGCAGAGCGTCCGCCGACGATCGGTAGGCTGTCCTGGTGACGACAGAGGACACCGCTACGCAGCCCGCCGCTTCCGTCGAGGAGCGGGCTCCCCGCACCGTGACCCTGCAGCATGACGGCCGCTCGACAGAGCTCGACGTGCTGGAGGCCTCGGACGGCCGCTCCGCCATCGATGTGTCGAAGCTCACGCGCGACACGGGGCTCACCGCCCTCGACTACGGCTTCGTCAACACCTCGGCGACGCGCAGCGCGATCACGTACATCGACGGCGACGCCGGCATCCTGCGCTACCGCGGCTACCCCATCGAGGAGCTCGCCGAGCAGAAGACCTTCCTCGACGTCGCGCACCTGCTCATCCACGGCGAGCTGCCGAACGAGGACGAGCTCGCCGCCTTCGACCACAGCGTGCGCCGCCACACGCTGCTGCACGAGGACCTTCGCCGCTTCTTCGACGCGCTGCCGCGCGACGCGCACCCGATGAGCGCCCTCTCGAGCGCCGTGAGCGCCCTCTCGACCTACTACGAGCACGACCACGACCCGCGCGACCCCGAGAAGGTCGACAAGCAGACCATCCGGCTGCTCGCGAAGATGCCCGTGATCGCCGCGTACGCGCACAAGAAGTCGATCGGCCAGGCGTTCCTCTACCCCGACAACTCGCTCTCGTTCGTCGAGAACTACCTCAAGCTCAACTTCGGCATCCAGGCCGAGGAGTACGTGCAGAACCCGGTGATGGTGCGCGCGCTCGAGCGCCTGCTCATCCTGCACGCCGACCACGAGCAGAACGCGTCGACCTCGACCGTGCGGCTCGTCGGCTCCACCGACGCCAACCTGTTCGCGTCGGTCTCCGCAGGCATCCACGCGCTGTCCGGCCCACTGCACGGCGGGGCGAACGAGGCCGTCCTCTCGATGCTGCGCGGCATCCGCGACTCGGGCGAGGGCGTCGAGCGCTTCGTCGAGCGCGTGAAGCGCAAGGAGCAGGGCGTGAAGCTCATGGGCTTCGGGCACCGCGTCTACAAGAACTACGACCCGCGCGCGAAGCTCGTGAAGGCATCCGCCGAGGAGGTGCTCGCGCAGCTCGGCGTGCGCGACCCGCTGCTCGACATCGCGCAGGAGCTCGAGCAGGTCGCGCTCGCCGACGACTACTTCCGCGAGCGCAAGCTCTACCCGAACGTCGACTTCTACACCGGCGTGATCTACAAGGCGATGGGCTTCCCCGAGCGGATGTTCACGGTGCTGTTCGCGATCGGCCGGCTGCCCGGCTGGATCGCGCACTGGCGCGAGATGATGCTCGACCCGCAGACGAAGATCGGCCGCCCGCAGCAGCTGTACGTCGGCCCGGTCGAGCGCCACATCTGAGCCGCCGGCTCTCCACCCCTCACCCCGCCGCCTGCGCGGCCACCATCCTGGAGCAACCGTGACCCGCACCATGCAGGCGAAGCCGACGGGCGCCGTCGACCGCTTCTTCAAGATCAGCGAGCGCGGCTCGAGCGTCTCGCAGGAGGTGCGCGGCGGCCTCGTCACGTTCTTCGCGATGGCGTACATCATCGTGCTGAACCCGCTCATCATCGGCGGCTTCTCGCCCGAGCAGGCCGCGACCGACGTCGAGGGCGGTTGGCTGCCCAACGACCAGGTGGCGGCCGTCACGGCCCTCGTCGGCGGTCTCATGACGCTCGCGATGGGCCTCATCGCGAACGTGCCGTTCGGGCTCGCCGCGGGGCTCGGCATCAACTCGTTCCTCGCGTTCGGCCTCGTCGGCGAGCTCACGTGGCCCGAGGCGATGGGGCTCGTGCTCATCAACGGCGTCATCATCGTCGTGCTCGCCGCCACGGGCCTGCGCCGCATGATCTTCGACGCGGTGCCGCCCGCGCTCAAGAGCGCGATCGCCGTCGGCATCGGCCTCTTCATCGCGTTCATCGGATTCGTCGACTCCGGCTTCGTGCGCTCGACCGGCACCGCGTCGCCGCCCGTGCAGCTCGGCGACGGCGGCTCGATCACGTCGCTGCCGACGGCCGTCTTCGTCATCGGCGTCGTGCTCATGGGCGTCCTGCTCGCGCTCCGCGTCAAGGGCGCGCTGCTCATCGGCATCGTCGTCACGACGGTGATCGCGATCATCCTCGAGTCGATCTTCAAGGTCGGCCCCTCGCTCGGGCAGAACCTCGACGCGTGGAACCTCAATGCGCCCGCGCTGCCCACGAGCATCGTCGCGCTGCCCGACCTCTCGCTCGTCGGCCAGGTCTCGTTCGGGTCGTTCGAGCGCATCGGCGTGCTCGCCACGACGATGTTCATCTTCACGCTCGTGTTCATGAACTTCTTCGACGCGATGGGCACGATGACCGGGCTCGCGCGCCAGGCGGGCCTGTCGACGCCCGACGGCCAGTTCCCGGGCCTCAAGCGCGCCCTCATCGTCGAGGGCTTCGGCGCCGTCGCGGGCGGCGGCGCGAGCGCCTCGTCGAACACCGTGTTCGTCGACTCCGCAGCGGGCGTCGGCGAGGGTGCCCGCACGGGCCTCGCGTCGGTCGTCACCGGCCTGCTGTTCCTCGCGGCGATGTTCCTCACGCCGCTCACGCAGATCGTGCCGCTCGAGGTGGCCGCGGCGACGCTCGTCGTCGTCGGCGCGATGATGATGGCGCAGATCGCCGACATCGACTTCACCGACTTCCGCGTCGCGCTGCCCGCGTTCCTCACGATCGTCGTGATGCCGCTCACGTACAACATCGCGAACGGCATCGGCGTCGGCTTCGTCGCCTGGGTCGTCGTCAACGCGGTCTCGGGGCGCGCGAAGCAGATCTCTCCGCTGCTGTGGGTCGTCGCGGCGCTCTTCGTCGTCTTCTTCGTGCGCGGTCCGCTGCAGGCGCTCATCGGCTGAGCCAGGCCGCAGGACCGGGCACACATCCATCCCGGCATCCTTCGCCCCGGGCTGCTGCCCGTCACAGCGGGAGGCGATCGCACGGCCAGAGGCGCGCATCGCCTCGGCCTGGGACGGCGCACGCCCCGACCCGACGATCCCTAGATCGCCCGCGACACCTGCGCGAGCAGCTCGGGGCCCCGACGGTCGAGCGCGGCGCCGCCGAAGCGGATGCCGAGCCACACCGAGATGCCGCCGAGCAACAGCGAGACCGCGAGGCTCAGCCAGCTGAGCCACGGGATCCAGTAGGCAGCGATGGCGAGCCCCACGTACGGCGCCCCGACGATCGCGAGCAGCGGGAACGCGAGCGCGAGGCCCGCGAGCGACTGCACGCCGCCCGACGAGCCGCGACCGAGCGGGTTGGCGCCCGGCGGGGGTGCCTCGCCCGGCAGGTAGGCGGCGAGCCACAGCAGCGCACCGCTCAGCAGCGCGAAGGTTCCGACGCCGAGGCCGATGCTCGCGGGCAGCAGCTCCCACCGTCCGGCCGCCGCGGTGGAGAGGAAGGCCGTCAGCACGATGACGGGCACGTAGACGATGCCGATCCCGAGCAGCCGCCCGGCACGGTCCTGCGCGCCGCGCACGCCGGCGAGCAGGTGCCAGGAGAAGGCGCTCGCGTCGTACGCGGTGTCGATCTGCACGACGCTCCCGGCGATCATCGCCATGAGCATCGGCACGAAGACGAGCGGCTCGCGCGGCATGTCGTCGCCGACGAGCTGCACGCCCGCGATCACGGCGGGCAGCATGAGCACGGCGATCACGTTGAGCAGGTGGCGCACGTCGCGGCGGCGGTAGCGGATGCTCCTGGCCGCGATCGCGCCGACCGGCGTCGCGGGGAGCAGGCGGTCGAGCATGCGGCCCTCGCGCACGCGGCCGCCGCCGCGCAGCACGATCGGGTTGGTCAGGCGCTCCTCGAGCAGCCGGCCCCAGCCCCACCAGGCGATCGCGATGGTCGCGAGGGCGATCGCGAGCTTCGCCGCGGCCTCGAGCCACGCGCCGGAGGCGACGGCGTGGGGGAGCGCGAACGCCGCGCCGATCGGCGTCCACCCGATGATCTCGGCGGCCGTGACGATGGCCGCGCCGAGGTCGCCGAGCGCGCGCACGCCGACGGCGATGCTCTGCATCGCGAAGGTGAAGCCGACGATCGCGACGAGCAGCAGGATCGCCATCGCGTCGCGCGCCCGCTTGCTCGCGAGCTGGCGAGCGAGCAGGTCGGCCGTCACTCGCGCGACGAGCAGCACGGTCGCGACGGCGATCGGGAGCGCGACGATCGCGGTGATGAGCGCCGGCGCCGAGGTCGACCAGACGATGAGCAGCGTCGCGAAGGCGAGCACCGGCACGATGCCCCAGACATCGAGCAGCTGCGCGGCGAGCAGACCGCGGCGCAGCTGCCGCGGCCGCACGGGCAGCAGGCTGAACCGCTCCGCCGCGAGCGGGTCGCTCGTGCCGATGAGCACGGAGATCGCCGCGAGGCCGACGACGAGGCCCGCGCCGACGAGCACCGCGGCAGGACCGCCGAGCTCGGGCGCGAGCGCGCGCAGGGCGATCGCGCCGACCGCCGTCATGCCGAGCAGCGACAATCCGCCGAGCACGCTCACGACGAGCGCGACGATGGCCCAGGGGCTGCGCCGCAGGGTGCCGAGCAGCAGCCGGTACCTCAGCGCGATGAAGTGCGCAGCCACGCGAGCCCCTCCGTCCCGCTCGGGCGCTGCCCGACCATCTGCACGAAGCGCTCCTGCAGGCTCGCGCCGCCGCGCACCTCGTCGAGCGTGCCGGTCGCGATCAGTCGGCCGTCGGCGACGACCGCGACGTGGTCGCACAGCGACTCCACGAGCTCCATGACGTGGCTCGAGAGCACGACGGTGCCGCCCGAGGCGACGAAGCCGCGCAGGATCGCGCGGATCGCCTCGCCCGAGACGGGGTCGACGGCCTCGAAGGGCTCGTCGAGCACGAGCAGCCGAGGGGCGTGGATGAGCGCGCACGCGAGCGCGATCTTCTTGCGCATGCCCGCGGAGTAGTCGGCGACGACCGTGCCGGCGGTGTCGGCGAGCCCGAGCGCATCCATGAGCTCCGCCGACCGCGAGACGACGTCCGCCTCCGGCATCGAGCGCAGCAGGCCGTTGTAGCGCAGCAGCTCGGCGCCCGTGAGGCGGTCGAACAGGTGCACGCCGTCGGGCAGCACGCCCGTGATGGCCTTCGCGCCCGCCGGGTCGCGCCACACGTCGTGGCCGAGCACCGCGGCGGTGCCGTGATCGGGCCGCAGGAGCCCCGTCGCCATCGAGAGCGTCGTCGTCTTGCCCGCGCCGTTCGGGCCGACGAGGCCGAACATCGAGCCCTGCGGCACGACGAGGCTCAAGCCGTCGACCGCGACCTTCTGCCCGAAGCGCTTCGCGAGCTGCACGAGCTGCAGGGCCGGCGTCGCGCTCGGGGCGGCCGGCGCGGGACCGGGCATCGTGGAGGGCATCGGCGGGGGTGTCGGGGCAGGCTGGGCGGCGGACTCGAAGGTCATGGCAACAGCCTGTCAGCGACGGCTGGACGACGCATCCGCCGCGGGAATGACCGCTGCCTCCGCCGCGCAGGGGAGGGGAGCGGCCCGCACCCTGCGGGTCAGTGCAGCAGCGCGTTGAGCTCGACGCCCCGACCGTCGCGCGCGACGACCTCGACGGCGCCGGTGACCGAGTTGCGGCGGAAGAGCAGCCCTGGGCTGCCCGAGAGCTCGATGGCCTTGACGGTCTCGCCCGACGGCACGAGCGTGACCTTCGTGCCGGCCGTGACGTAGAGGCCGGCCTCGACGACGGAGTCGTCGCCGATCGAGATGCCGACGCCCGCGTTCGCGCCCAGCAGCACGCGCTCGCCGAGCTGCACGCGCTCCTTGCCGCCGCCCGAGAGCGTGCCCATGATCGAGGCGCCGCCGCCGATGTCGGTGCCGTCGCCCACGACGACGCCCTGCGAGACGCGACCCTCGACCATCGAGGTGCCGAGCGTGCCGGCGTTGAAGTTGACGAAGCCCTCGTGCATGACGACGGTGCCGGGCGCGAGGTGGGCGCCGAGGCGGATGCGCGAGGCGTCGCCGATGCGCACGCCGTCGGGGATGACGAAGTCGGTCATGCGCGGGAAGCGGTCGACGAGCTGCACCTGGATGCCGGCGCGCTGCAGCCGCACGCGGTGGCGGGCGGCCCAGTCGGGGTCGACGGCGCCGGCGTTCGTCCACGCGACGACGGGCAGCGCGGCGAAGATGCCGTCGAGGTTGATCGAATTGGGCTGCACGAGCCGGTGGCTCAGCAGGTGCAGTCGCAGGTAGGCGTCCTCCGTCGACGCGGGCGGCGCATCCAGGTCGATCTCGACGTGCCGGTGCTCGAGCACGACGCCGCGCTCCGGTACGGGGCCGGCCTGGTCGCCCAGGTCGCCGCCGCCCATCCACGCCTCATCGCCGCTCGCCGCGCCGAGCGCGGGCGAGGGGAACCACGCGTCGAGCGCCCGCCCGTCGAAGACGGTGACGAGCGCATGTCCGTGTGCGGGGCGAGCCATGCTCCAAGTCTAGGCTTGGGCCCATGACTGCCCTCTCGCTCGACCTGACCGCCACGAGCGTCGAGCTGACGCGCGTGCTGTGCGACATCGACTCCGTCTCCGACAACGAGGGCCCGCTCGCCGACGCGATCGAGGCCGCGGTGCAGGCCGTGCCGCACCTCACCGTCACGCGCGTGGGCGACACGGTCGTCGCGCGCACCGAGCTGGGGCGCGAGCGCCGGGTCGTGATCGCCGGGCACATCGACACCGTGCCGATCAACGGCAACGTGCCCTCCCGCGAGGTGGAGGTCGAGGGCGAGCCGCACCTGTGGGGCCGCGGGACCGTCGACATGAAGGCGGGCGTCGCGGTGCAGCTGAAGCTCGCCGCCGAGCTCGCCGAGCCCATCGTCGACCTCACGTGGATCTGGTACGACCACGAGGAGGTGGGGGAGGAGCTCAACGGGCTGCGACTGCTCGCCGCCGCGCACCCCGAGCTCATGCAGGGCGACTTCGCGATCCTCGGCGAGCCGTCGAACGGGCACATCGAGGGCGGCTGCAACGGCACGCTCCGCGCCGAGATCCGCACGCGCGGCGTGCGCGCGCACTCGGCCCGATCGTGGGTGGGCCACAACGCGATCCACGACGCCGCCGAGGTGCTCCAGGTGCTGCAGTCGTACCGGCCGCGCACGATCGACGTCGAGGGGCTCGCGTTCCGCGAGGGCCTCAACGCCGTCATGATCTCCGGCGGGGTCGCGACGAACGTCATCCCCGACGAGTGCATCGTGCAGGTGAACTACCGCTTCGCGCCCTCGCGCTCGCTCGAGGAGGCGACGGCGCACGTGGTCGACCTCTTCGAGGGCTTCGAGGTGCGCGTCGTCGACGCCGCGCCCGGCGCGCGACCGGGGCTCGACGACGCGCTCGCGCGCGAGTTCATCGCGGCCGTCGGCGCGACCCCGCAGCCGAAGTACGGCTGGACCGACGTCGCGCGCTTCTCGGCGCTCGGCATCCCCGCGGTGAACTTCGGCCCGGGCGACCCGTCGAAGGCGCACGCCGACGACGAGTCGGTGCCGATCGCGCAGATCATCGCGACCGAGGAGAGCCTCCGGACGTGGCTCTCGCCGGCCTGACCGAGCGCCGTCCGCTCGGCGCGGGCGGCTCGGGCGCAGGTGTCGAGCGCTGGTGGCTGTGGCCCGCGGCGCTCTGGCTCGTCTCCCGGCTGATCAGCACCGCGTTCCTCGCCGCCTTCGCGGGCCGCCAGGAGCAGAGCTCGTGGACGCCCGCGGGCCCCGGCCTGCTCGACTACTCCACGATGTGGGATGCCCACTGGTACTTCATCGTGTCGGTCGCAGGCTACCCGGCAGAGCTGCCGCTCGACGACGAGGGCCACGTGGGCGAGAACGCGTGGGCGTTCATGCCCGTCTACCCGATGGTTGCGCGGCTGCTCACCGCGGTGGGGCTGCCGTGGGAGGCGGCGGCGGTGCTCGTCTCCGTCGCGGCGTCGCTCGCGTTCGCGCTGGTCGCCTACCGGCTGTTCGCCGACATCGCCCCCGGCCGGGAGCGCTTCGCGCTCGCGATCGTGCTGCTGTCGCCCACGGCCCCCGTCTTCCAGCTCGGCTACGCGGAGCCGCTCTTCCTGCTGCTGCTCGCGGGCGTGCTGCTCGCGTGGCGGCTGCGCGCGTGGCCGTGGCTGTGGGTGCTGCTGCCCGTGCTCTCGCTCACCCGCCCTGGCGGGCTCGCCTTCGCCCTCGCGCTCGGGCTGTGGTTCCTCATCCGCCTCTCGCGCGACCGCGCATCCTTCCCCGCCGATGAGCGACGGATGCTCGTGGGGCTCGGGGCGTGGAGCGCGCTCTGGGGCTTCGGCTGGCTCATCGCGTGCACCCTCGTCACCGGCAGCACGAGCGCGTACCTCGAGACCGAGCTCAGCTGGCGCTCCGCCTACATCGGCAGGCAGGAGCTCGTGCCGCTCACGCCGTGGCCGATCGGGCTCGAGTGGTGGTTCGGCGCGTGGTGGCCGCTCTGGCTCGTCGGCATCGTGGCAGCGGCGGTCGCGCTGCTCGCGGGGCCGTGGCGCACGGGCGTCGCGCTCGAGCCGCGGCTCTGGACGATCGCGTACCTGCTCTACCTCGCGGCGGTGTGGTTCCCGCAGTCGTCGACCTGGCGGCTGCTCATGCCCATCTTCCCCGCGGCCGCGCTGCTCGCGGCCCTGCGCCCGACGTGGGTGAGAGCGCTCCTGCTCGGTGCGTGCATCGTGCTGCAGCCGGTCTGGATCTGGTTCTGCTGGCACGTGGACGGCGCCGACTGGACCGTGCCGTAGCCGCGAGCCGCGCGCGCTACCACTGCTGTCAGTGGGTCGCCATCGAAAAAGCCCGCACGAGAACGTGAGACAATAGCGGCAGCAGAGAACCGAAAGGGGTGCCTCTATGGCCGCCATGAAACCACGCACCGGAGATGGACCGCTCGAGGCCGTCAAGGAGGGTCGGGTCATCGTCGTCCGCGTCCCTCTCGAGGGCGGCGGACGCCTCGTCGTCTCCGTCAACGACGCCGAGGCTGCAGCGCTGCACAAGGCGCTGGGCGAGGTCGTCGTCACCGCCTGAGCACGTCTGGCCCACGGGCTGACTGAGAGGGGGCCGATCCATGGCGGATCGGCCCCCTCTCGCTGTCTCGGGGCGCGCGCAGGCGCGTCGCGGAGACCAGTGCTGCGGTCTAGCGCTGTGGAGCGGGCGGCTCGGGCTTGCGCACGATCTGGAGCAGGCCGTCGCCGACGGGCAGGACGGCGGCCTGCACGGCGTCGCTCGTCGAGAGCTCCTTGAGCAGCGCGCGCACGTCGGCGACGGCGTCGTCGCGCTGCGCGGGGTCGGCGACCTTGCCACCGAGCAGCGCATGGGCGACGAGCACGGAGCCGCCGACGCGCACGAGCGCGAGGGCGTGCTCGACGTACTCGAGCATCCCCGCCTGGTCGGCGTCGAGGAAGACGATGTCGTAGCTCGCCTCGTTCATGCGGGGGAGCACGTCGCGCGCCTTGCCCGTGATGAGGCGGGCGCGCGTCACCGGGATGCCGGCCTTCGCGAACGCCGCGCGCGCGTGCTGCTGGTGATCGAGCTCGGTGTCGATCGACGTGAGCGTCGCACTGGGAGCGCCGCGCAGCAGCCACAGGCCGCTGACGCCCGCGCCCGTGCCGACCTCGAGGATCGCGGCGGCCTGCGTCGACGCGGCGACCGCGGCGAGCTGCGCGCCGACGGCGGGCGCGATGGGCGTGATGCCGAGCTCGACGGAGGCGTCGCGCGCGGCGGTGAAGACCTCGTCCTCGCTCGCGAGGTCGTCGAGGTACTTGGCGATGAGCGATTCAGTAGGCACGGTTCCTCCGTCCACGACCCTAGCCGTGCGGTGCGAGCGCCGCCTCCAGGCTCGCCGCCGAGTCGTGCTCGACTACCCTGGAGCTGTGTCCCTCGCAGGCATCACCCTCGACAAGCTGCTGCTGATCGCAGTGCTCGCGGCCATCCTCATCGGCCCCGAGCGGCTGCCCGCGCTCGCGGAGAAGCTCGGCGCCCTCGTGCGCGGCCTGCGCGACCTCGCCGGCGGAGCGAAGGAGCGGATGCGCGAGGAGATGGGCCCGGAGTTCGACGAGGTCGACTGGCGCCGGCTCGACCCGCGGCAGTACGACCCGCGCCGCATCGTCATGGATGCGCTGCGCGACGACCCGAAGCCCGCGGACTTCGCGGCCGCCGCGGCGGCATCCTCGGTCGCGACGGTCTCGGGCCTCCCCACCCGCGACGCGGGCCCCATGCGCTTCGACGACGAGGCCACGTAACCGCCCGCCGCCGAGCGGCGTCTCCCGCGCCTGAGTGGTCATCTCCGCGTCTGAGTGGTCATCTCCGCGCCTGAGTGGTCAATCCCGCGCTTGAGTGGTCACTTCCACGCTTGAGTGGTCAATCCCGCGCTTGAGTGGTCACTTCTGCGCGTCAGTGGTCACGTCCGCGCTTGAGTGGTCACTTCTGCGCGTCAGTGGTCGATCCTGCAGCTCAGTCGGGCAGTCGCCAAGGTGGAGAGGGCACGCAAGCCTGGATGCCAGAGACGCACCGGGCGGTACGGTCCTTCGACTACGCACCCGTGTCCCACTCCGGTCGCGTCGCCCGCTCATTGCATCCTTGACCATCCCGGGTGCGCCGCACATCCGGAGCAGCGACCGCTCACGTGCGGGAGTGACCAGTCACGCGTGCGAGTGACCACTCAGGCGCAGGAGTGACCACTCAGGCGCAGGAGTGACCACTCAGGCACGGGAGTGACCAGTCGGACGCGGAAGTGACCACTCAGGGGCGGGGAGGCCCGTCAGGCCGGGGCGAAGGGGAGGGGGCGGCCCGCGATCGGGCGGGTGCCTCGCAGGGCCTCGGCGAGGGCGATGATCGCGGCGGCCGCGGGATCGGTCGGCTCGGTCGCCACGACCGGAGCGCCCTCGTCGCCGCCCTCGCGGAGCGCGACCGAGAGCGGGATGCGCGCGAGCAGCGGCACGTCGAGCCGTCGCGCCGCCTCGTCGCCGCCGCCCGCGCCGAAGAGCTCGAGGATCGAGCCGTCGGGCTGCGCGAGCCCCGCCATGTTCTCGACCACGCCGAGCACCTGCTGACCCGTCTGCCGCGCGACCTCCGCGGCGCGCTCCGCGACGTCGGCCGCCGCGCGCTGCGGCGTCGTCACGACGAGCACCTGCGCGTGCGGCAGCATCTGGCCGAGCGAGATCGCCACGTCGCCGGTGCCGGGCGGCATGTCGATGAGCAGCACGTCGAGGTCGCCCCACCAGACGTCGGTGACGAACTGCTGCAGGGTGCGGTGCAGCATCGGCCCGCGCCACGAGACGGAGCGGTTGCCGTCGACGAACATGCCGATCGAGACGAGCCGCACGCCGTGCGCCTCGGGCGGCATCATCATGTCGCCGACGCGCGTCGGCTTCGCGTCGCAGCCGAGCAGCGCCGGGATCGAGTAGCCGTGCACGTCGGCGTCGATCACGCCCACCGCGAGTCCGCGCGCGGCAAGCGCGACCGCGAGGTTCGCGGTCACGGTCGACTTGCCGACGCCGCCCTTGCCGCTCGCGATCGCGATGATGCGCGTGAGCGTGTCGGGGCCGAACTGCGCGGGCCGCGAGCCGCGCAGCCGCTCGACGAGGGCCTGGCGCTTCGCGGGGTCCATGATGGCGACCTCGACCGCCACGGCATCGACGCCCGGCACCGACGCGGCCGCCTGCCGCACATCCGCCTCGATCCGGTCAGCGGCGGGGCATGCCGCGACCGTCAGCTCGAGGCGGATGCGCGCGACGCCCGCGTCGATCGTCGCGGCCGGGATCATGTCGAGCTCGACGAGCGGCCGGCGGATCTCGGGATCGATGACGGTGCCGAGCGCGCGCTCGAGCAGGGGGTCGATCAAGACGCGGGCTCGCGCCGCTCGTCGAGGTCGTCGACGAAGCTCCGGAGCTCGGCGCGGATGAACTCGCGCGTCGCCATGTCGCGCATCGCCATGCGCAGCGCAACGACCTCGCGCGCGAGGTACTCGGTGTCGTTGAGGTTGCGCTCGGCGCGCAGCCGGTCCTGCTCGATCTGCACGCGGTCGCGGTCGTCCTGGCGGTTCTGCGCGAGCAGCAGCAGCGGCGAGGCGTACGACGCCTGCAGGCTCAGCACGAGCGTGAGCAGCGGGAAGCCCTGGTCCTGCGGGTCGAACTGCGCGTCGGCGGGCGCGATCGAGTTGTAGCCGAGCCAGAAGGTGACGAAGATCGTCATCCCGATGAGGAAGGCGGGCGTGCCCATCGCGCGGGCGAACGACTCGGTGAAGCGGCCGAAGCGATCCTGCGACTTCGGCATCGTGAAGCGGCGGCGGGCCTTGGGCCGCGCGAACTGCTCGTCGCGGTCAGCCATGCGAGTCCTCCTGCGCGCGCCAGTCGGCCGGCAGCAGGTGGTCGAGCACGTCGTCGATCGTGACGACGCCCACGAGCCTGCCGGCGGTGTCGACGACCGGCACCGAGACGAGGTTGTAGGCGGCCATCTGCCGCGTCACCTCCGCCGCGGTGTCGCTCGTGAGCACGGGCTCGATCTGCTCGTCGAGCAGCGTGCCGACGCGCTCGTTCGGCGGGTACCGGAGCAGCCGCTGGAAGTGCACCATGCCGAGGTAGCGGCCGGTCGGGGCCTCGTAGGGCGGGAGCGTCACGCACACCGCGGCCGCGAGCGCCGGGGCCACCTCGTGGCGGCGCATGAGCGCGAGCGCCTCGGCGACGGTGCCGTCGGAGGCGAGGATGATCGGCTCGGTCGTCATGAGGCCGCCCGCTGTGTCGGCGCCGAACGCGAGCAGCATGCGCACGTCCTCGGCCTCATCCGGGTCCATGAGGTCGAGCAGCGCCTCGCCGCGGTCGGTCGACATGTGCGCGATGAGGTCGGCGGCGTCGTCGGGCTCCATCTGGTCGAGCACGTCGGCGGCGCGGTCGTCCTGCAGCGCGTTGAGGATCTCGATCTGCCGATCCTCGTGCATCTCCTCGAGGATGTCGGCGAGGCGGTCGTCGGACAGGTCCTCGGCGACCTCCATCATGCGCTGCTGCGGCAGGTCGAGCATGGCGGATGCGGCGTCGGCGGCCGCGAGCTCGTCCAGCGAGGCGAGCAGGTGGTCGGTGTCGTGCTCCGCGTCGGACGCGTGCTGCACCTCGGTCCAGCGGGCGAGCGTCGTCGGTCCCTTGCCGAACGGGCCGACCTTGGGCTTGCGGAGGAAGAGCTCGTCGACCTCCCACTCGCCCGGTCCGCGCTCGGCGATCGAGAGGTCCTCGACGATCGCGGGGGAGCCGTCGCGCAGCGTCACGGTGCGGCCGAGCACATCGGCGAGCAGCAGCCGCTCGCCGCCGCGCTGGCGGAACCGTCGGTCGCTGATCGCGGAGGCGATGAGCTGGCCGCCGCCGATCGACAGCACGCGGCCGATCGAGAGGAAGACGCGCGTGCGGCCGCGGTCCTCGACGACGAGTCCGACGACGCGCGGGGATGCCGCGACGCGCGGCACCGTCACGACATCGCGCACCTTGCCGATCCGCTCTCCAGCGGGATCGAAGACGCCCGCGCCGGCGAGGCGCGCGACGAACACGGTGGGTGCGCTCATGGCGTCCAACGTACCGCCCGGCACCCCCGGTCGAGGTGTGACGCCGAGAGCGAACCGCCCGGAGGCGCCGCCGCGGCGCATGGGAGACTGGGGCCGTGAGCATGTTCCAGCGATCCGCCAGCGGCGACCAGCATCTGCCGCGCGGTGTCGTCGTGGCCTCCTACGAGACCTACGACCAGGCGCAGGCCGCGGTGGCGAAGGTGTCGGGCGCGCAGGCCGAGATCGCGGGGCTCGCGATCATCGGCAACGACCTCAAGCTCGTCGAGCGCATCGTCGGCCGGCTCACGTGGGGCAAGGTCGCGCTGCAGGGCGCGATGCGCGGCCTCGGCTTCGGCGCGTTCATCGGCCTCGTCTACCTGCTCTTCGTGCCCGAGGCGATCGCGTCGGTGCTGCTGTTCCCGGCGCTCGGCATCTCGTTCGGCATCCTCCTCGGGCTCACCTCGCACGCGATGACGCGGCGCAAGCGCGACTACGCGTCGGTGCAGCAGGTGCTCGCGGCCCGCTACGACGTCGTCGCGCCGCAGGAGACGGCGGGCAAGGCGATGCACATCATCGGCCAGCGCGAGGATGCCGCGGTGCCGTCGCCGCCCGCGCCCACGTCGGCGGGCCAGCAGCCGCCCGCGCCGCCAGCGCCGCGCTGAGGCGCCGCGGCGTCAGCGCCCGTCAGCGTCGGCGTCAGCGCTCCTCGGCGTCGCTGACCTCGAGGATCTCGAGCATGACCTCGCGCGAGATCGGCGCTCGGACGCCCTCGCGCCACTCGTCGATCGTGCAGCGGAGGCCGAGGCCATCGAGGTGCTCGAGCGTGCGCTGCAGCCGCGGCACGACCTCGATGTGGTCGCTGCCGAAGAGCGCCGCCGTGTACACGGGCTCACCCGCGCGGATCGCGTCGCGCAGCTCGACGCTCGAGCGACCGGTGATGCGGTAGAGCGACTGCAGCACGCCGCTGCCGAGGTCGGGCGATCCGTCGATCGTGAGCGAGATGGCGGTGTCGGAGGCGTGCACGGCTCCATAAGACCACACCGCGCCAGCACATCCAGTCGCGCGGTCAGGCGAGCGCGCGCGAGGTGCGCGCGGCCGTCTGCACCGCATCCGTCACGAGGTCGAGCAGCGGCGACGAGAGGTTCCAGCGCTGCCACCACAGCGGCACCTCGACGCCCGACTCCGCGAGCTGCACGAGCGAGCCGTCGGCCATGCCGGCCTCGAACTGGCCGGGCAGCAGCATGCCCCAGCCGAGCCCCATGCGCACGGCCTCGGCGTACTCGGCGGATGCGGAGATGACGTGCCGGGGCGCGTCGGCCCTCGCGCCGTGCCGGTGCGCGAACCGCGACTGGAGGGTGTCGTGGCGGTCGAAGTCGACGATCGGCGCCGCCTCGAGGGCAGCGCGCGAGAGGCCGTCGGCGAACCAGCGCTCGGCGAATCCGCGCTCGGCGACGGCGATGTAGCGCATCCGTCCGAGCGGCGACGCGATGCAGCCGGCGACCGGCGCGCGCTGCGAGGTGACGGCGCCCATGACGGTGCCGTCCTCGAGCAGCTGCGCGGTGCGCTCCTGATCCTCGCGGTGCAGCTCGAACGTCACCGACCGCGCTGCCGCGACGGCGGAGAGCGCGGGCATGAACCACGTGATGAGGGAGTCGGCATTGACGGCGAGCGGCACGCGCTGCGCGGCAGCGTCGGTGCCGAGCGCGACGCGCGCGTCGTGCTCGAGGAGCGCGAGCTGGCGCGCGAGCCGCACGAGCGCCTCGCCCGCCTCCGTCGCGCGCACGGGCTTCGTGCGCTGCAGCACGACGCGGCCGACCCGCTGCTCGATCGTGCGGATGCGCTGGCTCACCGCGCTCGGCGTGACGCCGAGCTGCACCGCCGCTCGGTCGAGCGTGCCGGCGTCGACGGCGGCGGCGAGCGTGCGCAGCAGCTCGAGGGGGAGGTCCATTCGCTGATCCTAGATGAAGCACTGCTTACGATGCTGCAGGATCATGCGCTGGACTGCATCTGGTGTCGCGCGTAGCGTCGTCGTCATGGACCAAGGGATCGTCGCGCTGCTGTCGGGCTTCGGGCTGTGCCTCGGCCTCATCCTGTCGATCGGCGCGCAGAACGCCGTCGTGCTGCGACAGGGCCTGCGCCGCGAGCACGTCGGCATCGTGGTGATCGTGTGCGTCGTGAGCGACGCGGTCCTGCAGCTGATCGGCGTCGCCGGCGTCGCCTCGCTCGTGACGGCGCACCCGTGGCTCGAGACGATCGCCCGCTGGGCAGGCGCCGCCTTCATCGTGGGCTTCGCGCTCCTGAGCGCCCGGCGCGCGTGGCGCGGCGGCGGGTCGCTCGAGGCGGCGCCCGACGCGCAGCCCGAGGACGCGCAGCCCGAGCCGTCGGGGAGCGGCGCGCAGGTCGCGACGCGCCGCCGCAGCGGTCGGCTCGCGACCCTCGCGACGATCCTCGCCGTCACCTGGCTCAACCCGCACGCGATCGTCGAGACGACCGTCGTGCTCGGCTCGGTCGCCGCGACGCACGGCGACGCGCGGTGGTGGTTCCTCGCGGGCGGCATCGCGGCGAGCACGCTGTGGTTCGTCGGCTTCGGCTACGGCGCGCGCTTCCTCGCGCCGCTGCTGCGCACGGAGCGCGCCTGGCGCATCCTCGACGGCGGCATCGCGATCGTCATGCTCGTGATCGCGGTCACGCTCGTGCTCGGCTGAGCCGGGCGAGCGCCGCCCGCGCGGGTCAGCGCTCGCGCACCTCGCGCATCCACGCCTCGACCTCGTCGGCCGTGCGCGGGATGGCCGCGGAGAGGTTGCGGGCGCCGTCGGCGGTGACGACGATGTCGTCCTCGATTCGGATGCCGATGCCGCGCAGCTCCTCGGGCACCGTCAGGTCGTCGGCCTGGAAGTAGAGGCCGGGCTCGATGGTGAAGACCATCCCCTCGCGCACGATGCCGTCGTGGTAGAAGTCGCGCCGCGCCTGCGCGCAGTCGTGCACGTCGAGGCCGAGGTGATGGCTCGTGCCGTGCACCATCCAGCGGCGGTGCAGCTGCTGGTCGGGCTCGAGCGATTCCTCGGCCGAGATGGGCAGCAGCCCCCACTCGGCGGTGCGTCGCGCGATGACCTCCATCGCGGCGGCGTGCACCTCCTTGAAGACGATGCCCGGGCGCACGATCGCGAAGGCCGCGTCGGCCGCCTCGACGACCGCGTCGTAGACGCGCCGCTGCACCTCGCTGAAGGTGCCCGAGATCGGCAGCGTGCGCGTGATGTCGGCGGTGTAGAGGCTGTCGACCTCGACGCCCGCGTCGAGCAGGATGAGGTCGCCCTCGCGCACGACGCCGTCGTTGCGCGTCCAGTGCAGGTAGCACGCGTGGTGGCCGGATGCCGCGATCGTGTCGTAGCCGACCGCGTTGCCGTCGAGCCGCGCGCGCCGGTGGAACGCGCCCTCCACGACGCGCTCGCCGCGCTCGTGCCGCGTTGCCTCGGTGAGGTCGGCGATCACGTCGTCGAAGCCGCGCGCGGTCGCGTCGACGGCGGCCTGCACCTCGGCGAGCTCCCAGGCGTCCTTCACGAGCCGCAGCTCGCTGAGGTCGCGAGCGAGGGTGTCGCCGTCGGGGTTCGCGTCGCCGAGGCGGGCCTCGACCTCGGGGTCGGCGCCCGTGACGACGAGCGTCGAGCCGTCGGCCTCGAGCGCCTCGTCGAGCGCGCCGAGGTCGGCGGTCGCGAGCCCCAGGTCGGCGGCGACGTGCTCGAGCGACGGTCGCGGGCCCACCCAGAACTCACCGATCGCGGGGTTCGCGTAGAACTCCGTCGTGCCGCGCCCCGCCGGTCCGCGGAAGTACAGCGTCGCCTCGTGGCCGGAGCCAGCGGGCTCGAGCACGAGCACCGAGTCGGGCTCCGCATCCGAGCCCCAGCCGGTCAGGTACGTGAAGTCGGCATGCGCGCGGAAGGGGTAGTCGGTGTCGTTCGAGCGCACCTTGAGCGATCCGGCCGGGATGACGAGCCGCACGCCCGGGTGCATCGCCGACAGCCGCGCACGCCGCTCGGCCGCGGGCGCGGCAGCGGGGCGCGCGTCGGGCGTCGTCGCCTCGCGCTCCGCCCAGCCCGACTGGATGTGCTCCGTGAACGCCGTCGAGGTCGGCGTCGTCGAACGGTTGGTCGTGCTCTGCGTGCTCGTGCTCTGCGCTGTCGTGCTCTGCGTGGTCGTGCTCTGCGTCGTCGTCGGCTCACTCATGCCGGCCATCCTCCCACCGCGCGGACGTGCGTGGGCGCCCCGGTTGCGTCAGCCGCGCGCCGGGCGCGGGTTGCGGTCGGCGTAGAGGGCGGAGAAGAAGCCGAGCGGCGTGCCGCCCTCGTCGGGTCCGCGCTCGCGGAACTCGTCGAGCAGGGCGAAGAGCCGCTCCTCGAACTCCGCGCGGTGCGCGTCGTCGAGCCGCATCCCCATCCACGACGCGTCGAGCTCGTCGGGGGAGAGGCCCTCGATCTGCTGCAGGAAGGTCTCGACGAGCACGGGCGAGCCGCCCGGCATCGACGTGCGCCACGACAGCCCGGTCGCGCGGTACGGCACCTCGCGCGCGCCACCCGCTCCGGCGCGCTCGGGCTCGGCCGCGAGGAAGCCGTTCTGCACGAGCGTGCGCACGTGGTGGAGCATCGTGCCGGGATTGACGTCGAGCAGCTCGGCGAGCTCCTTGTTCGTGCGCGACTCGAACGCGCACAGCCGCAGCGCGCGCAGGCGCAGCGGCGAGCTGAGCGCTCGCGCCATCGCCTGCGCTCGGGCGTCGGTGTCGTCCGCTCGCAGCTCGATCCGCTCGTCGCCCATGCCGCCACACTAGCCGACTGATTGACAACGCTCAATCGACGGCGCACACTGATCGACATGTCCCAATCACAGGCCGCGCCGACGCGGGTGCACCGCTCGTTGTGGCGCGACGGCAACTTCCTCACGATGTGGAGCGGACAGGCGCTCGCGCAGCTCGGCTCGCAGGTGACGGAGCTCGCGATCCCGGTGCTCGCGGTGCTGCTGCTCGGCGCCACCGAGCTCGAGGTCGGGTTCCTGGGCGCCGCCGGGGTCGCCGCCTTCCTCGTCGTCGGCCTGCCCGCGGGGGCGTGGATCGACCGCATGCGCAAGCGCCACGTCATGATCTGGGCGGATGCCGTGCGTGCCGTCGCGCTCGCGGCGCTGCCGCTGCTGTGGTGGGCGGGCGTGCTCGAGATGTGGCACCTGTACGCCGTCGCCCTCGTGGTGGGCGTCGCGACCGTGTTCTTCGACGTCTCGTACCAGAGCCTCATCCCGTCGCTCGTGCGGCCGGCGCAGATGGCGGAGGCGAACGGCAAGCTCGAGGCGACCTACCAGGTCGCGAACATCGGCGGCCCGGCTGTGGGCGGCTGGCTCATCGGCATCGTCGCGGCGCCGGTCGCGATCCTCGCGACCGTCGGCACCTACGCGGCCTCGGCCGTCGCGCTGCTGCTGACGCGCGATCACGAGGAGCCGCGCGCCGCCGACGACCGCGCACCGATCCTGCGCGAGATCGGCGAGGGCATGCGCTGGGTGTTCGGCAACCCGCTGCTACGCCGCATCGTGATGACGACCGGCGTCTTCAACTTCTCGAGCACGCTCTCGTTCACGCTGCTGCCGATCTTCCTGCTGCGCGAGCTCGGCTTCATCCCGGCGGCGATGGGCGTGGTCTTCTCGCTCGGCGCCGTCGGCGGGCTCGCCGGCGCGATCGCGACCCCGCACATCGTGCGGCGGATCGGTGAGGCGCGAGCGATCCCCGTCAGCGCGATCGCGTTCAGCGTCGTCGCGTGCCTGCTGCCGCTCGCCGCCGCGTTCCCCACGATCGCGTTCCCGCTGCTCGTGGTCCAGTTCTTCGTCGCGAGCGCCACGGTGCTGCTCTACAACATCACGCAGGTCACCTTCCGCCAGCGCATCACGCCGGCCCGACTGCTCGGCCGCATGAACGCCTCCATCCGCTTCTGCGTCTGGGGCGTCATGCCGCTCTCCGCGCTCGCGGCGGGCGCGCTCGGCACGTGGCTCGGCGTCGTGCCGGCGATGTGGATCGGCGCGATCGGGCAGGTGCTCTCGGCGGTCTTCGTCGTCGTGGGCCCCTTCTGGGCGCTGCGCGCGCTGCCCGACGCGACCGACTGACCCGGGGCGCACGCAGGTGCGCCTCGTACCCTGATGGGATGCATGTGCCCACGCCCGCAGGCGTCGCCGAGTGGCGAGCAGCCGCCGACACCGCCGACGACGCGGTCGTCGCATCCCACGTCGACGGCGACCACGTGCTGCTGCTGCGCCGCTGGCGGCGCGAGGGCGCGCCGGTCCTGCTGCTCGTGCACGGCATCGGCATGGGCCAGCAGTACTTCGGGCTGCTGCGCGAGGCGCTCTCGGCCGAGCTCGACGTCATCGCCCTCGACCTGCCCGGCTTCGGCGACTCTCCCGAGCCTGCCGAGAGCCTGCCGATGCCCGAGCTCGCCGACCTCGTGGCGGATGCGCTGCGCGCCATGGTCGACGCGCCGATCGTCGCGCTCGGGCACTCCATGGGCACCCAGGTCGTCGCCGAGCTCGCCGCTCGGCATCCCGACCTCGTGCGGCGCGTGGTGCTCATCGCACCGACCGTCAACCCACGTGAGCGCAGCGGCTGGGTGCAGGGGCTGCGGCTGCTGCAGGACCTCGCGAACGACCCGCCCATCGTCGCCCTCGTCGGGGCGCGGATGTACCTGCAGACCGGTGCGCGCTGGTACCTGCGCAAGCTCCGCTCGATGCTCGAGCACGACCTGCGCGACGTGCTGCCGCGCGTCGCGCAGCCGACGCTCGTCATCCGGGGCGACGAGGACCGGGTCGTGCCTGCGGACTGGGCCTCGCAGGTGCGCGACCTGCTGCCGGACGGCGAGCTGCGGATCGCGCGCGGCAAGGGCCACGAGGCGATGGTGACCGCGGCAGAGCCGGTCGCGCGCATCGTGATGGAGTTCGCGCGATGATCCCCGGCGAGGTCGCCGTGTGGGCGCGCGACTACCTGTTCGCCGCCCGCATGCACCTGCGCGGCAACCTCGACCCCCGGCCGCCCTCGCTCTCGGGCCCGCCCGGCGCGCGGGTGCACGTCGTGCTCATCCCCGGCGTCGTCGAGCGCTGGCCCTTCATGGAGCCGCTCGGCCGCAGGCTCGCCGAGGCCGGCATGGGCGTGCACTTCGCGCCGGAGCTCGGCCGCAACCTCGCGCCGGTGCTCGAGTCGGTGCCCGTCGTGGGCCGCGTCGTCGACGCGGTCGCCGCCGCGCATCCGGCCGCGAAGGTCGTGCTCGTCGGCCACTCGAAGGGCGGCCTGATCGGCAAGCGGCTCATGGTCGAACGGGCACTGCACCCGCAGCAGCCGCAGCCCACGGGGCTCGTGGCGCTCGCGACGCCCTTCGCCGGCTCGACGCGCGCCTGGATGGTGCGCGGCGCGGCGATCCGCGAGTTCGACCCCTCGAACGCGATGCTGCGCGCGCTCGCGGCCGAGCGCAGCGCCGACGCGCGCATCCACGTCGTGCTGCCGCGCATCGATCCGCACGTGCCCGGCAACGAGGTGCCGGAGGGGATGCAGGGGGTGCGGCTGCGCGCGAGCGGCCACTTCCGGCCGCTCGCGACGGCCGAGGCGGCCCAGGCGGTGCTGCGGGCGATCGACGCGCTCGCGCGCGCCGACGCCTGATCGCGGTCAGCCCGACTGCGAGCCCTCCGCGGGAGCGTCCGTGGGCGTCGGCGTGGGCGTCGGCGTCGGGCTCGGGATGGACGGCGGCTGCTGCCCGCACTGCGTCAGCATGGCCGAGCCCGCCGAGAGCGTCTCGATGGAGCCCACGGCGACGAGCCTCGTCGCCCCGAGGCGCTGCACGTCGCGCATGACCGCGTCGTGGTTGTGGCACAGCCGCGGCGCGAGGTAGAGCGTCGACCCGTTCGCCGCGGCGAGCTGCGCGGCCGCGAGCCCGTCCGGGAAGGTCTCGCCCGAGGCCATGTAGACGCGGGAGCCCGCGACCGAGGGCGTGAACGCGGCGTTGACGAGCGCGCTCGTCTCGTAGCGGTCGGTGCCGCCGAAGCGCGCGACGGTCGCGCCCGGCCGCTGCGCGAGGCGCTCCTCGATCGCGGTCGAGACGGAGGTCGGGCCGCCGGCGATCGCGAAGCCCGAGACCGCGCCGAGTCGGTCGAGGGCCGTCGCCGACCACCAGTCGGCGTCGGCGTGCGCGAGCACGATCGCGTGACCATGGCGCGCGGCGATCGCGGATGCGCTCAGCGCGTCGGCGAAGCTCCAGCCGTCGACGATCCAGACGCGGTCGACGGCCCTCGTCTTCCGCATGCGCTCGAGCAGCAGGAGCGACGTCTCGACGCGGTCGGCGCCCGCGACGCGCTCGATCCTCGCGCCCGGCACGGTGGTGCGCACGGCGGCCTCGACCGTGCCGTTGATCGACGGCATCCCGCCGACGATCACGATCGTGGAGGGCCGCAGCGCGGCGAGCCGGGCGCGGGTGGGCTCGCGCAGCGTGCCGCTGTCGGTGAGCAGCAGGTGGGCGCCCGCCGCCGCCGCGACCGGGGCTGCCGCGAGCGCATCGGGCGAGACGACGCCCGACGCGAGGAAGACCGTGCTGCTGCGCTGGTCCGGCATGCGCTCGGAGATCATGCTCGAGGTCGCGAAGCGATCGGCGCCGCCGATGCGCTCGAACGTATAGACCGCGGCGGATGCGGGAGCGGCGGCCGTCCACGCCAGCAGCGCGGCCATCCCGAGGGCGGTGACGGCGGCGAGCGCCGAGCGGCCGTGGCGGCGTCGAGCGTGCATGGAGCCCTTCGGGGTGGTTCGGCACGCGGCGGCCGAGTGCTGACGATGTGTCACTAGGGTAGGGGTACAGCGCGATCCTCCCGGTTCGCTCACCGCTCGAGGACCCGCTCCATGCTCCAGCTCCCCGCCCTGCGCGCACTGCTCGCCGCTGCCGTCGTCTCGCTCGTCGCCGTCACCTCCGCCGTCGCGGCACCGACGGCGCAGGCCGCGCCCCAGCTCCCGGCAGCGCAATCGCCTTTGGGACAGGCTCCCGCGGGGCAGGCGACGGAGGTGCGGACGCCCGCGGCAGCGCCCGCCCCCGCCGTCGTGCAGTGCTACGGCGACAGCATGCTCGACGCCCTGTGCCGCCCCGCTCCGCAGGCGCTCGGCGCGACGATGCCGGGCGTCGAGCTGCACAACTTCGCGATCGGCGGCATGACCTCGACCTCCATCGCGATCGCGGCCGGGCTGCACCAGCTCTCGCTCTCGCGCCCCGCCGTCATCCCTGCATCCGGCTTCGTCGAGCTCGCCGAGCCCATCGGCCTCGTGGAGTCGGCGCAGCTCACGGGTCGGGTCGTGATGCGCGCATCCATCAACGGCGTCGAGGGGCTGCTGAACCACCGCCCCGACCTGTCGCAGCCGTGGCGCTTCGAGCGCGAGGGGCAGGGCGCGGCGGTCGCGGTGCCGGTCGGCACGCCCATCCAGTCGCTGCAGCGGCCGCGCGCCGGCGCCGCCTCGATCGTCTGGGCGGGCACGAACAACCTCGAGCGGCCCGACCGCGTGCTGCAGGACGTCGCCGCGATCGTCGAGGCGCACCAGTCGGTCTCGGATGCGCCGATCTGGGTCGTGTCGGTGACGCCCGCGTGGAGCGACCGCTGGAGCGAGCGCGGCCGCAACCGCGTCGAGATCAATGCGCAGCTCGAGCGCTGGTACGGCCAGCGCTACATCCCGCTCGACGAGTACCTCGCGAACGGCGCCCTCTACGAGGCGGGCATCGAGCCGACTCGAGCCGATCGCGACGCGGTCGAGCAGGGCTTCAACCCGCGCTCCTTCTGGCTCAACGAGCACGACCTCACGCACTTGAACTTCCCCGGCCAGATGGCCGCGGCCCGACTCCTCGACCGCTTCGTCACCAAGGGCGCGACCCTCGACTCCGTGCGTGCGCGGTTCGACGCGATCTCGACGATGGATGCCGCGGTGAGCGGCTCGAGCGTGACCGTCTCGGGGTGGGCGGCCGACCACTCCGACCTCTTCCGGTCGATCCAGGTCGGCGTGACGATCGACGGGCGGTGGATGGGCGCGACGCTCGCGGACCTGCCGAGCGACCACCTGTTCGCGTACGGCATCCCCGGTCGCCACGGCTACTCCTGGCGGTTCGACGGGCTCTCGCCCGGCGAGCACCTCATCTGCTCCGTCGCGGTCGGCTTCGGCGCCGGGGAGGATCACTTCCCGCCGTGCCGCACCGTCACGGTCGCCGCGAGGCAGCAGACGACGAGCGCCGACGCCGCCTCCGGATCCGCGTCCGCATCCGCACCCGCATCCGCACCGGCGACCCGGGCGTACGAGTGGACGCTCGAGGAGGCCGACCGATCGCTCGCGGTCGCCGTGCAGCTCGACGGCCGCTGGCACACCGCCGTCCGCGTCGACGCTGCCGCCGCGGCAGGCTCGGGCGAGTCCACGGTCTGGGCCGCGCTCCCGCGCCCCTAGGAGCCGCGCCCCTGGGAGTCGCGGCTCAGCCCGTCTGCCGCAGCTGCACGAGCACGGGCCGGTGGTCGGTGCCGACGTCGTCGAGGCCCGTGAGCACGCGCGCCGCGATCGGCTCCCAATCGGGGGTCGCGACGACGTGGTCGATCTGCGCGCCGAGCCACGGCGGCGCCCATGTCGGCCAGCTGCCGACGGCGCCGGCGCCCACCTGGCTCGCAGCGTCGCGGCACGTGCCGAGGTCGCCGCCGTCGACGCCGAGCGACGCCCAGTGGTCGAGCGTCGAGTTGAAGTCGCCCGCCATCACGACCGACGCGGAGCCGTCGCACAGGCCGGCGACGAACTCGAGGTCGGCGCGCCAGTTGCGCATCTGCTGCGGCACGGGCGCGACCGGATGCGTCGACACGAGCACGGGGCCGTCGCCGTCGTCGGGTCGGGCGACGACCGTCGGCAGCGTGCGCGTGCCGCCGACGGACGGGTCGGTCGTGTACTCGCCGAGCGCGGCGGAGATGAGCAGGGTCGTGTTGAGCGCGCCGTAGGCGGGGGAGTAGCCGGTCGTGTGCACCCAGAAGGGGTTGCCGCGCTCGCGCAGCAGCTCGGCCACCCGCACGCCGAGCGGGAGGGTCGTCTCGGGCAGCATCACGACATCCGCGCCCGTCTCGTCGATGACGCGAGCGACCTCCTCGGCGCCCGGCTCGTCGCCGAGCGTGTTCCACGTCAGCACCACGAGGTCGGCGCCGTCGCCGTCGATCGACTGCGACGCATCGACGCCGCGCGACACGTGCACGCCGCCGGAGACGAGCGAGAACACGAGGAGCAGCGCGACGACGCCGAGCACGAACGGGCGCACGCGCCGCCAGCCGACGAAGCACAGGAAGACGAGCGCGAGCACGAGCGCGATCCCGACGACGCCGATCCGCATCGACACGACCTGCGCGACGATCGGCGCCTGCTCGAGCCCGAGCGCCTGCGGCCACGCGGCGACCGCGAGGCACGCCGCGATGACGATGGCGAGCAGCCAGCCGAGGATCGGGAGCACATCCGGAGCGTAGGACACGGGGCCATGCACCGACTGTGGGACGCGGCCCGTGGAGGCCGTCGCGCGCACGCCGGAATAGGCTGGCGGGATGGAGCACGAGCCGGCGGACTGGATGCGCAGGGCGCCCATCGACCTGCACGCGCACTCGCGCGAGTCGGACGGCATGGATGCGCCCGGCGACGTCGTGCGCGCCGCCGCGGCCGCGGGGCTCGGCGTCGTCGCGCTCACCGACCACGACACCGTCACAGGCTGGCAGGAGGCCTCCGCCGCCGCGCTCGAGACGGGCGTCGCGCTCATCCCCGGCGTCGAGTTCTCGTCGCAGATCGGACCGGCGAGCGTGCACGTGCTCGGCTACCTGCTCGACCCCGAGGCGGGGGCGTTCGTGGGAGAGCGCGAGCGCATCCGGCTCGAGCGCGTCGAGCGCGCCGAGCGCATGGTGCACGCGATCGGTCGCGACTACCCGCTCACGTGGCAGCACGTCGAGGAGCACTCCGCGCCCGGTGCGACGATCGGCCGCCCGCACATCGCCGACGCGCTCGTGTCGCTCGGCATCGTGCCCGACCGCTCCGCGGCGTTCGAGGGCATCCTCCACTGGCAGGGCGGCTACTACCAGCCGCATCACGCGCCCGCGCCCGAGGAGGCGATCCGCATCATCCGCGACGCGGGCGGCGTCGCCGTGCTCGCGCATCCCGCCGCGCGCGGCCGCCCGGTGATGCGGATGGGCGTGCTCGGCGAGCTCGTCGACGCCGGGCTCGACGGCCTCGAGATCTGGCACCGCGACAACGACGAGCGCTCGCGGCAGCAGCTGCTCGCGGACGCCGAGCGCCTCGGCCTGCTCGTCACGGGCTCGAGCGACTACCACGGCACCGGCAAGCCCAACCTGCTCGGGGAGCACACGACCGCCCCCGAGGTGCTCGCCGAGATCGTGCGCCGCGCGACGGGCTCCGCGCCCGTCGTCCCGCTCGCCTGAACCGACGACGGGCGCCCGACGACGGGCGGCCGACGAGAGACGGCCGCGCGACGACGAACGGCCGCCCCGCGAGGGACGGCCGTTCGTGCGCTGCTGCTCTTGCGCTGCCGGTTCAGGCCTGCGCGGGCGGGGGCGTCCCTGCGCCGGAGCGGCGGCTGCGACGGCGACGGCGCGTCGGCGCCGTGTTGCCGTCGTGGTGCTCGGTGCCGCCGCCGTCGTGCGTGCCGCGTCCCTCGGGAGCGGTCGCCGCATCCGTCGACTGCGGAGCGCCGTCGCCACCACGACCGCGGCCGCGCGAGCGGCGCTGGCCGCCCTCGCTGCGCTCACCGCTGCGCTGGCCACCGCGCTCGCCGCTGCGGCCGCCGCGCTCGCCGCGGCCGCCGGGCGCCACGCCCTCGCGCTTGGCCTCCTTGTGCGGCGGCGTCGCGTGCAGGCGGCCCTTGACGCCCTGCGGGATGTTGAGGTCGGTGTAGAGGTGCGGGCTCGACGAGTACGTCTCCACCGGCTCCGGGCGGCCGAACTCGAGCGCGCGGTCGATGACCGACCACTTGTGGAGGTCCTCCCAGTCGACGAACGTGACCGCGATGCCGGTGCGACCGGCGCGGCCCGTGCGGCCCACGCGGTGCAGGTAGGCCATCTCGTCCTCGGGGATGGTGTGGTTGATGACGTGCGTCACGTCGTCGACGTCGATGCCGCGGGCGGCGACGTCGGTGGCGATGAGCACGTCCTTCTTGCCGGCCTTGAACGAGGCCATGGCGCGCTCGCGCGCCTCCTGGCTCATGTCGCCGTGCACGGCGGCGGCCTGGAAGCCGCGGTCGATGAGCTCCTCGGTGATGCGCGCGGCGGCGCGCTTCGTGCGCGTGAAGACGACGGTCTTGCCGCGGCCCTCGGCCTGCAGGATGCGCGCGATCACCTCGTCCTTGTCGAGCGCGTGCGCCCGGTAGACGACGTGCTCGATGTTGGCCTGCGCGATGGTGTCGTCGACGTCGGTCGCGCGGATGTGCAGCGGTCGCGACATGAAGCGGCGCGCGAGCGCGACGACCGGGCCGGGCATGGTGGCCGAGAAGAGCATCGTGTGCCGCACGGCCGGGACCTTCGAGAAGATCTTCTCGACGTCGGGCAGGAAGCCCAGGTCGAGCATCTTGTCGGCCTCGTCGAGCACGATCTCCTGCACGTTGGAGAGGTCGAGGATGCGCTGCTGCGAGAGGTCGAGGAGGCGCCCGGGGGTGCCGACGACGATCTGCGCGCCGGCCTTGAGCTGCTCGATCTGGCCCTCGTAGGCCTTGCCGCCGTAGATGGAGACGATCGTCGTCGGACGGTTGGAGGTGATGATCTCCATGTCCTCGGTCACCTGCACGGCGAGCTCGCGCGTGGGCACGACGATGAGCGCCTGGACGCCGGGCGCGGGCTCTGCACCGAGCCGCTGCGCGAGGGGCAGGCCGAACGCGAAGGTCTTGCCCGTGCCCGTCTTCGCCTGGCCGATGATGTCCTGGCCGGAGAGCGCGAGCGGGATGGTCTGGGTCTGGATGGGGAAGGGCTCGAGGATGCCGCGGTCGGCGAGCGCCTGGACCATGTCGGCGTCGATGGAGAGGTCTTGGAAAGTCAAGGGAGTGTTCCGCCTGTTCGTTTTGCTCGGGCCAGCCTACCGGCGGCATGCGGGAGCGGGGCGATTCGCGCCCATAGACTCCTGAGCGTGGTGAAGTGGTTCGACCGGACGCCGCGCGACGTGACGCGCCAGCTGCTCCGACAGCATCGCATGCCGGTCGTGGGCGATCGCGTGCTGCTGTCCGACGTGCGGCCCGCGCTCGTGCCCTTCGTCGGACAGGCGCTCGCGCTCGAGCTCGAGCTCGTCGCGAAGGCCGGCCGGGTGCTGGCCGACGCGCCGTCGCTCGAGGCGCGCATCGAGGTCGCGGAGGTCGTGCGCATCCACGCCGCCCGCGCGGCGGCGTTCGCCCGCATCCTCGAGACCGAGCCCGTCGACGCGGCCGACGCGATGCGCCCCTTCGCCGAGACCACCCGGTCGTTCGCCGACGCGATCGACGGCGCCGACTGGTACGAGCAGGTGCTCGCGCTGCACGTCGCGAGTGGACTGCTCGTCGACTTCTTCGTCGCGATCGCGCCCGGGCTGCCGGCCGACGATCGCGACGCGATGCTGCGCGCGCTGCGGAACGAGACGCCGCATCCGCTGCTCGTGGGCCTGCTCCAGCAGGCGATCGAGGCGACGCCGCGGCTCTCTGACCGGCTCGCCGTGTGGGGCCGCAGGATCGTGGGCGATGCGCTGCTGCAGATGTACCTGGCCGTCAACGGGCCCGACGACGCCGGTCGAGCCGTGCCGAGCCAGCCGCGGCTCGAGCCCGCGTTCAACGACATCGTCGCGTCGCACACGCGGCGCATGGACGAGCTCGGGCTGACCGCCTAGCGGCGGTGGACGAGGCTCAGGCGGATGCGCGCGTGAGTTCGGCGAGGTAGGCGGCGTCGGCGCGCTCGCGGCGGACCGGCAGCACGCGCGGGAGCACGAGCGCCACGACGAGCGCGGCCGCGAGGCTCGCGACCCAGAGCCACCCGTTGTCGCTCGACATGCCCGTCAGCCCGAGGATCGTCCAGACGATGCCGGCCGCCGCCGCCGATGCCGTGGGGTTGAGGAAGAGCCCCACCCACTGGCGTCCCGGCAGCAGGTAGCGCGCGACGAGGCCGATCGCCGCCCCCATGACCATCGGCACGAGGACGAGGATGGGCATCACGCGACGAAGCCGATCTTGCGCGTCGTCTCGCTGCCGATCTCGACGTAGGCGATCTGGCCGCTCGGGACGAGGTAGCGGCGGCCCTTGGCGTCGTCGAGCTTGAGGGGACCGGCCTCGAGGGCCGCCACCACCGCCGCCTCGATCTCCTGCGCGGTCTGCGCCGAGTCGAATGCGATCTCGCGAGCCGAGTCCTTGATGCCGATGCGGATGTCCATGCCTCTGAGGATAGGCGATCCGGCAGGGCGGTTCCGCCGCGTCCGCCGAGGGCGGAGCGACGGGCTGCGGTGCGGCGCCGAGGGGTGTCGGTGGCCGCCGATACCGTGGCGACGTGCCCGCACCGCGAACCCTGCTCGACCCCCTCGAGGTCGCCGTCCCCGAGCGGTCCGCCTCGCTCGACGCCTCGCAGGAGGCGGTGCTCGCCCTGGCCGAGGGCTCGTCGGCCATCGTGCTGGGCGTCTCGGGCTCCGGCAAGACGACGACGCTCGTCGAGCTCGCCGCCGACCGTCTCGCGCGCGGGCTCGACCCCGCCGCGCTGCTCGTCGTCGCGGGCTCCCGCCAGGCGGCGACTGCGCTGCGCGACCGGCTCGCGCGGCGCACGGCGCTCGTCACCCCGGGTCCGCTCGCGCGCTCCATGCCGTCGTTCGCGCACGCGGTGCTCACCGCCGAGGCGCTCTCGGCGGGCCGTGCGGCGCCGCAGCTGCTGTCGGGCGCCGAGCAGGACCGCATCATCGCCGCCATGCTCGCCGGCCACGCCGACGACGCCGCAGCCGGTGCGCCGAGCGGCCCCGCGTGGCCCGAGCACCTGGGTGCCGAGGTGCGCGAGCAGGCCGGATTCCGGGCCGAGCTGCGCGAGCTGCTCGCGGCCGCCGACGAGCGGGGCATCACGGCCGAGGCGCTCGCGCGCCGCGGGCAGGAGCGGGGCATGCCCGAGTGGGTCGCCGCCGCCGCCTTCAAGGACGAGTTCGACCGGCTGCAGCGGCTCGAGCGCCGCGGTGCCGACGCGGTGACCGCGGCATCGCTGCTGCGGCGGGCGGCGCGGGCGATCGCGACGGTCGACGAGGCCGCGCTGCCCACGCTCGTGCTCGTCGACGACGCGCAGGAGCTGACCGAGGGCGCGGTCGTGCTGCTCGAGGCGCTGCGCGGGCGCGGGGCGACGGTCGTCGCCTTCGGCGACCCCGACACGACCACCGGCGGCTTCCGCGGCGCCGACCCGACGCTGCTCGCGCAGCTGCCGTCCCGACTGGGCTTCGCCGACCAGTCCGGGCATCGCCTCGAGCTCGCGCTCGACCACCGGCACGGCCCGGCCGTGCGGGCGCTCGCGGGGCGCGTCGCCGAGGGCATCGGCACGGCCCTCGCCGGCACCCAGCGCGCAGCCCGCGCCGCGGGCTGCGCCGACGCGGTCGAGCTGC
This sequence comes from Agrococcus citreus, assembly GCF_039527715.1. Lineage (NCBI taxonomy): Bacteria > Bacillati > Actinomycetota > Actinomycetes > Micrococcales > Microbacteriaceae > Agrococcus > Agrococcus citreus. The sequence goes on from NZ_BAAAKK010000001.1 coordinate 61,556, forward strand.
ACCTGACCGCATCCGTCGACGACCAGGCGCGGCGCATCGCCCGCCTCGTGCACGAGCGGCGCGCGGCGGGGGTGCCGCACGACGGCATCGCCGTCGTCACCCGCACGGGCCGGGCGGCGAGCGAGCTCGCCTCGCTGCTCTCCGCCCTCGACGTGCCGGTCGCCGCGAGCGGGCCGAGCCGGCTGCGCGACACCGAGGTCGTCGACGCGCTCGTGCAGGTGCTCGCCGTCGCCACCGGCCGCCGCGAGCTCACGGCCGAGCTCGCGGAGCAGCTGCTGCGCAGCGACCTGCTGGGCCTCGACGCGCTCGCGGTGCGGCGGCTGAAGCGCGCGCTGCGCCACCGCATCATCGCCGAGGGCGGCGAGGTGCACGTGCCGGGTGCCGAGCTCGTGCGCGAGGCGGTGCTCGCGCCCGTGCTGCTCGAGGGGCTCCGCGGCGCGCGCCAGGGCGTCGACGCGGCGCGGCGGGGGGCC
>NZ_BAAAKK010000001.1:62052-84209 GCF_039527715.1 Agrococcus citreus
ACCCCACCGCAGCCGACGATCCGGCTTCGGCCGACCGGGTGCTGTGGGCCGTCTGGGCCGCAGCGGGCGTGGCCGCGGCCTGGCAGCGCACGGCGCTCGAGCCCGGCACGGGCGTCGAGCGCACCCTCGCCAACCGTCGCCTCGACGCGGTCGTCGCGCTCTTCGACCAGGTCGCCCGGCTCATCGAGCGGCGGCCCGACGCCGACACCGGCGCGTTCGTCGACGCGTGGCTCACCTCGTCGGTCGACGACGACTCGCTCGCCGCGCGCGCCGAGACCGCCCGCGTCGCGATCGGCACCCCCGGCCAGTTCGTCGGCCGCGAGCTCGACACCGTGATCGTCGCCGGGCTGCAGGACGGCGTCTGGCCGAACCTCCGCGCTCGCGGCTCGCTGCTCGGAGCCAACCGGCTCGACGGCGACGGACCGGGCGCCGGCGACGGCACGGCCGACGCGCGCGCCGAGGTGCTGCACGACGAGCTGCGCACCTTCCTCAAGGCCCTCTCCACGGCCCGATCGGCCGTGCTGCTCACCGCCGTCGAGAGCGACGACGAGCAGCCCTCGCCGTTCGTCGCCGGCATCGAGCCGACGCCCGCGCCCGACGGCGGCTGGCACTCGCTGCGATCCCTCGTCGCGAGCCTGCGCCGACGGGCGGTGCGCGCTGCCGCCGACGGCGACGAGCGCGACCTCTCCCAGGCCGCTGCCGCGCTGCGGCGGCTCGCGGCAGCCGGCGTCCCGGGCGCCGCGACCGGCGAGTGGGCCGGTCTCGCGCCGATCTCGACCACCGAGCGGCTCGATGCGGTCGAGGCCGTGCACGCGAGCCCCTCGTCGCTGCAGAGCCTCGAGGACTGCGAGGTCGCCTGGGTGATCGACCGGGTGGCCGGCTCGACCGGCGGCCAGGCCGCGGGCTTCGGCACGATCGTGCACGAGGCGGTCGAGCAGCACGACGCGACCGACCCGCTCGAGCTCGAGCAGGCGATCGGCGCGCGCTTCGGCGAGCTCGCGCACGAGTCGAGCTGGGAGGCGGCGCGGCAGCGCGGCGACATCGCGCCGATGACCGCGACGATCGCCGACTACTTCCAGCGGCTGCGCGGGCTCGGCTGGACGGTCGAGACGGCCGACCGCGAGGCGCGCTTCTCGGTCGAGCTCGAGGGCGGCGCGACGCTCAACGGCTCGATCGACTGGCTCGAGCACGCTCCCGGCGGCACCGTGCGCGTGGTCGACCTCAAGACCGGCAAGCGCAAGCCCGACGAGCACGCCGAGCTCGGCAACCTGCAGCTGCGGGCCTACCAGCTGGCGATCGCGCTCGGCGGCATCGCCGGCGTGCCGCCGCAGGCAGCGACCGAGGCGCGGCTGTTCCTGCCTCGGCTCGAGCGCCGCGAGAAGGCGATCGACGCCGAGCCCTTCGAGGGCGTGCGCGAGCGGTTCGAGGCGCACCTTGCCGAGGCCGTCGCTGCGATGGGTGGCGCCGACTTCCGCGCGGTGCCCGCGGAGCACTGCTTCGAGCGCTTCGCCCACGGCCAGTGCGCCATCCACGTCCTCCCCGAGGTGACCGAGTGACCGACGACCGCCCGACCCTCGACGTCCAGGCCGAGCCTCGGCAGCGCACGGCGCTCGAGCTCGCGGCGCTGCTCGACCGGGCGGCCGGCCGCGAGCCGCAGCGGCCCACGCCCGAGCAGGAGCGCGTCATCGAGGCGCCGTCCGCGCCGACGCTCGTGGTGGCGGGCGCCGGCAGCGGCAAGACCCACACGATGGCGCAGCGCGTGCTCTGGCTCGTCGCCAACGGGCAGGCCGCGCCCGACGAGGTGCTGGGCCTCACCTTCACGCGCAAGGCGGCGCGCGAGCTGGCCGAGCGCCTCGACGTGCAGCTCGCGCTGCTCGCGAAGGCCGGGCTGGTCGACGAGGAGCTCGTCCGCACGCGGAAGCCGGTCGTGCAGACCTACAACTCCTTCGCCGGCTCGCTGTTCAAGGAGTGGGCGCTGCTCATCGGGCGCGACCCCGACTCCGAGGTGCTCACCGACCCGGCGGCGCTGCTGCTCGCGCTGCGGGTCGCGCGCGCCTCCGACGACGTCCGGCTCGCCGAGATCGGGTCGGCCGCGCAGGTCGCCGAGCGGGTGCTGCAGCTCGCCGGCGAGCTCGGCGACCACCGCGTCTCCACCGCTCGCCTGCGCCGCAGCGGCATCCCCGCCGCGTTCGGGGCGCTGCGCGACCTGCCGGGCGAGCCCGACGCGAAGGCGCTCACGAAGGCCCAGCGCGACCAGCTGTCCGACGACAGCCGCCGCGTCGCCGCGCTCGACCCGCTCGCCGACCTCGTCGACGCGTTCGAGGCCGAGAAGCGCAGCCTCGGCGTGCTCCAGTTCAGCGACCAGGTACGACTCGCCCTCGACGCCATCGACGCCCACCCCGGCGCGGTCGACGAGCTGCGCGAGCGCCACCGCTTCGTGCTGCTCGACGAGTTCCAGGACACGTCGGTGCTGCAGCTGCAGCTGCTCGGGCGCATCTTCCGCGACGCACCGGTGATGGCGGTCGGCGACCCGAACCAGGCGATCTACGGCTTCCGGGGCGCGAGCGCCGGCACCCTCGCGCTCTTCCCCGAGCACTTCGGCACCACCACCGCCATGACGCTCTCGATCAGCTGGCGCAACGACGTGGAGGTGCTCGAGATCGCCGACGCCATCGCGCGCGGCCTGCCCCCGCAGGAGGGCGTGCCGGTCGAGCGGCTGCGGCCTCGCGACCAGGCAGGGCCCGGCGATGTGACCGTGCGGCACCTGCCGACGCTCGAGGCCGAGGCCGCCGAGCTCGCCGGCTGGCTGCAAGGGCACGGAGCGGGCTCCGGCAGCGGCGACGTCACCGCCGCGATGCTCGTCCGCACCCACCAGCAGGGCATCGAGCTCGCGGATGCGCTGCGCGAGCTCGGCATCGACGTCATCCGCTGGGGCGGCGGCGGGCTGCTGCAGGAGCCCGCCGCTGTCGACCTCGTGGCGGCGCTGCGCGTGCTCGGCCGGCCCGAGGAGGGCTCGAGCCTCGTGCGCCTGCTCGCCGGCAGCCGCTGGCGCATCGGCGTCGCCGACCTCATGGCGCTGCAGCGCCACGCCCGCAGGCTCGCGGGCGCACGCCTCACCGACGAGCAGCGCGCCCGCGATCGCAGCGCCGTGGTCGCCGAGGCGAGCTCGTCGATCATCGATGCGCTCGACGCGCTCGTCGACGCCGACGGGCTGGAGGGCGCGACGGATGCCGGCTTCGCGCGGCTGCGCGAGGCGGCGGTGCTGCTGCGCGGCCTCCGCCGCCGCGCCGGCATGCCGCTGCCCGAGTACGTGCGGCACGTCGAGCAGGCGCTGCGGCTCGACATCGAGGTGGGGGCGAGCGCGCACCGCCACCACGCCGTGCTCGACGCCTTCGCCCGCGAGGCGCACGCCTTCGCGGCGGCCGACCAGCGCGGCACGCTCGACGCCTTCCTCGCCTACCTCGACGCGCTCGACGCCGACCGCGGACCGGATGCCCCGCAGCCAGAGCCCGCGCCGGGCGCGGTGCACGTGCTGACGATGCACGCGGCGAAGGGCCTCGAGTGGGACGTCGTGGCGCTGCCGCGGCTCGCGCAGTCGCGCAACGACCCGAGCACCCGCGGCTGGCTCGACTGGGGCAAGGTGCCCTACGAGCTGCGCGGCGACCGCAGCCTGCTGGCCGAGCTGCGGTGGCGGCAGCCGACCTCGCACGGCTATCTCGCCGAGCGCGACGCCTACCGCGAGCAGCTCGCCGAGTTCGACGAGAGCGAGCGCGACCGGCTCGCCTACGTCGCGGTCACGCGCGCCCGGCGGGCGCTGTGGATCTCGGGCGCGCAGTGGTACGGCACCGGCCCCACGCCCGCGAAGCCGTCGCGACTGCTCGCGCTCGCCGCCGAGGCGCGGGGCGTGACGCTGCTCGAGCCGGCCTCGAAGCTCGACGGCAACCCCCGCGCCGGCACCGCGTCGAGCACCGTCTGGCCCGCCGACCCGCTCGGCACCCGGCGCTCGGCCGTCGAGCGGGCCGCCGCGGCGGTCGACGCCGCCGATCCGGACGCCTCGACGCCGTGGGACGAGGCGATCGACCTGCTGCTCGCCGACCGGTCGGCGACGCCGCTCGCGCTCCCGACGCGCATCGCCGCATCCGGGTTCAAGGACTGGGCCGCCGATCCGGTCGCGGTCGCGCGTCAGATCGCCCGCCCCATGCCGCAGGAGCCGTTCGCGGCCACGCGCCTCGGCACGCTCTTCCACGGCTGGGTCGAGCGGCGCGACGGCGCCATCGGGCTCGGCGACGCCGTCGACGACGAGGCGCTCGACGAGGAGCTCGTCGGCATCGACGCGGAGCGGCTCGAGCGGCTCAAGCGCACCTTCCTCGCCTCGCCCTACGGCGACCGGGAGCCGGCCGAGACCGAGCTCGAGATCCACCTGCCGCTCGCGGGCACGACCGTCGTGTGCAAGATCGACGCCGTGTACCGCGACGGCGACCGGGCCACGGTGGTCGACTGGAAGACGGGTCGGCTGCCCTCGGGGGAGGCCGACCTCGAGGCCCGTCAGCTGCAGCTCGCGCTGTACCGCGCCGCGTACGCCGCGCACGCCCGGCTCGACCCCGAGCTCGTCGACGCCGAGCTGTACTTCGTCGAGCACGATCGCATCGTGCGACCGGCGCGCATCGAGTCGCTCGCCGAGCTCGAGGCGCGCTGGCTGCGCGCGCAGCAGGCGGTCGCCGAGGCGTCAGCGGTCGGCTGAGCGGGGCTCCTCGCCGAGCGGCGACCCCGTCGCGCCGTCGACCGGGCCGGTCTCGCCGAGGTACTGCTGCACCCCGGTGAGGTCCATGGTCTCGGGCTGCTGCGCGGCGATCGCGGTGCCCGGGTCGCGGTCGACGCGCCGCACGAGCGAGGCGAGCATCTCGGTCGCGTCGGCGACGATCGCGGCATCGCCGGAGTCGACGCCGTGGAGCAGCCAGCGCGCGACGTCGAGCTCGGCGTGGAGCATCGCGCGCTGCCGCAGCTGCCGGTCGCCGATGCCGCGCGCCGCCGCGTGGGCGTCGAACGCCTCGTCGACGCTGCCGAACTCGTTCGAGCCGAGCAGGAACGCGAGGTCGCGGGCGGGGTCGCCCACGGCGAGCGCGTGCCAGCCGTCCAGGCCGACGACGCGCGCACCCTCGACGCGGAATGCGGGCGCCTGGAGGTCGCCGTGCACGAGCGCGGGCTTGAACTGCCACAGCCGGTCGTCGGTGAGCGCGCCCTCCCAGCGCTCGAGCAGCGCTGCCGGGACCGATCCCGTCGCCGCCGCGCGATCGAAGGTGTCGAGCAGCCGCTGCCGCAGCGCCTGCGCGGTCTCGTGCGGGAGGCCCGCGTCGGCCGCGACCGAGGTCGGCAGCTCGTGGATCGCGGCGATCGCCTGCCCGACGCTCGTCGCGAGGCCGGGGCGCGCGGGGGAGATGTCGGGGAGCCGCATGACCGTGCCGCCGAGGCGCGTGAGCACGAAGAGGGTCGATCGGCCGGCGCTCGCCGAGCCGAGCACCGACGGCACCTCGAAGGGCAGGCGCGAGCGGGTCGCGAGCGTGAGCGCGCCGAGCGCCGCAGCGTGCGCCTGCGCGGACTGCAGGGCCGCCACCGACCGGGGCAGCACGACCTGCACCGTCTCGCCATCCGCGAGTCGCGCGGCCACGACCGAGCGGTGCTCGTCCGAGCCGTCCTCGGTCGCGCCCACGACCGTCAGGCCGTCGACGGCGGTGGTGGCGAGCGCGGCTAGAGTGAAGGGGTTCGTGCTCATGGATGCCAGGCTAGGCCGCGCCGGACCCCAGGCGGCCGCGCCACGCGACGGAGGTGACGTGCAGGTTCCCCCGCTCGCCAGATCGGCGCTCGATCGCGACCACGCGGCGAGGATCGCTCCCGGAGCCGTCGAGCGCGCCCTCCAGGATCGGGCGACCCGCGTCGTCACGATCGCGGGCGACCGCGCGCCCGTGCGCGACGGCATGCTCGTGCGGTTCGCGCCCGACGCGCTGCCCGCCGAGGCGGCCGCGGTCCGGCCGCGCGTGCCGCTCAGCTGGCTCGGCCGTGCCGTCGGCCCCGACGGCGCGCGCGGCGGCGTGATCCTGTCGATGCTCGTCGCCGAGCCCTTCGACGTGCCGGGCGCCGAGTGGCGCTCGCTGCGCGAGGTGGGCGCCGAGCTCGACGACGCCGACGCTGGTGTGCTCGTGCAGGCGGTCGCCCTCGGCGTCTGGCAGCGCGAGAGCCACCACAGCCCCGTCGACGGCAGCCGCGCCGAGTTCGAGGAGTCCGGCTGGGTGCGCCGTGACGCCGCGGGCGGCGCGCACTTCCCGCGCACCGATCCCGCGGTGATCGTCGCCATCCACGACCGGGCCGACGAGCGCATCCTGCTCGGCCACAACGCCGCCTGGCCCGCAGACCGCTACTCGCTCATCGCGGGCTTCGTCGACCCCGGGGAGTCGCTCGAGGCGGCCGTCACGCGCGAGGTGCTCGAGGAGACCGGTCTCGCGGTGGTCGAGCCGCGCTACCTCGGCTCGCAGCCGTGGCCCTTCCCCCGCAGCCTCATGGTGGGCTTCGAGTGCATCGCCGACGATCCCGGCTCCATCCGACCGGACGGCGTCGAGATCCTCGACGTGCGCTGGTTCACGCGCGACGAGCTGCGCGCGGGCGCCGTGCGGCTGCCGGGGCCGACCTCGATCGCCTCCTGGATCATCGACGACTGGCTCGAGCGAGGCGGGGGACCGGCGTCGTGACCGGCCATCTCGTGACCGATGCCGACCGCATCCTCGCGGGACTCGACGAGCAGCAGCGGCAGGCGGCGACGACCCTCGGAGGACCGGTCGCCATCCTCGCGGGCGCAGGCACGGGCAAGACGCGCGCGATCACCCACCGCATCGCGTACGCGGTCGCGACGGGCGAGCAGGCGGAGCACGCGTCGCTCGCACTCACCTTCACGAGCCGCGCCGCGGGCGAGATGCGCACGAGGCTCGCGCGGCTCGGCGCCGGCGGCGTGCAGGCGCGCACCTTCCACGCGGCCGCGCTCGCGCAGCTGTCGCACTTCTGGCCGCGCGTGACGGGCTCGAGCATGCCGAAGCTGCTGCCGCAGAAGGCGTCGCTGCTCGCCGACGCCGCCGCGCAGCTGCGGCTGCGGCTGCCGACCGCCCAGCTGCGCGACGCGGCCGGCGAGATCGAGTGGCGCAAGTCGCAGGCGATGACGATGGAGGACTACGGGCTGCAGGCGCGCATCCGCCCGATGCCGACCGGCATCGCGCCCGAGGCCATGATCGACCTGCACATGGCCTACGAGCGGGTCAAGGACGAGCGGCGCCAGCTCGACTTCGAGGACGTGCTGCTCGCGACCACCGGCATGCTCGAGCGCGAGCCGGTCGTCGCCGACGAGATCCGCTCCCGCTACCGCCACTTCACCGTCGACGAGTACCAGGACGTCTCGCCCATGCAGCAGCGGCTGCTGGCGGCGTGGCTCGGCGATCGCCGCGACGTCTGCGTCGTCGGCGACCCGAGCCAGACGATCTATTCGTTCGCGGGCGCCGACCCCGCGAGCCTCAGCCGCTTCGTGCACGACCACCCCGACGCCGAGGTCGTGCGGCTCGAGCGCTCCTACCGGTCGACCGCCGCGATCGTCGGCTGCGCCAACCGGCTCATGCGCGGCCGCGACGCGCTCACCCTCACCGCCGCGTCGGGGCAGCCGGGACGCGAGCCCTCGGTGTCGGTCCACGGCAACGACTCGGCCGAGGCGGCCGCGGTCGCCGCGGCGTGCCGAGCGCAGGTCGATGCCGGCGCGGATCCGGGCCAGATCGCCGTGCTCACCCGCTTCCACGCGCAGGCGGGGCTGCTCGAGCAGGCACTCGCGGGCGTCGGGCTGTCGTCGACCGTGCGCGGCTCGAAGCGCTTCTTCGAGATCCCGGTCGTCAAGCGCGCCGTGCTCATGCTGCGCAGCGCCCCCGCCGACGGGCGACCGCTCTTCCAGGCCGTCGCCGACATCGTCATGGGGCTCGGCTACAGCGCCTCGCCGCCCGCGACGCACGGCGAGGAGCGCGCGCAGTGGGATGCGCTGCACGCGCTCGTCACGCTCGCCGAGGAGGCGGGCGGCACCGATCTGCCCGGCTTCGCGCACGACCTGCAGCGGCGTGCCGCGACCGAGCACGAGCCGACGCTGTCATCGGTCACGATCGCGACGATCCACGCCGCGAAGGGCCTCGAGTGGCAGCACGTGCACGTCATCGGGCTCGCGGAGGGGCTGCTGCCCGTCTCGCACGCGACGTCGCTGGCCGAGATCGACGAGGAGCGCAGGCTCCTCTACGTCGCGATCACACGCGCGCAGCGCTCGCTCTCGCTCACGTGGGCGCGCCACTCGGGCCACGCCGTCAGGCAGCCATCTCGGTTCCTGGCTGAGATCGGTGCTGGCAGCGCGCCCGGGAGCGCCGCACGGCGGTGACCGCCGCGTCGCGCTGACGGATGCGCGCGGTCCACCCCGCGGGCAGCTCACCGTCGCTCGCGCGCCGCAGCGCGCCGAGCACCGTCACCACGCTCTGCGCCGTCGCGATCGCGCTCGGCGCGGGGGTCAGGTGGCCGGGGAGCAGCAGCGGGGGATCGGGCACGAGGCACCGCGGGCAGCGCGCGCCCGCGGGGACGAACGGGCCCACCTGCACCCAGACGTCGCCGACCACGACCGGCAGGTGCGCGTCGCCCGCAGCGAGCAGGCGCTCGGTCTCGGCTTCCGGCAGCCGCCACGCGGCGACCGGCACGATCACGCCGTCGCCGGGCGCGCGCCTGCCGAGCGGCCGCGGATGTTCCGCCTGCCGGACGGCGCGGTGGAGCGCCGCGGCGAGCGGGATGCGACCGCGCACGAGCACCGGCAGCGCGGGCGGCGCGGCCTCGAGCGCCGGCTCGACGGCGAGCAGCAGTGCCGCGGCGGGCTCGTCGCCCAGCAGGTGCTCGAGCTCGCGGCGCACGACGCCGCGCGTGAGCGCAGCGATGCCGCGGAGCGTCGGCTCGTCGGCGTCGAGCTCGGCGATCGGCGTCTGGGCGCCGATCGCGATCCGATCGGGCGCGGTGCGGAAGACGGCGAGGTGCGGGTCGAGGCGCAGCATGGCGGCATGGTGCGCCTCCGCGCGCGCCGGCGTCGGAGGCTCTCCACAGCCCCTGCTGGTCGAGACCACCCGCCTGGCGGGGCAGTGGTTTCGACTCGCTCTGCGCCTTCGGCGCGGAGCGGCTCAACCAGCGGAACGCGGTGGGGCAGTGGTCTCGGCTCAGCCAGCGGAGGGGGTCGGCCCGTCCTCGGTGTCGTCGCCCTCGCCCTGCGGCTCGTCATCCCCCTGCGTGCGCTCGGCGTCGTCGAGCAGCTCCTGCAGCGCGAGGTCCATCTCGTCGAGCTCGCCGACGCCCTGCAGCCGCGCGATGACGCGCGACGGGTCGTCGATGTCGTCGCCGCCGGGCATGAGGTCGGGCTGGTCCCAGAGCGAGTCGCGCACGTCGGCACCCACGGCATCCGTCACGGTGCGCCAGAACGCGGCAGCCTCGCGCAGGCGGCGCGGGCGGATCTCGAGCCCGACGAGCGTGCTGAACGCCTTCTCGGCAGGGCCGCCGGTCGCTCGGCGACGGCGCACCATCTCGGCGATCGACTCCCGCTTGGGCAGCCGGGCGGTGGCCGACTCGGTGACGGCGTCGACCCATCCCTCGATGAGCGCGATCGTCGTCTCGAGCTTCGCGAGCGTCTCGACCTGCTCGGGCGTCTTCGGCGGGATGAGCGCGCCGCTCTTGAGCGCCTCGCGCAGCTCCTCGGGGTTCGTCGGGTCGAACGACTCGGCGAGCTCCTCGAGCCGGCCGACGTCGATGCGGATGCCCTCGGCGTACTCGCGCACGGAGGAGAGCACGTGCAGCCGCAGCCAGCGAGCGTGGTGGAAGAGGCGCGCGTGGGCGAGCTCGCGCGCCGCCATCCAGATGCGCACCTGGTCCTCGGGGATCTCGAGCCCCTCGGCGACCGCGCGCAGGTTGACGGGCAGCAGCGCGGCGTCGCCGTCGAGCAGCGGGAAGCCGAAGTCGCCGCCCGCGACCGTCTCTCCGGCGAGCTGGCCGATGACGTTGCCGAGCTGCATCGCGAACATCGTGCCGCCGACGTTGCGGAGGATCCGCTCGGCGCCCGCGAGCATCTCCTGCGCCTCCTCGGGCGCGTGCTCCTGCATGGCGGCGGTGAGCGCGTCGGAGATGCTGTTCGCGACGGGCTCGCTCATCTCCTGCCACACCGGGATCGTGGCGTCGACCCACTGCTGGCGCGAGAGCAGCCGCAGCTCGGTCGCGGCGGCGCCGATGTCGGTGGTCTCGCTCAACCACAGCGCCGCGAGGTCTGCGGCCTGGCGCACGGCGTCGCGCTCGGCGCTCGAGACCGAGCCCGGGTCGCGCTGCACGACCGCGGCGGCCTGACGCTTCGACGCCTCCCAGTCGATGCCGTCCTCGGTGCGCGAGAGCGCCGCCTGCAGCTGGGCCATGAGCGCCTGCAGCTGCACGGGATCGGACGGCATGCCCGCGGCGCCGGCGAGGCGGGCGGGATCGATCGGTCCATCACCGGACAGGAAGCGCTGCAGCATCTCGCGCAGCTCGTCCTCAGGGCGTCGATCCTCGGAGTCCTCAGGCATGCGACTACGCTAGCCGCAGCATGTTGGAACCCGCGGGGAATCCGCCCATCCCGTCCTCCGCCGTCCGCGAACACCCGGCTCAGCACCGGTTCCCGGACGTGCGGCCCCGTCGTGTGCGCCGGGCCGGATGGGTGGGGCTCGGCATCGCGGCCGTCGCGTCGCTCGCCCTCGCGCTGCTGCCGTCGCCCTACGTCGTCGAGGCTCCCGGGCCGACCTTCGACACGCTCGGCGACACCGAGGCCGGGCCGCTCATCTCGATCGACGGCGCCGAGACGTACCCGACCGAGGGGGAGCTGCGCCTGCTGACGGTGTCGCTGCTCGGCAACCCGCAGCGGCCGCTCACGTGGGTCGACGTCGCCGAGGCCTACCTCGACCCCTCCGACTCCATCATCCCGATGGAGGCCGCCTTCCCTCCCGAGCTGTCGGTCGAGGAGTCGAACGAGGCCGGCCGCATCGAGATGCAGAACTCGCAGTCCGCCGCCGTCGCCGCGGCGCTGCTGCACGAGGGGCTCGACGTCGTGAGCGACGTGCGCGTCGCCGGCGTCATCCCCGGCTCTCCCGCCGAGGGCGTGCTGCAGGAGGGCGACCGCATCCTGCGCGTCAACGGCGAGCAGGCCTTCGACGTCTACTCGATCCGCGCATCCATCGCCGCGGTCGACGGTCCGACGACGTTCGAGATCGAGCGCTCGGGGGAGCCGCTCACCCTCGAGGTGACGCCGGCCGTCGAGGGCGAGCAGAAGATCGTCGGCATCTACCCGTCGAACGAGTTCGAGTTCCCCTTCGAGGTCGACATCCAGCTGCCCAACGTCGGCGGGCCGAGCGCGGGCATGATGTTCGCCCTCGGGATCGTCGACGAGCTGACGCCCGGCGCGATGACCGCCGGCACGCGCTGGGCGGGGACGGGCACGATCGCCGCCCTCGGCGACGTCGGCCCGATCGGCGGCATCGTGCAGAAGATGCACGGCGCGGTCGACGCCGGGGCGAGCCACTTCCTGGCGCCGGTCGAGAACTGCGCCGAGGTCGCCGGCCACGTGCCCGACGGGCTGACGGTGTTCGCCGTCGACACGCTGGACGACGCGATCACCGCGATCGAGACGGTCGCGATGAACGCCGACACCTCCGCGCTGCCGACCTGCACCTCCGCCGCTGCCGGCGCGTAGTTCGCTCTCGGCGCTCCCCGCGGCGCTCGCCGCACAGCCGCGCCGGATACGATGAGGGGCACCGCCCGCACCGCAGCTTGGAGCTACCGACGTGTCTGCAAACGCCGAACGACCGCCCGCCGCGACGATCAGGAGGCAGCGGCCATCGCCGCTGCTGATCACGATCCTGATCGTCGCCGCCATCATCGGCGCGTTCGTGCTCTTCTCCGGCTTCTACGCCGATGTGCTGTGGTTCGACCAGCTCGGCTTCGTGCAGGTGCTGCAGACCCGCTGGCTGTCGATGGGCGTCATGTTCCTCATCGGCTTCCTCGCGATGGCCGTGCCGCTCGCGCTCAGCGTGCAGATCGCGTTCCGCTCGCGGCCCGTCTACGCGCAGCTCAACTCGCAGCTCGACCGCTACCAGGAGCTCGTCGAGCCGCTGCGCCAGGTCGTCATGTGGGCCGCGCCCGTCGTGCTCGGCCTCTTCGCCGGCATCGCCTCCGCCACCCAGTGGGAGACGGCGCAGCTGTGGCTGCACCGCACGCCCTTCGGCGAGACCGACCCGCAGTTCGGCTTCGACCTGAGCTTCTACGTCTTCGAGCTGCCGCTCTACCAGCAGATCGTCGGGTTCGCCCTCGCGGTCCTGTTCATCAGCGGCGTCGCGACGCTCGCGACCGCCTACCTCTACGGCGCGATCCGCGTGACGGGCCGCGAGTTCCGCATCTCCCGGTCGGCGCGCATCCAGCTCGCCATCATCGTCGCGCTCTACATGCTCGCGCTCGGCGTCTCGATCTGGCTCGGCCAGTACGCGTCGCTCGCGATGACCTCGCAGGGCTTCCTCGCGACCGGCGCCGGCTACACCGAGGTGAACGCCACCATCCCCGGCGCGCAGATCATGGCCGGCATCGCCGGGCTCGTCGCGCTGTTCTTCATCGTCACCGCCATCATCGGCCGCTGGCGCATCGCGATCGTGGGCACCGCGCTCCTCATCGCCGCGTCGCTCGTCGTGGGCGTCGCCTACCCGGCGATCGTGCAGCGCTTCCAGGTCGACCCGAGCGCCAGGACGCTCGAGGAGCCGTTCATCCAGCGCAACATCGACGCGACCCGCGCCGCGTGGGACGTCGACGACATGGTCGAGACCGAGTCGGACGCGCGCACCGACGCCGAGCCCGGCGCGCTGCGCGAGGACGCGGAGACGACGGCGAACATCCGCATCATCGACCCGGCGCTCGTCACCGACGCGTTCGCGAACCTGCAGGAGTACCGCCAGTACTACGGCTTCGCCGAGCAGCTCGACGTCGACCGGTACGAGATCGACGGGCAGACGCAGGACACCGTCATCGCGGTCCGCGAGCTCGACCTCTCGGGGCTCGAGGAGGACAGCTGGTACAACCGCCACATCGTCTACACGCACGGCTACGGCGTCGTCGCCGCGTACGGCAACCAGCGCGGACCGGAGGGCCAGCCGGTCTTCCTGCAGCAGGGCATCCCCACGGAGGGCGCGCTCGGCGAGTACCAGCCGCGCGTCTACTTCGGCGAGTCGACGCCCGACTACTCGATCGTCGGCGGCCCGGAGGGCTCGGCACCGCTCGAGCTCGACTACCCGCGCTCCGCGGAGGAGGGCAGCGGCAACGCCAACACGACGTTCGCCGAGGACGGCGGGCCGAAGCTCGACAGCTTCATCAACCGGCTCGTCTACGCGCTGAAGTTCCAGTCGGAGCAGATCATCCTCTCCGACGCGGTGACCGAGGACTCGCAGATCCTCTACGACCGCGACCCGCGCGAGCGCGTCGCCGCGGTCGCGCCCTACCTGACGCTCGACAGCGACCCGTACCCCGCGGTCGTCGATGAGCGGCTCGTCTGGATCGTCGACGGCATGACGACCACCGACATGTACCCGTACTCGTCGCACCGCTCGATCGCGCAGACGATCGCCGACGTCACGAACGCGAACCCCGCGCTGACCGCCGACGACATCGTCAACTACATGCGCAACTCCGTGAAGGCCGTGGTGGATGCGTACGACGGCTCGGTCACGCTCTACGCGTGGGACGCCGAGGACCCCATCCTGCAGGCGTGGACGGCGATCTACCCGGGCACGGTGCAGCCGATGAGCGCCATGTCGGGCGAGCTCATGGAGCACGTGCGGTACCCCGCCGACATGTTCAAGCTCCAGCGCAACGTGCTCGGCGACTACCACGTGACGAACCCCGCGACCTTCTTCTCGGGCGACGACCAGTGGGCGACCCCGTCTGACCCGACGTGGTCGAACGCGCAGGTCACCGCGCCGCCGCAGCCGCCGTACTACCTCACGATGTCGGTCGATGGTCAGGACCCCGCGTTCACGCTCTACTCCACGTTCATCCCGCGCGACGGTCGAGAGGTGCTCTACGGCTACCTCTCGGTGAACGCGGATGCCGGAGGCACGGCAGGCGAGGTGAGCGAGGACTACGGCCGGCTCACGCTGCAGATGCTGCCGAAGGAGGGCTCGATCCCCGGTCCCGGCCAGGTGCAGAACAACTTCGACACCGACGCCGAGGTCTCGCAGGTGCTCAACATCCTGCAGCAGGGCTCGACCGAGGTGCTCAACGGCAACCTGCTGACGCTGCCGGTGGGCGGCGGCCTGCTCTACGTGCAGCCGGTCTACCTGCAGTCGACGGGTGCGACGTCGTTCCCGGTGCTGCGGAAGATCCTGGTCGCGTTCGGTGACGACATCGCCTTCGAGGACACGCTCGACGAGGCGCTCGACTCGCTGTTCGGCGGCGACTCCGGCGCGCAGGCCGGCGACTCCGACGTGCCGCCGGCCCCGGAGGAGGGCGAGACCCCCGCCCCCGAGACCGATCTCCAGACGCAGCTCGACGCGGCCATCCAGCAGGCCGGCACGGCCCTCCAGGAGCGCCAGGCGGCCTATGCCGAGAACGACCTCGTGGCGGCGGCGGAGGCCGACGAGCGGCTCACCGCGGCGCTCGCGGACGCCATCCGGCTGTCAGCGCAGATCGAGGGCGACGTGCCCGTGGAGGGCGTGCCCGCCGAGGGCGGCGAGACGCCGGCGCCCGAGCCGGCTCCGGAGGAGACGACCGCGCCCTAGGAGCGCAGCGCTCGGGGCGATTTGCCCCGCGGCAGAGTGCCTGGTAATGTTTCATCTCGTGCCGCGGGGTGGAGCAGCTCGGTAGCTCGCCGGGCTCATAACCCGGAGGTCGCAGGTTCAAATCCTGTCCCCGCAACAGAAGTCCGCGAACTGCGGCACACGAAGAGGCCCCCGCAAGGGGGCCTCTTCTGCGTTCCAGGCCAGTCCCGAGCCGGTGACCGGGCCTCGGTACCCCGTTCTCACAGCCGGACCCGAGAGCACCCGGGTGCAGGAGCGAGCATCGGGTCCAGCGGTCGAGCGGCGCGGCGCGTAGCCTCTGCGCATGGGCTTCGCCGTCGCCGCCGAGTCGTACGACCGCTTCATGGGCAGGTTCTCTGCCCCGCTCGCGGGCGTCTTCGCCGACTTCGCCGGCGTTCGCGCAGGCCGGGTGCTCGACGTCGGGAGCGGTCCCGGCGCGCTCACCGCAGAGCTCCTGCGCCGTGGTGCCGAGACGGCCGCGATCGATCCGTCGCCGAGCTTCGTCGAAGCGGCTCGCGCGCGCCATCCCTCGGCGCGCGTGCTCGAGGGCGTGGCGGAGTCGCTGCCGTTCCCCGACGAGGCGTTCGACGCGGCGCTCGCGCAGCTCGTCGTGCACTTCATGCGCGACTCGGAGCAGGGGCTCCGCGAGATGGCGCGCGTGACGCGGACCGGCGGCACGATCGCCGCGTGCGTCTGGGACCACGCCACCGGCCCGCTCGGCACGTTCTGGGCCGCGGTGGCGTCGCTGCACACCGGTCCCGACGAGCCGCCGTCGGAGGCGCCCAGGCCGGGTTCGCACCCGGGCGACCTCTCGCGCATCCTCGCGGCCGCCGGCATCCGCGACGTCGTCGAGGAGCCGATCGCGGTGACCGTGCCGTTCGCCGACGCCGACGCGTGGTGGGGGCCGTTCGAGCTCGGGGTCGGGCCCGCGGGCGACCACGTCGCCGCGCTCGACGACGCGGCGCGGGCGCAGCTGCGCGAGCGCTGCCGCGAGCTGCTGCCCGAGCCGCCGTTCGAGGTGCGCGCCGTCGCGTGGGCGGCGCGCGGGGAGCGCGGCTAGCTCGGCTCCAGCGCCAGCGCGCTACTCGAAGAGCGAGCCCAGTCCGCCGCCGGAGCTCGACCCGCCGTTCGAGCCCGAGACCTGCTGGCGTCCCTCGCTCGGCTGCACGACGACGAAGCCGGGGCCGTGGAACGCGAGCTGGAACGCCTCGCCCGTGCCGCCGCGCAGCAGCGACCGCATGTTCATGCTGTTGACGACGCTCGGCTGCAGGTTCGACGACCAGCAGACCGCCGCGTTCGGGTCGACGAAGGTCGGCTGCCGCGAGCAGTCGAGCAGCATCGGCTGGCCCTCGCACGAGATGCCGACCGTGCCGACGCCGCCGAGCTCGAGGTTGAACAGCCCGCCGGCCATGATGTTGCCGCTGCGGAGCATCTTGATGTCCCACTGCAGAGCGGGATCGAAGGCGAGCAGGTTCTTGCCGCTCACCGACAGGCCCTCGTTCTCGAGCTGCACGGTGAACACGTTCGCGGCGTCGCGCGCGAGGAACACCTCGCCCTCGCCGCGGATGCGCATGAGCGGCGCACCCTCGCCCGTGACGAGCTTCTTGAGCATGCGCCCGGCACCCGCGCCCTCGTGCTGGAACTCCATCTGGCCCTGATAGGCGACCATCGCGCCCTTCGCGGCCAGCACGTCGCCGCCGCCGGAGACGTTGATGCGCAGCATCTTGCTGGACTGCTTCACCCAGCGCTCGGTCGACTGGGTCTCCTGATTCGCCTCGGCGAACAGCTCACTCCTCATGCGTCCCCCTCCAGGGCGTGCTCGAGCCTGACGACCTTGCCGTCGAGCTCTCCGGTCCATCCCGGGCGGATGTCGGCCTTGAGGACGAGGGATGCGCGCGAGCTCGAGGCGAGGACGGCGACGGTCGCGCGACGCACCACGTCGAACACCTCGTCCCACTCGCCCTCGATCGTCGTGAACATGGCGTCGGTGCGGTGCGGCAGGCCGCTCTCGCGGACCACGCGCACGGCGGCGGCGACCGCGTCGTGCACGGAGCCGTCTGGGCCTGCGGTGCCTGGGGCTACGGAGAATGCGACGAGCATCCTGCTCCCTTCGTCGGACTCGATCCTGGCATCCCGCGGCTGAGCGCGCCACGGCTCCTGCGTAGGCTGGATGCGTGAGCCAGCAGACACCCTCCGAGCTGCCCGTCGCCGAGCAGCGCCCGACCGCGTCGCCGGTGCTGCTGGCGGCTGCCGTGCAGTGGGCGCCGACCGAGGACGTCGACGCGAACCGGGCAGCGGCGGCCGGCTGGATCGATGCGGCCGCGGCGCGCGGCGCGCGCCTCATCGTGCTGCCCGAGTACTCGCAGCACTGCTCGAGCGACCTCGCCGCGACGGCGCACGCGGCGGCTGAGGCCATCGACGGCCCGTTCGTCGGGATGCTGCTCGAGCGCGCCGCCGCGCACGACGCCCTCGTGATCGCCGGGCTCGTCGAGCGCCTCGACGACGGCGTCGCCAACACGGTCGTCGCCGTCGACGCGACGGGCGTGCGCGCCGCGTACCGGAAGGTGCACCTCTACGACGCGTTCGGCTCGAGCGAGTCGGACTGGCTCACCGCCGGCGACCCCGCGCAGCTGCCGGTCGTCGAGGCCCTCGGCACGCGCATCGGCATCCAGACCTGCTACGACCTGCGGTTCCCGGAGGCGACGAGGCGGCTCGTGGATGCCGGGGCCGACGTCGTCGTCGTGCCGGCCGAGTGGGTGCGCGGTCCGCAGAAGGAGCGGCACTGGACGACGCTCGTGACCGCGCGCGCGATCGAGTCGACCGTGCACGTCGTCGCCGCCGACCAGTCGCCGCCGCTCGGCGTCGGCTGCTCGCTCGTGGTCGACCCCATGGGGGTGCCGCTCGCGGCGCTCGGCGACGGCGAGGGCGTCGCGATCGCGCCGATCGATCCCGCGGTGACCGCGGCGACGCGCGTGCGGAACCCCTCGCTCGCGAACCGCCGCTACCGCGTGGCCTGAGCTCAGCGCGTCGGCTGCAGCACGGCGTCCTTGAGGCCCGAGAGCCGCGACGCGGCATCGCGCAGCGTGTCGTCCGACTTGCAGAACGCGAAGCGCATCGTCGACCGCAGGTCCCGCCGTGACGGCCGGGCGAGCGCCGACAGCGGGATGCCGGCGACGCCCACGAGCTCGGGCATCCGGCGCGCGAGCGCGGTCGCGTCGTCGATGCCGAGCGGCGCGGCGTCGGCGAGCAGGAAGTAGCCGGCCATCGCGTCGTGCACCGCGAAGCCCGCCCGCCGCAGCCCGCGGGCGAGGATGTCGCGCTTGCGCGCGAACGACTGCACCGTCGTGTCGAAGTGCTCGTCCGGGAGCCGCAGGCCGACCGCGACGGCGGGCTGGAAGGGCGCGCCGTTCACGAACGTCAAGTACTGCTTCACCGCGGTGATCTGCGCGATGCGCTCGGGCGTCGACATGATCCAGCCGATCTTCCAGCCCGTGACCGAGAACGTCTTGCCGGCGGACGAGATCGAGACGACGCGATCGCGCGCGGCCCCGAACGAGGCGATCGGGACGTGCCGCTCGTCGTAGACGAGGTGCTCGTAGACCTCGTCGGTGACGATGATCGCATCGCGCCGCTCGGCGACGCGCAGGATGTGCCGCATCGCGTCCTCGCTGAAGACCGCGCCCGTGGGGTTGTGCGGCGAGTTCACGACGATCATGCGCGTCCGCGGCGTCGAGGCGCGCTGGAGCCGGTCGGGGTCGGGCTGGAAGTCGGGCGCGACGAGCGGCACGGGAACGAGCACCGCACCGGTGAGCGCGACGATCGCCGCGTACGCGTCGTAGTAGGGCTCGAAGACGATCACCTCGTCGCCGGGCGAGAGGTAGGCGAGCATCGTCGCGGCGAGTGCCTCGGTCGCGCCGGCGGTGACGAGCACATCGCCCCGGCCGAGGCCGATGCCGTAGAAGCGCCGCTGGTGCTCGACGACCGCGTCGATGAGCTCCTGGCAGCCGCGGCCCGGCCCGTACTGGTTCCTGCCGTGATCGATCGCGTGCTTCGCGGCGTCGAGCACGGCGCGCGGCCCATCCTCGTCGGGGAAGCCCTGCCCGAGGTTGAGGGCTCCCGTCTTCGAGGCCAGCGCGGTCATCTCGGCGAAGATCGTCGGCGCGAGCCGCCCGTCCGTGCCGAGCAGTCCCGCGCCGGCTGCCGTGCGCTGCCAGGGTGCCTGCTCCATGCTCCGACGCTACTCGCTCCGGTGCTCGTTCCGACCGTCGACATCGGGACCGCATGGGATCCGCATGGATTGCGATGGCACGATCGAACCCATGACGAACCCGTACGATCGCGTGCCGAACCCGGCCGGACCGCAGCAGCCCGCCGATGACCGCTGGCGCGGCCGGCAGCAGCCGGAGCAGCCCCAGTCCTCGAGCAGTCCCGCGTCGTCCGTGCCCCAGCCGCCCACCTACCGGCCCAGCGCCGCCTACCAGCTGGGGCCGTCCCAGCCCGGCGGCTCGGAGCCCATCGGCTCCCTCCCCAGCGGCTACCAGCCGAACGCCTCCGCCACCCGCCCGTACGCGTTCGGCGAGCAGCGGCCCGGTGCCGCGCAGCCCACCTTCGGCTACCCGCAGAGCGGGCAGCAGCAGTCCGTCGCGCGGGAGCCGAGGTCTCGCCGTCGCGCGGGGCTCGCCGTCACCTCGATCGTCGCGGCCGCGCTCCTGGGCGGCGCCGCGGGCTTCGGCGGCGGCGCGCTCGCCGTGAGCCAGCAGCAGCCGCAGACGCAAGCGGCGGCCCAGTCCGGCACGTCCGCGCAGCCCGTCTCCGACCCGCAGACGGTGGCCGACGTCGCCGCCGCGGCCGGCCCATCCGTCGTCACCGTGCAGGCGACGTCGAGCTCGGGCTCCGGCGAGGGCTCGGGCGTGGCGGTCGCGGCCGGCGGCTACATCGTCACGAACAACCACGTCGTCACCCTCGACGGCCAGTCCGCCGACGCCGCCATCACGGTCGAGACGAGCGACGGCCGGCTGCTCGCGGCCGAGATCGTCGGCACCGACCCCGTCGTCGACCTCGCCGTCATCCGGGTCGACGCCGAGCTGCCCGTCATCACCTTCGCCGCGAGCGACGACGTGCGCGTCGGCGACACGGCGATCGCGATCGGCGCGCCGCTGGGCCTGTCGAACTCCGTCACCGACGGCATCGTCTCGGCGGTCGACCGCGGGCTCCGGATCGCCTCGAGCGCCGCGCCGAGCGAGGAGGACGAGTCGCAGCAGCAGCCGTTCGGGTTCTGGCAGCCCGACGGCACGCAGGCGGCGCAGCAGGACATCTCGATCCCGGTCGTGCAGACCGACGCATCGATCAACCCGGGCAACTCCGGCGGTGCGCTGCTCAACGCATCGGGCCAGCTCGTCGGCGTCAACGTCGCGATCGCGAGCATGGGCCAGGGCGACTCCGCGGGCTCGATCGGCATCGGCTTCGCGATCGAGTCGAGCCTCGTGCAGCGCGTCGTCGACGAGATCATCGCCGAGGGCAGCGCGAGCCACGGACTGCTCGGCGCATCGGTGAGCGACGTGACGGATGCCTCGGTCGGCACCGTGGGCGCGCTCATCCGGGAGGTCGTCGACGGCGGCGCCGCGGCTGCGGCAGGGCTCCGGGAGGGCGACGTCATCACGTCGATCGAGGGGCAGCCGGTGACCGGCGCGACGGATGCGACCGCGCAGGTGCGCGCGCACGCGGCGGGCACCGCGGTCACCGTCACCTACCTGCGCGACGGCCAGGAGGCCGAGGCCGAGGTGACGCTGGGGGAGCTGACCTAGTCGGCTCGCCCCGGGTCGGTCGGCTCGCTGTCCTCGAGCGGCAGGTCCTCGTCCACCGGGGGAGCGTCGCGCCGCTCGGCGCGGCGCTCGCGGAGCCGCCGCAGGCCGCCGCCGAAGCCCTCGCGCTCGATCTCGCGGGCATCGCGGATGCGCTCGCTGAGGCTCGGGCGCACCTCGCGCACGACCGGCGCGAGGCTCGGGTCGAACGAGAGCGGCACGGGGCCGAAGGCCTCGCCAGCCGCCTGCACGATCTGGCGGCCGAGGATGTTGTTGCCGACGCCGCCGATGACGGCGCCGATGCCGAACGGCATCGCTCGGCCGATCATCGACGCGCCGGTGTTGCGCGCCATCCGCTTGAGGAACGCGCGGCGGAGGAAGTCGACGACCTGGCC
Source organism: Agrococcus citreus (assembly GCF_039527715.1). Taxonomy (NCBI): domain Bacteria; kingdom Bacillati; phylum Actinomycetota; class Actinomycetes; order Micrococcales; family Microbacteriaceae; genus Agrococcus; species Agrococcus citreus. The sequence goes on from NZ_BAAAKK010000001.1 coordinate 83,134, forward strand.
CATCATGCCGGTGGGCAGGCGCGAGGTGACGAGCTCGCCCCAGAAGGCGGTGCCGGCGGCGCCACCGCCCATCGACTGCGCGGCGACGCGCTTGACGAGGGCCTTGCCGCCGGAGCCGAGCATGAGGCCCATGACGAGCGCCTTGGCGCGCTCCGGATCCTCGACCGGGATGCCGTGCACCTCGGTGACGGCCTGCGCGAAGAAGGCGCTCGCCTCGAGGAAGCCGACCGTCTCGGCGACCGTGAGCCCGAGCGCGGCGGCGGTGCCGATGCCCGGCGCGACGGCCGTCGCGCCGACGGCGGCGCCACCGCTCGTGACCGCGGCGAGGTACTGCTTCTCGAGCCGATCGATCACCTGCTGCGGCGTGAGCTCCGGGTGCTTGCGGCGCAGCGAGCGCAGGTGGTTGACCACCAGCGGGCGCTGGACGCCGAGGATGCGGTCGAGCGTGCCGACGAGCCAGCCGAGGTCATCGTCGCGGTCGATCTCCTGCATGGTTCCCCCTACGTCTGACGGCGAGCGTCGCGGTGCCGGGCCCGCGCCCGGCGCATCCATCAGCATGACGGCACGAGCAGAGAGCAGGCTGAGCGCGCCCGTCCCGAGCGTGGGAGCATGGAGGCATGACGCAGACTCCCGGACCAGACACGGCGGGCCCCGGCACGATCGGGGCGGGCGGCGGCACGGACGTGCTCGACCGCGAGCTCGAGAAGCTCCTCAACGAGGAGTCGGTGGAGGACGGCGACCACGACCGGTTCTCCCACTACGTCAAGAAGGAGAAGATCCTGCAGTCGGCGCTCTCGGGCAAGCCCGTGCGCGCGCTGTGCGGCAAGAAGTGGACGCCGGGGCGCGACCCCGAGAAGTTCCCGATCTGCCCCGCGTGCAAGGACATCTACGAGAAGCTCCGCTCGGAGTAGGCCGCGACCGGCCCGAGCCGGTCTGCCCCGGGCTGCTGTCGGCTCAGCGGAAGACGGTCGGGATGACGGGCTCGCCTCGCGCGAGCCGGTGGGCCTCGGGCGGCAGCTCGGCGACCGACGCGTCGTGGCGCTCGCGCGCCGCGCGCACGCCGTCGGCGCCGAGCC
>NZ_BAAAKK010000001.1:84220-119800 GCF_039527715.1 Agrococcus citreus
CGGCGACGACGAGCGGCACCTGCAGCGCGCGCCCGTCCGCTGCCGCGGCGTCGAGCGTCGGCCGGTGGTCGGTGACGAGCACGGTCTCGGCGACGGCGACGCCGTCCTCGAGCGTGCGCACCGCGACCTTCTCGCCGGGCTTCGAGGCCTTGTCCTCGGAGTGCTTCGCGACGCCGACCCACTCGCCGTCGTCGCCCTGCCGGGCCACGAGCTTGTAGACCATGCCGGCGGCGGGCGCGCCCGAGCCGGTGACGACGCTCGTGCCGACGCCGTACGCATCCACCGGGCTCGCCTGGAGCGCCGCGATCGCGTACTCGTCGAGGTCGCTCGTGACGGTGATGCGCGTCTCCTTGGCGCCGAGCGAGTCGAGCAGCGCCCTCGCCTCGGTCGCCACCTCGTCGAGGTCGCCCGAGTCGAGGCGGATGCCGCCGAGCCCCGTGCCCGCGACCTCGATGGCCGTGCGGATGCCCTGCTCGATGTCGTACGTGTCGACGAGCAGCGTCGTGCCGACGCCGAGCACGTCGATCTGCGCCTGGAACGCGGCGGCCTCGGAGTCGTGCAGCAGCGTGAAGGAGTGCGCGGCCGTGCCCATGGTGGGGATGCCCCAGCGCGCGCCGGCGGCGAGGTTCGACGTGGCGCCGAAGCCGGCGATGTACGCCGCTCGAGCGGCCGCGACAGCGGCCTCCTCGTTGGCGCGGCGCGAGCCCATCTCGGCGAGCGGGCGGCCCTTCGCCGCGCGGGTCATGCGCGTCGCGGCGTTGGCGACGGCCGAGTCGTAGTTCAGCACCGAGAGCGCGAGCGTCTCGAGCACGACGGCCTCGGCGAACGAGCCCTCGATGACGAGGATGGGGGAGCCGGGGAAGTACAGCTCGCCCTCGGCGTAGCCGCGGATGTCGCCCGAGAAGCGGTAGTCGGCGAGCCAGTCGAGCAGCTCGGGGGAGACGACGTGGCCGTCGCGGAGGAAGCGCAGCTCGTCGTCGCCGAAGCGGAACTCCGCGAGCCGCTCGAGGAACCTGCCGGTGCCCGCGACGACGCCATAGCGGCGGGCGCCGGGCAGCCGGCGGGCGAAGACCTCGAAGACGGATGGCCGGAACGCGGTGCCGGAGCGCATCGCGGCATCGATCATCGTCAGCTCGTAGCGGTCGGTCATGAGCGCGGTGTCGGTCACGGGCGCAAGCCTACGACCCGGTCGTGGAGCGCCGCCGTGGGCCGGTAGCGTGGCGCGGTGCGCGCATCCCCCAGACCGCTGCCCGAGGGCGTCGAGCTCCGCGAGCCGACGCCGGCCGACGCGCCCGCGTGGGCGCTCTTCCTCGTCGAGGAGCAGCTGCGCACCTACGCGGGGCTGCTGCCCGATGCGTTCCGCGAGGACGGGCTCGCGCAGGCCGACATCCGCGGGCTCACGGCGGCGTTCGCCGAGCCCGGGGACGCGCAGCGGCGCATCGCGTGGCTCGGCGACCGGATCGTCGGCGTCGCGTCGGCGGAGACCGCGCCGGCGCCGTGGGAGATCGAGCTCGGCTTCGTGCCGGCGCCCGCGGATCGAGAGCTCGCGCGCCTGTACGTGCATGCCGACCTCCACGGCTCCGGCCTCGGCGCCGTGCTGTTCGAGGCCGTGGTCGACGAGCGTCCCCATTACCTCTGGCTCATCGACGGGAACGCCCGCGCCGCCCGGTTCTACGAGCGGCGCGGGTTCCGTCACCTCGACGAGCAGGTGTCGACGGGGCCCACGTGGGGGCACATCGCGATGCACCGCATGCTCAAGGACTGATCAGCCGACGAGCCCCTGCTCCTCGAGCCACGCCGACGCGATGTCGGCGGCCGGCGACTGCTCGACCGTGCTGCGGCGGTTGAGCTCGATGAGCTCGTCGGAGGTGAGCGCGGCGCTCACCTCGTTGACGACCGACTGCGCCTCCTCGTCGACGCGGTCGCTCGCGACCGGCACGACGTTCGACGCCAGGAAGAGGCCCTCGGTGTCCTCGAGCACGACGAGGTCGTTCTCGGCGATCGTCGGGTCGGCGGTGTAGACGATGGCGAGCTGGATGTCGCCGTCCTGCAGCGCGCGGATCGTGAGCGGGCCTCCGCCGTCCTCGATGGGCGTGAAGCCGACCTCGATGCCGTAGACGTCGGCGAGGCCCTGCGGCCCGTTCGGACGGCTCTCGGCCTCGGAGTTGGCGCCCATCGTGAGCGGCGTCTCGACGTTCGCGAGATCGGCGACGGTCGTCAGGTCGTTCGCCTCGGCGAACTCGCGCGTCACGACGTAGGAGTCCTGGTCGGTGGCCGGGGCCTGGTCGAGGATCGTGATGCCCTCGGGAGCGGCCTCGGTGAGCGCGGCGAAGACCTCGTCGCTCTGGCGCTCCTCGGGAGCGTCGGCCCAGACCTGCAGCAGCGGACCGGTGTACTCGGGGAAGAGGTCGATCGTGCCGGCCTCGATCTCGGGCAGGTAGACCTCGCGCTGCCCGATGCGCAGCTGGCGATCGATCGTGTAGCCGGCGCCCTCGAGCGCCTGCGCGTAGAGCTCGGCGATGATCTCGTTCGAGTAGTAGTCCTGCGACCCGACGACGAGCGTCGTGGCGTCGCCGCTGCCTGTGGGGGCCGCGGTCTCGCCCTCGGCGAGCGGGTCGGCGCTCGAGCAGCCGACGAGCAGCGCGCCGGTCGCGCCGATGGCGGCGAGCGTGATGCCCGCCCTGCGGATGGAGATGGTCATGCGTGGATCCTCTCTGGGTCGCGAGCGCGAGCGCTGCGCGGGGTATCGGATGGTTCGGCGCGGCGGGCCGCCGCGGATTGGGCGGCCTGGAAGAGCAGCTCGACGACGAGGGCGAGGAGCGCGACGAGGATGGAGCCGGCGAGCATGATGTCGTAGTCGCGCGTCTTGAGCCCCTGGAAGATGGGGCGGCCGAGCCCGGTGTCGGAGACGTAGGCCGCGAGCGTCGCGGTGGAGATCACCTGCAGGGCCGCGGAGCGCAGGCCGCCGATGAGCACGGGGCTCGCGAGCGGCAGCTCGACGCCGGCCAGGATCTGTCGCTCGGTCATGCCGATCGCGCGCGCGCCGCCGACCACCTGCCGATCGACGGCCTCGACGCCCGCGTACGCGCCGGCGAGCACGGGCGGCAGCGCGAGCACGACGAGCGCGAGGAACGGCGCCTCGAGCCCGATCCCGAGCAGCAGCCCGAAGATCGTCAGGAGACCGAGCGTCGGCACCGATCGCGCTCCGCTCGTGAGCGCGATCACGAGCCCCCGGCCGCGGCCCGTGTGCCCGATGAGCACGCCCGCCGGCACGCCGATCGCCGCCGCGACGAGCAGCACCCCGCCCGAGAACGCCAGGTGCTCGAGGACCCGCAGCCCGAGGCCGCTGCCACCGGTCCAGTTGGCGAGGTCGAGGAGGTAGGCGATCGCCTCCGCGAAGAGGTTCATGCCGCCACCGCCCTGCGCCACGGCATCGTGAGCCGGCCAGCGGCCACGCACAGCGCGTCGAGCGCGTACGCGACGACGACGGTGAGCACGAGCCCGGTGAGGATGGATGCCTCGATGCCGCGCTGGAACCCGTCGGTGAAGAGGGTGCCGAGGCTCGACGCGCCCACCACCGCACCGACGGTCACGAGGCTCACGGTGGAGACGACCACCACGCGCAGCGACGAGAGCAGGACCGGCCCCGCGAGCGGCAGCTCCACGCGCCAGAACCGCGCCCACGCCGAGTGGCCCATCGCATCGGCGGCGAGCTTCGTCTCGCGCGGCACGGAGCCGAACGCGTCGGCGGCGCCGCGCACGAGCAGGGCGCAGCCGTAGAGGGTCAGCCCGACGATGATCGTGATCGGCGAGCGCACCGGGACGCCGATGAGCGGCGCGACGATGATGAACAGCGGCAGCGACGGGATCGCGTACAGCAGTCCCGTGCCCGTGAGCAGCGAGCTGCGCGCGCGCCGGTACCGGGCCGCGAGCCAGCCGAGCGGCACGGAGATCACGAGGCTCAGCACGATCGGCACGATCGACAGCACGAGGTGGTCGACGAGCAGCGCGCCGACGATGTGGAGGTTCTGGCTCAGCCAGTTCACGATCGGAGCCCTCAGCCCGCCAGCACGCCGGTGGGGCGATCGTCGCCGTCGACGACGACCCTGCGGCCGTCCACCTCCCGGATGCGCAGGGTGCGGCGCGCGCTGCCCGCTCCCACGAAGCTCGCGACGAACTCGTCGGCGGGGTTCGAGAGGATCTCGGCGGGCGAGCCGCGCTGCGCGACCTCGGCGCCCTTGCGCAGCACGAGCACCTCGTCGCCGAGCGCGAACGCCTCGTCGATGTCGTGCGTAACGAACACGATCGTCTTGCCGAGCTCGGCCTGCAGGGAGCGCATCTCGCTCTGCAGCTGATCGCGCACGATCGGGTCGACGGCGCCGAACGGCTCGTCCATGAGCAGGATGTTGGGGTCGGCGGCGAGCGCGCGGGCGACGCCGACGCGCTGCTGCTGGCCGCCGGAGAGCTGCGCGGGGTAGCGGTCGGCGAGCGCCGTGTCGAGGCCGACGCGCTCGAGCAGGCCCAGCGCATCCTGGCGCGCCTGCCTGCGGCTGCGGCCCTCGAGCACGGGGACGGTCGCGACGTTGTCGGCGATCGTGCGGTGGGGGAGCAGCCCTCCCGCCTGCAGCACGTAGCCGATCGACCGGCGCAGCTGCACCGGGTCCATCGAGCGCACGTCGACGCCGTCGATGCTGACCGTGCCCGAGGTCGGCTCGACCATGCGGTTGATCATGCGCAGCAGCGTCGTCTTGCCGCAGCCGGAGGAGCCGACGAGCACCACCACCGAGTGCGACGGGATGGTCAGGCTGAAGTCCTCGACCGCGACCGTGCCGTCGGGATACTCCTTGCGCACGGATGCGAACTCGATCACGCGAACCCCTCCCGATCGCCGGGGTGCCGACGATACCGCGCACCACTGACATCGAGGTACAGGCAGCCCGACGGCGTCCGGACGGCGCCCGCACCGCGCGCGGCTAGGCTTGCCGACGTGCAGCGCCCGATCGGAGTCTTCGACAGCGGCGTCGGCGGACTCACGGTGGCGCGGGCCATCATCGACCAGCTGCCGGCCGAGTCGATCACCTACATCGGCGACACCGCGAACGGCCCGTACGGCCCCCGCGCCCAGGCAGAGGTCCGCCACCTCGCGCTCGACGTGCTCGACACGCTCGTCGCGCAAGGCGTGAAGATGCTCGTCATCGCGTGCAACACCGCGTCGGCGGCCACCCTCGACATCGCTCGCGAGCGCTACGAGCAGGGCATGGGCATCCCGGTCGTCGAGGTCATCGACCCGGCCGTGCGCGCCGCCGTGCGGCAGAGCCGGTCAGGCCGGATCGGCGTGATCGGCACGGCCGGCACGATCGGCTCCGGCGCCTACCAGCGCGCGTTCGCCGAGGCGGGCGTGCCGCACGTCGCCGCCGGCGCCGCGCCCCGCTTCGTCGAGTTCGTCGAGTCGGGCGTCACGACGGGCGACGAGGTGCTCGCGGCCGCCCACGAGTACCTCGAGCCGCTGCTCGCCGAGCGGCTCGACACGCTCGTGCTCGGCTGCACCCACTATCCGCTGCTCGCCGGCGCGATCGGCTACGTCGCCGGCCCCGACGTGCGGCTCGTCTCGAGCGCCGAGGAGACGGCGGCCGACGTCTACCGCATCCTGAGCGACCGGCAGCTGCTGGCCGAGCCGGGGGCGACACCCACCTACGAGTTCGAGGCGACGACCGAGGCGCAGGAGCCCTTCCTGCGACTCGCGCGCCGGTTCCTCGGACCCGAGGTCACGCACGTGGAGTTCCACCAGACCGGGGTCATCCAGCTCCCCGGCCGCACCGATTGAAGGAGGCCAGAAGTGGCTGAAGCGACGACCGTCGTCCGCAAGGACGGCAGGCAGCTCGACGACCTGCGCGAGGTCACGATCGAGCGAGGCTGGAGCCGCCAGGCCGAGGGCAGCGCGCTCATCACGTTCGGCGCCACGAAGGTGCTGTGCACCGCATCCGTCATGCCGACCGTGCCGCGCTGGATGTCGGGCAAGGGCAAGGGCTGGGTGACGGCGGAGTACGCGATGCTGCCGCGCTCGACGAACGAGCGGATGGACCGCGAGAGCGTGAAGGGGCGCGTCGGCGGCCGCACGCACGAGATCTCGCGGCTCATCGGCCGCAGCCTGCGCGCCGGCATCGACATGCGCGCGCTCGGCGAGCTCTCGATCACCGTCGACTGCGACGTGCTGCAGGCCGACGGCGGCACCCGCACGGCCGCGATCACGGGCGCGTACGTCGCGCTCGCCGAGGCGATCTCCTGGGCGCAGGGCCAGGGCCGGGTGCCGAAGAGCGCCAAGCCGCTGCTCGACTCGGTCGCGGCGGTCTCGGTCGGCATCGTCGACGGCGTGCCGATGCTCGACCTCGCCTACGTCGAGGACGTGCGCGCCGACACCGACATGAACGTCGTCGCCACCGGTCGCGGACTGCTCGTCGAGGTGCAGGGCACGGCGGAGGCCGCACCCTTCGATCGCGCGGAGCTCGATGCGATGCTCGACCTCGCGCTCGCGGGCACCGCTCGGCTCACCGAGCTGCAGCGCGAGGCGCTCGCGTGAGCATCACGGGATCGACCGGGCTCGAGCTCATCGGCGGAGGTCTGCAGGTCGTCGTCGCGACGCACAACCCGCACAAGGTCGAGGAGCTGCAGCGCATCCTCGGGCCGCTGCTGCCGGGCGTCGAGCTCGTGCCGGACGACGGTCCGGAGCCCGTCGAGGACGGCGACACCTTCGAGGCGAACGCGCTCATCAAGGCGCGCGCCGCCCACGAGCGCACGGGCCTGCCGGCGCTCGCCGACGACTCGGGCATCTCGGTCGATGCGCTCGGCGGCGCCCCCGGCATCCACTCGGCGCGCTACGCCGGCACTCGCGATGCGCAGGACAACCTCGAGCTGCTGCTCGCGAACCTCGCTGGGCAGACCGACCGCACCGCGCGCTTCGTGTGCGCCGCCGCGTGGGTCGACGCCGATGGCGAGCTCGTCGAGCGCGGCGAGTGGGTCGGCACGGTGGCGGATGCGCCGCGCGGCGAGGGCGGGTTCGGCTACGACCCGATCTTCCTCCCCGCCGACGCCGACGGCCGGGCCGCAGCGGAGCTGAGCGCCGACGAGAAGGACGCGCGCAGCCACCGCCGGCTCGCCTTCGAGGCGCTCGCGGCACGCATCCAGCGCGCCTGACCCTGACAGCAGCCCGCTCCGCTTCGCGGAACAGGTCCGGCTGCCGATGGGCACGCCGCTGTGGCATGATTTCGGCATGCCGAAAGCACCGGATGCGGGGTGGCGAACTATCGCCGCCGCGACCGCGTGCGCGCTCGCGGCGCTGACCGGTTGCGCCACACCCGGTGCCGCGGCGCCGACGCTGGCCGACGACGACCGGCCCCTCCTGGTCGCCACCTTCACCGTGATCGCCGACCTGGCGCGCGAGGTGGCGGGCGACGCCGCACGGGTCGAGTCGCTCACGCGGCCGGGCGTGGAGGTGCACGACTACGAGCCGACGCCCGGCGACCTCGTGCGCACGGAGGGGGCAGACCTCGTGGTGACGAACGGCATGGGCATCGACGACTGGCTGCTGACCCTCGTCGAGCGGGCGGATGCGCCGCACGTCGTGCTGAGCGAGGTCGTCGAGCCCATCCCGATCGAGACGGGCCACTACGCGGGCAACCCGAACGCCCACGCGTGGGTGTCGCCCGCGGAGGGCGCCCGCTACGTCGAGGCGCTGCGCGTCGCGATGGGCGACCTCATGCCCGCCGAGCGCGCCGCGATCGACGACCGGGCCGCAGCGGTCACAGCCCAGCTCGAGGGGCTCGGCGAGCGGCTGCGGGAGGGCGTCGCGGCGCTGCCGGCAGCGCACCGCGTGCTCGTCTCGTGCGAGGGCGCCTTCAGCTACCTCGCGCGCGACGCGGGCCTCGCCGAGGCGAGCCTGTGGCCAGTGAACGCGGGCGGCCAGGGCACCCCGCAGTCGATCGCCGAGGTCGCCGCGGTCGTCGAGGCGACCGGTGTGCCGACCGTCTTCTGCGAGTCGACGACGCATCCGGGCACGCAGCAGCAGATCGCGCGGAACGCCGGCGTGCGCTTCGACGGCAGCCTGCACGTCGACTCGCTCTCGGCGCCCGATGGCCCGGCCCCCAGCTACCTCGCGCTCCTCGAGCACGACATCGACGCGATCCTCGAGGGGCTCGGCGGATGAGCGGGGCCGCACCGGACGACGCGATCGTCACCGAGGGGCTCGGCGTGCGCTACGGCGAGGTGCGGGCGCTCGCCGACGTGACCGTGCGCATCCGCGCGGGCGAGATCACGGGGCTCGTCGGCGTCAACGGCTCGGGCAAGTCGTCGATGCTCGCCGCAGTGCTCGAGCGCGTGCCGCACGAGGGCACCGTGCGCATCCTCGGCCGCTCGCCCAAGCAGGCGCGACGCGCGGGCCTCGTCGCGTCGGTGCCGCAAGCGGAGTCGGTCGACTGGGACTTCCCCATCACGGTGCGCGACGTCGTCACGACCGGCAGGTACGGGCGGATGGGCCTGCTGCGCATCCCGGGCGCGGCCGACCGGGAGGCGGTCGACGAGGCGCTCGACCTGCTGCGCATCGACGACCTCGCCGACCGCCCGATCGGCGAGCTCTCCGGCGGCCAGCGCAAGCGCGCGTTCGTCGCGCGCGCGATCGCGCAGGACGCCGAGCTGCTGCTGCTCGACGAGCCGTTCGCGGGCGTCGACCGCACGAGCGAGGCGCGCATCGTCGAGGTGCTCCGCAGCCTGCGCGACCGCGGTCGCACCGTGGTGATCGTGCACCACGACCTCTCGGGCGTGGCCGAGCTCGTCGACACGGCGCTGCTGCTGCGCGGCAGGCTGCTGCACCACGGCCCGCCCGATGTCGTGCTCACGCCGGAGCGCATCGCCGAGGCGTTCGGCGCGGGCTCGACCCGAGAGGAGGCGTGAGGGTGGACGCGAACCTCGTCGACGCGCTCCTCGCGCCGTTCTCGTACGACTTCATGACGCGAGCGATGCTCGTCACCCTCGTCGCGTCGGTCGCGTGCGCGCTGCTGTCGACGTGGCTCGTGCAGATGGGCTGGTCGCTCATGGGCGACGCGGTCTCGCACGCCGTGCTGCCCGGCGTCGCGCTCGCCTACATCCTGGGGCTGCCGTTCGCGCTCGGCGCCGCGGTCTTCGGCATCGGTGCCGTCGCGCTCATCGGCGGCGTCCGGGCGGCGACACGGATCAAGGCGGATGCTGCGATCGGCGTCGTCTTCACCACCCTGTTCGCGCTCGGCCTCGTGATCGTCTCGGTGACGCCCGCCGACACCGACCTGCAGCACATCCTCTTCGGCAACGTGCTCGGCGTGAGCGACGCCGACATCGCGCAGGTGCTCATCGTCGGCGCGATCGTCTGCATCACGCTCGTCGTGCTGCGCCGCGACCTCACGCTCGTGGCGTTCGACCCCGGTCACGCCCACGCGATCGGGCTGCGGCCGCGCATCCTGCACGCCGTGCTGCTCGGCGCGCTCGCGCTCACCGTCGTCACCGCGCTGCAGGCGGTCGGCATCATCCTCGTCGTCGCGATGCTCGTCATCCCGGGAGCGACCGCGTCGCTCATCGTCGGCCGGTGGGATGCGCTGCTCGCGTGGTCGGTCGGCGTCACCGTCGTCGCGTCGCTCGGCGGCCTCATCGCGGCATTCTGGCTCGACATCTCCCCGGGCGGTGCGGTCGTGCTGACCCAGGGTCTCGCATTCGGGCTAGCGTTGCTCTTCGGGCCCCGCCGGGGGCTCGTCAACCGGTGGGCCAGGGGTCGATCGACGAGAGCGAGGCGTCATGCAGTCGACAGCCGCTGAGGACTACGTCAAGGCGATCTACCACCACACCGAGTGGCAGCCCGACCCCATCACGCCGTCGCAGCTCGCCGGCCGACTCGGGCTCGCGAACTCGACCGTGACCGAGATGGTGAAGAAGCTCGCCGCCGCGGGCCTCGTGCACCACCGCCCCTACAGCGCGATCGAGCTGACCGAAGCGGGTCGCGCGCTCGCGGTGCGGCAGGTGCGGAGGCATCGCATCGTCGAGACGTGGCTCGTCGAGCGGCACGGCTACGACTGGGACGAGGTGCACGACGAGGCCGAGGTGCTCGAGCACGCGCTGAGCGATCGGCTGCTCGACTCGATCGCGCGCTCGCTCGGCGATCCGACGCGCGACCCCCACGGCGACGTCATCCCGGCCGCCGACGGCTCGGTGGAGCGGCCGGATGCGGTGGTGCTGGCCGATGCGCCGGTCGGCCACGAGGGCGCGGTCGTCCGCATCTCGGACGCCGATCCCGCGATGCTGCGGTTCCTCGCCGACGCGGGCGTCGCGCTCGACGCGCGGCTGACGGTGCTCGGGCAGAAGCCCTACTCGGGGTCGATCGAGGTGCGGACGCACGCCGGCACGATCGATCTGGGGCCGGAGGTCGCGCTCGCGATCTGGCTCGCCGCGTAGCCGGCTAGCGCTCGATGCCCGGCTCGCTCGTGCCGGACAGGTCGAGCGTCTGCACCTGGCCGGTCGCAGTGCCGTCCCGGATCTCGCGCTCGACCTCGCGGCGCGACTGGATCGCGTGCACGATGATGAAGATGATCGCGATCGCGACGACGCCCAGCAGCACGAGGTCGATGTACTCGGTGACCACCTCGGCGACCCCCGGGATGTGCGCGACGCCCCAGCCGACGAGCGGCAGCCCCGCGCCCCACAGCAGCCCGCCGAGGATGTCGAGGCGGAGGAACAGCGGCCACGGCATGCGCCCGACGCCCGCCGCGACGGGCATGAAGGTGCGGACGATGCCGATGAAGCGCGCGATGATGACCGCGGCCGCACCGTAGCGGAGGAAGAAGCGGTTCGTGCGCTCGATCGTGCGGTGCGAGAAGAGGCCGGACGACTTGCGCTGGAAGATCGGTGGACCGGCCTTGTAGCCGATGAAGTAGCCGAGCTGGTCGCCCGCGACCGCGCACGCGGCGATGCACAGGCAGACGAGCCAGATGGGCTGCGGGATGACGCCCGTGTACGAGAGCACGCCCGCGATCACGAGCAGCGTGTCGCCGGGGAGCAGGAAGCCGACGAGCAGCCCGGTCTCGACGAAGACGATCGCGCAGACGAGCAGCAGCGCCCAGACGCCGGCGCCGGAGATGAGCCCCTCGATGTCGATGAGGAACTCGGCAGGCAGGGCGTGCACGGGGACGCTCCTTCGCGATTGGGTCCGTCGCAGGTGCGGGAGAGGGGACTTGAACCCCTACGCCACGAGGGCACAGGAACCTAAATCCTGCGTGTCTGCCAATTCCACCACTCCCGCGTGGAATGTTCAGCGTACCGGCGGCCGCCCACGCGACGCGCACGGTCTGCCAAGGTTGGGCCATGGAGATGCGCGCGCTCGTGACCGGGGCATCCGCGGGCCTCGGCGCGGAGTTCGCGCGGCAGCTCTCGGCCGACGGCTTCGCCCTCGTGCTCGTCGCGCGCGACGAGTCGCGGCTGCGCGCGCTCGCCGACGAGCTCGCGGCCGCGAGCGGCATCGAGGTCGAGGTGCTGCCCGCCGACCTGCTCGACGCGGTCGACCTCGAGCGGGTCGCGGCGCGGCTCGCCGCCGACGCGCGACCCGTCGACGTGCTCGTCAACAACGCCGGCTTCGCCGTCGCCGAGGCGTTCCACGCATCCGCCATCGACGACGAGCGACGCATGCACGAGCTGCTGTCGTGGGTGCCGCTGCGGCTCTCGCACGCGGTCCTGCCGGGCATGCGAGCGCGGGGGAGGGGCGGCATCCTCAACGTGGCGAGCCTCGCCGGCCGCCTGCCGAGCGGCTCGTACTCGGCCGCGAAGGCGCAGGTCGTGGCGCTCTCGCGCTCGCTGCACGCGCGCTACGCCCGCGACGGCGTGAGCGTGACGGCACTGCTGCCCGGCTTCGTCGTCACCGAGTTCCACGACCGGATGGGCGTGTCACCCGACGTCGTGCCGCGAGCGGGGTGGGCGGATGCGTCGTCGGTCGTGCGAGACGGCCTGCGCGCCCTCCGGAAGCGGCGCCGCGCGGTCGTGAGCGACTGGCGCTACCGGCTCGCGCTGCCGTTCCTGCCGCTCGTGCCCGACCGGCTCATCGCCGGCACGGGGCTCGGCGGCCGGCTGGACGGCTGAGGCTGCCGATCAGCGGTGCCGATCGCCGGGCGCTCCCCGCTGTGGCATCGTCAGAGGCGAGCGAAGGAGCATCCGTGCACGAGATCATCGCCGTCCTCGGGGCGGGCGTCATGGGCGCCGGCATCGCCAGGGTCTTCGGCCGGGCGGGGCACGAGGTGCGCGTGTTCGACGTCGACTCGGCGGCCGCGGCGCGCGCCGCGGAGTCGGCCGGCGCATCCGCGCACGCGAGCGTCGAGGAGGCCGTCGCGGGCGCCACGATCGTGCTCGAGGCGGCGCCCGAGCGGCTCGAGCTGAAGCACGCCCTGCTCGCGCAGGTCGAGGCCGCGAACGCCGAAGCGGTGATCGCGTCGAACACGTCGTCGATCGCGCCCGATGCGCTCGCCGCCGGCATGCGCGACCCGTCGCGGCTCGTGATCGCCCACTTCTTCAACCCCGCAGACACGGTGCCGCTCGTCGAGGTCGTGCCCGGGCCCGCGACGCCCGCGGCGACCGTCGAGCGGATGGTCGCGCTGCTGACCGCCGCGGGCAAGACGGCAGTGCCGCTCGCGCAGCAGGTCGAGGGCTTCATCGCCAACCGGCTGCAGGCGGCGCTCTACCGCGAGGCGATGCACCTCGTCGAGCGGGGCATCGCGACGCCCGCGCAGGTCGACGCCACCGTCACCGCGGGCCTCGGGCCGCGCTGGGCGCTCGCAGGCCCCTTCGAGATCATGGACCTCGGCGGGCTCGACGTGTGGCAGAGCGTCACGGACGGCATCTTCCCGACGCTCGGAGACGCATCCGCGGCGCCGGCGATGCTGCGGGAGCGCGCCGAGCGCGGCGACCTGGGCGCGAAGACGGGCGAGGGGTTCCTGCAGCGCGACGCGGATGCGCCGGCCCGCTTCGCGGCGCGGCTCGCGGCGCTCATCGAGGCGCGCGACGGGCTGCCCACCTAGGAGTGAGCCATGAGGCGGGCGGATCCTGTTGCGCTCCCAGGGGCGCGTGCCACTGTGAGGAGCATGACCGCCATCCGAGCCATGTACATCAACTGCACGCTCACGCCCTCGCCCGATGACAGCCACACCGACCTGCTGATCGAGGCGAGCGCCGACATCCTGCGCAAGCAAGGCGTGGAGATCGAGGTCGTGCGCGCCGTCGATCACGAGCTCGCACCGGGCGTCCAGCCCGACATGACCGAGCACGGCGCGAGCGTCGACGCGTGGCCGGCGCTCTGGGAACGCGTGCAGCAGGCCGACATCCTCGTGCTCGCGACGCCCATCTGGCTCGGCGACGCCTCGAGCGTCTTCCGCCGCGTGGTCGAGCGCCTCTACAGCGAGTCGAGCGAGCTCAACCAGCACGGCCAGTCACTGCCCTACGGCAAGGTCGCGGGCATGCTCGTCGGCGGCAACGAGGACGGCATGAAGCACGTCGCCCGCGAGGGGCTCTACGCGCTGCAGCACATCGGCTACACGATCCCGCCGCAGGCCGACGCCGGCTGGGTGGGCGAGGCGGGCCCCGGCCCCTCGTACGGCGATGAGCTCGACGACGGCTCGCGCGCGGGCTTCGACAACGAGTTCACGAAGCGCAACGTGACGATCATGACCTGGAACCTGCTGCACCTCGCGCGCATGCTGCAGGGCGGCATCCCCTCCGAGGGCAACGACCGCAACGCCTGGGAGCGCGGCGACCGCTTCGGCTTCCAGAACCCCGAGTACCGCTAGGCGCACAGGCCGCATCGACGAAGGAGGCACCATGCCCGACATCCGACTCCACATCGACGACTCCGGCGGCGACGGCCGCCCGGTCGTGCTCATCCACGGCTGGCCGCTCTCGGCCGAGTCGTGGGACGAGCAGGCGGAGGCGCTCGCCGCCGCCGGCCACCGGGTGGTCACGTACGACCGGCGCGGCTTCGGCCGCAGCGAGAAGCCCGACTCGGGCTACGACTACGACACGCTCGCCGCCGATCTCGACGACGTGCTGACCGAGCTCGACCTGCGCGACGTCGCGCTCGTCGGCTTCTCGATGGGCGGCGGAGAGGTGGCGCGCTACGTCTCGGCCTACGGCCAGGACCGGCTGCGCTCGGTCGTCTTCGCGGCCGCCGTGCCGCCGTTCCTGCTGCATTCGGACGACAACCCCGACGGGCCGCTCACCGACGAGGCGCGGCAGCAGATGCGCGATGGGCTCGAGGCCGACCGCGAGGGGTTCCTCGACGAGTTCACGACCGGCTTCTTCTCGACCGCCGAGGGCCTGCAGGTGACCGAGGAGCAGCGCCAGCAGGCGCTCGCGCTCGCCCTGCAGTCGTCGCAGGCGGCGGCGCTCGCGGCGATGGATGCGTGGGCGACGACCGACTTCCGCGACGACCTGGGCGCGATCTCGGTGCCGACGCTCGTGATCCACGGCGACGGCGACCAGACCGTGCCGTTCGAGGGCTCGGGCGCGCGCACCCACGCGGCGATCGAGGGCAGCGAGCTGCACGTCGTCGAGGGCGCGCCGCACGGCCTCAACGTCAGCCACGCCGAGGAGTTCAACGCGGCGCTGCTCGAGTTCCTCTCGCGCTGACCGCTGTCGCACGGGGGCGCGTCGGTGCAGGATGCCCGCATGGACACGATCGACTGGCTGCTCGGTGGCGATCCCGCGATCCGCTGGCAGGTGCTGCGCGACCTGCTCGATGCCGATCCCGCGGAGGTCGCCGCGGAGCGCGCCCGCGTCGCGCGCGAGGGCTGGGGCGCGCGGCTGCTCGCCGCACGCGGCGACGACGGGCAGTGGGCCGGCGGCGCGCACTTCCCGAAGACCGAGCCGACGCGCCCGGGCCAGCCCTGGACCTCCACCGCGCACGTGCTCACCGAGCTGCGGCTGCTCGGCGTCGACCCGGCGGATGCGTCGGTGCGGGCCGCGATCGCCGACGTCGCGCGCGTCACGCGGTGGGAGTACGACGACGAGCCGTTCTTCGAGGGGGAGGTCGAGCCGTGCATCAACGCGGCGCTCGTCACGAACGCCCTCTACTTCGGCGTGCCCGTCGACGCCGTCGTCGAGCGGCTGCTCGGCGAGCGCATGGAAGACGGCGGCTGGAACTGCGAGCAGGAGCACGGCTCGGTGCGCTCGTCGTTCGACACGACCATCGGCGTGCTCGAGGCGCTCGCCGCGTTCGAGCGCGAGCACGACGACCCCAGGGTGCGCGAGGCGCGGCTGAGCGGCGAGGCGTACCTGCTCGAGCGGCGGCTCATGCGGCGGAGGTCCACCGGCGAGATCCCGAAGCCCACCTACACGCAGCTCGCCTTCCCGCCGCGGCACGAGTACGACGTGCTGCGCGCGCTCGAGCACTTCCGCAGCGTCGGCGCCGAGGTCGACGACCGCATGGCCGAGGCGCTCGACCTCGTGCGCTCGAAGCGCCGCGACGCCGGCACCTGGGCGCTCGACGTCGTGCATGGCGGCGACGCAGTGAACGACTACGGCCCGGTGGGGGAGCCGAACCGCTGGATCACCCTCAAGGCGCTGTGCGTGCTGCGCTGGGCCGAGGGCTGAGTCGGCCAAGGCTGAGTCGGCTCAGCGCTGAGCCCAGGGCTCAGCCCGCTCAGGCCGCCTCGGCGCCGAGGTAGAGCACGAAGCCCGACGGGTCGCGCACCTGCGCGACGCGCTCGCCCCACGGCATGAGCTCGGGCTCGGCGACGCTCGTCGCGCCGGCGTCGAGCGCGGCGACGTAGAACGCCTCGAGCCGCTCGGGATCGCGGGTCGAGAGGATGGGGAAGGTCGTCTGCACCGCCATGGCGGGATCGTAGGCGGCGAGGCTGCCGCACGCAGCCCCCGATCCCTCTGCCTCACGCGAGCCCGTCGAGGAAGCCGAGCATCGCCGGCACGACGATCTCGGGACGGTCGCGCTGCACCCAGTGCCCCGCATCCGGCACCACGACGATGCGCGCCCCGGGCATCGTCGCCGCCGCCCGGCGGGCGATGGCGGCGGGGACGCCCGTGTCGCGCTCGCCGTGCACGAAGAGGGTCGGGGTGGTGATGGTCGCGAGGCGAGCGCTGTAGTCGGTCGTCTGGCGCCGAAGGCCGACCTGATCGCGCTGGAACTCGCCGAACGCGACGATGCCGGAGCCCCGGCGCGCCTCCTCCATGACGGCGTCGACGAGAGCGGGCGTGCGCTGCTCGGGGTTGCGCAGCACAGGCCGCAGGCTGCGCTCGAGCAGGGCGCGGTTCCTGGCGGTCGCGCGCGAGATGCCCTCGAGCATGCCGGTGCGCGTCGCGGCCCAGCTCGCGAGCTGCGCCGCCGTCGACCATCGCCCCTCCAGCAGCACGGGGGAGAGCCCGTAGGCGCCGAGCAGCATCAGCGCCGAGACGCGCGATGGATGCGCGAGCACGTGCCCGAGCGCGAGGCCGGCGCCCATCGACAGGCCGCCGAGGGCGAACCGGTCGAGCTCGAGCACGCGGACGAGCTCGTCGAGGTAGCCGAGCAGGTGCTCCTGCGATGCCCTCCACGGCGCCTTCGGGGTGTGCCCGTAGCCGGGGTGGTCGGGCGCGATCACTCGGTATCCAGCCCCCGCGAGCTCGCCGCCGACGCTGCCCCACGAGAGCCACGCAGAGTCGAGCCCGCCGCCGTGGAGGAGCAGCACGGTGGATGCCGGAGTCGCGGATGCCGGATTCGCGGATGCTGGAGTCGCGGATGCTGGCGTCGCGGGCGCCGGGCGCCACTCGAGGTACGACACCTCGCCCCACGCCAGCGCAGCGGTGCGTCGATCCGGCTCCATGGCGGTCTCCCGTCGTCAGGGCCGATCGTACGCGGCGTCAGCCGGCGGGCGGGGCGACGGCGACGTGCAGCGAGCCCGGGACGACGGTGATCCGCGCGGCGACGATCGCACCGAACCCGTCGCCGTCGAGCTGCACGTCGTGCGGCGTCTCGAAGCGCACGTCGAACTGCCGGCCTTGGGCGTAGGCGAGCGCGTGCACCTCGGGCGTGAGCGCGAGCATGCGACGGCCGAACCCCGAGTGGTGCGCGATCTGCTGCATCGTGAGCCGGGTGCCGATGCCCGCCCAGCCGGCGCGGTTCTTCGGCCGCAGCATGACGACGTCGAGCAGCCCGTCGTCGACCGCCGCCGCGGGCAGCAGCAGCATGCTGCCGGTGAGGGTGCCGCAGTTGCCGACGATGAGGGTGTGTGCGCGCTCGGAGCGCGCGGGCGCGCCGTCGATGCGGTAGCGCAGCTGCAGCAGCCGGTTCGCGGTGATCGACCGCGCGATCGGCGGCACGTACGCGACCCAGCCGAGGTGGCGCTTCGCGAGCGCGTTCGTGTGCTCGGCCATCGCCGCGTCGAGCCCGATGCCCGCCATGACGAGGAAGGCGTGGCGGCGGTGTGTGCCGTCCTCGTCCTCGAGCTCGGCGATCGCGACGTCGATCGCGCGCGTCGCGCCGCCGAACGCTGCGGCGACGGATGCGTCGAGGTCGCCGAGCGGCAGCCCCAAGTTGCGGGCGAGCAGGTTGCCGGTGCCGAAGGGCAGCAGCGCCATGGGGGTGTCGGAGCCCTGCAGCGCCTCGGCGACGATCCGCACGGTGCCGTCGCCGCCCGCGACGAGCACGACGGCGGGCCCGGTCGCGAGCGCGTCCTCCGCCGCCTGCTGCCCGTCGTCGGTGCCGCTCGTCGCGTGCCAGGTCGACCGCGGCCACCCGTGCTGCGCCTCCTGCGCCTCGACGGCGAGCCGGATGCGGTCGAGGGGCACCTTGAACGGGTTGTAGACGACCGCGGCGTGGGCGCTCGCGCTCGGGACGGACGGCATGGGGGAAGCCTAGGCGGCCGCGAGTCCTGCCCGTCGCTGTGGACAACTTCCGCGGGCCGCTCGGCCGTTCGGCTTCACTGGCTCGCATGGGCCAGGCCGTCGCCGACATCACCGCATCGGTGCGGGCGAGGGTGCGGCGCGACGGCATCGATCTCGCGCGATCGGGCGATCTCGCCGAGCGCTACGTGCGCGACGCGGTGCGCTCCTACGCCGAGCGGTCGCTCGGCGGCAGCGTGCCGATGCTGGCCGACGAGCGGCAGGCCGAGCGCGAGGTGCTCGCGGCGGTGAGCGGCTACGGCCCGCTGCAGCCCTACCTCGACGACCCGGAGGTCGAGGAGCTCTGGATCAACCAGGGCTCGCGCGTCTTCTGCGCCCGCGCCGGCGTGAGCGAGCCCGTGCCGCTGCAGCTCACCGAGGTCGAGGTGCGCGACCTCGTCGAGCGGATGCTGTCGACGACGGGCAGGCGCGTCGACCTCTCCACGCCGTTCGTCGACGCATCCTTGCCCGACGGCTCCCGGCTGCACGTGGCATCCGGAGACGTCGCGCGCGGCGCGATGAGCATCAACATCCGCAAGTTCGCGCGGCGCCTCTCGTCGCTCGCCGCGCTCGTCGACCGCGGCGCGCTGAGCCAGCAGGCCGCGCAGTTCCTGCGGCACTCGGTCGTCGCCGGCTGCAACATCCTCGTCTCGGGGCCGACGCACGCGGGCAAGACGACCCTCCTGAACGCCCTCCTCGCCGCCGTGCGACCGGGCGAGCGCGTGGTGACGGTCGAGGAGACCTTCGAGCTCGACCCGCCCGTCGACGACATCGTGGGGCTGCAGTGCCGCCAGCCCTCCCTCGAGGGCACCGGGGAGATCTCGCTCCGCCGGCTCGTGAAGGAGAGCCTGCGGATGCGCCCCGACCGGCTCGTCGTCGGCGAGGTGCGCGAGGCCGAGGCGCTCGACCTGCTCGTCGCCCTCAACTGCGGGGTGAGCGGCATGTGCTCGATCCACGCGAACTCCGCGCGCGACGCGCTCGCGAAGCTCACGACGCTGCCGCTGCTCGCGGGGCGCAACATCGACGCCGGCTTCGTCGTGCCGACGGTGGCGCAGTGCATCGACCTCGTCGTGCACCTCGCGATCGACGCGCGGGGCAACCGCAGCGTCGTCGAGATCCTCGCGCCGACGGGCTCGACGACCGCCGGGATCATCGAGGCCTCCACGCTCTTCGCGCTGCGCGACGGGCTCCTCGAGCCGACCGGCTCGCACCCCGCCCGAACCTCGAAGTTCGCCGCCGTCGGGCTCGACCCAGTGGCGCTCCTGCGCAGGGGCTCGTCATGACCTGGCTGCTCGGCACCGCACTGGGCCTCGGTCTCGTCCTGGGAGTCAGCCCGTGGCTGTGGCCGCGCGCATCGGTGGCGGTCGCATCCGGGCGTCCCCGACGGATGCTCGACCGCTTGACCCAGGCGGGCCTCGAGGGCGTGCCGCCGCTCGCCCTCGTCGCGGTGTCGCTGCTCGCGGGCGTGCTCGCGGCGGGTGTCGCGCTCGCGCTCGTGCCGGTCGTGGCGGTCGCCGGCGCCGCGCTCGTCGCGGGGGCGGCGGCACCGGCGCTCGCGGTGCGCTGGCGGGCCCAGCGTCGTCGCCGCGCGCAGGCCGCCGTCTGGCCCGACGTCGTCGACCACCTCGTCTCCGCGGTGCGGAGCGGCCTCGCGCTGCCGGATGCCGTGGCCCAGCTCGAGCGCGCCGGTCCCGACATCACTCGGGCGGCGTTCGCCGCCTACGCGGCCGACCATCGCGCCACCGGCTCATTCGCGTACGCGCTCGATCGTCTCAAGGCCCGCCTTGCCGATCCGGTCGGCGACCGCCTGGTCGAGACGCTGCGCATGGCGCGCGACGTGGGCGGCACCGAGGTGACGACCGTGCTGCGCGAGCTCGCCGCCTACCTGCGCGCCGATCTCGCGACGCGCGGCGAGCTCGAGGCGCGCCAGAGCTGGGTCGTGAGCGCCGCGAGGCTCGGCGTCGCGGCGCCGTGGATCGTGCTGCTCATCCTCTCGGCACGGCCGGAGGCGGCGCAGGCGTACAACGCGCCCGGCGGCCTGCTGCTCATCGCCGGCGGCGCGGTCGTGACCTTCGTCGCCTACCGGGTGATGCTGCGCATCGGCGCGCTGCCGACCGAGGCGCGGTGGTTCGCGTGACCGCCGAGACCGGCTGGAGCCTCATCCTGGGCGCGAGCCTCGGGCTGGGGCTCTGGATGCTCGTGAGCCTCGTGCCCATCCTGCGCAGGCCCTTGCTGCTGCACCGCGTCGCGCCCTACGTGCTCGACGTCTCGGCCGGCGCGCGCGATCTCGTTGCGCGCCGACGCGTCAACCCGACGCGCGTGCTGGGCGTCGTCGCGTCGCCGGTCGGCGACCGGCTCGCGCCCGTGGTGCACGCGGTGCTCGGCGCACCCGCAGCCATCCGTCGTCGCCTGCGCCAAGCCGCGTCGACCGAGACGATCGCCGACATTCGCGGCAGGCAGCTGCGATGGGGCGTGCTCGGTGCCACCGCCGGCGCGGCGCTCGGCGTCGCGGGCGCCGTGCAGGGCGGCCCCCCGACGCTGCCCGCCGCGCTCGCCGCGCTCGGTGCCGCGACCGGCGCGATCGGCGTCGACTGGCTGCTGCAGCGCCGCGCGCGCCGACGCCTCGCCCGCATCTCGAGCGAGCTCCCGTCGATCCTCGAGTTCCTCTCGCTCAGCCTCGCCGCGGGGGAGGGGCTGCAGGATGCGCTGCGTCGCGTCGGCGCGGCTGGCTCGAGCGCGCTCGGCCGGGAGCTCGCCGGAGTCGTCGCCGACGCCGCCGCGGGCACGAGCCTGTCGAGCGCGCTCGCGACGCTCGCCGACGAGCTGGAGCACCCGGCTGTGACCCGCAGTGTCGACCAGATGCGCGGAGCGCTCGAGCGCGGCACCCCGCTCGCGCAGACGCTGCAGGCGCAGGCGATCGACGCGCGCGACGCCGCGAAGCGCGACCTGCTCGAAGCCGCGGGGCGCAAGGAGATCTCGATGCTCGTGCCCCTCGTGTTCGGACTGCTGCCGACGACGGTGGCGTTCGCGCTCTGGCCGGGCATCCACGTGCTGCAGGTCGGATTCTGAAGGAGGAGATCATGTCGACGATCAGCAACCGGTTCGCGCGCGTCGCCGGGCGCCTGCGAGACGAGGAGCGAGGGGATGTGCCCGGCTGGGTGCTCGTCACGCTCATGACCGCGGGCCTCGTCATCGTGCTCTGGACCGTCGCCGGTCCCGCGCTCGCCGGCGTGTTCGAGCAGGCGATCGCGCGCGTCACGAGCTTCTGATGCGCGCCGCCGACGAGCGCGGCTCGGCGGTGGCGGAGTTCGCGATGGTCGCGGGCCTGCTCGTCGCGCTCGTGCTGTCGGTGATCCAGCTCTCGCTCGGCCTGCACGTGCGCGCCACCCTCGCCGACGCGGCCGCGGAGGGCGCGCGCCACGCGTCGCTCGTCGGGGCGGATGCGGCGGCCGGCATAGCGCGCACGCGCGAGCTCATCACGGCGTCGATCGGTCCCGCCTACGCGCAGGGCGTCTCCGCGACGACCGCGACGGTCGCGGGACTCGAGACCATCGAGATCCGCGTCGCCGCGCCGCTGCCGCTCCTCGGCCTCCTCGGTCCGGTGGCGCTGGAGGTGACGGGGCATGCCCCGCTCGAATCGCTCGGCTGAGCCGTCACCTGGCGAGCGCGCGCGCGGTCGCTCCCGCTGGCGGGACGACGCAGGGTCCGCCTCGGTCGAGTTCCTCGCCGTCGGGGTCGTGCTGCTCGTGCCGCTCGTCTACCTCGCGCTCGCGCTCGGGCAGCTCCAGCACGCCGTGCTCGGCATCGAGGGCGCCGCGCGCCATGCTGCGCGCTCGATCGCGCAGGCCGAGAGCCACGAGGCGGGGCTCGCCGCGGCCGACCGCGCGCTGCGGGTGGCGATCGTCGACGCCGCGCTGCCGCCGGATGCGGTCGGTGTCGCGATCACGTGCTCACCCGACCCTGCCGGGTGCGACACCGCGCGCGGCACCGTCACGGTGCAGGTCGACGCGACGGTGCCGCTCCCGCTCGCGCCGCCGTTCCTCGCGCTCGACGTCGGTCTCGGCATCCCCGTCTCCGCTCGCGCCTCGCAGCCGGTCTCGGCCTTCGGCGGTGCGCCGTGAACCGGCTCGTGCGGCGCCTCGCGCGCGAGGAGGACGGCTCGACGCTCGTGCTGACGATCGGTTTCGCCGCCCTCGCCCTCGCGCTCATCGTCGCGGTCACGGCGGCGACGAGCCTGCTCATCGAGCGCCGCCGGCTCTACACCGTCGCCGACGGGGCGNNNCGGGCGGCGCTCGCGGCCGCCGAGGCGTTCGCGCTCGAGCAGGTGCGCTTCGACGGCGCGACCGCCGCTCCGGAGCTCGCCGACGCGGCCGTCGATCGGGCCGCCGCCGACTGGGCCGCGACCGCGGGGGCCGATCTCGACGGTGTCCGAGTCGACGGCGCGAGCGCCGACGACCGGAGCGCGAGCGTCACCGTCTCGAGCGCGTGGAGCCCGCCGGTCGTCTCCCTGTTCCTGCCGGCGGGGCTCCGCCTCGATGTCACGTCGACCGCGCGAGCGGTCTTCGTCGACTGACCGCACCCCCTGGCCATGCGGGCTCCAGCCGTCGGCGCTACGCTCGCTGCCATGGTCGCGCAGCCCGATGAGCCCGAGATCGACTTCGACGCGGTCGCCGCGAGCCTCCCGGTCGAGCGTCCCGAGCAGGCCGCCGACGGCCTCCGCGCGCTGATGGAGAACCCGGCGTTCCGCCAGCTCGTGCAGCAGGTGCAGGCGGGCGAGCTGAACGATGACGAGCTCCGCGAGGAGGCGACGTCGATCGCCAACGACCTCGCCGCTCGCCAGGAGCTCCGCCGCGACGAGTAGGGCCTCCCGCGCGGCCGCCGCCGCGGCTAGCGTGACGGCATGACCGCCGCCGCAGCAGCCGCAGCAGCCGAGCTCGACGCGTACTTCCGCGCCTACGCGCAGACGCTCGGCGACATGGATGCGCCCGCGACCGCGGCGCTCTGGGGCGAGCCCGGCATGATGGTCACCGACAACTTCATCGGCACGGTCGCGACGCGCGAGGAGCTCGCGACGGGCCTCGCCGGGTCGCACCCGGAGTACCGCGCGCGGGGCCTCGCCCGCGCGACGCACACGCTCGTCGACCACGCGGTGCTCACCGATCGGCTGCTGCGGGCGCACGTGCGCTGGCACTTCTGGAAGGCCGACGGCTCGCACATCGCCGACGCCGACTTCGAGTACCTGCTGCGGCGCGACGGCGACGGCCTGCTCGCGCACGTCGCGACCCTGCTCGGCGAGCGCGCAGCGGGCTGACCGTCAGTCGCGCGGCTTGCGCGGCAGCCAGCGCAGCAGCATGCCCGCGCCGACGATGCAGAGCGCCGTGAGTCCGCCGGCCGCCCACGCGATCGACGCGACCGAGACGAGCAGCGAGATGAGGAGCGGTGCCGCCGCGCCGCCGAGGTCGGTCGTGAGCCGCCAGGCGCCGAGGAACGGCGCGGGGTTGCGGCGGTCGGCGAGGTCGGCGCCGAGCGTCATGAGGATGCCCGAGCCCAGCCCGTTGCCGAGCGCCAGCACGAGCGCCGCGGCCACGAACCATCCGGTCGCCGCGTCGAGGTCGTGCGAGACGGCGAGCATCGCGAACGCCGCCGCCATGAGCGTCAGCGACGGGACGACGCTCCACAAGCGGCCGAAGCGGTCCATCACCCAGCCCGAGATGAAGAAGAGCGCGAAGTCGACGCCGCCCGCGATGCCGATCACGAGACCGGTCGTGACACCGTCGAGCCCGATCGACACCGCCCACAGCGGCAGCAGCACGTTGCGCGCGGAGCGGGCGAGCGAGAGCATCGCCGCGCCGACGCCGACGGTCGCGAGCACGCGCGCGTGCTGCCGCACGACCTGAGCGATGCCGGTGCGCTCGGCCCGCAGCTCGATCGTGCCGGTCGTGAGCGGCGTGCGCTCGAACGCGGTCGACGGGTCGGGGAGCACGATGAGCACGACGATCGCGACGACGGTGCCGATGGCGCAGATGACCCACACCGACGCGACCGGCAGGCCGATGCCGAGCACCGCCGAGCCGAGCAGCGGGCCGACGAACATGCCCATGCGGAAGATGCCGCCGAGCGTCGAGAGCGCCCTCGCGCGGTACTGGATCGGCACGAAGGTGGTCATGAACGCGTGCCGGGCGAGCGCGAACACCGCGTGGCCGAGGCCGAGCACGAAGATGGCGATGCCGAGCATCCACACGCTCGTCGAGAAGAACGCGATCGCGAGCGCGACGAGCACGAGCAGGCCGGCGGCGATCATCGAGGGCCGCTCGCCGAAGCGCGCCACGACGCTGCCGCCGGGCACGTCGCCCGCGAGCTGGCCGACGGTGAGCATCGCGGCGACGATCGCGGCGACCGCGAGCGAGGCGCCCAGGTCGCCCGCGATGAGCGGGATGTAGGGGATGACGGCGCCCTCGCCGATCGCGAACGCCGCGGTCGGCACGTAGGCGGCTCCCGCCACCTTGCGCCACGGGAAGCGCTCCGACTGGTCGACGCCGCTCATGAGGCGAGACTACGCATCGGATGCGCGACGACCGTGGGGCGCGGACACCGCTCGCCTCGGTAGGCTGGGGGGATCATGCCCGATCTCGACATCGGCGGCGACATCGCCGCCCTGCGCTCCACGTTCTCCGACATCAAGGCGGTGGCCGACGTCGACAAGATCGCCGCCGACATCGAGCGGCTCTCGGAGGCCGCAGGCGCCCCCGACCTGTGGGACGACACCGCCGCAGCCCAGAAGGTGACGAGCCGGCTCAGCCACGCGCAGACCGCGCTGCGTCGACTCACCGAGGCCGAGTCGCGGATCGACGACCTCGAGGTGCTCGTCGAGATGGCGAACGAGGAGGCCGACGAGGCCACCCAGATCGAGGCGCGCAAGGAGCTCGCGAGCCTCCAGAGGCTCGTCGCCGAGATGGAGATCCAGACGCTCCTCGACGGCGAGTTCGACCCGCTGCCCGCGGTCGTCACGATCCGTGCCGGCGCCGGCGGCGTCGACGCATCCGACTTCTCGGAGATGCTCATGCGCATGTACCTGCGCTACGCCGAGCAGCACGACATGCCCGTGACGATCTACGAGACGAGCTGGGCGGAGGAGGCCGGCATCAAGTCGGCGTCGTTCGAGATCGACGCGCCCTACGCCTTCGGGCACATGTCGGTCGAGGCCGGCACGCACCGACTCGTGCGGATGAGCCCGTTCGGCGCGGCCGGCAAGCGCCAGACGTCGTTCGCGGCGGTCGAGGTCGTGCCGCTGTTCGAGCAGGTCGACGAGATCGAGGTGCCCGAGGGCGACATCCGCGTCGACGTCTTCCGCTCCTCCGGCCCCGGCGGGCAGAGCGTGAACACGACCGACTCCGCCGTGCGCATCACGCACCTCCCGACCGGCGTCGTGGTCTCGATGCAGAACGAGAAGAGCCAGATCCAGAACCGCGCCGCCGCGATGCGCGTGCTGCAGAGCCGACTCATGCTGCTCAAGCGCGAGGAGGAGGCGGCGCGCAAGAAGCAGCTCGCCGGCACCATCTCGGCGAGCTGGGGCGACCAGATGCGCTCCTACGTGCTCGCGCCGTACCAGATGGTGAAGGACCTCCGCACGCTCCACGAGGTCAACAACCCGTCGGCCGTGTTCGACGGCGACCTCGACGGCTTCATCGCCGCCGGCATCAAGTGGCGCAAGCAGCAGCAGATCGAGCTCGAGCAGGAGTAGGCACGCCCGTGGAGACTCGGCCCCAGACCGGCAGCGACTACCTCGCGAGCCTCGATGACGGCCGGGTCGTCGTGCACGACGGCGTGCAGGTCGACCGCGTCGCCGAGCACCCCGAGCTCTCGGGCGTCGCCCGCACGATCGCCGGTCTCTACGACGCGCTGCACGACGGCGGGGCCGCGTCGCTGCTCGTGCCGACCGCCGACGGCACCGGCCTCACGCATCCGTTCTGGACCGTGCCGCAGTCGCGCGACGACCTGCGTCGGCAGCGCGAGGCGATCCGCGCCTGGCAGCGCATGACGCACGGCTGGGTCGGCCGCACACCGGAGTTCATGGGCGCGCTCATCACCTCGATGGCCGCGCACGCGCCGGCCTTCGGGCGGTTCGAGCCCAACGTCCGCGCCGCGCTCGCGCGCGACCAGCGCGACGTCACCCACTACGCGCAAGCGCTCGTCAACCCGCCCGTCGACCGCGACCTGCCGCCCGACGAGATCGACGACATCGTGCTGCACGTCGTGCGAGAGACGGACGAGGGCATCGTCGTCCGCGGCGCGAAGGCGGTCGTCACCGGCGCTGCGACCGCGCAGCGGCTGCTCGTCTCGCACTTCGGCGGCGAGGTGCAGACGGATGCGTTCGCGGTCGCGGCGTCGGTCGCCGTCGGCACGCCGGGCATCCGGATCTACACGCGGGGCACGCCCGCTCGCGACGACCAGCCGCTCGCCGCGAGGTTCGCCGAGCACGACGCGCTCGTCGTCTTCGACGACGTGCTCGTGCCGTGGGACGACGTCCTCGTGCGCGACGCCGAGACGATGCTCGCCTTCAACGGCGGCGAGATCGGCTGGAACCGACGGCTCGCGTTCCAGGCGGCGACACGCCTCGAGGCGAAGCTCGAGCACATCGCGGGCCTCGCAGCGCGCGCGACGGAGATCATGGGCACGAGCGAGCGTCGAGGCGTGCAGGCGGCGCTCGGCGAGGTGATCGCCTTCCGGCACACGGTCGCCGGGCTGCGCGACGCGATGATCGAGCAGGCGGAGCCCTCGGGCGATTCGCTCCGGCCCGGCAGCCGGGCGGCGCTCGCGTTCTCGGCGATGGCGCCCGACGCGTACAGCCGCATGCGCATCACGCTGCAGACGGTGCTGTCGTCGGCCTTCGCGCACCTGCCCGTGCCGCTCGAGGCGCTCGGCACCGAGCCCGTCGCGCCGATCGAGCCGCTGCTGCGCGGCTCGGGCGGGGCGGATGCGCGCGAGCGGCTCGAGGTCATGGGCGAGCTGTGGGATGCGATCGGCACCGGCTTCGGTGCCCGGCACGAGCTCTACGAGCGCAGCTACTGGGGCCAGCCCGAGCGGACGCACGTCGGCATCCTCGGCCTCGCTCGCGCCGACGGCAGCCTCGATCGCTGGCGCGACTGACGACGCGCGAACGGGCCGCCTCGTCGGAGGACGAGACGGCCCGTTCGCGGTGACGATGGGTCGATGAGAGCGCCCGGTGTCGGCAGGTCAGTGGCTGTTGATCTTCATCGCCTTGCCGGTGACGGTCGTGTTGCCCGTCGCCGTGATGTCGCCCGCGGTGCGGATGATCTGGCAGTTGAACGTCGAGTTCGCGCCGAAGACGTTGTCGCGGATGTCGATGTTCTGGAACTGGCCCTTGCCCTTGTCGTGCAGGTTGATCGTGCAGCCGCCGTGGTCGAGGAAGTTGTCGCGGATCATGACGTTCGACACGCGGCCGGCGTCCTGCGTCACCATGATGGCGGCGTTGTGCGCGCCCTCGATGCGGTTGCCGGTGATCCAGTAGCCGGAGCCGCTCTGGATCTGCACGCCGTCGTCGTGGCTCGGGCCGCCGTTCCAGCCCGGGTCGTTCGCGTAGTGCAGGTTGTCGTGGATCCACGAGTCGCGCAGCTGCACGTTGCCGGAGCCCCAGAAGTGGGCCGGGTCGATGACGCCGTGGATGTCGAGGCGCTGGGCGTTGATGTTCCAGCCGCGCAGCCCGTCGATGTTGGGCGTCTGCACGTTCGGCACGAGCTCGCTGTCGGTGATCGTCAGGCTCGCGTTGTTCGAGGCGCTGCGCACGAGCGAGTCCTGGCCGTTCGCGGCGCCGCCGCGGATGATCGAGTTGCGGATCGTCACGTTCTTCGCGCGGACGTCGACGTAGCCGTGGATGTCGAGGCCGCTGATGACGGTGCCGGGCGTGGTGATCACCATGTTGCCGCGGTGGACGCGCAGCTGCACGCCGGCGGGCACGCCGGTGTTGCTCGGGCCGGGCATCGATGCCGGGCCGGCCGCCGGGCGGTCGATCACGGGCGCAGCGGTCGCCGCGGTGGCGGGGATGAGCGTCGCGGCGAGCGCGACGACGGAGGTCGCGACAGCGGCGCGGAGGGTGCGGCGGCGCGTGCTCGAGGCACGGGTCGTCACGGGGACGGGATTGCGGTCATGCGTCATGGAAATGGGGGAGCCTCTCGTTGGGATGCACGCCATCGAGCGCGCCGGCGGTGGGCCGGCGTGGGCATGGGTGCCGTGGTGTCGGGCGCGCGGATGTGGAGGACCAGATCCGCCGCTCATCGGCGCGAGGACCGAGCGTGCCGTCGTGACCCGGCGATGCTCGGTGTGGCTCTCGAGCCGTACCCGACGCTGCAATCTACCAGAGCGTCAGGGTTCTATCAGGTTCTGCTCAAGGCAGTGCGCTGCTCCAAGTCGCCCGTGTTTCCGCCTCCGCCGGCGCACAGCGGTGCCCTGGAAGGGTCGTGCGGGGGAGTGGTGGGACGCGGAGCAGCACGCGTACAGGACGATC
The DNA here is from genome assembly GCF_039527715.1 of Agrococcus citreus. Taxonomy (NCBI): domain Bacteria; kingdom Bacillati; phylum Actinomycetota; class Actinomycetes; order Micrococcales; family Microbacteriaceae; genus Agrococcus; species Agrococcus citreus. Next base: position 112,662 of record NZ_BAAAKK010000001.1, read on the forward strand.
ATAACAGATTGGTAACGGTGGTTTCCTTCGGGCGCCGCCGCGGAATCCGGACCCGCCGGTGCGGCGCGCGAGCCCCGCCACCGGTCGCGCATACCCTCGACAGGTCATGATCCGCTTCGACGAGGTCTCGAAGACCTACTCCCGCAAGGCTCGCCCGGCCCTCGACGGCGTCTCCTTGGAGATCCTCAAGGGCGAGTTCGTGTTCCTCGTCGGCGCCTCCGGTTCCGGCAAGAGCACGCTCATCCGCATGGTGCTGCGCGAGGAGCGCCCCTCGGCCGGGGAGGTGCACGTGCTCGGCCAGCGGCTGAAGGCCCTCCCGAACCGGCGCGTGCCGTTCTTCCGCCGCAACCTCGGTGTCGTCTTCCAGGACTTCCGGCTGCTGAACAACAAGACCGTGTACGAGAACGTCGCGTTCACGCTGCAGGTGATCGGCAAGAGCCGCGGATTCATCTCCGAGGCCGTGCCGGACGTGCTGAAGACGGTCGGGCTCGCGGGCAAGGCGAGCCGCCTGCCGCACGAGCTCTCGGGCGGCGAGCAGCAGCGCGTCGCGATCGCGCGCGCCGTCGTCAACCGCCCGCCGATCCTGCTCGCCGACGAGCCCACCGGCAACCTCGACCCGTCGACGAGCGCCGGCATCATGGCGCTGCTCGCGCGCATCAACGAGGGCGGCACGACGGTCGTCATGGCGACGCACGAGGCATCCATCGTCAACGAGATGCAGAAGCGCGTCGTCGAGCTCGACGCCGGCGTCATCATGCGCGACGAGGCGCACGGCAGCTATCGCCGGCGGCTCGCCGAGCACGCCGAGGAGGAGCTCGCGTGAGGGTCCAGCTCATCGCCCAGGAGGTCTGGAACGGCCTGCGCCGCAACCTGTCGGTCGTCGTCTCGGTCGTGCTCGTCACCTTCATCTCGCTGTCGTTCGTGGGCGCGGCGATCCTGCTGCAGATGCAGATCAACCAGATGAAGGGCTTCTGGTACGACCGCGCGCAAGTGGGCATCTACTTCTGCGGACCGGTCGACTCGACCGACACCTGCACGCAGACGGCGGCCACGCCCGAGCAGATCGAGGCGGTGCGCGACACGCTCTCGAGCGGCGCGATCGCGCCGTACGTCGCCGACGTGCAGTTCGAGGACCGGCAGCTCGCGTACGAGCACTTCATCGAGCAGTTCGGCGGCACGGCGAGTGCCGACTTCGCGAGCCCCGAGACCATGAACGAGGCGCTCTGGGTGCGACCCACGTCGCCGCAGGACGCCGACCTCATCCGGGAGGCGACGACGGCGCTCCCGGGGGTGCTGGAGGTGCGCGACCAGCGCGCCCTGCTCGAACCGATCTTCCAGGTGCTCAACACCGCGAGCCTCGCCGCGATCGGCGTGGCCGTGCTCATGCTGGTCGCCGCCGTGCTGCTCATCTCCACGACCATCCGCCTCTCCGCCTTCTCCAGGAAGCGGGAGCTGGGGATCATGCGCCTCGTGGGCGCGTCGAACCGGTTCATCCAGACCCCCTTCATCATCGAGGGGGTGATCGCGGCGCTCATCGGGGCGGTGCTCGCCGCCGGCGCGGTGCTCGGGGTGGTGCACTTCGTGCTGCAGGGCTACGTCGCGCCGATGCTGCAGACCATCGCGATCGTGGGCCTCGACGACGCGCTCATCGTGGCACCCGTGCTCATCGGCATCGGGGTGCTCTTCGCGGGCGTCGCCGCCGCCGTCGCCATCCGGCGATACTTGAAGGTGTGACCGCCCGCTAGACTGGGCGGCTGCCCGAAGGTCGGGCCACCAGGATCCGGGAGCCAGCCATGCCGCGCGAACAGGGCCAGAAGGTCGTCGCCCAGAACCGCAAGGCGCGCCACGACTACACGATCGAGGACCGCGTCGAGGCGGGCCTCGTGCTCACGGGCACCGAGGTGAAGTCGCTGCGCGCGGGTCGCGCGTCGCTCGTCGACGGCTACGCCTTCATCGAGTACGGCGAGGCGTGGCTCGATGCCGTGCACATCGCCGAGTACGGGCAGGGCACGTGGACGAACCACCCGCCCCGCCGCAAGCGCAAGCTGCTGCTGCACCGCACCGAGATCGAGAAGCTCGCGGCCAAGGTCTCGCAGGGCGGCTACACGCTCGTGCCGCTCTCGCTCTACTTCTCGGACGGGCGGGCGAAGGTCGAGCTCGCCGTCGCGAAGGGCAAGAAGGAGTACGACAAGCGGCACGCGCTGCGCGAGCGCCAGGACAAGCGCGAGGCGGAGCGCGCCATGCGCACCCGCAACCGCTTGAACGAGTGATCGTCGCCGCGTAGCGGCGGTTCGACAATCGCTCGCGCGCCCGCTTGGATGGGGTCGCCGGCAGGATTCACCCAGGGCCCTCCGGCGGAAGGCGAAATGCGAGTCGGCATCCTCACGTCCGGGGGCGACTGCCCCGGTCTCAACGCAGTCATCCGCGCCGCCGTGCTCACGGGCATGGTGCACCACGGCCTCGAGTTCGTCGGCATCCGCGACGGCTACCGGGGCCTCGTCGAGGGCGATGTGCGCGTGCTCAACCGCTCGTCGGTGCGCGGCACGTCGCGCATCGGCGGCACGATCCTCGGCACGAGCCGCACGAACCCCTACGAGCACCCGAACGGCGGCGCCGCGAGCATCGCGAAGACGCTCGAGCGGCTCGGCATCGACGCGGTGATGGCGATCGGCGGCGAGGGCACGCTCGCGGCGGCGAACCGCCTCGCCGACGACGGCCTCCCGGTCGTCGGCGTCCCGAAGACGATCGACAACGACCTCGACGCCACCGACTACACCTTCGGCTTCGACACCGCGGTGCAGATCGCGACCGAGGCGGGCGACCGGCTGCGCACGACGGGCGACTCGCACATGCGCTGCATGGTGCTCGAGGTGATGGGCCGGCACGTCGGCTGGATCGCGCTCCACACCGGCATCGCGACCGGCGCGCACGTCACGCTCATCCCCGAGCAGCCGCGATCGATCGAGTGGATCTGCGACTACGTGCAGTCGGTCTACGACCGGCGGCGCGCCCCGCTCGTGGTGGTCTCGGAGGGCTTCAAGCTCGAGGGCATGGACGAGGAGTACTCGCGCAAGGGCGTCGACGCGTCGAACCGGCCCCGGCTCGGCGGCATCGGCGAGCTCATCGCCCCGATGATCGAGGAGCGCACGGGCATCGAGTCGCGCTCGACCGTGCTCGGCCACATCCAGCGCGGCGGCGCCCCGAGCGGCGCCGACCGCGTGCTCGCCACGCGCTTCGGCCTCGCCGCCATCGACGCGATCATCGCCGAGGCGTGGGGGAGCATGGTGTCGCTGCGCGGCACCGAGATCATCCGCGTGCCGATGTCGGATGCGCTCGGCGAGCTCAAGCGCGTCCCCGACCACCGCTACCGCGAGGCGGAGATGCTCTTCGGCTGAGCCAGCCTTGCCGATGAGCCCGCTCGCGCGGTATCGTGGTGGGCTGGCCTCGCCAGCGCGCCGGAGGCATCCGGCATTGACAACTCCACAGCGTGCGACTCGCACCCAGCACGGGGATGATCGGTTTCGACAACGTCTCGGTTGCTGCGGGAAGCGGGTAGAGGATGCAGGGTTATCTCTTGAACGCTCCCTGCAAAACCATAGGTGCCGATGCAAAGCGCACCGACTTCGCCCTCGCTGCTTAAGCGAGCCTGAAGTCCGTCAGACCGGAGATGCCCTCGATCCGGACCCTGGCGTCATGTTGAGGGATTGCTGCGATGCTGCGTCACAGGGCATCGCGGGACTTGAACTGTGACTGGGCTCGTCGACCTAGGTGCTCAGGACAAAGGTCGGAGCCGAGCAGAACGCCTTCCCTGAGCTGCACCCGGAGAATCCGCACGATATGAGCGTTGGACGGGGGTTCGATTCCCCCCATCTCCACCATCGGGCTGCGAGTCGCACGTTGTGAGGCATCCTCCCGGATAGCGTCGTCCCCATGGGGCTGACCACCGGGAAGGATCGTCGAGCGCGCCCGGGGGCCAGGCTGCCGTGGGCGCTCGCGCTCGCCGTCGGCGCCGCGTGCGCTGTGCTCGGCATCGTGCTGACCGTGCGTCCCTTCCTCTCGCTCGGCGTGCTCGTCGTGCTGCTCGCCGTCGGGCTCGTGGCGCACGGGATCGCCGAGCTCCTCCGCCGCGACGCGCCCTGGCTGCGCGTCGTGCTCGCGCTCGGCTGGATCGCCGCGGGCGTGCTCGTGCTCGCCGTGCCCGGCCTCACGATCGGCGGGCTCGTGCTCGTCGTCGGCATCGCGCTCGTGCTGTCGGGAGCGATCGGCGCTGTGCGCGCGCTCCGGAGCCCCGACGGCGACCGCTGGACCGCGCTCGCGCTCGCGGCCGCATCGGTGCTCCTCGGCATCGTCGCGCTCGCGTGGCCCGACGTGACCGTGTTCGTCGTCGCGGCAGTGCTCGGCGTGCGGCTCGTGCTGCTGGGCGGATCGCTCGTGATCGACGCGATCCGGCGCGCTCGCGCCGGCGCCTCCACCGTCGAGGCCGACGGTGCCGGTGCGCCGCCGCGCGCGCGGGCCCGACGACGCGCCGGCGCCGTGCTCGCGCTCGTCGGCACCGCGGCGCTCCTGCTCGTGAGCGTGCAGCTGAGCGGGGTGCCGCGCCCCGACGCCTTCTACGACGCGCCATCGGCCGTGCCCGCCGAGCCCGGCCAGCTGCTGCGCAGCGAGCCCTTCCAGCGAGCGGTGCCGGAGGGCGCGACGGCGTGGCGGATGCTGTACACGACGACCGCCGCCGACGGCTCGCCGGCCGTCGCATCCGGTCTCGTCGTCGTGCCGGGCGCCGGCGACGACCACCCGGTCGTCGCGTGGGCGCACGGCACCACCGGCTACGCGACCGGATGCGCGCCGTCGCTGCTCGAGGAGCCCTTCGTCGCCGGCGCGATGCCCGATCTCGGCGCGACGCTCGCCGCCGGCTGGGCCGTCGTGGCGACCGACTACGCCGGGCTCGGGACGGCGGGCAGCCAGCCGTACCTGATCGGCGAGGGCGAGGGGCGGAGCGTGCTCGACGCCATCCGCGCCGCGCAGCAGCTCGAGGCGGGCCTCGGCACCGACACGGTGCTGTGGGGTCACTCGCAGGGCGGCCACGCCGCGCTCTGGGCGGGCGGGCTCGCGGCGGGCTACGCGCCCGAGCTGTCGATCGTGGGCGTCGCGGCGATGGCGCCCGCGACCGATCTGCCGGCGCTGCTCGACGGGATCACCGGCTCTCCGGTCGGCGCGGTGTTCGGGGCGTTCGCGCTCGCCGCCTACGTCGAGGCCTACCCGGAGGTCGCGTCCGGCGACTACGTGCGCCCGGGTGCCCGCATCATGGTCGAGTCGATGCAGCAGCGCTGCCTGACCGATCCGAGCACGCTCGTGTCGCTCGCCACCTCGATCGTGAGCGACGGCCGGGTGTGGTCGCAGCGACCCGGTGACGGCGAGCTGGGGGAGCGGGCGGCCGAGAACGTGCCGACGCTGCCGATCGGCGCACCGCTGCTGCTCGCGCAGGGCGGCGCCGACTCGCTCATCACCGCGCAGGCGCAGGACGGCTACGTCGCCGCGCGGTGCGCCGAGGGGCAGGCGATCGACTACCGCACCTACCCGGGGCTCGACCACATGGGCGTCGTCACGGGCGAGTCGCCGCTGCTGCCGGAGCTGCGCGCGTGGACCGCCGATCGCTTCGCGGGCGCTCCCGCGGCGGACGGCTGCTCCTCGTAGCGACCGCCACTACGCTGGTGATCCATCGACGCTGCGAGGAGGCAATGGCGTGAGCGAGTACCGGGTCACCGACCCCTATACCGGCCAGGTCGTCAAGGAGTTCCCGACCGCGACAGACGGTGAGGTGCGCGCCGCCATCGAGCGAGCGCACGCCGCCTTCGAGCCGTGGCGCAGCACGCCCATGGCCGAGCGCGCCGCCATCCTCGGCCGCGCCGCCGACGCGTTCGCGTCGCGCTCGCGCGAGCTCGCCGAGATCATCCGCACCGAGATGGGCAAGCCGCTCGCGCAGGGCGTGGCCGAGGCCGAGTTCTCGAGCGAGATCATCCACTACTACGCCGACAACGCCGAGCGCTTCCTCGCCGACGAGGTGCTCGAGGTCCGCACGGGCGTCGACGCGCGCATCCGCAAGTCGGCCCAGGGCGTCATCCTCGGCATCATGCCCTGGAACTTCCCCTACTACCAGGTCGCGCGCTTCGCCTTCCCGAACCTCATGCTCGGCAACACGGTGCTGCTCAAGCACGCGCCGCAGTGCCCGTGGTCGGCGACCGTCATCGCCGAGATCCTCGAGGAGGCGGGCCTGCCCGCCGGCGCCTACGAGAACATCTTCGCGACGAACGACCAGATCGGCGAGATCGTCATCCCCGACCCGCGCGTGCGCGGCGTCTCGCTCACCGGCTCCGAGCGCGCGGGTGCCGCGGTCGCCGAGATCGCCGGCCGGCACCTCAAGAAGGTCGTGCTCGAGCTCGGTGGCTCCGACCCCTTCGTCGTGCTCTCGACCGACGACATGGACGCGGTGGTCGAGGCCGCCGTCGAGACCCGGATGGAGAACTCCGGCCAGTCCTGCAACGCGTCGAAGCGCTTCATCGTGGTCGACGAGCTCTACGACGAGTTCTCGACGAAGCTCGCCGAGGCGGTCACGGCGCTCGAGGTCGGCGGGCCCGAGGACGAGGACGCGCTCGTCGGACCGCTCTCGTCGCAGGCCGCAGCCGACCGGTTGCGCGAGCAGACGGCCTCGGCCCTCGCCGAGGGTGCGCAGGTGCTCGCGGGCGAGCTGGGCGAGTCGGGCGACACGCGCGTGCGTCCTGCGCTGCTCGGCGGCGTCACCGACGACATGGAGGCCTACCGCGAGGAGCTCTTCGGGCCGGTCGGCACCGTCTACCGCGCGAAGGACGTCGACGACGCTGTGCGGATCGCCAACGACACGCCCTTCGGGCTCGGCTCGCGGCTGTGGTGCACCGACCCCGAGCTCGCGCTCGCCGTCGCCGACCGGCTCGACGCCGGCATGGTCTCGATCAACGGCGCGGGCTCCGAGGACTACGACATGCCCTTCGGCGGCACCAAGCGCTCCGGCTTCGGCCGCGAGCTGGGCCCGCACGGCATGGAGGAGTTCATGAACAAGAAGCTCATCGTCGGCTGACCGACGCGAGCGACGACGCAGCGGCGCCCCC
>NZ_BAAAKK010000001.1:119837-186193 GCF_039527715.1 Agrococcus citreus
TCCGGGGGCGCCGCTGCGTGGTCGTGGGCGCTGCGTGGTCGTGGGCTCGGCAGTGTGGTCGTCGCTCAGGCGACCGAGCCGACCATCGGGCGGCCCTCGGCCGCCCAGGCGAGGGTGCCGCCCGCGACGTTCACCGCATCGAGCCCCTGCCGCTCGAGGTAGGCCACGACCCTCGCGCTGCGGGCGCCCGAGCGGCAGATGACGGCAGCGCCGTCAGGCACCTCGGCGAGCCGCTCGACGACCTCGCCCATCGGGATGTGGATCGCGCCGTCGACGTGCCCCTGCTGCCACTCGCTCGGCTCTCGGACGTCGACGATCGGGCGGTCATGGACCTCGGCCGGGGAGATGTCGCGCATGGATCCACGCTAGCGCGGCACCGACGCGCGAGGCATGATGACCGGCATGGACGTGCGCAGCTGCATCTGGTTCGACGGCAGGATCGAGGAGGCGGCGCAGTTCTACGTGTCGCTCGTGCCCGGTTCCGAGCTCGGGGCGGTCTCCCGCTATCCCGATGACAGCGCCTTCCCGGGCCCCGATCCCGGAGCGGCGCTCACCGTCGACTTCACGCTCGCCGGGGTGCCCTACCAGCTGCTCAACGGCGGCCCCGAGTTCCCGCTCACCGAGGCGTTCTCGATCGTGCTCATCGTCGACGGGCAGGACGAGGTCGACCGGCTCTGGGAGGCGCTCACGGCCGACGGCGGCCAGGAGTCGGTGTGCGGCTGGTGCAAGGACCGCTTCGGGCTCTCGTGGCAGGTCGTGCCGCGCCGCTTCATGGAGCTCATGGAGGGCCCGCACGCGGGCGCGGTCTCGGGCGCGCTCATGCAGATGCGCAAGATCGACATCGCCGAGCTCGAGGCCGTCGCCGCGGGCGGCTAGGGGTCAGCGCGCGAGCCTGGAGAGCAGCTGCTCGTGCAGCGCGCCGTTCGAGGCGAGCGCCGAGCCGTGCCAGGGACCCAGCTGGCCGCCGATCGACGTGAAGGTGCCGCCCGCCTCCTCGATCACGGGCACGAGCGCCGCCATGTCGTAGGGCTTGAGGTCGAACTCGGCGACCGCGTCGATCGTGCCCTCGGCGAGCAGCATGTAGCTCCAGGCGTCGCCGTAGGAGCGCGCGCGCCAGACGTCGCGCTGCAGCGCGACGAGGTCGTCGATCCGGCCGGCCCCGTCCCAGCCCTGGATCGCGTTGTACGAGAGCACCGCATCCGACAGCTCCCGCACCTTCGAGACGTGGATCTGCCGCGGCTTCGCGACGTCGGTCCACGCGCCCTGCCCCTGCGCCGCCCACCAGCGACCGCCGAGCGCAGGCGCCGAGACGACGCCGACGACCGGGTGGTGATCGACGACGAGGGCGATGAGCGTGGCCCAGATCGGCGCACCCCGCAAGTAGTGCGCCGTGCCGTCGATCGGGTCGATGATCCACTGCCGCTCGGCGTCGCCCGTGGAGCCGAACTCCTCGCCGAAGATCGCGTCGTCGGGACGCTCGGCCTGCAGCATGTCGCGGATGCGCTGCTCGACCGCGCGGTCGGCATCCGTCACGTGCGTGGTGTCGGCCTTGGTCGTCACGGCGAGGTCGTGCGCGCGGAAGCGCGCCATGGAGATCGCGTCGGCGGCGTCGGCCATCCGCAGCGCCAGGTCGAGGTCGTCGTCGTAGCGGGTCACGGCTCCAGGGTACGGCGCGCGGCGACCGCCCGGCAGGTGCCGGTCGTCGGTCACTACTCCTGGTGCCGCTGCTCCCGGATCGCGACGAGCGTGCCGAGCAGCCGCTGCATCGACTCGACGCGGCGCGGCGCGAGCCGGCCGTCGGCCGCCGCGGCCGCGAGCTCGCAGTACTCCTCGTCGGCGAGGTGCGTGCAGCCGCGCGGGCAGTCGTCGGCGACGGCCGCGAGGTCGGGGAACCCGCGCAGCACGTTGGCGGTCGCGACGTGGCCGAGCCCGAAGGAGCGCACGCCCGGCGTGTCGATGATCCAGCCGTCGCCGAGCTTGAACGACACCGTCGACGACGACGTGTGCCGGCCGCGGCCCGTGACGGCGTTCACGTGCCCGACCGCGCGCATGGCGCTCGGCACGAGCGCGTTGACGAGCGTCGACTTGCCCACGCCCGAGTGGCCGACGGCGACGGTCGTGTGCCCGTCGAGCCGCTCGCGCAGCGCCTCCACGGGCGGGTCGTCGATCGACGACCGCCACACCTCGATGTCGAGGCCCTCGAAGAGCGCGAGGAACGGCTCGGGATCGGCGAGGTCGGTCTTCGTCAGCACCATGATCGGGGTGATGCCGGCGTCGAGCGCGGCGACGAGGTACCGGTCGACGAGCCGCGGCCTCGGCTCCGGGTCGGCGGCCGCCACGACCATGAGCATGAGGTCGGCGTTCGCGACGATGACGCGCTCGATGACGTCGGTGTCGTCGGCCGAGCGACGCAGCACGGTCGTGCGCGGCTGGATGCGCACGATGCGGGCGAGCGTGCCCGTCTCGCCCGTCGCATCCCCGACGACGTCGACGCGGTCGCCCGCGACGATCGACTGCTTGCGCAGCTCGCGAGCCCGTGCGGCGGTGACGATCGCCTCGTCGCCCTCGCCGAGCCGCACCGCGAGCGTGTAGCGCCCGCGGTCGACCGCGGTCACGATGCCGGTGATCGCGCTCTCGTGCTCCGGCCGCTGCTTCGAGCGCGGCCGGTTCGCCTTGGGGTTCGGGCGCTCGCGCACGCTCGACTCGTCGTACTGCTCGTACGGCTCCTCGTAGTCGCTCAGCCAGCTCATGCGAGCATCGCCGCCCACAGCTCGGGGAACTCGGGGATGGTCTTGGCTGTCGCGCCGATGTCGTCGACCTCGACGCCGGGCACGCGCAGGCCGATCACGGCACCCGCGGTCGCGATGCGGTGGTCGTCGAACGCGCGCCACGCGCCGCCGGCGAGCGGTGCCGGCTCGACGCGGATGCCGTCGGGCAGCGCGACGGCCGTGCCACCGAGCGCCGCGATGTCGTCGACGAGCGCGCGGATGCGGTCGGTCTCGTGACCGCGGATGTGGCCGATGCCCGTCACCTCGACGGGCGCCGACGCGAGGGCGCCGAGCGCGACGATCGTGGGTGCGAGCTCGCCGGCCGCGTGCATGTCGAGCGTCGCACCGGGGATCGCTCCGCCGACGGCCTCGACCGTGAGCGCGCCGTCGGCGACCGACGAGGTCGCGCCGAAGGGGGCGAGCAGCTCGGGCAGCAGGCGCCCGACCTGCGTGGTGCTCGCCGGCCAGCCGTCGAGCACGACGCGGCCGCCGACGGCGACGACCGCCGCGAGGAACGGCGCCGCGTTCGAGAGGTCGGGCTCGATCTGCTCGTCGAGCGGCGCGATCGGCCCCGGCTCGACGCGCCACGACGCCTCACCCGTCGCGTGCGCCTCGACCCCGCGCTGTCGCAGCGCGGCGAGCGTCATCTCGATGTGGGGGAGGGAGGGGAGGCGCGCGCCGCGGTGGTGCAGCGTCAGGCCCTCGTCGAAGCGCGCGGCGGTCAGCAGCAGTGCGGAGACGAACTGGCTCGACGCGCTCGCGTCGATCGTCAGCTCACCGCCGCGCACGGCGCCTGCGCCGTGCACGACGAAGGGCAGGCGCGCATCCGCCGCGTCGACCTCGACGCCGAGCCCGCGGAGCGCCGCGATCGTCTGGTCCATGGGCCGCTCGCGCGCGTGCGGGTCGCCGTCGAAGGCGACCGGGCCGTCGCCGAGCGCCGCGACGATCGGCAGGAACCGCATGGCGGTGCCGGCGAGGCCGCAGTCGATCGCCGTGCCGCCGGTGATGGGGCCCGGTTCGATGACGAGGTCGGGGCCGAACTGTCCGTCGCCGGGCGCCTCCCGGATGTCGGCGCCGAGCGCGCGCAGGCCCGCGATCATGATCGCGGCATCGCGGCTGCGCAGCGGTCGGTGCAGCGTGCTGGGGCCGTCGGCGAGCGCGGCGAGCAGCAGCGCCCGATTGGTGAGGCTCTTCGAGCCCGGCAGCTGCACGCGGGCGTCGAGGCGCGCGTGCGCGGTCGGCGCGGTCCACGGGCGGGAATGATCTGAAGCGGGCATCGGTTGCAATCTATCGGTCAGCGAGCGAGCCGAGGAGGTGCCAGTGCCCATCATGACGCTGTCGAGCGCTCCCGCGCCCGTGGCTCCCGCCGTCGCCCCTCCGACCGCGACGCCGGGCGCGACACTAGACTCACCGGCGATGACAAGCGACCAGACCGACGCCGCGAAGCGCGACGACTTCGCCGAGCAGGCCATGCAGTACGCCGACCAGCTCTACGGCGCCGCGATGCGCATGACGCGCAACCCCTCCGATGCCGCCGACCTCGTGCAGGAGACCCTGCTCAAGGCCTACGCCGCGTACGGCAGCTTCAAGCAGGGCACGAACCTGCGCGCCTGGCTGTACCGGATCCAGACCAACACCTACATCAACACGTACCGCAAGCAGCAGCGCCGTCCCTTCGAGGCCCCGCTCGACGACCTCGAGGATTGGCAGATCGGCGACGCCGAGTCGTTCACCGCCACCTCGTCGCGCAGCGCCGAGGCGGAGGCCATCCACCGCATGCCGTCCGGCATCGTCAAGGATGCGCTCCAGCAGGTGCCGGTGGACTTCCGCATGGCCGTCTACTGGGTCGACGTCGAGGGGCTCAGCTACGCCGAGACCGCCGAGGTCATGGAGTCGCCGGTCGGCACCGTCATGAGCCGCTTGCACCGCGGCCGCAAGCTGCTGCGCGGCCTGCTCGCCGACTACGCCAGAGAACAGGGGATCGCCGTGCAGGACGAACCCGCGAAGGAGAAGAAGCCGTGAGCGAGACTCTCGAGGCCAAGAAGGACTGCACCGAGGCGCGTGCCGCGCTCGAGGAGTTCCTGCACAACGAGCTGTGCGCCGAGGACGCCGCTGACGTGCGCGCGCACCTCGCGACCTGCGAGGAGTGCTCCGCCGAGCACCACGTGGGCGAGATGCTCACCGCGGCGCTCCAGGGCGCGTGCCGCGACCGAGCCCCCGAGGAGCTGCGGGCGAAGCTGCTCGAGAGCCTCCGGGCGGCGCGCGACCAGCACGCCTGACGCTCCACCGACCGACGAGAGGCGGGCGGGCTCCGTGATGGAGCCCGCCCGCCTCTGCGCTGTCGGCGTCAGGCCGCGGCGCGCTCCGGCTCGCCCTCGACGGGCTGGTCGAGCGGGATGAGCCGCTCGGGCGCGTCCTGCACCGGGATGGAGCCGGTCGTCGGCCGCTCGATGCCGTCGCCCAGGTAGCGCTCCGTGCCCGCGAGCGTGAGGAACGCCGGGTAGGTCTCCTCGAGCGCGATCTCACGGAAGAGCGCGATCGCCTCGCGGAAGCGGTTCCCGGGAGCGAGGTCGAAGCCGGCGCGCAGGTCGTCGACGAGCGCGAGGCACCGGTCGCGCGTGACGATGCGGCCGTCCGACGTGGTCGACTCGTTGTGGATCCACTGCCAGACCTGCGAGCGCGAGATCTCGGCCGTCGCCGCGTCCTCCATGAGCGAGTGGATCGCGACGGCGCCGTGCCCGCGCAGCCACGCCTCCATGTAGCGGATGCCGATCTCGATGTTCGAGCGCAGGCCCTGCTCGGTGATCTCGCCGGGCGTCGTCGACAGGTCGATGAGCGCTGCGCCGTCGACCGGCACATCCTCCCGGCTGCGGCCGAGCTGGTTCGGCTGCGCACCGAGCACGGCGTCGAACGCCTCGCGGCACGTCGCGACGAGCCCCGGATGCGCGACCCACGAGCCGTCGAAGCCGTCGCCGGCCTCGCGCGCCTTGTCGGCGGCGACGGCGGCGAGCGCCCGCTCGGTCGCGACCGGATCCTTCGCGCTCGGCACGAACGCGGCCATCCCGCCGATCGCGTGCGCCCCGCGACGGTGGCACGCCCGCACGAGCTGCTCGGTGTAGGCGCGCATGAACGGCGCGGTCATCGTCAGCTGCGAGCGGTCGGGCAGCACGAACTCGGGGCCGCGCAGCCGGAACGCCTTGATCATCGAGAACAGGTAGTCCCAGCGCCCGGCGTTGAGCCCCGCCGAGTGCTCGCGCAGCTCGAAGAGGATCTCCTCCATCTCGAACGCCGCGGTGATCGTCTCGATGAGCACCGTCGCGCGGATGGTGCCCTGCGGGATGACGAGCAGGTGCTGCGCCACGACGAAGACCTCGTTCCACAGCCGCGCCTCGGTGTGGCTCTCGAGCTTCGGCAGGTAGAAGTACGGGCCGCGGCCACGGGCGATGAGCTCGTCGGCGTTGTGGAACACGTGCAGCCCGAAGTCGACGAGCGCGCCCGACATCGGCACGCCGTCGACGAGGATGCGGTGCTCGTCGAGGTGCCACCCGCGCGGCCGCACGACGATCGTCGGCGTCTCGGCCGCCGTGACGCGGTAGTCCTTGCCCTGCGGGCTCGTGAAGGCGATCCGCTCGCGGATCGCGTCCTGCAGGTTGACCTGGCTCGCGATGACGTTGCGCCAGAGCGGGCTCGACGCGTCCTCGCAATCGGCGAGCCAGACCTTCGCGCCCGAGTTGAGGGCGTTGATCGTCATCTTGCGCTCGATCGGTCCGGTGATCTCGACGCGGCGGTCCTCGAGGCCGGGGGCCGGCGGCGCGACGCGCCAACTGCCGTCCTCGCGGATGCGCCGGGTCGACTCGAGGAAGCGCGGCGAGTCGCCGTCGGCGAACGCCGCGCGGCGCTTGCGGCGGATCTGCAGCAGCTGCTGCCGGCTCGCCTCGAAGCGGTCGTGCAGCTGGAGCAGGAAGGCCATGGCCTCGTCGGTGAGGACGCGGTCCTGGCCCTCGGCGGTATCGGTGATGCGGATGCGGTCGTCCATGATCTCTCCTCCTTCGTGTCTCTGTCGGATCTCAGTGCTCAGTGGTGGTGCTGCTCAGTGGTGCTACGGCTCAGTGGAACTGCTCGGACTCGGTGGAGCCCGCGAGCGCGAGCGTGCCCGAGGTGGGGTTGAGCGCGGTCGCGACGAGGTCGAACCAGCCGGTGCCGACCTCGCGCTGGTGCTTCGTCGCCGTGTAGCCCTGCGCCTCCGAGGCGAACTCGCGCTCCTGCAGGTCGACGTAGGCCGTCATGTGCTCGTCGGCGTAGCCCTTCGCGAGGTCGAACATCGAGTGGTTGAGCGCGTGGAAGCCGGCCAGGGTGATGAACTGGAACCGGTAGCCCATCGCGCCCAGCTCGCGCTGGAACGAGGCGATCTGATCGTCGTCGAGGTGCTTCTTCCAGTTGAACGACGGCGAGCAGTTGTAGGCGAGCAGCTGGTCGGGGAACTCGCTCTTGACGCCCTCGGCGAAGGCGCGGGCGACCTCGAGGTCGGGCTTGCCGGTCTCCATCCAGAGCAGGTCGGCGTACGGGGCGTACGCGCGGCCGCGGGCGATGCACGGCTCGATGCCGTTCCGGACCTCGTAGAAGCCCTCGGCCGTGCGCTCGCCCGTGACGAAGGGGCGGTCGCGCTCGTCGACGTCGCTCGTGAGCAGCGTCGCCGCCTCGGCGTCGGTGCGGGCGATGATGACGCTCGGCGTGCGCTCGACGTCGGCGGCGAGGCGCGCGGCGTTGAGCGTGCGGACGTGCTGCTGCGTCGGGATGAGCACCTTGCCGCCCAGGTGGCCGCACTTCTTCTCGGAGGCGAGCTGGTCCTCCCAGTGCACGCCCGCGGCGCCCGCGACGATCATGCTGCGCATGAGCTCGAACGCGTTGAGCGGTCCGCCGAAGCCCGCCTCGGCATCCGCGACGATGGGGGCGAGCCAATCCGCGACGGTCGGGGTGCCCTCGCTGCGCTCGATCTGGTCGGCGCGCTGCAGCGCGTTGTTGATGCGACGCACGACCGCGGGCACGGAGTTCGCGGGGTAGAGCGACTGGTCGGGGTAGGTCTGGCCCGACAGGTTGGCGTCGGCCGCGACCTGCCAGCCCGAGAGGTAGATCGCCTCGAGTCCGGCGCGCACCTGCTGCACGGCCTGGTTGCCGGTCAGCGCGCCGAGGGCGCGGACCGGCGTCTCGTCGGCGTGCAGGCGCTCGAAGAGGCGCTCGGCGCCGCGACGGGCGAGGGTGTGCTCCTCGACGACGGAGCCGCGGAGCCGGACGACGTCGGCGGCGCTGTAGTCGCGGGCGATGCCGCTCCAGCGGGCGTCGGCCGCCCACTCGAGCTCGAGCTCTGCTGCCTCGGTCGCCATCGCGGTGCCCCGCGCGTCGGTCATGGGCTGCTCGGTCATCGGCTGCTCGGTCATCGTGTCCTCCTGTGCTGCACCGCTTCGGGCGGTTCCGGTGGGTCTGCACCCACTGTGCGGGCAGGAAGGACGCGGCGCGCGAGAGTCAGCGGGTGAAGATCTGCATTCCTGCCAGGATGCGCAGGAATGGCGTATGGTGCTCGCATGCCGAGCCAGCGCACCTCCACGCCCTCCTGGGATCGACCGGCGCGGTCAGCCCCCGAGCCGCCGCGCGTCGACGCGCTGCAGCTCGGGAAGTCGCTGCGGCATGCGCGCAAGGCGGCCGGGCTCACGCTCGACGCGGTGCACGCGGCGATCGGGCTCGCGCCGTCGCAGCTCTCGGGGGTCGAGACGGGCAAGCGGGAGGCGCGCTTCTCGCAGCTGCAGCAGCTCGCATCCCTCTACGGCGTCACGCTCGAGCGGCTGACGGGCACCGAGCCGCCCTCGCGCCGCGCCGAGCTCGAGCTGCGGCTCGAGCGCGCCATGCAGTCGTCGACGTGGCAGCAGAAGCAGCTGCCGAGGATGCGCATCTCGCCGCGCACGCCCGACGACGTGCTCGAGACGATGCTCGCGCTCGTCGACGAGCTCGACCGCGCCGCGGAGGAGCGCGTCGCGACGCCCGAGGAGGCGCGGCGCGCGAACACGCAGCTGCGCGCCGAGATGCGGGCGCGCGACAACCACTTCCCCGAGATCGAGGCCGAGGCGGCAGCGATGCTCGCGCGCGTCGGCTACCAGTCGGGACCGCTGTCGCAGCACCTCATCGCCGCGATCACGGAGCGGCTCGGCTTCACCGTGCACCACGTCGGCGACCTGCCGCACTCGACCCGCTCGGTCACCGATCTCAAGCGCAAGCGCATCTACCTCTCGCGCTCGAGCCGCATCGACCACGATCCGCGGTCGGTGCTGCTGCAGGCGCTCGGGCACCACGTGCTCGGCCACGCGGTGCCCGCCGACTACGGCGGCTTCCTGCGGCAGCGGATCGAGACGAACTACTTCGCCGCCGCCCTGCTCATGCCGGAGCGCGCCGCCGTCGACTTCCTCGCCGCCGCGAAGGCCGAGCGGCAGCTCGCGATCGAGGACCTGCGCGACGCGTTCGCGGTCTCGTACGAGACGGCGGCGCACCGGCTCACGAACCTCGCGACGGTGCACCTGGGCATCCCGCTGCACTTCCAGAAGGTGCACGAGTCCGGGATCATCTACAAGGCCTACGAGAACGACGGCGTGACCTTCCCGGCCGACCACACCGGCGCGATCGAGGGGCAGCCCGTGTGCAAGCGCTGGACGAGCCGCGAGGTCTTCGACGTCGCCGACAAGGTCAACGCGTTCGAGCAGTACACCGAGACGCCGGCCGGGACCTTCTGGTGCACGGCGATGACCGAGCGGAGCGCGACGGGAGAGTTCTCGCTCTCGATCGGCGTGCCGTTCTCGCAGGCGAAGTGGTTCCGCGGCAGGGCGACGAAGGAGCGCTCGGTGTCGCGCTGCCCCGACCCCTCGTGCTGCCGCACGCCGCCGTCCGAGCTCGCCGCGGCGTGGGCGGGGCAGGCGTGGCCGAGCGCTCGGGCCCACTCGCACCTGCTCGCGGCGCTCCCTCCCGGGGCGTTCCCGGGAGTGGACGAGACCGAGGTCTACAGCTTCCTCGCGTCGCGACCCTAGGTGGCGATGCGCGACTGCGGGCCGGCGTCGCCGAGCTGCGCGAGCGCGCGCCGCAGCGCGGTGCTCGAGGTGTGCGCCGTGTACGGCAGGTAGACGACCTCGACGCCGACCTCGGCGAACTCGCGCTCGAGCCGCAGTCCGAGCTCGGTGCCGCGCCAGTCGTCGCCCTTGAAGAAGTGGGTGAAGCCGACCTCGCGCCACGTGTCGAGCTTGTCGGGCACCGTCTCGACGTGCACGTCGTCGACCCAGCGGACGGCGCGCACGATCTCGACGCGCTCGAGCGTCGGCACGACGGGCTCGATGCCCTTGATCTGCCGCAGCATCTCGTCGCTCACGACGCCGGCGATGAGCACGTCGCACTGCTCCCGCGCGTGGCGGAGCACGTTGAGGTGCCCGATGTGGAACAGGTCGAAGGCGCCCGCCGCGTAGCCGATGCGTCGCACCATGCCAGCCCTCCGTTCACGAACACTGTTACGGATGCTAGCGCACGGGGAGCACGACGGCGCGCGCGGCGCCCCGGTTCAACCGGCGGGGCGCGCGTACTCGAACTCGTCGAGGCCGATGGCGCCCAGGATGCGACCCTGCGCGAACCAGCGCCGCCGCCGGTACGTCGCGCTCGCCGGGACGTCGCCGCGCACGCGCGCGAGCGTCTCGCCGGCCGCGAACGCCGGCACCCGCACGAGCCCGCCGACCAGGAAGCCGGCGCGCTTCGCGAGCCGTGACGCGCTGCTGTCGGCGCGCGTGTAGAGCCGGGCGCGCACCTGCCCCTGGCAGATCGCGCGTCGGCGCACGAACGCGCGCGTCGTGCGCGAGGCCGCGATGTCGTCGCGCGCGACCGACTCGGCCGACGCGACGATCTCGCCGCCGCTCGCGATGACGTCGCGGCCGAACTGCACGTCCGATCCGCCCGAGAGCCCGAGCGAGACGTCGAACCGCACGCCGAGCGCGCGCACCTGCGCCGCATCGACGAGCACGTTGCCGGTCTTGAGGCCGTCGAGCCGTTCGCCGCTCGGCACTCGGGTGCGGCGCAGGAAGCCGCCGCCGGCGATCCACGGATCGGTGCCCTCGGGCCACACGTAGCGCACGTAGCCCATCACGACGGCGGGCCGGTGCTGCATCCAGACGGCGACGAGGCCCTCGAGCCAGCCGGGCTCGGGCACGAGGTCGTCGTCGATCATGACGACGAGCTCGTGGTCGAGCGCCGCGTCGAGCGCGGACTGCCGCGCCGCGGCGATGCCCGGGACCGGCTCGTGGCGGTAGCCGACGCCGAGCGCAGTGGCCGTCGCCTCGGCGGAGCGGTCGGGATCGTTGTCGACGAGCAGGATGCGCGAGGGCGGCTCGATCGCGTTCGCCTCGCGCCGCACGACCTCGACGAGCTCGGGGAGCAGCTCCGCGCGCCGGAACGTGGGGATCGCGATGAGCACCGCGGGAGCGGCCTCGGCCGTCATGCCCGCGCCCTTCGCCTGCGACGCTCGACGGCGGCGACGAAGGCCGACCGGTGCGCCGCACCGACGCCGTCCCAGCCTCGATCACCGAGCTCGGGCGGCGCGGCCGGCGGGGTCGAGACGCTCGCGGCGAACCGCTCGAGGTCGTCGCCCGTGAGCGGGCCGTCGAAGGTCGAGACCCAGCCCGGACCCACCTCGCTCGCGAGCGCCTCGGTGGCGTCGGAGCGCGGCACGAGCACGGGGCGGTCGAGCGAGAGCGCCGCCAGCGCGCTGCCGGAGTTGTGCATGGCTCGGTACGGTAGCACCACGCCGGACGCTCGCATGACAGCGTTCGCGAATGCCGCATCCGGGAGGTGGCGCAGGTCGAGCTCGACCCTCGGGTCGCGCTCGGCGCGGCCGCGGAGCTCTCGCTCGAGCGCCGCGCTCGTCGGCCTGCCGGCGACGCGCAGCCGCAGCTGCGGCGACGAGTCGCGGGTCGTCGCGAAGGCGTCGAGCAGCTCCTCCACCCCCTTGTACGGGCGCACGAGCCCGACGAAGCCCAGCACGCCGGGCGTCGCCGGGGTCGCGGGCGCCGACGCGAACCAGTCCCGGTAGTGCCCGTGGCGGATGAGCGTGGTCGGGGCGCCGGGCGGCACCGTCGTGCGCTCCTGCAGCACGATGCGATGGTCGGTCCGCCGCTCGAGCCACGCGAGGTAGCGCCGCTCCCACGGCGTCGACGACGAGTGCGGCTCGAGGTTGTGCACCGTGCGCAGCACCGCGACCGGCGTGATCGTGAGGCGAGCGCGCAGCGCGAGGGCGAACGCGCGCCGCGCGAGGGCGCGCGAGGGGGTGGATCCGCCGAAGAGCGTCTCGGGCCAGTGCAGCTGCAGGGCGTCGTAGCGACCGAGCAGCGCGCGACGCCGGTCGAAGCGCAGGTGCTCGATGCCGGGCGTGCCGGCGAGCGCCTCGTCGAGCATGTGGATGTACGGATTCGTCGTCGGCCTCGGGCGCCCGAACGACTGCATCACGCGGATCGGTCGCTGCTCGCCGCGCCGGTTCCTCATGCTCGACAGTCTGCACCTTGCGCGACGGCGGGCGCGGCGACCTAGACTCGGCGACGACCGCGTCCGGCGACCCCGGAAGGGCGCTGGTCGACTGGAGGCGACGAGGTGATGCAGGTGTCGGACTCGTTCGCGGACGTGCACCGGCGCCTCGCGGCGGCCCAGAAGGGCCACGCGCGGGGCGCGCCGGCCTACTCCGTCTACGTGAACCGCAGGATCGGCCGCGTGCTCGCGACCGCCGCGTTCCGCTGGGGCTGGACCCCCAACCGCGTCACGGCGGTGAGCGCCCTCCACACCTTCGCCGCGATCGCCCTGCTGGTCGCGCTGCCTGCGCAGTGGTGGGTCGGGCTGCTCGTCGCGGTGCTGCTCGCGCTCGGCTACGCGTGGGACTCGGCCGACGGGCAGGTCGCCCGGCTGCGCGGCGGCGGCAGCCTCGCGGGGGAGTGGCTCGACCACTTCGTCGACGCGATCAAGATCGCCTCGCTGCACCTCGCCGTGCTCGTCGCGCTCTGGCTGCACACGCCGCTGCGCGACTCCGCGTGGCTGCTCGTGCCGATCGCGTTCTCGATCGTCGGCGTCGTCACGTTCTTCGGCATGCTGCTCAACGACCTGCTGAAGGGCAAGTCGGGCGTGCCATCGACCCACGCCCGCGGCGGCGGGACCGCCGGGCGCTCGCTGCTGCTGCTGCCGACCGACTACGGCGTGCTGTGCCTCGTCTTCGCGCTCTGGGGCTCGACGACGGGATTCCTGTGGGCCTACGCCGCGCTCGCGCTCGCGAACGCGGCGTTCCTCGTCCTCGCGGCCGTGCGCTGGTTCCGCGAGATCCGCGCGATCGACGCTGCCGCGCGATGACCGGTCCGGAGCCCGCCGAGGCGCCGTCGTCGCCGTTCGCGGTCGTCGTGGTGAGCTTCGGGTCGAGCGGGCTGCTGCACCGCAACCTCGCGAGCCTCGAGCTCGGGGCCGCGACGGTCGTCGTCGTCGACTGCTTCAGCGGGCTCGACGAGCGGGAGCGGGTGCGGTCGCTCGCGGCTGCGCGCGGCTGGCACGCGGTGCTGCTCGACGAGAACGCCGGCTTCGGCGGGGGCATGAACGCCGGGGCGGCGCGGGCGATCGAGCTCGGCGCGCGCGTCGTCGTGGCGCTCAACCCGGATGCGTCGATCGACGCCGCGTCGCTCGACGCGCTCGTCGGCGCCGCGGCAGCCGACCCGCTGCTGCTCGCGTCGCCCAGGATCGTCGGCGCCGACGGGTCGCCGTGGTTCGAGGGCGCCGACCTGTACCTCGACGACGGCGAGACGCGAGGCGCGCGCGCCCGGCCGCGGTTCGCCGGCGCCGAGCGGCGAGCGTGGGCGACGGGCGCGTGCTTCGCGATCTCGGCCGCGCTGTGGGAGCGGCTCGGCGGCTTCGACGAGTCGTTCTTCCTCTACTGGGAGGACATCGACCTCTCGCACCGCGTGCTCGAGCTCGGGGGGACGCTCGCGCTCGTCGACGCGACCGCCGTCCATGACGCGGGCGGCACCCAGGCGCGAGCGGCCGGCGGCCGGGCGAAGTCGGAGCTGTACTACTACTGGAACATCCGCAATCGGCTCCTCTACGCGGTCAAGCACCTCGACGACGAGGGGGTGCGTCGATGGCAGCGCTCCGCGGCGCGCGTCGGCTACCGCGTGCTGCTGCGCGGCGGCCGCCGCCAGCTCGTCCGCTCCGTGCGTCCGTGGCGAGCGCTCGTGCGCGGGCTGCGCGACGGCCGGCGGATCGTGCGCGACGATCGGCGCGCGCGGCGCGGCACGACGCGCGTCGCCGCGTCGAGGTCGCGATGAACGACCATCGCTCGGGCGCGATCCTGGTCGTCTGCGCCGCCAACGTGTGCCGGTCGCCGATGGCCGAGCTGACGCTGCGGCAAGCGTTCGCGGCGATGCCCGGGTTCGAGCGCATCAGCGTCGCGAGCGCCGGGGTCAGCGCCGCGGCGGATCAGCAGCTCTGCCGAGGGGTGCTCGCGGTGCAGGGCGACCCGCGGTGGCGAGCGCTCGCGTCGGCGCACCGCTCGCGCCGGCTCGAGTCGCGCGAGGTCGAGGCCGCGACGCTCGTGCTCACCGCATCCCGCGCGATCCGCGCCGCCGTCGTCGCTGCGGCGCCCGAGTGCCGCCGCAGGGTCTTCACGCTGCGCGAGGCGGTGTGGCTCGGCGCGGGCTTCGAGCGCGGCGTCGATGCGGGCGCCGTCGACGAGCGCGGCGCCGACGCGGTCGACAGCTTCTGGGCGCACATCGACGGCAGCCGAGGGCTGCGCCAGCTGCCGGTGGCGCCGCCGCGGCCGCCGTGGCGCCGCCGACCGCCCGACCCGCTCGACATCGTCGACGGCCACGGGGCGCGCACCGCGTCGCATCGTCGGACGGTGCGCGACGTCGAGGAGTCGGCGCGGGCGCTCGCGGCCCTCATCGGCACGCGGCGCGCGAGCTGAGGTCGGGGCGGCGGCGGACTGCGCTCAGCGCACCGCTGCCGCGAGCGCCCGGGCCGCTGCGTCCCAGCTGTAGCGATCGGTGCTGGGCGAGCGCGCGGGTCGCGCACCCCACGTCGCGTCGAGCGCGCGAGCGGCCGCGCGCTCGTCGAGCGGCTCGACGAAGGTCGCGCAGTCGCCGACGGTCTCGCGGAAGACGGGGATGTCGCTCACGAGCAGCGGCGACGAGAAGTGCGCGGCCTCGACCGACGGCATGCCGAACCCCTCGTCGAGGCTCAGCGACACGGTCAGCGAGGCGTTCGCGTAGAGCCACGCGAGCTGGGCATCGGGCACGGCGCCGAGCATCACGATGCGGCCGTCCTCGAGCAGGGGTCGCGCGCGAGCGGGGATGCTCGAGACGACCCCGGAGTGGGCCGCGGTGCCGACGACGTAGAGCGGCGTGCGCGGGGTGATCCGCTCCGAGCGCGCGGCGGCGAGCATGACCGTCTCGAGGTTCTTGCGCACGTTGAGCCGCCCGACCGTGACGGCGAACTCGCCGTGCTCGGGCACCGCCGCGGGGCGCTCGCGCGGCCCGTCGAGCGCCGGCCGCACGCCCAGCCCCGTCACGACCGGGCTCGCGAGCGCGGGAGCGTGCCGGAGCATCCGCTCGGCCTCGGTCCGGCTCGACGTCGCCACCGCGGCCGCGCGCGTCGCCCACGGCAGCATCGGCTGGAAGTACAGCCGCTCGGCCCTCGAGAACCACTCGGGGTGCTCCTCGAACATCACGTCGTGGACGAACACGAGCGCGTCGCCGGATGCCGGCGCGTAGTTGTGGCAGACGGTCACGTCGACGCGCGACCGTCGCGCGAGCACCGGCAGCTCCCAGTGGTTCGAGGCCGCGTGCGGCCACACGCGCGACCGCGCGACCTCGGCCCCGGGCGGCAGGCCCGCGGCGTCGGCGCCGACCGGCAGCGCCACGACGAGATCGTCGTCGGGATGCGCCCGGGCCCACGCCAGGATGAGCTCGCGCTGCACGGCGCGGTTCGCGGCGGGGCCGCGCTGCCACCAGTAGCCGTCGAACAGGATGCGCATTCGTGCTCCACGAGTCAGAGCGGCGACGCCGCTGCGGCAAATCTTGAGCGAGAAGGGTGCCTCAGGGTAACACTGTTACGGATACGCTCGAGGGAGTGCATCCGCAGGCCGCAGGCCGCTCGCCGACGGCGTGGGATGGCTGCTGGACAGGACTGGAGCGGCGTGGAATCGCAGGAGATCGGGCGGCGAGCGATCGTGCCTCGCGCGCTCGCGACGGCAGCCCTCGCGGCGGTCGTCGCGCTCGGGATGACCGCGTGCACCGCACCCGACGCGGCGCAGCCGTCGAGCACCGCGGCGCAGCCGCAGGCGACCGGCTCGGCGACCGACCCCGCGACGACCGAGGCGGCGCCCACCGATCCCGCCGCCCCCGAGCCCGCGCCGAGCGGCTCGATGGTGCCCCCGCCGGGCGCGGCAGCGGAAGCGACCGACGGTCCGCTCGAGGCCGCGCCGCTGCCCTCGACCGCCGCCCGGCTCGACGAGCAGGTCGCGTTCGACACCGGCATGGTCGTCGAGGTCGTCTCGGTCGAGCCGATCGAGGTGGAGGCCGAGACGCCGGGCGAGATCTCCGGGCCCGCGGTCGTCGTGACGGTCGCCGCTCGCAACGACTCCGACGCGCCGCGCTCGGTGGACTCCGCCGTCGTGATGGTCGCGACCGCGGACGGCGTCCCCGGCGTGGGCACGACCGCCGGCGATCCCTCGCCGTTCGTCGGCGTCATCGCACCCGGGGCGACCGCCTCGGCGAGGTACGTCTTCATGCTCGACCCGGCCGCCGGCCGCGAGGTCACCGTCACCGTCAACTATGCCGCGGGCGAACCCGTCGCGGTCTTCACCGGCTCACCCTCCTGACAGATGGAGCTCACCATGCACGCTCGCCGCCCGCTGCGGTCCGCCCTCCTCGCCGGGATGGCCGTGGTCGCCACCGGTGCGATGCTCGCCGCAGGCCTCACCGTCGCATCCGCGGCGGGGACGGGTCCCGTCTCCCTGCAGCAGCGCACGCCGGCGGTCGTCACCGCCGATCCGCTCCCCACGGTGCAGATCGACAACGGCTACGTCTGGGCGCAGACGATGATCGGCAGCACCGTCTACGCGGCGGGCGGCTTCGCCAACGCGCGCGCCCCGCTCGCCGCTCCTGGCACGAGCCTGACGCCGCGCAGCAACATCCTCTCCTTCGACATCCGCACGGGGAACCTGTCGTCGTTCGCCCCGCAGGTGAACGGGCCCATCCGCGCCGTCGCGGCGTCGCCCGACGGGTCGCGCCTCTACATCGGCGGCTCCTTCACCTCGGTGAACGGCCAGTCGAGGTTCAACGTCGCGGCCCTCGACCCCGTCACCGGTGCCCTTGTGCCCGGCTTCAACGCCTCGATCGGCGGCAGCGGCGTCTACGGCATGGCCGTGACCGGCGACGCCGTCTACGTCACGGGCCTCTTCTCGCAGGCCAACGGCGTGGCGCGCCAGAACCTCGCGGCGTTCGCGACCGCGAACGGCGCGCTGCGGCCGTGGGCGCCGACGCTCGACCGGCAGGGCGATGCGCTCGTGATCGAGCCCGGCGGCGCGCACGTGATCGTCGGCGGCCGATTCTCCGTCACCAACGGCGTCGTCCAGCGCGGCCTCGCCGCCATCCACCCGGTCTCGGGCGCGCTCGACACGAGCTGGCTCGCGCCGCGCACCGTCGTGAACGGCTGGGGCTCGGGGGCGAACGCCGGCAAGGCAGGCATCTTCGCCCTCGCGACCGACGCGAACGGCGTGTACGGCACCGGCTGGGTCTTCGCCAACGCCGAGGTCGGCAACCTCGAGGGCGTCTTCGCCGCGGAGGCGGGGACCGGCGCCATCCGCTGGGTCGCCGACTGCCACGGCGACCACTACGGCGTGTACTCGACCGGAGAGGTCGTCTACGCGACGAGCCACACGCACGCGTGCGACACCGCCGGCCTCGCGCCCGAGCTGAGCCCGCGCACCTACCGCTACGTCGAGGCCTTCTCGGCGACGGCGGAGGGGACGCTCACGCGCACGCCGTCGGCGGGCGTCAGCTACAAGGACTGGAGCGGCACGCCCGCGCCCGAGCCGTACGCGTGGTACCCGGACTTCACGGTCGGCCGCACCTCGGGCCTCAACCAGGCCGGGCTGTCGATGACCGGCAACGGCGAGTTCCTCTCCGTCGCCGGCGAGTTCGGCAGCGTCAACAACCAGCGCTACGAGGGCATCGTGCGGTTCTCGACCGCGCCGCCCGGAGGAGCGAAGCAGGGCCCCCGGATCGCGGCCGCGACCTGGGGCGCGCCGACCGCATCCTCGGTCGTGGCGGGTCGCGTGCGCGTCGCCATCCGCGCCAACTGGGATCGCGACGACCGAGACCTGACCTACGAGCTGCGTCGCGTCGGCACGACGGGCGTCATCGCCTCGCAGACCGTCGCGTCGAGCTGGTGGTCGCAGCCGCTCGTGACCTTCGACGACACCGGGCTCATGCCCGGCAGCAGCCACAGCTACTCCGTGCGCGTCGTCGACGCGAACGGCAACGCGGTCACGAGCCAATCGGCGACCGTGACGGTCGCGAGCGGGTCGTCGTCCGCCTACGCGGATGCCGTGCTCGACGACAGCGCATCGCTGTACTACCCGCTCGGCAGCATCCGGGCCGACTGGGGCGGCGGGAACGCGCCCGTCTTCGGCAGCGGCGCCACCGTCCGGACGCCCGGCGCCGTGCCCGGCGTCACCGGGGCGAACGCGTCGGCCTTCAACGGCACGACGTCTGGCCGCGTCTCCTCCGGCGCGAGCACGACGGTCTCGCCCGAGTTCTCGACCGAGCTGTGGTTCAGCACGACGACGACCCGCGGCGGCAAGCTGCTGGGCTTCGGCAGCTCGCAGACGGGGTCGTCGGGCAGCTACGACCGCCACATCTACATGCAGAACGACGGCCGGCTGACCTTCGGCGTCTACCCCGGCGTCGCGCGGACCGTCTCGTCGACGGCCTCGTACAACGACGGCCAGTGGCACCACGTCGTCGCGACCGCCGGTGCCGGCGGCATCGCGCTCCACGTCGACGGCGTGCGGGTCGCGCAGGACACGACGGCGATCGGGGCGCAGGCCTACTCGGGCTACTGGCGCGTCGGCGGCGACAGCCTCGGCGGATGGCCGAACCAGCCGACGTCGCAGTGGTTCAGCGGTGCGATCGACGAGGTGGCCGTCTACGGCTCGGCGCTGCCGAGCGGGCGGATCGCCGCGCACTACGCGCTCGGCAAGGGGCAGGTCGCGCCCACCGCAGCGTTCACGTCGACGGTCTCGGGCTCGCAGGCGAGCTTCGACGCCTCCGGCTCGTCCATCGGCGCCGGGGCGACCGTCGCGTCGTACTCGTGGAGCTTCGGGGACGGCACCCCCGCGGGCACCGGCGTCTCGCCGAGCCACACCTACGCCGCCCCCGGCACCTACCCGGTCACGCTCACCGTCACCGACTCCCGCGGCGCGAGCGGCGTCGTGACCCGCGACGTCGTCATCGAGGCGCCCAACGTCGCGCCCACCGCGTCGTTCACGACCGCCGTCGACGGCTTGAGCGTCGCAGTGAACGCCTCGGCCTCGACCGACCCCGACGGGGGCATCGTCTCGTACTCGTGGAACTGGGGCGACGGCACACCCGCCGGCTCCGGAGCGATCGCGAGCCACAGCTACGCGACCGCCGGCACACGCACCATCACGCTCACCGTGCGCGACGCCGACGGGGCGACCGGCACGCGCTCGGCGCAAGTGACGGTGCAGCCGCCGCCCGTGTCGCAGTTCGCCGCATCCGACGACTTCGGCAGGACCGCGTCGTCGGGCTGGGGCACGGCCGACGTCGGCGGTGCATGGAGCATGCTGGGCGGCACCGCGGCCCCCGCCTCCGTCGCGAACGGCACCGGCCGGCTGACGCTCGGCGCCGGGTCGACGCGCAACATCGTGCTCGCCGGCACGCCGCTGCGCGACTCGCGGACGACGATGCAGTTCTCGCTCGACCAGGCGCCCTCGACCGGCTCGTCGTACATCG
This sequence comes from Agrococcus citreus, assembly GCF_039527715.1. Classification (NCBI taxonomy): domain Bacteria; kingdom Bacillati; phylum Actinomycetota; class Actinomycetes; order Micrococcales; family Microbacteriaceae; genus Agrococcus; species Agrococcus citreus. The sequence continues at coordinate 139,684 of NZ_BAAAKK010000001.1, forward strand.
GCGTGGTCGCTCGCGCGACGTCGACCGACAACTACACCGCGCGCGTCTGGCTGCGCGACACGGGCGCCGTCTGGCTCGTGCTCCAGCACGGCTCGACCGTGCTGCGATCGCAAGCCGTGCCGGGCATCACGCGCGCGGCAGGGGACTCGTTCTCGCTCGCCGTCGAGGTGACGGGCACGACCACCACGACCATCTCGGCGAGCGTCTGGCGCACGGGCACGCCGCAGCCGGCCGCGTGGCAGGCCACCGCCTCGGACGCGACAGGGCCCGGCACGGCGGCTGCGGTGGGGGTGCACGCCAACCGGGCCGGTTCGGCGACGACGACGGGCGTCTTCACCGTCGACGCCTTCCGGGTGACCGACCTCGGTTGACGCCGGCCCTCCGGGCGCCGGATAGGTTGTGCTCGTGATCCGAGCGTCCGGAGGGCAGCGTTGAGCGAGTCGCTGCTGCTCCTGATCCCGCTCGCGCTCTGCGCGGGCGGGGTCGCCCTGTTCGTGTTCCGCGCGAGCCCCAGGACGACCTTCGTCGCCTGGACGCTCGTGCTCTTCCTCGTGCCGATCTGGATCGGCGTCACGGCCGGCATCTTCTGGGCCGCGATCATCCTCGTGACGATCGCCGCGATCGCCGCGAACCTCACCGACCTGCGGCTGGCGCCCGTCGACGCGCTCGTCGCGCTGTTCGCGCTGCTCGTGCTCGTGCTCCTCGCGCTGGGCCTCGCCTCGCTGTCGCACGCGGTCACGGCGGTGCTGGAGTGGATCGTGCCCTACGCGTGGGGGCGCCTCGCGCTCGCGCGCGTCGGCGAGCGCTTCATCGTCCGCACGATCGCGGCGATCGCGGCCGTCGCGGCCGTGCTCGCGATCGTCGAGTTCCTGTCGGGCGTCAACGTCTTCACGCTCGTCCCGGGCCCCGGCGGCTTCGCGCAGTGGTCGACGCTGCAGGTGCGCGGGCCGTTCCTGCGCGCGGAGGGCGCGTTCGGCCACTCGATCGCGCTCGGGGCGGCGCTCGCGATGTCGACCGCGTGCATCCTGGCCGCGCGGTGGCGCACGTGGGTCACGCTCCTCGCGCTCCTCGCGGTCGTCGGCGCCCTCGTCGTCACGTTCAGCCGCATCGGGCTCGTGACCGGAGCGCTCACGATCGCGCTCAGCCTCGTGGCGCTGCCCGGTCTCGGCCGCGCGGCGCGCTGGAGCATCGCCGCCGCGGGAGCCGCGGCCGTCGCCGTCATCCTCCCGTTCCTCGGCGACGTGTTCGTCGACGCGGGCGACGAGGCCGCCGGCAGCGCCGAGTACCGGACGGGGCAGCTGTCGCTGCTGTCGGAGGTGCAGGTGCTCGGGAGCGCCGGCGACTTCTCGGGCAGGCTCGCCGACGGGGTCTACCTCGGCGCCTTCTCGGAGTCGGTCGACAACACGCTGCTGCTCATCGCGCTGCGCTTCGGCTGGGTCGCGGTCGCGCTCGTCGCGGTGGCGCTCGTGGCGATCGCGGCCGGGGTCATCCGACGTCCGAACCCTGCCGCGATCGCCGTCGCCGCGCAGCTCCCCGCGCTCGTCGCCGTGGCGCTCATCACGCAGTTCGGGGTGCTGCTGTGGTTCTTCGCGGGGCTCGCGGTGGCGTGGCGGGCGATGGACGACGATCGCGCTCGCGAGCCTTCGCTGCTCAGGCGCGTCCCGCCGCTCCCGCGGCCGGCCGTCGCCGCGTGACCATGAGCCGCACGAACGACGCGAGCGAGGCGGCGTCGCGCCGGTAGATCGGCAGCAGCAGCGCCGTGCTCGCGACCGCGAGCCCGGCCGCGAGCCCCAGGCCGACCTCGGCCCACGAGCCGAGCCCGCGGCCGGCGAGGCCCGCGCCCCAGCTCGCCGCGCCCGCGAGCGTCGCGACGGCGACGATGCGCGCTGCACCGCCGTAGAGCCTCCGCGTGGGCATCGGCGTGATGCGCGAGAGCCAGGCGAGCGAGACCGGCCACGCGATCGCGGGGTGCACGGCGAACCCGATCGCGACCCCGATGAGCCCGAAGCACGAGCCGACGGCGACGCACACGATCTTGATGCCGGCCGTGACGAGCGTGTACCGCACGAGCTGGGCGCCGAGGCCGCGCGCCACGTACACCCAGTAGCCGACGTACGAGAGCGTCGTGAGGAGGCCGGCGATCGCGAACATGCGCAGCAGCGGCGCCGCCGGCGCCCACGCGTCGCCGAGCATGATCGCGACGACCGGCTCGGCGAGGCCCGCGAGCATCGCGAGCGGGATGCCGATGGCGTAGCCGAGCGCGAGCTGCGCGGCGACGACGTAGGACTCGAACCTCGGCTGGTCCTGCTGGAGCCTCGACAGCAGCGGGAGGGCGACCGACTGGAGGGGCGAGCGGACCTGCCCGAGCGGCGTCATCACGAGCTGGTACGCGCGGTTGTACAGGCCGAGCGACGTCGTGCCGAAGCGGCTCGCCACGACGACCGTGTCGACCTGGCGGGCCGCGTACTGGACGAGGTTCGCCGCGACGAGGTTCCAGCCGAACGTCACCATCGTGCCGATGCGGTGGGTCCGCGAGTACCACCGGGGCGCCCACCGGCCCGCGATCACGACGCCGAGGAGCGCGACGAGCCCCGTGGCGAGCTGCTGCACGACGAGGGCCCAGTAGCCCGCGCCCAGCAGCGCGGCACCGACCGCGAGCGCGAGCGCGATCGCGGCAGCGCTCACGTCGGCGATCGCGAGCGGCCGCAGCCGCATGTCGCGCATGAGGGTGGCGCGGTGCTGGGTCGCGAGCCCGTTGAGGAGGAACAGCAGCGAGAGCCACTGCGCCATGCCGACGATCTCGGGCTCGCCGGTGATGGCGCCGAGCCCGGCGGCGACGAGGAGCATGGCGGCGGCGAGCGCCGCGCCGATCGCCGTGTTGATCCAGAAGAGGTTGTCGCGCTGGCCGCTGGAGAGCTCCGGTGCCTGGATCGACGCGGAGGTGAGGCCGAAGTCGCGGAAGATCTCGCCGAGGCCGACGAGCACGAGCACGATCGCGAGCATCCCGTAGTCGTGCGGCGTGAGCAGCCTCGCGAGCACGACGACCGACACGAGCTGCAGCACGATGCGCGCCCCCTGGGCGAGGAGCGTGAAGAGCGCGCCGCGCGCGGCGTCGTGGGCGAGCGGCGACGGCATCACGGCTCCCGGCGGTCGCGCCGCACGCGGCGGAAGGATCCCAGCAGCACGCGCAGCGCGAGTCGCGGCGACGCGATCGTGAGCCGGAGCAGCCGGAAGCCCGGGTAGCGCGGCGGTCGCCGCCCGGCGAGCGCGGAGCCCCACAGCCGCGCGCGCAGCAGCCGGCGCCTGCCGGTCTGGAGCGGCTGCGCGGCGGCGAGCGCCGCCATCGTGAAGGGCTCGAGCGAGAGCACCCCAGCCGCTTGCGCGTCGAGGATCGTCTGCCGGCCGCGCGGCGTGCGCGCGATGAGCGCGCTCGAGCCGTCGCCCTCGGCGAACGACGGGTAGCCGTGCTCGTCCGACTCCCACGCGTCGGCCGACACGATGTCGGCCGACTCGCCGACCCCGTCGGGGCACACCTTGCACCGCCACTGGGTCGTGGGGCCGAGCGCGCGACCCCACGACTCCTCGTAGGCGACCGAGACGGCGCGATCGCCCGCGATCGCGCGGAAGCTGCCGGGCCAGCCGAGGCCGCGGTAGCGGAGGCTCGAGACCGGCGCCCCGCTCGGCACGCCGAGCTCGGCGAGCAGCGAATCGGTCGCGAGCTGGCTCGGGGTGCCCGCGCAGAAGAACGAGAGCAGCAGCGGAGGCTCACCGTCGACGAGGTCGTCGGCGGTCTGGCGGAGCGCCGAGATCTCGCACGGCTTGCCGCACACCGCGCTGTCGGAGCGCAGCGCATCGGCGTTGTCGAGCGCGGCGACCGGCGCGTACCGCGATCCCGCGGCGGCGAGCGCCTGCTCGCGCGTCACGATCGAGACCGGCACGGAGCGCCGCGGCTCCCGCTCGTCCATCGCGGCGCCCGTCACGCGCGCCGCGCGGCCGCTCGCGACGAGCCAGGCGTGCAGGGCGGTGAGCGCACCGCCGCTGCTGCCCGCGTGCCGCACCTCGGCATCCGTCGCCCAGGCGCGCCAGATGCCGACGTGCGCCCCGAGCAGCGGATGGGTCGCTGCCCCCGCCGGGGTCTCGGGCGCGCGCACGACGACACCGGGGCAGCCGCGCCGGAACACGGCCTCCGCGCCGGGCGCCGCGCGGGAGGGTCCGTCGAAGCGCGGCCGCGCATAGCCGCGCGCGTCGAGCGCCATGCGCAGCGACGGGTCGAGCCGGGTGCACAGCCCGCAGCCCGAGCACGCGTCGCGCGCCAGCACGTCGGCGACCGCCCGCTCGAGGCCCGTCATGCTCCGGCCAATCGCTCGACGACGACATCGAGCATGCGCTGGCCGCGCTCCTGCGCGGCGACGGCCTCGTCGGCCAGCCCCTCGCCGCGCGCGTGGGCGAGCACCGCCGCGGCGACGTCGCCGCTGCCCGAGAGCTGCACGACGTGCTGCCACCCGATCGAGTCCATGAGCGGCGCGAACTTGCGCGAGTACGCCATCGCGACGGCGGGCGTGCCGGTCGAGAGCGCGTTGAGGCACGCGTGCATGCGGGCGCCGATCACGAGCCGGGCCCCCGCGACGGCAGCGCGCGCGTCGGACAGGTCGAGCGGCACGTGGAGGCCGATCCGGCCGTCGAACTCGGCGGCGAGCGCGCGCGACGCGGGCACGTCGTCGTCCGAGTGCTCGGAGTCGAGCACGTGGGGGAGCAGCGTCACGGCGCGGCCGTCCGAGAGCAGCCCGTCGATGACGCCCCGCACCGCGGACCGGTAGCCGGTCGCGTCGACGTGGTCGTTGCCGTGCCACAGCAGCCCCGAGACGTTGAGCAGCACGTCGTGCTCCGAGCGCGCGGTCGGCTGCCGGAGGCCGAAGACGAGGTCGCTCGTCGTGCCGTCGACCGGCCGGCCGAGGCGGGCGGCCTCGCGCGCGCTCCGGGGGTCGCGCGCGAAGACGAAGCGGCTGCGCCGCAGCGAGCGTCGCGCGAGCAGGCCGCCCCGCACCGTGCGGAAGGGACCGATCGTCTGCGGCGCGAGTGCGACGGGCGTGCCCGCCTGCACCGCGAACTCGTGGACGAGCGACATCGTCGTGTGGCGCGGCAGGCCGTAGAGGTCGGCGAAGCTGTCGCCCGACCTCGTGTCCCACACGAGGTCGAAGCCCGCCAGCCAGCGCATCATGCCCGCGCGCCCCGTGACGCGCTCCCGCAGCAGCGATCGATCGCGGCCCCACGGGATCTCCTGCGGGCGCCGCCGGTAGTTCATGAACGTGAACTCCGCCTCGGGCCACACGCGGCGCAGCAGGTCGACCGACCCCTCGCCGAGCGCCCGCACGCCGAGGTTCGGCGAGGAGTCGTCCGCCCATCCCACGAGGACGCGCATGGTGTCCTCCTTCGGGCCCGTTCGCGACGTGCTCACGATATCGCCGAGGATGCGTCGGTTCCGGGCCGCGGCGCGGGTAGTGTCTCACCCATGACGGGTGCCGAGTCTGGGCAATGGAGCCTCTCGCACGTCCTCGAGGCGCTGCGCAAGTTCTGGGCGCTCGTGCTCGGGCTCGCGCTGCTCGGCGGCGGCATCGGGTTCCTCGTCTCGGCGTCGACGCAGCCGCTCTTCCAGTCGCGGGCCTCGCTGTACTTCGCCCTCAACGAGGGCACGTCCGGCGCCGACCTCAACCAGGGCTCGGCGTACACGCAGAACCAGATGCTGTCGTTCGCCCGGCTCGCGACCTCCTCCCGCGTGCTCGAGCCCGTGATCGCCGAGCTCGGCATGGACCTGACCCCGCGCGACCTCGCGAGGTCGATCGCGATCACGATCCCGCAGGACACGGTCATCCTCGACGTCACGGCGACCTCGACAGATCCCGTCCGAGCCGCGGCCATCGCGAACACCGTCTCGCAGCAGCTCGCCTCGGTCGTGCAGGACGTCGCCGCGGAGGGCGTCGACGGTGCCGCGACCATCAGCGCCTCGGTCATCGACGACGCGGTCGCGCCCGCCGTGCAGACGACGCCGAACAAGCCGCGCGATACGGCGCTCGCCGCAGCGCTCGGGCTGCTGCTCGGCGTGCTCGCCGCCTTCGTCGCGACGATGGCCGACACGCGCGTGCGCAACGAGGCGGCGGTCGCGCGGGTCACAGACCTGCCCGTGCTCGGCGTCGTCACCCGCGCGAAGCGCGCCGTCGATCCGGGGCTCATCGTCGCCCGCGAGCCCCACAGCCCCGTCGCCGAGGACATGCGCCGCATCCAGTCGGCGCTCGCCTTCACGACGCTCGACGGCAAGTCGCGACGCCTGCTCGTCACGTCGTCGTCGCCCGGCGAGGGCAAGTCGACGTTCTCGACGAACCTCGCGATCGCGCTCGCCGACGCGGGTGAGCGCACGCTCGTGATCGATGCCGACCTGCGGCGGCCGCGCGTCGACCAGCTCTTCGGCCTCGACGGCTCGGTGGGGCTCACGACGGCGCTCATGGGCAGGCTCTCCCTCGGCGAGGCGATCGTGCCGTGGCGCGAGAGCGGGCCCGACGTGCTGACGTCGGGCGAGCTGCCCCCGAACCCCGCGACGGTCGTCACGTCGCAGGCGTTCCGATCCCTGCTCGACAGCGCATCCCATCGCTACGACGTCGTCATCGTCGACTCGCCGCCCGTGCTGACGGTCGCCGACTCGAACCTGCTCGCGCCGCTCGTCGACGGCGTCGTGATCGTGGTGGATGCGTCGAGGACGCGCCGGCCCCAGCTGGCCAACACGGTGCGCTCGATCGAGTCGGCGGGCGGGCAGATCCTCGGCATCGTGCTCAACAAGTCCCGGGCCACGAGCGATCGCAACACCTACTACTCGGACGTGCCGAGCAGCGAGCAGTCGGGCTGGAAGCTGCCGATCGGTGCACCGCGCCGGTCACCGGTCGGCGAGTCCTGACAGGCGCCGCGCGAGCCGGGCGCGCCCCGTCGCGGGCAGGTACGCGAGCCGGAAGCGGCGCACGAAGCGTGCGGCTTCGACGCGGTCCATGAGGCCCCGCTCGACCCAGAGCGCGATGATGCGCCGCCGCGTCGCGCGGTCCGAGCGCGCGAGCGCCCGTCGATGCACGGCGAACCACGCGGCGCCCGTCGCTCGAGCGTGCTCGATCGCATCGGCGGCGCCCTGCTCGTCGGCGTGCGCGGGCCAGACGATGGGCGACTGGATGGGCTCGCCGTCGACCGGCACGCCCTCGCCGCGCAGGATCGACCAGCCCGAGTAGAGGAAGAACTCGAGCAGTCGGGCGTGCTCGAACTCGGCCGCGAACGGCCGGCCCGAGGTGCGCTCGATGTCGTCGAGCATGCGTCGCGCGAGCCGCGCGTCCATGACGAACGGCGTGGCGGTGCGGGGGAAGTCGGCGACGAGCTCCTGCACCCGCTCGTCGTCGGCGCCGAGGTAGCGCAGCGTGCGCTCGAGGTCGGCGCGCAGCGGATGCGTCGTGTACGGATGGGTGCCGCCCCTCGCGACACCGTCGGCATCCACGAGGTCGACCGCCCCGGCCGCCGCGATCAGGTGGTTCTTCGCGTCGAGGACGACGAAGTGGTCGGTGCGCACGCGGCGCGACACGAGCAGCTTCGCCGCCTGCTGCCCGCGCCAGCCCTCGGTGGCGCCCTCGACACCCAGGTGCTTCGCGCGGATGAAGGCCGCGAGCGGGGCGAGCGTCGGCCCGAGCTCGCGCAGCACGGCGCGGCGGGCCCCGCGGCCCATCCCGCGCGCGCAGTTGTCGAGCACGATGAGCTGCGCGACGCACGCCGGGTCGAGGAACCGGCGGAGCGAGCGCGCCTGCAGCCGCAGCAGCGGGAGCTCGGGCTCGAAGACGACCGTGACGAAGGTCAGCGCCGCGCTCACGACGCGGCGCGGCCCGCGTGCACCCGCTCCGACGGCGCGCGCCTCGCGCGCCGCGTCCGCGCGTGCACCGACTCGCCGTCGGCGAGCCGGCGCGCGAGGTCCTCGTACTCGTCGGCGACCTCGTCCCAGCGGAAGACGCGGCCGGCGCGCGCGTGCGCGCGGATGCCGCGCGCCACGACGAGCGCGTCGTCCGCCTCCGCCGCCTCGATCGCGATCGCGACCTCCGAGGCGTCGCGGAAGGTCCACGCGTCGTCGGCGAGCACCTCGCGGTTGAAGCCGACGTCGAACGCGATCGTCGCGGTGCCCGCGCCCATGGCGCGCAGCAGGGAGGGGTTCGTGCCGCCGACCGAGTGGCCGTGCACGTAGGTGCGCGCGTGCGCGTAGAGCGCGTCGAGCAGGTCCTGGTCCCAGACCCCGCCGAGCAGGCGGATGCGGTCGTCGCCGGCCGCCGCGGCGTGCACGGCGCGCGTGTAGGCCGCGCTGTACGGGGCGGAGCCGACGACCGCGAGCGGCAGCCGCGCGTCGCTGCGGCGGTAGCCCTCGACGACCTCGAGCACGTGGTTCTCGGGCTCGAAGCGCGCGACCGCGAGGTGGAAGCGGTCGGGCTCGAGCCCGACGGCGGCGAGCGGCGCCGTCGCGACGCGCTGCAGCAGGGGTGCGCCGTAGCGGATGAGCTCGGTCGGGGCATCGAACTCGCGGTCGTAGTAGTCGGCGATGCCCGGCGCGTCGGCGATGAGCGCGTCGGCCGCGCGCACGGAGCGCTGCTCGGCCCAGCGGTAGTAGGCGCGGCCCGCGCCGCCCCACTTCGCGCGCCGCCACTCGAGCCCGTCGACGTGCACCGCGACCGGGATGCCGCGGGCGCGCAGCAGCGTCACGTACGGCGCGTTCGCGGCGTTGAAGACGAACGCCACGTCGGGCCGCTCGCCCGTCACGGTGCGCAGCGTCGCGGCGCCCGTGCGGCTGAGGGTCTCGAGCTGCCGCACCGGGAGCGACGGCAGGTGCACGACCCGCATGCCGAGGTGCTCGGTGACCTCCGGATGCGTGCGGTCGCCGTAGACCGTCACCTCGTGCCCGCGGGCGGCGAGCCGGGCGCCGACCTCCTCGACGGCGGTCTCGAAGCCGCCGTACGCGGCGGGCACGCCGCGAGTGCCGAGCATGGCGATGCGCATCGATCCTCCTCAGTAGGCGCCGACCGGGCGGATGACCACCCGAGCGGTCTTGGCGATGATCATCAGGTCCTGCATGACCGACCAGTTCTCGACGTAGCGCAGGTCGAGCCGCATGCTCTCGTCCCACGACAGCTCGCTCCGGCCGCTGATCTGCCAGAGGCCCGTGATGCCCGGCTTCAGGTAGAGCCTGCGCAGCGTCACGCCGTCGTACGTCGTCGCCTCGCCCGGCAGCGGGGGCCGCGGGCCCACGACGCTCATGTCGCCCTTCAGGGCGTTCCAGAACTGCGGCAGCTCGTCGAGCGAGTGCTTCCGCAGGAAGGCGCCGACGCGAGTGACGCGCGGGTCGTCGCGCAGCTTGAACAGGGGACCGGCGCCCTCGTTGCGCGATTGCAGCGCCGCGCGCTGCTGCTCGGCGCCGACGCGCATCGTGCGGAACTTCAGCATGCCGAACGTGCGCCCATCGCGACCGACGCGCTGCTGGCGGAAGAGGATCGGCCCGGGGGAGTCGAGCCGGATCGCGATCGCGATCGGCACGGCCAGCACCGCGACCGCCAGCAGCGCGAAGGATGCCACGACGATGTCGAGCGCTCGCTTGAGCACGTGCTCGGCGCCGTCGAACGTGGGGATCCGCACCTGGATGAGCGGCAGGCCGTCGACCGGGCGGAAGGAGATGCGGGGCCCGGCGACGTCGGAGAGGCGCGAGTAGAGCACGAGCTCGGCGCACGTGCCCTCGAGCTGCCGGCTGAGCCGCGTGAGGTAGTCGGGGTCGGCGTCGGGCTTCGCCGCGAGGATCACAGTGTCGGCGCCCAGCCGGTCGGCGTCCTCGACGAGGGTGGAGCGGGCCGCGATCACGGGAACGCGCCTGCCGTGCAGCTCGAGCGGCTCTCCGGGATCGTCCTCGATCGCGGCGGCGACGACGTGGTACGTCAGGTCGCCCGTGCGCGACAGCCGCTCGAGCACGTAGGCGACCTCCGCGCGGTCGCCCACGAGGATCGTCCTCGACGACCACTCGCCCTGCCGCCGACGCGTGACGAGCCACCGGCGCCACTGCCACCGGCCGATGAGCAGCGCGAGCAGGCCGGTCGGCAGCGCGACGAGCAGCTGCAGCCGCAGCGCGGGCCAGTCGACGACGAGCGCGGCGGCGGCGAGCACGGCGAAGGCGAGGCCGGTGGCGTGCGCGACGCGGCGGTACTCCGTCGCCCCGGCGCCAAGCACCGAGGCCTCGCGCGACTGGATGGCGGCGAGCGCGATGAGCCAGACGACGAGCACGAGCGAGGGCGCCGCGAGCAGCAGCTCGATCTCAACGGGGTCGAGCCCCGTGGCGCCGTATGGCGCGCTCACGAGGGCGACGGTGACGGTCGCGGCGGCGGCGATGCCGGCGTCGGTGAGGCCGAGCCGCAAGCGTGTCCCGCGCTCGCGCTGCAGCCGGCGCGCGAGCGTCGGGGTCGCCCTCGGCGACTGCGCGCCCGGGAGCGAGAAGGACGGGCTCGCGGCGACCGCCGCGATGGCCGTGGCCTTGCGGGATGTGCCCTGCCACGCTCGCTGCACGCGCTCCACCCACTCCCTCACCGGCGTGGGACGACTCTCACCGGTCCCGGAATAACACTGTTTCCGAACAGTATGGGAGGAGGGACTTTGCAGACAAGGGAAGATCCCCGCACGAAGAGACTCGTGCGGGGATCGTCGGGTGGTGCTGAGGCGATGTTCAGCGGAACGGTGAGCTACCCGAGGACGGACTCCAGGATCGCCGCGAGCTCCTGCGCAGAGCGCTTCGCGGAACCGGTCGCGGGGCTCGCCGACGGCGCGCGGCCGGCGACCTTGAGCGTGCGTCCGTGCAGGTGGCGGGGGAGCGCGAGGTGCATGAACGGCCACGCGCCCTGGTTGAGCGGCTCCTCCTGCACCCACAGCAGCGAGGCGTTCGGGTAGCGGTCGACCGCGGCGTTGATCTCGTCGATCGGGAGCGGGTACAGCTGCTCGACGCGGACGAGCGCGATGTCGGTGCGGCCGCGCTTCGCGAGCTCCGCCTTCAGGTCGTAGTGGATCTTGCCCGAGTGCAGCAGCACGCGGGTGACCGCCTGCGGGTCCTGCACCTGGCGGTCGTCGATCACGGGCTGGAAGCGGCCGCTCGTGAAGTCCTCGACCCCGCTCGTCGCGTCGCGCAGTCGCAGCATCGCCTTCGGGGTGAAGACGACGAGCGGCCGACGCGGGCGGGCGTACGCCTGGCGTCGCAGCAGGTGGAAGTGGTTCGCGGGCGTCGACGGGCGCGCGATCGTCATGTTGCGCTCCGCCGACATCTGCAGGAAGCGCTCGATGCGCGCCGACGAGTGGTCGGGGCCCGCGCCCTCGTAGCCGTGCGGGAGCAGCAGCACGAGCGACGACTGCTGGTTCCACTTCTGCTCGGCCGAGGCGATGAACTCGTCGATGACGATCTGCGCGCCGTTCGCGAAGTCGCCGAACTGCGCCTCCCACAGCACGAGCGCGTCGGGCCGCTCGACCGAGTAGCCGTACTCGAACGCCATGGACGCGTACTCGCTCAGCAGCGAGTCGTAGATCGACAGGCGCCCCTGGTCCTCGCCGAGGTTCGCGAGCGGCAGCCACTCCTGGCCGTTGTCCCGGTCGTGCATGACGGCGTGGCGCTGCACGAACGTGCCGCGGCGCGTGTCCTGGCCCGACATGCGCACGGGGGTGCCCTCGGTGAGCAGCGAGCCGAGCGCGAGCAGCTCGCCGAACGCCCAGTCGATGCCGCCCTCGCGGCTCGCCTTGACGCGCTTGTCGAGCACCTGCTTGACCTTCGGGTGCACCTGGAAGCCCTCGGGCGGGTTGCCGTGGGCGTCGCCGATGGCCTCGATGACGGAGGCATCGACGCCGGTCGAGTCGGGCTCGCTCACCGCGGGCTCGCGCTGCGCGGCGACCACGGGCATCGAGCCCGTCGCCGCGGCGTGCGTCTCCATGAAGGCCTGCTCGAGCTTGCCCTGGAAGTCGGCCTGCGCCGCCTGGTACTCCTCCTCGGTGATGTCACCGCGGCCGACGAGGTTCTCGGCGTAGAGGGTGCGGACGGAGCGCTTCGCCTCGATGAGCGAGTACATGAGCGGCTGCGTCATGGTCGGGTCGTCGCCCTCGTTGTGCCCGCGACGGCGGTAGCAGATGAGGTCGATGACGATGTCGCGCTTGAACTCCTGGCGGTACTGGAACGCGAGCTCCGCCACCCGCACGACGGCCTCGGGGTCGTCGCCGTTCACGTGCAGCACGGGCGCGTGGATCGCCTTCGCGACGTCGGTCGCGTAGGTCGACGAGCGCGACTCGGTCGGGGGAGTCGTGAAGCCGACCTGGTTGTTCACGACCAGGTGGATCGTGCCGCCGGTCTTGTAGGCGCGCAGCTGCGAGAGCTGGTGCGTCTCGAACACGACGCCCTGGCCGGCCATCGCGGCGTCGCCGTGCACGAGCACGGGCAGCACCGAGGCCTCGCCGTTGCCGATCCGGTCCTGCTTCGCCCGCACGATGCCCTCGAGCACGCCGTTGACGGCCTCGAGGTGCGAGGGGTTGGCCGCGAGGTACACGGGGACGGTCGAGCCGTCGGCCGCGGTGAACTCGCCCGCGTTGCCGAGGTGGTACTTGACGTCGCCGGAGCCCTGGAAGACGGCAGCGCCCTCGAACTCCTGGAACACCTGGCCGTAGGTCTTGCCGGCGATCGACGTGAGCACGTTGAGGCGGCCGCGGTGCGGCATGCCGATCGCGACCTCGTCGAGGCCCGCCGAGGCGGAGCCCGTGAGGAGCGCGTCGAGGAAGGCGATCATCGACTCGGCGCCCTCGAGCGAGAAGCGCTTCTGGCCGACGTACTTCGTCTGCAGGAACGTCTCGAACGCCTCGGCCTCGTTGAGCTTGCGCAGGATGCGCATCTGCTCGTCGTGCGTGGGCTTGACGTACGGCACCTCGAGGTGGCTCTGGAACCACTGGCGCTGCGCCGGGTCGGCGATGTGCATGTACTCGATGCCGGTCGTGCGGCAGTACGAGTCGCGGAGCACGCCGAGGATGTCGCGCAGCAGCGCGGAGCGCTTGCCGCCGAAGCCGCCGGTGACGAACTCGCGGTCGAGGTCCCAGAACGAGAGCCCGTGCTGCTCGATCTCGAGGTCGGGGTGCGTGCGCTGCACGTACTCGAGCGGGTCGATGTCGGCCATCAGGTGGCCGCGCACGCGGAACGAGTTGATGAGCTGCGTGACGCGCGTCTGCTTCGAGAGCTCGTCGGCCGCCCGCACCGAGACATCCGTCGCCCACTTGATGGGCTCGTACGGGATGCGCAGGTCGGCGAAGATGCCGCGGTAGAAGTCCTGCTCGCCCATCAGCAGGCCCTGCACGATCTTCAGGAACTCGCCGGAGCCGGCGCCCTGGATCACGCGGTGGTCGTAGGTGGACGTCATCGTGACGGTCTTGCCGATGCCCGCCTCGGAGAGGCGCTCCGGGCTCGAGCCCGTGAACTCGGCCGGGTAGTCGAGCGCGCCGACGCCGATGATGCAGCCCTGGCCCTGCATGAGGCGCGGCACCGAGTGCACGGTGCCGATGCCGCCGGGGTTGGTGAGCGAGATCGTCGTGCCGGCGAAGTCGCCGGCGTCGAGCTTGTTCGCGCGCGCCTTCTTGACGATCGCCTCGTAGGCGGCCACGAACTCCGAGAAGTCCATCGACTCGCACGCCTTGATGCTCGGCACGAGCAGCGCTCGCGTGCCGTCGGGCTTCGGCATGTCGATCGCGATGCCGAGGTTGATGTGCGGCGGTGCGACGAGCGAGGGCTTGCCGTCGATCTCGTCGTAGTAGACGTTCTGGCTCGGGAAGAGCTTGAGCGCCTGCACGAGCGCGTAGCCGATGATGTGCGTGAACGAGACCTTGCCGCCGCGCGTGCGGCGGAGGTGGTTGTTGATGACGATGCGCTGATCGATCATGAGCTTCGCCGGCACGGTGCGCACGCTCGTGGCCGTCGGGACGGCGAGCGACTTGTCCATGTTGGCGGCGAGCGTCTTCGGCATGCCGCGCAGCGTCGTCACGACGGGCTGCTCGGCCGGGGCTTGAACCTGCTCTGCCTTCGCGGCCTGCTTCGCCGCGGCGGCGGGAGCGTCGGCGGGCACCGGCGTGGGTCGCGCTGCCTGCGCCGTGGTGCGCGCGACGATCGCGCCGTCGGCCCGGGCCGGCGCGGGGGTGTCGGACTGGCCCTTGGTGCTCTCCTGCGGCGCGTCCTGCGCGTGCTGGGCCTCGCCGGAGTCGACGGGCCCGTCGGGGCGCGACTCGGCGCGCGCCGGAGCGCGGGGCGGCGTCGGCCGCTTCGGCGCCTGCGCCGGCTTGGCGGGCGCGGCGTGCTTCGGCGCGCTCTGCTCGGCCTTCGGCGCCGGCTGCTCGCCCTTCGCGGGCTGCTCAGCCTTCTGCGCGGGCGGCGTCGCCGACTTCGGCGACGTGCTCATGCTCGTCGTCGCCTCGCCGGACGAGCGCTGGGCGGCGTACCGCTCGAGGATGGGCCACCACGACTGGGCGACGGACGCCTTGTCCTTGACGAAGAGCTGGTACTGCTCCTCGACGAGCCACTCGTTCGCTCCGAAGTCGTTGTCGTCCGACGGGCTGGACACGGTATCGATCGCCTCTTCCGAAGTCTTCTGGCATGCCGCAGGCAGTCCGCGGCGACATCACCCTCCAGCATAGTGGCGCGCGGCGGCGGCTCAGTGCGTGAGGCCGAGCTCGGCGAGGTCGACGCCGGCCGCCTGCACCGCGAGCAGCATCACCTCGCGCCGCCAGACGACGCGCGGCTCGAAGCGCAGCGGCATGCCGGCCTCCGAGGGCGTGCGGTCGCCCTTCCGCCCGTTGCAGGCGACGCACGCGGTGATGGTGTTGAGCCATGTCGACGGGCCGCCGCGCGATGCCGGCTGGATGTGGTCGATCGTCGCGCCCGGGCCTCGGCAGTACGCGCAGCGCCGGCGGTCGCGGTCGAGCACGCCCTTGCGGCTCCACGGCACAGGCGCGTAGAGCCGGGTGTGGGGGATCTGCACGTAGTCGTTGAACACCACGACGCGCGGCACCGGGAGCTCGAGCGAGTTCGACCGGATCGTGCCGTCGGCGGCGAGCATGATCTGCGCGCGCTCCTTGACGACGAAGGCGACCGCGCGCTGCAGCGACGCGACGCCGATCGGCTCGAGCGTCGCGTTGAGCACCACCACTTGCGCTGCCATCGCGACCAGCACCTATCGTGCCGCATCCGAGGCGGTCTGCGCGTGTGGGAGGCGCAGATTAGTGTCGCGGATGTGGACGACACCCCAGCCGACGCCGTCCGCGCCGACGCCGTCCGGGCCGACCTCGGCGTCGTGCCGCTCGAGCGCGGGTCGCGGATCGCCGTCGCCACGCTCGAGCACGGTCGAGCGGTCGACGTTCGCGAGCACGACGCGGCGCGGGTCGGCGACGACGACCGCCTGCGCCGACCCGGCGCGCGGATCGTCTGGCAGGACGCGAAGGCCGCGGCCCCAGCGCTGCTCGACGCCGGCGTGCCGATCGACCGGGTGCGCGATGCGCGGCTCGTGCACCGCATCCTCGTCGACGCCCGCTCGCTGCCGCTCGAGGAGCGATGGTCGAGGTCGCTGCGCACCGAGGCCGAGGGGCTCTTCTCGCTCGCACCGGAGCCCGAGCCGCTCGACGCGCTCGCCGAGCAGCTGCAGCGGCAGGAGGCGGCGATCGGCGACGACGCCGGGCTCGCGATGCTCGCGGCCGCCGAGTCGATGGGCGCGGTGCTCGCGGTCGAGCTGAGCCGCGAGGGGCTCCCGTTCGACCGCGACCGGCACGACGCGCTGCTCACCGAGGCGCTCGGGGAGCGCGCCGTGCACAGCCCGAGCGGTCGGCCGAGCCGCATGGAGGCGCTCGCGGTCGAGGTGCGGGCGGCGCTCGGCGACCCCTCGCTCAACCCCGACTCGCCGCAGGAGGTGCTGCGCGCGCTGCGGCGAGCGGGGGTCGACGTCGCTTCGACCGCCCGCTGGGAGCTGCGCGAGCACGACCACCCCGCGATCGAGCCGCTCACGGCCTACAAGCGGATGGCTCGCCTCCACACCGCGAACGGCTGGTCGTGGGCGCAGCGGTGGGCGCGCGTCGACGAGCGCGGCCGCTGCCGCATGGCGATCGAGTACGTGCCCGGCGGCGTCGTCACGGGCCGCTGGGCGACCGAGGGCTCCGGCGCGATGCAGATCGCGCGACAGATCCGCGGCGCCATCGCCGCGGAGCCCGGCATGCGGCTCGTGGTGGCCGACGCCGCGCAGCTCGAGCCGCGAGCGCTCGCCGCCCTCGCGCGCGACGAGGCGCTCGCCGAGGCCGGTCGCGGCGCCGACCTCTACCAGGCGCTCGTCGACCGCGGCGTGGTCGACACCCGCACCCACGCGAAGCTCGGCATGCTCGGCGCGCTCTACGGCGGGACGACGGGCGAGTCGGCGGTCGTGCTGCCCCGGCTCGGCCGCGCCTACCCGCGGGCGATGGCGACGGTCGAGGCTGCCGCGAGGGCGGGGGAGCGGCGCGAGCGCGTGCGCACGTGGCTCGGCCGCACGTCGCCGCTGCCGCCGCGCTGGCGCGACGACGAGCACGGCGGCCGGCAGGCGCGCGCGTGGGGCCGCTTCACGCGCAACTTCGTCGTGCAGGGCACCGCCGCCGAGTGGGCGCTCGCGTGGATGGCGGGCGTGCGCCGGGCGATCCGCGACGTCGAGGGCGCGGCGCTCGTGTGCTTCCTGCACGACGAGGTCATCGTGCAGGCGCCCGAGGCGCGCGCCCACGAGGTGGCGGAGGCCGTGCGCGCGGCCGCCGCACTCGCGGGCCGCACGCTCTTCGGCGACTTCCCGATCGAGTTCCCCGTGCAGACCGCTGTCGTCGGCGACTGGGGCCAGGCGAAGGACTGACGCGCCGAGCGGGTCCGTGCGCCGCGTAGCGTTGCAGCATGCGATTCATCGGCGACGTCCCGGAGCACGACCTCACCTACTCCGACGTGTTCCTCGTGCCCAGCCGCAGCGACGTGCGGTCGAGGATGGACGTCGACCTCTCGCCGGACGACGGCACGACCGCGACGCTGCCGATCGTCGCGGCGAACATGAGCTCGGTCACGGGGCCGCGCATGTCGGCGGCGCTCGCGAGGCGCGGCGCGCTCGCCGTGCTCACGCAGGACCCGCCGATCGACGAGACCTGCCGCTCGATCGCGTGGGTGAAGGCGCAGCCGATCGCGCTCGAGTCGCCGCACCGCGCGTCGCCCGACGACGTCGTGCAGGCCGTGCTCGAGCGCGTGCCCGCGATCCCGGGGCACTGCGTCGTGGTCGAGGACGCCGACGGCGCGCTGCTCGGCGCCATCCCGGCGGAGCGGCTCGCCTCCGCGCTCCCGGACGCGAGGCTCGGCGACCTGCTGCACTCGCAGCTGCCCGTGCTGTCGCTCGAGGACGTCGCCGACGGTCGCGCCATGTTCGCGTCGCTCGAGCGCGAGGGCGTCGACGTCGCGCCCGTCGTCGACGGCGGCCGCTGCGTCGGCATCGCGTCGCGGCTCGGCGCCCTGCGCGCCGACCTGTACGTGCCGGCGCTCGACGGCGGCGGCCGGTTGAGCGTCGCCGCGGCCGTGGGCATCAACGGCGACCCGGGGGCGAAGGCTCGCGCGCTCGTCGACGCGGGCGCCGACGTCATCGTCGTCGACACCGCGCACGGGCACCAGGAGGGCATGCTGCGGGCGATCGAGTCGGTGCGCGCTGCGATCGGCGACCGGCTCCCGGTCGCCGCGGGGAACGTCGTCGCGGCCGACGGGGTGCGCGACCTCGTCGCCGCGGGCGCGTCGATCGTCAAGGTCGGTGTGGGTCCGGGTGCCATGTGCACGACGCGCATGATGACGGCGGTCGGCAGGCCGCAGTTCTCGGCGGTGCTCGAGGCCTCCTCGACCGCGATCGAGCTCGGCGCGCGCGTGTGGGCCGACGGCGGCGTGCGGTACCCGCGCGACGTCGCGCTCGCCCTCGCGGCCGGTGCCTCGAGCGCCATGATCGGCTCGTGGTTCGCGGGGACGATCGAGGCGCCGGGGCGGCTGCAGCGGGATGCGCAGGGCAGGCTCTTCAAGGAGTCGTGGGGCATGGCCTCGACGAAGGCCGTCGAGGGCCGCTTCGGCGGGCTCGACCCGTACGAGCTCGCCCGCAAGCGCCTCTTCGCCGAGGGCATCTCGTCGTCGACGATCCTCCTCGACCCGCAGCGTCCGAGCGTCGAGGACCTCGTCGACATGATCACCGCGGGCGTGCGCTCGTCGTTCACGTACGCGGGCGCCGACAGCGTGCCGACGTTCCGCGAGCGCGCGCGCGTCGGGGTGCAGTCGGCGGCCGGCTACGAGGAGGGCAAGGCGCTGCCGGTCTCGTGGTGATCGCGGGCTCGAACCCGGGCCGGACTCCGGGCCACGACACGGGAGCGCTCGAGGCAGCGCCCGCTACGATGCTCTGGTGAACGACGACTCCAGTCATAGTCCCGAGCCGGAACCGATCGACTGATGGACCTGCTGCTGATCGCCACCGGCATCGTCCTGACCATCGGAACCGGCCTGTTCGTCGCGAGCGAGTTCGCGCTCGTCAACCTCAACCGCGCAGAGCTCGAGGCGCGCAAGGAGCGCGGCGAGGGCCGCCTCGAGGGCACCATCAAGGCGCTCCGGCAGACCTCGACGCACCTCTCGAGCGCGCAGCTCGGCATCACCCTCACGACGCTCCTCACGGGCTACACGATGGAGCCGGCGATCTCGCGCCTGCTCACGCCCGTGCTCGTCTCGTGGGGCGTGCCGGAGGGCTTCGCGGCGCCGCTCTCGAGCGTCATCGCCATGACCGGCGCGACGATCCTGTCGATGATCGTCGGCGAGCTCGTGCCGAAGAACTTCGCGCTCGCGAAGCCGCTCGGCACCGCGATCGCGGTCACGCCGTTCCAGCGCGCGTTCACCGCGGTGTTCAAGCCCGCGGTGCTCGCCCTCAACGGCTCGGCCAACGGCATCCTCCGCTCCATCGGGCTCGAGCCCAAGGAGGAGCTCTCGGGCGCCCGCACCGCCGAGGAGCTCTCGACCCTCGTGCGCCGCAGCGCCATGGAGGGAGCGCTCGACGCCGGGGCAGCGACGCTCCTCTCGCGCACGCTCCGCTTCTCGGAGCTGAGCGCCGGCGACGTCATGACGCCGAGGCCGCGCGTGCAGGCCCTCGAGCGCTCCGCATCCGTCGCCGACCTCGTCGCGCTCGCCCACGCCACGGGCCTGAGCCGCTTCCCGGTCTACGACGACGACCTCGACGACGTGCTGGGCATCGCTCACATCAAGCAGGCCATCTCGGTGCCGCGCGACCGGCGCGCCGACGTGCCCATCGCCGCGATCGCCGAGGAGCCGCACCGCGTGCCCGAGTCGGTCAAGCTCGACGCGCTGCTGCGCGACCTCAAGGAGCGCGGCTACCAGATGGCGATCGTCGTCGACGAGTACGGCGGCACCGCCGGCATCACGACCCTCGAGGACCTGGTCGAGGAGGTCGTCGGCGAGGTCTCGGACGAGCACGACCGGATGCACGTGGAGGTCGTGCGCGGACCCGGCTGGGTGACGTTCCCCGGCTCCTTCCGCCCCGACGAGCTGCGCGAGCGCGCGCTCGTCGAGGTGCCGGAGGACGGGCCGTACGAGACCATCGGCGGCTTCATCATGGCCGAGCTCGGCACCGTGCCGGTCGTCGGCGACAGCGTGCCCGTCGCGGGCGGCTCGCTGCGCGTCGAGCGCATCGACGGCCGTCGCGTGGACCGCGTGCGGTTCGTCGAGCAGACCGATGCACAGGAGGAGGCACGATGAACGACTGGCTCGGCATCATGTGGCTCGTCATCCTGCTGATCGCGAACGCCTTCTTCGTCGGCGCGGAGTTCGCCGTCATCTCGGCCCGCCGCAGCCAGGTGGAGCCGCTCGCCGACCGCGGCAACCGCGCCGCGAAGCTCGCGCTGTGGGCGATGGAGCACGTCTCGCTCATGCTGGCCATGTGTCAGCTCGGCATCACGGTCTGCTCGCTGCTCATCCTCAACGTCTCTGAGCCGGCGATCCACCACCTGCTCGAGGGACCGCTCTCGTGGACCGGGCTCGCCCCGGAGGTCGTCTCGGTCGTCGCGTTCGTCATCGCGCTGCTGCTCGTCACGTACCTGCACGTCGTGCTCGGCGAGATGGTGCCGAAGAACGCCGCGTTCTCGGTGCCCGACCGGGCGGTGCTGCTGCTCGCGCCGCCGCTCGTGCTCATCTCGCGCGTCTTCCGGCCCGTCATCTGGGCGATGAACGCGGTCGCGAACGGCGTGCTGCGGCTGTTCCGGGTGGAGCCGGTCGACGAGGCCGCGAGCGCCTTCACGATCGACGAGGTCGAGACGATCGTCGAGACCTCGAAGCGCGAGGGGCTGCTGTTCGACCCCACGGGCGCGATCTCGCGCACGTTCGAGTTCACCGAGCGGCGCGTGCGCGACGTGGCGCTGCCGCTGTCGGAGATCGTGGCGCTGCCGTTCGGCGCGACGCCCGCCGACCTCGAGCAGGCCGTGCGCGAGCGCGGCTTCTCGCGCTACGTCATCTCCGATGCCGACGGCAACCCGAACGGCTACGTGCACATCAAGGACGTGCTCGGGGCCGACGACGAGGCCGTCGACCAGCCGGTGCCGGCCAAGCGCATCCGCCTGCTCGCCTCGATCTACCAGGACGCGGAGGTGGAGGACGCGCTCGCGCTCATGCGATCGACGGGCGCCCACATCGCGCGATCCTTCGACGCGAACGGCGAGACGACCGGGCTGCTGTTCCTCGAGGACATCATCGAGGAGCTGGTCGGCGAGGTGCGCGACGCCACGAGGAGGCTCTTCTGACGCGCGACCGCGCGTGGGCGTGGCTCGCGTTCGGCGGCGTGCATGCCCTGCTCGCGATCCTCAACGTGCCGAGCGTCTCGGACGCCTACGGCGACGTGCTCTTCGTCTACCCGTCGTGGGTCGAGCAGGGCGAGCTGGGCGAGTGGCTGGGCATCGACGTGCCGTGGGTCTACCCGCTGCTCGCGTGGGCGCCCATCCTGGTCTCGAACGTGCTCGGCACCGAGGCGCTGCCGCTCGTGTGGATGCTGCTGGTCACCGCGCTCGACGCGGTCGCGTTCCGGCTGCTGCTCACGGTGCCGCGCGGGCACGTGCTCGCGGGCACGTGGCTCGCGCTGCAGCTCGCGCTCGGTCCGGTCGCGCTCGCGCGCATCGACACCGTCGCGGTCGCGGTGTCGATCATCGGCATCGCGGTGCTGCGGCGCGGTCGCCCGGGGATCGCGGCCGCCGCGTTCACGGCCGCTGCCTGGATGAAGGTGTGGCCGGGCGTGCTCTACCTCGCGCTGCTCATCGCGCGGCGCGAGCGGCTGCGGGTGCTCGCCGCCGGCGCCGCAGTCTCGGTCGCGGTGCTCGCGGTCGCGCTGCTGCTCGGCTCGGAGCACGCGCTGTCGTTCCTCACGCAGCAGGAGGACCGCGGGCTGCAGATCGAGGCGGTCGCGGCGACGCCCTACATGTGGCTCATCGGCGGCGATCAGGCGCACGTCTACTTCGACCGCGAGATCTGGACCTACCAGGTCGACAGCGACGGCGTCGGGATGGTCGCGAGGCTCGCGACCCCGGTGCTCGTCGGCGCCGTGCTGCTGCTGTGCGCGATCGGGGTGCTCGCGGTGCGCCGCTCCCACGGGCGAGAGGCGGTCGTGTGGCTCGCGGTCGCGCTCGTCGCGTCGATGATCGTCACGAACAAGGTCGGCTCGCCGCAGTTCGTGCTGTGGCTCACGGTGCCGGCGCTCCTGCTCGCGGAGCTGGGCGCGAGGCGCCACTGGATCGGCGTCGGCGCGATCGGTGCGGTGTCGCTCGCGACCCAGTTGCAGTTCCCGTGGACCTACGACTGGCTCGTGGTGGGCGACCCCGGGGCGGTGCTGCTGCTGACCGTGCGCAACCTGCTGCACGTCGCGATCCTCGTCGGCGCGGTCGTGATGCTGGTGCGCGCCGCGCGCCGCGGCCCCTTCGCCGTCTCAGGCGAGGAGCGGCGCCAGCAGGTCGCCGACGCGGGCGGTCTCGATCAGGAACCCGTCGTGGCCGAAGCCGCTCTCGAGCACGACCGGCTCGGCACCGGAGACGCTCGACGGCAGCCCCGCGGCGAGCCGCTGCTGATCGGCGACGGGGAAGAGCCGGTCGCTCGAGATCCCGACGACGAGCACCGGTGACGTGACGCGCTCGAGCGCGGCCTCCACGCCGCCGCGCGCGCGGCCGACGTCGTGCGTCGACATGGCGTCGACGAGCCGCACGTAGGAGCCCGCGTCGAACCTGCGGGTGAAGCGGTTGCCGTGCACGTCGAGGTAGGACTCGACCTGGAACCGGCCGCCCGCGAGCGGGTCGACGCTCGACTGCCACTCGCGGCGGAAGCGCTCGTTGAGCTCGTGCTGCGAGCGGTAGCCGAGCATCGCCATCCGGCGCGCGAGGGCGAGGCCCCGAGCGGGGCCCGCGTGGCCCGGCAGGTCGTAGAAGTCGCCGCCCAACCAGCCGGGATCGGTCGTGACGGCCTCGATCTGCAGCGAGTTCTGGGCGATCTGGTCGGCGCTCGTCGCGGCGTTCGAGGCGAGCAGCGCGGCGCTCCCGACGCGCTCGGGATGCGCGATCGCCCACTCGAGCGCGTGCATCCCGCCCATCGAGCCGCCGACGACGGCACGCCAGCGCGCGATGCCGAGCCGATCGGCGAGCCGGCGCTGCGCCTCGACCTGGTCGCGGATCGTCACGCGCGGGAAGCGCGAGCCCCACTCGACGCCGTCCGCGGCGAGCGACGCGGGACCGGTCGATCCCTGGCAGCCGCCGAGCATGTTGGGGGCGACGACGAAGTGCCGGTCGGTGTCGATCGCGAGGCCGGGACCGACGACGTCGCCCCACCAGCCGGCGGTGGCGTGGCCCGGACCGGCGTCGCCGCGCACGTGGCTGTCGCCCGTGAGGGCGTGGGCGATGAGCACGGCGTTGTCGCGCGCCTCGTTGAGCCGGCCCCACGTCTCGAACGCGAGCACCGCATCCGTGACCGTGCCGCCCGCCTCGACGTCGATGTCGCCGATGCGCGCGAAGCGGCGGTCGCCGGGGTCGTCGCCCGGGCGCCAGGCGCCCGTGACGGGCACGGGCCTGGACTTGCCGCCGTCGCCGAAGGGGAGCGCCTCGTCGAGTCGCGAGGCGGGCACCCTGGAGGCAGGCTGCACGTCGTCGCTCAGCTGCCAGTCCACGGGTGCCCGCCCTCTCGTCAGGCCGCTGCGGCCTCGAGCGCCGCCGCCTTCTGGGCCGCCGCCTCGAGCCCGGCACCGAGGTCGGCGATGAGGTCGTCGGCGTGCTCGATGCCGACCGAGAGCCGCACGAGGCCTGGGGTGACGCCGGCCGTGAGCTGCTGCTCGGGGCTCAGCTGCGCGTGCGTCGTCGAGGCGGGGTGGATCACGAGCGAGCGCACGTCGCCGATGTTGGCGAGGTGGCTGAACAGCTGCAGCGACTCGACGAGCGCCTTGCCGGCCTCGACGCCGCCGACGAGCTCGAACGAGAGCACGGCACCCGTGCCTCGCGGCGCGATCTGCTTGCCGCGCTCGTGCCACGGGCTCGACGGCAGTCCCGCGTAGTGCACGGCCGCGACCTGCGGGTGCGACTCGAGGAACTGCGCGACCGCGGTCGCGTTGGCGACGTGCCGGTCGAGCCGCAGCGAGAGCGTCTCGATGCCCTGCAGCAGCTGCCAGGCCGTGTCGGGGGAGGAGGAGGCGCCGACGTCGCGCAGCAGGGTCACGCGCGCCTTGATGATGTAGGCGATCTGGTCGCCGAGCGCCTCGGCGAACGTGACGCCGTGGTACGACTCGTCGGGCTGCGTGAGGCCCGGGAACTTGTCCGACTTCGACCACTCGAAGCGGCCGCCGTCGACGATCGCGCCCGCGACGACCGAGCCGTGCCCGCCGAGGAACTTCGTCGCCGAGTGGACGACGATGTCGGCGCCGTGCTCGAGCGGGCGGATGAGGTAGGGGGTCGCGATCGTGTTGTCGACGACGAGCGGGAGCCCCGCGTCGTGGGCGACGCCCGAGACGCCCGCGATGTCGAGCAGGTTGATGCGCGGGTTGCCGATCGTCTCGGCGAACAGGAGCTTCGTGTTCGGGCGGATCGCGCGGCGCCACTCGTCGAGGTCGTCCTGATCCTCGACGAACGTCACGTCGATGCCCAGGCGCTGGAGGGTGAAGCTGAAGAGGTTGTAGGTGCCGCCGTAGATCGACGACGACGACACGATGTGGTCGCCGGCCCCCGCGATGTTGAGGATCGCGTAGGTCGTCGCCGCCTGCCCGGATGCGACGAGCAGGGCCGCGGAGCCGCCCTCGAGGGCCGCGAGCCGCTGCTCGACGACGTCGTTCGTCGGGTTCATGATGCGCGAGTAGATGTTGCCGAACTCGGCGAGGCCGAACAGCCGCGCGGCGTGATCGGCGTTGTCGAACACGTACGAGGTGGTGCGGTAGACGGGCGTGATGCGCGCATTCGTCGTCGGGTCGGGCTTCGCACCCGCGTGGACCTGCAGGGTCTCGAACTTCCAGTCGCTCATGGTGCGCCTCCTCGGCTTCAGCGGGCGGTGGTCTCGACCCAGCGTGCAGCGGTTGCGCCTGCGTCGCCAGCGACGACGACGCACGGCGTAACAGAGCGCGATTGGCGCGCACGGCGCATCCGGTGCTTGCATGGCGGCATGAGCGAGAAGCGGATCATCGTCACGGGTGCGTCGAGCGGGATCGGGGAGGCGGTGGCCAGGCAGGCCGTCGCGCGCGGCTGGCAGGTGCTGGCCGTCGCGCGGCGCGCGGAGCGGCTCGAGGCGCTCGCGGCCGACATCGGCTGCGAGGTGCTCGCCGCCGACCTCACCGACGAGGGCGACGTCGCGCGGCTCGAGCAGGCTGCGGCGGCGTTCCGGCCGACCAGCCTCGTGCAGGTCGCGGGCGGCGCGAAGGGCTCTGCGCACCTCGCCGAGACGACGATCGAGGACTGGCGGTGGATGTTCGAGTCGAACGTCATCGCCGCGAAGCGCGTCATCGACGCGGTGCTGCCGCACCTGCGGGCGTCGACGAATCCGTCCGGGGATGCGCCGGGCGGCTACGCCGAGATCATGGTCGTCACGTCGATCGCCGCGACCGTCGCGTATGCCGGCGGCTCGGGCTACAACGCCGCGAAGTCGGCCGAGAAGCAGCTCGTCGACGTGCTGCGGCTCGAGCTGCACGGCGAGCCGATCCGCGTCATGGAGGTCGCGCCCGGAATGGTCTGGACCGAGGAGTTCTCGCTCGTGCGCTTCGAGGGCGACCAGGCGAAGGCCGACGCCGTCTACAAGGACGTGCAGGACCCGCTGTCGGCCGACGACGTCGCGCGCGTGATGACCGACATCCTCGCGCTCCCCGGCCACGTGTCGGTCGACGAGACGATCATCAAGCCCGTCGCGCAGACGCACCCGTGGATGGTGCACCGAGGCCCGCTCGTCGCGAAGGACTGAGCCGGCTCAGCGGTCAGCGGTCAGCGGTCAGCGCTCGGCGGTCGCGGGCGTCGCGTCGGGCACGGGCTCGGGGTCGGCGAACGCGAGCCGCGGCACGGCGATGAGGCCGACGGCGGCGACGAGCGCGGTGACGCCGCAGACGATCCAGACGACGATGTAGCCGCCGATGCTCGCGGCGGTGCCGATCGCGCCGATCGCCAGCACGATCGCGAAGATCGACGACGCGAACGAGCCGCCGATCGTCTTCGTCGTGTTCGTCATCGCCGTCGCGACGCCGGTCTGGCCGCGGGGCGCGGCGGCGGCGGCCGCGGCGGGCAGCGCGCCGACGAGCGCGCCGGAGCCGACGCCCGCGATCGCCATGCACGCGAAGACCTGCCAGACCTCGAGGTGGAAGGGCACGAGCAGCAGGTAGCCCACGCCGACGAGGGTCGCGGCGACGATGAGCAGGAGCCGGGGGCGGATGCGCGACGACAGCACGGCGAGCGCGGCGGCGCCGACGATGAGCGAGAGCAGGTACACGCCGATGAGGATCGACCGGCCGGAGGCGTCGAGGCCGAGGCCGTAGCCGAGCGACGGGTCGGTGCCGGCGTAGGTCGCGAGCGGCGTCTGCGCGCCGAGCAGGCTGACGCCGACGAGGCCCGCGGTGAGCTGCACGGGCCACATCTCCGGGCGCCGCATGACGCGCAGGTCGATCGCCGGGTCGTCCTTGCCGAGCACCCAGCGGCCGAAGGGCAGCAGCAGGGCGACGCCGACGAGCATGACCGCCCAGCCCCACCACGCATCCGCACCGCCGATCTTGAGGAACGTGAGGCCCGACGTGATCGTGAGCAGCGACAGGGCGAGCAGCACGAAGCCGCCCGCGTCGAGGCTGCGGCCGGGGAGCGGCTCGGACTCGGGCACGCCCCACAGGATCGCGAAGAACGTGAGCGTGACCATCGCCGCCGGCACCATGAGCGTCGGCGCCATCGCCTCGCCGAACGCGCCGAGGGCGACGGCCGAGCCGAGCGCGCCGAGGATCGCACCGGCCTCGAGCGCGATGACGAGCAGGCCGGCAGCGCGGCGCGTCGTGGAGGGCGCGGCGCCCGTGCGGCGGCCGCGGTCGAAGATGAGCGCGACCTCGAGCGGCAGCCACACGGCGTAGGCGCCCTGCAGCGAGAAGGCGATGAGGTAGCTCCAGAAGTCGCCTGCGAAGGCCATCCACCAGCTCGCGCCGGCCGTGAGCGCGGTCGCGACCAGCAGCATCCGCTTGTGGCCGTGCATGTCGCCGAGCTTCGCGAGCACCGGCACCATGAGCGCCGACAGCAGCAGCTGGCCCGCCTCGAACCAGTTGACGTCGGCGTCGGTGACCGAGAGGTGTCGGGCGATGTCGGGCGTGAGGGTGACGTACCAGCCCTGCAGCACGCCGCTCGTGAGCTCGACGCACACGAGCCAGCCGATGAGGGCGATGGGTACGGCGCGCGACGTTGGCACGAGTGCATCATGGCACCGCGACGGCACGATTCCTCAGCGAATCTGGACGCGCCGCGCCGGGGCTCCTCCCGGCGGAGGCGGTGAGCACTGATCTGTCCCCCAGGGGGACGCGTGCGGACGTACGCTCTGCGCATGGGGCAGTCCCTGATCTTCGGCGTCGTGGCCTCGAGCGCGCTCATCATCGGCGCGCTGATCGGCATCCGCTTCGACCTGCCGAAGCGGCTCCTCGCCGTGCTGCTGTCGTTCGCGGCCGGTGCGCTCATCACGGCGCTCGCCTTCGAGCTCTTCGAGGACGCCTTCGAGAAGGGCGGCATCTGGCGCGCGGCGATCGGCCTCTTCGCCGGCGCGCTGGTCTTCACGGTGCTGAGCGCCCTGCTCAACCGGGCGGCGCAGCCGGGCAAGGGCACTCCGGCGGACGAGCATCAGGGGAGCGCGAAGCTCGACACCGATGCGGCCGCCTCCGACCGCAGCGCGACGAAGGCGACCACCCGCGGCGCGGCGGGGCTGGCGCTGCTCGCGGCGGTGACGCTCGACGGGGTGCCGGAGAACGTGGCAATGGGGGTCTCGCTCGGCGAGGGCACGGGCGGCCTCGCCCTGCTCGCCGCGATCTTCGTGTCGAACCTCCCCGAAGCGCTCGTGGGTGCGTCGTCGATGCGGACGCAGGGGATGTCGCGGCGCAAGATCCTGGGACTCTGGTCGATCTGCGCGGTGCTGCTCGTCGGGGCCGTGGTGGTGGGCGCCGGACCGCTCGCCGTGGTCGACGAGGCGACCATCTCGCTGCCGCTCGCCTTCGCCGCCGGCGCGGTCATCGCATCGCTCGCCGACACGCTGATGCCGGAGGCGTACGAGCACGGTGGGCCGGCCGTGGCGATGAGCACCGCTGCGGGGTTCGTGCTGTCGTTCGTGCTGTCGCTGGCCTGAGCGACGCCCGCTCCCGGCCGGCGTGGTCTCGACTCGCTCAGCGCGCTGCGCGCGCGGAGCGGCTCGACCAGCGAGGCGGGGTGGTCTCGACTCGCTCAGCGCGCTGCGCGGCTCGACCAGCGAGGCGGGGTGGTCTCGAATCGCTCAGCGCGCTGCGCGCGCGGAGCGGCTCGACCGGCAGCGGGGAGTCGCGGCTCGACCAGCGAGGCGGGGCGGCGTCGGGGCGCAGCGTGCGGGCCCGTAGACTGGAGGCATGGCCACCCCTCACCCGTTCACGATCTCCGTGCGCGACATCGTGCGGAAGCCGGGCCGGATGCGCGACGCCGAGCTGACCGCCCCCTTCGGCATGAAGGTCGGCGAGGGACTCGCGACCGTGCTGCCCGAGCAGCCCGTCGACCTCGACGTGCGACTCGAGAGCGTCCACGAGGGCATCCTCGCGACCGGCGAGGCCTTCGTCACCGCACTCGCGACGTGCTCGCGCTGCCTCGTCGAGTTCGACCTCGACGTCGAAGTCGACTTCCTCGAGCTCTTCGCGTATGCTGGTGCGTCGGAAACCGACTACCTGGTGGTCGACGAAACCGTCGACCTGCTTCCGGTGGTCAGGGACGCGATCGTGCTGGCGCTGCCGTTCCAACCGGTCGACAGGCCGGACTGCTCTGGACTGGATCCGGAGACAGGGGAGCGGCTCGAGCCTGGCACCGAATACGTCCCGACGGAGACCATCGATCCCCGGTGGGCAGCGCTCCAAAGTTTTGCCCGAGATGTGACCGACGACACGTCGGAAGATGACGCCCCGGCGTCGAAGAAGGAGTGAGCAATGGCTGTTCCCAAGAGGAAGATGTCGCGGTCCAACACCCGTGCGCGCCGTTCGCAGTGGAAGGCCGAAGCGCCCAAGCTCGTCAAGACGATCGAGGGCGGCAAGACCGTCTACAGCCTTCCGCACCGCGCGAAGGTCGTCGAGGACTCGGCCGGCACGCCGCTGTACATGGAGTACAAGGGCCGCAAGGTCGCTGACGTCTGATCTTCGTCCGTTGACGGAGCACCGACTGCTCGAGCAGCTCGGGGTCGAGATCGACCCCGAGCTGCTGTCGTTGGCGCTCACCCATCGGTCGTGGGCGTACGAGCACGGTGGCGCGCCGCACAACGAGCGCCTCGAGTTCCTCGGCGACTCCGTGCTCGGCCAGGCGATCACGATCGAGCTCTATCGACGCTTCCCCGACGCGACCGAGGGTGAGCTCGCGAAGCGCCGTGCCGGCGTCGTCTCGTCGGTCGCGCTCGCCGAGGTCGCCCGCTCGATCGGGCTCGGGCAGCACATCCGGCTCGGCAAGGGCGAAGCGGCATCGGGCGGTGCCGACAAGGCGTCGATCCTCGCCGACACGATGGAGGCCATCTTCGGTGCCGCCTTCCTGAGTGCCGGGCGCAGCGCATCCGCCGACCTCGTGCTCCGCCTCGTCGGCCCGCTGCTCGACGACCCCGGCCGCACCGGCGCCGCGCTCGACCCGAAGACCGCGCTGCAGGAGGTCGCGGCCGCGCAGGGCCGTGGCGCGCCCGTCTACGAGGTGGTCGCGACCGGTCCCGACCATGCCCGCACCTTCAGCGCGACCGTGCTGATCGACGACGAGGCGGTCGCCGCGGGCTCGGGCACGAGCAAGAAGGTCGCTGAGATGGCCGCGGCGCTCGCCGCGCACGGCAGGCTCACCGCCGCCGACAGCCTCCAGGCCTGACGTGCCGGAGCTGCCGGAGGTCGAGGTCGTCCGCGCCGGCCTCGCGCCCGCGGTCACCGGTGCGCGGATCGACGGCGTCGAGGTGCTCGACGCCCGCTCCGTCGCCCGGCACGCGGGTGGTCCCGTGGGCTTCGAGGCCGCGCTCGTCGGCCGCACGTTCGGCGTGCCGGCCCGGCGCGGCAAGTTCCTGTGGCTGCCGCTCGAGCCGCTGACTTCGGAGGTCTCGACGGGTGCCGTGTCGACGGATGCGCTGCTCGCGCACCTGGGGATGTCGGGCCAGTTGCTCGTGCGCGAGCCGGGCGCGGCCGCCGATCGGCACACGCGCGTGCGACTGCTGCTCGACCAGCCGCAGCACGGGCAGATCGAGGTGCGCTTCGCCGATCAGCGGATCTTCGGCGGCCTCGCCGTGCGACCGACCGCCGACGGGGTGCCCGACCTCGCCGCGCACATCGCGCTCGATCCGATCGACCCCGCCTTCGACGCATCCGCTGTCGCGAGGCGCCTGCGCATGCGCCGCCAGGGCGTGAAGGCGGCGCTGCTCGACCAGACGCTCGTGTCGGGCATCGGCAACATCTACGCCGACGAGGCGCTCTGGCGCAGCCGGCTGCACTACGCGACGCCGGGCGAGCGGCTCACGCAGTCGAGGGCGCTCGCGCTGCTCGCCGATGTGCGCGACGTGCTCGACCTCGCGCTCGCCGAGGGCGGCACGTCGTTCGATGCGCAGTACGTCAACGTGAACGGCCAGGCCGGGTACTTCGCGCACTCGCTGAACGCGTACGGCCGGGGCGGGCAGCCGTGCCCGCGCTGCGGCTCGATCATGGTGCGCGAGGCATGGGCGAACCGCTCGTCGACGCGCTGCCCGCGGTGCCAGCGGCGGCCGCGGGGCATCGCGGTCGCAGGCAACCGCTGAGCCGGTCGTCGTAGGCTCGAGGGATGGCATTCGACGGATTCGGTGACGAGGCGTTCGCGTTCTACCGCGAGCTCGAGCCCAACAACGAGAAGCCCTGGTGGCTCGCCAACAAGCATCGCTACGACACGTTCGTGAAGGCGCCGTTCGAGGCGCTCGCCGAGGAGCTCGAGCCGATCGCGAGCACGGTGAAGATCTACCGGCCCTACCGCGACGTGCGGTTCGCCCACGACAAGACGCCGTACAAGACGCGGCAGGGGCTGTTCGCGCAGCGCGCGCCGGGCATCGGCTGGTTCGTGAACCTCGACGCGACCGGCGTCTCGCTCGGCGGAGGCTTCTTCGGCGACGCGACGTTCACGAAGGCGTACCGCGCGGCCGTCGAGGCGGCAGCGCCCGGGACCGCGCTCGAGGGCATCGTCGCCGACCTGCGGGATGCGGGCTACGAACCGGGCGGCGAAGCCGTGAAGACGGCGCCGCGCGGTGTCGACCCGCAGCATCCGCGCATCGAGCTGCTGCGCTACAAGTGGCTCACCGCGAGGCGGCACGTCGAGCCGGCGGATGCCGGCGGGCCGGCGCTGCTCGACACGGTCTTCGACACGGTCGAGGACCTGCAGCCGCTCGTGCGGTGGGCGGGAAAGCACGTCGCGCCGAAGCGGTGATCTCGACTCGCGGCCGGCTCCGCCGGCTGCGGCTCGATCAGCGGGGACTCGCGGCCGGCTCCGCCGGCTGCGGCTCGATCAGCGGGGACTCGCGGCCGGCTCCGCCGGCTGCGGCCCGATCAGCGGGGACTCGCGGCCGGCTCCGCCGGCTGCGGCTCGATCAGCGGGCGTCAGCCGAGGATGCGCTTCGCGATGCGGCCGCGCAGCTCGGTGAACGGCGGGTAGATGATGCGCAGCGTGTCGATCGCCGTCGACTTCGACAGCACCGCCTTGCGGTGGCTGAACGCCTCGAACGAGTGCCGCCCGTGGTACGCGCCCGAGCCGCTCTCGCCGACGCCGCCGAACGGCAGGCCCGCGGCGCCGACCTGCGCGACCGCGACGTTGATGCCGAGCGAGCCCGACGACGTCTCCCGCTCGATGCGTCGCACCGCATCCCGGTCGCGCGCGAAGACGTAGAGCGCGAGCGGCTTGTCGCGGCCGCGCATCGCCTCGACGAAGCCGTCGACGCCGTCGACGGGGAGCACGGGCAGGATCGGCCCGAAGATCTCCTCCTGCATCACCGCCGCCGACTCGTCGACGTCGGTGAGGATGGTCGGGGCGACGTAGCGCGCATCCGCATCCACCTCGCCGCCGGTGACGACCGTGCCGCCGTCGAGCAGGCCCCGCAGGCGCTCGACGTGCCGCTCGGTGACGATGCGTGCGAAGTCGGGCGAGGTGCGAGCGTCGCCGAGCTGCTCGGACGTCGCGAGCCGCAGCTGCTCGACGAGCTCGACCGCCACCTCGCGGTCGACGCGGATGTGGTCGGGGGCGACGCACGTCTGGCCGGCGTTGATCCACTTGCCCCATGCGATGCGGCGAGCGGCTGCCGGGATGTCGGCGGAGCGGTGCACGTAGACGGGGCTCTTGCCGCCGAGCTCGAGCACCGTGGGCGTCAGGTGCTTCGCGGCGGCCGCTGCGACGACGCGCGCGATGCGGCCGTTGCCGGTGTAGAAGATGAGGTCCCACCGCTGTTCGAGCAGCGCCGTCGTCTCGTCGACGCCGCCCTCGACGATCCGCACCGATCGCTGGTCGAGGTGGCGGGGCGCGAGCTCGGCGAGCAGCCGCGAGGTCGCGGGCGCGACCTCGCTCGGCTTCACGACCGCCGCGTTGCCAGCCGCGATCGCGCCGACGAGCGGCGCGAGGGCGAGGTGCAGCGGGTAGTTCCAGGGCGCGATGATGAGCGTCGCGCCGAGCGGCTCGGCGATCGTGCGCGCCGTCGCGGGCTGCAGGGCGAGCGGCGCCGCGACGCGCGTGGGCGCCATCCAGCGGCGCAGGCTCTTGCGAGCTGCACGGGCCTCGGCGACGACGAAGCCGATCTCGGTCAGGTGCGCCTCGATGTCGCTCTTGCCGAGGTCGGCCTTCAGCGCCGCCTCCCACCGCGACGCGTGCTGCAGCAGCATCTGCACGAGCCCGTCGAGCTGCTGCTCGCGGTAGGCGCGCGAGCGCGTCAGCCCGCGGTCGACGGCCCAGCGCAGCTCGGCGGCGAGGCCGTCGAGGGACGCGGTGGTCGGAGTGCGGGCAGCGTGCGCGGGGGCGTCGGTCATGCCTCCATCGTGTCAGCGGTTGCTGTGGCTTCCGCTCGACCGAGTCGCTTCTGCCAGCCGCCCTCGGCACCGATGGGCACGAATCCGAGCGCCTCGTTGA
The DNA here is from genome assembly GCF_039527715.1 of Agrococcus citreus. Classification (NCBI taxonomy): domain Bacteria; kingdom Bacillati; phylum Actinomycetota; class Actinomycetes; order Micrococcales; family Microbacteriaceae; genus Agrococcus; species Agrococcus citreus. The sequence goes on from NZ_BAAAKK010000001.1 coordinate 172,618, forward strand.
CCGCGAGCATCGGGCGGTTCTCCTCGGCGTTCCACGTGATGACGCGCGCGCGGTCGGGGTGCAGTCGGCCGAGCTGCAGCAGGTTCTCGGTCTTCACGAGCATGCCCAGGCGGTGTCCGCGGTGGTCGGCGTGCACGAGCGTGTCCTCCTGGAACGCGGGCCGCCCGGGTGCCGGCAGCACGAGCACCGTGAACGCGACGACCCCACCGCTCTCGCGGTGCACGGCGATCGCCTGCAGGATCGACTGCCCGGCCTCCTCGAGCTCCTCCTCCATGCGCGCGAGCCGCGCGGCATCCCACGACTCGTCGTCGACGTCGAGCCCCGCGCTCGGCGCATCGGTGACCATGCGCGCGTGGAGCGCCGCCATTCCGTCGGCGAACTCCGGCGGCGTGCGGCCCGGCCACGAGCGCACGTCGTACGCGTCGCCTGCGTGCTGCAGCGCATCCGCCCGGTCTCGCTCGAGCGTCGCCCGCACCGCGGCGACGTCGAGCACCGAGATGCGGTCGACCTGCTCGAGCGCGTAGCCCATCGACACCGCGAGCCGCGCGGCCGCATCGGCGGCGACCGCCCCGTGGCCACTCGCCGGCGCGATCGCCGCATCGCCCTCGACGGGCGCGCGGTGGTCGATCCACGCCTGCAGCGAGGTGGCGCCGAGCTCGATCGCGATGCGCTCGATGTGCTCGGCGATCGCCCGGCCCAGCCCGCGGCCGCGCTCCTCGGGCACGACCCAGGCCGAGAGGTAGGCGACGGATGCGCCCTCCTCGCGGTTGATGGCCGCGATCGACCGTCCCACGTCGCGCCCGTCCTCGACGGCGAGGAACCGTCGCACGATCTCGTCGTCGGGATGCCGCAGGCTCGCGACGATCTCGTCGACCGTCGTGTCGTGCGAGTCGTCGCCCCAGAACGCCTGCGTCACGCGGTTCGCCGTCGCGACGTAGCGCGCGATGCGCGAGAGCGCCGGCTCGTCGAAGGCGTCGGCGGGAGCCTCGATCTCGAGGTGCTCGAGGCCGCCGGTGTGCCCGTCGCTCATGGGGTCGCCTCCTTCCGCTGCCAGACGCCCTCGCTGCGGATGGGCGCGAAGCCGAGCGCCTCGTTCACGCGCAGCATCGGTCGGTTCTCCTCGGCGTTCCACGTGCGCACGATCGCCGTCCGCTCGCGGTCGGCGAGGGCGAGCAGGTTCGCGGCCTTCACGAGCATGCCGAGCCGGTGGCCCCGGTGCTCGCCGTGCACGAGCGTGTCGTGCTGGTACCAGGGCGCGCCGCCGCCGGCCCCGACGAGCGTCGTGAAGGCGACGACGGCGTCGGTGGATGCGTCGATCGCGATCGCGCGCAGCACCGTGCGGCCGCCGTCGAGCTGGCTCGACTCGTAGCGGTGCAGGCGCTCCGCGTCCCACGCCTCGGGCTCGTGCGCGAGGTCGGCGGAGGGCGCGTCGACCGACATGCGCGCGTGCAGAGCCGCGAGCGACGCGACGCGAGCGGTGGGCGTGCGGCCCTCCCACGTCTCGACCCGGTAGCGGGGGAGCGCGTGCGACCGGGCGTCGTCGAGGTGGGCGTCGAGCGCGGCCCGGGCGGCGTCGAGGCGCAGCTCGCTCATCCGCTCGACCTGCTCGAGGCCGAAGCCGAGCCGCTCGAGCAGCCGCACCTCGGACGAGCCCGCGGGCACGGCGCCGAAGCCCGTCGGTGGGGCGATCGTCGGGCCGGGGCCGGAGCGATGGCCCACCCAGGCCTGGAACGTCGTCGCGCCGCGCTCGCGCATCCGCTCGATGAGGTCGTCGGCGAGGGCCGCGCCGACGCCGCGGACGCGAGCGGCGGGCAGCACCATCACGTCGATCTCGGCGATCGTCGTCGCCTCGAGCAGCCCGCGCGACCCGTAGCCGCGGCCGGCCGGCACGCCGTCGAGCAGCGCGATCGTGCGCAGGTCGTCGGTCTCGCCGACCTGGCCGCGCCACTGCGCCCATGCCTCCCGATAGGAGAAGGCGTGGCTCTCGTCGCCGCCCCACGAGTCGGCGACGACGGCGTTCCGCACGTCGACGAGCGTCCGCAGCAGCCGTGCACCCTCGCTGTCGTCGTCCCAGGCGTCCGGTACCGGCACGTCGACGATCTCGATGCTCATCGCGACTCCTTCCACTGCCACTGCGCCTCGTAGGCGACCGGCAGGAAGCCCGACGCCTCGTTCACCGACAGCATGGGCCGATTCTCCTCGGCATTCCAGGTCACGATCCGCACGAGCTCCGGCCGCACCGCCCGCAGTCGCACGAGGTTGTCGAGCTTGAGGCGCATGCCGAGCCCGTGCCCGCGGTGGGGCTTCGTCACGAGCGTGTCGTGCTGGCGCGCGGTCGAGCCGGTGAGCGGCAGGATGAGCGTCGAGAAGCCGCCGAGCTCGCCCGTGGCGATCTCGCGCGCGGCGACCGTGAGCAGGGTGCGGCCGCCCTCCTGCACGGTGCGCTCGAACTCCGCGAGCCGCGCCTCGTCCCACGCCTCCGGCTCCCACGCGAGGCCCGCGACCGGCGCATCCGTCGACATCCGCTCGTACATCGTGCACATCGCGGCGCGCAGCTCCGACGGGGTGTCGCCGACCCAGCGCACCATCTCGTAGCCGGGGGAGCGCGTCTCGGCGGCGGTCAGCCGATCGTCGAGGTCGGGCAGGTCGGCGAGCGCGGCGACGCTCACGCGGTACACCTGCTCGAGCTCGTAGCCGCGAGCGACGAGGGGAGCGGCCTCCGGATGCGCCGGGTCGGCGGCGCCGAAGCCGCTGCGGGCGGTCACGGGCCCGGTCGCGGCGCCCACGGTCGACATGATCACGGTGGAGCGGCCCGCTCGCGCGGCCTCGTCGTGCGCGCGAGCGACGAGCAGCTCGGCGAGCTCCCGCTGCGCGGCCAGGCTCAGGTCGCTCGAGAGCTCCGGCTGCGCCTCGACGACGTCGGTCGAGTCGAGCAGGTTCGAGTAGAGGGTCATGACGCCCACGATGCGGTCGCCCTGCCAGGCGTGGAGGCGGTCGAGCCGGTAGTCGGCGTTCGACTGCAGGGAGGCGAGGAACTCGACGGGCGTGTTCACGTAGAGCCCTTCGCCGTAGCGCTCGGCGTTGCCGCGCTCGTTGAAGGCGAACGCGGCGCGGAACTCGTCGCCGACGGGGCCGAGCTCGTCGGGGCGCTCGGGAAGCGGCATGGGGCGGATGTCGATCTGCATGGGACTCTGCCGCTCGCCCCGGCACCGTACCGGCGGGCAGCCTTGCAGACTAGCGCCGCGCGCGCCGCACGCACAACGCGCGATCGCGCGGCTACGGTGGCTCCAGCACCAACCGGGAGCCGCATGCACCTCAAGTCACTCACCGTCAAGGGCTTCAAGTCGTTCGCGCGCGCGACGACGTTCCAGTTCGAGCCGGGCGTCACGTGCGTGGTCGGTCCCAACGGCTCCGGCAAGTCGAACGTCGTCGACGCGCTCGCGTGGGTGATGGGCGAGCAGGGCGCGAAGACGCTCCGCGGCGGCAAGATGGAGGACGTCATCTTCGCCGGCACGGCGACGACCGGTCCGCTCGGCCGCGCGCACGTCGAGCTCACGATCGACAACGCCGACGGCGCGCTGCCGATCGAGTACGCCGAGGTGCAGATCTCGCGCACGCTCTTCCGCAACGGCGGCTCGGAGTACGCGATCAACGGCGAGTCGTGCCGGCTGCTCGACGTGCAGGAGCTGCTGAGCGACTCGGGGCTCGGCCGCGAGATGCACGTGATCGTGGGTCAGGGGCAGCTCGACAACGTGCTCCAGGCGACGCCCGCCGACCGCCGCGGCTACATCGAGGAGGCCGCGGGCATCCTCAAGCACCGCCGCCGCAAGGAGAAGACGCTCCGCAAGCTCGACGCCATGCAGGCCAACCTCACGCGCCTGCAGGACCTCACGGGCGAGATCCGCCGGCAGCTCAAGCCGCTCGGCCAGCAGGCCGAGATCGCCAAGGAGGCCGCGACCATCCAGGCGACCGTGCGCGACGCCCGCGCGCGGCTCATGGCCGCAGAGGTGATCGGCCTGCGGCAGCAGCTGGATGCGTCCGCCCGCTCCGAGTCGGAGCGCAAGTCGGAGCGCATCGTGCTGCAGGAGCAGCTCGAGCAGGCGAAGCTGCGCGCGGGCCGCATCGAGGAGTCGATGATCGGCGACGACATCGACCGCGCCCGCACGGTCGCCCACGCGCTCGAGCGCGAGCTCTCGCGCCTGCAGTCGCTGCACGCGCTCGCCGGCCAGCGGCTCGCGCTGCTCGAGGAGGCGCCCGAGGTCGGCGACGCCGCCCCGCTCATCACGCCCGACATGGTGCAGGCCGCGCGCGACGAGGCCGCGTCGCTCGGCGCCCGGGTCGCGGATGCGGAGGGCCGACTCGGCAGGGCCGCCTCGGCGACCGCGCTGGCTCGCGCCGGCCTCGACTCGCTCGACGAGGAGATCGCCGCGCAGGCGGCGCTCGTCTCGCGGCACGACCTCGAGGCGGCCGCGCACCGCTCGAAGGTCGAGGTCGCGCAGTCGACGCTCGCCGCTCGCGAGGCCGAGGTCACACGGCGCGAGACGGCGCTCGCGAACGCCGAGCAGCGGCTCGCCGAGGCGCAGCGCGCCGCCGCCGAGCTCGGCGACGAGCAGACCGAGGGCGACGCGGAGTCGCTCGCGCAGCGCTACCGCGACGCCGACGACCGACAGGCGACGCTGTCGGCCGACCTCGACGAGCGCCGCGACGCGCTCCACGCGGTCGAGCGGGAGCGCGATGCGCTCGCGGCCCGCACCTCCGCCCTCACCGCGGCGCTCGCGACGACCAACGCATCCGCCGGGCTCCTCGACGCAGGGATCGCCGGCCTCGGCGGCCTCGTCGCAGAGCGCGTCAAGGTGAAGAAGGGCTTCGAGGCGGCGATCGCCGCGGCGCTCGGGTCGCTCGGCGAGGCCGTGCTCGCCGACTCCCGCGACGCTGCCGCCGCCGCGATCGAGCACGCCCACGAGGCGGGGCTCGGCCGCATCGAGGCGGTCGTGGCCGATGCGGCGCCGATGCGGCCCGACGCGCGGAAGGTCGCGGGCGCGGTGTCCGTGGAAGGCGCGGTGCACGCGCCGTCGGTCGTCGACGCACCCGCCGGCGTGCTCGGCGTGCTCGCGTTCACCTTCATCGTCGACTCGCTCGACGCCGCGCAGCAGGCAGGGCCCGCGATCACGGCGCTCGAGCTCGGCGCACCGGTGACGATCGTCACGCGGCGCGGCGACTACGTCAGCGAGTACCTCATGCGCGGCGGCAGCGACGAGGCGCAGTCGCGGCTCGAGCTGCTCGCCGAGCGCGACGCCGCGACCGAGCGGCTCGATGAGCTCTCGACGGCGATCGAGCGGTCGGCTGGGGCGCTCGAGGATGCGCGCCAGGCGCACCAGCAGGCGAAGCGCGACGCGCAGGCGGCGCTCGAGGAGCTGCGCGCGCACGACGCAGCCTCCGCGGCGCGCGGCGAGCAGCGCAGCCGCGCCCGGGCGAGGCTCGAATCGGCGACCGGCGAGCACCAGCGCGCCGAGGCCGCGCTCACCGAGGCGCGCCAGGGCATCCGCGAGGCAGTGGAGAGCGTCGAGGCGGCGAAGCTCGCGCTCGAGCGCTTCGAGGCGAAGCCGAGACCCATGCTCGACGCCTCGGCGCGCGACGGGATGCTCGCCGAGCTCGAGGCGGCGCGCACGGCCGAGACCGACCTGCGCATCGAGCTCGAGACGGCGCGCGAGCGCGTGCGGGCCGAGCTCGCCCGCGCGGCGGCGCTCGAGCGCGACGTCGAGGCGCAGCGTGCCCGCGCCGAGGAGGCCGCGCGCCGCGCGGTGCTGCGCGAGCGGCAGCGTGAGCAGGCCTCGCGCGTGGTCGCGGCGATCCCACCCGTGCTCGCGGTGGCCGAGCGCTCGGTGAACGACGCACGCCGCGTGCTGGCGGAGCGCGAGAGCGCCCGCCGCAGCCGCAACGAGGAGCTCGGCCGGCTGCGCCGCGACGAGGCGGGGCTGCGCGAGCGGCTGCAGGTGATCACCGAGCACGTGCACGTCGCCGAGATGGAGGCGTACGAGCAGCGCCTGCACCTGTCGAACCTGCTCGAGCGCGCCGGCAGCGAGCTGGGCCTCGAGGAGGCGGTGCTCGTCGCCGAGCACGCGCCCGAGGAGGGCTGGGACCGCAAGGCGGAGCAGGAGCGGCTGCAGGGCGCCGAGCGCAAGCTCGCGCGCCTCGGCCGCGTCAACCCGCTCGCGCTCGAGGAGTTCGCGGCGCTCGAGCAGCGGCACACGTTCCTCACCGAGCAGCTCGCCGACCTCGCCTCGACGCGCAAGGACCTCGAGCAGATCATCGCCGACCTCGACGTGACGATGGAGTCGATCTTCGCGGCTGCGTTCGAGGACACGAAGGCCGCGTTCACCGAGGTGTTCCCGATCCTCTTCCCGGGCGGCTCGGGCGCGCTCGCGCTCACCGACCCCGAGAATCTGCTGGAGACGGGCATCGAGGTCACGGTGCGGCCCGCGGGCAAGAAGATCGACCGCATCTCGCTGCTCTCAGGCGGAGAGCGCTCGCTCGCGGCGGTCGCGCTCATGGTCGCGATCTTCAAGGCGCGGCCGAGCCCCTTCTACATCATGGACGAGGTGGAGGCTGCGCTCGATGACGCGAACCTCGGCCGGCTCCTGACGGTCTTCGAGCAGCTGCGCGAGGCGAGCCAGCTCATCATCATCACGCACCAGAAGCGCACGATGGAGATCGCGGATGCGCTCTACGGCGTCTCGATGCGGCAGGACGGCGTCTCGGCGGTGGTCGGGCAGCGCACGACCCGCGAGCGCGAGCCGGTCGACGCGTAGTCGCTCCGCTGGTCGAGCCGCAGGCCGCAGGCGCGCCGCTCCGCCGGTCGAGCCGCAGGCCGCAGGCCCGCGAGTCGAGACCATCGCGCACAGCGAGCGGCGATTCCGCCTGCACGCCCCGAGCAGAGGCGATGCCGCGCCCGCAGCGCCCCGCCACCTCGGCCCGTGACGCGGTCAGCGCAGCGCCGGCACGACGAAGACCACGCCCTCGCCGTAGATGTCATCGAGCGCGGCCTGGACCGAGCCGTCGTCGTAGGTGACGTTGAGCACGACCGTGCCCCGCTCGCCCCAGCTGCCGAGCAGGTTCGGATCCTGGCGCGAGCTATCGTCCTGGATCGTCGAGAGATCCTGCTGCACGGCCGCGATGGTCGCCTCGTCGAGGTCGCCCTGCGGCGTCTCGACGGCAGGCAGCTGGATCGCAGCGGCGCTCATCGGCTCGCCGGTCGGAGTGAACGTCTGTGCGGCGGCGTCATAGGTGCCTTCGATCGCGACGCCTTGAGTCCAGCGCACGCCGCCCAACTCCTGGTGCTCGAACGCCGCCCAGTCCCAGTCGATCAGTTCCATGCCCGCGCACTGCGGCGGCGCGGACTCTGCCACGAAGCCGACGCACAGCCCGGCGATGCCGTCCTGCTCGAGCACGGTTCCGACGGCGAGCACGGGTTCGGTCGCGCTCGGCGTCGGCAGTCCGGCAAGCCGCGCCTGCGCGTCCGCGCCGGTGCTGACGGGAGCGGCGGGCGCGGTGGGGGAGTCGGATGCGCTCGGCGAGGCCGGCGCGTCGGGCGCCGAGCCCGCGCTCGCGCAGCCGGCGAGCGCGATGCTGAGCACGGCGGCCGCGATGCCGCTGACGATGGTGCGTCTCATGCCATCACCGTAGGTCGGTCCCGCGCGAAGCACAGCCCAACGTTCCCCGGTATTCGGACGTCAACGGTCAGATGTGGCTACAATCAGGCCATGTCGAGCGCCACAGCATCCCGTCGCATCGGGGTCCGGGCGCTGCGCGACGGGCTCAGCGCCCAGCTGCAGCGCGTGAAGGCCGGCGAGACGCTCGAGGTCACCGAGCACGGCAGGGTCATCGCATGGCTCGTGCCGGTCGAGTCGCCGAGTGTGATCGAGCGACTCATCGCCGAGGGGCTCATCGAGCTGCCGACCGGACCGGCGCATCCGCTGCCCGAGCCGATCAAGGGCACCGCCGGCGCGTCTGACCTCATCGCTGAGCAACGAAGGTGATCGCCTGCTTCGACACCTCGGCGCTCATGCCGCTCGTGCTGGAGGAGTGCGGCACCGAGCGCGCCCGGTGGGCATGGCGGTCGGCCTCGCGCCGAGTCGTCGCCTCCGTCACAGCGACCGAGCTCTACGCCGCGCTCGGGGCCGCGAGCCGAGCCGGCCGCGTCGCCGCCGACGTGCTGGACGACGCGCTGCGCGTTGCCGACCGGCTCCTCGCCGCGTGCGAGCACCGGGTCATCGATCGCGCGCTCGCAGCGGACGCAGGACTGCTCGCGGCCGAGGAGCGGCTGCGGGGGTATGACGCCATCCAGTGTGCCGTCGGACTCGAACTGCGCGCCGCGGGTGCAGTCGGCGTCGCGGGCGATCGCGCGCTGCTCGATGCCTGGTCCGGGCGAGGGCTGCAGACGATCGACATCCTCGCTTCCTGACTTCGGCTCAGTTCGCTAGCGTCGATGCATGACGGTGCTCCTCTCGCCCTTCCACCTCGACGAGCGGCTCGACGGGCCATGGCCGCTCGAGGCCGAGGCGACGATCGACCCGGCGCTGCCCGAGGCCGGCGCGTGGGAGCGCATGGCCGTCATCGCCGTCGACGTGGCGGATGCGGTGGCGGCAGCGCTGCGAGACGCCAGAGTGCCCGTCGTGCTCTCCGGCGACTGCGTCGCCGCGCTCGCCGTCGTCGCGGGCGTGCAGGCGGCGGGCGTCGAGCCCACGGTGGTCTGGCTCGACGCGCACGGCGACGTGCAGTCGCCCGAGACGAGCGCATCCGGCTATCTCGGCGGCATGCCGATCCGCCAGCTCGTCGGGGGCGCCGATCGCACGGTGCCCGACGCGCTCGCGCTGCGGCCGATCGACGAGGCCGACATCGTGCTGCTCGACGGCCGCGACCTCGACCCGCCGGAGGCCACGTTCATCGCCGGGTCGCGCATCCGCCACCTGCCGCTGCAGCCGGTCGTCGTGCCGTGCCCCATCGTGCTGCACGTCGACCTCGACGTCGTCGATGCTCGCGATGCCCCCGGACTGCTGTTCCCGGTGGAGGATGGGCCCTCGCTCGACATGGTCGTCGCCGTGCTGCAGCAGCTCGTCGAGCGCAACGACGTCGTGGCGATCAGCATCGCGTGCACGACCTGGGAGCGCTCGGGCCACGCGGCCCGGCGCATCGCCGAGCTGCTGGCCGCCGCCGCCTGACCGGACAGCGGGACCGGCCAGCGGGGCGGATCAGCGGCACGGCTCAGCGGGACAGCTCAGCGGGGCAGGCGCCCCTGGTGGAGCACGCGGCCCGGGTCTGCCGCGTCGCGGATCGCGCGCAGCCGCGCGATGTCGTCGGCGGTCGCGCACCGCTCGAGCGAGTCGTCCTCGCCGAGGAACGTCGGCACCATGCGCTCGGACGCGTGCGGGCGCAGCAGCGCGTCGAGCCCTGCGAGGGCGGCGGCACCGGCCTCGGGCGGCGGCCCCGGGAAGAGCGGCGCGAGCCCCATCGCGAGCCACGACGCGCCCGCGAGGTTCGCGAAGGCCGGCCGCGCCGGGGCGTCGAGCGCACCGCCGAGCATCCGCAGCGTGATGCCGACGAGCGGCGCCTGCTCCGGCCTCGCGCGCCACGCGAGCAGCTCGTCGATCGTCGCGTCGGGCAGGTCGTCGAGCGCGATCGAGCCGCCCCGGCTGGGCGTCGGGTCGGTCGGCTCCATCGACATCGCCGCCATCGCCGCCTGGCTGGTCGGGCCGAGCTGCTCGCGCACCGGCGTCGCCGCCGCGCGCACCGCGTCGAGCGGCGCGAGGTCGGCCTCGGCACGTGCGAGCACGTCGACGGTCATGAAGCTCTGCCCGCGCACCTCGGGCGGCAGCATCGGCGCGTCGGGCATCCGCATCGTCGAGACGAAGAGCCCGAGCCCCTCCGGCGCATCCGCCGCCGCGTCGCGCACCGCGCGCAGCACCGCCCCGCCGTCGTCGGCCGCGAACTGCAGCGAGCCGCCGAAGAGCGTCGGCGCCTCGAGCAGGTCGACCTCGAGCTCGGTCACGATGCCGACCGTGCCGCCCGCCCCGCGCAGCGCCCACATGGTGTCGGGGTCGGATGCGTCGTCGACGCGCTCCTGCGTGCCGTCGGGCCGCACGATCCACGCGGCCCGGAGCGACTGGGCGCCGAGCCCGACAGACCGGCTGAGCCACGAGTGGCCGCCGCCCAGCAGGTATCCCGCGGGGCTCACGACGCTGCTCGTGCCCGACGGCACGGCGAGCCCGGTGCCCTCGAGCGCGCCGATCACCGCGCCCCATGCGACGCCCGCCCCGATGACGGCGGTTCGCGCCTCCGTGTCGACCTCGAGCCGGTCGAACGCGGCGGTGCGCGTGAGGATCGCGCCCTCGAGCGCGCTCGAGGCGCCGTGCCCCCTCGGCTGCACGGCGACGGTGGTGCCGGTGTCGCGGGCGAAGCGGAGGATCGCGCGCACGTCGTCGACGCTCTCGGGGTGGGCGATCGCAGCCGGCCGCTGGTCGACGGCGAGGTTCCAGGGCGAGCGCTCGGCGTCGTAGGCCGGGTCGGCGGGCGTCGTGAGGCGGCCCGAGAGGGAGGAGGAGAGGGAGTCGAGGGGCAGGTCGCGATAACGCTGTTCCGTGGTCACGCGGGCGAACGTACACCTGGCGACCGACGCCCGCCAGACGCAGCCGCTCGCGAGGGATGGAAGGATCGTCCCGTGACCGATCGCGACGCACTCTTCTCCTCCTTGCGTCGCTGGCCCGACGTCGAGGACCCGACGCTGCAGGCGCACGATGCGAGCGACGCGCTCATCCTCGACGAGGCGGTCGAGCCCGGTCGGATGCCCGCCGACGTCGTCGTCATCGGCGACCGCCACGGCGCCCTCACGCTCGGCGCGCTGCACGACGGCGCCGGGCACGTGCGGGTGCACCAGGACTCGATCGTGGCGGAGCGGGCGCTCGCGGCCAACGCCGGGGCGCTCGGCGAGTCTCGCTTCACCCACCACCCGCTCGACGCCTCGCTCGTCGAGGGCGCGCGGCTCGTGCTGCTGCAGCTGCCCCGCTCGCTCGACGAGCTCGACGAGATCGCCGAGCTCGTCGCGACGCACGCCGACGAGGGCGTGCTGCTCGTGGCCGGCGGCCGCGTGAAGCACATGTCGATGAGCATGAACGCGCTGCTCGGCCGCAGCTTCCGCAGCGTGCACGCGACGCTCGGGCGCCGCAAGTCGCGCGTGCTGCGCGCCGAGGGGCCGCGCCGGCCCGGCATCAGCTGGCCGCGCAACCGCCAGCACGACGTCGCGGGCATGCCGCTGACGGTCGTCGCGCACGGCGGCGCCTTCGCGGGCACCTCGATCGACATCGGCGCGCAGACGCTGCTCGCGCACCTCGACGCGATGCCGGATGCGCGCGTCGGGCCAGACGCGATCGGACCCGGCGGGTTCGATGCCGTCGACCTCGCGAGCGGCACGGGCGTGCTGGGCGTCGCGCTCGCGCTCGCCCGACCCGGCGTGCGCGTGCTCGCGACCGACGCATCCGCCGCCGCCGTCGCGTCGACGATCGCCACCGCCGAGGCGAACGGCGTCGCCGACCGGGTGATCGCGCGGCAGGCCGACGGGCTCGACGACGTGCCCGACGCATCCGCACCGCTCATCCTGCTCAACCCGCCCTTCCACATCGGTGCCGTCGTGCACACCGGCATCGCCGAGCGGCTCATCGCCGATGCGGGCCGCGCGCTCGCCCCGGGCGGCGAGCTCTGGTGCGTGTGGAACAGCCACCTGGGCTACCGGCCGCTGCTCGACCGGATCGGAGCGACGCGGCAGGTCTCTCGCAACGCGAAGTTCGTCGTCACCGCGACGCGGCGCCGCTGAGCCGGCCGTGACCGCGCGCTCCGCCGCTGAGCCGGCCGTGACCGCGCGCTCCGCCGCTGCCCGCGAGTTCACCGCGGTCGAGGAGTCGATCGATCGCGTCGCGCACCGGCTGCTCGACGGCCGCGGTCGCTCGCGGTGGCGCCGCGTGGCGATCGAGCTCGGCGTCTTCACGCTCAAGCAGGCGTGGGCGTGCGTCTTCGGGGCACTGCTGCTCGCGTGCATCCTCGCGGCGCGGCTGTGGTGGCCCGACGACGCCGTGCTCGCTCGCAACGACGCGCTCACGATCGCCGCCGTCGTCATCCAGGCGGCGATGCTCGCGCTGCGGCTCGAGACGCTGCGCGAGCTGTGGGTCGTGGCGCTCTTCCACGTCGCCGGCACCGTCATGGAGCTCTTCAAGACCGACGTCGGCTCGTGGGCCTACGAGGCCGAGGGCATCCTGCGGATCGGCGGGGTGCCGCTCTTCTCGGGCTTCATGTACGCCGCGGTCGGCTCGTACATGGTGCGGACGATGCGCATGTTCGACCTGCGGTTCACGCGCTACCCGCCGCTGTGGGCGACGATCGTCGTCGCGGTCGGCATCTACGCGAACTTCTTCCTGCACCACTATTGGCTCGACCTCCGCTGGGTGCTCGTCGCGGCGGTCGTGCTCCTGTGGGGCGCGTGCACGATGCGCTTCCGCGTGCTGCGCACCCACCTGCGGATGCCCATCCTCGTCGCGTTCGCGCTCGTCGCGCTCGTCATCTGGGGCGCCGAGAACATCGCGACGTGGGGCGGCGCCTGGGCCTACCCCGACCAGGTCGACGGCTGGCAGCCGGTGTCGGCGACGAAGATCGTCAGCTGGTTCCAGCTCATGATCCTGTCGGTCGTGCTCGTCACGCTCGTCCACCGGCCGCGACCGCCGGTCGCCGACACACCGCCGCCGCTCCACGAGCGCGTCAGCGGCGCCTGATCGGATGGCGCGCAAGGAACCCGGCCACGTGTGAGGTGGCCGGGCTTCGTGCGCCGGGGTCGCAGAGAACCGACGGGAACGGTGTGGGGCCCCGCGCAGTATGCGTGCGTGGGGCCCCGGCCCTCGAATGAGGGTCGCCCTCCGGGGAGGGTCGCATCAGCATGCGCTCCCGATGCGGCGTGCGCAAGAGGCGGCGCTCCAAGCGGGCTCAAGCAGTGGTCGAAGGTTGCCCCGCGGCGGCCCAGCACCGCAGCATGAGCGCCGAGCGGTGGCCCTCGCACTCGGCGGCGAACGCGGCGAGCCGCGCGACGTCGTCGGCGATCCCCAAGCGCCGGGCACCCTTCCGCACGGCGACGTCGCCGAGCAGCAGCACGTCGGGATCGCCGAGGCGCAGCGACAGGTAGCCGACCGTCCACGGCCCGATGCCCTTGAGCTCGAGCAGGCGCGCGCGCATCGCCTCGAGGTCGGCCGCGGCGGAGACGTCGATCGCGCCCGTCGCGACCGCCTCCGCGGCCCGCCGCACGGTCGCGGTCTTCGCCGCCGGACCGCGCAGCACGTCGGCGCCCTCCGCGACCTGCGCCATGGTCGGGAAGCAGCGCTCGATGCCGTCCTCGGCGAGCGCGGCGGGCAGCGGGTCGCCGAGCGCGGCGAGCAGCCCGAGCTGCTGCGTGGCGGCCACGACGCTGATCTGCTGGCCGACGATCGCGCGCACGAGCATCTCGTGCGCGTCGGCGCAGCCGGGCTGCGCGAGCGCCGGCTCCGCC
>NZ_BAAAKK010000001.1:186278-285925 GCF_039527715.1 Agrococcus citreus
CGCATCCGCCCCGTCGGGGCCGACGCGGCCGAGGTCGAACACGCGCGCGAGGTCGGCGTCGGCGGTCGAGGCCGCGTCGTCGACGACCGCGACGCTCGCCACCCGGGGCCCGGGGAGCGCCCGGCGGTAGCCGTCGGCCAGCACGACCTCGACGCCCGGCACCGCGCGCGGCGCGAGCCACGCGAGCACGCCGGCCGCCCCGGTCACGCGATCAGACGTTGCGCTCGCCCCGCTCGTCGAACTCGCGGCCCTCGCGGATGCGGCGCCGGAGCTCGTCGAGGTCCTCGGGCTCCATGTCCTCCCGGGCGGCCTCGCGCACGACGTCCTCGGAGAAGTCGGCGACCGGCGCCTCCTTGCCCTTCGCGTCGACGACCTGGAGCGTGCCGGTCTCGGTGTGCTCGACCCGCAGCGGGCGGTAGAACGTCGTGCCCATGGCGTCGACGATGTGGTAGTGGCCGTCGGCACCCAGCTCGGCCTCGGACGGGCCGAGGTGCAGCGAGGCATCGCCGGTCTGCTTCGCGTCGATCCGCAGCTTGATGAGCGAGGCGACGACCGAGACGACCATCGACACGAGGATGACGAGCAGCGAGTGCCACGTCTCGATGTGGGGCACCCACTCGATCGGCTGGCCGCCGTTGATGAACGGCAGCTCGTTCGCCTCCATCGCGTGCAGCACGAGCTTGACGCCGATGAAGCCGAGGATCGCGGCGATGCCGTAGTGCAGGTAGACGAGGCGGTCGAGCAGGCCGCCGAGCAGGAAGTACAGCTGGCGGAGGCCCATGAGCGCGAAGATGTTGCACGCGAAGACGAGGAACGGGTCGGTCGTCACCGAGAAGATCGCGGGGATCGAGTCGATCGCGAAGAGCAGGTCGGTCGTGCCGAGCGCGATGATCACCATGAGGAACGGCGTGAAGTACTTGACGCCCTCGGTCGTGATGGTCGCCTTGCCGCCGTTCCAGGTGTCGGTGACGTTGACGCGCTTCTTCAGCAGGCGGACGACGAGGTTGTCCTGCTCGCCCGACTCGTCCTCCTTGCCGAAGGCCTGCTTCCAGGCGACGAAGACGAGGTAGGCGCCGAAGATGTAGAAGAGCCACGAGAGCTGCTCGACGAGCTGCACGCCGACGACGATGAAGATGCCGCGCAACACGATGGCGATGAGGATGCCGATCATGAGCACGCGCTGCTGCATCTCCTTCGGCACCGCGAAGCGGCTCAGGATGATGATGAAGACGAAGAGGTTGTCGATCGACAGCGAGTACTCGAGCAGCCAGCCGGTCACGAACTCGCCGGCGTGCTTCGCATCGCCCATGAGCAGCAGGACGCCGGCGAAGACGAGCGCGAGCGTCACGTAGAAGACGACCCACGCGGTCGCCTCCTTCATCGACGGCACGTGCGGCCGCTTGACCACGATGAGCAGGTCGAAGATCAGCACGGCGACGAGGAGCGCCATCGAGACGATCTCGAAGATCTGGTACGGGGTCAAGGAAGGGCCTTCCGGTGGGTGCGCGATCGGGCGCGAACGTCTCTCCCGCGCGTGATGCGCCGCCGCGACCGGGAGTGCAGCATCGGACTCCGTGATGACGATCGCGGCGATCCGGGATACTCCCCTTCGCCGAAGACAGAGTCTAGCGGCTGCCCGCCTAGCATGGACGCATGGCAGCGAAGTGGTCTCTCACCGGCGCCCTCCGGGGCATGTTCCAGCGCGAGACGATCACCGACGAGACGTGGGACGACCTCGAGACCGCGCTCATCACGGCCGACTTCGGGCCCGACATCACCGAGCAGCTCGTCGACGGTCTCCGGTCCGACGTCGAGCGGCTCATGGTCGACGACCCCAAGGACCTCAAGCGGATGCTGCGCGAGCGCCTCGAGGAGCGCTTCGCCGCGTACGACCCGACGCTCGCGCTCAAGGAGCGGCCCGCGGTGATCCTCGTCGTGGGCGTGAACGGCGTGGGCAAGACGACGACGATCGGCAAGCTCGCCCGCTTCCTCGTCGCGAACGGCCAGTCGGTCGTGGTCGGCGCCGCCGACACCTTCCGCGCCGCGGCCGTCGAGCAGCTCGCGACCTGGGCGCAGCGCGCGGGCGCCGCGATCCTGCGGCCGGAGCGCGAGGGCCAGGATCCCGCATCCGTCGCGTTCCAGACGGTCGAGGCGGCGAAGGCCCACGGCCACGCGATGTGCATCATCGACACCGCCGGGCGGCTGCACACGAAGGGCGGGCTCATGGACGAGCTCGGCAAGATCAAGCGCGTCATCGAGAAGCAGGCGCCGATCTCGGAGGTGCTGCTCGTGCTCGACGCGACGACGGGGCAGAACGGCGTCAACCAGGCGATGGCGTTCATCGAGTCGGCCGGCATCACGGGCCTCGTCGTGACGAAGCTCGACGGCTCGGCGAAGGGCGGGTTCATCCTCGCCGTGCAGGAGCGCACCGGCATCCCCATCAAGCTCATCGGCCAGGGCGAGGGCATCGACGACCTCACCGGGTTCACGCCGCACGTGTTCGTCGAGCAGCTCGTCGGGTAGCACGGCGCGCACGTCACGGGGAGAGGCGGAGCGGCATCCGTCGTCGCCTGATCGCCTCCGCTCGTGGCGCGGCGCCCGGCATCGCCTCGGCTCGTGAGCAGGGGTGCGGTGCCGTCGCTAGTCGGAGGTGTCGGGCTGCGTCATCGGGCCGTCGATCGTGAGCATGCCGTCCTCGATGCGCGCACGGTCCTCGGTGATGACGGTCGCGTGCGCGCCGCGCACCCAGAGCAGGCCGCTCGCGTCGCCGCGGCCCGCGTGGCCGACGATGCCGAAGTCGGCACCGGGGAGGCGACGGCCGACGGTGCCGGGGTGCGCGCTCAGCAGCTCGGGCGTCGCGAGCGCGACGGTGCCGGTCTGCACCGAGCCGTAGGCGCTCAGCACGATCGGTCCCCACACGAGGTGCAGGCGGCGGACGAGATCGGCGTCGAGGTCCTGCCCGGCGACGAGGATGCGGCGCAGGCGCGGCGCGTCCTCGCCCGTGCGCTCGAGCTCGTCGAGGATGCCCGCGAGCTGGCTGGGGGAGGCGGAGAGCACCGAGACGAAGCGCTCCCGGATGATGCGGATGCGCTCGGCCGCGGGCGCGTGCGCCGCGTTCGCGAGCGTGGCACCGGTCAGCAGCGCCATGCCGAACAGCTGCAGGCCCTTGCCGCGGTGCAGCGGCGCGCACGTGAGGATGACGTCGGTGCCCTCGAGGCCGAGCCGGTCGTGCAGGCCGGCGAGCTGCCGCAGCCCCTGCACGCCCATCGCTCCCTGCACGTGCGTCGTGATCGTGCCGGCCATCGAGCGGTCGGGGAGCACGATGCGCGCGCGGCGCCGGGCGTGCGCGAGGCCGGAGCCGTCGCTCGTCGACCACTCGACGATCTGCGCCGCGCCGACGGTGGGCCCGCGGTGCCACGCGGGGGGCTCGCCGTCGTGGATGAGCAGCGCGTCGCGCGGCACCGCGCGCCGGTACTCCTCGAGCGACCCGGGGCTCACGGGCATCACGTCGATGCCGAGCCGCGCGACGGCGACGAGCGCGATCGGCATGGCCGGTCCGCTGCACGCGATGACGACGGGCCTGGGCGTGCGCTCGAGCGGGCCGATGTAGAGCACGGCCGCGACGCCCTCGGCCGCTCGCCAGAGCTCGCCGAAGGTCGCGCTCCAGTCCCCGACGACGAGGCCGAGGCGGTCGCGGTGCACGCGGGAGGCGTGCCGGGCGAGCGCCGTCAGGGTGAACCCGTGCGTACGGACGCTGTGCCAGAGCGACCTCGCGTGGGTCGGCGGCATGCCTCGAAGGCGCATCCGGCCCCTCTCGTCGTGGTGACAGGCGTGGTTCGTGCCGGCGGGCGAGGCCCGCTCGGGCACCAGCATGCCAGGCCGGGCGTTGGGGGATCGACGCCGCGCGATAGACTCGGCGCCACCATGGCTGCGTTCGGTTCCCTCTCCACTCGCCTCACCGAGACCCTCGCCAAGCTGCGCACGAAGGGCAAGCTCTCGGCGGCAGACGTCGACGGCACGGTGCGAGAGATCCGGCGCGCGCTGCTCGACGCCGACGTCGCCCTCGAGGTCGTCAAGTCGTTCACCGCGGCGGTGCGCGAGCGCGCGCTCGGCGCGGAGGTCTCCGAGGCGCTCAACCCCGCGCAGCAGGTCGTGCAGATCGTCAACGACGAGCTCGTCGGCATCCTCGGCGGCGAGTCCCGCCGGCTCGAGCTCGCCAAGAACCCGCCGACGGTGATCATGCTCGCCGGCCTCCAGGGCGCGGGCAAGACGACCCTCGCCGGCAAGCTCGCGAAGCACCTGCGCGGCCAGGGTCACCAGCCGCTGCTCGTCGCGAGCGACCTCCAGCGCCCGAACGCCGTCACGCAGCTCCAGGTCGTAGGCGGCCAGGCGGGCGTGCAGGTCTTCGCGCCCGAGCCGGGCAACGGCGTCGGCGACCCCGTCAAGGTCGCGCGCGACGGCGTCGCCGAGGCGAAGCGTCGCCAGTACGACGTCGTCATCGTCGACACCGCCGGACGCCTCGGCGTCGACGCCGACATGATGCGCCAGGCCGCCGACATCCGCCGCGCCGTGCAGCCCGACGAGGTGCTGTTCGTCATCGACGCGATGATCGGCCAGGACGCCGTCGCGACCGCGAAGGCCTTCCAGGAGGGCGTCGACTTCACCGGCGTCGTGCTGACGAAGCTCGACGGCGATGCGCGCGGCGGTGCCGCGCTCTCGATCCGCGGCATGACCGGCAAGCCGATCCTGTTCGCCTCCACCGGCGAGACGCTCGACGACTTCGAGCCGTTCCACCCGGATCGCATGGCGAGCCGCATCCTCGACCTCGGCGACATCCTCTCGCTCATCGAGCAGGCGCAGAAGGCCTTCGACGAGGACGAGGCACACCGGCTCGCCGAGTCGATCGCGACCGACGGCTTCACGCTCGAGGACTTCCTCAAGCAGATGCAGCAGCTGCGGAAGGCCGGCAACTTCAAGCAGATGCTCGGCATGCTGCCCGGCGGCAGGGGCATGCGCGAGGCGATCGACTCGTTCGACGAGCGCGAGCTCGTGCGCACCGAGGCGATCATCCAGTCGATGACCCCGCAGGAGCGCAAGCAGTCGAAGCTGCTCAACGGCTCGCGTCGGCTGCGCATCGCCCGCGGTGCCGGCGTCACCGTCACCGACGTCAACCAGCTCGTCGCCCGCTTCGAGCAGGCGGCGAAGATGATGAAGACGGTCGCGAAGGGCGGCGTGCCCAACATGCCCGGCATGGGCCCCATGCCGCCCGGCATGCGCCAGCCCAAGAAGGCCGCGAAGCCGCAGGGCAAGCAGCAGCGGCGCTCGGGCAACCCGGCGAAGCGCCAGGAGCCCGCGGTCGAGGCGCCGCAGGGGAGCGCGTTCGGCAAGCCCAAGGCCGAGGGCGCGTTCGGCGAGCTGTCGGGGCCTGACCAGGACGCCCTGCAGCGCATGCTCGGCAACCGCTGACCGCGGTCGCGAGTCCAGCGCGCGGTTTGCGACGGCCGCGCGCCGCAGGTTAGGCTTGCCTAACTACGGTCGCGTCGGCGCGTCGTGGATCCCCCTCTTCGAACTGGAGCACCTCCATGTCCCGTGCCCTCCGCCTGACCGTGTCCGCAGCCGCGGCGATCGCCCTGCTCGCGGGCTGCAGCGCTGCGCCGGCAGCCGACGACACCGCGCCCCTCGAGACGGTCTCGATCGCTTCGAACCTCGGCCAGGTCGACGTGCAGCTCCAGCCGGAGCGGGTCGCCGTGCTCGACAACACCGCCATGGAGACGCTGCTCGCCTGGGACATCACACCCGTCGCCATCCCGACGCAGCTCGTCTCCCCCGATCGCTTCGCGGCCTGGGTCGACGACGAGGCCATCGCCGACGTCGGCACGCACCGCGAGCCCGACTTCGAGGCGCTCGCCGAGGCCGACCCCGATCTCATCATCGGCGGCTACCGGTTCGGCGAGTACCAGGACGACCTCGCCGCCATCGCGCCCACGATCGACATCGCTGGCGACGAGGAGCACGAGGGCGGATGGGTCGAGTCGCTCCGCGCGCAGACCACGACCCTCGGGCAGATCTTCGACCGCGAGGACGAGGCGGCCGCGATCGTGGCCGAGCTCGACGCGGCCGTCGACGCCGCGACGACGGCCGCTGAGGGCCGCTCGGTCTTCCTCGGCATCGTCAACGGCGGCAAGCTCGACAACGGCGCCGAGCGCCTGTCGCGCATGAGCGAGCCGATCGGCATGACCGACGTCTTCTCCGGCGACGCCGGCGACATCCACCAGGACTCGGGCCTCGCGCCCGAGACGATCGCCCAGGCCGACCCCGAGTGGGTCATCGTGCTCGACCGCGACGCGGCGGCGGGCGCCGACGACGCGCAGCCCGCGCGCCAGGTGATCGAGGCGAACCCCGCCCTCGCCGGCACCCGCTTCGTGCAGGACGGGCACGTCATCTACCTCGAGGACGACTTCTACCGCACCGAGGGCGCGCAGGCCTACACGCGCGCGTTCGACCAGATCGCCCAGTCGATGACCGACTGAGCACGCCGTTGCCTGTCAGGAGCGTTCGCGAGCGCCGGCTGCTGCCGGCGCTCGCCGTCGTGACGGCGCTGCTCATCGTCGCGTCGCTCCTGATCGGCGGGTTCGAGCTGTCGCTCGTCGGCATCTTCACCGACCCCGCGCAGCTCGAGATGCTGCTCATCTCGCGCGTACCGCGCACGCTCGCGCTCATCTTCGCGGGCGTCGCGATGAGCGTCTCGGGCGTCGTGATGCAGCTCATCACGCAGAACCGCTTCGTCGAGCCGACCACGGCCGGCACGACGCAGTGGGCGGGGCTCGGCATGCTGCTCGTGCTCATGCTCTGGCCCGAGGCGCCGATCCTCGCGCGCATGGCGGTCGCGACCCTCGCGGCCTTCGTCGGCACGCTCGTCTTCCTCGGCATGGTGCGGCGCGTGCGCACCCGCGGCCCGCTCATCGTGCCGCTCGTGGGCATCATGCTCGGTGCGATCGTCGGCGGCGTCACCGCCTACCTCGCCGCGAGCGCCGACCTGCTGCAGTCGATGGCGGCGTGGAGCTCCGGCGGCTTCAGCGGCATCGTGCAGGGGTTCTACGAGCCGCTGTGGGCTGCGGCGGTCGTCGCCGTCGTGGTCTGGGTGCTCGCCGACCGCTTCACGATCGCGGGCCTCGGCGAGGGCATCGCCACGAACCTCGGCATCGACTACCGCCTCATCACCCTCATCGGCGTCACGGGCGTCGCGCTCTGCTCCGGCGTCACGAGCGTCGTGGTGGGCATCATCCCCTTCCTCGGGCTCGTCGTCCCGAACGTCATGCGGCTCGTGCTCGGCGACGACCTCCGCAGGAGCCTGCCCTGGATCGCGATCGCCGGCGTCGCGCTGCTGCTCGCATGCGATCTCATCGGCCGCACCGTCGTCGCGCCCATGGAGATCCCCGCATCCGTCATCATGGGCGCCGTGGGCGCCGCCGCGTTCCTCGGCTTCCTGCTCAAGGGGCGGCAGCGTGCTTGAGCTCCGCTCGCGCGCGGGGCTCAGCCCCATCGCGCGCCTCGCGACCGTCTGGCTGCTCGCGCTCGTCGCGCTCGTGCTCGTGCTCGTCGTCGACGTGCGCGGACCCATCGAGCTCGCGCTGCCGCGCCGCGCGACGCTCGTCGGCGGCATCCTCGTCGCATCGTTCGCGCACGGCATCGGCACGGTGGTCTTCCACACGGTCACGTCGAACCGCATCCTGACGCCGTCGATCATCGGGTTCGACTCGATGTACACGCTCATGCAGACCCTCACGGTCTTCGCCTTCGGCGGCTCGGCGATCGCCGCGACCGACGGGCTGCCGAAGCTGCTCGTGCAGACGGCGCTCATGGTGGTCGCGGCGACGGCGCTCTACACGTGGCTGCTCGACCGCTCCGGCGGCGGCGTGCTCACCCTGCTGCTCGTCGGCGTCGTGCTCGGGCTCGCGTTCGACTCGGTGTCGACGTTCATCCAGCGCATCCTGTCGCCGACCGACTACGACCTGCTGAGCCTCGAGCTCTTCGGCAGGCTCAGCTCGGTGCAGCCCGACCACCTGCCGCTCGCGCTCGCCGTCTGCGGCGCCGTCGGCGCGGTGGTGTGGATGCGGCGGGCGCGGCTCGACGTCGTCCTGCTCGGCCGCGACGGCGCGACCGCGCTCGGCGTCGACCACCGCCGCGAGCTGATCGTCGCGCTCATCTGCGTGTCGATCCTCATCGCGTTCGCGACCGCGCTCGCGGGCCCCATGACGTTCTTCGGGTTCCTCGTCGCCACGCTCGCGTACCGCCTGGCCGGCACCCACCACCACGCGTTCGTGCTGCCGATGTCGGTCGGTCTCGGCGTGCTCGCGCTCGCCGGCGCGCAGCTCGTCATGCGGCACGTGTTCGACGCGGCGGGACTCGTCACGGTCATCATCGAAGTCGTCGGCGGCATCGTGTTCCTCGCGCTGCTGCTCGGCGGGAGGAGGCAGCAGTGATCGTCGTGGAGCAGGTCTCGAAGCGCTACGGGGAGCACGTCGTGCTCGGACCGGTCTCGGTCGAGGTGCCGGCGGGCGGCATCACCGCCCTCGTCGGCCCCAACGGCGCCGGCAAGTCGACGCTGCTGTCGGTCATCGGGCGCCTGCTGGACCCGTCTGCGGGCCATGTGCGCGTCGCCGATCGCGACGTGCAGGCGACGAAGTCGGCAGACCTCGCGCGCGTCGTCTCGATCCTGCGGCAGGAGAACCGCATCGAGGCGAGGCTCTCGGTGCGCGAGCTCGTCGCCTTCGGTCGGTTCCCGTGGTCGGCGGGGCGCCTCACGTTCGGCGACCAGCAGCACATCGATCGCGCCATCCGCTTCCTGCACCTCGAGGATCTCGCCGACCGCCAGCTCGACTCGCTGTCGGGCGGCCAGCGGCAGCGCGCGTTCGTCGCGATGGTGCTCGCGCAGGACACCGAGGTCGTGCTGCTCGACGAGCCGCTCGCGAGCCTCGACCCCAAGCACGCGGTCGCGATGATGCGCGAGCTGCGGCTCGCGGCCGACGAGCTCGGCCGCACCGTCGTGATCGTGCTCCACGACCTCAACATGGCGGCGGCGTTCGCCGACCGGATCGTCGCGCTCAAGGACGGCGCGGTGTGCGTCGAGGGCACCGTCGACGAGGTCATGCAGGACGCCGTGCTCGAGCGCGTGTTCGACACCCCCGTGCGCGTGCATCGCATCGACGGCCGGCCGTTCGCCGTCTTCACCCCCTGACTGCCAGCCGGGCGCCGTACGGTGGGCGCATGGCACGCATCCTCGTCCTCGGCGCCCACGGCAAGATCGCCCTGCTCGCGCAGCGCATGCTCGCGCAGGCGGAGCACACCGTCCACGGCGCGATCCGCAACCCCGACCATCAGGCCGACGTCGCCGACACGGGCTCCGAGCCCGTCGTCGCCGACCTCGAGCAGCTCGACCAGCAGGGCGTCGACGAGCTCGTCAAGGGCTTCGACGTCGTCGTCTGGTCGGCCGGCGCCGGCGGCGGCACGGCCGAGCGCACCTGGGCCGTCGACCACGACGCGGCGCTGCGCGTGCTCGACGCCGTGCAGCGCAGCGGCGCTCGGCTCGTGATGGTGTCGTACTTCGGCTCGAGCCGCGATCACGGCGTGCCCGAGGACAACCCCTTCCACGCCTACGCGGAGGCGAAGTCGCTCGTCGACGAGGCGATCCGCGCTTCCGGCGCCGACTGGGTCATCCTCGCGCCGTCGGCGCTCACGCTCGACGACGAGGGCGGCATCGAGATCGACGAGCCCGAGGGCTCGATCACCGCGAGCGAGATCCCGCGCGCGACGGTCGCGCGCCTGATCGCCGAGGTCGTCGCGCACCCCGCCGTGCGAGGGCTCACCATCCGCTGCAACGCGGGCGGCACGCCGGTCGCGGAGGCGCTCGGCCGCGACCGCAGCTGACGCCGAGCCCGCGGACCGGCCGCCCGGCTCCTGAGTGACGCTTCCCGCGTGTGAGTGGCGCTTCCCGCATGTGAGTGGCGCTCCCCGCAGGTGAGGGCGCCTTGCGCAGGTGAGTGGCGCCTTGCACAGGTGAGTGGTGCCTTGCGCGGGTGAGCGGCGCTCCTTCGCGCGCAAGCGCCCGAGAGCCGCGCGGATGCCTTCAGGAGTCTGTCATGCGCGGAGCCGCCACTCAGGTGCGGGGGCCGCCACTCAGGTGCGGGGGCCGCCAGTCAGTCGCGGGGGCCGCCACTCAGGTGCGGGGGCCGCCACTCAGGTGCGGGGGCCGCCACTCAGGTGCGGGGGCCGCCACTCAGGTGCGGGAGCCGCCACTCGGGCGCGGGAGTGACCACTCAGGCGGGAGGGACCTCTCGGCGTTACGGCTACAGCTCGATCGAGTACATGCGGGAGCCGTGCTCCTTCACGTAGCCCAGGCTCGCGTAGAGGCCGTGCGCACCGCTCGGGTTCTCGGTGTCGACGTCGAGCACCGCCGCCGCCATCCCGTCGTCCGCGAACGCGCGCATGCTCGCCGCGAGCGCCGCGAGCGCTGCCTTCCTGCCGCGGTACGCGCGGCGCGTGCCGAGCACGTCGGTGTAGCCGAACGAGTAGCCCCGCACGGGGAAGTCGGCGGCGTAGCGGCTGTTGAGCGCGTACCCGGCCACGAGCGGCGCGCCGGCCCTGAGCGCCTCGGCGGTCGCCGCATCCGTCCTCGGATCGGCCAGCAGGGCCTCGACGTCGGGCGCGTCGTCGACCACGACGAACGACCACTCGGGCGCGAACTCGCTGCGACCGTTCGTCCACTGCTCCATCGTCTGCGGCTCGCTGCCCCAGTGGTCGCGGAACGCGTCGTTGTGGGCGAGGCGAGCGGCGTCGTCGAGCTCCTCCGACCACGGCACGAGCCGCAGGGAGCCCGTCAGCTCGACGTGGGGGAGCGACGCGTCGTCGTCGAGGGGCCGCTTGAGGTTGGCGTAGAAGCGCCGCGGCTCGAGGCCGGCGTGCGCATACATGCGGTGCCGCGACTCGGGATCGTCGTCCTCGGCGAAGACGCCGATGCGCGCGGGGAGGTCCTTGCCCGACGCCGCCAGGATCTGCCGGGCGCGGGCGAGCTGCCACGCGAGCACCTCGCGGCCGATGCCCTCGCCGCGCCGCTCGGGGTGCACGCCGCCGAAGCAGTAGGTGCGCACCGTCGACTCGTCGCCGGGCGGCACCTCGATCATCGCGGTGACGCGCAGCTCGCCCGCGTCGTCGAAGCCCAGGAGCGAGTCGGTCTCGAGGTGGCGCCAGGGAGCCGCGAGGTCGGCACGCGCCTCGTCGATCGTCTCGCGGTACGGGGCGCCGTCGGCCTCGTACATGGTGTTGGCGAGGTCGACGACCGCCTGAGCGTCGTCGACGGTCGCGGAGCGCCAGTGGAGGCCGCCGGCGGTGATGGACGGGAGCGTCGTGGGCGCTGCTGCGCGCTCGGCGATGGGGGCGAGTCGGTGCACCTCGACAGGCTACGCGGGCGATGCCCGTAGGGTCGAGAGCATGATCGAGCGACCCACCAGGATCGGCGTGCAGCTCGCGCCGCAGCACGTACCCATGCAGGCCACCATCGACGCAGCCCGCCGGCTCGAGGACATGGGGGTCGACGCCGTCTTCGGCTGGGACCACTTCTTCCCGCTCTCGGGCGACCCCGACGGCGTGCACTTCGAGGCGACCGCGCAGCTCGCCGCGTGGGCGGTCGCGACCGAGCGCGTGCAGATCGGCCCGCTCGTGTTCTGCAACTCGTACCGCAACCCCGACCTGCTCGCCGACGTCGCGCGCACGATCGACCACATCTCCGGCGGCCGGTTCATCTTCGGCATCGGGGGCGGATGGTTCGAGCGCGACTACGCGGAGTACGGCTACGACTTCGGCACGGTGGGGTCGCGGCTCCGGGCGCTCTCCGAGTCGCTGCCGCGCATCCGCGATCGCTGGTCGAAGCTCAACCCGCCGCCCATGGGGCCGATGCCGATCCTCATCGGCGGGAAGGGCGAGCAGAAGACGCTGCCGATGGTCGCCGAGCACGCCGACATCTGGCACTCGTTCGTCGGCCCGGACGAGCTGCCGCACAAGCTCGAGGTGCTGCGCGGCCACTGCGAGGCCCGCGGCCGTGACATCGACGAGATCGAGATCTCGAACGGCGCGAGCGTGCGCGACGGCGTCGGCGGCGTGGGCTTCGACCGCCTCGACGCGCTCCACGCGGCAGGCACGCGGCTGCTCACGATCCCGCTCTCGGGCGACGACACCCCGGACGGCTACGCGCTCGACCGCGTGCAGGCGTTCCTCGACTGGCGCGACGCGAAGAACGCGTAGCGTCCGCCGGCCCGCTCTATCCAGCGGGGCGCTGGGGCGCCCGGACCGGCTCGACCGGCAGACCGGATGGAGCGCGGCGCGCTACGCCCGCATCGCCTCGATGAGCTCGGCGAGCACCGCGGGGTGCCCTCCGCGCTCGAAGGCCGCGCGCTGCCGGGCGGCCGAGCCGCCGCCCTCGACGACGCGCGTCACTGCCTCGAGCGATCGCGTGGCACCGAGGTCCGCCGCGACCGGGGCGAGCCGCTCGACGGCCTCGCCGAGCGCATCCCGCACGGTCTGCAGGGTGCCCTGCTCGTCGACGATCGCCGTCGCGTCGAGTCCGTCGCGCGCCGCACGCCACTTGTTCTCGCGCACGAGCCACGACGGCAGGTGCTGCTGCGGCTCGCCGTCGTCGAGTGCCCGCGAGGCCTCCTCGACGAGGCAGTGGGTGAGCGCCGTGACGGCGGCGAGGTCGTCGATCGACGGCGCGCCATCGGCGATGCGCACCTCGAGCGTGCCGATCGAGGGGGAGGGCCGCACGTCCCAGCGCAGCTCGCCGAGCTCGTCGATCACCCCGGCGCGCAGCATGTCGGCGAGCGTGCGCTCGTACTCCTGCCAGTCGACGAGCATCGGCGGCAGGCCGCCGGTCGGCAGCTGCTGGAAGAGCATCGTGCGGTGCGAGGCGAAGCCCGTGTCGAGGCCCTGCCAGAACGGGCTCGACGCCGAGAGCCCGAGGATGAGCGGCAGCCGGTCGAGCATCGAGCGCAGCAGGGGCACGGCCTTGTCGCGGTGCTCGATGCCGACGTGGTTGTGCACGCCGAAGATGATGAGCCGCCGGCCCCAGTCGCCCGCCTTCTGCACGACGCGGCGGTAGCGGTCGTCGTCGGCCTGCTCCTGCTCGCGCCACCGGCTGGTGGGATGCGTGCCGGTGCCCACGATTGCGACGCCCAGCCGCTCTGCGGCAGCCACGGCCGTGTCGCGCATCGCCTTGAGCTCGTCGATCGCCTCGTCGGTCGTGCCGTGCACGCCCGTGATGAGCTCGATCATCCCCGCGAGGAACTCCTTGTCGAACCGCGGGTCGTCGATCGCGCTCAGCAGGTCCTTCGCGCGCGGCACGATCTCGCCCGACTGGGGGTCGACGAGCGCGAGCTCCCATTCGATGCCGAGGGTGGAGCGCCGGGAGGCTGCGAAGTCCATGCGATGAGCGTAGGGCCGCGAGCCTGATGGCGCGCAGGTCGCGCGCGGATGTGCCAGAATAGGGGGTCGAGCACGCGCCCGACCCTCTACTCCGGCGCGCGGAAGCTCATCCAGCTTTGCGGGCCGCGCATGACCCACGTGCGCAGGCCGCGGTGCACAACGAGAACACAAGCAGGAGAACTGTGGCAGTCAAGATCCGTCTGAAGCGCTTCGGCAAGATCCGCGCGCCCTACTACCGCGTCGTCGTCGCCGACTCGCGCACCAAGCGCGACGGTCGCGTCATCGAGGAGATCGGGAAGTACCACCCGACCGTGCACCCCTCGCTGATCGAGATCGACAGCGAGCGCGCGCAGTACTGGCTCGGCGTCGGCGCGCAGCCGACCGAGCAGGTCGCGGCGCTCCTCAAGCTCACGGGCGACTGGGGCAAGTTCACGGGCGAGGGCTCGACCGAGAACCAGGTCAAGCAGCCCGAGGGCAAGGTGGCGTTCGTCGCCGACGAGCTCAAGAAGCCGGTGCTGAAGCCCAAGGCCGAGAAGCCCGCCGAGGCTCCCGCCGCTGCCGAGGAGGCGCCCGCCGCCGCCGAGGCCGAGTCGACCGAGTCCTGACCATGCTGCGCGACGCCCTCGAGCACCTCGTCAAGGGGATCGTCGATCGCCCGGACGACGTGCGCGTCGGCGCGCGCGACACGCAGCGCGGCGAGGTCCTCGAGGTGCGCGTGCACCCCGAGGACCTCGGTCGCGTCATCGGGCGCGGCGGCCGCACGGCCGGCGCCCTGCGTACCGTGATCGGTGCGCTCCCCGGAGGACGCCGCGTCCGCGTGGACGTGGTGGACACCGATCGCTAGGCCAGCCGTGCCCGCCCGTACTCAGCTGCGCGTCGGTCGGCTCACCAGGGCCCATGGGCTCAAGGGCGGGATCAAGGTCGAGCTGTACACCGACGACCCCACCCGGCGGTTCACGCCCGGCGCGAAGTTCGTGCTGCAGGTGCCCACCTCGTCGAAGTGGCACGGCAAGACGCTCGAGCTGCTCGAGCTGCGCGTGTACAACGGCACGCCGGTCGCCTTCTTCGCCGGCGTCACCGATCGCACCGAGGCCGAGTCGCTCGTGAAGGCCGTGCTCTGGATCGACCAGGACACCACCGAAGTCTCGACCGAGCCCGACGCCTGGTTCGTGCACCAGCTCGCCGGCCTCGAGGTGCACCGCGACGGCGCCCGCATCGGCCGCGTCGTGCGCGTCGACCCGATGCCCGCGCAGGACATGCTCATCATCGACCTCGACGGCACCGAGGCGATGGTGCCGTTCGTCAAGGCGATCGTGCCCGAGGTCGACCTTCGCGCCGGCCGCATCGTCATCACGCCACCGCCTGGGCTGCTCGAGGAGCTCGACGCTCCCGACGACGAGCCCGCAGGCGACGAGCCGGCCGCCGACGACGCAGTTGCCGACGACGCAACCGCTGCCGACGCATCCGGCGATGCGTCGCCGACCTTCGACGAGGCCGAGCAGGCTGACGCCGACGACCGGGCATAGCCCGTGCGCTTCGACATCGTCACGATCTTCCCCGAGTTCTTCGGCGTCCTCGACGTCTCGCTGCTCGGGCGCGCGCGTCGCGAGCGGCTCCTCGAGCTCGGCGTGCACGACCTGCGCCAGTGGACCCACGACCGCCACCGCACCGTCGACGACACGCCCTACGGCGGCGGCGCCGGCATGGTGATGAAGCCCGAGCCCTGGGGCGAGGCGTTCGACGCGCTGCTCGGCGACGGCGACTCGGATGCCCTGGTCATCTTCACGACGCCCGCGGGCGTGCCGTTCACGCAGTCGCTCGCGCGCGAGCTCGCCACCGAGCAGCGCATCGTCTTCGCGTGCGGCCGCTACGAGGGCATCGACGCGCGCGTCGCCGAGCACGTCGCGACCCGCGCGCGCGTGCTCGAGGTGAGCCTGGGCGACTACGTGCTCAACGGCGGCGAGGTCGCCGCGATGGCGATGATCGAGGCCATCGGCCGGCTCGTGCCGGGCGTCGTCGGCAACCCCGAGAGCCTCGTCGAGGAGAGCCACGAGGCCGGACTGCTCGAGCACCCCTCGTACACGAAGCCGCACGTGTGGCGCGGCCTGGAGGTGCCGGACGTGCTGCGCGGCGGCAACCACGCCGCCGTGGCCGCGTGGCGGCACGAGCAGGCGCTCGAGCGCACCCGTCGAGTGCGCCCCGACCTGCTGCCGGACGACGGGGACGTCTCGCCTGGGCTGTGAGCTGACGGTCTGCTCCGGGCGGCGTTGCCGCCCGCAGCGAACACCCGAGCGGAGCCTCGGCACGGTCGGTAGATTCGGGTCATGGCCTCCACCGCACCCTCCACGCAGCGGCACTGGGCGCTGCGCGCGTTCTTCTGGGTGATGATCGCCTCGATCATCGTGCTGCCGGTGTGGATCATGTTCGGCCGTGCGCTCGCGGGTGCCCCGCTCGGCGACGCGCTGCTGCTGCAGGCCTTCCTCGGACCGGGCCTCGCGATCCTCATCGGCGCCGTCGTCGGCATCACGCTCGCGCGCAAGCAGGTGCGGCAGCCGCGTGCCGTGCAGTGGCGCGACGT
Source organism: Agrococcus citreus (assembly GCF_039527715.1). NCBI lineage: Bacteria > Bacillati > Actinomycetota > Actinomycetes > Micrococcales > Microbacteriaceae > Agrococcus > Agrococcus citreus. Next base: position 202,330 of record NZ_BAAAKK010000001.1, read on the forward strand.
CAGGCTGCTTGCGCCCTGGCTGCTCGTCATCGCGCTGCTCGGCGTGACGGTGGTCGACACGGCCGGCGATCGCACGGGCAGCGCGCTCACCGCGTGGTTCGGCGACGGCTGGCTCACCGCCTCGCAGTCGTTCACCGCGATCGGCATCATGGCGACGATCATCGGCGGCGCGGTGCTGTTCTGGCTCCAGGTGCTCGCGCTCGGCCGCGAGACGAAGGCTCGCGTCGAACGCGTCGTCAACGACCTGCAGGCGCCGCTCATCGAGCAGCGCGCCCGCCAGGCCGACGCCAGCTTCGAGCCGATCGACGGCCCGCAGGCGGGCCGCGTGATCAGCATCGACGACGACCCGCGCTGACGCGCATCCGCTCCGCGTGCCGTTGGCGCGGGAAGCCCGCGTGTGGCAGGATGGTCCGTTGGTGCCACACGCAGTCACCGCCTTCGCGCGGCCTCTGCCACATTTCCTCTGCCACAGGGGAGCGGCGGGCACCGCACCAGAACCCTGATCCTTCCAACCATGCGCGGCCGACCTGTGGCGGCTGCAGAGAGCGACACGCCATGCACATCCTCGACAAGGTCGATGCGACCAGCCTCCGTTCCGACGTCCCCGACTTCCGCCCCGGCGACAACGTCAAGGTGCACGTCAACATCATCGAGGGCTCGCGCTCGCGCGTGCAGATCTTCCAGGGCGTCGTCATCGGCCGCCAGGGCCACGGCGTGCGCGAGACCTTCACGGTCCGCAAGGTGTCGTTCCAGGTCGGCGTCGAGCGCACCTTCCCCGTGCACTCCCCGGTGATCGACCACATCGAGGTCGTCAGCCGCGGCGACGTGCGCCGCGCGAAGCTGTACTACCTGCGCGGCCTGCGCGGCAAGGCAGCGAAGATCCGCGAGAAGCGCGACCACTCCTGATCCTCCCGAGAACGGGGCCGGCTCCACGCCGGCCCCGTTCTCGCGTTCGTCGCCGAATCGTGACCCGCCGTGACGGCCGCGCCGCGAGCCCGGCACGCTCGGCCACCTAGACTTGCTGAGGCGAAAGGGCGGGGATGACGGACACGGTCGAGACCGGCGCGGCGGGCCGCGAGCGCGCCGGCGGACGCGGCGTGCTGCTGTTCCTGCGAGACCTCGTGGTCATCTTCCTCGTCGCGCTGCTGATCTCGTTCCTCGTGAAGACGTTCCTCATCCGGCCGTTCTGGATCCCCTCCGAGTCGATGAACGACACGCTGCAGGTCGACGACCGCATCATCGTGAGCCTGCTGACGCCCGCGGTCGTGCCCGTCGACCGCGGCGAGGTGATCGTCTTCGAGGATCCGGGCGGCTGGCTGCCCGCGGCGCCCGAGGCGCAGGAGACCGGGCTGCTCGGCGCGGTCGACTGGTTCCTCACCTTCGTCGGCCTCGCGCCCGAGGACGAGCACGGCTACCTCATCAAGCGCGTCATCGGCCTGCCGGGAGACCGCGTGCAGTGCTGCAACGACTTCGGGCAGCTGACCGTCAACGGCGTGCCGATCGACGAGCCGTACGTGCGCCTCGACGCGCCCGACCAGCCCGCGAGCTCGATGGACTTCGACGTGACCGTGCCGGAGGGCCACCTGTGGGTGCTCGGCGACAACCGCAACCACTCGGGCGACTCCCGCGCGCACATGGACGCGCCGGGCGCCGGCTTCGTGCCGCTCGCCTCGGTCGTCGGCCGCGCCGTGCTCGTCTCGTGGCCGCTCGAGCGCTGGACGATGCTCGACAGCTACGAGTCCTCCTTCCTCGGCGTCGAGCCCCAGAGCGCGCCCGAGGAGCGCCTGCTGCCGCTCGCCGTCGCAGCCTGATGGTCGCGACACCGACGCTCGACGTCGAGCGCGAGCTGTGGTCGAGCGCGCCGCTCGTCATCGGCATGGATGAGGTCGGTCGCGGCGCGCTCGCCGGTCCCGTGAGCGTCGGCGCGCTCGCGCTGCGCCCCGATTGCGGCGACTGGCCGGAGCACCTCCGCGACTCCAAGACGATGACGGAGCCGCGTCGCGTCGCGACCGCGCCGCTCGTGCGCTCGTGGGGCATCAGCGCCGTCGGCCACGCGACGAACGACGAGATCGACACCCTCGGCATCCAGGTCGCTCTCGGCCTCGCCGGCCGCCGCGCGCTCGTCGGGCTGCATGACGCGGGCGTCGACGTGCCGGGGGCCGCGATCCTGCTCGACGGCATCCACGACTGGCTCGCCCCGGCGCTCCGCAGGCCCGTGCGCACCGTGCTGCGCGCCAAGGCCGACCGCGACTGCGCATCCGTCTCGGGCGCGGCGCTCGTCGCCAAGGTCGAGCGCGACACCCGGATGATCGAGTCGGACGGCGTGCACCCCGGCTACGGGTGGACGTCGAACAAGGGCTACGGCTCGGCGACCCACCTCGCGGCGATCGCCGAGCTCGGCCCGAGCCTGCTCCACCGGCGCTCCTGGTTGCACTGACCGCCGGAGGAGGACTCCGGTGGGCATCGCGCCCGGTGGCATCGGGACGCCAGCACGAGGGCCATAGGATGGCGATGTGGAACCAGAGGACATCGAGGACTACGACCGCGAGGTCGAGCTGGCGCTCTTCAAGGAGTACCGCGACGTCGTCGGCATGTTCAAGCACGTCGTCGAGACCGAGCGGCGGTTCTACCTCGCCAACGACGTGAAGGTCACCCGCCATGACGCGGGCACCGACTTCTACTTCGAGCTCGAGCTGACCGACGTCTGGGTGTGGGACATCTACCGCTCCGACCGGTTCATCAAGTCGGCGCGCGTGCTCACCTTCAAGGACGTCAACGTCGAGGAGCTCGCCTCGCGCGACCTCGAGCTGCCCAAGGACCTCGCGATCGAGGAGTAGCGCCTCCCGACCCGTTCTCCACAGGGGGTCGAGCGAGCCGCTCGCGTGCCGTGCGCGCTGCGGTTCCATGCGCGCATGCGAGCGAAGGACCAGCTGGGGCTCGACGGCGAGGCCGTCGCGAGCGTGCACCTCGAGCGCGCGGGGATGCGCATCGTCGAGCGCCGCTGGCGCTGCGTCTACGGCGAGCTCGACATCGTCGCGATCGACGGCGACACGCTCGTCTTCGTCGAGGTGAAGACGCGGCGCGCGCTCGCCCACGGGCATCCGTTCGAGGCGATCACCCCCGCCAAGGTGCGGCGGCTGCGCACGCTCGCCGGGCTGTGGCTGCAGGAGCGGCCGCACCGCGGCCCCATCCGGATGGATGCCGTCGGCATCATCGCGCCGCGCTCGGGCGAGTGGCGGGTCGAGCACCTGCGGGGCATCTCGTGAGCGGCTTCGGTCGGGCCGCGTGCGTCGCGCTCCAGGGGCTCGCAGGCATCGGCGTGCAGATCGAGGTGCACGCGTCGTCGGGGCTGCCGGCGGTGATCGTCGTGGGGCTGCCGGATCAGGCCGTGCGGCAGGCGCAGCACCGCACGTGGAGCGCGATCGCGAGGATGGGCGTGACCACTCCGAGCGGCAAGGTCGTCATCAACCTGACGCCCGCGTCGCTGCCGAAGGCCGGCACGCACTTCGACCTCGCGATGGCGATCGCGGTGCTCCGCGCGATCGGCGTCGTGCCCGCCGACGACGGCGCGACCGCGCTGCTCGGCGAGCTCGGGCTCGACGGGCGGCTGCGGCCGGTCGCCGGCACGCTGCCGCTCGCCCGCGCTGCCGCGGCGGCGGGCACGGCGCGCATCGTCGTGCCGAGCGCGTCCGTCGACGAGGCGTCGCTCGTGGAGGGCATCCGCGTGCTCGGCGCTCCGAGCCTCGCGCACGCCGCGGCGCTGCTCGGCGCCGACATCGACCCCGAGCCCGTCGACCCGGTGCCCGCAGCCCCGCCCGTGCCGCGCTCGCACACCGACCTCGACCTCGCCGACGTCGTCGGCAACCGCGACGCCGTGCAGGCGCTCGAGCTCGCCGCGGCCGGCGCCCACCACCTGATGATGGTGGGGCCACCGGGCGCCGGGAAGACGATGCTCGCGATGCGGCTGCCCGGCATCCTGCCGCCGCTCGGCTCGGAGGCGGCGCTCGAGGTCGCCTCGCTCCGCTCGCTCGCGGGCGAGCCGCCGCCATCGCGGCTCGACACCGTGCCGCCGTTCGAGCACCCGCACCACTCGGCGACCGCCGTGTCGCTCATCGGCGGGGGCTCCGGCACGATCCGGCCGGGAGCGGCGGCGCGCGCGACGCACGGCGTGCTCTTCCTCGACGAGGCGCCGGAGTTCCCGCGCGCGGTGCTCGACATGCTGCGGCAGCCGCTCGAGTCGGGCACGATCACGATCCACCGCGCGGTCGGCGTCGCGACCTTCCCCGCGCGCTTCCAGCTGCTGCTCGCGGCGAACCCCTGCCCGTGCGGCCTCTTCGGGACGGGGGAGTGCACCTGTGCGCCGCAGCAGCGACGCCGCTACTTCGGCAGGCTCTCCGGGCCGCTCCTCGACCGCGTCGACCTGCAGGTGCGCGTCGACCGCGTCGCGCCGGGCGTCGACGGCGAGCGGCGCACGACGGCCGATGCGTCGGCGCGCGTCGCTGCGGCCCGGTCCCGTGCGGCGCACCGCCTCGTCGGCACGGAGTGGACCGCCATGGGTCACGTGCCCGGTCCCTGGCTGCGCCGCAACCTGCCGCTCGAGGCGGCGCTGCTCGAGCNCGAGCGGGCCGTCGAGCGCGGGGCGCTGACGATGCGCGGCATGGACCGCGCGATCCGCGTCGCGTGGACGGCCGCCGACCTCGACGGCGCGCCAGGGCCGACGCGGGCGCACATCGGGCGAGCGCTCGCGCTCAGGAAGGGGATCCCCGCATGACCGCGTTCCGCATCGAGCTCGCGCTGCTGCGCGCGGCGATCGAGTCGACGCTGCCCCCGGGTGCACCGGACCCCTCGGATGCCGAGGTGCGCGAGCGCTTCGCCGCCGGCGCCTGGACGGTGCTGCCCGAGCCGGGCGACGGTGTCGCGGGGCTCGTGCGCGAGCGGCTCGGGGCGCAGCGCTCGCTCGAGCTGCTCGTCGAGGGTGCGAGCGCCGCGACGTGGGCCCGCGAGCTCGGCGACACCGAGGCCGCTCGCGACGTCGCCGCCGGGCTCGCCAGGTGGCAGCCGCGGCTCGCCGCCGAGCGCATCCTCGCCGCGTTCACGCAGGGCGCTGCGTTCGGCCAGCGACTGCTCACCCGTGCCGACGAGCACTGGCCGGATGCGCTCGACGACCTGGGTCCGCATGCGCCGGCCGCGCTGTGGGTGCGGGGCGACACCGCCGCGCTCGCCGCGTGCGAGCGATCGGCGGCCCTCGTGGGCTCGCGTGCGTCGTCGGGCTACGGCGAGCTCGTCACCGGTCAGCTCGCGGCGGGGCTCGTCGGGCGGCGGTTCGCGGTCGTCTCGGGCGGGGCCTACGGGATCGACGGCACGGCGCACCGCGCGACCCTGGCCGCGGGCGGCACGACCGTCGCCGTGCTGGCAGGCGGGCTCGACCGGTTCTACCCGGCCGGTCACGAAGAGCTGCTGCAGCGCGTCGCCCGCACCGCGTGCGTCATCGCCGAGGCGCCGAGCGGGGTGCCCCCGACGCGCTGGCGCTTCCTCGCGCGCAATCGGCTGATCGCGGCGCTCGCGAGCGTCACCGTCGTCGTCGAGGCGGGGAGCCGATCGGGCTCCATCAACACCGCCGGGCATGCCGCGGCGCTCGGCCGACCGCTCGGCGCGGTGCCGGGGCCCGTGACGTCGGGCTCGAGCACCGGCTGCCACCGGCTGCTGCGCGAGTACGGCGCGACCGTCATCGAGCGGGCCGAGCACGTCGTCGAGCTCGTGGACGGCCCGATCGACGACAGCGTGCCGCTCGACGCGCTCTCGAGCGACGAGGTGCGGGTGCTCGACGCGCTCAGCACGCGCGCCGCTCGCGCGGTCGACGAGCTGGCCGTGCGCACCGGCATGGCGCCGCACGACGTCGCAGCGTCGCTCGCGCTCCTCGAGCTCGGCGCGCGCGCCGCGGAGCGGGGGAGCGGCTGGGTGCGCTCCTCGTGACCCGAGCACCTGCGCTCGCCGCAGCATCCGCTCGGCCGAAGCGGACCTCGTCCACCGAACCGGACCCGGTGCACCGGGTCCCGCGGGGTGGAAGGGGTCCGCCGACGCCGGGGCTCGGCTGCGCACGGGCGAGGCGGCGCGCTCTCGGCTCGCGGCGTGGCTAGCCTGTGGACGTGAGCCTCGGCATCCACCCCGACCCGTCCGTGGTCATCGCGCACCTGAGCGACACGCACCTGCTCGCGGGCGGCGCGCACCTCGCTGGGTTCGTCGACACCGAGCAGCACTTGCGCGACACTGCGGTGCGCCTCGCGGTCGCCGCTGCGGACGCCGACGTCGTCGTCGTCTCGGGCGACATCGCCGACCTGGGCGAGCCGGGCGCGTACGCGCTCGCGCGCGAGATCCTCGAGCCGGTCGCCGCCGCGATCGGCGCCCCGATCGTCTGGACCGTCGGCAACCACGACGAGCGTGCCGCCATGCGAGCGGCGCTCGCGCTGCCTGGCGCGCCGCTCGACCCGATCGACTCGGTGCTCGAGGTCGCTGGCCTCCGCGTCGTCGCGCTCGACTCGAGCCTGCCCGGCTGGCACCACGGCGGCTTCGACGAGGGCCAGGCGGCCTGGCTGGCCGACGCGCTCACCGATCCGCCGCCGCTCGGCGTCGTGCTCGTCATGCACCACCCGCCGCTGCCGTACCGGGGACGGCTCATGCGGCTGCTCGAGTTCCGGGATGAGGCGCAGCTCGCCGACGTGATCGCCGCCGCCGACGTGCGAGCGATCCTCTCGGGACACCTGCACATCAACGGCTCGGGCAGCTTCGCCGAGGTGCCGGTCGTGCTCGCCGGCGCGACGAGCTATGCCGACGACCTCGGCGGCCCGCCGCCTGCGATGCACGGCATCGACGCCACCCAGTCGTTCAACCTCATCGAGGTCTACGCCGACAGCGTCGCGCACTCCGTCGTTCCCGCGCTGCCGCACCCGGCGCGCGAGACGATCCCCCTCGCGCTCGCCGAGCAGGTGATCGCGCTCGACCCCGAGACCCGCGCGGAGCGCTTCAGCCGGAAGCCCGACTGACGTGCGCGTCGCCGAGGCCGTCGACGGCTACCTCGCGCACCTCGAGCGGGAGCGCGGCTACTCGGCGAACACCGTGCGCGGCTACCGCGGCGATCTGCGCAGCCTCACGGAGCACTGCGAGCGCGCCGGCGTCGACGACGCCGCGTCGCTCGACATCGATGCGCTCCGCGACTGGCTCTACGCGAGCGCAGAGCTCGGGCTCGGCAAGGCCACGATCGCCCGGCGGAGCGCGGCGGCTCGAGGCCTCAGCCGCTGGATCGCCGCGCACGGCGGCACCGACATCGCCGGCCGGCTGCGCACGCCGAAGCGCGACCGGCACCTGCCGCGCGTGCTGTCGAGGCAGGCGATGGACGGCGTGCTCGAGCGGCTCGGCGAGGCCGCCGCGTCGGGCGACGCGGCGGCGCTGCGCGACCTCGCCGTCATCGAGCTGCTCTACGCGAGCGCGCTGCGCGTGAGCGAGCTCGTGGGGCTCGACATTGACGACGTCGACCTCGAACGGCTCACGGTGCGCGTCACCGGCAAGGGATCGAAGGAGCGCGTCGTGCCCTTCGGGCGGCCGGCGCTCGACGCGCTGCTCGACTGGATCCGCATCGGCCGGCCGCAGCTCGTCGACGCCGAGCGCGCGCATCCGGCGCTCTTCCTGGGAGCCCGCGGCGGACGTCTCGGCCAGCGGCGCGTGCACGAGACCGTCACCGGGATGCTCGAGGCGACACCCGGAGCGGGTCCGCACGGCCCGCACACGCTCCGGCACACGGCGGCGACGCACCTGCTCGACGGGGGTGCCGACCTCAGGGCGGTGCAGGAGATGCTCGGGCACGCGAGCCTCGGCACGACGCAGATCTACACCCACGTCTCGCTCGAGCGGCTGTCGGAGGCGTACCGGGGCGCGCACCCGCGAGCCTGACCGCGCCGCCCCGCGCCCCGCCGCGCGGAGCGCTTGCGGCCGTCCATCGGCAGCAGCACGGGCCGCTCGACGCTGAGCAGCGGCAGGGGATCGACGTAGGCGCCGTGCAGCCTCGCCCCGAGGTGCAGTCGCTCGCCGCCCGCGTGCCCGGCGAGCAGCACGCCGATCGGCTGCCCGCGCTCCACGCGCTCGCCCGTCGAGACCGATGGCTGCACGGGCTCGAAGCTCGACACGAGCCCGCCGGCGTGATCGATCGACACCACCGGCCGCCCGGCCACCGGTCCCGCGAAGCGCACGACGCCGCCGTCGGGCGCCAGCACGGACGTGCCGGCCGGCGCCGCGATGTCGATGCCGCGGTGCCCCGCGCCGTACGGGGTCTCGGGCGGATCGAACGCCCGCACGACCTCGGTCGAGGCCACCGGCCACGACCAGACGCTCACCGCGACGGTGAGCAGGACCGCGAGGATGCGCATGCGCGGCATCCTGCCGCGACCCGCCGGATGCGCGTGCGCGTTGTGGCTCGGGCGGTGGAGAGCGGGTGCCGACGGACGGTGGCTCGGGGCATGTAGCATAGGAGGGCATCGCTTGTGCGATGACTTCGCGCGCCCGTCGCGACGACACCTCCTTCGGTCCGGCCTCGAGCTTCTCGTGCGCCGGTGGTGGTGCGTCAGGGCGCCAGGGGTCCGACCATCCGGTCGGACCGGCAACCGCAACAGAAGAAGGAGGCGGCCATGGCCGTCGTCACGACTCGCCAGCTGCTCGACAGCGGCGTCCACTTCGGGCACCAGACCCGTCGTTGGAACCCCAAGATGAAGCGCTTCATCTTCACGGAGCGCTCGGGCATCTACATCATCGACCTGCAGCAGTCGCTCGCCTACATCGACAAGGCCTACGACTTCGTCAAGGAGACCGTCTCGCACGGCGGCTCCGTGCTCTTCGTCGGCACCAAGAAGCAGGCGCAGGAGTCCATCGCCGAGCAGGCGATGCGCGTGGGCCAGCCCTTCGTGAACCAGCGCTGGCTCGGTGGCCTGCTGACCAACTTCAACACGATCTCCAAGCGACTCAGCCGCATGAAGGAGCTCGAGGAGCTCGACTTCGAGGACACGTCGGTCTACACCAAGAAGGAGCTGCTGCTCAAGAAGCGCGAGCTCCTCAAGCTGCAGAAGTCGCTCGGCGGCATCCGCAACCTCCAGCGCACCCCCTCGGCGCTCTGGATCGTCGACACGAACAAGGAGCACCTCGCGGTCGACGAGGCCAAGAAGCTCGGCATCCCGGTCATCGCGATCCTCGACACGAACTGCGACCCCGACGACGTGCAGTACCCGATCCCGGGCAACGACGACGCGATCCGCTCCGTCGCACTGCTGACGAAGATCGTGGCCGACGCCGCGGCCGAGGGCCTCATGCAGCGTCACGGCGGCGGCAGCACCGCTGCCGAGCCGATGGCCGAGTGGGAGCGCGAGCTGCTCGAGCAGCAGACCGCCGAGACCGCCGCGGCCGCACCCGAGGCACCCGCCGCTGAGGCGTCGGCAGCAGAGGAGGCCCCGGCAGCGGAGGCGCCCGCAGCCGCCGAGACCGCCACCGAGGAGCCGGCCGCCGAGACCGCCACCGAGGAGCCGGCCGCCGAGACCGCCACCGAGGCGCCGGCCGCCGAGACCACCGACGGCGCCGCGGCGCCCGAGTCGAACTAAGGAGCAGCGCATGGCAACCATCAGCATCGCCGACCTCAAGATGCTGCGCGAGCAGCTCGGCACCGGCATGAGCGACACGAAGGCGGCACTCGAGGAGGCCGGCGGCGACGTCGACAAGGCCACCGAGATCCTCCGCCTCAAGGGCGCGAAGGGCAACGCGAAGCGTGCCGACCGCTCCACGAGCGAGGGCCTCGTCGCCGTCGCCGACGGCGACGGCGCCGTGACCATGATCGCGATCGGCAGCGAGACGGACTTCGTCGCGAAGAACGACAAGTTCATCGCGCTCGCAGACCGCGTCGTCGCGGCGGCCGCGGCCGCCGGTGCGACCGACCTCGCCTCGGCGCTCGCCGCGCCGGCCGAGTCGGGCACCGTGCAGACCGAGATCGAGCAGCAGGCAGCCACGCTCGGCGAGAAGATCGAGCTGACGAAGGTCGCCCGCCTCGAGGGCGAGCAGCACGCCGTCTACCTGCACCGCACGTCGAAGGACCTGCCCCCGCAGGTCGGTGTCGTGGTCGCCTACACGGGCGACGACGCCGACACGGCTCGCGCCGTGGCGCAGCACATCGCGATGTTCGACCCCACCTACGTCACGCGCGACGAGGTGCCGGCGGATGCGGTCGAGAAGGAGCGCGAGCTCGTCACCGAGATCGCACGCGGCGAGGGCAAGCCCGACGCGGCGCTGCCGAAGATCATCGAGGGACGCCTGAGCGGGTTCTTCAAGCAGATCGTCCTGCTCGACCAGGACTACGCCCGCGACAACAAGCAGAGCGTCGCCAAGGTGCTCGAGGCCGCAGGCCTCACGGTCACCGGCTTCGCACGCTTCAAGGTCGGCGCGTAGGTCCGCAGCTTCGCATGACACGAGGGCCGGGGGGAGACCCCCGGCCCTCGTCGCGTCCCCGGCAGGTCCGCGCACGATAGGCTTCTGCTCGGCCCGCGCTCGGGCCGAGACCCCCCCCCAGGAGGACGCCCGATGACAGCACAGCCGCGACGCCGAGTCCTCCTGAAGCTCTCGGGCGAGGCCTTCGGAGCCGGCAGCCTGGGCGTCAACCCCGACGTCGTCGCATCCATCGCGCGGCAGATCGCGGATGCGGCCGAGACGGTCGAGATCGCGATCGTCGTCGGCGGCGGCAACTTCTTCCGCGGCGCCGAGCTCAGCCAGCGCGGCATGGAGCGCGGCCGCGCCGACTACATGGGCATGCTCGGCACGGTGATGAACGCCCTGGCCCTGCAGGACTTCCTCGAGCAGGCCGGCGCCGAGACGCGCGTGCAGTCGGCCATCCAGATGACGCAGGTCGCCGAGCCGTACATCCCGCGCCGCGCCGAGCGCCACCTCGAGAAGGGCCGCGTCGTCATCTTCGGCGCGGGCGCCGGGCTGCCGTACTTCTCCACCGATACGGTCGCCGCCCAGCGTGCGCTCGAGATCACCGCCGACCAGGTGCTCGTCGCCAAGAACGGCGTCGACGGCGTCTACTCCGCCGACCCGAAGCACGACCCGACCGCGACGCGCTTCGACGAGATCACCTACCAGGACGCGCTCGTGCGCGGTCTCAAGGTGGTCGACTCCACGGCCTTCAGCCTCTGCATGGACAACAAGATGCCCATGCGGGTGTTCGGGATGGACGGCGAGCGAGCGCTCGAGCGCGCGATCCTCGGCGAGCCCGTCGGCACGCTCGTGCGCGCCTGACGCCCATCCCACCCAATACACTCAGCAGTGACGGAAGGAACCACGTGATCAGCGATGTTCTGGCTTCGGCCAAGGAGAAGATGGCCCAGTCGATCGAGGTCGCGAAGGCCGACTTCCAGACGGTGAGCGCAGGCAGGGCGAACCCTGCGCTGTTCCAGAAGCTCCTCGTCGAGTACTACGGCTCGCCGACGCCGCTCGTGCAGCTCGCGGGCTTCCAGCAGCCGGACGCGCGCACGCTCGTGATCACGCCGTTCGACAAGACCGCGCTCAAGGAGATCGAGCGCGCGATCGTCGCCGCGCCCCACCTGCACGTCGACCCGTCGAACGACGGCACGATCATCCGCATCGTCATGCCGGAGCTCACCGAGGACCGCCGCCGCGACTACGTGAAGATCGTCAAGGACAAGGCCGAGCAGGCCCGCGTCGCGGTGCGCAACGTGCGCCGGCAGGCGATGACCGACCTCGACAAGTTGAGCGGCGAGGTGAGCGACGACGAGATCGCCCGCGCCGGCAAGGAGCTCGAGGCTGCGACGAAGCAGACGGTCGAGAGCATCGACGACGCGCTGAAGAAGAAGGAGGCCGAGCTCCTCGAGGTCTGATCGAGGAGGTCGGGAGGCGGCGCGTGCGACGCGAGCATCGGACGCCAGCCGAGATCGAGGCGCAGATCCAGGCGCAGATCCACGCGGCGCGGGACCAGATCGAAGCCACGCGCGCGCGGGTGAACAAGCGCACGGGGCGCGATCTCGCGGCCGCGACGGGCATCGCGATCCTGCTGGGGGTCGTGCTGCTCGCGAGCCTGCTGTGGGTGAAGACGCTCTTCATGCTCTTCGCGACAGCGCTCGTGGGCTTCGCGCTCTACGAGCTCGCGAGCGCGATGCGCTTCGGCGGTCGCGACGTGCCGCGCATCCCCCTCGTGCTGCTCGGCAGCGCCATCCTGCCCATCACGTGGTGGTTCGGCGCGGCCGGGATGTGGTGGTCGACGCTCGGCGCGATCGCGGCGGTCGCGCTCGTGCGCGTGCTCGAGCTCGCCGACCGGCGCACCCGCACGGGCGCGAGGTCGGTGCTCGCCGACGTCGCCGGGGGAGCGCTCTGCATCGCCTACGTCGCGGTGCTCGGCGGCTTCGCGGTGCTGCTCACCGCGCAGGAGGGCGGCCAGTGGTGGACGCTCGCGATGATCGCGATGACGAGCGTCATCGACACGGGCGCGCTCGCGGCGGGCGTGCTGTTCGGCAAGCACAAGCTCGCCCCCCGCATCAGCCCTGGCAAGACGTGGGAGGGCCTCGCTGGCGGCGCCCTGCTCGCGACCATCACCGGCATCGCGCTGTCGATCTGGATGCTGCAGCAGGAGTGGTGGTTCGGGCTCATCCTCGCGGCGCTGCTCGTCACGGCCGCGACGGTCGGCGACCTCGCCGAGTCGATCATCAAGCGCGACCTCGGCATCAAGGACATCGGCTCGTTCCTGCCCGGCCACGGCGGCTTCCTCGATCGACTCGACTCCATCCTGCCGAGCGCCGTCGTCATGATGGCGCTCTTCCAGGTCGTGCACGCCTGAGCGGTGGGCGCTGGCGGTCGGCGCTGGCATGATGGAGACGATGAGCACGTTCCCGAGGGCCAAGCGCTCGCAGCCCGGCTACGACATCGAGCAGGTCGAGGACTTCCTCGAGGACGCTCGGCGCGCGTACGCCACCGACGCGCGCGCCGCCACGGCGATCGACAGCTCGACCATCCGCCGCACGAGCTTCACGATGCAGAAGGGCGGCTACTCGCCCGCCCACGTCGATGCCGCGCTCGAGCGCCTCGAGGAGGCGTTCGCTCGGCGCGAGCACGAGCGGGGCATCGTCGAGCACGGCGAGGAGGCCTGGTACGCGAAGGTGCGCGAGCGCGCGCAGCAGGCGCTCGAGGTGCTGCAGCGGCCCGACGGCGAGCGCTTCCGTCGGGTGAGCCGCATCTCGCGCGGCTACCGCATCGTCGAGGTCGACGCGTTCGCCGCGAGGATCGCCGACTACCTCGAGGACGGTCCCGACATGACCGCGCGCGAGGTGCGCACTGCCCAGTTCGACGCGCAGTTCGGCGGCTACGACGAGGACGAGGTCGACCAGCTGTTCGACACCGTCGTGAGCCTCATGCTGGCGGTGCGCTGAGCGCTCGACCCTGACGTCGTTACCATTCCGTGATAACGTCGATCCTCGTGTTCACCAGGTCCCACTCCGCTTCCGCGCGCTCGACGCGCACCCGCGGCGTGCTCTCCGGCGTCTCGCTCGTCGCCGCCGCGGGCTTCGTGCTCGTCTCGGTCGCCGCGAGCCCGAGCGCCGAGGTGATGGCCGAGCCCGCCTCGCTGCCGAGCGAGCAGCGCCAGGGACAGGCCGTCGACGCGATCACGGGCGCGCAGGCATCCCTCGTCCGTGACGAGATCGTCGTGCACACGCCGACCCCCACGCCGACGCCGACGCCCGAGCCGGTCGCCGCTCCGGCGGCTGCCGCTGCGGCGCCGGCCGCAGCGAGCGCGCCTCGCGCCGCGATCCCCATCCCGGCCGTCGCCGCGCCCGACCCGGGCAGCGCGCAGGCCGCAGCGCGGCAGATGGTGCTCGCTCGCGGCTGGGGCGAGGACCAGTACGCGTGCCTCTACAACCTCTGGCAGCGCGAGTCCAACTGGAACGTGTACGCGCAGAACCGCTCGAGCGGTGCCTACGGCATCCCGCAGTCGCTGCCCGGCTCGAAGATGGCCAGCGCGGGTGCCGACTGGCAGACGAACCCTGTGACGCAGATCAGCTGGGGCCTCGGCTACATCGCCGGCCGCTACGGGACGCCGTGCGGCGCCTGGGGCCACTCGCAGTCTGTCGGCTGGTACTGACGTGGCCGCGCGGCGGCCCAAGCGTCGCGCGCAGCCCTTCGTGCCGCTCGACGTCGACCGCCTGATGCTCGGCACCGCTCGCGTCGAGGCGCGCGCGGGCGCGGAGTGGCACGTGCAGCCGATCTCGGCGCGCGGCGCGACGAAGGCCTACGTGTGCCCCGGATGCGGCGGCTCGGTGCCGCCCGGCATCGCGCACGTCGTCGTGTGGCGTGCCGACTCGATCTTCGGCGACCGAGCGATCGAGGATCGCCGCCACTGGCACTCGGGCTGCTGGCGCGTCCGCTGACGCGCTGACCCGCTGGCGCGCGAGGATGCCGACGCGCGAGGACGCGAGGACGCTGACGCGCGCGAGGACGCTAGCGCGCGTCCTGCCGCGGTATGACGACTTCCTTCAGGATCAGCTGGATCGCCGCGGCGATCGGGATCGCGACGAGGGCGCCGAGGATGCCGAGCAGCGTGCCGCCGATGAGGGCGGCGAGCACGACGACCACACCGGGCACCTTCACCGCGCGGTTCATGATCTGCGGGCTGATGACGTAGGCCTCGAGCTGCATGTAGACGAGGTACCAGATCGCCACCGGCAGCGCCGTCTGCGGGCCGTCGAGCAGCAGCACGAGCAGCGAGATGAGCACCGACGCCGAGATCGTGCCCACGAGCGGGATCGTGGAGGCGATGAGCGCGATGAACGCGTAGACGCCCGCGAGCTCGGAGCCCACGATCGAGAGCACGGTGAACGAGAGCACGCCGTTCAGCACGCCGAGCGCGCCCTGGCCGAGCACGAACCGACCGACCGACTTCATGATCTGCTCGGCGATCTCGATGAACTTGGGCCGCGACGACGCCGGCACGAGCCGGTACATGCCCGACTTCAGCGACGGCATCGAGCCGGTGAAGTAGAGCATGAGCACGACGACGATGAGCAGGCCACCGATCGCGAAGACGACCTGGACCGCGCCGCCGACGATGCCGGCCGCGATGTCGGCCACCCACGGCGGCAGGCTCGACCAGGTGTTGAAGTCGCTCAGCGCCCCGCTCAGCTGCTCGAGCGTGCCGTCGACGTCGAGCTGCGGGAACGTCTCGCGCACCCAGTCGAGCACGCTCTCGAAGGCACCGCCCTCGATCTCGGCCACGATCGACTGCACGAGGATCGTGAACTGCGCGACGATCGTCGGCACGATGAGCCAGACGGCGCCCGCCGCGAGCAGCAGGATGACGGCGAAGATGATCAGCACCGCGGCCCAGCGAGGCACGCCGCGGCGGATGAGGAACTGGATGACCGGCTCGACGCCGAGCGCGAGGAAGATGCCGGCGAACGCCCAGACGAGCACGGTGCTGATCTGCTGCACCGCGACGCTGATGGCGATCGCGAGCAGCACGCCGAGGCCGCCCACGAGGCCGAGCTGGAACCCGTTCCGGATCTTCACCTCGCCATCCTAGGCTGGGGCGAGCGACGGGACAGACCGCCCAGCCGGAAGCGGGGTTGGCTCACGGGGGACCTCCCGGTACCCTGGAGGCTTGCCCGCTCTGCGCCGTCCTCGCTGGACGGTCGGCCGAATCCGTCGGTGAGCGTGAAAGGACCTCTGACTCGTGCGATACATCCTCGCGGCGGTGAGCCTCGTGATCTCGCTCGTCCTGCTCGGCCTCGGCATCGGACAGCGGACGATCTGGGCTCCGCCCGAGACGATCGTCTCGCAGCTCGAGCAGGCGACCGACGCGCCGATCCTCGTGATCCCGGGCACCACCATGAACGCGCACGACGGACGCCAGAGCGTCGTCGTCACGGGCGAGGGCGAGATCACCGCCGTCGTCGGTCGTGAGCACGACGTCGACGGCTGGGTCGGCGAATCCATGCACGCCATCGCGCAGGTCGCCGAGGACGACGCGCTCGTCCTCGACGAGCAGAGCGGCAGCACGGACGAGCTGCCGCGGCTCGCCGACAGCGACATGTGGATCGAGCAGCACACGGGCGACGGCGAGGTGCGATTCTCGATCGACCTGCCGATCGGCTACACGATCGCGATCGCGGGGGAGCCCGGCACCGCGGCGCCCGCCGACGTCCGCGTCGAGTGGCCGTTCGACGCGAAGACGCCGCTCTTCGGCCCGCTCATGACCGCCGGTCTCGTGTTCCTCGCGCTCGCGCTCGTGCTCTTCCTCCTCGCGCTGCGCAGCCACCGTCGCCGCCGAGGACCGCAGCGCCGATCGCACCGCGAGCTGAGCCGCGCGGAGCGCCGTGCGATGATCCGCGACGCCCGCGAGGGCTCCGTGCGGCCGCGCGGCGAGGCGCTCCTCCCGGCTGGCCAGGGTGCGATCGAGGCGCCGGCCGAGGCCGACGCCGCGAGCACGACCGCCATCGAGCCGGACATCGAGTCGGGGGCGGATGCGTCCGGCGCGCCCGCCGACGACGTGCGTGACGCGAGCGACGCACCGAGCACCGCCCCGAGCACGCCCGACGCGCCCACCGACGAGACGGCCGGCCGCGACCGCGGCATGGCCGAGCGCTCGGCGACGCCCGCCCGCCGCGGCCGCTTCGGCCTCATCGCCCTGCCGATCGTCGCGGTCGTCGCACTCACCGGCTGCGGACCGCAGTACTGGCCGAGCGGCCCGTCGATGCCTCCCGCGACCGAGGAGCCGACGCCGACGAGCCTCGAGGACACGCTGCCGCCGGTCGCGCTGACCGAGAACCAGTTCGAGCGCGTGCTCGAGGACACCCGTGCGGTGACCGCCGAGGCCGACGAGGCCCGCGACATCGACCAGGTCTCGCAGCGCGTCGGCGGAGCGGCGCTCTCGGCCCGCTCGACGAACTACGAGGTGCGCGGCCTGAACGGCGAGGTCGAGGCGCTGCCGGGCATCCCGGACGGCGAGGTGCAGCTCATGCTCCCGCAGCAGACCGAGGTCTGGCCCCGCACCGTGATGGCGGTCGTCGGTTGGGAGGACCCCGCGCGCGCCCAGTCGGCGCTCGTGTTCGAGCAGGAGGACGCGCGAGCCGACTACCGGCTCGTCTACCAGACGACGCTCGCGTCGGGCGTGCAGCTGCCGGCGGTCGCGAGCCCGACGATCGGCGCCGCGAGCCTGCCGGGCGACACCCCGCTCCTGCAGCGCCAGCCGACCGAGATCACGGCCGCGTACGCCGACGTGCTGCTGAACGGCGACGCATCCGAGTTCGCCTCCTGGTTCCGCGAGGACGGCGACACGCTCCGTGCCGACCTCGGCCGCGCCGCGAAGGACGAGCTGATCCAGCGGCCCGAGTTCGCCCTCTCGACGCTCGAGTGGACGGCTGGGGAGGACGACCCCGCGCCGCGCATGCTCGTGACGAACGAGGGCGGCGCACTACTGGCGACGTCGTTCACCGAGACGGTGCGCGTGACGCCGAAGGAGGAGGGCGTCGAGATCTCGACGAGCGGCGCGGCCGCGAGCCTCGCCGGCGTCAACGAGACGACGTCGGGCATCGAGACGACGTACCAGATCCAGGTGCTGTTCGCCGTGCCGCCGGCGGACGCGCCCGAGGGAACGCAGATCCAGGTCGTCGGGTACAGCCAGGCGCTGCTCGACGCGAACGAGGTGGGACAGTGACGAACACACAGCTTCCGGCGTCCATGGGCGGCGCCGTCGACCTCTCGGCGCTCGCAGCGCGCCGCGACCAGCCGGCGCAGGCCGCGCCCGCGGAGCGACCCTCGGGCACGCCCGGCGTGATCGTCGACATCGGCGACGCCGACTTCGGGCAGATCGTCGAGCTCTCGAGCAGCGTGCCCGTCATCATCGACATCTGGGCCGAGTGGTGCGGGCCGTGCAAGCAGCTCTCGCCCGTGCTCGAGCGCCTCGTCGAGGGCTACGGCGGCCGACTGGTGCTCGCGAAGGTCGACGCCGACACCAACCCGCAGCTCGTGCAGGCGTTCAACGCCCAGTCGATCCCGACGGTCGCCGCCGTGATCGGCGGGCGCCCCGCGCCGCTCTTCACCGGGGCACTGCCGGAGGACCAGGTGAAGGACGTGCTCGAGCAGGTGCTCGCGTTCGCCGAGCAGCAGGGCATCACCGGACGCATCCCGGTCGCGGGCGCCGACGAGGCCGAGCAGGAGCCGCAGCCCGAGCCGCTGCCGCCGCTGCACCAGGAGGCCTACGACGCGATCGACGCCGGCGACCTCGACACCGCGATCGCCGCGTTCGAGAAGGCCGTCGCGCAGAACCCGCGCGACACCGACGCGATCGCGGGCCTCGCCCAGGTGCGGCTGCTCGCGCGGCTCCGCGGCCACGCTGCCGACGACATCCGCGCTGCCGCCGCGTCGCAGCCGACGGACGTCGAGGCGCAGCTGCTCGCCGCCGACCTCGACCTGTCGGGCGGCCACGTCGAGGATGCATTCCTGCGACTGCTCGACCTCATGGCGACGCTCGCGGGCGACGAGAAGCAGGACGTGCGGCTGCGGCTGCTCGACCACTTCGAGATCGTCGGCCTCGACGACCCGCGCGTGAACGCTGCCCGCAAGCGCCTGACCGCGCTCCTCTACTAGCCGCCAGCGCCCGGCCCGACGCGGTGCCCGCTCGTCCCTGGTGCCCCGGCCGGAGCGCGACGCTCGCGCTCGCTGGGTGGTCACTCCCGCCCGTGAGTGTTCAGTCCGGGGCGTGAGTGGTCAGTCAGGGATGAGAGTGGTCAGTCCGGGATGTGTCGGATGGCTGGCGCGCGGAAGTGACCACTCAGGCGCGGGGGTGACCACTCAGGCGCGGGAGTGACCGCTCAGGCGCGGAAAGTGACCACTCAGGTGCGGGAGGCGCCACTCAGGTGCGGGAGGCGCCACTCAGGAGCGGGAGGCGCCGCCCCGGGGCGGGAGGCGCCGCCCCGGGGCGGGAGGCGCCGCCCCGGGGCGGGCGGCGCCTCCGCGGCGTCAGGAATCGGGGAGGGGCTTCGCGGTGGGCGCCGGCGCAGGCTTGGCCTTCGGCCTCAGCAGCAGTCCCGCGAGCGGCGGGATGGTGATCGTCGCCGAGGCGGGACGGCCGCCCCACGCGCCGTCGGTCGCGTGCACCGTGCCGAGGTTGCCGACCCCGGAGCCGCCGAACTCGACCGCGTCGGAGTTCACGAGCTCCTCCCACTCGCCGCCGAACGGCAGCCCCATGCGGTAGCCCTCGATCGGGCGTCCGGAGAAGTTGACGATCGCGGCGATCGGGTCGCCGTCGGCGCCCCAGCGCAGGAACGCGACGACGTTGTCGGAGGAGTTGCCGCCGTCGATCCACTCGAAGCCGCCGGGCTCGTTGTCGCGCAGCCACAGCGCATCCGTCTCGCGGTAGACGCGGTTGAGCTGCGACACGAGCGACATGAGTCCGCGGTGCACGGGCTGGTCGAGGATCCACCAGTCGAGTCCGCGGGATTCGCTCCACTCGCTCGGCTGCCCGAACTCCTGCCCCATGAAGAGCAGCTTCTTGCCCGGGTGCGCCCACATGAACGTGAGGTAGGCGCGCATCGAGGCGAGCTTCTGCCACTGGTCGCCCGGCATCTTGTTCAGCAGCGAGCCCTTGCCGTGCACGACCTCGTCGTGGCTGATCGGCAGCACGAACTGCTCGCTGAACGCGTACATGAACGAGAACGTGATCTCGCCGTGGTGGTGCGAGCGGTACATCGGGTCGACCGACATGTACTGGAGCGTGTCGTGCATCCAGCCCATGTTCCACTTCATGCCGAAGCCGAGGCCGCCCGCGCTCGTGGGCTTCGAGACGCCGGGCCAGGAGGTCGACTCCTCGGCGATCATGACGATGCCGGGGCAGCGGCGGTAGACGGTCGCGTTGACCTCCTGCAGCAGCGCGACAGCCTCGAGGTGCTCGCGCCCGCCGTGCACGTTGGGCAGCCACTCGCCGTCCTTGCGCGAGTAGTCGAGGTACAGCATCGATGCGACCGCGTCGACGCGCAGCCCGTCGATGTGGAACTCCTCCATCCAGTACACGGCGTTCGCGACGAGGAAGTTCTTCACCTCCGGGCGGCCGAAGTCGAACACGTGCGTGCCCCAGTCGGGCTGGTCGCCGCGGCGCGGGTCGGGGTGCTCGTAGAGCGCCTTGCCGTCGAACCGGGCGAGCGCCCACTCGTCCTTCGGGAAGTGGCCCGGCACCCAGTCGACGATCACGCCGTAGCCGGCGCGGTGCAGCCGGTCGATGAGGTAGCGGAGGTCGTCGGGATGCCCGAAGCGGCTCGTCGGCGCGAAGTAGCCGGTCACCTGGTAGCCCCACGACCCGCCGAACGGGTGCTCGGCGAGCGGCATGAACTCGACGTGCGTGAAGCCGGTCTCCTCGAGGTGCTCGATGAGCGCGTCGGCCATCTCGCGGTAGCCGAGCCCCGGTCGCCACGAGCCGAAGTGCAGCTCGTAGGTCGACATGGGGGAGTTGTGCACGTCCTTCGCGGCGCGCGAGCGCATCCAGTCGTCGTCGCTCCACGCGAAGCGGCTCCTGCCGACCTTCGACGCCGTCGCGGGCGGCACCTCGGTGTAGCGGGCCATCGGGTCGGCGCGCGTCACCCAGCCGTGGTCGGTCAGGATCTCGTACTTGTAGGCGGTGTGCTCGAGGTCGCCGGGCACGAACAGCTCCCAGACGCCGCTCGCGCCCATCGTGCGCATCGCGTGCGCGCTGCCGACCCAGGAGTTGAAGTCGCCGATGATGCGCACCGCGCGCGCGTTCGGCGCCCAGACGGCGAACGCGACGCCCTCCACGCCCTCGTGCTCGCGCAGCCGCGAGCCGAGCACCTGCCAGGCCTGCTCGTGCCGGCCCTCGCGCCACAGGTGGAGGTCGAGCTCGCCGAGCGTCGGCGTGAAGCGGTAGGGGTCGTCGTCGACGCGCGCGAGGCCGTCGCCGTACGTCGTGCGGAGGCGGTACGAGCGGATGGGCCCGGGTACGACGGCCTCCCACAGACCGTGCCCGACGTGCTCCATGGGCGTCGTCGCGGCTGTGCCCCCGTCGTCGATGACCTCGACCGTCGCGGCGAGGTGGCGGACGGCGCGCACGACGTGATCGGTGCCCGCGGGGTGCGCGCCCAGCAGGTCGTGCGGGGCCGGATGCGCGCCCTCTGCGAGGCGGCGGATCGTCGAGTCGTCGAGCATCATGCCTCCGATCGTCGTACGTGGATGATGTGCGCCGGCTCCACGAAGGCGTCGAGCCGCACGAAGTTGTGGTCGCTCCACGTCCAGGTCTCGCCAGTGATGAGGTCGTGCGCCTCGAACCGGTCGCCCGGCTTGAGCCCGAGCTTCGTCAGGTCGAGGTGCACGGTCGTCTGCCGCGCCGAGTGGGGGTCGACGTTCGCGACCACGATGATCGTGTCGCTCGTGCCCGATTCGGTGAAGCGGCCGTCGAGGTGCTTCGAGTAGACGAGCACCGCGTCGTCGTCCGACCAGTGCACGTCGAGCGCCCACAGCTGCCCGATCGCGGGGTGGGCGCTGCGGATCTCGTTGAGCTTCGCGATGTACGGCGCGATCGTGGTGCCGTTGCGCGCCGCCTGCTCCCAGTCGCGCGGCCGGTACTCGTACTTCTCGTTGTCGATCGCCTCCTCGGCACCGGGCCGGGCGACGTCCTCGATGAGCTCGTAGCCCGCGTACATGCCCCACGTGGGCACCGCCGTCGCCGCGAGGGCGGCGCGCACCTTGAACGCCGGCACGCCGCCGAACTGCAGGTACTCGGTGAGGATGTCGGGGGTGTTGACCCAGAACGCGGGCTTGAACCACGCGGCCTGCGTGCCGGTCACCTCGCGCAGGTACTCCTCGAGCTCGGCCTTCGTGTTGCGCCACGCGAAGTACGTGTACGACTGCTGGAAGCCGACCTTGCCGAGCCCCTGCATCATCGCCGGTCGCGTGAACGCCTCGGCGAGGAAGACGACGTCCGGATGCGCGGCGTTCACCTCGCGGATGACGTGCTCCCAGAACCACAGCGGCTTCGTGTGCGGGTTGTCGACGCGGAAGATCTGCACGCCGCAGCCGACCCACAGCTCGATGATCCGCAGCACCTCCGCGACGATGCCCTCGGGGTCGTTGTCGAAGTTGATCGGATAGATGTCCTGGTACTTCTTCGGCGGGTTCTCGGCGAACGCGATCGTGCCGTCGGGGAGCGTCGTGAACCACTCGGGGTGCTCGGTCACCCACGGGTGGTCGGGGGCGGCCTGCAGCGCGAGGTCCATCGCCACCTCGAGCCCAGCATCCGCCGCCTTCGCGACGAAGGCGCGGAAGTCGTCGATCGTGCCGAGGTCGGGGTGGATCGTGTCGTGGCCGCCGTGCTTCGAGCCGATCGCCCACGGGCTCCCGGGATCGCCCGGCTGCGGGGTGAGCGAGTTGTTCGGGCCCTTGCGGTTGACCTCGCCGATGGGGTGCACGGGCGGCAGGTAGAGCACGTCGAAGCCCATCGCCTGGACGCCCGGCAGTCGCTTCGCCGCGGTCTCGAACGTGCCGGAGGTCCACGTGCCGTCGTCGTTGCGGACGGCGCCCTCGGAGCGGGGGAAGAACTCGTACCAGGCGCCGACGGCGGCGCGCGAGCGCTCGACGCGGAGCTCGAGGGTCTCGGAGGGGCTGACGAGCGAGCGCGGGCGGTGGCGGTCGACTGCGGCAAGCACGTCAGGATCGTTGACCTCGGCCCAGCGCCGGAGGGCGGGGACCTCGGTGCGCGTGAGGGCCTGCGACGCGCCAGCGAGCATCGTCGCGTCCGGACCGGTCGCCTGCCGGGCGGCGCGCTCGAGCAGCTGCGAGCCCATGAGCGCCATGAGCTCGACGTCGATCCCGGCGGCGATCTTGATCTCGGCGTTGTGGTGCCACGTCGCCCACTCGTCGGCCCACGCCTCGACGTGCCAGCGCCAGGTGCCCTGCTCGTCGACCTGCGCGAGCGCCCGGTAGGTGTCGAAGCCGTCGCCGACCGGCTCCATCGGCACGCGACGCTCGTCGTCCGAGGGCGAGCGCAGCACGAGGGTGACGCTGATGCGGTCGTGCCCCTCGCGGAACGCGACGGCCTGGAAGGGCACCGCGTCGCCCACCACCGCCTTCGCGGGGAATCGGTTGCCCGGCTGCTGCGGGGCAAGGTCGAGCACCGGGATCCGGCCGGTCAGGACATCCATTCGCTTCGCCACGGCACAAACCTAGCGAGCCTCCCTGCGAGCGGCGAGGAGGGAAGCAGGTCGCCGCTAGGCTCTGTGGGTGTGAGAGCGATCCGCAAGTTCACCGTCCGCACCTCCCTCCCGACGCGCCTCGGCAGGCTCGAGGCGCTCGCCTCGAACCTGCGCTGGTCGTGGCACGAGCCCACGAGGGAGCTCTTCCGGGAGATCTCGCTCGACGGCTGGCGTGCCACGGGTCACGACCCCGTGCAGCTGCTCGGCTGGGTCGGCACGGAGCGCATCCAGCAGCTCGCCGACGACGACGCGTTCGTCGCGCGCGTCGACGCGCTCGCGGACGACCTCGACGACTACCTGTCGCAGGCGCGCTGGTACCAGTCGCTCGAGGACGCACCCGAGTCGATCGCCTACTTCTCGCCGGAGTTCGGCATCACGAGCGCGCTCCCGCAGTACTCGGGCGGCCTCGGCATCCTCGCGGGCGACCACCTCAAGGCCGCGAGCGACCTGGGCGTGCCCATCGTGGGCGTCGGCCTCTTCTACCAGTCGGGCTACTTCAAGCAGGCGATCTCGCGCGAGGGCTGGCAGCAGGAGTCGTACCCCGTGCTCGACCCCGACGGGCTGCCGCTCACGATCCTCCGCAACCCGGATGGCGTGCACGCGACGGTCTCGCTCGCGCTACCGGGCGGCCGCACGCTCCACGCGCGCATCTGGGTCGCGACGATCGGCCGCGTGCCGCTGCTGCTGCTCGACACGAACATCCACGAGAACGACCCCGACCTCCGCAGCGTCGGCGAGCGCCTCTACGGCGGCGGCGGCGAGCTGCGCCTGCAGCAGGAGCTGCTGCTCGGCATCGGCGGCGTGCGCGCCCTCGCGGTCTACAGCGAGCTGACCGGCGCGCCCGCGCCCGCCGTCTTCCACTCCAACGAGGGCCACGCCGGCTTCCTCGGCATCGAGCGCATCTCCCGGCTCATCGGCGCGGGGCTCTCGTTCGACGAGGCGCTGCAGCTCGTCCGCGCCGGCACCGTCTTCACGACGCACACGCCCGTGCCCGCCGGCATCGACCGCTTCGACGTCGAGCTCGTGCGACGGCACCTCACGAACGACCTCGTGCCCGGCGTCGACGTCGACCGCGTCCTCGCGCTCGGTCGCGAGGCCGACCCGACGATCTTCAACATGGCGCAGCTCGGCTTCTCGATCGCGCAGCGCGCCAACGGCGTCTCGAAGCTGCACGGCAAGGTGTCGCGCAGCATGTTCCAGTCGCGCTGGCCCGGCTTCGACGTGCGGGATGTGCCGATCACCTCGGTGACGAACGGCGTGCACGCGCCCACCTGGACCTCGCCCGTGCTCAAGCACCTCGCCGAGCGCGAGCTCGGCACGCTCGACACCGCGCGCTGCGACTGGGCCTCGGAGTCGCTCTCGGACGAGACGCTCTGGTCGGTGCGCCGCGAGATGCGTGGCCACCTCGTGGCGGAGGCGCGCGAGCGGACCCGGCGCAAGCACGAGCGCAACGACGGCGTCGTGCCCGGCTGGATCGACACCATGCTCGACCCCGACGTGCTCACGATCGGCTTCGCGCGTCGCGTGCCGACGTACAAGCGCCTCACGCTCATGCTCCACGACCGCGACCGGCTGCGCTCGATCCTCACGAACGCCGAGCGCCCCGTGCAGCTCGTCATCGCCGGCAAGTCGCACCCCGCCGACGAGCAGGGCAAGGAGCTCATCCAGGAGCTCGTGCGGTTCACGCAGGAGCCCGACGTGCGCGGCCGCATCGTCTTCCTCGAGAACTACGACATCTCGATGGCGAAGACGCTCTACCCGGGCTGCGACGTGTGGCTCAACAACCCGCTCCGCCCGCTCGAGGCGTGCGGCACGAGCGGCATGAAGGCGGCGCTCAACGGCTCGCTCAACCTGTCGATCCTCGACGGCTGGTGGGAGGAGTACTTCGACGGCAAGAACGGCTGGGCGATCCCGTCGGCGCACGACCACATGGATGCCGCCGAGCGTGACGCGTTCGAGGCCAACGCGCTCTACGAGCTCATCGAGCACCAGGTCGCGCCGCGCTTCTACGACCGCGACGAGCGCGGGCTGCCGACGGCGTGGATCGACTCCATCCGCCACACGCTCGCGACGCTCAGCCCGGAGCTCTCGGCCGAGCGCATGCTCGCCGAGTACGTCGACCGGCTCTACACGCCCGCGGCGAAGGCGGCAGCGGCCGCCGCGGCGGACGACGCCCGCGGTGCGCGCGAGTTCGCGAGCTGGACCCAGCGGATGCGCGATGTCTTCGGCGGCGTCGACGTGCGGCACGTCGAGGTCGACGGCGTCGACTCGCCGCCCATCATCGGCGACGAGGTCCGGGTGCGCGCGTTCGTGCACCTCGGCTCGCTCTCGCCCGACGACGTCGCGGTCGAGGTCGTCGCCGGCACCGTCTCGGAGGACGGCGACCTGCTGCGCACGCGCACGTTCCGCCTCGACGAGGCGGGCCACGAGGGCGACGCGACGCGCTTCGAGTCGGGGATCCCGATGGAGCGGGCCGGCACGTTCGGCTACACCGTGCGGGTCGTGCCGCGGCACGCGATGCTCGCGTCCGAGGCCGAGCTCGGCCTCGTTGCCTACCCGCGAGGCTGACGCCCCATACGCACGACAACGCCCGGCGCTCGCGAGAGCGCCGGGCGTTGCTGCGCGAGCGAGTCCTAGGGCGTCGGCGGCGACGGCGGGGTGCGCACGCGCATCGCCGTCGCCGCAGGCGCGCCCGCGGCCGGCATGCCGTGCACCGCGTAGACGCGCATGCTCATCGTCGTGATGGGCACCGCGTCGCCGGGCGCGACGCGTTCCTCGTCCGGGTGGTCGGCGGCCGAGTCCCACAGCAGCTCGAGCGCGGTCGCGCCGTCCGGTCGCGGCGTCGTCACGAGGGTGTCGCGCGGTGAGCCGTGGAAGACGACGAGCACGCGCGAGTATGCCTCCTCGTCGGGCGTCGACTCGGCGAGCATCTGCATCGTCCGGTCGTGCGAGTGGTCCCAGTCGTCGATCGTCATGCGCCCGCCGGCCGCGTTGAACCACTCGAGGCCCGAGGAGCCGGCCATCCGCTGGCCGGTCGCCCCGTACTCGAGCGGCCGCAGCGCCGGGTGCTCGCGGCGCAGCTGCAGCAGCCTCTGCGTCTGCGCCAGGAACGCGTCCTGCCAGTCCTTGCGCTCCCACCGCATCCACGTCAGTGCCGAGTCCTGGCAGTACGCGTTGTTGTTGCCGCGCTGGGTGCGACCGAACTCGTCGCCCATCGTCAGCATCGGCACGCCGGCGGAGACGAGCAGCGTGCCGAGCGCGTTGCGCATCGACTTGCGGCGGTCGGCCTGGATGGCGTCGTCGTCGGTGCGCCCCTCGACGCCGTGGTTGTAGGAGCGGTTGTCGTCGGCGCCGTCGCGGTTGCCCTCGCCGTTCGCCTCGTTGTGCTTCGAGTCGTAGCGCGCGAGGTCGGCGAGCGTGAAGCCGTCGTGCGCGGTGACGAAGTTGACGCTCTGCAGCGGTCCGCGCTCGGTCGCGATGAGCCCCTCGGAGCCCGAGACGGCGTGCGCGAGCGGCCCGACGCCCGTCGCGCCCTCGCCTCCCTGCCGGAAGGAGCGGTAGTCGCCGAGCCAGAACTGCCGCACGGTGTCGCGGTAGCGGTCGTTCCACTCGCCGAAGCCGTCGGGGAACCTGCCGGTCTGCCAGCCGTCGGGGCCGATGTCCCACGGCTCGGCGATCATCGTCGCCCCCGCGAGCTGCGGGTCGCTCAGGATGCGCTGGAGCAGCGGGTGACCGGGGTCGAACGCGCCGTCCGCACCGCGACCGAGCACGGGCGCGAGGTCGAAGCGGAAGCCGTCGACCTGCACCTCCTGGTGCCAGTAGCGCAGCGAGTCGAGCACGAGCTCCTGCGCGGCGGGCACGCCGAAGTCGACCGTGTTGCCGCAGCCGGTGAAGTCGATGAGCGCGCCGTCGTCCGACATCCGGTAGTAGGAGGCGTTGTCGATGAGCCGGAGGCTCGACGGCGGGCCGTCGGCGCCCTCCTCGGACGTGTGGTTGTAGACGACGTCGAGGAAGACCTCGAGCCCCGCCTCGTGCAGCAGCCGGACCATGCCCTTGACCTCGCGGAGCACCCCGCCGGTGCCGTCGAACTGCGCGCCGCGCGAGGCGTAGGCGCCGTGCGGCGAGAACCAGCTGAGCGTGTTGTAGCCCCAGTAGTTCACGCGGCCCTGCTGGATGAGGCGCTGCTCCGAGACGAACAGGTGGATCGGCAGCAGCTGCACGGTCGTGACGCCGAGGTCGTGCAGGTACCCGATCGTCGACGGATGCGCGAGGCCCGCATAGGTGCCGCGGAGCTCCGGCGGCAGGTGCGGGCTCAGCTTCGTGAGCCCCTTGACGTGCGCCTCGTAGATCACCCGTCGATCGGCGGGCACGACCGGCCGCGCGATGCCGGCCCAGTCGAAGCCCGGGTCGACGACGGTCGCTCGATGCTGGCCGTGCGGGGTGCGCACGATGCCGCGCGCGTGCGGCGGCACGGCATGCCGGTGGGGATCGAAGGCGTGGCGCGGACCGCGCGGCCCGTCGACGCCGACGGCGTAGGGGGTGCCCACCTCGAGCAGGGGCGAGTCGATCGTGAAGTCGTCGCCCTCGCGCTCCATCGGGATCGACTGGAGCAGCCAGTCGGGGTCGTGGCGATCGAAGATCCGCAGCTCCATGCTCGTCGCGTGCTGCGACCAGACCGTGAGGCGGTGCCCGGTGGCGGTGCGCTGGATGCCTCTCGCTCGCTCCGCTGCATCCGCCACGCGCTCTAATGTAGGGGAGCATGCACGCGCCCGATCACCAGCCCGCCGACCGGCCGCCCGGTGGGCCGCTCGGCCAGCGGCTCTTCGATCACGCGGCGGCGACGCCGATGCGCGACTCGGTGCGGCGCGCGCTCGCCGAGGCCGAGCCGCTCGCGAACCCGGCCTCGACGCACCGCGCTGGGCAGCGCGCGAGAGCGGTGCTCGAGGATGCGAGGGAGCGCCTGGCCGCGGCGCTCGGCGCGCACCCGACCGAGGTCGTGCTCACCTCCGGCGGCACCGAGTCGATCAACCTCGCGCTCAAGGGCGCGTGGTGGGCGGCGCGAGAGACCGCCGCGGTCCCGCCCGCACTCGTGGTGCCGGTCGCCGAGCACCACGCGACCCTCGACGCGGTCGAGTGGCTCGAGCGGCAGGGCGCGCCCGTCCGGTGGGTGCCGGTCGACGCGCACGCCGTGACGGACGTGGCCGCCTTCGCAGCGGCGCTCGAGGGCGAGCCCGCCGCGGCGGTCGCGACCATGCTCGTCGCGAGCAACGAGCTCGGCTCGATGCAGCCGGTCGCGGCGGTGGCGGATGCGTCGGCGCGCGCGGGCGTGCCGCTGCACCTCGACGCCGTGGGCGCGTTCGGGCACGTGCCGCTGCGGTTCGCCGACACCGGCGCCTCGCTCATGAGCGTCGCGAGCCACAAACTCGGCGGTCCGCACGGCGTCGGCGCGCTCGTCGTGCGCCGCGACGCGCGGATCCAGGCGCTCCACCACGGCGGTGGGCAGCAGCGCGGGCTGCGCTCGGGCACGCAGGACGCGCTCGGCGCGTCGCTGTTCGCGCTCGCCGCGGAGGAAGCGCTCGCCGAGCTCCACGCGGAGGCGACGCGTCTGCGCGTGCTGACCGACCGCATCCTGGGTCGTGCGGTCGCGCTCCCCGGGATCCGCGTGCTCGCCGCCGACGACCGCTTGCCGCACATCGCGCACCTCGTCGTCGAGGGCGCGGAGGGCGAGTCGCTGCAGTTCCTGCTCGACGAGGCGGGGTTCGCCGTCTCGAACGGCTCCGCGTGCTCCGCGGGCGTCGCGCGCGAGTCGCACGTCGTGCGCGCGTGCGGCGTCACGGGCGCGGCGCCACTGCGGCTCTCGCTCGGCCGCTCGACGACCGAGGCCGACGTCGACGCGCTGCTCGCCGCGCTGCCGCACGCGGTCGCCCGCGCGCGCTCGCTCTGACTCAGCGCGAGCGCGACCCCGCCGGGAGTCGATCGCGCGCGCTCGAGCGCTCGGCGAGCAGCGCGGCGGCGAGCGCCCCGAGGCCGTCGGCGGCGAGGTCGACGAGCGTGTCCTCGTAGCCGACGCCGATCTCGGGCGAGAACCAGGCGTTGCCCGCCCACTCGCCGAGCTCCCACAGCAGCCCGAGCAGCACGACGGCGTTCACGGTGTGGAGCACGCGCGAGACGGCGGCGCGGCGGCCGCCCTGGCTCGGCAGCAGGTCGAGGCGCAGCAGCAGCCGGCGCACGAGCAGCGCGAGCACCGCGCCGCTGGCCAGGTGCGCGGCGACGTCGAGGCCGGTGACCGACTGGTACGCGCCGGTCACTGCGAACCACGCCGACGCGAGCAGCACGAGCTGGCCGCCGATGTCGAGCAGCGTGCCGACGCCGACGAAGCGCAGTGCCATCGCCCCGCCGAGGGTGAGCAGCATCGCCGCGGCGGAGGGGCCGCCCGCGACGACGCCCGCGAGCGGCACCGAGAGCGCGACGACGACCCGCAGCGCATCGCCGGGCAGCCACCGCCCCTGCGTCGCGAGCCACGCCTCGAAGCCGCTCATCGCCGAGCGCCCGTGAGGTCGGGGCCGCCGACGCGCAGCACCCAGCGGCGACCGGCCGAGCCGCCCGTCGCCCAGCCGCGCCGGAACGTGCGCATCGCAACGCGCATGCGACCGTGCGCTGCGGCACGGCTGTGGAACATCCGGCCCTCGGCGCCGACGCGCAGCGACCGGTCGAAGCGGATCCGGGCGCGCGGGCCGAGGTGCATCGTCAGGTCGAGGTCGTCGTGCACCGCCGGGTCGATGCGCTCGACCAGGGCCGACACCGCGAGCCACGCGCTGCGCCGCACCGCCATGTTCGAGCCCCACAGCGGCACGTTCCCGATCGCGGCGCCGCCCGCGACGAACGTGCCGATCGCGTAGGCGGTGCTCGCGAGGGCGGCCCAGCGCGGCGAGAGGTCGAGGAAGCGGCCGGGTCCCGTCAGGCCGTCGAGCGACGGGTCGGCGGCGAAGGCATCGCGGATGCGCTCGATCCAGTCGTCCGGGACGATCGAGTCGGCGTCGCAGCGCGCGATGATCGCGCCGCGCGCCTCGTCGTAGCCGTGCGCCGCGGCAGCGGGGATGCCGCGCACGGGCTCCTGCACGACGCGCGCGCCCGCCGCTCGCGCGACCGCCGCGGAGTCGTCGACGCAGCCGTTGTCGACGACGACGACCTCGAGCGGTGCGACGGTCTGTGCGGCGAGGCGCTCGAGGCAGCGGCGCAGCGCCGTCGCGTCGTCGAGCACGGGGATCACGACCGAGACGGGCAGCGCTCCCGCCCGCTCGTCCCGAGGCTCCGCATCCGTCACGTCCCCAGGGTGCCACTGTTCGCCGTGCAGGCGCTGAGGCTCGCTAGCCTGGAGGGGAGAGGCGGTGGATCGCATGAAGGTGCTGGCAGCCATGTCGGGCGGGGTGGACTCGGCCGTCGCCGCCGCGCGCGCGGTCGACGCCGGGCACGAGGTCGTCGGCGTGCACCTCGCGCTCAGCCGCATGCCGGGCACGCTCCGCACCGGGAGCCGCGGCTGCTGCACCGTCGAGGACGCGATGGATGCGCGCCGCGTCGCCGACCGGCTCGGCATCCCCTTCTACGTGTGGGACTTCTCGGAGCGCTTCCACGGCGACGTCGTGCAGGACTTCGTCGACGAGTACGCCGCGGGCCGCACTCCCAATCCGTGCTTGCGCTGCAACGAGAAGATCAAGTTCGAGGCGCTGCTCGACCGCGCGATCGGGCTCGGCTTCGACCGCGTCGTCACGGGCCACTACGCGCGCGTCGAGCACACCCCGGATGGGCCGGAGCTGCACCGCGCCGCCGATTGGGCGAAGGACCAGTCGTACGTGCTCGGCGTGCTCACGGCCGCGCAGCTGCAGCACTGCTGGTTCCCGCTCGCCGACACGCCCTCGAAGGCCGAGGTGCGGGCCGAGGCCGCCGACCGCGGCTTCCTGCTCGCGCAGAAGCCCGACAGCCACGACATCTGCTTCATCCCCGACGGCGACACCCGCGGCTTCCTGGCCGAGCGGCTCGGCACCGACTCGGGCGAGATCGTCGACCGCGACGGCACCGTCGTGGGCGCGCACGAGGGCGTGCACGGCTACACGGTCGGGCAGCGGCGCGGCCTCTCGCTCGGCGTGCCCTCGCCCGACGGCCGGCCGCGCTTCGTGCTCGAGGTGAAGCCGTCGACGCGGCAGCTCGTCGTCGGGCCGAAGGAGGCCCTCGCCGTCGCCCGGCTGGCCGGCACGCGCATCTCGCACGCCGGTGCCGCGCATCCGCGGCTCGCCGAGGGGCTCGACGTGGAGGTGCAGATCCGCGCCCACGCCGACCCCGTGCCCGCGCGCGCCCGCATGGAGGGCGCCGAGCTCGTGATCGAGCCGATCGAGCCGCTCAGCGGCGTCGCGACCGGGCAGTCGGCGGTGCTGTACCTCGGCACGCGCGTGCTCGGGCAGTGCACGATCGACCGCACGGTCGCGGCCGACGTCGTCGCGGCGTAGCGCTCGACCTCGTCGCGCGGCCGAGCGGCCGCGGCTCGGTGCCCGACGTCTTCAGCGCCCGATGGGCTCAGCGCGCGACGTGCTCAGTGCCCGGCGTGCTCGGTCTCGACGATGCCGTGCTCGCCGTGCGGCTGCGCGAACTCGCCCGCGTGGGTGCCCGAGAGCGCCAGGGTCGTGACGACCGCGACGGCGGCCGCGGAGGTCAGCAAACCCAGCACCGCGAGCAGCGGGCGCGGCTCCTCCGTGTCGCCGCGTCGGACGAGCAGCAGCGCCGCCGTGCCGAGCGCGAGCGCCGACTCGGCGAGCAGCGGCGCGAACGGGAGCGAGGCCGCGGCTGGCGGCGATGCCAGCAGCGCGCCGAGCCAGAGGAGCGTCGGCAGGGCGAGCGGGGTGACGACGACCCACGCGGGCCAGCGGGTGCCGCGCAGTGCGGCGACCGCGACCGCGGCCTGGCCAGCGCCGGCCGCGAGCATCGGCACCGCGAGCCACGGCACGGCCGCGGCGCCCACCGCCACGGCGATGAGCGCCGCGCCGAGCGCTGCCACGGCACCCCACATCCGGGTCAGCGCGGTCATGTCCTAGACCGTCGCGCGAGCGGTGGTCGTGCGGCGGTCGAGCGCGAGGCCGACGCCGAGCAGCACGATCGCCGAGGCGAGGTGCAGGTAGTGGTCGGCCGTGTTGAGGGCGAGGATGTTGAGCGCGGTGTCCACGATGAAGAAGCCGACGATGCCGAGCAGCAGGTAGACGGCGCCGACGGTCGTGTTCGTCGCCTTCGCGGCCGGCGTGCTGCGCAGCCCGGCGATGAGCAGCGCGGCACCGATGAGCAGGTGGGCGATGTTGTGCAGGTGGTTGACCTGGAAGACGCCGAGCAGCAGGCCGCCCTCCTCGCCGACGACGTTGCCGCCGGCGACGAAGAGGCCGAGCACGCCGACGAGCAGGTAGACGGCGCCGAAGATCGTGGCGACCAGGCGGTTGGGGGACTGAGTCATGACTCCTCCTTCTGTGTGGGCCGTCTCCGGCCTGCGCGCCAAGGTGGCGCACAAGGTGTCGATCGGTGTTCGGAGCCTCGACCGACTCGGATTGGCCCTCTGCTGTGCATTCCTCTGGAGACGGACAGCTGGGGCTCAGGACCCCGCGGCGCCAGGATGCCGTCAGTGCCTGAGTGCACAATGGGGGCATGGTGGGAATCGAGGGCGACATCCTCAGCGACGCGAACGCCCGAGCGCAGGAGCTGCGCACCCGGATCGAGGAGGCGAGCGCCTCCTACTACGACCGCGACGTCTCGCTCATGGACGACGCGACCTACGACGCGCTCGTGCGCGAGCTCGACGAGCTCGAGCGGGCGCACCCCGAGCTGCAGAGCCAGGATTCGCCGACCCAGACGGTGCAGGGCGGCGCGGGCGGCGGCCTGCCGACGATCGAGCACCGCGAGCGGATGCTGAGCCTCGACAACGTCTTCTCGGTCGACGAGCTGCGGCAGTGGTGCGCGAAGGCCGAGACCTCGGCCGGACGCGCGATCGCGTGGCTGACCGAGCTGAAGATCGACGGGCTCGCGATCGCGCTGCGCTACGAGCACGGCGTGCTCACCTCGGCCGCCACGCGCGGCGACGGCCGCGTCGGCGAGGTCGTGACGACGAACGCGGTGCGCGTCGCGGGCGTGCCGGAGCGCCTGGCCGGCACCGGGCATCCGCCGCTCGTCGAGGTGCGCGGCGAGGTGTTCATCCCGGTCGAGGCCTTCGAGCGGCTGAACGCGCTGCAGGCCGAGCTCCGCGGCCGCTCGGTCGAGGAGGATCGCGCGAAGTGGGAGCGCCGACCTGCGGCGAGCCGCGGCGACTTCGACGAGGAGCGGGCGGCCGACCGCGCGGCGAAGCGCTTCCCGGCGTTCGCGAACCCGCGCAACGCCGCGTCGGGCGGCCTCCGCCAGCAGCTCGAGAAGAAGAGCGGGCTCGAGCGCGAGGCGGGCGAGGAGCGCATCACCGCGCTCGCGATGTACGTGCACGGCTTCGGCGCGTGGCCCGATCCGCCCGTGCGTGCGCAGAGCGAGGTGTACGGGCTGCTCGCCGAGTGGGGGCTGCCGACGAGCCCGCACGTCGAGGTGCTCGAGGGCATCGACGAGGTGGTCGCCTACGTCGAGCGGTTCGGCCAGCGGCGCCACTCGGTCGAGCACCAGCTCGACGGCATCGTGGTCAAGGTCGACGAGCTCGCGCTCCACGACGAGCTCGGCATCACCTCGCGCGCGCCGCGGTGGGCGATCGCCTACAAGTACCCGCCGGAGGAGGTGCACACGAAGCTGCTCGACATCGTCGTGAGCGTCGGCCGCACCGGCCGCGCGACGCCCTACGCCAACATGGAGCCCGTCCAGGTCGCCGGCTCCGTCGTGCGGCAGGCGACGCTGCACAACCAGGACGTCGTGCGCGTCAAGGGCGTGCTCATCGGCGACACGGTCGTGCTGCGCAAGGCGGGCGACGTCATCCCCGAGGTGCTCGGCCCGGTCATCGAGCTCCGCGACGGCTCGGAGCGCGCGTTCGTGATGCCGCAAGGCTGCCCCGAGTGCGGCACGACCCTGCGGCCGATGAAGGAGGGCGACGTCGACCTGCGGTGCCCGAACGCGAAGGACTGCCCCGCGCAGGTGCGCGGCCGGGTCGAGCACATCGGCAGCCGCGGGGCGCTCGACATCGAGGCGCTCGGCGAGGTGACCGCCGCGGCGCTCACGCAGCCGAGTGTGCCGGCGACGCCGCCGCTCGCGACCGAGGCGGGGCTGTTCGCGCTCACGCTCGAGACGCTCGTGCCGATCGAGGTCGTCGTGCGCGACGGCGAGACCGGGCAGCCGAAGCTCGACGAGTCGGGCGAGCCGGTCGTGCGCCGGCCCTTCCAGCGCCTCGCGACCGCGGCCGAGCGGAAGGCGGGCGCCGAGGGGCCGCAGCCGTCGAAGCAGGCCGAGACGCTGCTCGCCGAGCTCGAGCGCGCCAAGACCAAGGACCTCTGGCGGCAGCTCGTGTCGCTCAACATCCGGCACGTGGGCCCCG
Organism: Agrococcus citreus; assembly: GCF_039527715.1. Lineage (NCBI taxonomy): Bacteria > Bacillati > Actinomycetota > Actinomycetes > Micrococcales > Microbacteriaceae > Agrococcus > Agrococcus citreus. The sequence goes on from NZ_BAAAKK010000001.1 coordinate 237,136, forward strand.
TCGCGGCGCGCGCGCTCGCCGACTGGTTCGGCTCGCTCGCGGCGATCGAGGCAGCCTCGCCCGAGGAGCTCGCGCAGGTCGAGGGCGTCGGACCGATCATCGCCGACGCGGTCATCGAGTGGCTCGCCGTGGACTGGCATCGCGACATCGTGCAGGCGTGGCGGGATGCCGGGGTGCGGTTCGCGACGCCCGACCACCCCGGTCCCGGCGCGGCGGCGGAGCGCGGCGGCGTGCTCGCCGGCATCACGGTCGTCGCGACCGGCACGCTCGAGGGCTACACCCGCGAGGGCGCGCAAGAGGCGATCATCGCCGCCGGCGGCAAGGCCGCGTCGAGCGTGTCGAAGAAGACCGACTTCGTCGCCGCCGGTCCCGGCGCGGGATCGAAGCTCGGCAAGGCCGAGGACCTCGGCATCCGCATCCTCGACGCGGCGCAGTTCCGCGTGCTCGTCGAGCAGGGCCCCGACGCGCTCCCGCACGTCGTGCCCGAGGCTGCTGCGGAGGGGAAGGCCTGATGGACGCGATCGCCGTGCTCACCGAGTCGTGCTCGCGCATCCCCGACACCGCTCGACGCGCGCTCGACGGGCTCTCGCCCGAGCAGCTCGTCGCCGCGCCGGCGCCCGGCGCCAACCCGATCGGCTGGCTCGTGTGGCACCTCGCGCGCGGCCAGGACGCGCAGATCGCCGACGTCGCCGGCACCGAGCAGGTCTACCTCGAGGGCGGCTGGGCCGAGCGGTTCGGGCTCGAGCCCGACGCCGACGACACCGGCTACGGCCACGACACCGACGACGTGCGGGCCGTGCGGCCCGAGTCGGTCGACGCGCTGCTCGGCTACCTCGACGCCGTCCACGCGGCGACGCTGCGCTACCTCGGCACGCTCACCGACGCCGACCTCGATCGCGTCGTCGACGACGCGTGGGATCCGCCCGTGACGCTCGGCGTGCGCCTCGTGAGCATCATCGACGACGACGTCCAGCACGCGGGCCAAGCCGCGTACGCGCGCGGACTGCTCGGCGCGTGATCGACCGGCTCGCGATCGAGGGCTACCGCTCGATCCGCTCGCTCGTCGTCGACCTCGCGCCGCTCACGGTCGTGACGGGCCGAAACGGCACCGGCAAGTCGAGCCTCTACCGCGCGCTCCGGCTGCTCGCGGCGGCCGGCCAGGCGCGCGCGGTCGGCGAGCTCGCGACCGATGGCGGCCTCGACGCGGTGCGCTGGGCGGGACCGGAGCGCATCTCGCGAGCGGTGCGCGAGGGCGCGCCGACCGAGGGGCTCGTGCGCTCGGGGCCCGTGGCGCTGCGCCTCGGCTTCGGCGCCGCCGACGGGCTCGGCTACGCGATCGACCTGGGGCTGCCCGTGCCCTCCGACAGCCGCTTCGACCGCGATCCCGACATCAAGCAGGAGCACGTCTTCGCGGGGCTCCAGCCGCGGCCGGCGAGCATGCTCGTCGAGCGGCGGGGAGCGGTCGTGCACGTGCGCGGCGACGACGGGCGGCGCGAGCTCACGCGTGGGATGGCGCCGTGGAGCTCGCTCCTCGACGAGCACGCGGGGGCTGCGGATGCCCCCGAGATCGCGGGCGTGCGGCGCACGATGCGGGGATGGCGGTTCCACGACGCGTTCCGCACCGACGCAGGCGCGCCGGCCCGGAGGTCGCAGGTCGGCACGCGCAGCCCCCGGCTCGACGACGACGGCGCCAACCTCGGGGCGGTGCTGCAGACATCGATCGAGGCCGGCTTCGAGCGCGAGATCCGGCGCGCGGTCGCCGACGCGTTCGACGGCTCCGAGCTCGAGATCGTCGGCGTCGACGGCCGCATGGCCCCGGCGCTGCGGCAGCCGGGCATCCTGCGGCTGCTCGGCGCCGACGAGCTCTCCGACGGCACGCTGCAGTTCCTGCTGCTGCTCGCCGCGCTCACGTCGGTCGAGCGGCCGAGCCTCATCGTGCTCAACGAGCCGGAGCGCAGCCTGCACTCGGCGCTGCTCGCGCCGCTCGCCGCGCTCATCCGCCGCGCCGCCGAGCAGACCCAAGTGCTCGTCGTCACGCACCACGCGGGCCTCGCGGATGCGCTCGACGGCGCGCGCATCGAGCTCGAGAAGGAGCACGGGCAGACGGTCGTCGCGGGCCGCGAGGGGCTGCTCGATCAGCCGGCCTGGGGCTGGCCGACGCGCTGAGCGGCGAGCGCGCGACGAGGCCGCGGGCGTAGGGTCGCGGGCATGGCAGCTCGAGACGAGGTCCAGGTCGCCTTCGGCGACACGCTCACGATCCACGATGGGGAGTCGCTCTCGCCGTGGAGCGACGTCTGGCGGGCCGAGGTGCACGGCGGCGACGCGCCCGTCGCGGCCGTCGTGAAGCGCACGTGGGGGAGCCCGGAACCGCTCGATGCCTGGCAGCGCACGCTCGTCGCCCGAGGCATCCGCACGGTCGCGCCACTCACGGCGGCCGTCGAGATCGACGGCGAGGTGTGGGTCGCGTACCCGCTGCTGTCGGGACGGCCGTGGGACGGCGGCGCTGCCGACCTCGCCGCCGCGGGCACGCTGCTCGGCCGAATGCACGCCGCCTCGACGGGCGTCGTGATCGACGGCTTCCCCGGCTTCGAGTGGGGCAGCGCCGAGCGGTCGTCGGTCGACGACGACATCGAGGCGCTGCGCGACTCGGCCGCGACGCACTGGCCGGCCGCCGACACGAGCCGATGGGTCGCGCAGCTCGAGGCCTTCCCTGAGACGCTCGAGCGGATGCGGGCCGCCGACGTGACGCTCGCACCGGTCTCGCTCGACCTGCGCGCGGCGAACGTGCTGTTCGACGACGCGGGGGCGCTCATGGTCGACCTCGAGAATGCGGCGCTCGCGCCGCGCGTGCTCGACCTCGCGCTCTCGGCGCTGCTCTTCCCGCTCGAGCATGCCGGGGCGGGCGGCAGCGCCCTGGGCGGCGAGGAGTGGGCAGCGTTCCGCGACGCCTACGTCGCGGAGTGCCCGCTCACGGCGCAGGAGCGGGAGGCATGGCCGCTCGCCCTCACGTACATGAAGCTCGAGTGGGGCACGTGGCACCTCACGGAGGACGTGGAGTCGGAGCCCGACGGGAACCTCGGATTCCTCGAGGACCTGCTGACGCTCGACGAGCACGATCGCTTCCCGCTCGCGTGAGCGCGCGAGACCTCCGGCTCGTGTTCGTGCACGGCTCCGGCCACGTCGGTCGGCAGGCGTTCCCGCAGCAGGCGGCCGCGTTCCCGGGCGCCGCGTTCCCCGTGCTGCCCGGCTACGGCGACCAGGAGCCCGCGGTCGGCGACGTCGCCGCCGGTGCGCACGCGCTCGCACTGCGGGCGAGCGACGCCGACGGGATCGTCGGCTACAGCTACGGCGGCGTGGTCGCGACGATGGCGAGCTCGATGGAGCCGCCGCGCGCCCTCGTGCTCATCGAGCCCGCGCTCTTCCAGCTCTCGGCCGACCGGCCGGCGACCGCGCGCCTCATCGAGCGGCTCGAGCCGATCTACCTCGACGCGACGCTCACCGACGCCACGTTCGAGCGCGCGTTCATGCTCGCGCTCGACGGCCACGACATCGGCACCGCGGTCACGGCGAGCGAGCTGCGGTCCTCGAAGCGTTCCCGACTCCACGGCGCGCCGTGGCGGCATCCGGTCGACGCGGCGGCGATCCGCGAGACGCCGACGCTCGTGCTCACCGGCGGCTGGAACGAGGAGTACGAGGAGGTCGCGGCCGCGCTCGTCGGGCTCGGCGCCGTGCATGAGGTGCTGCCGGGCCACGGCCATCGCGTGATCGACCACCCGGACTGCTCGGCACGCATCCGCGCGTTCGTCGAGGCGGTCTAGAAGAGCGTCGCCGCCGCGAGCATCGACTCGCCGGACGTGCTGGGCAGCCGCTTCGCGCGGTTGCCCTCCTTCGCGCGATTGCTCGGCGCGACCGCCGAGATGCCGGTGCCGGGTGCGACGACCGTGCGACCGAGGCCGTGGCTGCGCTGCAGCGGTCGGATGCGGTCGCGCAGCCACGAGCGGTAGTCGGGGTGGGCGTAGGAGCCGAACCGGCCGCGCTCGTCGCGGTAGATGCGGTCGTAGAGCGGCAGCAGCTCGCTGTGCTCGGCGCGCAGCCACGCGAGGTACCACTCGCGAGCGCCCGGTCGGAGGTGCAGCGCGCTCGCGATCGCGCTCGTCGCCCCCGCGTCGGCGATCGCCGCGAAGGCCGTCTCGAGGTGGGCGCGCGTGTCGGTGAGGCCGGGCAGGATCGGCATCGCGAAGACCGCGCAGTCGAGCCCGGCGTCGCGCACGGCGCGCACCGTCTCGAGCCGCGAGCGCGTCGTCGGCGTGCCGGGCTCGACCTGCTGCTGCAGCTCGTCGTCGAAGATCGCGATCGACATCGCGATCGAGACGGGCACGTCGCGAGCGATCGATGCGAGCAGCGGCAGGTCGCGCCGCAGCAGCGTGCCCTTCGTGAGGATCGAGATCGAGGCGCCATGCCGGGCGAGCGCGCGCAGCACGCCGGGCATGAGCCGGTAGCGGCCCTCCGCGCGCTGGTACGGGTCGGTGTTCGTGCCGAGCTGCACAGCATCGACGTCGCGGCGCGCGCCGGCGAGCTCGCGCTCGAGCACCTCGACGATGTTCGCCTTCACGACGATGCGCGAGTCGAAGTCGGCCCCCGCGTCGAGGTCGAGGTACGTGTGGGTGTTGCGGGCGAAGCAGTAGCGGCACGCGTGCTGGCAGCCCCGGTAGGGGTTGATCGTCCAGGCGCCGCCCATGAAGCCGTCGCCGGCGACGTGGTTGAGCGCGCTCTTCGCCGTCACCTCGAGGAACGACGCCCCGTCGAACCCGGGCGTCGGCCACGACTCGAGCACGCTGCCGCGCTCCTCGAGCCCGGGCAGCGCATCCGCGTCGACGTGCGTAGCCGTCTGTCCCTCCCACCGCATGCACCCATTCGAACACACGTTCGAGCACCGCGCAAGGCGCATCGAGCGGCGATCGGTCCGCACGTCGAGCACCTGCACCGATCTGCGGGTGGCGTCGGCCCGCACCCGCACGGCGGTACCGGACGGCCCAGGCGTTCGCGGCGGCTAGGGTGCTGAGCGTGGGCATGACGGGGCGGATGCGCGTGCTCGCGTCCGCGCTCTGGGCCACGATGCTCGTCGCGACCGGCACCGTGCTGCTCGCCCGCGTGCTGCGGCCGGCCGTCGCCGGCTGGCTCGACATGCCGTTCGAGCAGGGCGGCTGGGCGGGTCTCGTCGCCGCGGCGACGGTCGCGACGGCGGTCCTCGGCGGCGCCTCGCTCTGGCACGCGCTCATGCTGCCGCGGCTCGTGCGCGTGCGGCACGTCGACTGGCTCATCGCGGCCCTCGGTGCCGGCATCGCGCTCCTCGCGGTCGCGATCGTCGTGGCCGCGGCGATCGACCCCGCGCTCGCCCGGGCGGCGCTGCTGCTCGCGCTCCCGCTCTGGATCGCGGGCCTCGGGGTGGGGGTGCTCGCGCTCGCGATGCTGCTGCACGCCCGGCTCGCGCAGCGCGCGCCCGTGCCCGCCACCGTGCTGATCCTCGGGGCGGGGCTCCGCGGCCGCGACGTCGGGCCGCTGCTGCGCCGCCGCGTCGAGCGGGGCGCGCAGGTGTGGTGCGCAGCGCTCGAGCATCAACCGGATGCGCGGATCGTCGTCTCGGGCGGCCAGGGCGCCGACGAGGTGCGCACCGAGGCGTCGGCGATGGCCGAGCACCTCGAGCGGCAGCTCGGCGTGCCGGCGTCGGTCATCGACCTCGAGGAGGCATCGACGACGACGCGCGAGAACCTGCGGCTCTCGCGGCCGCTCGTGCGGGCGCCCCTCGCGGTCGTCACGAGCGAGTACCACGCCTACCGCACCGCGGGGCTGCTCGCCGAGGCGGGCATGCAGGGCACGGTCGTCGGCGCCTGGACCCGCCCCTCCTACCGCCCGGGCGCGATCGTGCGGGAGGCGCTCGCGATCGCCGCCGACCTCCGCTGGTGGTGCCTCGGCGCGGCGCTCGCCCTCGAGGCGCTCGCCGTGTGGGCGCTGCTGTCCACCTCGTAGCGGCAGGGGCGGCCCGGGCGCCGCCGTAGGATTGAGCGAACCCCCGCCGCCGAGGAGGAGACGCATGTCCGAGATCACTCGCGAGGAGGTCCAGCACCTGGCTGGACTCGCTCGCATCGCGCTCACCGACGACGAGGTGACGAGCCTCACGACCGAGCTCTCCGCCATCGTCGACGCGATCGCCACCGTCCGCGAGATCGCCGGCGACGACGTCCCGGCGACGAGCCACCCCGTGCCGCTCACGAACGTGCTGCGCGACGACGCCGTCGGCGAGACGCTCACGCACGAGCAGGCCTTCGCCGGCGCCCCGAGCCACGACGGCGAGCGCTTCCGCGTCTCGGCCATCCTGGGGGAGGAGCAGTGAGCGCCGACCTCACCCGCCTCGCCGGCCACGAGCTCGCGGGACTGCTCGCCGCCGGCGACGTCTCGAGCGTCGAGGCCACCCAGGCGCACCTCGACCGCATCGCGGCGGTGGACGGCGAGATCCACGCCTTCCTGCACGTCAACGACGGCGCGCTCGAGCAGGCGCGCGCGATCGACGAGCGACGTGCCGCGGGCGAGGAGCTGCACCCGCTCGCGGGCGCCCCCGTCGCGATCAAGGACGTGCTCTGCACGATCGGCATGCCCTCGACGTCGGGCTCGCGCATCCTCGAGGGCTGGATCCCGCCCTACGACGCGACCGTCGTCGCTCGCCTCAAGGCGGCCGGCCTCGTCGCCCTCGGCAAGACGAACATGGACGAGTTCGCCATGGGCTCGTCGACCGAGCACTCCGCCTATGGACCCACGCGCAACCCGTGGGACACCGAGCGCATCCCGGGCGGCTCCGGCGGCGGCTCGGCGGCCGCGGTCGCCGCGTTCGAGGCGCCCTTCGCGCTCGGCTCCGACACCGGCGGCTCGATCCGCCAGCCCGCGGCGGTCACCGGCACGGTCGGCGTCAAGCCCACCTACGGCGGCGTGAGCCGCTACGGCGCGATCGCGCTCGCCTCGAGCCTCGACCAGGTCGGCCCCGTCGCGCGCACGGTGCTCGACTCGGCGCTCATCCATGACATCATCGGCGGGCACGACCCGCACGACTCCACGAGCCTCCAGCGCGAGTGGCCGTCGTTCACCGCTGCGGCCCGCGAGGGCGCCGCGTCGGGGAGCCTCGCGGGCGTCCGCGTCGGCGTCGTCAAGGAGCTCGACGCCGAGGGCATCGCCGACGACGTGCAGGCGCGCTTCCGCGAGACCGTGCAGGTGCTGAACGATGCGGGGGCGGAGGTCGTCGAGGTCTCGTGCCCGTCGTTCGCGTACTCGGTCGCCGCGTACTACCTCATCCTGCCGGCGGAGGCGTCGAGCAACCTCGCGCGCTTCGACTCCGTGCGCTTCGGCCTGCGGGTCGAGCAGCCCGGGCAGACGGTCGAGGACGTCATGGCGGCGACTCGCGAGGCCGGCTTCGGGGCCGAGGTGAAGCGCCGCATCATCCTCGGCACCTACGCACTCTCCGCGGGCTACTACGACGCGTACTACGGCTCCGCGCAGAAGGTGCGCACGCTCATCCAGCGCGACTTCGACGCTGCGTTCCAGCAGGCCGACCTCCTCATCAGCCCCGCGGCGCCGACCACGGCGTTCAAGCTCGGCGAGAAGCTCGACGACCCGCTCGCGATGTACGTGAACGACATCACGACCATCCCCGCGAACCTCGCGGGCATCCCCGGCATGGGGCTGCCGATGGGGCTCGGCGACGACGGGCTGCCCGTCGGGCTGCAGATCCTCGCGCCGATGTTCGAGGACGAGCGGCTGTACCGCGCGGGCGCCGCCATCGAGGCGCTGCTCGCCGAGCGGTGGGGCGGCATCCTCACCACGAAGGCACCGGCCCTTCGAGACGCCGGCTCCGCCGGCTCCTCAGGAACCAAGCTGACGGAGGCGACGCGATGAAGGACAAGCTGATGGACTTCGACCGGGCGCTCGAGCTCTTCGAGCCGGTCATGGGCTTCGAGGTGCACGTCGAGCTCGGCACGCGCACGAAGATGTTCTCCGCCGCGCCCAACCCCGCGCATCCCGACTTCCACGAGGTCGAGCCGAACACGCTCATCGACCCGCTGAGCCTCGGGCTGCCGGGCAGCCTGCCGGTCGTGAACGAGCTGGCCGTGCGCTACTCGATCTCGCTCGGGCTCGCGCTCGGCTGCGAGATCGCCACCTCGAGCCGCTTCGCGCGCAAGAACTACTTCTACCCGGACACGCCGAAGAACTACCAGATCTCGCAGTACGACGAGCCGATCGCGTTCGAGGGCTCCGTCGAGATCGAGCTCGCCGACGGCCGGCAGATCGCGATCCCGATCGAGCGCGCGCACATGGAGGAGGACGCCGGCAAGCTCACGCATGTCGGCGGCGCCACCGGCCGCATCCAGGGCGCCGAGTACTCGCTCGTCGACTACAACCGCGCGGGCGTGCCGCTCGTCGAGATCGTGACGAAGCCCATCTTCGGCGGCGAGCACTCGTCGCCCGAGATCGCGAAGGCCTACGTCGCGACGATCCGCGACATCGTGCTCTCGCTCGGCATCTCCGAGGCGCGCATGGAGCGCGGCAACCTCCGCTGCGACGCGAACGTGAGCCTGCGGCCCCGCGGCCAGGAGCGGCTCGGCACGCGCACCGAGACGAAGAACGTCAACTCGATGCGCTCGGTCGAGCGCGCGGTGCGCTACGAGATCCAGCGGCAGGCGGCGATCCTCGCCGACGGCGGCACGATCATCCAGGAGACGCGCCACTGGCACGAGGACACCGGCACGACGAGCCCGGGGCGGCCGAAGTCGGATGCCGACGACTACCGCTACTTCCCGGAGCCCGACCTGCTGCCGATCGCGCCGAGCCGCGAGCTCGTCGAGGAGCTGCGCGCGCAGCTGCCCGAGCAGCCCGTCGCCCGTCGGCGCCGGCTCAAGGCCGATTGGGGCTTCGCCGACCTCGAGTTCCAGGACGTCGTGAACGGCGACATGCTGCACCTGGTCGAGGCGACCGTGGCGGCCGGCGCGACGCCGCAGGTCGCGCGCAAGTGGTGGACGGGCGAGATCGCGCGCGTCGCGAACGAGCGCGGCGTCGAGGCGGAGACGCTCGTCCAGCCCGCGTACGTCGCAGAGCTCCAGCGGCTCATCGACGAGGGCACGCTCACCGACCGGCTCGCTCGCCAGGCGCTCGAGGGCGTCATCGCAGGTGAGGGCAGCCCGAGCGAGGTCGCCGCGGCTCGCGGGCTGCAGGTCGTCACCGACGAGTCGGCGCTCATCGCGGCCGTCGACGAGGCGCTCGCCGCGCAGCCCGACGTGCTGCAGAAGATCCGCGACGGCAAGGTGCAGGCGGCGGGCGCGGTCATCGGCGCCGTGATGAAGGCGATGCGGGGCCAGGCGGACGCCGCGCGAGTGCGCGGGATAGTACTCGAGCGAGCCGCACGGTGATCAGGCAACTTCCCAGGAATTCTCAATGAATCGGGGTACGCTTTTCCCGACCCCGCAGAGCGCGGGGGCACGGCGGGGCCACACCATGTCCCGTCGCGACACGGAAGGATCACTCACATGGGATTCCTCGTCTTCCTCATCTTCGGCCTCATCGCCGGTGCACTCGCAAAGCTGATCCTGCCCGGCAAGCAGGGTGGCGGCTGGCTCGTCACGCTCATCCTCGGCGTCGTCGGCGCCATGCTCGGCGGCTGGATCGCCGGCGGCATCTTCAACCTCGACATCTACAACAGCTTCTTCGAGCCGCTCGCGTGGGTCTTCGCGATCGGTGGTGCGATCATCGTGCTGCTGATCTGGGGCCTCGTCACGAAGAACCGCGGCCGCTCGCGCGCCTGATCTTCTGACGCACGCGAAGGGGGCTGCCTGCGGGCAGCCCCCTCTTGCGTGCCCGGAGCACGAACGCCGGCCCGCGCGGGGGCGGGCGTGCTCAGACCGCGTTGAGTCCCGTGAAGGCCGCGATCTCGTCGAGGTGGTCGAGGTCGGTCATGTCAAGCACCTGCAGGTACAGGCGCTCGACGCCCGAGTCGGCGAGCTCGCCCATGCGGTCCTCGACCTCGGCACGGCTGCCCGCGATGCCGTGCTCGCGCAGCTCCTGCGGCTCGCGCCCGATCGCGGCGGCACGGCGCGCGAACATCGCCTCGTCGTCGCCGACGACCGCCACGAGGGCTGCCGAGCGCACGATCGGCCGCGTGCGCTCCTCGCGCTCGATCGCGCGATCGAGCGCGGCGAAGAGCGGTCGGATGCGGTCGAGGGCAGGGAAGGGCAGGTTGTGCTCGTCGGCGAACTCCGCCGCGAGGCGCGGTGTGCGCCGCTCGCCGAGACCGCCCACGATGACCGGCAGCCGCTCCTGTGCGGGCTTCGGCAGTGCGGGGGCGTCCTCGAGCCGATAGTGCTCGCCCTCGAACGAGAACCGGGCGCCGACCGGCGTCTCCCAGAACCCGGTGACGATCGCGAGCTGCTCCTCGAGCAGGTCGAAGCGCGCTTGCGGGAACGGGATGCCGAACGCGGCGTGCTCCTCGGCGAACCAGCCGGTGCCGAGCCCGAGCTCGACGCGGCCGCCCGACATCTGGTCGACGTTCGCGACCTGCACGGCGAGGATCCCGGGCAGCCGGTATGTGACCGACGACACGAGCGTGCCGAGCCGCACCCGCTCGGTGTCGCGAGCGAGCCCCGCGAGCGTCGTCCAAGCATCCGTCGGCCCGTAGCCGGGGTCGCCGTCGCCCATCCGGAGGTAGTGGTCGGAGCGGAAGAAGCCGTCGAAGCCGAGCTGCTCGGTGCGCTGCGCGATCGCGAGCAGCTCGTCGTAGGAGGCGCCTTGCTGGGGCTCGGTGAAGATGCGGAGGTCCATGGCTCGAGCCTACGGATGCCGACTGCCAGCGCGCCGCGCGCCTGGTCGGAGAGCCACAACGGCGACGGCTCGGCGCGCGGGGTCTGCCACGATCGGGGCATGGACTACGGCTACATGCTCGGCTACTGGAAGGCCGGCCCGCCCGCTGGCGCGCTCGAGGCGATCCAGGAGGCGGAGCGGCTGGGCTTCGACTCGGTGTGGACGGCGGAGGCGTACGGTTCGGATGCGTTCACCCCGCTCGCGTGGTGGGGCGCGTCGACCTCGACCATCAAGCTCGCGACCGGCATCGCGCAGCTCTCGGCGCGCACGCCGGCGTCGACGGCGATGACCGCGATGACGCTCGACCACCTCTCGGGCGGTCGCGTCATCCTCGGGCTCGGCATCAGCGGTCCGCAGGTCGTGGAGGGGTGGTACGGGCAGCCGTTCCCGAAGCCGCTCGCCCGCACCCGCGAGTACGTCGCCATCCTGCGCAGCATCATGGCTCGCGAGGCGCCCGTGACGGCGCCCGGGCCGCAGCTGCCGCTGCCGCGGTCGGGGGAGGGCACGACGGGCCTCGGGAAGCCGCTCATGTCGACCCTCCACCCGGTGCGACCGCACATCCCCATCCACCTCGCGGCCGAGGGCCCGCGCAACACGGCGCTCGCCGCCGAGATCGCCGATGGCTGGCTGCCGTTCCTGTTCTCGCCGGCGAGCGACGCAGACGCGCGAGCGCTGCTCGCCGAGGGCTTCGCCCGGCGCGACCCGAGCCTGCCTGGCGCCGACGCGTTCGAGGTGTCGGTGCCGGTGCCGATCGTCGTCGACGACGACCTGGAGGCCGCGGCCGACCGGCTGCGCCCGATGATCGCGCTCTACGTGGGCGGCATGGGCGCGAAGGGCGCGAACTTCCACTTCGACGCCGTCGCGCGGCTCGGGTTCGAGGCGGAGTGCCTGCAGATCCAGGAGCTCTACCTCGCCGGTCGCAAGGCCGAGGCGATCGCCGCGGTGCCGACCCGGCTCGTCGACGAGATCGCGCTCATCGGGTCGATCGAGCGCATCCGCGACGGGCTCGCGCGCTGGGAGGAGTCGGTCGTGACGCGGATCCTCGTGCAGGGCGACGTCGCGACCCTGCGGGCGATCGCGCAGCTGCGCGGCTGACGGCGACCGCACACAGCCGCGCGCCTCGACCGCCGCTCGCGACCCGCCGCGTAGGCTCGGCCGGTGCCGAACGACAACCGCTTCGACTGGGATGCCTGGGGTGGCGACGTGCTCTCGCCGGAGGCGAAGGCCGCCCGCGCGCCGGTGCCGCCGAAGCGCGTGCCCGCTGAGCGCGGCCTCGTCGTCGAGCGGCACGACGGCTGGGTCGGCGCCGTCGTGCGGGTCGAGACGGGCAACGTGCACCTCGAGGATCGGCGAGCGAAGGTGCGGGCGTTCCCGCTCGGTCGCGGCTTCTTCGTCGACGGCGTCGAGGTCGAGCTCGTGCCCGCGGCGGCCAAGCAGCAGGCGGCGACCCGCACCGCTTCGGGATCGCGCGCCGTCGCCGACGTGCGGGCGCGCGTCGCGCTGCCGAGCCGCATCCTCGTCGAGGGGGTGCACGACGCCGAGCTCGTTGAGCAGGTCTGGGGCCACGACCTGCGCGTCGAGGGCGTCGTCGTCGAGCCGCTGCACGGCGCCGACGACCTCGCGGGCATCGTCGCGGAGTTCGCGCCCACCGCCGAGCGCCGGCTCGGCATCCTGCTCGACCACCTCGTGCGCGGCTCGAAGGAGACGCGCATCGCCGAGGCCGTGCTGCGCGGGCCGCACGGCGCGCACGTGCGCATCGTCGGGCATCCGTTCATCGACATCTGGCAGGCGATCAAGCCGGCGCGGCTCGGCATCGAGGCGTGGCCGGATGTGCCGAGGGGCGAGGACTGGAAGCGCGGCACCCTGCGGCGCCTGGGCATGCCGCACGACTCGCAGGAGGACGTCGGGCGCGCGTGGCAGCGCATCCGCTCGCGCGTGCGCGACTGGAACGACCTCGAGCCGGCGCTGCTCGCGCGCGTCGAGGAGCTCATCGACTTCGTGACGACGAACCGCCACTAATCCGGGCGCCCGAGCCGGGCGCCCGAGCCGCTACGCGAGCGGCTGCACCTCGACGAGCTGCGGCAGCTTCGGGTCGCGGCCGTCGCCCGAGGAGCGGCCCGTGAACCGGCGCCCGAGCCACGGCAGCACGAACTCGCGGTAGTACGCGAGGTCACGGCGGCCCTCGGCGGTGCTCGCGCCTGTGAGGTCGCGCCAGCCGGCCGGCGCCTCGAAGCCGAGCGCGCGCAGCACGTTGCGCGCGACGTGCGCGTGCCCCGCCGCGTTGAGGTGCAGGCGGTCGTTCGACCAGAAGCGCGGGCTGCGCAGCTCGACGTCGGACCAGTTGTCGACGTAGGGCGCGTCGAGGTCGCCCGTGCGGGCGACGACCGCCCGGGCGAGCGCGTCGCCGCGGCGCTGCATCGCGGCGCCGAGCGGCATGACGGCGCTCGGGTTGCCGCCCGAGAGCATGATCGGGCGGATGCCCGCGTCGGCGATGCGGTGCGCGGCGGCCGCGAGGCGCTCGCCCACGTGGTCGATCGAGACCTTCGGGCGCAGGATGTCGTTGCCGCCGCCGTTGATGCTGATCGCGTCGGGCGCGAGGGCGATCGCCGCGTCGAGCTGCTCGTGCAGGATGCCGGCGAGCTTGCGGCCGCGGATCGCGAGGTTGGCGTACTGCACGGGCTCGCCCTGCGCGGTCGCGAGCCCCGCGGCGACGAAGTCGGCCCAGCCGCGCACGCTCCCGTCGGGCAGCTCGTCGCCCACGCCCTCCGTGAAGCTGTCGCCGATGGCCACGAACGATCGGATGCGCTGCATCCCTCCAGCGTACGCGCGGCATCCGCGTGCCCGGGCTAGACTGGCGGCATCACGGGAGTCCGGTGCGCCGGGCTGAGAGGAAGGCCGAAGCCTTCGACCGTCAAACCTGATCTGGATCATGCCAGCGCAGGGAGGACAACACACCCGTGCCACCCCTCGAGGAAGGCACCGCAATGACCACCACCGCACCCGCGCCCGCGCGCACTCGCTCCAGCCACTGGCGCGTCGTCGACATCGTCGTCGCCGCGGTCCTCGGCGTCGCCACCGGGCTCCTGTTCGTCGTCTGGAACGGCGTCGGCTACGTCTGGTTCAGCGCCATGGACGCGCTCACCCCCGGCTTCGGCGGCCTCGCCGTCGGCATCTGGCTCATCGGCGGCGTACTGGGCGGGCTCATCATCCGCAAGCCCGGCGCCGCGCTCTTCGTCGAGCTGCTCGCCGCGAGCGTCTCGATGCTGCTCGGCAGCCAGTGGTCGATCGAGACCGTCTACGCCGGTGTCGCGCAGGGGCTCGGCGCCGAGCTGATCTTCCTGCTCTTCGCCTACCGCCGCTTCGGCGTGCTCGTCGCGATGCTCGCCGGTGCCGGCGCCGCCGTCGCCGCCTGGACGCTCGAGCTGTTCACCTCGGGCAACCTCGCGAAGGGCGCCGAGTTCCTCGCGATCTACCTCGGCTGCGTCGTCGTCTCCGGGGCGCTGCTCGCCGGCCTCGTCGGCTGGCTCCTCACCCGAGCGCTCGCCGCGACCGGCGTGCTCGACCGCTTCGCCTCGGGTCGGTCGCGCTCCCGGTGACCGGCTCCCGCATCCGCGCCCGCGGGTGGGGCTGGCGGCACGCGAGCCGCGATGCGCCCGCCGTTGCCGGGCTCGATCTCGACGTCGAGCCGGGGGAGCGCGTGCTGCTGCTCGGCCCCTCCGGCGCCGGCAAGTCGACGCTGCTCGCAGCGCTCGCCGGCGTGCTCGGCGGCGACGACGAGGGCGACGAGACGGGCGAGCTCGCCGTCGACGGCGCGCATCCGGCGACGCGGCACGGCGAGGCGCACACCGCCGGCCTCGTGCTGCAGGACCCGCAGGCGAACACGATCATGTCGCGCGTCGGCGACGACGTGGCGTTCGGCTGTGAGAACCTCGCGGTGCCGCGCGACGAGATCTGGTCGCGCGTGCGCGAGGCGCTCGATGCCGTCGGCCTCGACGTGCCGCTCGACCGCTCCACCGCCGCGCTCTCGGGCGGGCAGCGGCAGCGGCTCGCGCTCGCCGGCGTGCTCGCGATGCGACCGGGGCTCATCCTGCTCGACGAGCCGACGGCCAACCTCGACCCGGTCGGGGTGGTCGAGGTGCGGGATGCCGTGGCCCGCGTCGCCGCCGCGACCGGCGCGACGCTCGTGGTCGTCGAGCACCGCGTCGAGACCTGGCTGCCGGTCGTCGATCGCGTCGTCGTGCTCGAGCCCGGCGGCGGAGCGCTCGCCGACGGCGCGCCCGGGACGGTGCTCGACGCGCACCGCGCGTCGCTCGCGGCGCAGGGCGTCTGGGTGCCCGGGCTGCCGGTCGAGGTGCCGCGCTCCCGCCGCTCGCCGGGTGGGGCGCTGCTCGTCGCCGATGCCGTGCGCTCGGGTCGCGCAGGGGAGGCCGTGCATTCGGCCGTCGACCTCGAGATCCGCGCCGGCGAGGCGCTCGTCATCACCGGGCCGAACGGCGCCGGCAAGTCGACGCTCGCGCTCACCCTCGCCGGGCTGCTCTCGCCCGTCGCAGGCACGGTGCGCGCCACCGATGCGCTGCGCGGCACGGGAGCGGTCCGCGTCGCCGACGCGCCCATCCGCTGGCGTCCGAAGCAACTCACGACCCGCATCGGCACGGTCTTCCAGCAGCCCGAGCACCAGTTCGTCGCGGCTCGCGTGCGTGACGAGATCGGGGCCGGGCTGCGCGCGCTGCGCCTGCCGCAGCGCGGGATCGACGCTCGCGTCGACGAGCTGCTCGCCGCCCTGCGGCTCGAGGCGCTCGCCGACGCCAACCCCTTCACCCTCTCCGGGGGCGAGCAGCGGCGCCTCTCGGTCGCGACCGTGCTCGCGCCGGCGCCCCGAGTGATGGTGCTCGACGAGCCGACCTTCGGGCAGGACCGCCGCACGTGGCAGGAGCTCGTGCGGCTCATCGCCTCGCTCGTCGACGATCGGGGCTGCGCCGTCGTCGCGGTGACGCACGACGCCGACGTCGAGCGCGTGCTCGGCGACCGCACCCTGCGGCTGGGGGAGCCGTGAGCGTGCTCGACCGCGTCAACCCCGTGACGCCGCTCGTCGCGGCGGTGCTCTACTCCGTGCCCATGCTGCTGACGATCGACGTCGTCACCGCCGCGGTCGCGCTCGGCGCTTGGGTCCTGGCCTTCGCCGCCGTCGGGATCGGTGCGCGCACGGTGCTGCGCCGCTCGTGGCCGCTGCTCGTCGCGGCGCCCATCTCGGCGGTGAGCATGCTGCTGTACGCCGAGCCGGGTGGACGCATCCACGCCCAGGTCTGGCTCGCCACGATCAGCGACCAGTCGATCGAGCTCGCGCTCGCGATCGGCCTGCGCGTGCTCGCGCTCGGCGTGCCCACGCTCGTCGCGCTCGTCGGGCTCGATCCCACGAGGCTCGCCGACGGCCTCGCGCAGGTCGCGCGGCTGCCGCATCGCTTCGTGCTCGCGGCGCTCGCCGGCACGCGGCTCTTCGGCGTGCTCGGCGAGGACTGGCGGCAGATCGCGCTCGCCCGCCGCGCGCGGGGGCTCGGCGACACGGGCGCCGTGCGCCGCGCGCTCCAGTCGGCGTTCGCCCTGCTCGTGGTGGCGCTGCGCCGCGGCGGCACGCTCGCCACCGCGATGGAGGCCCGTGGCTTCGGCGGCCCCACGCGCACGTGGGCGAGGCCCTCGACGGTCGGACGGGCGGACGCGGCGATGCTGGTCCTGTCGATCGCGGTCGCGGCGCTCGCGATCGGCGTCTCGATCGCGGCAGGATCGTTCCGACCCGTGTGGGAGGGGGCCTCGTGGTGACGCGCACGCCGATCACGATCGTCGACGGCCGCTCCGGCGCGGGCAAGACCGCGCTCGCGGCGCGGCTGGCTGCGCAGTCGGGCGCGCGCGTCATCCACATGGACGACCTCTACGCCGGGTGGCACGGGCTCGCGACCGGGTCGCGCCTGCTCGAGCGCGGCATCCTCGTGCCGCTCGCAGCAGGGCGCATCGCGGTCTGGCGGCGCTGGGACTGGACGACCGGCGACTGGGGCGAGGAGGACTCGGCGGCACCGGGGGAGCCGCTCATCGTGGAGGGCTGCGGCGCGCTCACGCTCGAGTCGCGCGAGCACGCCGAGCGCGCGATCTGGCTCGAGGCGCCCGAGGGCGTTCGCCGCGACCGCGCGCTCGCACGCGACGGCGACGACTCCTGGTGGATGCTGTGGCGCGAGCAGGAGGATGCCCACGTCGCCGCGAACGATCCGGCATCGCTCGCCGACGAGGTGCGGCGCACCTAGCTCGCTCCCGGCGGGCACTGCGGGTGCTCGCCGTATGCTTGCCGCCGGCCTCGCTCGAGGTCGAGATCCCCGAGGAGGCACCATGCCCATCCTGACCCAGGCGCTGCAGAAGACGGCGCCCGACCAGCCGTTCCGGATCGCCACGATCGAGCGCCGCGACCCGCGACCGAACGACGTCGTGATCGCCATCAAGGCGGCGGGGATCTGCCACAGCGACATCCACACGATCCGCAACGAGTGGGGCGAGGCTCCCTTCCCGCTCACCGTCGGTCACGAGATCGCGGGCATCGTCGAGTCGGTCGGCGACGCCGTCACGCGCCATGCCGTGGGCGACCGCGTCGGGGTCGGCTGCATGGTCGACTCGTGCGGCGAGTGCGAGCAGTGCCTCGGCGACCAGGAGCAGGACTGCCTGAACGGCACCGTCGGCACCTACGCGGCGGTCGACCGCGACGGCTCGGTCACGCAGGGCGGCTACAGCCAGCACGTCGTCGTCGACGAGCGCTTCGTGCTGCGCATCCCGGAGGGCATCGAGCTCGACGTGGCGGCACCGCTGCTGTGCGCGGGCATCACCCTCTACTCGCCGATCGACCGCTGGGGCGTCGGGCCGGGGAAGCGCGTCGCGGTCGTCGGCCTCGGCGGCCTCGGCCACATGGGCGTGCAGCTGTCCGCCGCGAAGGGCGCCGACGTCACCGTGCTGTCGCGATCGCTCGCCAAGGCCGACCTCGCCGCCGAGCTGGGCGCCGCGCGCACGGTCGCGACCGGCGAGGAGGGTTGGGCGGACGCGCACAAGGGCGAGTTCGACGTCATCCTCAACACGGTGAGCGCCGACCTCGACCTCGGCACCTACCTCTCGACGCTCAAGCCGCACGGCGCGATGGTGAACGTCGGGCTGCCGCCCGCGCCGCAGCAGCTGTCGATCGGCTCGCTCATCTCGGGCGGCAAGGTGCTCGCCGGCTCGAACATCGGCGGCATCGAGCAGACGCAGGAGATGCTCGACTTCTGCGCCGAGCACGGCCTCGGCGCCGTCATCGAGCGCATCGGCGTCGACGACGTGGATGCGGCCTACGACCGGGTGGTCGACGGCGACGTGCGCTTCCGCTTCGTCATCGACACGGCGACGTTCCCCGCCGCCTGACGACCGCCGGCTGCACGAGCTCGCGGGGGCGCTACGCCCAGCCGAGCTCGTGCAGCTGCTCGTCGTCGATCCCGTAGAAGTGCGCGATCTCGTGCACGATCGTGGTGCGCACCTCGGCGCGCAGCTCGTCGAGGCTCTCGGCGGTCTCGAGGTGCGGCAGCCGGTAGACCATGATGCGGTCGGGCAGCTCGCCGAAGCCATACTGGCCGCGATCGGTGATCGCGACGCCCTCGTAGATGCCGAGCAGGTCCTCCTCGGGGTGCTCGTCCTCGACGAGGAACACGACGTTGTCGAGCCCTTCGACCATCTCGTCGGGCAGCGCGTCGAGCACCTCCGTCACGAGCGCCTCGAACGCGTCGGGGTCCACCTGCAGCATGCGCCCTCCGGTCGTGCACGATCATCGTGAGCCTACCGGCGGGCCCGTCGCCGACGCCCGCCGATAGGCTCGAGAGCACCATGAGCCTCCCTGTCCGTCAGCCTCGACCGAACCGCCCGCAGCACGTCATGGAGGTCCTCCGCACCGAGCGGATCGCCCCGAGCCTCGTGCGCGTCTGGATCGGCGGACCGGGCTTCTCGACGTTCGAGGACAAGGACTGCACCGACGCCTACGTGAAGCTCCACTTCGTGAAGCCCGAGCTCGGCCTCGAGCCGCCGTACGACCTCGCGGCCCTCCGCGAGACGCTCGCGCCCGACGATCTGCCCGTGACGCGCACGTACACGGTGCGCCAGGTCGCCGACGACGCCATCGCGATCGATGTCGTCGTGCACGGCGATCAGGGCGTCGCGGGCCCGTGGGCTGCTGCCGTCGAGCCGGGAGCGCGCGTCGTCTTCGGCGGCCCGGGCGGCGCCTTCGTGCCCGATGTCACCGCCGATTGGCACCTCTTCGTCGGCGACGAGTCGGCGCTGCCCGCGATCGCACGCGCGCTCGAGGCGCTGCCTGCGACGGCGACGGGCATCGCGGTGCTCGAGGTGCAGGATGCGTCGGAGGAGATCGCGCTGCGGCACCCGGACGGAGTCGACGTGCGGTGGCTGCACCGCGGCACGCCGAGCGAGGCAACGATCGGCCTGCTCGCCGCGACGGTCGCCGGTCTCGATTGGCCGGCCGGCCGGGTGCAGGTCTTCGCGCACGGCGAGCGCGAGTCGATGAAGGCGATGCGCGAGGAGCTCTTCGTGCACCGCGGCCTCGAGCGCACGCAGGTCTCGCTGTCGGGCTACTGGGCGCTCGGCCGCACCGAGGACCGGTTCCAGGCCGAGAAGCGCGAGCCCATCGGGCAGATCCTGCCGCGCGACTGACGCGGATGCGCTCGGCCCGCGATCGCGCGAGGATGGCCGCATGACCGACGACGCGATGGAGACCGCGATCCTCGAGCTGCTCGCGAAGCGGCGGCCCGGCGCGACCATCTGTCCGAGCGACGCCGCTCGGCACGTCGCGGGCGACGATCCGGACGCCTGGCGACCGCGCATGGACGAGGCGCGCGCAGCCGCCGCGCGGCTCGTCGAGCGCGGGGAGGTGGTCGTGACCCAGAAGGGGGAGCCGACCGATCCGGCGCTCGCGCGCGGACCCATCCGCATCCGCCGCACGTGAGACCGGGGGTCGGCTCGGGGCCGCGCGCCGTCAGACCCCGGCGTCCTTCCGCGACGCCCGCGCCAGCCGTTCGACGAGGTCGTCGGGGATCGGCGTGCGCGGCGAGAAGGTGACGCCCGTCTTGGTCGCCTTCAGGCCGGCGGCCGCGATCTCCTCGGCGTGCTCGGAGATCGCCCCGGCCCGGAGGTACAGGCCGCACTGCTTGCTGAACGCCGCATAGCTCGCGACGATCGAGCCGCCGATCGTGAACCCCGGCATGTCGTAGGCCACGACCTCCTCCGCGTCCGGCAGCGCGCTGGCGAGCAGCGCGCGCAACCGGCGCAGCGACGCCTGGAACGGCTCGGGCGCGGCAGCGATGTAGGCGTCGTGGTCGGCTGTCGTGGTCATCGCTGTGGCTCCGTCCTGACGAGAGAAGGCCCGGAGGAGATCCTCCGGGCCTTCGTCTGGGGTGCCTGGGTAGCACGTTCGGCAACTCCTCCCCGAAGACAAAGACCCTAGGCAACCGCATGACTCGTGGGGTCTACGAGGTCTCGCGGCGTCCCCAGATGAGCGCTCCGAGGGACGATCGGGGGCCCGCCGTGAGGACTGTCGAGACGGCTCAAACTTTTCTGACCGCTGCTGAGGTGGACGCTCTCGTCGGCGACTACCTGGCCGGGATGGGCGTCAAGCAGCTCGCCGAGCGGTACGGAATTCACCGTGCCACGGTGTTCGCCCACCTCCGCCGCCGGAACGTGCCGAGTCGTCGACCGGGGCTGGGCCTCGACGAGAAGGCGGAGGCCGTGCGGCTCACGCGGGCGGGTGTCTCGATGCGAGCGATCGGTCGCCGGATGGGCGTCGACCGCAAGGCAGTGCGAGCGGCGCTGGTCGAGGCTGGGCTCATCGTGGACGACGCCAGCGACGGTTCATAACGCACCTCCGCGCCGCTGATCCCGCGGGGCTGTCGGCGCACGCCGTCGGTGACGAACGCCGAGAGGAACCGACGATGTCGAGCTTGAGTCAGCTGGCGACCGACGAACGAACCGCAAACGGCGTCGATCGTCCTTACCCTGCTGGCCATCGCGACCTACTCGATCGCATGGCCGATGTCAGAGTCCTCGTCAGCGACGTGCCACCCGGTGCTGGCACGCGCATAGGAGCGGCAGAGAACCGGGGACGGTTCAGACGAGCCTGCTCGAGGACGCGATCGCGTAGGTGACGCGCGGCACGGATGCGACGGGGGAGGACTGGTTCGTGTTCGGCCGCGCGAGCAGCGTCTGGGTCGTGGACGGGTAGGCGAGGCGCGTGTCGCTCGTGCCGGGCGATCCGGGCGAGGTGTTCGACTGCGACACCCGCAGGACCCGGTTCGTGGTCGCCTGGTACTCGAACGAGATCGTGGCGCCGGTGGGACCGGTGATGGACGTGAGCAGCTGCCCGGAGTAGGCGAAGGTCGTGGATCGGCCCATGGCGTCGACCATCGACGTCAGGTTCGAGCTCGCGTCCTTCGTCCACGTCACCTGCCGGCTGGACGCGCCCGACGTCTGCGTGGCGGTCAGCTGCCCCCCGTAGGGCCCGGGGTAGTCGAGCGTCGCGGTGCGGGCGGCGATCGGGCCAGCAGAAGAGACGACGGCGCTCGGGATGCCCGGCGAGGAGTAGCTGATCGTCGTCGTGTTGCCGTTGCGGTCCGTGATCGAGATCGGGTGCCCGTCAGCGTTGAACGTGG
This sequence comes from Agrococcus citreus, assembly GCF_039527715.1. NCBI lineage: Bacteria > Bacillati > Actinomycetota > Actinomycetes > Micrococcales > Microbacteriaceae > Agrococcus > Agrococcus citreus. The sequence goes on from NZ_BAAAKK010000001.1 coordinate 258,738, forward strand.
CGACCTGCCGCGACTCGCGCTCGGTGAGGGTGTAGTTGCCGCTCGAGAGCGCGAGGTCGGCCTTCGCGCCGGCCGGCGAGACGAAGGCGCCCGGGGTGGTGGTCGAGGGAGTGAACTGCCAGGTCGCGCCGGAGCCGTCGGTGTAGATCACGGCGCCGGATGCGCCCGCCGCCAGCCAGCCGACACCCCCGACGCTCAACGTCCATCGGTTCGCGGCCGACGTCGACGTCGAACCGAGCGTCGCCCTGAGCGAGTTGTAGGTGCGTCCGATCTCGACCTGACCGTTCACGCCGACGAGGGACAGGCTGGAGGTGGACACCCGGAGGTTGCCCGTGCCGACGTCGACAGATGCGGTCACGCGATCCGAGACAGCGAAGCCCAGCTCCGTCGCCCCGGGACGATCACCCGTCGTCTGGCTCGACGTAGGAGCGACCGGCAGAGCCGCGTTCGCCGGTGCTGCGACCGCCGTGATCAGTCCCAGGGTGAGGGCCGTCGTGGCGAGGACAGAGACGAGAGAACGACCCTTTCGCATGGCGCATCCTTGCTGCCTCGGTCGTCTTTCGCGACCGATAGCCAGAACGTAAGCGAGGAACCATCACGAGCGCAACACCTTTCTCGAACAATGTTCGCCTCCGCGATGCGAGCGGTACTCCACCATGGGCAGAAGCGAGCCATCCAGGCGCAGGCTGGTCACCGGATGGCCAGCCACGAGCGAGCGCCGCGCGCCTCGCGGCGGCTTAGTCATTCGGTTCTCACAGGAAGTCCTTGTGGAGGAAGACTCACTTCGCTTAGTGTTCGGCACGCGCCGTTCTTTCGGGCGTTGGCAGCCGAGCTCGAGGAGAGCCATGAAGCTCCGCGTACTAGTCACCATGACGGCGTTGATGCTTGGGGTGGGAGCCGCCTCAGTGCAAGCAGCGCCGCCTCCGCTCGAAAGTCCCGCAGTGCAAGCTGAGACAGCAAGCACGGTTGAGCCGCAGGCAGGGGCCCGTTCAACGGGGTCGGCGGCCGGCGACATTGAGATGTGCCTGGTGAGGAATGCGATCGTGCCGATCGATGAACAGAACATCGGTGCGGAAACTCCGGACTTTGCGGTCTTCGAGTACGCGCTCAGGTCTCTTCAATATGGGCTCCTCACCCACCACTCCGACTCCATCGCGGCAGTCGATCGCACGCTGGACGAGAGTGGCGCGATGACGGGGTTGACGGTGTCGGTGCCTCGGGGTGCCCAGCTCGACGTTCTAGGGATGGTGCGGGAGGCGATCGTCTCGCTGCCGAGGGCGTATGCGGCTGTCGCCGGCGTCGCGAAGATCGAAGTTCGAGAGAGCGAGACGTCAGCCACGTTCGCGGACTTGTGCGCGGGTATGCAGCAGATTATGGACCGTACGGAGCTCGGCGGCGACCTCACGTACGTGGGCATCGATCCAGCGGCCGGACGGCTCGAAGTCGGCTCTCTCGGCTCGCCATCCGGTGCGGTGGCTGAGGTTCGCGAAGCACTCGGGGGTGCGCTCGAAGTCCGGGAAGACACGCGACAGGTCCCCGCGGCCGCGCATCGAAGCAACGACACCAACGGTTACAGCGCCGGGGCCGGCATCGACGTGGCTTACGGCTGGCCTTGCCCTGCCGGGTTCGCCGCCGTTACGGGGTCCGGTCAGCGCTACCTGGGCACGATCCTGTACACCTACGGCGGCACGCTCTTCACTCCGAAGCCGCTGTAGTGAAGAGAGCATCCGCAACCTGCGCAGTCGCCGCCCTCTTGACGCTGGCATTGTCGGCCTGCACGAGCCCGGGAGCTGCGACTCCTACGCCCAGCACGGCGGCATCACCATCCAACGCCGAGTCGACGGCGCCAGCGGCCGAGTCGCCGTCCCCCTCGGTTGAGGCGCCGAGCTCAGCGATTGCCGCCCTGGTGCTTCCGCCTGAGGGATTCCCGGTCGATGGCTGGGAGCCGATCGAGAGAGACACGGGAGGGGACTTCCCCAGGACCGCAGAGGCGTGCGCGCTCGCCGTCGAGCCGCTGCTCGGGGACGTCGACCTCGAGCGCGATGGCGAAGACGGCACCCGAGCCGGTCAGGTCTACTCAACCTCGCCAGCCACCTCGCCCCTGACGGTCGCGACGATCATGGTCTATCAGTCCGAGACGGCAGTCGACGGAGTGAACGCGGCGCAAGAAGCCGTCAGCGCGTGCCCTCTCGACGTTGTCGGCCCGTCGAACCCGTATGGTCCGGTCACGTTGCTCGCGCCCGCCGCGCAGATCGAAGCCGGCGACGCTTCGTTCTGCGCCTCTGCGTCGGTTGATCACTTCCAGTACGGTCCGATGCTCGAGACCTCGTGCTGGGCCGCTGCGGATGGCCACCGGTTGGAGGTGCTGGTCTCGGCGCCCGAGAGCGCTCCCGTGCCGGCCGAGGCCATGCAAGCGATCGTCGATGCCGCCGCCGATCAAGCGTTTGCAAACTGACCGGATGACGGCCGATCGCCCCGCCCCTCTTCGGAGGTGGCGGGGCGCTTCGCATCGCACTTAGCCTCAGCGCTACGGGCGCGGTGACCGCGACAACTTTAAGGCATGGTGGGAAGCGAATCTGCCGCCGGACGTGCGTCGACACTGGCGGTGACCCATAGCGAATACGCAGACGGTGGAAATCGGACGAGGCATCCCTACGAACGCTGTTGTGCGCGGCGCTTCTTGACGCGGGCTGCCGAGATCGACATGCGAATGATGTAGAGGACGGCAACTGCTGCGGGGATGAGTAGCTGGAGCAAGAGTTGATCGACGCGCCAGATGACGAGACCGATGACGGCGGCGAGCACGATGATCCCGATGCGGGCTTCGCGGGCGGGCGTTGGCGCGATCATCGGATTGACGAGATCAAGCAAGATCTTGGACATGTTGGGGTAGCTCCTTAGCGGTCTGTGGTGAGGCTTCACCGGCGGTTTGTCGATTCAGCAGTGGTTGGTCTCAGTGACGGGGAGTTCGTCGACGCGGGGGAGTCCGCGCGCAAGGCGGACCGGCCAGAACTCCTGCGGATGATCCACTACGTCACCAAGCACAAAACCAACTACTGCATCGTCCACAAGGTCGACCGGCTCGCCCGCAACCGTGCCGACGATGTGACCATCCATCTGGCACTCAAGGACGCGGGCGTGACGCTCGTGTCGGCGACCGAGAACATCGACGAGACGCCCTCGGGGATGCTGCTGCACGGGATCATGTCCTCGATCGCTGAGTTCTATTCACGCAACCTCGCCACGGAGGTGGTCAAGGGTTTGTCGCAGAAGGCAGCGCAGGGCGGCACAGTGACGAAGGCACCCATCGGCTACCGCAATGTCGGCGTGCGAGACGAGTTCGGACGGGAAGTCCGCACCGTCGAGACCGACGGTGAACGAGCGCCGCTGGTCCGGTGGGCGTTCCAGGTGTTCGCGTCCGGCGACTGGACGACGAGCCAGCTCCACCGAGAGCTCGTGGCGCGCGGGCTGACCAGTGCGGCGACGCCACGACGCCCATCGCGGCCCATCGCCAAGTCATCTGTGCACCGGATGCTGACGAACCCCTACTACAAGGGCAGCGTGCGGTACCAGGGTGTCGCCTACGCCGGAGTGCACGAGGCGATCGTGCCGAACGAGGTGTGGGACCAGGTTCAAACCGTGCTCGGCACTCATCGCTCGGCGGCGGACGCGACCCAGGTGCATGAGCACTACCTGAAGGGGACGGTTTTCTGCGGGCAGTGTGGGTCGCGTTTGCTGGTGTGCAACGCGAAGAGCAGCCAGGGCACGATCTACCCGTACTTCGTGTGCGCGAGTCGGCATGGGGGCAGGGGCGACTGCACTCGGCAGGCCATGCTGATCGAGCACGTCGAGCGGCTCGTCGAGCGCTTCTACGCACGGGTCCAGATCAGTTCCGAGACGATGCAGGCACTGTCGTCGATGCTGCATGCCAAGTTCGACCAGATGATGTCCGAGGGAGCAGCCGAGCTGGCCGACCTTGCGACGCGCAGGACGCAGCTGGAAGGCGAACAGCAGAAGCTGCTCCAGGCCCACTACGCTGGCGCGATTCCTCTCGATCTCCTCAAGAAGGAACAGGACCGGATCACGGCCTCGCTGGAGACGATCGCTCACCGGATCGCCGCGCACCACGGTCACTACGCGGAGGCCCGCGCGAATCTCGATGACTCGCTCGAGCTGCTGTCCAACGTCGCCGACATCTATGCCAACGCCGACGACGCGAACCGCCGGCTGTGCAACCAGGCGCTGTTCAAGGCGATCTACGTCGACGAGGACAACGACGTGCGCGTCGGCTACCGGACTCCGTACGACGGACTGAGCGACGCCGGCTTGCAGGCCGACGCTCTCACCTGGGCCGCCGAGGCAAAGAAAGAGGGCCAGGTGCGAACTTCCTCCAAGGGTGGTCCCTTGGTCGAAAGTTCACACCTGACCCGTCTGGGGTGAGTAACGGGACTTGAACCCGCGACATCCGCCACCACAAGGCGGCGCTCTACCAACTGAGCTATACCCACCATGTGCGCGTGAAGCGCAACCAGGACAGTGTACGACATACCGGGGCTGATTGCCGCATCGGCGGCGTCATTCGGGCTGGAGCGCTCCGAAGCCCTCGGAGACCTCGCGCGAGATCAACTGCAGCTCCTCGCTCGACCGGCCGGGTGCATCCGTGAAGACCGCACGGCGGTAGTAGCGCAGCTCGCGGATCGACTCGAGGATGTCCGCGAGCGCCCGGTGCCCGCCGGCCTTCTCGGGAGACTGGAAGTAGGCGCGCGGGAACCAGCGGCGCGAGAGCTCCTTGATGCTCGACACGTCGATCGACCGGTAGTGGAGGAAGCCGTCGAGCGTCGGCATGTACTTCGCGATGAACATGCGGTCGGTGCCGATCGTGTTGCCGCCCAGTGGCGCAGTGCGCTCGAGGGGCACGAAGCGCTGCACGTACTCGAGCACCTCGAGCTCTGCCTCGGCGAGCGAGACCCCGTGCTCGAGCTCGGCGTCGAGGCCGCTCGTCGCGTGCATCTGGCGCACGAAGTCGCCCATCTGCTCGAGCGCGGCGTCGGACGGCTTGATCACGATCTGCAGCCCGGGATCGAGCACCTCGAGCTCGAAGTCGGTGATCACCACCGCGACCTCGACGAGCTCGTCGACCGACGGGTCGAGCCCCGTCATCTCGCAGTCGATCCAGACGATCCGATCAGCAGCAGCCACGCGCCCGAGTGTACGCGGCGTCCGAGGGTCAGCCGATCGCGGCGAAGAGGTCGTCGGCGTCGATGTCGGCGAACGTGCCGATCGTGCGCTCGGCGGGCACGGGCGATGCGGTGAGCTGGGTCGTGAGGAACCAGAGCCGGGCGCCGGCGGCGACGGCGGAGCGCGCGCCGCTGCTCGAGTCCTCGAAGGCGATGCAGGCGGATGCGTCGGCCCCGAGCCGCGCGATCGCGGTCGCGTACGGCTCGGGATCGGGCTTCGAGCGCTCCACGTCGTCGGCGGCGATTGCGAAGCGGAGCGCCCCCTCGGGCGCCGCGGCGAGCAGCGCTCGCGCGTTCTCTGCCGTCGCGTTGGTGATGAGCGCTGCGGGGATCCCGGCCGCGGCGACGCGCTCGAGCAGGGCGAGGCTGCCCGGCAGCCACGGGACGTCGTCGCGCACTCGCGCGGCGACGGCGCCCGCGACGGTCGCGATGATCGTCGCGGCGTCGAGCGTCACGCCGCGCTCGCGCATCCGCTCGGCCCACTCGACCATCGGCCGGCCGGTCGTCCAGTGCGCGTCCTCGGCCGTCCATTCGATGCGGTGCTGCTTCGCGAAGGCGCGCATCTCGTCGTGCCACATGGGCTCCGAGTCGATGAGCGTGCCGTCCATGTCGAACAAGAGCGCACCCGTCATGGCTCCAGCCTGCCATGGTGCCGTCTGGCTTCGCGGCGCGACCGCCGTCACCAGCGGAAGCGCGTCACGTCCTTCGGGAAGTCGAACCAGGCCAGCACGCGCTCGGGCGTGATGACCCGCAGCCCGCCTCCGTCGGCACCCGACCACGCGTCGGCCGCCGGGGCGTAGCCGTCGTCGGCATACTTGCCGAACGCCGCCGACAGCCGTGCGCCGAGGTCGTCCGCGTCGGCGCGCGCGGCGAGCGACCTGCCTTCGACGATGACGACCTCGGTGCCGCTCTCGAGCGTGAGCGTGACGGCGGGGTTGTGCTCCGCGTTCAGCGCGTGCCGCGTGGTCGGGGCGCCGTCGTACCAGAACCGGCCGTCGACCCACACGCCCCAGCGGGGGATGCTGTGCGGACGACCGTCCGGGCGCACCGACGCGAGCCAGTAGTGCTTCGAGGCGATGAGCCGTGCCTCGACCTCGCGCCAGTCGAGCAGTCCTTCGTCGTCGGCCGGCAGGCCGTAGCCGTCCGGCAGGCGTGGTCGGTCGCGGCGCGGAGGGAGAGGCTCCAACTCGGTCTCCATGCGGGCAAGCTACTGGCGGCCGCCCACACGGCGCCAGAGGGTGGCCACCGCGGGTCACGAGACGACACGGCCTCCATGATGATGCGGCGCTCGCTCATCCGCTCCGTGGTGCGGTCGATGCCTGCGGGCGACGACGCGCAGCGCATCGTGCCGGCTCGGGTTGGAGTGGAGGAGCGCCGTTCATGTCGAACAGGAGTGCGCCAGGCGAGCCCGTAGCCTGCCGCCTCGAGGGAGCCGAGATAGGCACTTCGCAGCCGCCGAACCGAGTGGCGCAGTCGCGCCCGGTAGATTGAGCACGCCCCCGTAGCTCAGCGGATAGAGCAGAGGCCTTCTAATCCTTTTGTCGCGGGTTCGACTCCCGCCGGGGGCGCATCCAGAAGCGCTGTCAGTGGCTCCCTCTATCTTCCGGCCATGAAGCGTTGTGCGCGGTGCCTTGGAGAGAAGCCAGTCGGTGACTTCAATAGGAGCCCCCGCAACAAGGACGGTCGACACTCGTACTGCCGCGCGTGCCAGAAGGCGCACTATCGAGACAATGCGGCACGCCACAAAGCCAATGTGCGCCGCACGAGCAAGGCTCGACGCCGGCAAGCACTCGACGCGATCATGGCGCGCTTCTCCCACGGATGCGTGGACTGTGGCAGCACGGACATACGTGTGCTCGAATTCGACCACGTTCGTGGGACGAAGGTTGCCAGCGTCGGCAGCATGGTTCGACGAGGGCGTGGCTTGGCGGTGATCGAAGCGGAGATCGCGAAATGCGACGTGCGCTGTCGCAACTGCCACGCGATCGTGACCATCCAGCGGAGGGGTGCGTCGTGGCACGACGCTTACATGACAGGGTGACCGAGCCGACGGCCCTAGGCTGTTGTGGTGCTCCGGACGATGCTGCAGTCAGCCCAGCCCGCCCCCGACACCGGCGAGCTCACCGGCGTCGCCGGCTGGGCCGTCGGCCTCATGGAGGCGGTCGGTGCTCCCGGCGCGGGGCTCGCGATCGCCGCGGAGAACCTGTTCCCGCCGATCCCGAGCGAGGTCATCCTGCCGCTCGCTGGGCTCACCGCCGCGGCGGGCGGGTTCACGCTGCTCGAGGCGATCCTGTGGACGACCGCGGGCTCGGTCGTCGGCGCGCTGCTGCTCTACTCGCTCGGCCGCGTGCTGGGCCACGAGCGGCTCGCCCGGATCGCGTCGAAGATGCCGCTCGTGCGCTCGAGCGACATCGACAAGACCACCGCGTGGTTCGCGAAGCACGGCTGGAAGACGGTCTTCTTCGGCCGGTTCCTGCCGATCTTCCGCAGCCTCATCTCGATCCCAGCGGGGATCGAGCGCATGCCGGTGCCGCTGTTCCTCGGGCTCACTGCGATCGGCTCGGCCATCTGGAACACGATCTTCATCATGATCGGGTTCACCCTCGGCCAGAACTGGCACATCATCGAGCCGTACATGGACTGGCTGCAGTGGGTCGTCATCGGCGCCGTGATCGTGCTGATCGTGTGGTGGGTCGTGCGTCGCATGCTGCTGAACCGCCGCGAGGGCAAGCACCTGCTGCACGGCGAGTGACGCATCCGCCCGCCCGGTCGACGGATCGGGAATGGATCGAGACGCGGCGCGGTTCCCTCTCCTCGGACTTGCTCGTTCGATTCTGAACGACTCCTTCGACCGAAAGGCACCCATGCTGCAGAACATCCCCGGCTACCAGCCCGGCACCTACGTCATCGACGGCTCGCACTCGAACGTCACCTTCTCCGTCCGCCACATGATGGTGGCGAAGGTCCGCGGCGAGATCGAGGGCCTCGAGGGCACCATCGTGCTGGCCGAGCAGCCCGAGGAGTCGTCGATCACGGCGACCGTCGACCCGTCGACGATCAATACGAAGAACGCCGACCGCGACGCGCACCTGCGCTCGGCCGACTTCTTCTCGACCGACGAGCACCCGATGTGGACCTTCCAGTCGACCGGCGCGCGCGTCGACGGCAGCGACCTGTACGTCGACGGCGACCTGCAGCTGCGCGGCGTGACGAAGCCCGTCTCGCTGCTCGTCGAGTTCGGCGGCATCGGCCCGGACACGTGGGGCAACACCCGCGCCGGCGCATCGGCCCGCACGCGCGTCAAGCGCAGCGACTTCGGCATCACCTGGAACGTCGCCATCGAGTCGGGCGGCGTCATGCTCTCCGACGACATCGACATCGAGATCGAGATCTCGGCGATCCAGCAGGCGCCCGTCGCGGCCTGAGCGGATCACCTGAGCGGATCGCTCTGGCGGGGTCGGGGCGAGAGCCTCGGCCCCGCTTCGTCGTCCGGCCTACCGCTCTCGTCGTCCGGCCTACGGCGTCGTGAAGCAGGCAAGCGCGTCGGCGAGCGCCCAGCCGCCGCCGATCGGGATCATCGCGGTGCCGCCCGGCAGCAGCCGGCGCGCCTCGAAGACGGTCCCGCCCGGCCCGTCGACCTGGGCGATGTAGCCGAGCGCGAGTCCGGATGCGCTGACGACGCGCCAGAGGTCGTCGCGCACGCGGCGGGTCGCGACGCCGGTCGCTTGCGGTGCGGTGCGCCGCTGGGTGCTGGACATGATGGCCATGGCCGCTCCTCTCCCTCGACTGCACGCTACGACCGGCCACCCACACCGCCGCGCCCGCGGCCACGGCGGGCGCAGAGGGGTCGGAGCTACGCTCGGACCATGCAGGAGATCGTGCTCGCCGGTGGTTGCTTCTGGTGCCTGGACGCCGCGTATCGCGTCGTCGACGGCGTGGAGGATGTCGTGTCCGGCTACACGGGCGGCGATGTCGCCCACCCGGACTACGAGACGGTGTGCACCGGCAGGACCGGCCATGCCGAGGCCGTGAAGGTCGTCTACGACGAGGATCGCCTGCCCACCGAGGTGGTGCTCGACATGTTCTTCACGATGCACGACCCGCGGCAGCTGAACCGCCAGGGCAACGACGTCGGCACCCAGTACCGCTCGGCGATGTTCTACCGCGACGACGCGGAGCGCGAGCGCTTCGAGACCGCGATCGCGCGGGCGGCCGAGTGGTGGCCAGGCGAGGTCGTGACCGCGCTCGAGCCGCTCCGCGAGTTCTACGACGCCGAGGACGAGCACCAGGACTTCTTCGCGAAGAACCCGACGCAGGGCTACTGCCTCGCTGTCGCGGCGCCGAAGGTCAACAAGATCCGCGCCGGCTTCGCCGAGTACCTGCGCGTCTGACGTTGTCCACAGGGCGGCCGATCGGTCGCCCGCGGCAGTGCCGTGCCGGCGCATGCTCGCGCCCATGAACGAAGATGTCATCACCGTCGTCGGGCGCCTGGGCGGCGACCCGACGCTGAAGTCCGTGCGCGGCGACCGCGTCGCCGAGTTCCGTCTCGCGAGCAAGGCGCGGCGGAAGGTCGACGAGACCTGGATCGACACCCACACCAACTGGTTCTCGGTCGAGGCGTGGGGCGACTTCGCGGCGCACGTCACCGCGTCGCTCCGGAGGGGCGATCTCGTCGTGGTCGTCGGCAAGCTGAAGATCGAGGACTGGGAGTCGGGGGAGCGCCGCGGCACGAGCGTGAAGATCCGCGCCGACCACATCGGCCCGACGCTGCGCACCGGCGCGGTGACGAAGGATCGGCGATCGGCCGCGGCGGAGGAGCGACCCGCGCCGCAGCCCGAGCACGAGCCCGCAGAGCCTGCGTGGGCTGCCTCGACGGCCGCCGCGGAGCCGGCGTGGACCGCCGCGACGGCCGCAGCCGAGCCGGCACCGGTGCTGCAGGGCGCGACGCACGAGACGTGGAGCGCGCCGCTCGCCGAGCCCGATCCGCCCTTCTGACGCCCGTAGGCTGGAGCCGTCCATCTACCGCTCGGGAGGCTCCGTGCGTCGATCCGCGGCATCAGCGCTGCTCGCCGCCGCGCTGTTCGCGCTGCTGCTCGCGGGCTGCACCGCGGCCGACCCGGACGGCACGGGCGACCCGGACGGCATGGGCGTCTCCGGGGCGAGCGACGCGCCAGCGGTCACTGCAGCACCGAGCGCCGCGGCCGACCAAGCGCTCGACAACTTCCTCGCTGCGATCGCCGGGCACTCGCCGAACGATCCCGACGCGCTCGTCGCCGCGGTCGAGGCTGCCGGCTTCCCGAGCGACGCGATCGAGCGCACGCGCGAGGTCGACTCCCTCGGGGCCCCCGTCACGTTCCTCGAGATCGCGGTGCTCGACGGCGACAGCTGCATCGTCGGCCAGGTCGGCGACGGCGAGCCGATCGCGATGCGAGCGAGCCCGCTCGGCGGCGGCCGGTGCCTCGTGGGCGAGATCGTCACCGTAGACTGAGGGCATGGCCGAATACATCTTCTCGATGGTGCGCGCCCGCAAGACTGTGGGCGACAAGGTGATCCTCGACGACGTCACGACGGCGGTGATCCCCGGCGCCAAGATCGGCGTCGTGGGGCCTAACGGCGCGGGCAAGTCGACGATCCTCAAGATCATCGCCGGCCTCGACACGCCGTCGAACGGTGAAGCGAAGCTGACCCCCGGCTACTCCGTCGGCATCCTCATGCAGGAGCCGGAGCTCGACGAGTCGAAGACGGTGCTGGAGAACGTGCAGGAGGCCTTCGGCCACCTGACGGCGAAGATCACGCGCTTCAACGAGATCTCCGCCGAGATGGCGAACCCCGACGCCGACTTCGACGCGCTGATGACCGAGATGGGCTCGCTGCAGGAGGAGATCGACGCCGCCGACGCGTGGGACCTCGACTCGCAGCTCGAGCAGGCGATGGACGCGCTGCGCTGCCCGCCGGGCGACTGGCCGGTCACGAACCTCTCCGGCGGTGAGCGTCGCCGCGTCGCGCTCTGCAAGCTGCTGCTCGAGAAGCCCGACCTGCTGCTGCTCGACGAGCCCACGAACCACCTCGACGCCGAGAGCGTGCTGTGGCTCGAGCAGCACCTCGCGAAGTACCCCGGCGCCGTCATGGCCGTCACGCACGACCGGTACTTCCTCGACCACGTCGCGGGCTGGATCTGCGAGGTCGACCGTGGTCGCCTCTACCCCTACGAGGGCAACTACTCGACCTACCTCGAGAAGAAGGCCGAGCGCCTCCAGATCCAGGGCAAGAAGGATCAGAAGCTCGCGAAGCGCCTCTCCGAGGAGCTCGACTGGGTGCGATCCAACACGAAGGGCCGCCAGGCCAAGTCGAAGGCGCGCCTCGCCCGCTACGAGGAGATGGCGACCGAGGCCGAGCGCACCAAGAAGCTCGAGTTCGACGAGATCCAGATCCCGGCGGGCCCTCGCCTCGGCTCGATCGTCCTCGAGGCCAAGGGCATCGAGAAGGGCTTCGACGACCGTCAGCTCATCGACGGCCTCTCGTTCACGCTGCCGCGCAACGGCATCGTCGGCGTCATCGGCCCGAACGGCGTCGGCAAGACCACCCTCTTCAAGACGATCGTCGGCCTCGAGCCGCTCGACGGCGGCGATCTCAAGATCGGCGAGACCGTCAAGCTCAGCTACGTCGATCAGGGCCGCTCGAACATCGACCCGAACAAGAACCTGTGGGAGGTCGTCTCCGACGGGCTCGACTACATCCAGGTCGGCAACGTCGAGATCCCCTCGCGCGCCTACGTCAGCAAGTTCGGCTTCAAGGGACCCGACCAGCAGAAGAAGGCCGGCGTCCTCTCCGGCGGAGAGCGCAACCGGCTCAACCTGGCGATGACGCTCAAGCAGGGCGGCAACCTGCTGCTGCTCGACGAGCCCACCAACGACCTCGACATCGACACCCTCTCGAGCCTCGAGAACGCGCTGCTCGAGTTCCCCGGCTGCGCCGTCGTCATCACGCACGACCGGTGGTTCCTCGACCGCATCGCCACGCACATCCTCGCCTACGAGGGCACCGACGAGAACCCCGGGTACTGGCACTGGTTCGAGGGCAACTTCGAGGCGTACGAGCAGAACAAGATCGAGCGGCTGGGCCCCGACGCCGCGAAGCCGCACCGCTCGGCCTACCGGAAGCTCACGAGGGACTGATGCGCCTCGAGGTGCCCGTGCAGGTGCGCTGGTCGGACCTCGACGCGTACGGGCACGTCAACAACGCCTCGCTGCTGACCCTGCTCGAGGAGGCGCGCATCGTCGCGTTCTGGGCGGGCGGGCCCGACGGCTCGCCCGCGACCGCCGTGATCGACGCCGGTGCGGGCGCCTCGAGCATCACGGTGATCGCGCGGCAGGAGGCCGAGTACCTCGGGCAGATCCCGCACCACCGCGAGCCGATCGTCGTCGAGACCTGGATCGGCCACCTCGGGGGCGCGAGCATGCAGGTCTGCTACGAGGTCTTCTCGCCGGACCGCTCCGTGCTGTACGCGCGTGCCGCGACGCTCGTCGTGATGCTCGATGCGGTGACCGGCGTGCCGCGCCGCCTCACCCCGGCGGAGCGCGCCGCTTGGGAGCCCTACCTCGAGGCACCTGTCGACTTCCGGCGCGGCTGAGCCTCGGTAGGCTGGCGGGGCAACGATGCCACCACGCCGAGGAGCGACACCATGACCGAGACCGCCGTCGACACCGCGAACGCGGCCGCCGCGCCCACCTCCATCCCGCACTGGATCGCGGGCCGTCGCCAGGAGGGCTCGAACCGCACCGCACCGGTCTTCAACCCGGCGCTCGGCACGGCCGTCAGCGAGGTCGCCCTCGCGAGCGCCGACGAGGTCGGAGAGGCGATCGCGACCGCGAAGGCGGCGTTCCCCGCCTGGCGCGACCTGTCGATCGCGAAGCGCCAGTCGATCATGTTCCGCTTCCGCGAGCTCATCGTGAGCCGCAAGGACGAGCTCGCGCAGATCATCACCCGCGAGCACGGCAAGGTGCACTCCGACGCGCTCGGCGAGATCGCGCGCGCGATCGAGGTCGTCGAGCTCGCGACCGCGTTCCCGCTCCTGACGAAGGGCGAGTACTCCGAGAACGCGTCGACCGGCGTCGACGTCTACTCGCTGCGCCAGCCGCTCGGTGTCGTCGGCATCATCAGCCCGTTCAACTTCCCGGCGATGGTGCCGCTGTGGTTCGCGCCGATCGCGCTCGCCTCCGGCAACTGCGTCGTGCTGAAGCCGAGCGAGAAGGACCCGTCCGCGTCGGTGTGGATCGCGGAGCTCTATCAGGAGGCCGGCCTGCCCGACGGCGTGCTCACCGTCGTGCACGGCGACAAGGAGGCCGTCGACACGCTGCTGACGCATCCGGATGTCGAGGCGGTCTCGTTCGTCGGCTCGACGCCCATCGCGCAGTACGTCTACGAGACGGGCTCGAAGCACGGCAAGCGCGTGCAGGCGCTCGGCGGCGCGAAGAACCACATGCTCGTGCTGCCCGACGCCGACCTCGACGTGACGGCCGACGCCGCGGTCAACGCGGGCTTCGGCTCGGCGGGCGAGCGCTGCATGGCGATCTCGGTCGTCGTCGCGGTCGACACGATCGCCGACGAGCTCGCCGCGAAGATCGCCGAGAAGATGGGTGCGATCCGCACGGGCGACGGCACGCGAGACAACGACATGGGACCGCTCATCACGGGCGCGCACCGAGACAAGGTGGCCGGCTACATCCAGACGGCCGCCGACGACGGCGCGACGCTGCTCGTCGACGGCCGCGACCCGGAGGTGGACGGCGACCCGAACGGGTTCTGGATCAAGCCGACGCTCATCGACAAGGTGCCGACCGACTCCGCCGCCTACAAGGAGGAGATCTTCGGGCCCGTGCTCTCGATAGTGCGCGTCGCCTCCTACGAGGAGGGTCTCGAGCTCATCAACTCGAACCCGTATGGCAACGGCACGGCGATCTTCACGAACGACGGCGGTGCCGCGCGCCGCTTCCAGAACGAGGTGCAGGTCGGCATGGTCGGCATCAACGTGCCGATCCCCGTGCCCGTGGGCTACCACTCGTTCGGCGGCTGGAAGCAGTCGATCTTCGGGCAGGGCAAGGCCTACGGCAAGCACGCGTACGACTTCTACACGCGCGAGAAGGTCGTCACGAGCCGCTGGCTCGACCCGAGCCACGGCGGCCTGAACCTCGGCTTCCCCTCGAACTGACCGACCCCGCTCCTCAACGTCGCCAGTGGTCGCTCGACCCGCTCAGCGGGATGAGCGACCACTGGCGACGTCGAGGTTCAGTGGCGGCGGATGGCCAGGATGAGCGAGGTGCCGAGCTCACCCGTCGCCGGGTTGACCTCGTCCTCGACGTGGCGCGCCTCGACGACCATGCCGAGCCGCTCGGCCACGCGCCGGGAGGCGACGTTCTCCTCGTCGAGGTGCGCGATCACGCGGTGCGCGCCGATCCTCCACGCGAGATCGAGCGCGGCACGCGCGGCCTCGGTCGCGATCCCGCGCCCCTGGGCCGCGGGCGCGATCATCCAGCCGAGCTCGACCTGGCGGCTGCGGAGGCTCGTGATGCGCACCATGAGATCGCCGACGAGCGCGCCGTCGTGCTCGATGCCGAGCTGCACGGCGTCGCCGTCGCGCAGGAAGACGGGCGCGCCGCCCGCGGTCCAGGCCATGAGCTCGGCCTCGGTCTGGTCGGGCGTGTACGTCCAGCGGCGCTGCCCGGGCGCGTTGCGGTAGCCGCGCACGGCGTCGAGGTCGTCGGGGTGCAGCGTGCGCAGCAGCAGCCGCTCGGTGCGCAGCGGCAGGGCGTCGCGCAGCGCGCGCATCGCGTCGGCGGGCGCGATCGCGTCGACCCTCACTGCTCGGCCGCGTCCATCGGCACCCGCACCATGCCCTCCTGGGCGATCGTCGCGACGTGCGTGCCGTCGGGCGCGTAGACGAAGCCGCTCGCGAGGCCGCGTCCGCCGCCCGACGAGATCGTCTCGAGCTCGAGCAGCAGCCAGCCGTCGACCCGGGCGGGCCGGTGCCACCACACCGCGTGGTCGAGGCTCGCCGCCCGCAGGCCCTCCGTGGTCCACGCGGCCCCGTGCATCCGCACGATCGGCTCGAGCATGGCGTAGTCGGAGAGGTAGGCGAGCGCCGCGCGGTGCAGGGCGTCGTCGTCGGGCAGCGCATCCTTCGCCCGGATCCAGACGTGCTGCTTGCCGCGTCGCGGCCGCTCGCGGTCGGGGAGGTACACGGGACCCTCGACATGGCGGATGTCGAACGGGCGAGCGATGACGGCGCGCGCCTGCGGGTGGCCGGCGTAGGGCGCGAGCAGGTCGTCCGAGCTCGGCAGGTCCTCGGGAGCGGGGAGGCCCGTCGGCATCGATCGCTGCGAGCTGGGGCCGGGGTCGATGTCCTGGTACGACGAGATCATCGACATGATCGGCAGCCCGTGCTGGTACGCCTGCACCCGCCGCGTCGAGAACGAGCGGCCGTCGTGGATGCGCTCGACCGAGAACGTGATCGGCAGCTCGACATCGCCCGGCCGCACGAAGTAGCCGTGCACCGAGTGGATGGGCCGGTCGGCTTCGACCGTGCGCTGGCCGGCGACGACGGCCTGCGCCATGACCTGCCCGCCGAAGACCCGCCCGTACGGCATCGAGTGGCTCGTGCCGGTGAAGATGTCCTCGCTCGTGCGAGCACCGGTGTCCTGGAGCGTCAGGGTGTCGAGCAGCACGCGGATGCGATCGGTCATGCGGTCCTCCAGACGGCGCCCGGTCGTGGGCCGCTCTAGTCTAGGGAGCACATGCACGCCATCCTCGCCCTCGACGAACGCGCGCGCGCCGACCTCATCCTGCTGCTCGAGCGCGCCGCCGTGTTCGGCGACGGCACCGTGCGGCTGCTCGCCGACGGCGAGGTCGCGCTGCTCACGACGCCGCTCACCGCCGCGAGCGGGCTGCTCGACAGCGGGCCGACGGTGCTCGTCGCGCGCGCGTCGCGCATGCGCGGGCCTGCGCGGTTCGACGGCGTCGTCGCGCTGCCGGCGCTGCGCGACGCGCTGCAGCAGGGCGCCGACGTGGAGGTGCCGGATGCCGTGGCGCGCCCCGCGTGGGCCGCCGTGTCCCCGCCGCGGGGAGGCTGGTCCCACACCGGCGACGTCGCCGCCGAGACAGTCAGGTCGCTCGCGGCCCAGGCCGCGGCCGACGTCGAGGCGGCGCTGCCGCGCTCGCCCGGCGAGGCCGTGCGCCGACGTGCCGAGCGCGCCGTCTGGGCGCGCGTCGTCGACCCGAGCGGCCTCACGGCCGGGCAGGCCGCGGCGCTCGTGGCGATGCGCTTCCTCGGCGACGGCCCGGTGCGCGTCACGCAGTCGGGCGGCTGGACCCGGTCCGCGGCCCGCGCCGGCGAGGTCCTCGCCCGCTGACGGCCGCCTCGCCCGGCCCGCAGACCGCTGGGTGGTCACGACACGCCGTCCGCGCAGCGCGGGGTGGTCACGACACGCCGTCCGGCAGCAGCGCGCGCGGCGTGTCGTGACCACCCCACGCAGACAGCGGGGCTAGCGGGGGCCGAGCAGCGCGACGAGCCCCGCCGGCACGAGCTCGATCGCCGGGTCGGCGAAGCGGTCCGCGGCGAGCCACCACACCGGATGCCCCGCATCCGTCGTCGGCGGCAGCGGCGCATCCGGCAGCGTCGCGGCGAAGACGGAGACGCGCTCATGCAGCTCCCGGCCCGCGAACGACACCCGATGCTCGAGCTCGCCGAGCGGCCGCACCGCGCCCGCCTCGACGCCGAGCTCCTCGCGCAGCTCGCGCACGACCGCATCCGCCGCCGACTCGCCTGGGTCGATGCCGCCGCCGGGCGGCCGCACGAGCACGCGCCCCGTATCGGGCTCGGTCGCGCTCGTGACGAGCAGCGCACCGTCGGCGCGGCGGACGACGGCGATCGCGATCGCCCGGATGCCGGCCGATTGGCCCGTCACAGCACCTGCAGCTCGGGGAGCGCCGCGAGCTCCTTCACGAGCCCGCCGCCGTTGGGCGACCACACCCACGGGTGCATCGAGCGGGTGTCGGCGTGCTTGCGGCCACCGGCGAGCACCGCCTCCTGCGTCGACAGCTCGCGGATCGCGACCGCGCGCACCGATGCGGGGTGCGCGTTCGCGAACTCGCCGTACAGCTCCTCGTCGTGCTGGCCGTCGTCGCCGACGAGCAGCCACTGGATGTCGGGGAACTCGCGCGCGAGCCGATTGAGCTGCGCGCGCTTGTGCTCCTTGCCGGAGCGGAAGAAGCGGTCGTGCGTCGGGCCCCAATCGGTGAGCAGCATGCTGCCCGCGGGGTAGAGGTTGCGCGACAGGAAGCGGGTGAGCGCGGGGGCCGCGTTCCACGCACCGGTGGAGAGGTAGACGAAGGGGCTGCCCGGGTGCTGCTGCTTGATGCGCTCGTAGAGCACCGCCATGCCGGGCACCGGCGTGCGGCCGTGCTCGTCGAGCACGAACGCGTTCCACGCCGCGAGCAGCGGCCGGGGGAGCGACGTCACCATGACGGTGTCGTCGATGTCGCTCACGACGCCGAAGCGCGTCGCGGGATCGACGACGAAGACGGGCGCCGCGACCGGCACGGAGCCGGCGACCGAGACGGAGAGCTCCTGCCAGCCCGGCTCGAGGCGGATGGGCACGATCGCGTCGACGACGCCGCCGCGGTCGGCGGTGACGACGTGCCGCTCGTCGCCCGCCGCGATCGTCACGTCGACGTCGTTGAGCGTGAGCGACGTGAAGGAGCGCCAGCCGCGCACGTTCTCGTACTGCGCGCGGTGCTCGTCGCCGGGCGCCACGAGCAGCACGCGCGCGAGCACGCGCACCCAGCCGTCGCCCCCGTAGCCCGGGTACGCGACGATGACGGGCAGCCGTCCGCTGCGGAGCGCGCGGGCCTCTCGCTGCTCGTGGAACCAGTCCTCGATGCGGGCCGCGGTGTGCTTGATCGGCTCCGGGATGCGCGCCAGCGGATCGAGCTCCTCCATGCGTGACCTCCCGAGCCGTGAACGCCCCTCGACCCTACTCGGTGGCGACTGCCGCGATGAGATCGGGCCCCTGCTCTCGCACGTTGCCGACGCGCCGGTCGACGACGTGCGACGAGAGGTCGGCGACGACGCCCGGCGCCTCGGCGACCACTGCCTCGAGCGCCGCCTCGCCGTCCTCCGTCGGGTCGAGCCACGCGTCGCGCATCTCGGGCGACACGACGAGCGGCATCCGCTCGTGGATCTCGGCGAGGGCGCCGGTCGCCGCGGTCGTGAGGATCGAGGTCGACAGCAGCCAGGTGCCGTCCGGCTGCTTCCACCACGCGTAGAGGCCCGCGAACGAGATCGGCGCGTCGCCGTGCACGTAGTGGGGCGTCTTCGCCTCGCCTTCGCGATGCCACTCGAACCAGCCGTCGGCGGGCACGAGCGCGCGGCGCTCGCGCACCGCGTCGCGGAACATCGGCTTCGACGCCGCCGACTCGCTGCGCGCGTTGAAGGCACGCTGTCCGACCGAGACGTCGTCGGCCCACGCCGGCACGAGACCCCAGCGCGCCGCCTCGAGCCGGCGGATGGGCGGGCCGTCGTCGCGGGGCGCCGGCTCGACCACGATCGGCACGGTCGTGGTCGGCGGGATGTTCCAGTTCGGCTCCGGCAGGTCGGCGCCCGCCTCGTCGATCTCGAAGAGCCCGACGAGGTCGCTCGTCGGTGTGGCCACCACGTACCGTCCGCACATGCTGGAATGCTCTCATCCGTGGAGCCCGCATGCGAGAGGATGAGCACATGAACGAACGTCCTCCCGGCCAGCCGTCGGTCACGGTGCGTCACGAGCCCGTGCAGGCGCGAGCGGCGCAGCGGGTCGAGGCTCTGCTCGACGCGGCTGCCGCCGTGGTCGTCGAGCACGGCATCGAGCACCTCACCACCGCCCTCGTCGCGGAGCGCGCCGGCGCCTCGATCGGCACCGTCTACCGCTACTTCCCCGACCGGGTGGCGGTGCTCGTCGCGCTCGCGGAGCGCAACCTCGAGCGCTTGCGGCACGCGCTCGCGCGAGTGCTCGCGGAGCCGCACGAGACCTGGACGGATGCGACGGATGCCGTGATCGGCGCGATGGTCGACACCTTCCGCGAGGTGCCGTCGTTCCGCTCGCTCCGCACCGGTGAGGGGCTCGACCTCGGGCCGCAGGCGCGCGAGCAGGTCGCGCCGCAGTTCGCAGCGCTCATGGCCGACTACGTGAGCGGTCGATGGGGCATCGAGCTCGACGATGAGCAGCACGAGGCGCTCGTGCTCGCCGTCGGCGGGCTCGACGCGCTCGTCACCTACGCCTTCTTGCACGACCCGCACGGCGACCCGCGCTACCTCGCACTCGGCCGCGTGTGCGCGATGCAGCACCTCGTGGTCGCGTTCGGTGAGCCCGTGCCGGCTGCGGAGACCGCGCCCGAGGCGTAGCGCCACCGAAGTGCGGCGCCCGCGCGGCGGAGCGCCTCCGAGGCGCAGCGCCCGCGCTCAGTCGTCGAGGTGCCGCGCCTCGCTGCGCGAGACGAGCCGCTTCACGACGTAGGCGCCGACGAGGAAGACGACGACGACGCCGACGAGCACGAAGCCCGCGCCGTGCAGCTCGTCGGCGAGCTCGCGGTAGGTGCCGCCGGCCAGCCAGCCCGCGCTGGAGTACGCCGTCGCCCACAGGATGCACGCGGGGAGCGTCCACGCGAGGAAGCGGCGGTAGGGCATGCCGGCGCTGCCGGCGATGAGCGGCACGAGCGAGTGCGCGACGGGCAGGAAGCGCGACAGGAAGATGGCGATGCCGCCCCGACGGGCGAGGTACCGCTCGGTGCGGCGCCAGCGCAGCGACGCCTTCGGCCATCGGCGGGCGAGCCAGCGGTCGATCGCCGGCCCGATCCACCGGCCGATCGCGAAGCCGATCGACTCGCCGCAGATCGCACCGATCACGGTCGCCGCGATGAGCGCGAGCCACCACGGCCACTGCTCGACCGCGAGCGCGGCGATGATGACGATCGTGTCGCCCGGCACGACGAGCCCGAGCAGCACGCTCGTCTCGAGCAGCATCGCGAGTCCTGCGAGCAGGGTGCGCAGCAGGGGATCGATCGAGCCGATCGTCTCGAGCAGCAGATCGATCGCGTCGTCGATCACCGCCGGCTCGCGATCGGTGCGTCGAGCGCCCCGCCGAGGGGCGCTCGCAGCGACTCGAGCCGGGCGCGCCACGCGGGCGCGCGCTCGGCCGGTGCGAGCTGCGGGCCGCCGTGCCAGTGCGACACCGCGCGGATGCCGCGCAGCGCGTTGGCGAGCCACACCTCTCGGCCCTCGAGGTCGTCGGGCGTCGCGCGCGCCTCGCGCACCTCGACGCCGTCGGCGCGCGCGAGGTCGAGGATGACGGCGGCGGTCACCGAGGGGAGCCGGGGGATGTCGAATGCGGGCACGACGAGCGCGTCGCCGTGCCACCACAGCAGCGCCGACCACGCGCCTTCCGCGACGGCGCGCCCTGCGGTGCCGTCGGCGGTGAGGATCGGCTCGACGTCGGCGCCGATGCGAGCGCGCTCCTGCGCCTGCAGCGCGGCGAGCGCGGCGAGGTCCGGTCCCTTGCGCAGCGGCAGCGTGCGCGGATCGCGCGAGGCCGTCACGACGTCGACCGTGCCGGTCGCGGTCGGCGCCTCGCGGATCCGCAGGCGGATGCCGTCGGGCGTGAGGTCGAGCCGCGGCGACCACGAGCCCTCGGGCACGAGCTCCATCGCGGCATCGACGGCCGCGAGCGCGGCGCGCGCGTCGCCGCCGACGTCGGCCACGGCATCCGCGAACCGGCGGCGATGCCGGTCGAGCGCGAGCACCCCGCCGTCGACGACGAGCCACGAATCGGCGGCGAGCGTCTCGCCGAGGCGGCCGGTCGCGGTCTCGAACCGTGCGCCCGTCCACGCGCGCACGACGTCGCTCCCGCTCATAGGATCGACCCTATGCCAGCGACCCCTGCGGCACTCCTGCCGCACCTCGGTGCCCGCTGGGCAGCACCTATGACGACGACGCCGGAGGCGGCGTTCGCGGCGCTCGAGGCCGAGGGCGGCGACGTCGTCTGGCTCGACTCGTCCTCCGAGGGCGCGCACGTGCTGGGCGTCGGCGCGCACGTGCTGCTCGCGCGGGGCGGCGTCGCGACGCTCGACGGCCGGCCGGTCGAGGGCGACGCGGTCGCGGCGCTCGAGGCCGCGCGCACGGCGATGCCCGGGCCGTGGGTGGGCTGGTTCGGCTACGAGGCGGGCGTTCGGATGCTCGGCCTCGAGCCCGCGGTCGGCCGCAGCCCCGAGGCGGCGTGGCTGCTGCTCGACCGGTGGGTCGTGATCGAGGGCGGGCGAGCGCAGCTGCAGTCGCGCGATGGCGAGCCGTGGACGCTCCCGCCCGCGCCGCCGGTGACGCTGCCGCCGATGACGACCGTCGACCCGGCGCTCGTGACGTGGCGCGACGACGACGCCGCCTACGCCGCGAAGGTGGAGCGCTGCCGCGCGCACATCCGCGACGGCGACTCCTACGTGCTGTGCCTCACGACCGCGATCGACGCGCCACCGATCGACGCGATCGCCACGCACGCGCGGCTGCGCTCGGCGAGCCCCGTGCACCACGGCGGACTGCTGCGGATCGCGGGCGTCACCGTCTCGAGCGCGAGCCCCGAGACGTTCCTTCGGGTCGAGGACGGTGTCGCGACCACCCGGCCGATCAAGGGCACGCGCCGGCGCGGGGCGGACGACGACGCGGCGCTCGCGCGCGAGCTGTTCGACAACGAGAAGGAGCGCGCCGAGAACGTCATGATCGTCGACCTGTGCCGCAACGACCTGCAGCGGGTGTGCGAGCCGGGCTCGGTCGACGTGACGAGCCTGCTCGGCGTCGAGACGTATCCGACCGTGCACCAGCTCGTCTCGACGGTGCGGGGGCGGCTGCTGCCGGGCCTCGGCCCGCTCGACGCCGTGCGCGCGCTCTTCCCGGCGGGATCGATGACGGGCGCGCCGAAGCGCCGCACGGTCGAGCTGCTGCAGGCGCTCGAGGGTGCGCCGCGCGGCGTCTATGCGGGCTGCTTCGGCATCGTCGCGGGGGAGTCGTGCCAGCTCGCGATGGTCATCCGCAGCGTCGTCGCCGATGCCGAGGGCGTGCACATCGGCGTCGGCGGCGGCGTCACCGCGCTCTCCGACCCGGCCTTCGAGGTCGACGAGCTGCACGTCAAGGCCGCGGCGCTCCTCGCGGCGCTCGTCCCCGCCAGCACCTGACCCGCCTCTCGGCCCGACGCCGAGCTTCCCTGAATCGCGGTGTCTCGGCCGCGACTCCCGGAGTTCAGGGAAGTTCGACCGGCGGTCGGCGGTCGGCAGTAGATGACGGACGGATGCGGTCAGGGGGTCGGGCGCGACTCCGCGATCCGCGCGAGGCGGTCCAGGCGCGACTCCCAGCCCCGGCCGATCGCGTCGAGCCGATCGGCGAGAGCGCTGAGGCTCGCACCGACCGCGCGGTGCCGCACCGAGCGGCCCTCGCGCACGGCGTCGACGAGACCGGCGGCCTCGAGCACCGCGAGGTGCTTGGCGATCGCCTGCCGCGACACCGGCAGCGCCCTCGCGAGTTCGCTCGCCGAGCGCGGCTCGCTCCCGAGCAGCTCGAGGATCGCCCAGCGGGTGTCGTCGGCGAGCGCCGCGAGCTGCTGCGTCGGCGGCGGCACGGTCATCGCCGCCATCGTCAGACCACCGCCAGGACGTGCGCGCGCAGGCCGTCGAGCACGAGCTCCCAGCCCTCGACGTTCTGGTCCATGCGCTCGTCGCGCTCCTCGACGGGCGCGCGCATCCACCCCGACTCCACGACGGTCACGCGCGTGCCGGTGGCCGTCGGCTCGAGGTCGAAGCGCACGTCGCACGCCTCCGGTCCCGGTTCCGACTCGCCGAGCGCGCCCCAGCGGAACGCGAAGGTCGAGGGCGCGTCGACGATGCGCAGCGCGATGGGGAAGCGCTGCCCCTCGTGCTCGAACGTGCCGGTGACGCCGGCGCGCACGCCGCCGGGGAAGTCGGCCGGATGCCCCCACCACGCCTCGATCGACGTCGGGTCGGTGAGGTGCCGCCACACGACGTCGGGGGCGGCCGCGATCTCGAGCGAGCGCGTGATCGTACCGGCGGTGCGGTCGGCGACCGCGGGCGTCCAGCGGCGGGCGAGCAGGGCGACGAGGTCGTCGAGCTCGTCGGTCCAGCCCTCGCGGTTGTCCTCGAGCGCGGCGCGTCGCGCGCCGGCGTCGGCGAGGCGGTCGAACCCCGTCTCGACGACCGTGAGCCGCGTGACGCCGCCGTCGCGCTCGAGCGAGAACGTCGCGGTCGTGCTGTTGTCGTCGCGGATCGGCTCGCCGGGCGTGCCCCAGCGGAACGCGAACCGGCACGGCGGCTCGCAGGCCTCGATGCGCACGGGGAAGTCGCCGTGCGCCTCCCAGCCGAAGCTGCCCGTCGCGCCCTCGTGCACACCGTCGGGGAAGTCGGCGCGCTGCCCGAACCACTCGGCGATCCAGCGCGGCTCGGTGAGCGTCTCCCACACGACCTCGATGGGCGCGCGCACCTCGATCGCCCGCGACACGCGCATCGCGTGCTCGTCGGCGGTGGCCTGCGGCTCGTGCGTCATGGTGCCTCCTGCAATCGTCGGGTTGCAGGTGCAGGCTACGACGGCACGAGGCGTCGTGCAACCTTAGGGTTGCAGGTCAGCGGGCGAGCGACTCCGCGAGGTCGACGAGCTCGTCGAGCTCGACCGTCCAGCCGGCGGCGAGCGCCCGCAGCGCCTCGCGGCGAGCGGCCTGATCGCCCTCGAGCGGGAAGCCCGACTCGACGAGGTGCACCTGGGTCGAGCCGTCGACGTCGCGCAGGTCGATCTCGACCGTCGACGCCCTGCCCGAGAGGATGCCCTCGGCCCAGTCGAAGACGAAGCGCTCCTCGGGCTCGACCTCGAGGATGCGCGCGGCGAGCACGACCTCGCCGCTCCACGCGAACCGGCCGGTCGCGCCGGCCACGACGCCGCCGGGGAACGCGGCGATGTCGCCGAGCCAGCGGGCGAGCAGATCGGGCTCCGTGAGGCAGCGCCAGACGGCGCTGCGAGGGGCGTCGATCGCGACGATGCGGGTCACGCGCGACGCGGGGACGTCGACCGTGGCTGGCGGATTCTCGAACTCCGGCACCGACTTCCCTCCCCTCGCACACGACCCTGGACCGCTCTGGCCGGGACGGTCTCGATTGTGTCACGAGGTGCTTGCGGATGAGCGCCGTAGACTGGGAAGCCGTCGTGCCGCTCCCGGCCGACGACACCCAGGAGCATCTGTGACCGACGAGACCTTCGACTTCGCCCGAATCCAGCAGCGCTGGCTGCCGGTGTGGGACCGCATCCGCCCGTTCGCGACGGACGACGACACCGACGCGCGGCCGCGCAAGTACGTGCTCGACATGTTCCCGTACCCGTCGGGCGACCTGCACATGGGACACGCGGAGTCGTACGCCTACGGCGACGTGCTCGCGCGCTACTGGCGTCAGCAGGGCTTCAACGTGCTGCACCCCATCGGCTGGGACTCGTTCGGCCTGCCGGCCGAGAACGCAGCGATCAAGCGCGGCGAGGACCCGAAGCGCTGGACCGAGGCCAACATCGAGCAGCACAAGCGCTCGATGCGGCAGTACGCGACCGCGTTCGACTGGGACCGCATCCTGCACACCTCCGACCCCGCGTACTACAAGTGGAACCAGTGGCTGTTCCTCGAGCTCTACAAGGCCGGCCTCGCCTACCGCAAGCCGTCGAACGTCAACTGGTGCCCGCAGGACCAGACGGTGCTCGCGAACGAGCAGGTCGTCGACGGGCGCTGCGAGCGATGCGGCACGCCGGTCGTGAAGAAGAAGCTCACGCAGTGGTACTTCAAGATCACAGACTACGCCGACCGGCTGCTCGACGACCTCAACCAGCTCGAGGGCCGCTGGCCCGACAAGGTGCTGCGCATGCAGCGCAACTGGATCGGCCGCTCCGTCGGCGCTGAGGTGGAGTTCGAGATCGAGGGCCACCACAGCCCCGTGCCCGTCTTCACGACGCGCCCCGACACGCTCTACGGCGCGACGTTCATGGTCGTCGCCCCCGACTCCGACCTCGCGGCGGAGCTCGCCGCCGGCGCATCGCCCGAGGTGCGGATGCGGTTCCAGGCCTACCTCGACGACGTCGGCCGGATGACCGAGATCGACCGTCAGAACGCCGAGCGCACGAAGACCGGCGTCGACCTCGGCCGCGTCGCGATCCACCCGCTGACGGGGGAGCGCATGCCGGTGTGGACCGCCGACTACGTGCTCGCCGACTACGGCCACGGCGCGGTCATGGCCGTGCCCGCGCACGACCAGCGCGACCTCGACTTCGCGCGCGCCTTCGACCTGCCGGTGAAGGTCGTCGTCGACACGAACGCCGCCGTCACGGGCGTGATGCCCGCGATCCCGCTCGACGAGCACGGCAACGCCGTGCTGCCCGACGACCTGCCCACGCTCGACCCGAAGACGACGGGCGAGGCGCTCACGGGCGACGGCCGGCTGATGAACTCCGGCGAGCTCGACGGGCTGTCGAAGCAGCACGCGATCGGCCGCATGGTGCAGCTGCTCGAGCGCCGCGGCGTCGGCCGTGCCGCGAAGTCGTACCGGCTGCGCGACTGGCTCGTGAGCCGCCAGCGCTACTGGGGCACGCCCATCCCGATCATCCACACCGAGGACGGGCAGGAGGTGCCGGTGCCGTTCGAGCAGCTGCCCGTCACGCTGCCCGACTCGGCGGGGCTCGACCTGTCGCCGAAGGGCACGAGTCCGCTCGGCGCGGCCCAGGACTGGGTGAACGTGCCGTCGCCGATCGACGGCAGCCCCGCGCGCCGCGACGCCGACACGATGGACACGTTCGTCGACTCCTCCTGGTACTACCTGCGCTTCCTGAGCCCGAACGACGACACCCAGGCCTTCGACAAGGCGCAGGTGGCCCGCTGGGCGCCCGTCGACCGCTACGTCGGCGGCGTCGAGCACGCGATCCTGCACCTGCTGTACGCGCGCTTCATCACGAAGGTGCTCTTCGACCTCGGCCACGTGCCGTTCACGGAGCCCTTCGAGTCGCTGCTCAACCAGGGCATGGTCATCCTCGACGGCGCGAAGATGTCGAAGTCGAAGGGCAACCTCGTCACGCTCTCCGAGGAGCTCGAGCGCTTCGGCGTCGACGCGGTGCGGCTCGCGATGAGCTTCGCCGGCCCGCCCGAGGACGACATCGACTGGAAGGACGTCAGCCCGACCGGTGCGCAGAAGTTCCTCGCGCGCGCGTGGCGGCTGTCGAAGGAGTCGCTCGCGAAGCCGGGTACCGACCCGAAGCCGGGCGACGGCACGCTGCGGCGCGAGACGCACCGGTTCCTGGCGGATGCGCCGGGGCTCGTCGAGGCGCTCAAGTTCAACGTCGTCGTCGCGCGGCTCATGGAGCTGACGAACGCCACGCGCAAGACGGTCGACACCGGTGCCGGTGCCGCCGATCCCGCGGTGCGGGAGGCGGTCGAGACGATCGCGCTCGGACTGTCGCTCTTCGCGCCGTACACGGCGGAGGACATGTGGGCGAACCTCGGCTTCGAGCCGTCGGTCGCGAACGCGGGCTGGCGCAAGGCCGATCGCTCGCTGCTCGTCGAGCAGACGGTCACCGCGGTCGTGCAGGTCGACGGCAAGGTGCGCGACCGCATCGACGTGGCGGCCGACATCACCGAGGACGAGCTCGAGCGCACCGCGCGCGAGCTGCCGGGCGTCAAGCGCTCGATCGGCGACCGCACCGTGCGGCACGTCGTCGTGCGGGCCCCGCGCCTCGTGAACCTCGTCACGGGGTAGCCCGCCCGCTCTCGCCGGTCGAGCCGCACGGCGAAGCCGCGCGAGTCGAGACCACCTCCTGCCGGTCGAGCCGCACGGCGAAGCCGCGCGAGTCGA
>NZ_BAAAKK010000001.1:285946-320908 GCF_039527715.1 Agrococcus citreus
CTCCACAGGCGCGGCCGTCCCTCGCGCGCCCGCCGACGCATCCGCCCTACGGTGCCCGGATGGCCGTTGGGGATGCGCGCGGTGACGACGCGCGCTGGCGGCTGGGCGCGGGCGCCGCGGTGCTGCTCGTGCTCGGGGCGGTCGCCGGTGGGGTCGCGCAGCGGATGGTGGCCGACGCGCAGCCGGCGGTCGTCGTGGCGACCCCGGTCGCGACCGCATCGGTCGCCGAGGTCGTCGTCGACGTGCAGGGCGCCGTCGCGCAGCCCGGCGTCTACCGGCTGCCCGCGGGTTCGCGCGTGCTCGACGCGATCGCGCGCGCCGGCGGCACCGTCGCCGAGGCGGCGCCCGGCGCGCTGAACCTCGCGCGGCCGGTCGTCGACGGCGAGCAGGTGCTCGTGCCGACCGAGGCCGAGCAGGCCGAGGCGGCGACCGCGTCTCCCGAGGAGGGCGGACTCGTCTCCCTCAACCG
Source organism: Agrococcus citreus (assembly GCF_039527715.1). Taxonomy (NCBI): domain Bacteria; kingdom Bacillati; phylum Actinomycetota; class Actinomycetes; order Micrococcales; family Microbacteriaceae; genus Agrococcus; species Agrococcus citreus. Next base: position 286,416 of record NZ_BAAAKK010000001.1, read on the forward strand.
GGCCGACCAGGCCGCGTTCGAGGCGCTCCCGCGCGTCGGCCCCGCGCTCGCGCTCGCGATCATCGCGCACCGCGACGAGCACGGACCGTTCACCGACATCGCGCAGCTCGACGACGTGCCGGGCATCGGGCCGGCGCTGCTCGCGTCGCTCACGCCGCTCGTGACGCTCTGATGGGAAGCAGCGATCGAACATGCGCGGGCACCGATCGTGAGCAGGCACCGATCATGCGCGGGCACCGATCATGAGCAGGCACCGATCATGAGCAGGCACTGATCATGAGCAGGCACTGATGCGCGACCTCCGGCTCGCCCTGCCCGTCGCCATCGCGTGGGCGACGCTCGCCGCCCTCAGCCCGCACGCGGCAGCGCTGCCGTCCGCGACGCTCGTCTGCGCGCTCACGGCGTGCGCGTGCTTGCTGGCCGGCCACCGCGCATCCGCGCACGGCCGGGATCGGACGGCCGCCGTGCTGCGCACCGCTGCGGTCGGCCTGGGGTTCGCCGTGCCGCTCATCGCCGGCGCTGCCGCCGCGACCGCCGCGCCGCTCGACGCGTGCGATGCGATGTCGCTCGTCGTGCTCGGCGGCACGACCCCCGCCGAGGTGCTCGTCACGGGTTGCGACGGCGCGGCGCTCAGCGCCGGCATGCCGCCGAGCGCGCTGCTGCTGCGGGCGGATGCGTCGCTCGCGATCGGCGCGACGGCCGTCGGGTCGTGCGACGCGTGGCTCGACGGGTCGCGGTGGCTGCTCGCCTGCGATCGGCTCGAGGTCTCCGAGCCGGCCGCGTGGGCGTCGTGGGCGAGCCCGCTGCGCGACGGTCTGCTGGCCGCCTCGGCGCAGCTGCCCGGCGCCGGCGGCGAGCTCCTACCCGGCCTCGCGATCGGCGACGAGCGGCGCGTGAGCCCCGCGCTGCGCACCGCGATGCTCGACGCCGGGCTCAGTCATCTGACGGCCGTCTCGGGCGCCAACTGCGTCATCGTCGTGGGCGCCGCCTTCCACGCAGCGGCGGCGCTCGGCGCGCGCCGCGCGCTGCGCGTCGGTGTCGCGGGCGTCGCGCTCGTCGGCTTCGTGCTGCTCGTCACGCCCGAGCCGTCGGTCGTGCGGGCCGGCACGATGGCGGTGATCGCGCTCGTCGGGCTCGTCACGGGCAGGCGCGCGGGCGCCATCGCGGTGCTGTCGCTCGCCGTGCTGATCGTGCTCGCGGTGCAGCCGCACCTCGCGACGAGCGCGGGCTTCGCGCTGTCGGCGCTCGCGACCGCGGGCCTCATCGTGCACGGCCGCGCGATCGCCGGCACCCTCGCGCGCGTGCTGCCGATGCCCCTCGCTGCGCTCATCGCGGTGCCGACGGCGGCGCAGCTCTGGTGCCTGCCCGTGCTCGTCGGCCTCGACGCGCGCGTGAGTATCATGGCGGTGCTCGCGAACCTCCTCGCTGGGCCGGCCGCACCGCTCGTCACGGTCGTCGGGCTCGCGGCGTGCCTCGCCGCACCGCTAGCGCCGGCGGTGGGGATCGGGCTCGCGTGGATCGCGTGGCTGCCGGCCGCGTGGATCGCGCACGTCGCCATGCTCGCGCAGCAGCTGCCCGGCTCCCAGACGCCCTGGCCGGCCGCGCCCTGGGGCGTCGTGGCGGCATCCGCGATGCTCGCAGCGGTCGTGCTCGGGCACGCGCGCGGTCGGCTCCTTCGCGGGCTCGCCGTCGCGGGCGTCGTGGCACTCGTCGCCGGCGGCGCCGCGGCGTGGCCGGCGGTGCGGTTGGGCGCGCTCGCCGACTGGAGCATCGCCCAGTGCGACGTGGGGCAGGGGAGTGCGACGGTCGTGCGCTCCGGGGGAGCGACCGTGCTCGTCGATGCGGGCAGGGAACCCGGGCCGATCGACCGGTGCCTGCGGATGCTAGGGGTCGCGCGCGTCGACCTGCTCGTGCTCACGCACTTCGACGTCGACCACGCCGGCGGGGCGCCGTCGCTCGCCGGACGCATCGGCACGCTCGTCCACGGGCCCCTCGACGAGCGGGCGGTGCCGGTCGTCGCCGAGCTCGAGGCGGCAGGCGCGACGGCGATCGAGGCGCGGCGAGGCGACGCGTGGCAGCTGGGGGACGTGCGCGTCGAAGCGCTCTGGCCCATCGGCGACGAGCCGCCCGGCAACGACGCGAGCGTCGCCGTCGCGATCGACCTGCCCTCGACGGTCGGCGGCGGGGACGGGCTCGAGCTCGTCGTGCTCGGCGACCTGGGCGCCGAGGCGCAGTCGCGCATGCTGCGAGCCGGCGTGACCGCACCGGCCGCGATCGTCGTGGTCGCGCACCACGGCTCCGCCGATCAGCTGCCGGGGCTGTATCGCCGCCTCGGCGCATCCGTCGGGCTCGTGGGTGTCGGCCCGAACGAGTACGGGCACCCGACGGATGCGGCGCTGCGGCTCGTGCGCGAGACCGGCGGCGCGCCGCTGCGCACCGACGAGCTCGGCACGATCGCGCTCGCCGTCGACGCACAGGGCGTGCGCGTCTGGTCGGAGCGCGTCGGAGGCCCGCCGTAGGCTGCCTCTAGCGTTCCAGGTCGGAGGGGTGCTTCTCGAGCCAGGCGGCGATGCGTGCGTTCCGCGCCTCGACGAACCTCATACTGCGGTCCATGAATGTCCGGTATTCGTCGAGGTTTGCAGGGACGCCTGACGCGGCGAATCCGGTGAACGGCAGGAAGAACCGCACACTTCGTGATGCCGTGTCGATGAGATCGTCGAGCAGGAAGAACTCGACGTATCCACTGAAGTCGCGGAAGAGTGAGAAGAACCAGGAGTTACCAACCAAAGCGCGCTCAAGGGGATGCTTCTCCCGGGCGTAGTGCAGGCGAACGCACTCAAGGGTGAGATCGATCCGGTCGGCGATCGCCCGCGACGTGCCACGATCTTGGTTGATTGACGGAGGACCGACTGGCCAAACAAGCATGCCGCCGATGGTGTAGCTGAGATCGTCGAACGCAGCAATGTCGTCAACGTCGATCGTCGACAAGATTGGCTTCATCCTCTGCCAATACGAGAACGTCTGGATGATGGAATCACTCTTCAGCACGACATCCCCTGATCCGATGCTCGCCCAGAGATAGCGAGATGGGTCGTCCGTTCGGAGTCGCAGCTCGCCACCGGAGGGGAGCGGCTTCGACCACAGTCGCTGATGGAAGCGACGGAGCATCGGACTGTGCGAATCGGGATCCTTGCCCTTGGCGTCCGACTGGAAATTGAAGCCAGCGTCGGGTTCCATGCGCATGCCTCCTTGCATCGCACCGCCTCGCATGTGTGCGGTCGCGAAGGAGTATCCGCCTCATGAGTCCCGTACGGCAACGACGGGAGCCAATCCTGAGCGAATAGCCTGGTCGGAGCGCGTCGGCGGCCCGCCGTAGGCTGATCGCATGGCAGCGAGCATCCCGAAGGTCGCCATCCCGAAGATCTCGTGGGAGCAGGTTTCGCCGGCGCCCGTCGTGCTGGTGTTCGGCAAGGAGTCGTTCCTCGCCGACCGCGCGCTGCAGCGGCTCCGCGCCCTGCTGCTGCTCGAGGACCCCGAGCTCGAGGTGCACGACGTCGACGCCGGCCAGTACAGCGACGGCGCGCTCGAGCTCATCGCGAGCCCGTCGCTCTTCGACGAGCCGCGCCTGGTGCGCGTCGAGAACGGCGTCAAGGGGACGGATGCGTTCATCGCCGACGTGCTGCGCTACCTCGCCCAGCCGGTCGACGGCACGACCCTCGTCATCCGCCACGACGGCTCGACCGTGCGCGGCAAGAAGATGCTCGACGCCATCCGGTCGACGCCCGGTGCGATCGAGGTCGTCTGCCAGCCGCTCAAGCGCGGCGACATGATCCCGTTCGCGCGCGCGGAGCTGCGGCTGCTCGAGCGCGATGCCACACCGGGTGCGATCGCCGCGCTCGTCGACGCCTTCTCGAGCGACATCGCAGAGCTCGCCAACGCCATCCGGCAGGTCGTGCTCGACACCGAGGGCGACGTCACCGAGCAGGTCGTGCGCACGTACTACTCGGGCCGCGTCGAGACGACGGCCTTCGCGGTGGTCGACGCCGTGATCGCCGGCGACGTCGCGCGCGCGCTCGTCACGCTGCGGCACGCGATCGCCACGGGTGCCGACCCCGTGCCGATCGTCGCGGCGTTCGCCATGCGGTACCGGCAGCTCGCGAAGGTCTCGGGTGCCGGCGGCTCCGACATGCAGGCGGCGCGCCAGCTCGGCATGCAGGACTGGCAGGTCGGGAACGCCCGGCGCGACCTGCGGTCGTTCACGGATGCGTCGCTGTGCGACGCGATCGAGGCGATCGCGACCGCGGATGCTGCGGTGAAGGGCGCAGAGCGGAACCCCGGCCACTCGGTCGAGCGGCTCGTCCGGCAGCTCGCGACGCGCGCATCCGCCTGAGTCGTACCGATTTGCGCGCATCCGTCTGAGTGGTACCGATCTGCGGGTGCTGGCGGCCGAGACCCGCAGACCCCTACTGCAGAACGTGACCTGTGCGCGGGGAGCACCCGGGAACGACGAAGGGGACCCCGACCGGGGTCCCCTTCGTGCAGCGTGAGTCAGCTCAGAGCGACGCGGCAGCCTTCGCGATCGACGACTTGCGGTTCGCGGCCTGGTTGCGGTGGATGACGCCCTTGGAGACAGCCTTGTCGAGCTTGCGGGTGGCGACGGCCACCTTCTGCTGCGCGACGGCCTTGTCACCCTCGGCGATGGCCTTCTTGGCCTCGCGCACGGCGGTCTTGAGCTCGCTCTTGACGGCGCGGTTGCGGAGCGTCGCCTTCTCGTTGGTGAGGATGCGCTTGATCTGCGACTTGATGTTCGCCACGTGGTGTCCTGTTCCTGTTGTGAAGAGTGGTTGGCGGCGGCTTCTGCTCGCCTGAGCCGCCGCGACCCGCCCTCGCGCGACGTGCGCGCAGAAGAAGGGGAAGCCAGCGAACGACTCTACCAGCGCGCGAGCCCCGCTCGCAATGCGGCCGGATCGATCCGCTGTGGGAGACTGGGACCTTCCACCCCGCAGCACCATCCCAGCCCGACGAGAAGGACCTGTGAGCCCCCGAGCGACCACGGCACTCGAGCCAGCCTCGACCGATCCGGCGAAGATCCGCAACTTCTGCATCATCGCGCACATCGACCACGGCAAGTCGACCCTCGCCGACCGCATGCTGCAGCTCACCGGCGTCGTCGACGACCGCTCGATGCGCGCGCAGTACCTCGACCGCATGGACATCGAGCGCGAGCGCGGCATCACGATCAAGTCGCAGGCCGTGCGCATGCCCTGGGAGCTCGACGGCGAGACCTTCGCCCTCAACATGATCGACACCCCGGGCCACGTCGACTTCACCTACGAGGTCTCCCGCTCGCTCGCCGCGTGCGAGGGCGCCATCCTGCTCGTCGACGCCGCGCAGGGCATCGAGGCGCAGACCCTCGCGAACCTGTATCTCGCGATGGACAACGACCTCGAGATCATCCCGGTGCTCAACAAGATCGACCTGCCGGCCGCCGACCCCGAGAAGTACGCCGCCGAGATCGCCCGCCTCATCGGCGGCGACCCCGACGACGTGCTGCGCGTGAGCGGCAAGACCGGCATGGGCGTCGACGCGCTGCTCGACCGCGTCGTGCGCACGGTGCCCGCGCCGACGGGCGACGTCGACGGCCCCGCCCGCGCGATGATCTTCGACTCGGTCTACGACGCCTACCGCGGCGTCGTCACCTACGTGCGGATGGTCGACGGCACGCTCCGCCCGCGCGAGCAGGTCGTCATGATGTCGACCGGCTCCAAGCACGAGGCGCTCGAGATGGGCGTCTCGAGCCCCGAGCCGATCCCGTCGAAGGGCCTGAGCGTCGGCGATGTCGGCTACCTCATCACGGGCGTGAAGGATGTGCGCCAGTCGAAGGTCGGCGACACCGTGACGACCGTGAAGGCGCCGGCGACCGTCGCCCTCAAGGGCTACGCCGAGCCGAAGCCGATGGTCTTCTCGGGCCTGTACCCGATCGACGGCAGCGACTACCCGGTGCTGCGCGAGGCGCTCGACAAGCTCAAGCTGTCGGATGCGGCGCTCGTCTACGAGCCGGAGACCTCCGTCGCGCTCGGCTTCGGCTTCCGCTGCGGATTCCTGGGGCTCCTGCACCTCGAGATCATCACCGAGCGCCTCGAGCGCGAGTTCAACCTCGACCTCATCGCGACCGCGCCGAGCGTGCCGTACCAGGTGCAGACCGAGGACCGGCAGGCGCACATCGTCACGAACCCGAGCGAGTTCCCGGACGGCAAGATCCTCTCGGTCGTCGAGCCGATGGTGCGCGCGACGATCCTCGCGCCCAAGGACTACGTCGGCGCGATCATGGAGCTGTGCCAGACGCGCCGCGGCACGCTCGGCGGCATGGAGTACCTCTCGGAGGACCGGGTCGAGCTGCGCTACCGGCTGCCGCTCGGCGAGATCGTCTTCGACTTCTTCGACCAGCTGAAGTCGCGCACGCAGGGCTACGCCTCGCTCGACTACGAGGTCGACGGCGAGGACGAGGGCGACCTCGTCAAGGTCGACATCCTGCTGCAGGGCGAGCAGGTCGACGCCTTCAGCGCGATCGTCCACCGCGACAAGGCCTACGCCTACGGTGTGCTCATGGCCGGCAAGCTGCGCGAGCTCATCCCGCGGCAGCAGTTCGAGGTGCCGATCCAGGCCGCCATCGGCGCCCGCATCATCGCCCGCGAGACGATCCGGGCCATCCGCAAGGACGTGCTCGCCAAGTGCTACGGCGGCGACATCACCCGCAAGCGCAAGCTGCTCGAGAAGCAGAAGGAGGGCAAGAAGCGCATGAAGATGGTCGGGCGCGTCGAGGTCCCCCAGGAGGCGTTCATCGCCGCGCTCTCGACCGGCGAGACGAAGAAGGACTCGAAGTGACGAAGCCCATCGCCGAGCGCTCCACCAACTACGGCGCCGTCGGCGCGACCGGGCACTTCGACTTCCACCGGTTCCCGCCGAAGGGCTTCGAGGTCGTGCAGAAGCGCTCGCGCATCGGTCACGGCCGGCCGCGCTACGACGCCGCGGTCGCGGCCCTTCGCACCTGGAAGATCCAGCGGCTCGCGGGCATCGAGGTCGACATCGTCGGCACCGACGAGGGCACCGTCTACCGGCCCGTCGGCTTCGACGGCACCGAGGCGACCCGCGCGGCGAGCATCGAGCCGCAGCAGGACTTCGGCCCCGACGGCGAGCCCTTCCTGCAGCCGGGCGACTCGGTCGACCAGCGCATCCGCATCGCCGGTGTGCAGGTGCACGCACCGATGCGCGTGATCGCGGTCGAGGAGGAGCCGAGCAGCCACGTCGTCATCATCGGCTCGCTCGAGGGCCACCCGCTCGCGGGCGAGGAGCGCTTCACCGTCGAGATCGCCGACGACGAGACCGTCTTCCTGCACTTCCGCGCCATCGTGCGGCACGACGCCTGGTGGGTCAAGCTCGGCGGCCCCTTCGCGCGGGCGCTGCGCCGCCGCTACCACGACCGGTTCATGGACGTCCTCCGGTCGATCGACGTCCGCTGACATGGGGCGGCTGCCCGAGGGCGACGCCGCGCCGGCCGACGGCCGCCTGCCGGCGGGCACCGCTGCCGACGGACCGTTCGGCGTCTACCTGCACGTGCCGTTCTGCTCGGTGCGCTGCGGCTACTGCGACTTCAACACCTACACCGCCGACGAGCTGCGCGGCGCGACGCGCGCCGGCTACCCGGGCGACGTCGCGGCCGAGATCGCCGTCGCCACGCGCGTGCTCGGCGAGCTCGGACCGCTCCGCCAGGCAGAGACCGTCTTCTTCGGCGGCGGCACGCCGACGCTGCTGCCCGCCGGCGACCTGCTGCGCATGCTCGACGGCGTGCGGGATGCGTTCGGCCTCGCCCCGGGCGCGGAGGTCTCGGTCGAGGCGAACCCCGACTCCATCGACGCCGCTGGCCTCGCGCAGCTGCGCGCCGGCGGCGTGACGCGCGTCTCGTTCGGCATGCAGTCGGCCGTGCCGCACGTGCTCGCGGCGCTCGATCGCACGCACGACCCCGAGCGCGTGCCGCAGGTCGTCGCGTGGGCACGCAAGGCGGGCCTCGAGGTCTCGATCGACCTCATCTACGGCGCGCCGGGGGAGTCGCTCGACGACTGGCAGCGCTCGCTCGACGCGGCCGTCGCGATGGCGCCCGACCACGTCTCGGCGTATGCGCTCATCGTCGAGGACGGCACGGCACTCGCCCGACGCATCCGTCGCGGCGAGCTCGTCGCGCCCGACGACGACCTGCAGGCGGCGATGTACGAGGCGGCGGATGCGACGCTCACCTCGGCGGGCTACGGCTGGTACGAGGTCTCGAACTGGGCCCGCGGCGGTCGCGTCGCGCGCCACAACCTCGCCTATTGGCGCGGTCAGGACTGGTGGGGCTTCGGGCCCGGCGCGCACAGCCACGTCGGCGGCGTGCGCTGGTGGAACGTGAAGCACCCGGCCGCGTACCGCGACCGGCTGCTGGCGGGCGCCTCACCGGCGCTCGCGCGCGAGGTGCTCGACGACGAGACGCGCCGGGTCGAGCGCGTGCTGCTCGAGTCGCGCATCGCCGAGGGCCTCGCGATCGACGTGCTCGAGCCCGACGGCCGCCGCGCGGTCGCCGGTCTCATGGCCGAGGGCCTCGTCGACCCAGCAGCCGCCCTCGCCGGCCGGGTGGTCCCGACGCTGCGAGGGCGGCTCCTCGCCGACGCAGTGGTGCGGCGGCTGCTGCCCTGAGGCGAGCGGCCTCCTCCAGGAGCTGCTACTTCACGTGCTTCCTACTTCACCATCCGCCAGTTGAACGGGTAGCGGTACGAGCCTCCGTTGTTGACGCGGATCGCGCCGATGATCGAGAAGATCACCTGCAGCAGGCCCGGGATCCAGTACAGGGCGCTGATGATGCCGAGCAGCCCGAACGTGGGGATCGCGAGCACGATGCCGACGACCATGATGCCGACGGCGAGGATGGTCATGAAGATGCCGAAGTTCAGCGCCTCCTTCGACTCCTGCCGCGCGAACGCGCTGCGGTCCTTGTAGATCATGTAGACGATGAGCGGGCCGATCCAGCCGCCGAAGCCGCCCGTGACGATCGTCGAGAGGCCCGAGATGTGGCCCCACATGCCGGCGTTCTTCTCGTCGACCGGCGACATCGGCGCGGCCGCCGCGTACTGCGGCTGACCGGGAGCGCCGTACTGCGGCTGGCCGCCGTACTGCTGGCCGCCGTACTGCTGCTGCCCGCCGAACGGGGGCTGCCCCGGCTGCCCGTACTGCGGCTGACCGGACTGCGGCTGGCCGGGCTGGGACTGCCCGTACTGGGGCTGCCCGTACGAGGGCTGGCCCTGCTGCTGACCGGGCTGACCCGGCTGGCCGCCGTAGGGAGGCTGGCCCTGAGACTGACCCGGCTGGCCCTGCTGCCCGTACTGCGGCGCGCTCGACGACGGTGCGCTGAAGGGCTGCTGCTGCCCGCGCTGCCAGTCGGCGGGATCGGAGGGGCCGCTGAACGCGGGCTGGCCCGGCGCATCGGGCGTGACGGCGGGGGACGAGAACGACTTCGCGGGCTCGCCGACGCCCGGCGCCGCGGGGGCGCTCGGAGCCGCGTGCTGCTCGTCCGTCACGGCGAAGCCATCGACGGGCTGCTCGGACGGATCGTGCTGCTCCCCGCGGGGAGCGTTGGGATCGGACATTGCGTGCCTTTCGTGTGCGTCTCGCGGGCGCGGGACCAATCGCTGGGCCCATTGTGCGCCTGCACGGCTGTGCATGGGGTCAGAACGCGCCGAGCCGACCGAACACCGCTGGCTCGCGGTACGATTGGCAGTCAGTCGACGAGAGTGCCAGGAGCGGTGCCGGCGTCCCGAGCGGATGCGGCGCCCCATGACGAGGGGAGTGCGGATGGTCTCGGATCGCGGCCTCGATGTCCTCCGAGCGATCGTGCAGGACTACGTCGCCATGCGCGAGCCCGTGGGTTCGAAGTCGATCGTCGAGCGCCACGCGTTCGGCGTCTCGGCGGCGACCATCCGCAACGACATGGCGCTCCTCGAGGAGGAGGAGCTCATCGTCGCGCCGCACACCTCCTCGGGACGCGTGCCCACCGACAAGGGCTACCGCGTGTTCGTCGACCGACTGCAGCGCATGCAGCCGCTCACGCCCGCGCAGCGCGTCGCGATCACGCGCTTCCTCGACGAGGCCGTCGACCGCGACGACGTGCTCGCGCGCACCGCGCGGCTGCTGTCGTCGCTCACCAACCAGGTCGCGCTCGTGCAGGTGCCGATGCGGCGACCCGCGGGCGTGCGCCGCGTCGAGCTCATCGCCGTCGCCGAGACGAAGCTGCTCGCCGTGCTCATCCTCGACTCCGGCCGCGTCGAGCAGCGCGTGCTCGACGCGCAGCAGCGCATCGAGCCCGAGCAGGCGACCGCCCTCGGCCGCGCCTTCACCGAGACCGTCGCCGAGCTGTCGCCGGCCGACGCCGTCGAGCGGCTCGGCTCGGCCGCCGCATCCGCGCCCCCCGCGCTCCAGCCCGCCACGGCATCCGTCGCCCAGACGCTCAGCGAGATGCTGCAGGCGGCCGGCGGCGACCGCATCGTGATGGCGGGCGCCTCGCACCTCGTGCGCGAGGAGCGCGACTTCCACGGGCGCGTCACGCCGGTGCTCGACGCGATCGAGGAGCAGGTGACGCTGCTGCGGCTCTTCGACGAGATGGGCGCGGAGGGCGAGGTGACGACCCGCATCGGCCGCGAGCTCTCGGGACCGCTGGGGGAGACCGCCGTCGTGGCGTCGACCTACAGCGACGCGCGGCTCGAGGGCCACGTGGGCGTGCTGGGCCCGACCCGGATGGACTACGCAGGAAACATGGCCGCGGTGCGCGCAGTTGCGCGCTACCTGACGCGGCTGCTGAGCGAGGACTGAGTGACTGACCACTACGAGACCCTCGGCGTCGCGCGCGACGCCGGCCAGGACGAGATCAAGAAGGCGTACCGCCGGCTGGCGCGCGAGCTGCACCCCGACGTGAACCCGAGCGAGGATGCGGCGGAGCGGTTCAAGACCGTCACGCACGCGTACGACGTGCTCGGCGACCCGCAGTCCCGCGCCGAGTACGACCGCGGCCCGAGCGCCGGTGCCGGCGCCTTCGGGTTCGGCGACATCTTCGAGCAGTTCTTCGGCGGCGCGCGCTCGCAGGGGCCGCGATCGCGTCGGCAGCCAGGCCAGGACAGCCTGCTGCGCGTCGACCTCGACCTCGCCGACGTCGTCTTCGGCGTGCACCGGGAGCTCCGCGTGCAGACGGCCGTGCTGTGCGAGACGTGCGGCGGCGAGTGCACCGCGCCCGGCACGAGCCCCGAGCGCTGCACGATGTGCGGCGGCTCCGGGCACGTGCAGCGCCAGGTGCGCTCGCTGCTCGGCAACGTCGTCACGAGCCAGCCGTGCGGCATCTGCCAGGGCTACGGCACGGTCATCCCCGACCCGTGCCCGACGTGCGCGGGCCACGGGCGCGTGCGCGCCGAGCGCACGATCCCGGTCGACCTCCCCGCGGGCGTCGACACCGGGCTGCGCATCCAGCTGCCCGGCCAGGGCGAGGTCGGCGAGGCCGGCGGCCCCGCCGGCACGCTCTACCTCGAGATCAACGTGCGCCACCACGACGTCTTCAGCCGCTCGGGCGACGACCTGCTCGCGACCCTCGAGGTCTCGATGCCGGATGCGGCGCTCGGCACCCGCACGCGCATCGAGGCGATCGACGGCGCGGTCGAGGTCGAGGTGCGACCGGGCACGCAGTCCGGCGACATCCTCACGATCGCCGATCGCGGCGTCACCCGGCTCCGCGGCGGTGGCCGCGGCGACCTCAAGCTCGGCGTGCAGGTCGTCACGCCGCAGAAGCTCGACCGGCGCACCGAGGAGCTGCTGCGCGAGCTGCGCGATCGCACGAAGGCTCCCGCTCCGCACCTCGCGCAGTTCAAGCAGGGGCTGTTCGCGAAGATGCGCGACCGACTCCGGCTCTGATGGCGCACTGCTACTGGCTCGACATCGCGGGCGCATCCGCCGGCGACGTCGTGACGCTCACCGGCGAGGAGGCGCACCATGCCGCCGTCGTCTCGCGCATGCGCCGCGGCGAGCGCGTGCTCGTGAGCGACGGCCTCGGCACGCTCGCCGAGGGCGTCATCGACCGCGCCGAGCGCGACGGCGTCGACGTCGTGCTGCAGCGCGTCGAGGTGCTGCCGGCGCCGTCGCCGCGCATCGGCCTCGCCCAGGCGCTCGCGAAGGGCGATCGCGCCGAGCTCGCCGTGCAGGCATCCACCGAGCTCGGCGTCGACGCGATCGTGCCGTGGCAGGCGCGGCGCAGCGTCGTGCAGTGGAAGGGCGAGCGCGGCGACAAGGCGCTCGACCGCTGGCGGAAGGTCGTCCGCGAGGCGGGCAAGCAGGCCATCCGGCCGCGACTGCCCGAGGTCGGCGGCGTCGTCGACACCGAGGGGCTCGCAGGCCTCGCGGACGCGTGGCAGCTCGTCGTGCTCGACCCGACGGCCGCCGACTCGCTCGCGGACGTGCCGCTCGAGCGCGACGTGCTGCTCGTCGTCGGCCCGGAGGGCGGCGTCGACCCGGGCGAGCTCGAGCGGCTCGTCGCCGCCGGCGCCGTCCGGGCGAGGATGGGCGACCACGTGCTGCGCACCTCGACCGCCGGCCTCGCGGCCGTCGCGGCCCTCTCGCTGCGACTCGGGCGCTGGTGAGCGGCACGAAGGTAGGCTGGCCCCATGGCTGAGCCCACCGTGTTCGAGAAGATCGTCGCCCGCGAGATCCCTGCGGAGATCGTGCTCGAGACCGACCGCATCATCGCGTTCACCGACATCAACCCGCAGGCGCCCATGCACGTGCTCGTGGTGCCGAAGACGCCCGCGTACCGCGACGTCGTCGAGCTCGCGGCCGGGGATCCCGACCTGCTGGCCGAGATGATCCAGGCCGCGAAGGCCATCGCGCGCGAGCGCGGCGACGGCGACTTCCGCCTCGTCTTCAACACCGGCGAGCTCGCCGGTCAGACTGTCTTCCACGCCCACGCGCACGTGCTGGGCGGCTCACTCGGAGAGGGCTCGCTTGCCTGACGCTACGCAGTCGATCGAGATCGACGGCATCGAGATGGTGCGGCTGCTCGGGCCGCAGGATCGCCTGCTGACGAGGCTCGAGCACGAGCATCCGGATGTCCGGGTGGCCGTGCGCGGCAACCTCGTCACGCTCGAGGGGCCCGAGGAGGACGTCGTCGTCGCGAGCCGGCTCGTGCAGGAGCTCGTCGACCTCGTGCGCCAGGGCGCCGACCTCAGCCAGACCGAGGTCGCCGAGGGATCCCGGATCCTGCGGCAGGACTCGACCCGCAGCCTCTCCGACGCGATGGGCGAGGCGATCCTCACGTCGCGCGGCAAGTCGATCCGCGCGAAGACGGAGGGCCAGCGCGCCTACGTCGAGGCGATCGACCAGCACACGATCGTGTTCGGGATCGGCCCCGCCGGCACGGGCAAGACCTACCTCGCGATGGCGAAGGCCGTGCAGGCGCTGCATCGCAAGGAGGTCGACCGCATCATCCTGACGCGCCCGGCCGTCGAGGCGGGCGAGCGGCTCGGCTTCCTGCCCGGCACGCTCACCGACAAGATCGACCCCTACCTGCGGCCGCTCTACGACGCGCTCAACGAGATGATGGATCCGGAGCTCGTGCCGAAGCTGCTCGCGACGGGCGTCGTCGAGGTCGCGCCGCTCGCCTACATGCGCGGCCGCACCCTCAACAGCTCGTTCATCGTGCTCGACGAGGCGCAGAACACGAGCCCCGAGCAGATGAAGATGTTCCTCACACGCCTCGGCTTCGGCTCGCAGATGGTCGTCACCGGCGACGCGACGCAGGTCGACCTGCCGGCTGGCACCTCGGGCCTGCAGGTCGCGCAGCAGGTGCTCGGGCGCATCGACGACATCCACTTCGCGCAGCTCACGAGCGCCGACGTCGTGCGTCACACGCTCGTCGGCGAGATCGTCGACGCCTACACCGAGCACGACCAGCGCCAGATCGCGAAGCAGGCGCGCAAGCAGCAGTCGCACCAGCCGCGCGGGCGGGGACGCTGATGGCGATCGACCTGCTCAACGAGACGGGGACGTCGATCGACGAGGCGCAGCTCATCCGGCTCGTCGCCTTCGACCTCGAGCGGCTCTTCGTGCACCCCGACGCCGACCTCGCGATCGTGCTCGTCGACGTCGCCGCGATGGAGCAGCTCCACGTGCAGTGGATGGACGAGCCCGGTCCGACGGACGTGCTCTCCTTCCCGATGGACGAGCTGCGCCCGGGTGCCCACGACCGGCTGACCCCGGCCGGCCTGCTCGGCGACATCGTGCTGTGCCCCGAGGTCGCGCAGGCGCAGGCGAGCGAGGCCGGCCACAGCCTCATGACCGAGCTGCGCCTGCTCACCACGCACGGCCTGCTCCACCTGCTGGGCTTCGACCACGCCGAGCCCGCCGACCGCGACGAGATGTTCGCGCTGCAGGACAAGCTGCTGGTGGCCTTCGAGGAGCATGACGGCGGCACGCCGGGCCGCATCCACTGATGTTCGAGATCCTCCTCTTCGCCGCCGCCGCGGTGCTCATCGCCTTCGGCGCTTGGCTCGCCGCCGCCGACGCCGCGCTCGGCGTCGTCTCGCGCGCCGAGCTGCAGGATGCGTCGCTCACCGCGCGCCACGCATCCGCCATGCTCTCGATCGCCGACGACCTGCGCGGTCACGTCATGACGCTGCAGTTCGGCCGCATCATGTGCGAGACGCTCGCGGCGGTGCTCATCACGCTCGCCGTCGACTCGCTCGTCACCGAGTGGTGGATCACGCTGCTCATCGCGGGCGGCGTCATGATCGTCGTCTCGTTCGTGCTCGTCGGTACGAGCCCCCGCGCCGTCGGCCGCACGCACGCGATCGGCCTGCTGCGCGGCTCGGCGCGCTTCCTCCGCTTCTGGCGCGTGCTGATGGGGCCGATCGCGAGCCTCGTCGCCGCCGTCGGCGACAAGATCACGCCCGGCCGTCAGCGCGAGACCGCGTTCACGACCGAGGCGCAGCTGCTCTCGATGGTCGACGCCGCGGCCGAGTCGGACGTGCTCGAGGACGACGACCGCGAGCTCATCCACTCGATCTTCGAGTTCAATGAGACGCTCGTGCGCGAGGTCATGGTGCCGCGCCCCGACATGATCACCGTCGATCGCGACGCGACGGCGAAGGATGCGCTGCGCCAGTTCCTCGACAACGGCCTGTCGCGCATGCCCGTGGTGGGGGAGGCGATCGACGAGATCCTCGGCATCCTCTACCTCCGCGACGTCGTGCGCAGCCGCACGTGGCGGCCGGAGGCGGTCGAGACCGCCGAGGAGCTCGCGCGCCCGGCGATCCTCGTGCCCGAGTCGAAGAAGGCCGACGACACGCTCGCGCTCATGCAGGCGGAGCGCGTGCACGTCGCGATGGTGGTCGACGAGTACGGCGGCATCGCGGGGCTCGTCACGCTCGAGGACCTCGTCGAGGAGCTCGTCGGCGAGATCCGCGACGAGCACGACCGCGGTCGCAGCGAGATCGTCGACGAGGGCGACGGTGTCTGGCGGGTCTCCGCGCGGCTGCAGATCGACGAGCTGGGCGACTTGTTCGACCTCACGCTCGAGGACGAGGACGTCGACACCGTCGGCGGCCTCGTGCAGAAGGAGCTCGGCCGCATCGCCGAGGTGGGCGACGTCGTGCACGTCGACGAGCTGCGCATCGAGGTGCGCTCGATCGACGGCCGCGGCCGGAACGCGGGCGAGATGGAGGTCTCGCGCGAGGTCCGCGCGGATCACGAGGCCGAGGGGGCCGCATGAACGACGACACCGCCGAGCTCGACTCCGGCGCGCAGGGCCAGCGCGACGCCGCGCACCGCAGCGGCTTCGTGACGTTCGTGGGCCGCCCGAACGCGGGCAAGTCGACGCTGATGAACGCGCTCGTGGGCGAGAAGATCGCCATCACCTCGTCGAAGCCGCAGACCACGCGCCACGCGATCCGCGGCATCGTGCACCGCGACGACGCGCAGATCGTCATCGTCGACACCCCTGGCATGCACAAGCCGCGCACGCTGCTCGGCAAGCGGCTGAACGCCGTCGTGCAGACGACGCTCGGCGACGTCGACGTCATCTGCCTGTGCGTGCCGGCGAACGAGCCGATCGGCCCCGGCGACCGCTACATCGACCAGCAGCTCGAGGGCTTCCCGCGCGCGAAGAAGATCGCGATCGTCACGAAGACCGACGTCGCCTCGCGGGAGCGCACCGCGCAGCAGCTGCTCGAGGTGAACGAGCTGCGCGACTGGGATGCCGTCGTGCCGCTCTCGTCGGTCGCCGGCACGCAGCTCGACGTGCTCATCGACACGATCGTCGCGATGCTGCCGCAGGGACCGCCGCTGTACGAGGCGGCGACCACCCACGACGAGCCCGTCGACGTGCGGATCGCCGAGGTGATCCGCGAGGCTGCGCTCGAGGACGTGCGCGACGAGCTGCCGCACTCGATCATGGTGACCATCGACGACATCGTGCCGCGCGAGGGCCGCGACCTCACCGACGTCTACGCCAACCTCTGGGTCGAGCGCGACAGCCAGAAGGGCATCATCATCGGCAAGGGCGGCTCCCGCCTGCGCCAGGTGGGGGCGGATGCGCGGGTCGAGATCGAGCGGATCCTCGGCACGCAGGTGCACCTCGACCTGCGCGTGAAGATCGCCAAGGAGTGGCAGGGAGACCCGAAGCAGCTCGGCCGCTTCGGCTTCTAGCTTCTCGCTGGTCGAGGAGCACGCGGCGGAGCCGCGCGCGTCTCGAGACCAACGCCGCACGGCCGGCGCTGCACGGATCGAGGCGCCGGCGGCAGCGGAGGCTCAGGCGTCCTCGCTCCGTGCACCGCGGGCCAGATCTCCTCGTCTCGTGACCGCTCGGTGCACGAGCGGCCGCGGGGGCCGGCAGCGGCGCACGTCCCCTCCGCCGAGCGGATGATTGCGCGCCCTCGCGGCCCTGCCGATCGCGGCGCCGACCTACGCTGGATGCCGTGACCACCCTGCCGACCGTCGACCCCGCCGCGCCCGCCGCCGCGGAGCCGTCGGTCCCCGGCTCGCTGCGGTCCGACGCGATCATCGCGGGCACGACCGTGCTCGTCCTCGCGGTGCCCACGCTGCTGCTCGGCACGGTCGGCTTCGGCTGGCACTGGCTGCTCGCGGGCGTCGTCGCCCTCGCGGTCCCCGGCGCGATCCTGCTGCGCCGCACGCGACCGGTGCTCGCGCTCGCGGGCCTCACCGCGCTCGCGGCCGTGCACGTCGTCGTCGGGGCACCCATGTTCCCGATGTGGTTCGGCGTGCTCGTGCTGCTCTACTCCGCCGGCCGCTTCTCGCAGTGGCAGGGCAGGCTCGGCGCGCTGGGGCTCTCGCTCGTCGCGTCGGTGCTCGCCGCCTACTGGGTTGCGACGACGGGCGGGCTCGCGGGCTTCGCACCCGGCTCGCCGGTGCCGGTCGCCGAGCTCGTGCGCCTCGTCGCGTTCTTCTGGATCCCGCCGATGCTGCTGTTCTCGATGATGATCCTCATCGGGTGGGGCGTCGCCGCGGCGGCGCGCACCGAGGCGGCGACGGTCGTCGCGCAGGTCTCGCAGCAGCGCGCCGACCAGGAGGAGGAGCGCGCCGCCCTCGCGCGCGACATGCACGACGTGGTCGCGCACTCGCTCGCGGTCGTCATCGCGCAGGCGAACGGCGCGCGCTACACGGCCGACCCGGCCGCGAAGGACGCATCGCTCGAGCGGATCGCCGGCACCGCCAAGCAGGCGCTCGGCGACGTGCGGCTGCTGCTCGAGCAGCTGCGCCACAGCGAGGCACCCGACCCGGTCGCGTCGCTCGGCGACGTCGACGTGCTCATCGAGCGGATGCGGGGGAGCGGCCTCGACGTGCGCTTCGAGCGCTCGGGCGTGCAGCCGATGCTGCCGCGCACGGCCGACATCGCCGCCTACCGGATCCTGCAGGAGGCGCTCACGAACGCGCTGCGCCACGGCGATCGGGCAGAGCCGGTGCACGTGCGCCTGCGCGGTGTCGCCATCCCGCACGGCGGCGCTGGCATCGTTGTCGACGTGCACAACCGCATCTCGAGCTCGCCGGGCACGCCCGGTCACGGTGTGCGCGGCATGCACGAGCGCGCGCGGCTCGCGGGCGGCGATGCGTGGACCGGGGTCGAGCGCGGCTGGTTCCGGGTGCGCGCCGCGTTCCCGGCTGCACTCATGCACGAAGGAGGGCCCGCGTGATCCGCGTGCTGATCGTCGACGACCAAGCGCTGTTCCGCGGCGGCATCCGGATGCTCGTGGAGTCGCAGCCCGACCTCGTGTGCGTCGGCGAGGCGGCCGACGGCGCGCAGGCGGTGCGGCTCGCGGAGGAGCAGCAGCCCGATGTCGTGCTCATGGATGTGCGGATGCCCGTGCTCGACGGCATCTCGGCGACCGACCGCATCGTGCGCCAGAACCCTGCGGTGCGGGTCGTCGTGCTCACGACCTTCGACCTCGACGAGGCCGCAGCGCGGGCGATCCGGGCCGGCGCATCCGGGTTCGTGCTGAAGGATGCGGAGCCTGAGCTCGTGCTCGCCGCCATCCGCACGGTGCACGCAGGCAACGAGGTCGTCGCGGCGAGCGCGACGCGCGAGCTGTTCAAGGCGTTCGGCCGCCAGCGGCGAGCGGCGCCGACGACGTTCGGCGAGCTCACGGAGCGCGAGCGCCAGATCTTCGGCCTCGCCGCGAAGGGCCTGTCGAACACCGAGATCGCCCGCTCGGAGTTCGTCTCGGAGGCGACGGTCAAGACGCACATCTCGCGGGTCCTCGCGAAGCTCGGCCTGCGAGACCGGGTGCAGCTCGTCGTCTTCGCCTACGAGCACGGCCTGGTGGGCGAGCACCCGGCCTGACCCGCCGGCTCGCCGGTCGAGCCGGTCGGGGCGCCCCGCGCCCCGCCCTCCCCGCTGATCGAGCCGGTCGGGGCGCCCTGCGCCCCGCCCGAGTCGAGACCACCACCCGCCAGGATGGCTCCATGCACCTCGAGACCTCCGGCCCTTCGGACGGGCGCCCGCTCCTGCTGCTGCACGGCGGTGGCGTGTCCGGCTGGATGTGGCAGCCGACGCTCGAGCGGCTGCGAGCCCCGGTCCGCGCGCTCGTCCCCGACCTGCCAGGCCATGGCCGCAGCGCATCCGACGACTACCGCTCGCACCGCGAGACGGTCGACGCGCTCGTGCTGCTGCTCGAGCAGCACGCGCCCTCGGGCGCCGTCGTCGCGGGCTTCTCGCTCGGGGCGCAGCTCGCGGTGCTGCTCGCCTCCGAGCGCCCGGATCTCGTCGCCGACGTCGTCGTGGTGAGCGCGCAGGCGAAGCCCCTCGCGCTCGCGGGGCCGACGGTCGCGATGCTCGGGGCCGCAGCGCCGCTGGCCCGCTGGCCGCGCTTCGCGCGGCTGCAGGCGAAGGAGCTCTTCGTGCCCGAGTCGCTGCTGCCCGCGTACCTCGAGGACTCGTCGCGGATCAGCCGCGCGACGCTCGTCACGAGCGTGGGGGAGAACCTGCGGTTCGCGCCGCCTGCTGGATGGGCGGTGCCGCGCAGCCCTGCGCTGGTCGTCGCGGGGGCGCGCGAGCGAGCGCTCATGCGCGACTCGGCTCGGATCCTGCAGGCGGCGCGACCCGGGAGCGAGCTGCGCATCCTCGAGGGTGTCGGCCACGGCCTCCCGCTGCAGCGCCCCGCTCTCATGGCGGTGATGCTCGATGAGCGGCTGCGAGCGCCTGCGGCGGGATGAGGCGGTTGGGGCACCGAGTGGCCGTGCCGCCCACCAGTGGGTGGGCAGGTCGGTGCCGCAACACCTACCGAGGGCGCTCCTGACGTGGTCTCGACTCGCGCGGGCGCCGGGGCGCCCGTGCGGCTCGACCGGCGAGGTGGGGGCGCCCGTGCGGCTCGACCGGCGAAGGGCGGATCATCCGGTCGGATGACCCGGCGTCGGTCTTCAGCGCGACGACACCGATACCGGCGCTGCGTTGACTGGAACCATGCACCAGCACGCACTCCGCCTCCGAGCCGTCACGAAGCGCTTCGGCCACGGCGACGCATCCGTCACCGCCCTCGACGGGCTCGACCTCGCGATCGAGCCCGGCACCCTCACCGCCGTCATGGGCCAGTCCGGCTCCGGCAAGTCGACCCTCCTGCACCTCGCCGCCGGCCTCGACGAGCCCACCTCGGGCGACGTCGTGATCGGAGGCACCTCGGTCGTCGGCCTCGACGACGACGCGCTCACGGCGCTGCGCCGCACGCAGGTCGGCGTCGTCTTCCAGTCGTTCAACCTCGTGCCGAGCCTCACCGCGATCGAGAACGTGCAGCTGCCCGCGCTGCTCGCGGGCGCTGCGCCCGACGGCAAGCGCATCCAGGACCTGCTCGACGACCTGGGCATCGCCGGGCTCGGCGCCCGCCGCCCCCACGAGCTCTCGGGCGGGCAGCAGCAGCGCTTCGCGATCGCTCGTGCGCTCGCCCACCGCCCCGCGATCGTGCTCGCCGATGAGCCGACGGGCGCGCTCGACAGCGCGACGTCGCTCGAGGTGCAGGAGATCCTCGTCGCGCAGGCGGCAGCCGGCCAGGCGATCGTCGTCGTCACCCACGACGCGGCCGTCGCCGCTCGCGCCGAGCGGGTCGTGCTGCTGCGCGACGGCCGCCTCGACGACGACCTGCCGGCGACCGATGCTGCAACGATCGCGCAGCGGATGCTGCAGCGCCCTGGCCACGCGGACCCCGCATCGCTCGCCGGACCCCCGATCGCGGGTCCGGCTGGCGCGCTCGGGTCCGCTGGCGCGCACCGCTCGAGCGGCGGCGTCCGATGACCGCGACCGACGCGCCGACCGCCGCACCCGCCGCGGCCAGCGCCCGCACCGCCGGCGCGTCCTCGCGCACGGGCGCCGCGCTCGCGTTCGCCGTCGCGGCCCTCGCCTCAGCCTTCGGCACCGCGCTCTCGACGCTCATGGAGCACGCGGCGCTCGCGCTCTACGGCGAGCGCATGGTGGCCGAGAGCGAGACGGCACGACTGCTGCTCGCGCTCGCCGGCACGCTGCTCATCGGGGTCTCGGTCGTCGTGGCCGCGATCGTCGTCCGCCAGGCGCTCACCGGTGCGGTCGAGGACCTGCGCGGTGAGATCGCACTGCGCCGCCTGCTCGGCGCGACGGCACGATCGGAGCGGCGACGGATGCTCGGCCGCTTCGCCGCCGTCGGCGTCGGCGGCGCCGTGCTCGGCTGGGGCATCGGCGTGCTCGCGGCGATCCCGGTCGAGGCGCTGCTGACGCAGCCGGCCGAGGGACTCGAGCTGACCGGCATGCCGCCGGTCATGCCCGGAGCGCTCGCGCCCGCCATCGCGGTCGCGCTCGCGGCGATCGTCGCCGCCTGGCTCGCGACGCGCACCGTGCTCGCCGTGACGCCGCTCGAGGCGCTGCGCGGCTCGGGCGTCGACGTCGAGACGACGCGCCGCTCACGCCGCGTCCCCGCCCTCATCGCACTGACGATCGGCGCGCTGCTGCTCGTCGGCGCGGTCGTGCTCGGCGCGATCACGCCGTTCGCGGTGCTCGTCGGCTTCGCCGGCGGCATCGTGCTCGTCGTCGGCATCGTCGGCATCGCACCGGCGGTCGCGCCGCCGCTCGTCGCGCTCGCCGGCCGCGCCATGGGCCGCTCCGTGCCCGCGCGCGTCGCAGCGGGCACGCTCGCGACGCATCCGGGCCGCACCTCGTCGCTCGTGCTCGCGCTCTTCGTGGGCGCCGCGGTCGTCACGATGATGGTCACGGCGGGCGCCTCGCTCACGACGGCAGTGGTCACGATCGAGCGCGACCCGGTCTTCCGCGCCGAGCTCGAGGCGCTGCTCACCGGCGTCACGATGGTCGTCACGGCGATCGTCGGCTTCTCGGCCGTGCTGGGCGTGCTCGGCTTCGTCGCCGCGATGCTGCTCTCCGTGCGCCGCCGCACGCGCGAGATCGGACTGCTCCGGATGCTCGGCCTGCGTCGCGCGCACACCGTGCGGATGCTGCTGGCCGAGGCTGGCGCGATCACGATCGTCGCCGTCACGACCGGCTTCGGCGTCGGGATGCTGCTCGGCTGGATCGGGGTGCAGTCGATGGTCGGCTCGGTGCTGGGCGTCGTCTCGACCGCCCCGACGATCCCGTGGCAGCTGCCCGTCGTGCTCGCGATCGCGGGTCTCGCCGTCGCGGCGATCGCGAGCTGGCCCGCCGGTCGGCGTGCGTCGCGCATCGCGCCGCTCGCCGCCGTCGCCGCCGACTGACGGCCTCCGTGCACCCGCCCCGGCGAGGGGCGGGTGTACGCTGGAGCCATGCAGAGCGCGCTGCTCCTTCGTCGCCGCGACGAGGCCTGAACCCCGGGCTTCCTCGTCGCGGAGGCCGTCCTGCCCGGACATGAGAGCAGCGACAGGAGCGACAGATGAAGAACATGCAGCAGCCATCCGGGATGCCGGCGCACCGCTACACCCCGTACCACGAGCAGATCAAGGTCGAACTCCCCGACCGGACCTGGCCCTCGAAGCGCATCGAGCGCGCGCCCCGCTGGTGCGCCGTCGACCTGCGCGACGGCAACCAGGCGCTCATCGACCCGATGACGCCCGACCGCAAGCTGAAGATGTTCCAGCTGCTGGTGGGAATGGGCTACAAGGAGATCGAGGTCGGCTTCCCGTCGGCGAGCCAGCTCGACTTCGACTTCGTCCGGAAGCTCATCGACGAGGACCTGATCCCCGACGACGTCACGATCCAGGTGCTGACGCAGTGCCGCGACCACCTCATCCGCCGCACGTTCGAGTCGATCGACGGCGCGAAGCAGGCGATCGTGCACATCTACAACTCGACGAGCGTGCTGCAGCGCGACGTAGTCTTCCGCTCCGACCGCGAGGGCGTGAAGCAGATCGCCGTCGACGGCGCCAAGCTGTGCCTCGAGCTCGAGGGCATGCTCGAGCGCACGAAGGTCTTCTACGAGTACAGCCCCGAGTCGTACACGGGCACCGAGCTCGACTACGCGCTCGAGGTCTGCAACGCGATCATCGAGACGCTCGACGCCCGCCCCGAGCGGCCCGTCATCATCAACCTGCCGTCGACGGTCGAGATGGCGACGCCCAACGTCTACGCCGACTCGATCGAGTGGATGCACCGCAACCTCGCGCGCCGCGAGTCGGTCATCCTGTCCCTGCACCCGCACAACGACCGCGGCACGGGCGTCGCGGCGGCCGAGCTCGGCTACATGGCCGGCGCCGACCGCATCGAGGGCTGCCTGTTCGGCAACGGCGAGCGCACGGGCAACGTCGACCTCGTCGCGCTCGGCCTGAACCTGCTGACGCAGGGCATCGATCCCGAGATCGACTTCTCCGACCTCGACGGCATCCGTCGTGTCGCCGAGCACTGCAACCAGCTCAAGGTGCACGAGCGCAGCCCGTGGGCGGGCGACCTCGTCTACACCGCCTTCTCCGGCTCCCACCAGGACGCCATCAAGAAGGGCTTCGAGCGGATGGCCGAGGACGCCGAGCGCGCCGGCAAGAGCGTCGACGAGATGACCTGGGCGGTGCCGTACCTGCCGATCGACCCGAAGGACGTCGGCCGCAGCTACGAGGCCGTCATCCGCGTCAACTCGCAGTCGGGCAAGGGCGGCGTGTCGTACCTGCTGAAGGCCGACCACGGGCTCGACCTGCCGCGCAGGCTGCAGATCGAGTTCTCGAACATCGTGCAGGGGCGCACCGACAGCGAGGGCGGCGAAGTGACGAGCGACGCGATCTGGTCGATCTTCAGCGACGAGTACCTGCCGAACCCGTCGCGCGAGGCAGAGGACCAGTGGGGCCGCTTCGAGCTGCGCGAGGTCGGCTCGTCGTCGACGCTCGGCGGCGAGACGCGCCTCACGGTCGTGCTGCGCGATGAGCAGACGCTGCGCGACGTCGAGTCGGCCGGCAACGGACCCATCGACGCGCTGCTGTCGCTGCTGCGTGGCGAGGGCGTCGAGGTGTCGCTCATCGACTACGTCGAGCACACGCTCGCCGAGGGGCAGGACGCGCAGGCGGCCTCCTACGTCGAGCTCGAGCTCGGCGGCACGCGCTACTGGGGCGTCGGCATCGACCACTCGTCGACGAACGCGTCGCTGCGCGCGATCGTCTCCGCCGTCAACCGCGGACTGCGGGCACGCGGCGTCGTCGGGGCGCCGGAGCCGGTCACCGCGCAGAGCGTGTAGCGGCCCGAGACCTGCTGACGAGCCCATGCCCACCTACCGCGACGAGGGGGTCGTCCTCCGCACCCATTCGCTGGGGGAGGCCGACCGCATCGTCACGCTGCTGACGCGCGAGCACGGCAAGGTGCGCGCGGTCGCGCGCGGCGTGCGGCGCACGTCGTCGCGCTTCGGTGGGCGGCTCGAGCCCTTCATGGTCGCCGATATGCAGCTCGCGGTCGGCCGCAGCCTCGACATCATCACGCAAGCGGTGACGCTCGGCAGCTACGCGCCGGTCATCGTCGCCGACTACCGCAGCTACACCGCGGCGACCGCGATGGTCGAGACGGCCGACCGGCTCACCGACGAGGACGGCTCGCGGCAGCAGTACCTGCTGCTCGTCGGTGCGCTCCGGTCGCTCGCGCGCTCGGAGCACGATCCGTCGCTCACCCTCGACTCCTACCTGCTGCGGGCGCTCTCGGTCGCGGGCTGGGCGCCGTCGTTCGGCGACTGCGCCGTCACCGGCGAGCCCGGTCCGCACCGCTCGTTCGTGCCGCAGCTCGGCGGCATGGTCGCCGACCACGCGGCACCCGCCGGTGCGCTCCGCGTCGACGAGCCCACGCTCGAGCTGCTGTCGGCGCTGCTGACGGGCGACTGGGCCCACGCCGAGACCGCCCATCAGGGCATCCGCTCGCGCGCATCCGGAGCCGTCGCCGCCTACGTGCAGTTCCACCTCGAGCGCGGGCTGCGCAGCCTCGAGCACGTCGACCGGATCGCTCCGTGAGCGAACCGCTGCGGCCGATCGACTGGACCGGCGAGCAGCCTCCCGTCTACGAGCGCGGCACGCTGCCGAAGCACGTCGCGATCATCATGGACGGCAACGGCCGCTGGGCGAACCAGCGCGGCCTCACGCGCACGCAGGGCCACGCGGCGGGCGAGGCGGTGCTGCTCGACGTCGTCGCCGGTGCCCTGCAGGCGGGCGTCGAGCACCTCTCCGTCTACGCGTTCTCGACCGAGAACTGGAAGCGCAGCCCCGACGAGGTGCGCTTCCTCATGGGGTTCAACAAGGACGTGCTGCGCCGCCGGCGCGACCAGCTGGACGCCTGGGGCGTGCGCGTGCGCTGGGCCGGCCGGCGTCCGCGGCTGTGGGCCTCCGTCATCCGCGAGCTCGAGGAGGCGGAGCGGCGCACGGCGGGCAACCGCACGATGACGCTGCAGATGTGCGTCAACTACGGCGGCACGCACGAGATCGCGGATGCGATGCGCTCGATCGCGGAGGACGTCGCGGCAGGGCGCCTCAAGCCCTCGGGCGTCACCGATCGACTCGTGCGCAGCCGCATGTACAACCCCGATGTGCCGGACGTCGACCTCTACATCCGGTCGTCGGGCGAGCAGCGGATCTCGAACTTCCTCACGCTGCAGGGCGCCTACGCCGAGATGGTGTTCCTCGACCGGCTCTGGCCCGACTTCACGCGCCGCGACCTCTGGCGCGCGCTCGACGTCTACTCCGGCCGCGACCGCCGCTTCGGCGGAGCCATCGACGCGCCGACGGCGTGATGCGACGCCACGCCGCCGCGGCCGTGCTCGCGGTGGTGCTCGGTGCCACCGGTTGCGCGGCCGGCGCCTCGGATGCCGGGGCCGGGTTCGACGAGGCCGCGTTCGAGGATCGCTGGACCGCCGCCGAGCAGGGCGGCCTCGACTACCAGCTGGGCGGCGCGTCCGACGTCGGCGACGACGTCACGGTCGTGGTGCGCGACCGCGAGGCGCCGCCCGCGGGCGTCGTGCTCGACGTCTGCTACGTCAACGCGTTTCAGACCCAGCCGGGCGAGCTCGAATGGTGGTCGCGCGAGCACCCCGAGCTGCTGCTGCGCGACGCCGCCGGCGATCCCGTCGCCGATCCTGCATGGCCGGACGAGCGCATCCTCGACTCGTCGACCCCGTCGTCCCGCGCCGCGATCGCCGAGATCGTGGGCGAGTGGATCGACGGATGCGCGCGGGCCGGCTTCGAGGCCGTCGAGCTCGACAACCTCGACGCCTGGACGCGCGTCGACGGGCTGTCGCAGGCCGGCACGCTGGCGCTCGCGAGCATGCTCGTCGACCGCGCGCACGCGGCCGGGCTCGCCGCGGCGCAGAAGAACGCGCTCGAGGCCGGCCAGGCGGGGGCCGCGGCCGGCTTCGACCTCGTCATCACCGAGGAGTGCGCGCGCTTCGACGAGTGCGGCGCCTACGGCGCGCTGCACGACCGCCACCTCGCCGTCGAGTACGCCGGCGCGCTGCCGGACGGTGCGACCTTCGCCGCTGTGTGCGACCGTCCCGGCCAGCCGCCGCTCATGGTGCTACGCGACGCGGGGTTGGCGCCGCGAGGAGACCCAGCGCACATCCTCGAGCGGTGCTGACCGGGGTCATCGAGCGCCGATGCCTCCGCCGGGGTGGCCGTCGTCACACGCGTCCGCATCCAGCGAACCGGTCCAGCGGACCTCGCCGTCCACCACCGTCTCCGTGGGGCTCATCCCCAAGGATCGGGCGACTCGCTGCGATGCGCTGTGCTTCGGATGGATGTGGGCCAGGAGCTCTCGGATGCCGAGCATCGCGAGCTCGCTGACGAGCAGGGATGCGGCGCGCGAGCCGAAGCCTCGTGCCTGCCACGGGCTGCCGATGACCCACGCGATCTCCGCCGACTCGCCACCGACCGGAATCGTCGCCTGCACGTAGCCGATCGGGCGCCGCTCCTCGCCGAGCAGCACCACCAGGTTGAGCCATCGCTCCGAACCGTCGGGCGGTCCGCCCTGCACCTGCACCGCATAGCGACGCTCGAGCTCCTCTCGGGCCGCGGGCTCGCCGCCCGTATACACGTGGAGCGCCGGGTCGGCGAGCACGTCGGCCATCGCCTCGGCATCGGTGACCGAGAGCGGGCGGAGCGCCAGGAGCGGCCGCTGGGGTCCGCGGTGCTCGGTCAAGAGGCGAGGCGCTCCCGCCACGGGTGGTCGTCCGTGAGGCGGTCGGCGAGCCATGCGCGCGCCTCGTCGTCGAGCGCGGGCAGCGCGGCGTCGAGCCACGCGACATCCGCCTTCTCGGCGGCGGCGTAGGCCAGCACGATCTGCGGCTTCGCGAAGCGGATGCCGTTGACCGTCACGAGCGCGTCCTCGAGCGGCATCGTGACGGCAGTGTCGCGGCGGAATCGCCACGACTCGCTGTCGCTCGGGTCGAGCAGCACCTCGTACTCCCACTGGCCGTACGCGCTGTGGCGCAGCCAGATGCTCGTGGTGCCGAGCGGCAGCACGTCGGAGTCGTGGGGGAGCAGGGGCTTGAGCGCACCCTGGAAGGCGCACCACAGCTGCCACTTGCCGCCGAGCCAGCCGCGCAGCAGGCTCAGCTCGCTGCGGGGGATGACGATGTCGAGGTCGCCGTGCTGCCGATCGCTGCCGAGCGCAATGTCGACCGCCCAGCTGCCACCGATCCACCAGGCGCCCGAATAGCCGTCGAGCAGATCGGC
Organism: Agrococcus citreus; assembly: GCF_039527715.1. Taxonomy (NCBI): domain Bacteria; kingdom Bacillati; phylum Actinomycetota; class Actinomycetes; order Micrococcales; family Microbacteriaceae; genus Agrococcus; species Agrococcus citreus. The sequence goes on from NZ_BAAAKK010000001.1 coordinate 314,109, forward strand.
CGCATCGCTGGGCCAGCGCTCTGCCCACGCCCCGTAGAGCTCCCGCCGCTCCTGGCTCCGCATCAGGCCTCCTCGCAGACTTTCGGGGCGCGCGCGCCCCGAGTCACGAGCCTATCTCAGCCCCCTGTCACCCTGCGTGCACCGCCGACGGCGACGGCGGCACGGATGCGCTCGTGCCTCGGTAGAATCGAGGTTCACGTGCCGCGCGCGCGACCCGGGCTGACCGGCCCGGGGAGACGGCGCGCGACCGATCTCAAGGAGCCCCCGTGGTGCAGAACCGTCTCGACGCCGTCATCAACCTCGCGAAGCGCCGTGGCTTCGTGTTCCAGGCGGGCGAGATCTACGGCGGATCCCGGTCCGCGTGGGACTACGGGCCCCTCGGCGTGGCGCTCAAGGAGAACATCAAGCGCCAGTGGTGGAAGACGTTCGTGCAGGGCCGCGACGACATGGTCGGTCTCGACTCGTCGATCATCCTGCCCTCGGCCGTGTGGCACGCATCCGGCCACGTCGCCACCTTCACCGATCCGCTCGTCGAGTGCCTGCAGTGCCACAAGCGCCACCGCCAGGACCACCTCGAAGAGGCGTACGCGGCGAAGAAGGGCCGCGAGGCCGCCTCGATGGAGGAGATCACGTGCCCCGACTGCGGCACGACGGGCAAATGGACCGAGCCGCAGATGTTCTCGGGCCTCATGAAGACCTACCTCGGCCCGGTCGACAACGAGGCCGGCCAGCACTACCTGCGCCCCGAGACGGCACAGGGCATCTTCGTCAACTTCTCGAACGTGCTCACCGTCTCGCGCAAGAAGCCGCCGTTCGGCATCGGCCAGGTCGGCAAGGCGTTCCGCAACGAGATCACGCCCGGCAACTTCATCTTCCGCACGCGCGAGTTCGAGCAGATGGAGATCGAGTTCTTCACCGCGCCCGACGACGCCCCCGAGTGGTTCGACCGCTGGGTCGAGGCGTGCTGGCAGTGGTTCGTCGACCTCGGCGTCGACCCGGCCAACATGCGCCGCTTCGACGTGCCCGAGGAGGAGCGCGCCCACTACTCGGCGGGCACGATCGACGTCGAGTACCGCTTCGGCTTCCAGGGCTCGGAGTGGGGCGAGCTCATGGGCATCGCGAACCGCACCGACTTCGACCTGAAGTCGCACTCCGAGGCGTCGGGCAAGGACCTCGTCTACTTCGACCAGGCCACCGGCGAGCGCTACACGCCGTACGTCATCGAGCCGTCGTTCGGCCTCACGCGCAGCCTCATGGCCTTCCTCGTCGACGCGTACGCCGAGGAGGAGGTGCCGAACGCCAAGGGCGGCACCGACACCCGCACGGTGCTGCGCCTCGACCCGCGCCTCGCGCCGGTCAAGGTCGCCGTGCTGCCGCTGTCGCGCAACGAGCAGCTGTCGCCGCTCGCTCGCGAGATCGCCGGTCGCCTGCGCGGCAACTGGGCGATCGACTTCGACGACGCCGGCGCGATCGGCCGCCGCTACCGCCGCCAGGACGAGGTCGGCACGCCCTTCTGCGTCACGATCGACTTCGACTCGCTCGAGGACGGCGCGGTGACCGTGCGCGAGCGCGACTCGATGGCGCAGACGCGCGTCAAGGTCGACGACCTCGAGGCGCACCTCGCGCAGGGGCTCATCGGAGCATGAGCACCACCGTGAGCACCGCGCCGACGCTGTCGATCGGGCCCATCGCCCTCGACGCGCCGGTCGTGCTCGCGCCCATGGCCGGCATCACGAACACGGCGTTCCGGAGGCTGTGCCGCGAGTTCGGCGCGGGGCTGTACGTGAGCGAGATGATCACCTCGCGCGCCCTCGTCGAGCGCACACCCGAGACGATGCGGCTCATCAGCCACCACGAGTCGGAGTCGCTGCGCTCGGTGCAGCTCTACGGCGTCGATCCGCGCACGGTCGAGCAGGCCGTCGCGATCCTCGTCGACGAGGATCGTGCCGACCACATCGACCTCAACTTCGGCTGCCCCGTGCCGAAGGTCACGCGCCGCGGCGGGGGCAGCGCGCTGCCGTGGAAGCGCGACCTGTTCCGCGCGATCGTGACGCGCGCCGTGCAGCGCGCCGGCGACATCCCCGTCACCGTGAAGATGCGCAAGGGCATCGACGACGAGCACCTGACGTTCCTCGATGCGGGCCGCATCGCCGAGGACGCCGGGGTCGCGGCGGTCGCCCTGCACGGGCGCACCGCGGCGCAGCACTACTCGGGCACCGCCGACTGGTCGGCGATCGCGCAGCTCAAGGAGGCCGTCACCTCGGTGCCGGTGCTCGGCAACGGCGACATCTGGCAGGCAGAGGATGCGGTGCGGATGATGCGCGAGACAGGCGTCGACGGCGTCGTGGTCGGCCGCGGCTGCCTCGGGCGGCCGTGGCTGTTCGGCGACCTCGCGGCCGCGTTCGCCGGGAGCGACGAGCGCCACCGCCCGACGCTCGGGCAGGTCGCCCACGCCTTCCGGCGGCACGCCGAGCTGCTCGTCGAGTTCTTCGACGAGGAGGACCGCGCCTGCCGCGACATCCGCAAGCACGTCGCCTGGTACTTCAAGGGCTACCCGGTCGGCGGCGACGCCCGCCGCGCCCTCGCGGGCGTCGAGTCGCTCGCGCAGCTCGACGACCTGCTCGGTGCGCTCGACCACGCGGTGCCGTACGTCGCCGAGGGCATCGAGGGGCAGCGGGGCAGGGCCGGCAGCCCGCGCAAGCCCGCGCTCCCGGACGGCTGGCTCGACAGCCCCGAGCTGACGCCCACGCAGCGCGCCGCCCTCATCGAGGACGAGAGCGACACCCGTGGCGGCTGAGCAGCGCACGACGGGCCTCGGCGACTACACCGCGCACGACGCCGAGCGGCGCCTGCCCGAGACGCACGCCTCGGCGCGCACCGACTTCGCGAGGGACCGCGCGCGGCTGCTGCACTCGAGCGCGTTCCGCAGGCTCGGCCAGAAGACGCAGGTGCTCTCGCCCACGATGGGCTTCGACGACTCGCGCACGCGGCTCACGCACTCCCTCGAGGTCGCGCAGATCGGCCGAGAGCTCGCGGTCGCGCTCGGCCTCGACCCCGACATCGTCGACACGGCCTGCCTCGCCCACGACATCGGGCATCCGCCCTTCGGCCACAACGGCGAGCGCGGCCTCAACGAGTGGGCGCTCGGCATCGGCGGCTTCGAGGGCAACGCGCAGACGCTCCGGGTCATCACGCGGCTCGAGCCCAAGATCATCCGCGACCAGCCGTACGGCCTCAACCTCACGCGCGCCTCCGTCGATGCCGCGTGCAAGTACCCGTGGCCGGCCGGCGACGTGCACGACGCATCCGGCCGCATCAAGTTCGGCTTCTACGAGTCGGATCGCGAGGCGTTCGAGTGGATGCGCGAGGGTGCCCCCGAGGCGCGCCCGAGCATCGAGGCGCAGGTCATGGACCTCGCCGACGACATCGCCTACTCGGTGCACGACTTCGAGGATGCGGTGGTGGGCGGCTACGTCGACGTCGCGAAGCTGCAGAGCCGGGTCGGTCACGACGAGCTCGTCTCGACGATGCTCGCGTGGGTGGGGCCGGAGTTCACGCGCGACGAGCTGCTCGCCGCCTTCGACCGGCTCGACGACCTCGACACGTGGCTGCGCTCGTTCGACGGCTCGCGCGCCGATCACGCGAAGCTCAAGAACCTCACGTCGAAGCTCATCGGCCGGTTCGCGAACGCGTCGAGCCGGCGCACGCGCGAGACGCACGAGGGGCCGCTCGCGCGCTTCGGCGCCACCGTCGAGGTGCCGCGCGAGGTGCGCGCCGAGATCGCGGTGCTCAAGGGCACGGCCGCCGTCTTCATCCTCGCGGAGCGCCGTCAGCCGATCTACGCGAGCCAGCGGCGCATCCTGCAGGAGCTGTGCGACGCGATCCTGCGCATCGGGCCGAGCGCGCTCGACCGCGCCTTCGCCGACGACTGGGCCGACGCATCCGACGACGCGCAGCGCGCTCGCGTGGTCGTCGACCAGGTCTCGACGCTCACCGACCGCGGCGCGTTCGCGTGGCACGAGCGCCACGTGGGGGACTGAGGCCGTCGTGGCGGGGCGGATCCGGCGCGAGGACATCGACGAGCTGCGCGCGCGCATCTCGATCGTCGACGTCGTCGGCGCTCACGTGACGCTCAAGACGGCGGGCGTCGGCAGCATGAAGGGGCTTTGCCCCTTCCACGACGAGCGCTCGCCCTCCTTCCACGTGCGACCGACCGTCGGCCGCTACCACTGCTTCGGATGCGGCGAGGACGGCGACGTCTTCCAGTTCGCGATGGCGATGGACCACACGTCGTTCACCGAGACGGTGGAGCGCTTCGCCTCGCAGCTCGGCTACACGCTGCACTACGAGGACGGCAAGCCGCAGGAGGAGACGAGCGGCCGGTTGCGCCTGCTCGAGGCGAGCCGCGCCGCTGAGGCCTACTTCCGCGAGCAGCTCGTCACGCCCGCCGCAGCGCTCGGGCAGCGCTTCCTGGGCGAGCGCGGGTTCGACCTCGCGGCCGCGGAGCGCTTCGGCGTGGGCTTCGCGCCCTCGTCGTTCGAGTCGCTGAAGCAGCACTTGCGCGGTCGCGGCTTCACCGAGGCCGAGCTGCTCGGTGCCGGGCTGCTGAGCGAGGGGCAGCGGGGCAGCTACGACCGGTTCCGCGGCAGGCTGATCTGGCCGATCCGCGACGTCGCGGGCGCGACCGTCGGCTTCGGGGCGCGGCGCCTCTCCGACGACGACAAGGGCCCGAAGTACCTCAACTCGCCCGAGACCCCGATCTTCCGCAAGAGCCAGGTGCTCTACGGGCTCGACCTCGCGAAGCGCGACATCGCGCGCGGCCATGAGGCGGTCGTCGTCGAGGGCTACACGGATGTGATGGCGTGCCACCTCGCGGGCGTGACGACCGCGGTCGCGACGTGCGGCACGTCGTTCGGCGTCGACCACATCAAGGTGCTGCGCCGGGTGCTCGGCGATGTGTCGACCACCGACACGCGATCGCTCGGCAGGGTCGTGTTCACGTTCGACCCCGACGAGGCGGGCCAGAAGGCGGCGGCCCGCACCTTCGCCGAGGAGCAGCGCTTCGCGGCGCAGACGTTCGTCGCCGTGCCGCCGGGCGGGCTCGACCCGTGCGACCTGCGGCTCGAGCGCGGGGATGACGCCGTGCGCAAGCTCGTGCAGTCGCCGCGGCCGCTCTTCGAGTTCATGCTGCGCCGCATCGTCGCGGAGCACGACCTCGAGACGGTCGAGGGGCGGGTGGCCGCGATGCGCCGCGCGGCGCCCGTGCTGCAGTCGATCCGCGACCGCGCGCTCGCCGACGGCTACACCCGCACCGTCGCGGGCTGGCTCGGCGTCACGCCTGAGGAGGTGCGCAGCGCGGTGCGCCAGGCCGGGCCGCGCCCGGCGGGGACGCCCGACGGTGCTGCCGGCGCGCATCCGCCCGCCGATGTCGCCCTCAAGCAGCTCGAGCGCGACCCGGCCTCGCGGCTCGAGCGCGACGCCATGTCGGCGCTGCTGCAGCAGCCGGCCGTGCTCGGGCGCGAGCTCGCGGTGCGCGGCGCGACCGCCTACATCGCGAACCCGTCGCTCGCGGTGGTGCGCGACGGCGTGCTCGCGTCGCTCGACGCGATCGATCGGCCCGACTTCTCCGAGCAGGTCGCCCAGGCGGTGCCGTCCGAGATCGTGCCGCTCGTGCGCACGCTCGCGATGGCGCCCATCCCGCAGTCGACGAACGAGGGCGTCACCGCCTACGTGCGCGGCATCGTCGGCTCGCTCGTCGACCGCGACATCCTGCGGCGCAAGGCTGAGCTGCTCGGCAGCCTGCAGCGCATCGGGCCCGCCGATCCCGAGGGCTCGAAGCGGCTGCAGGAGCAGCTCATGGAGCTCGAGCGCGAGCGGCGGTCGCTGCGCTCGGAGTAGCTCCTCGGCCTACGGGGCGAGGAAGTTGATCTGGAAGTGCTCGAACACGACCTCGTCGATCGACTCGAGGTCGCCGGCGCCGGCCGGGCACGTGGCACGGATGGCGCTCGTCGACTGGCTCGACTGGAAGTTGCGGGCGTAGTAGACCTCGGTCGCACCGGCGTCACCCTCGCGCACGGTCGAGAGGAAGACCACGGTCGTCCCCTGCGAGTCCGACGGCCCCAGGTCGACGAGGTCGGTGCTCTCGGGCGCGGTGCCGCCCAGGAAGGCGGTGAGGGTCGCGAGCGAGCTCTCCTCCTCGTCGGTCGAGTCGCTGTCGGGCATGCCCTGGTAGGCCCAGAAGGAGCAGCCGGTCGCCGTCTCGACCACGCTGATCGTGGGGCCGATGGGGAAGTCGGAGTCGGGCTGCACGGTGAACGCCGAGTCGGTGAGGATGCTCGTCTCCCAGCCCGCGAGCGTGCCCGGCTCGAGCGCGGTGTCGAAGTCGACGTACTCGGGCAGGTCTCCGCCGTCGGCGCTCGGCGACGGCTCGGTGCTCTCGGTCGGCTCCGACCCCTCGGTCGGGCTCGGCTCGGCGGAGGGCGGCGCGCTCGGCTGCGCGGGCGCGGCCGTGGGCAGCGCGGGCGGCATGATGATGCAGCCAGACATGGTGAGCGCTACGCCTGCGGCGAGGGCGAGCATCGGGAGGTGGCGGGTGCGTGCGGGCATGGATGCTCCAGGGCGTGCGGGACGGACGTCGTGCTTCGCACGCTAGCGCGAGAGCCCCCGATGTGACCCAGAGCCGCGCGGGATGCTACGCTTGTCGTCGCTCCTGCAGCGATCCTCGATAGCTCAATTGGCAGAGCAGCCGGCTGTTAACCGGCAGGTTGATGGTTCGAGTCCATCTCGGGGAGCGATCGAAA
>NZ_BAAAKK010000001.1:320927-351556 GCF_039527715.1 Agrococcus citreus
AGGGCCCCGCGCTCCGCGCGGGGCCTTTCTCGTGCGTGCGCCGGTCGAGCCGCACGGCGGCCCCGGCCGCCGCGCGAGTCGAGACCACACCCGCCGCTGGCCGAGCCTCGCCGAGACCCTCCGGAGCGGCTCAGTCGTCGAGGTCGTCGACCCCGGGCATCCAGCTGAGCCCCTCGACGCCCCACTTGTTGCGCTTGACGGCCTTCTGCACGCCCTTCGTGCCGAACGCATCCAGCCGGTCGGCGTAGAGGATGCCGTCGAGGTGGTCGTACTCATGCTGCAGGATGCGCGCGAGCCAGCCCGACGCCTGCAGCTCGTAGTGCTCGCCGTGCTGGTCCTGCGCGCGCAGGATCGCGCGCTCAGCGCGCAGCAGCGCGAAGCGCTCGCCCGGGATGGAGAGGCAGCCCTCCTCGTCGTCCTCGCCGGGCACGCCGAGCGGCAGCGGCGAGATCCACAGCTCGGGGTTGGCCGCGACGCCGCGGGTGCGGGTGCCGTCGGCCTCCGTCCAGTCGTAGACGAAGAGCCGCTTCGCGAGCCCGATCTGCGGCGCCGCGAGGCCCACGCCCGGGGCGGCCTCCATCGTGGCGAACATGTCGTCGACGAGCGTCGCGAGCTCGTCGTCGAAGGTCAGGACGGGCTCGGCGACGCGGTGCAGCACGGGCTCACCGGTGATGCAGATGGGCAGAACGGTCATGTCCTCCAGGCTATCGAGGCCCCAGCGAGTAGGTTCGACGCGTGCTGTTCACCTCCCTCGACGACCTCGCGGCGGAGATCTCTCTCACGCCGATGCAGGCGATCGGGATCCCGCTCGCCGTCGTCGGTGCGGTGTTCCTGTCGGTGGGCACGCAGTTCCAGCACCGTGGCGTCGGACACTTCCAGGGCGGCGACCAGCGCGGCGCCTCGCTCGGCGGCAAGGCCGTGCTCAGGATGCTGCGCGAGCCGGCCTGGGTCGTCGGCACCGTGCTGCTCGGCCTCGCGATCGCGTTCCAGCTCGCAGCGCTCGCCTTCGCGCCGCTCATCGTCGTGCAGCCGCTCGGTGCGGTCGCGCTCGTCGTGACGGCGCTCCTCAACGCGCGGCTCGCCGGCATCCGGCTCGACCGGCTCACGGTCCGCGCGATCATCATCTGCCTCGTCGGCATCGGCATCTTCGTCTTCACCGCGGCGATCTACGCGGTCGAGCGACCCATCAGCGACCGGCAGCTGCTGACCGTGCTCGCGCTGCTCGTGGTGGCGCTCGCAGGCCTCGGCGCGGCGTGGTGGTTCTTCCGCACTCGCGCGAACGCGATCTTCTACATCGTCGCGGCCGGCGTGCTCTACGGATTCGTCGTGACGCTCTCGAAGGTCGTCATCAACCGCATCATCTCGGGCCAGTTCGAATGGCTCACCATCCTGTGCGCGGTGGCGATGCTCGTCGCCGTGCTCGCGGGCAGCTACGCCGTGCAGCTCGCCCACGCATCGGGACCGCCCGACCTCGTGATCGCCGGCCTCACCGTCATCGACCCGCTCATCGCCGTGCTCATCGGCGTCACGGTGCTCGGCGAGGCGCAGGCGACCCCGCCGTGGGCGATCATCGTCTACGCCGGCGCCGGCGCGCTCGCCGTCACCGGCGTCTTCCAGCTCGCCCGGCACCACCCCCAGATCCGGACGCTGAACCCAGTGTCGGAGGAGGACGAATGACCGACCGACCCCTGCGCATCCTCATCGCGACCGACACGTTCGCGCCCGACGTGAACGGCGCAGCCAAGTTCACGACCCGGCTCGCCGCTCGACTGACGAAGCGTGGGCACGAGGTGCACGTCGTGGCGTCATCGCTCGGGCGCGGCAGGCACGGCACCCACGTCGAGGAGCACGAGGGGCAGCGGTTCACGGTGCACCGGCTGCGGTCGATGCTCTACCCGGGGCACGAGTGGCTGCGCTTCGCCGAGCCGTGGCGGATGTTCTCGAACGCCGCGTCGCTGTTGGATGCGCTGCGACCCGACGTCGTGCACTTCCAGTCGCACATCGTGCTGGGCCGGGCGTTCTCGATCGAGGCGAAGAAGCGCGGGATCCGGGTGATCGGCACCAACCACCTGATGTTCGAGAACCTCATGGACCACTCGAACATCCCGAAGTCGCTGCAGGGGAGGACCGTCGACTTCGCGTGGCGCGACGCGGCGACCGTGCTCGGCCGCTGCGACGTCGTGACGACGCCGACGCGGCGCAGCGCCGACTACCTCGAGAAGATGACCGGTCTGCGCGGCGTGCACGCGATCTCGTGCGGGCTGCCGGGCGACGAGTACCGGCCCAACCCCGAGCGGCAGCGCGGTCGCATCGTCTTCGTCGGGCGCGTGACGAGCGAGAAGCGGCTCGACACGCTCGTGCGCGCCGTCGCGCGGCTGCCGAAGGACCTCGACTGGCACCTCGACATCGTCGGCGGCGGCGACATGATCGACGAGCTCGCGGCGCTCGCGCGCGAGCTGCACGTCGCCGACCAGGTGACGCTCACCGGCTACGTGAGCGACGAGGAGCTGCGCCAGCGGCTGTACGCCGCCGAGGTCTTCGCGATGCCGTCGACGGCCGAGCTGCAGTCGATCGCGACGATGGAGGCGATGGCGACCGGGCTGCCCGTCGTCGCCGCCGACGCCATGGCGCTGCCGCACCTCGTGCGCGACGGTGCGAACGGCTGGCTGTTCCGCCCCGACGACGCGATCGACCTCGCCGAGAAGCTCGAGCGCGTCCTGCGGCTCAGCGACGACGAGTACCGCGCCTTCCAGCAGCACAGCCTCGAGCTGGTCGCGCCGCACGACATCGAGACGACGATCACCGCGTTCGAGCGGCTGTACCGCGGCGAGGAGATCACCGACCCGGAGACCGTGGTCGAGCTCCACGGCTAGGCTCGATGCTCGGGCCGGAAGGCCTCGGGGCGGTAGCTCAGCTGGTCAGAGCAGGGGACTCATAATCCCTCGGTCACGGGTTCAAGTCCCGTCCGCCCTACTCGACGCTTCGGCGGGAATGCTCTGCGCCCATCGGGCCTTGCATCCATCATGCGAGCCATCGTCTTCTCCCAGCCCGGCCCCTCTTCCGTCCTCTCCCTCGTCGATTGCGAGCCGGGTGCGCCGGGCCCGACCGAGGTGCGGGTCCGCATCGCCGTCTCGGGCGTGAACCCGACGGACTGGAAGGCACGCGCGGGGAACCGGCCGCTCGCGTTCGAGGAGGTCGTCCCGAACCAGGACGGCGCCGGCGTCGTGGACGCCGTCGGCGCAGAGGTCGCGGGTCTCGAGCCCGGCGACCGCGTATGGATCTTCCTCGCCGCCCACGAGCGCCCGACGGGGACCGCGCAGGAGCTCACCGTCCTGCCGGCGGACCGAGTGGTCCGCATGCCGGACGGCATCGGGTTCGAGGTCGCGGCCAGCCTCGGCGTCCCGGCGATGACCGCCCACCGCGCGCTGACCGTGCACGAGCATGGACCGGCGCGCCTCGCGCCGGGCTCCCTCGAGGGGCGCGTGGTGCTCGTGCAGGGCGGCGCAGGAGCCGTCGGCCACGCCGCGATCCAGCTGGCGGTGTGGGCGGGCGCGACCGTGATCGCCACGGTCAGCACCGACGAGAAGGCGGCGCTCGCTCGCGCAGCGGGTGCCCACCACGTCCTGGAGTACCCGGACGCCGAGCTCGCGGCCAAGGTGCGCACGGTGGCGCAGAGCGGCGTCGACCACATCGTCGAGGTCGCGCTGGCGCAGAACGCCGCGCTCGACGTCGAGGTGATCGCGAACCACGGGAGCATCGCGTACTACGCCAACAACAACGGCGACGAGTTCACCGCCCCGATCCCGGCCAGCTTCGCGAAGAACGTCCGCTGGCAGGGGCTGCTCCTCTACACCGTCGGGCGCGAAGCGCTCGCTGCTGCCGCGGAGGACATCTCGGCCGCGCTCGAAGCGGGTGCCCTGCCCGTGGGCGAGGCGGCCGGGCTGCCGCTGACGTGGTTCCCGCTCGAGGAGACCGCGGCCGCGCACGATGCTGTCGAGAGCGGCGTCACCGGGAAGGTCCTCATCGCCGTCGCGGACGACCTCCGCTGATCGATCCGGAGCCGTCTGGCTCTCGACGGCCTGCGCAGCGCGCTCCTGCGCAGACGTGACCCTCGGAGGAAAGCCCCCCTGACCCTGGCGTATGTTCTCGGGATCCGGCATTCCACGCGTCACCGACCGAGAGCGCACCCCTTGGGCAGCAAGAAGCACGGCAAGCGGAGCAAGGCTCCGCGGTTGGACAAGAAGAAGTACGAGAAGGAGCTGCGGCGCCTGCAGATCGAGCTCGTCAGCATGCAGCAGTGGGTCACCGCGGCCGACGCGCGCGTCCTCGTGCTCTTCGAGGGGCGCGACGCTGCAGGCAAGGGCGGTGCGATCAAGCGGGTGATGCAGTACCTCAATCCGCGTCACGCCCGCGTCGTCGCCCTGCCGCAGCCGACGGAGCGCGAGAAGGGCCAGTGGTACTTCCAGCGGTACATCGAACGGCTGCCCACCAAGGGCGAGATCGTGCTCATGGACCGGTCCTGGTACAACCGTGCCGGCGTCGAGAAGGTCATGGGGTACTGCACCGACGAGGAGTACGACAGGTTCCTCGCGCAGGCTCCCGTCGTGGAGCAGCTGCTCGTGGACGACGGCATCATCCTCGTGAAGTACTGGTACTCCGTCTCCGACGTCGAGCAGGAGAAGCGATTCCGGTCGCGCCTGAACGACCCCATGCGGCGCTGGAAGCTCTCGGAGACCGACCTGCTGTCGATCACGAGGTGGGAGGACTACTCGCAGGCCAAGGATGCAATGTTCGACATCACCGACCGCGAGCACGCGCCGTGGTGGTCGATCAACAGCGACGACAAGCGCGCCGCGCGCCTGAACACCATCAGTCACCTCCTCAGCCAGGTGCCCTACGACCGCCTCGACCCGGACGAGGTGCACTTCCCCGAGCGTCCCTCCGCGGCCGGCGCCACCCGCCCGCCGATCGACGAGCACCGGTTCGTCCCGGACCACGCCGCGACGCTCTGATCGGCAGGACCGGCTGCCCCGGATGCCCGATCAGCCCTGCGGTGAAGCGGAAGCGTCGACGCAGATGACGCCCTGGTTGCCGTCTTGGTCGGCGATGACCGTGAGGCCGGGAGCACCGCTGGCTTCGACGACCCTGCCGCCCGCCGCGAGGGCGGCGGCGATCCGCCGAGGCGCCTCTTCGGGCGCGACGTAGACCTCGAGGTGGAAGCGCTGGCGCGAGTCGTCGTCCTGATCGGCGTCGCCGAACCACAGGTTGGGCACGCGGCCCGTGGGGTCCCGCACCTCGTCGCTGGGGGAGCCGTGGCCCTGGGCATCGGGGCGCCCGGTCAGCAACGCTGCCCACACCGGGGCGATGGTCGCGGATCGCGCGGTGTCGAGGCCGAGCTCGACGACGCTGACGGAGGCCGGGTCGGATGCCAGGCCGTGGTCGGCGGCGATCTCGGTGATCTGCCGCGCGAGGTCGAGGTCCTGCTGCGTGACCCACTCGACCGCATGCTCCGTGCCCTCGCCGTCGCGGTAGATCGCGTCCGCGCTGATGAGCTTGAGGTCGACGCGCCCGTCGCCCATCGTCACGGTCGGGTGGTGACCCATCCCATCCGCTGCCTCGCCGACCGCGGTGATGAAGCGCGCGCCGGCGCTGAAGTCGTCGATCAGGTACCGGGCGTGGAGTCCCTGGGCCAGCTTGCGCCAGTCATCCAGGTCGGCTGCCGCGATCGCTTCGCCGCTGAGCATGTCCATGGGCAAGGGCCTCCCTCTGTGGCGCTGCGCTCGGATGCAGGCGCAACGCTGTCAGAGGATCACCAGAAGCACAATCGCCCCGTGCAGCTCACGCTCCGATGACCGCGACCGGTCGCCCGATCTGCACCGGCTCGGGCACCGCGCAGCAGCTGCTGCCGCCGAAGTCGGCGCCGCCGCCGCCGCACACGCCGGTCTCGGGCAGCACGAGCTCGTTGCGCGCCGCCGCCTCATGGTCGCCGGCGAGCTCGGCGACCACGCTGCGCACCTGCTCGTAGCCCGTGAGCGCGAGGAAGGTCGGGGCGCGGCCGTAGCTCTTCGCGCCGATGATGAAGAGTCCAGGCTCCGGCTGCGCGAGCTCGCCCGCACCGGTCGCGGCCACGGTGCCGCACGAGTGCACGTTGGGGTCGATCTCGGCCGCGAGGCCGGCGACGGCGTCGAGCGCCGGGTCGATCGCGACGCGCACCTCGGAGAGGATCGACAGGTCGGGCCGGAACCCGGTGAGGGCGAACACCCTCGCGACGGGACCCACGTCGCGACCGTCGTCGCCGACGAGCGTCACCCCGTCGCCGCTTCGGCGGATCTCATCCGTGCGGAAGCCCGTCACGACCTCGACGGTGCCGCGCTCGATCGCGCGACGCGTGCGCGTGCCGAGGGCAGCGCGCTGCGGCAGCGCGTCGGCCTCGCCGCCGCCGAGCGCACCCTCCGCCGAGCCGCGCCGCAGCAGCCAGGTCACCCTCGTGCCGGGCGCGCGCTCGGCGAGCTCCGCGAGGCGCAGCACCGCGTGCACCGCGGAGTGGCCGGCGCCGACGACCGCCACGTGCTCGCCCGCGAGCTCGTCGACGTCCACGGGGATGCGGTACTCGATCCGGTCGGCAGCCGCCCGCTCGCCGAGCGCGGGCGTGCCGTCGGCGCCGGCCGGTCCTGGCTGGCTCCAGGTGCCGGTCGCGTCGAGCACCGACCGCGCGAGCATCCGCAGCTCGCGGCCGTCGCGGTCGACGGCGCGCACCACGAACGGCTGGTCGGCGCGACCGCTGTCGACGACCTTGTCGCGGCCGAGCCGCGAGACCGACGTCACCTCGACGCCGACGCGCACGCGATCGCCGAGCGCTGCCGCGAGCGGCGCGAGGTAGTCGCGCACCCACGCCTGGCCCTTCGGGTAGCCCGAGACCGGCACCCGGTGGCCGACGCGCTCCAGCAGGCGCCGGCTCGCGGAGTCGACGAGCTCGTCCCACGCGGAGAAGAGCCGCACGTGCCCCCACTCGGAGACCGCCGCGCCGGCCGCGTCGCCGCGCTCGAGCACGATGGGCTCGATGTCGCGCTCGAGCAGGTGCGCGGCGGGCGCCAGGCCCTGTGGGCCGGCGCCGATGACGATCACGGGAAGGTCGGACATGGCATGCCTCTCATCGAAGGTTGTCGATGCGTCGATCCTGGCGCAACGCATCGACGTCTGTCAATGCGTGTGACAGAATGCTCGCATGACGACGCTCGCGACGACCGCTGAGACCAACTCCTGCTGCCCGCCCGCGGCGGATGCCGGGCTGCCAGCAGCGGAGTCCGACCGACTGGCTCGCGTGTTCAAAGCGGTCGGCGACCCCACCCGCGTGCGGCTGCTGTCGCTCATCGCGACGGGGGAGCGCGGTGAGGCCTGCATCTGCGACCTCACCGAGCCCGTCGGCCTGTCGCAGGGCACGGTCTCGCACCACATGCGCATCCTCGCCGACGCCGGGCTCGTCGAGCGCGAGCAGCGCGGCAAGTGGGCGTACTACTCGGTCGTGCGCAGCGCGCTCGACGAGGCCGCGACGGCCCTGCGCACGCTCTGAGCCGAGCGGATGCACGTGGGCGCGACCGAGCAGGCCGTCGCCGCTCCGCTCGTGCGCGGCCGGCTCGGCCTCGCGGCGCTCGCGGTCGGCCAGGTCGTCAGCTGGGGCATCCTCTACTACGGGCTGATCGTCGCGGCGCCGGTCATCGCCGCCGACACAGGCTGGTCGCTCGCGAGGATCGCGCTGAGCTTCTCGGCCGGGCTCGTCACCTCGGCGGCCGCAGGCATCGTCGTCGGGCGCTGGCTCGACGAGCGCAGCCCCCGGTCGGTGATGACGGCGGGCAGCCTCGTCGGCGCCGCTGGCCTCGGCGCGGTGAGCGCTGCCGACGACCTCGCCGGGTTCACCCTCGGCTGGGTGATCGTCGGGATCGGCCAGGCCGCCGTGCTCTACCAAGCCGCGTTCACCGTGATCGCGCGGCGCTACGGCGACGGCCGCAGACGCGCGATGACCGTGGTGACGCTCGCCGGCGGGCTCGCCTCGACGATCTTCGCCCCGATCGTCGCCGGCATGCTCACCGTCATCGACTGGCGGACGACCTTCGTGATCCTCGCCGTCGCCCTGATCGTGCTCAGCACGCCGCTGCATTGGTGGAGCCTCGAGCGAACGTGGCCCGCGAGGCCGCCCGCCACTCCCGACGACGACGTCCACGCGCTCCGCGACGTGCTGCGCACCCGTCGGTTCTGGATGCTCGAGCTCGCCATGATCGCCGTGGTCGCGGCGCTCTACAGCGTGACGCTCGCCCTCATCCCGCTGCTGGGCGAGAAGGGCATCACGTACGAGCTCGCCGCGTGGGCGCTCGGGCTCGTCGGCGCGGGCCAGGTGATCGGGAGGCTCCTCTACGTCGCGCTGCCGCACGGCACGGCGGCGTGGGTGCCGCTCGCGGCGACAGCCGGGCTCAGCGCCGTGCTGCTCGCGCTCATCGCGCTGCTGCCCGGGCCACCGTGGCTGCTCGTCGTGGTCGGCGTCGCGCTCGGCGCGGTCAGGGGAGCGCAGACCCTCGTGCAGGGGTCCGCCGTGGCCGATCGGTGGGGCACGCGCAGCTACGGCGCGATCAACGGCGTCTTCGCGGCGCCCATCACCGCGGTCGCGGCCCTCGGTCCCGCGCTCGGGCCGGTGGCAGCATCAGCGATCGGGTCGTACGCGTCGATGGGTCTGCTGGCCGCCGCGCTCGCGCTCGTCGCGCTCGTGCTCGCGCGCTTCGCCTGACGCCGAGCCCGACCTGCTGCGGCATCGCCGCGCTGGCCGCGCCGAACGGGCTCAGTCGTCCGCGTCGCCGCTGTCGTCGGGCTCGAGCGCCGCGATGCACTCGCAGCCGGGCAAGCCCAGGAGTCGTCGCTGCTCGGTGTAGCCCTCGAGCACGGCGAGCCGCACGGGTGCCGGAGTGCGGTAGAGCCAGGGCAGGCGCAGCGCGACCCCGAGCCGCAGGAAGCTGCTGCCCCAGATCAGATCGATCGTGACGAGCACGAGCCCGAGCAGGCCGATGAGCGACGCGAGGCTCAGCTCGAACGTGCCCGTCATGATGCGCGTGACGAAGACGCCGATCGCGAGCAGCGCGCCGCCGCCGAGCAGCAGGTCCATCCATCGCGGCCGAGCGCGGCGCACGAAGTCGGCAGCCTCGGTCGCGGCGAGCCGCTCGGTCTCCTCGGCCACCTTGTGCGCGGCCTCGTGATCGAGCCCCTCGTCGGCTGCGAGTCGGCCGATGCGCTCGGCCTTCCGCACCTGCGATTCGTAGAGCGCTTGGCTCACGGGTCTCCGATCCTCGTGGGGCGGCCGCGCGATCGTCCGTTCTGTCGCGCAACCTCAGAAACTAGCATCGGTCACTGCGACGAAGATCGGCGACTCCAATGACTGCGACGCGGAGTTCGTGCAGATGGTCGGGTCGAGCGCCGTCGGCTCGGGCGTCGAGGACGCGTGGGTCACGCGCATGCGCCGCGCGCCGCTCACGGTGGTGTCGTCGTCGCTCGAGGAGCCGCTCGACTGGGCCGACGCCGCGATCACGCGCGGTGACGCGACGGAGGTGGTCGCGCGCCTCAAGCAGGAGTCCGACGTGCCGCTGCGCTCCCACGGCAGCATGTCGCTCAACTGGTCGCTCATGGCGGCCGATCTCGTCGACCGCGTGCAGGTGACGGTGTTCCCGGTCATCACCGGCCGCACGGGCGACGACCCGGTCTTCGGCGGCGCCGGTGACTTCGACCTCGAGCTGCTCGAGAGCGGCACGCTCGACGACCGCACTCAGGAACTCGTGTACCGACCGACGCCACACTGATCCCGTCAGATCTTCGGGAGGGGCAGCATGGCGGTCGACGAGCAGTCAGGGCTGGAGCACGGGACCCGCGGGGAGCGCACGCAGGACACGCAGGTCGGTCAGGTCGAGCTGACGCACTGGCGCGGCCGGCTCGGGCACTGGATGGCGAGCTTCGCGCGCTGGATGGCCGATGCGGTCGGGCCGTACGGCACGCTGCTCGTCACCCTCGCCATCGGCGCGGCGATCGCGACGGCGCTCAGCTTCCTCGCCGTCGCGGTCTACGACGCGGTGACCGACGAGGACGGCATCGCTGGCATCGACCGGCCGCTGCTCGACGCGATCCTCACCATCAGGAGCCCTGGGGCGGATGCGTTCATCACCGGGTTCACCGATCTCGCGGGCACGATCGGGATGCCGCTCGTCGCCATCACGGCGCTCCTGATCCTCAGCATCCGTCGCCGTTCGTGGACGCCGCTCGTGCTCATCGTCGCGGCGGGCGGCGGCTCGCTGCTCATGACCGTCGCGGGCAAGATCCTCATCGGTCGCGACCGGCCGCCCATCACCGACGCCGTGCCGCCCTACGAGGTCTCGGCGTCGTTCCCGAGCGGGCATACGCTCAACGCGGTGGCGATCCTCGGTGTGATCGCCTACCTCATCATCCTGCGCCGGCACTCGGCATGGTCGCGCGCGCTCATCATCGTCGTCACGATCGTGGCGACGGTGCTCGTCGCCGCGAGCCGCGTCTACCTGGGGCATCACTGGGTGACCGACGTGATCGCGGGCTGGGCGCTCGGCGCCGCATGGCTCGCGCTCGTCATCACGGCGCATCGCCTCTACCTGACGTCGCGACTGCGGCACGACGAGGAGCGCGCGGCCGCGACAGCCTGAACCGCCGGGGCCCGCACCGCCGCAGTCGCGCGGTCCGCGTCGTTCAACTGGGGTCGGCCGCCGGAGCAGCGGCCGGAGCGGCGCGACGCTTGAGCCCGCCGGATGCGACGTACGCGATGAGCCCGACCACGAGCGCGATGCCGCCGAAGAGCCACACGTGCGGCTCCTGCTGCGTGAGCAGCAGCACGCACGAGGCGACGCCGAGCACGGGCACCCACGTCCACACCCGGAAGTGCTCGTGCTCCACTCGATCGCGCCGCAGCACGAGCACGGCGACGTTCGTGCTGAGGAAGACGAACAGCAGCAGGAGCACGACCGTCTCGGCGAGCGTGCCGAGGTCGCCGATGAACGTGAGGCCGATCGCGATCGCGGTCGTGACGAGGATGGCCACCCACGGCGTACGACGGCGAGGCAGCACGCGGCCGAGCACCGCGGGCAGCAGCCCCTGCTCCGCCATGCCGTAGGCGAGGCGGCTCGCCATGATCATCGTCAGCAGCGCGCCGTTGGCGACGGCGACGAGCGCGATGATGCTGAAGACCCAGGCCGGCACCGGCACGCCGGTGACGGCGAACACGTCGAGCAGCGGCGAGGTCGAGCCCGAGAGCTCCTCGGGCGGCAGTGCGATCGCGCTCGCGAGGCCGACGAGCACGTAGACGACGCCGGCGACGAGCAGCGAGCCGATGAGCGCGCGCGGGTACACCTTGCTCGGATTCTTGATCTCCTCCGCGACGTTCGCCGAGGTCTCGAAGCCGACGAACGAGTAGTACGCGATGATCGCGGCCGCGAGGGTCGCCACCGCCGGGTTCACGCCGGGCGGGAACTCCGTCACGCGAGCGATGTCGCCGCCACCGCCGCCCATCATGAGGGCGACCGTGACGATGATGAGCAGCAGCCCGGTCAGCTCGATGGCAGTCATCACGAGGTTGCCCGCCATCGACTCGCGGATGCCGCGCGCGTTGAGCGCCGCGACGAGCAGCAGGAAGACGGGCGCCGCGATCACGGGTGCGATGGGCACGAGCGCGCTGAGGTAGTCGCCCGCGAACGCGAGCGCGAGCCCGGCCGCGCTCACGACGCCGGCCGCGAGCATGCAGAACCCGACGAGGAACGAGACGATCGGGCTCTTGAACGCGCGCTGCGCGAAGACGGCGGCGCCGCCCGCGCGCGGGTACTTCGTGACGAGCTCGGCGTACGAGCCGGCGGTCAGCAGAGCGAGGAGGAGCGCGAGCAGCAGCGGCAGCCACAGCGCGCCACCGACCTCCGCCGAGAGCTCGCCGGTGAGCGCGTACACGCCGGCGCCGAGCACGTCGCCGAGGATGAAGACGAAGAGCAGGGTGCCGGTGATGCCCCGCTTGAGCTTCGTCGGAGCGCCGTCTCGGTCGTTGCCGGTCGTCGCCGGAGCCTGCTCGCTGGTCACCGCACCAGGGTACGAGTGTGCGGCTTCGAGGATCCCGAAGCGGCCAGGGCGCCAGCGGCAGGTGAGCCCTACTGCGGCGTCAACCGCCGGCGTACATTGCGCTCGGGAGTCATCGCGCGCGACGGGGGACGCCATGGCAGTCGAGGAGCAGCGGCTCGTGCTCGAGCTGCGCGTGCACGGCGTGAACAACACACCGCCCTCCGGGCTCCTCGATCTGCCGCAGTACGCGCTGCGGCAGGTGGCGGGCGACGACCGGGCTGCGTTCTGGCTCGCCGACCCCGAGACGAATCCTCCTGAGGGCGCTCGCGGGCACATCCCGGACGGCATCCGACGCGAGGCGTACTCCTGGGGAGCGCTCGTCCGCACCGAGTCGAGGTCGGGCTCGCGCGGGCGTGCGCTCATGCTGCTCCTGCAGGTGCTGGCGCTGCCGTTCAGCATCGGCAATGCAGCGATCTGGACCCGGCAGCTCTCCGACGGCGCGGCGCCCGGAGGGTCGCGTCGATGGGCGTGGGTGACCGCGGGAGCGTCGCGCGTGTTCGGCCTGGCGCTGACGCTGCTGTTCACGACTACGGCGGTCACGATCGCGGTGGAGATGGGGGCGCGGCAGTGCGGGGGCGGCGGCCGCTGCTCGACGTGGTTCTGGGATGCGCTGTGGGGCACGCTGCTGGCCTTGCCTGGGGCGGATGCGTTCCTCACGCCGACCCGGACGCTCGCCGTCTTCGCGCTCGTCCCTGTGCTCGCCGTCGGGGTGCTCGTCTGGTTCGCGCGGCTCACCCGGCACCGGTACGACACCCTGCACGTGCGGCCGACCGCCGCCGGCCGCCGATCGCTCGGCGCTGCTGTCGAGGGCCGCGTTCTGGTCGAACCGGATCACGGGCCGACTGGCCCTCATCCACTTCGCCGCGGCGGTCGCGCTGACCGCCGTGCAGGTGTCGCTGCACGTCGTCGGGCTTGCGGGCGCGCCCGTGCTGCACGGCGCCGTCCTGGCCGTCAGCGGCGCGGTCCTGGCCGCGAGCGCGATCGCCGTGGCCGGGCTCCCGACGATGACGACGACGCCGGCGGCGCCCGAGGGTCCGCCCTGGTCGGGCGTGCTCGCCTGGTGGCTGCTGGGCGCCGCGGCGAGCGCGTTCGCGCTGCTGCTCGTGCTGCTCCTCGCGGGACCGCAGCTCGAGCCTGCTCGCGGCGACGCGCTGCGCGGCGGCGAGCTGCCGCCGCTGCTCATCATCACGGTCGCCGCGATCATCGCCGTCTCCGGCGTCGTGTGGCGTCCTCGCGGCGCGCGCTCCGGCACCGCGTGGCTCGGCTGCGCACCGGCGGTCTTCATGACGTTCTCGCTCGGGCTGGGCGTGCTCACGAGCTCGGTGATGATCGCGCTCGCGGCGGCCCTGCTCACGGGCTGGCGCGGCCCGGAGGCGCTCGCACTCGGTGCGGTGTCGCAGGACGGCCTGCAGATTCCCGACGTCTTCCTCGCCGGCGGTGGACTGACCGCGACGGCGCTCGCGATGAGCCTGCTCGCGCTCGCGTCGTTCCTGCTGCCCCGCAAGCTGCTGGCCGATCGTGCGAAGCAGTGGCAGGCGGAGGAGGTCGACGAGCTGCTGCTCCGACGGCTCGATCGGCGACGGCGGCGAGCGGCGCTCATCCACCTCGTCGAGCCGGCGAGCGCCATGGTGGCGGGCCTCATCGCGCTCGCGCTCGGCCTCGCGCTCGGCTGGGTCTGGGTCGGGATGGGCTCGCCGCAGCCGCTCACCGCGGTCGTCGGCGGATCGGGGAGCATCGCGGGCATCCCGATCGTCGACATCCTCACCGTCACGCCATGGGTCGTCACCGTCGTCGGCGCGGTGCTGACCGTCGTCGTCGCGCTCGCCGTGCTCCGTCGCGAGCCCAACCTCTTCGCGATCGTCTGGGACGTCACGTGCTTCCTGCCGCGGACGGCGCAGCCGTTCGGCCCGCCCTGCTACGCGGAGCGCGCGGTGCCCGACATCGCCGCTCGCCTCGACGACTGGCTGAGCGGCCGGCCCGAGCGGCGGGCGGTGCTCGCGGCGCACAGCATGGGCGGCATGATCGCCGTCGCGGCGCTCGGGCTGCTGTCCGCCACGGCGTCTGACCCGACGGTGCTGCGCCGGGTGTCGCTGCTCACCTTCGGCGTGCAGCTGCGCACGTACTTCGGCCGCATGATGCCCGAGCTCGTGGGGCCTGCGGTGCTCGGCACCTATCCCGCTCGGTCGCCGCGCCCGTGGAAGCCCGATCCGTGGTCGAGCGACGCCCTCGACGACGACGACCGGCCGTGGAGCCCGGCACCCGACGGCGGCACCATGGCGCGCCTGCGCGGCGCGCTGCTGCCCGGCGACGGTGTCGCGTGGCTCAACCTCTGGCGGCTCTCCGACTACCTCGGGTTCCCGGCGGTCGCGGGGCGCTCGAGCTTCCGCCGCGGCGGCATCAGCTACCAGAACGGCGTCGACCGGTACGCGCAGGAGATCGACCGCACGATCGAGCCCGCGATCGTCGTCGCGCACAACGACTACATCCGCGTGCCCGCCTACCAGGATGCGCTGCTCGACCTGCTGCGCGAACCTGACGTCGGGCAGCGCGAGCAGGAGCGGCGGCGGGAGCCCGCGCCGCACTGATGGACGCCTCGAGCGGTGCGGCCGCGCGACCGCTCGCGCGGGTACGCTCCGGAGCATGGGCCCCGCCACGCCGTTCCTCTCGGTCGACCTCGAGCGCATGCAGGCGAACATCGCCCGCACCGCCGACGCGGCCACCGCGCGCGGCATCGCGCTGCGCCCGCACGCGAAGACCCACAAGTGCATCGAGATCGGGCGGATGCAGCTGGCCGCGGGCGCGATCGGCCTCACGGTCGCGACCGTGGGGGAGGCGGAGGTCTTCGCCGCCGCCGGTCTCGACGACCTCTTCATCGCCTACCCGCTCTGGGTCGACGCGGACCGCGCCGCGCGGCTCAGCCACCTCGCGGCGCTCGGGGCGAACATCGCGATCGGCGTCGACTCGGTCGCCGGCGTCGAGCGGGTCGCGCGCGCCGGGCTCGCCGGCCGCATCGCCGTGCGCGTCGAGGTCGACGCGGGGCACCACCGCTCCGGTTGCGCGCCCGAGCTCGCGGGAGACGTCGCGGCCGCCGCGATGCGCGCGGGCGTCGACGTCGAGGGGGTGTTCGCGTTCCCCGGGCACGCGTACGCCCCGGATGCGCGTGCGCGGGCCGCCGCCGACGAGGCGGGTGCGCTCACGGCCGCGGTCGCGGCGATGCGCGCAGCAGGCGTCGCGCCCCGAGTGGTGTCGGGCGGCTCGACGCCGAGCTTCGACGCCGCGCTCGCGCTCGACTCGCCGGTCACCGAGCTGCGACCGGGCGTCGGCGTGCTCGGCGATGCCCAGCAGTGGGAGCTCGGCAGCATGCCCCAGAACGACCTCGCGCTCACGTGCCGCGCGACCGTCGTCTCGCACGCGGGCGGGCGGCTCGTGCTCGACGCCGGCTCGAAGGTGCTCGGCGCCGACCGGGAGCCGTGGGCGAGCGGCTTCGGCAGGCTGCTCGACCACCCGGATGCGCGCATCGTGCTGCTCAGCGAGCACCACGCCGTCGCCGAGCTGCCGGGGGAGCTGCCGCCGCTCGGCGCGGTCGTGCGGGTCGTGCCGAACCACGTGTGCACGGCGGTCAACCTCGTCGACGAGCTCGCCGTGTTCCACGACGAGAGCGACGCCCAGCCGGCCGCGCTCTGGCGCGTGGCGGCGCGCGGCCGGAACAGCTGACGCGATCGGCGCCGGCGACGACCGGCTCTGTCATGGATCGGCACTGGCGCCGACCGGCTCAGCGCCCGAGCGCGCCGATCGTCGTCGCCAGCCGCACGATGCCGTCTCCCCGCTCCGGCTCACCGTCGGCGTCGAGCGCGAGCAGCGGCACGCTCGTCGCGCCCGCGTCACCGAGCGATGCCACGAGCTCCGCGACCTCGTCGGCCGACGCATCCGATCGCACGCCCGCGAACTGGACGACCGGGAACGCGCCCTCGCCGCCGACGGTCGCGCGTGCGTCGAGCACCGTGCGCACGGCCGCGCGCGTCACGTCGGCTGCCGCTCCGGGGGTCAGCTCGCCCGCGAGGATCACGCCATCGCCCAGCTCGCCGGCGAGCGCGAGGGTCTTCGGGCGGCCGCCGCCGATGAGCAGTGGCGGCACCTCCTCGGGTGGCCAGCGCAGCCGCACGCGGTCGAGCCGCACGTAGCGCCCGTCGACGCTCAGCTCATCGCCGGCCAGCAGCGTGCGCAGCGCCGTCGCGTGCTCGCTGAGCAGGGTCAGCGGCGACGCCGCGCGCACGCCGGCCTGCGCCATCCACTCGAGCACGCCGTGACCGATGCCCGGCAGGAACCGACCCGGGAACATGCGGGCGATCGTGGCGATCTCCATGGCGGTGAGGGCGACGTTGCGCAGCGGCACGGGCAT
The DNA here is from genome assembly GCF_039527715.1 of Agrococcus citreus. Classification (NCBI taxonomy): domain Bacteria; kingdom Bacillati; phylum Actinomycetota; class Actinomycetes; order Micrococcales; family Microbacteriaceae; genus Agrococcus; species Agrococcus citreus. The sequence goes on from NZ_BAAAKK010000001.1 coordinate 337,483, forward strand.
GAGGCCGAGTCCCACGCGGATGCGCGACGTCGCGGCGAGCACCGCGGCGGCCGTCGACGTGCCCGATTGGCCGAAGCAGTCCTCCCAGAGCCACAGCTCGTCGACCCCCGCATCCTCGGTCGCGCGTGCCGTGCCGACGAAGCGCTCGGGCGCCTGGTCGGGCGGGAGGATGAGGCCGAGCGTCGGTGCTGCGTGCATGGATCGAGGGTACGGCCGGCCGCCCACGTCGGCGGTGCTGGGTAGGCTTGCACCCATGAGCGACACCGCGGTCACGGCGCCCGACGACGCCGCCCTCGCAAACCTCGAGGCCTTCCGACGCAAGCGCGATCTCAGCGTGCGCGCCCCGCAGGGGGCGCTCGCACTCGCTGCGACGGCGTGGGTCTCCGAGCCGACGACGGTCGAGGGCGTGCCGGGCACGTGGTCGCCCTCACCGGCCGGTGACGGCCTCCAGGTCACCGCGGATGCGTCCGACGAGATCCTCGTCGACGGTCAGGCCGTCGACGGTACCGCCATCGTCTACGGCCACGACTCGATGACCCCGAGCTCGGTGCGATTCGACGACCACCGCACGGCCTTCGCGGTCGGCCCGGACTTCCACGGCCGGTTCGCGCTGCAGGTGTGGGACGCCGACGCGGCGCAGGTGCGCGGCTTCCAGCGGATCGACGCCTACCCGTACGACGCCTCGTGGGTGAAGCACGGCACGTTCGAGCCGGTCGAGGGTGGCGTCGGGTTCGAGTACGCGAAGTCGCGCGGCGGCTCGCTGCGGCAGGGCGTCTCGCCCGGCCGCATCCGCTTCGAGTACGAGGGCGCCGAGGTCGAGCTCCTGGCGCTGCCCGACGGCGACAGCCTGCAGATCGTCTTCGCCGACGCCACCACGGGCGACGAGACCTACGAGGTCGGCCGCTTCCTGTTCGTCAAGCCGCGCCACGACGGCTCGGTCGACCTCGACTTCAACCGCGCGATCGTGCCCCCGTGTGCGATGAGCGACCAGTTCAACTGCCCGCTGCCGCCCGCAGGCAACCGGCTCTCGTTCCCCATCCGAGCGGGCGAGCAGCGCCCCGTCTTCGCGCCCGAGTAGGCACGGCTCAGCGCCAGCGTCCGCTGAGCGGTGTCGTCAGCGCTCTGCCCCCTCGCAACCGGCATCTGTCGGGCGTGCGAGGACCGGGCCGCGCGGGACGCCATGTCAGTGGCCTGTGGTGTGATGCGCTCATGGACGGGGAGTGGGGCATCGATGCCGAGGCCTACATCGAGGCGATCCGGGCTGGTGCGCTCGATCCGCATGGGTTGTCGGCTGATGAGCTGCAGGCATCGTTGGATGCGTATGACGCGGAGCTGACGGAGCGGCTGCTGTCGATGTCGGCGGAGGAGGTCGAGCGCGGTGCGCAGATCCCGCCGCTGCCGGTTCCGCCGGAGTCGGAGGCGCAGCGGCGATTGCGGCTCGATGCCGAGTTCGCGGCGCGGAGCCGGGCGCTCGAGACCCGCGCCGCACGCGTCGCGGGCGAGCAGCGGGAGCTGATGGCCGCCCACGTGCAGCGGGTGATCGACCTGCCGGGCGATCCCGGTCCGAAGATGCGCGAGCTGGCGTCGTTCGCCTCGGCCGAGCTGGGGCTCAGCGGTGTCGCGGTCGAGCGTCGGATGACGGAGGCGTGGACGATCGTGACCGAGCTGCCGGCCGCGCACGAGGCGGCCGCGGCGGGCCGGATCACGACGAGCCATCTGCGGGTGATCGAGGCCGAGACGCGCGCGGCGCGGCTCGACCCGGGCGTCGACGCCGAGCAGCGCGACCGGCTCGTGGCGGCGCTGGTGGAGATCGCGGCATCGACGAGCCCTGGCCGGCTGCGGAAGCGTGCGAAGTTCATCGTGAACGAGGTGCTGTCCGAGCCGCTGCAGGTGCGGCACGACGCGGCCCGCGATCTGCGGCGGGTGGAGCTGTTCGATGCCGGTGACGGCATCTCCGACCTGGTCGTGCGCGGGCCCTCGCTGGAGCTGACGGCGGCCTTCGACCGGCTCACGCAGGCCGCGCGCGGCAAGCCGAAGGAGGATCCGCGCACGTTCGACCAGTTCCGGGCCGACGCGGCGCAGGAGCTGCTGCTGGCCGGGGTGGTGCCGGAGGACCTGCACGGGATCTCGGCGATCCGGGCGACGGTCGGGATCCTCATCCCCGCCACGACCCTGCTGCACGACGAGGTCGAGCAGGACGCGGCCATCCGGGCGCTCGACGCGCCGGCGTCGCTGGATGGGCGGGTGCTCGTCGATCGCGACACGGCCCGCCGGATCGCGGCGCAGACGGCGACGTGGGAGCGGCTGTTCACCGACCCGGTCACCGGCACCGTGGTCGCGGTCGACAGTCGCCGGCAGACGGGCAGGCAGAAGGCGTGGCTGCAGGCGAGGGACGGCTGGTGCCGCGCGATCGGCTGCGCGAACCCCGCCCGCACCGCCGACGTCGACCACACCGTCGCGTGGGCCGACGGCGGGCAGACGCGGCTCGACAACCTCGAGCACCTGTGCCGCCGCTGCCACCTCCTCAAGCACGACTCCCGCTGGCAGGTGCAGCAGCTGGCCGGCGGGGTGCTCGAATGGACCTCAGCGATCGGCCAGGTGCTGCGCACGAACCCGGAACCCATCGGGCCCGTCTTCACCGACCTGCCCAGACGGAACAGCGAACCCGCGCTCAGCCCCGCGGAGAAGCGCAAGCGACGAGCGACCATCAGCCGCGAGATGCAAGCCGAGACGGCGCGCTGGAACGACCCCGGCACCCGACCCCAACCAGGGTCCCTGCCTACGTCAGGCCCCTGGGCGGAGCACACGGCGGAGTGGAACGGACCGCCACCGCCGTTCTGACCCCGCCGAGGTGAGGGAGCGTGCGGTCGCTGCATCGGCACTCGCTCGGTCGTCCCTGCGAACCGCGATGTGCGACCCGCGACCTACGATTTGCCGGCTGCCCCGCGCCAAGGCCTGGCTCGCCGGGACGCTCGAGTCACACGCTTGTCATTCCTCAGCCCGTTGTGCCAGACTCAGGGCTGTCTCGAACTGTTCGACCGATGGGGAAGTCGCATCGAACGAGGGAGAGACGATGACTGCTGCGAACACGCTCAGGCGACGTCCCGTTTCCACGACGGGGGTCGTCTGGATCCACGCGTCCCCGCGTGCCATGCGGACCCATCTCGAGTGGGCCGTCGGCCATGCCGTGGGCGACGCGCTGCGCTTCGTCTGGCAGGGCCAGCCGGCAGCTCCGGGCATGGAGCGCACCGAGGTCCACTGGACGGGCTCCGCCGGCACGGGCGCCGCCATCGCGAGCGCGCTCGCCGGCTGGCGCGACGTGCGCTTCGAGGTGACCGAGGATCCGACGCCCGGCAGCGACGGCATGCGCTGGATGCACACGCCGCAGCTCGGCATCACGGCGCGGCGCATCGACGCCGCGGGCTCCCTCGTGGTGCCCGAAGAGCGCATCCGCAGTGCCATGGAGGTCGCCGGCGCCGACGCGCGCACGCTGCTGGCCGAGCTCGACGAGGCCCTCGGCGGCGCCTGGGACCGCGAGCTCGAGATCTACCGGCACGCCTCCGACGCCTCGCCCGTCATCTGGCTGCACCGCGTCGGCTGACGCTCGTCGGCGCCTGCGTCGACCCCACGAACGGCTGAGGGCCCCGCTGCATACAGCGGGGCCCTCGGCACATGTCGGCGACGCCATCGCCGATCGCGTCAGACGGAGCGGATGGCGATCACCGCGTTGTGCCCGCCGAACCCGAACGAGTTCGAGATCGCCAGCTGCGGGCCCTCGCCGAGCGGCATCGGCGTGCCCGAGATGCGCAGCGGCGCCTCCGGGTCCTGCTCGGTGACGTTGATCGTCGGCGGGGCGGTGCGCTCGACGAGCGCGAGGGCGGTGAAGACGGCCTCGAGGGCTCCGGTGCCGCCCAGCAGGTGACCGTGCGCGGCCTTCGTCGCCGAGACGGGGATCTCGCGGATCCGCTCTCCGAAGATGCGGTGCATCGCGCGCACCTCCGCGACGTCGCCCACGGGGGTGGACGTCGCATGCGCGTTGATGTGCGTCACGTCGTCGGCCGTCGCGCCCGCGGCGGCGAGCGCGCGCTCGACCGCGCGGCTCGCGCCCAGGCCCTCGGGCTCGGGCGCGGTGATGTGGTACGAGTCTGCGGTCACGCCGCCGCCCGCGAGCTCGGCGTAGATGCGCGCGCCGCGAGCGAGCGCGTGCTCCTCGGTCTCGAGCACGAGCGCCGCGGCGCCCTCGCCCATGACGAAGCCGTCGCGGGTGATGTCGTAGGGGCGGGATGCGCCCGCCGGGTCGTCGTTGCGGCGCGAGAGCGCCTGCATCGACGAGAACGCCGCGAGCGTCATCGGGTGGATGGCCGACTCGCTGCCGCCCGCGATGACGACGTCGGCGATGCCCTCCTGCAGGTGCGCGTACGCGTGCACGAGGGCCTCGGTGCTCGAGGCGCATGCCGAGGCGACGGTCTGCGCGTAGGCGCGGGCCTCGAAGTGCATCGAGATGGCCGCCGACGGCGCGTTCGGCATGAGCATGGGGACCGTCATGGGCATGACGCGCCGCGGCCCCTTCTCACGCAGCGTGTCCCACGCGTCGAGGAGGGTCCAGAGGCCGCCGATGCCGGTCGAGAAGTCGACGCCGAGCCGCTCGGGCGCGACGCCGGGGGAGCCAGCGTCAGCGAACGCCTCCTTGGCCGCGACGAGCGCGAACTGGCTGGAGGGATCGAGCCGCTTCGCGACCGGTCGTTCGAGCACCGTGTCGGGCCGCACCTTGGCCTGTGCGGCGAACGTGACGGGCAGGTCGTACTGCTCGACCCAGTCGTGCTCGAGCGTGCTCGCACCCGACTCGCCGGCCAGCAGCGCCGTCCAGCTGTCGCGGGCCGTGCCGCCGAGCGGCGACGAGGCGCCGATGCCGGTGATGACGATCTTGTGCGTCATGGCTCTCCTTCGTAAATGGCGCGTGCGGCCGGTCGCCCGGCCGCACGCGTGTCGAAGCGGAGGTTCAGGCCGCCTGCGCGCCGGTGATGTAGTCGACCGCGTCCTGCACGGTCTTGAGGTTCTTGACCTCGTCGTCGGGGATCTTGACGTCGAACTTCTCCTCGGCGTTCACGACGATCGTCATCATCGAGATCGAGTCGATGTCGAGGTCGTCGGTGAACGACTTCTCCAGCTGCACGTTCTCGGTCGCGATGCCGGTCTCGTCGTTCACGAGATCGGCGAGTCCTGCGAGGACCTCGTCCTTGGTGAATGCCATCGGGTGTCTCCTTCTGTCTGGTGAACGGGTTGAAGTCTAAGGGAGGACCACGACCTGGGCGCCGTACACGAGCCCAGCGCCGAAGCCGATCTGGAGTGCGAGGCCGCCGGAGAGCTCCGGTCGCTCCTCGAGGATGCGGTGCATCGCGAGCGGGATCGACGCCGCCGAGGTGTTGCCAGTGGTGGCGATGTCGCGCGCGATGACGACGGATTCGGGCAGCTTCAGCTGCTTCGCGAACTCGTCGATGATGCGCATGTTCGCCTGGTGGGGGATGAAGGCGGCGAGGTCGGCGGGCTCGACGCCCGCGGCGTCGAGCGCCTCGCGCGCCTTCTTCGCCATCTCCCAGACCGCCCAGCGGAACACCTTCTGGCCGTCCTGCCGCAGCGTCGGCCACGCGGCGCCGTCGCGCATCGAGCCGAGCGTGTTCGTCATCCGGATCGTCTCCCACTGGGAGCCGTCGGAGCCCCACACCGAGGGGCTGATGCCGGGCTCGTCCGAGGGGCCGATGACGACGGCGCCGGCGCCGTCGCCGAGCAGGAAGCTGATCGAGCGGTCGGTCGGGTCGACGACCTCCGACAGCTTCTCGACGCCGACGACGAGCACGTGCTCGGCCATGCCGCTGCGCACGAGCGCGTCGGCCTGCGCGACGCCGTAGGCGTAGCCGGCGCACGCGGCCGAGATGTCGAACGCGGGCGCGGGCGTCGCGCCGATGCGCTCGCACAGCAGCGAGGCCATCGACGGCGTCTGCACGGTGTTGCTGATGGTCGAGACGATCACGGCGTCGATGCGCGCGCCGTCGAGGCCTGCGCGCTCGAGCGCCTCGCGCGCGGCGGTCTCGGCGAGGTCGACCGCCTCGACGCCCTCGGAGGCGCGCACGCGGCTGATGATGCCCGTGCGCTGCCGGATCCACTCGTCCGACGAGTCGATCGGCCCGATGAGGTCGTCGTTCGGCACGTCGAGGTCGCCCCGCGCCGCGCCCACCGACAGGATGCGTGCTCCGTTGCGGGTGGGAAGGCCCGTCATCGTGGGGGTCATGCGGCTCCGCTCTCCAGCAGCGCGACGGCTGCGTCGATGTCATCAGGGGTGGTGAGGCCGACGGCGGGCACGCCGCGCAGGCCGCGCTTCGCGAGCCCGATGAGCGCGCCCGCGGGCGCGAGCTCGATGATGCCCGTCACACCCGCCTCCTGGAACGCCGCCATGCACAGGTCCCAGCGCACGGGGCTCGAGACCTGGCCCACGACGAGCTCGAGGAAGTCGGCGCCGGATGCCACGGCGCTGCCGTCTCGGTTCGTCCAGAGCGTCGTGCTCGGGTCGGCCGCGCGGGTCGAGGCCGCGGCGGCGCGGAAGCGCTCGACCGCGGGCGCCATGTAGTGGGTGTGGAAGGCGCCGGCCGTCTGCAGCGGGATGACGCGGGCGCGCTCGGGCGGTGCCGCAGCGAGCGCCTCGAGCGCGTCGAGCGCTCCCGCGACCACGATCTGGCCGCCGCCGTTGTAGTTCGCGGGCGCGAGCCCGAGCTCGGCGAGCCTCGTCTCGAGCACCGTCTCGTCGGCGCCCAGCACGGCCGCCATGCCCGTCGGCGTCTCGGCCGCCGCATCCGCCATCGCGCGGGCGCGCTCGCCGACGAGCGCCATGGCGTCGTCGGCGGTGAGCACGCCGGCCGCGACGGCGGCGGTGATCTCGCCGACCGAGTGGCCGGCGACACCGCTCGCGAGGCGGGCGCGATCGCCGAGCGCATCGAGTGCGAGGATGCCGGCGGCGACGATGAGGGGCTGCGCCACGCGCGTGTCGCGGATGGTGTCGGCGTCGCTCACCGTGCCGTGCGCGACGAGGTCGATGCCTGCCGCCTCGCCGAGCGCGCCGAGGCGCTCCGCAGCGCCGGGCAGCTCGAGCCACGGAGAGAGGAAGCCGGGCTTCTGCGAGCCCTGGCCGGGGGCGACGATCACGATCACGCCTTCATCCTTCCATTCACGACCTGCCGCGATTCGCATGCCGGTTCGGCCCGGTCGTGCGCTGCGAGCGCTCGCGCGTCGCGTCGTGGATCGAGCCGAGGATGATCGCGGTGTGGAGCGCGAGCGCCTCGCGGGCGCCCGTCGCATCCCAGCCGATGATCTCGCTGATGCGCTTGAGGCGGTAGCGCACGGTGTTCGGGTGCACGAAGAGCTCGCGAGCCGTCGCCTCGAGCGAGCGGCCGGTGTCGAGGTAGCACGCGAGCGTCGCGAGCAGGTCGCTCGAGTGGTCGCGGAGCGGCTCGTAGACGCCGCGCACGAGCTCCTGGCGCGCGAGCGGGTCGCCGGCGAGCGCACGCTCGGGCAGCAGGTCGTCGGCACGCACCGGGCGCGGCGTGCGCCGCCACGCGCCCGCGACGGCGAAGCCGGCGAGCGCCGCCTTCGCGCTGCGCGCCGCGTCGACGATGCTCGGCACGGCCGGCCCGAGCACGAGGTGCCCCTCGCCGAAGCCCTCCGCGAGCTCGCCCGCGATCGCGAGGAACTCGAGCGGCTCGTCGCCCGCCTCGTCGTCGTCGGCGGCCGCGCGACCGATCACGACCACGAGCCGCGAGCCCTGCACGCCAACGAGCACGTCGCACCGGGCGTGCCTCGCGCGGCGCCGGACGACGTCGACGTCGAGCACGCGCGGCGCGACCCCGACGAGCACCGCGCACTCGCCGCGCCCGTGCCAGCCGAGCGCCGCCGAGCGGCTCGGCAGGTCNNGAGTCGGCGACGAGCGGCTCGAGCCGCGCGTCCCACAGGCCGCGCGACTCCGCCGCCCGGGCGTAGACGTCGGCCGCCGCGAAGGCGATCTCGCGCGAGTAGCGCAGGATCGGCTCGCGCATGAGCGGGTCGGCGTCGCCGATCCGCTCCTCGAAGACCGACACGACCGTGCGGATGAGCTGCAGCGTCTGCTGCAGGCTCACGCTGCGCAGCAGCTCCCTGGGCGCCGCCGCGAAGACGTCGGCGGCGATCCAGGGCTGCGCCTCAGGATCCTCGTGCCACGCGATGAACGAGGTGATGCCCGACTGCGCGACGAGCCCCACCGCGCTCCGCCGCGAGGGCGGCATCGTGCGGTACCAGGGGAGCCGGTCGTCGAGCGCCCGCATCACCTGGCCCGCGAGGTCGCCCGAGATGCGCCGCAGCCATCCCAGCTGCTGCGTCTTGAGCTCTGCCTCGGCGGACAGGTGCGCGCCTACGACTCGCCGCCGGCGTTGCCCGACTGGCCAGCGTTCACGTCGTGGAGGCTGTACTTGTCGATCGCCTGCATCACCATGCCGAGCGGCACCTTGCCCTGCTTCGCGAGCGCCTCGAGGGCGCGCACGACCACGGAGTGGCTGTCGATGGTGAAGAAGCGGCGGGCGGCGGCGCGCGTGTCGGCGAAGCCGAAGCCGTCGGCCCCGAGCGTCGCGTAGTCGCCGGGCACCCACTCGCGGATCTGGTCGGGCACCGCGCGCATGTAGTCGCTCGTGGCGATGAACGGGCCCTCGGCCTCCGAGAGCCGCTGCGTCACGTACGGCACCTTCGCGTGCGCCTGCGGGTTGAGCCAGTTGTGCTCGTCGGCCTCGAGGCCGTCGCGCCGCAGCTCGCTCCACGAGGTCACCGACCAGATGTCGGCCGAGATGCCCCAATCGCTGCCGAGCAGCTCCTGCGCGTGGTGCAGCCACGGCAGGGCCACGCCCGAGCCGAGCAGCTGCACCTTGATCGGGTGGTGGTCGCTCACCGAGACGCGGTGGATGCCGCGGCGGATGCCCTCGGCGTCGACGCCCTCGGGCTCGGCGGGCTGCACGTACGGCTCGTTGTAGACCGTGAGGTACATGATCACGTCCTCGGGCGAATCCCCGTACATCCGCTCGAGGCCCATCTGCACGATGTGCGCGATCTCGTAGCCGTAGGCGGGGTCGTACGCGAGCACGGCCGGGTTGGTGGATGCGATGAGCGGCGAGTGGCCGTCGGCGTGCTGCGTGCCCTCGCCCGCGAGCGTCGTGCGACCGGCGGTCGCGCCGATGAGGAAGCCGCGCGTCATCTGGTCGGCTGCCGCCCAGATCGAGTCGCCCGTGCGCTGGAAGCCGAACATCGAGTAGAAGACGTAGATGGGCACGAGCGGCTCGCCGTGCGTCGAGTACGACGAGCCGGCGGCGATGAACGCCGCCATCGCGCCGGCCTCGTTGATGCCGACGTGCACGATCTGGCCGTCGGGCGCCTCGCGGTACTTCAGCAGCAGGTCGCGGTCGACCGACGTGTAGTTCTGGCCGTGCGGGTTGTAGATCTTCGCGGTCGGGAAGAACGCATCGATGCCGAACGTGCGCGCCTCGTCGGGGATGATCGGCACGATCCGGTTGCCCCAGCCCTTGTCGCGGAGCAGGTCCTTGAGCAGCCGGACGAACGCCATCGTCGTGGCGACCTGCTGCTTGCCGGAGCCCTTCTTCGGCATGTCGTAGGTCTTCGCCTCGGGCAGCGGGATGACCGTGTGCTTCGACCGGCGCTCGGGCGTGAAGCCGCCGAGCTCGCGGCGGCGCTCGAGCATGTACTGGATCTCGGGGGAGCGGTCGCCCGGGTTGAAGTAGGGCGGGTTGTAGGGGTCGGCCTCGAGCTGCTTGTCGGAGATGTCGAGCTGCAGGTAGTCGCGGAACGTCTTGAGGTCGTCGAGCGTGAGCTTCTTCATCTGGTGGGTCGCGTTGCGCCCCTCGAAGCTCTTGCCGAGGCCGTAGCCCTTGACCGTCTTCGCGATGATGACGGTCGGCTGGCCCTTGTGCTCGGCAGCCGCCTTGTAGGCCGCGTACACCTTGCGGTAGTCGTGGCCGCCGCGCTTGAGCGCCCAGATCTCGTCGTCGCTGAGGTGCTTGACCATCTCTAGCGTGCGCGGGTCGCGGCCGAAGAAGTGCTCGCGCACGAACAGCCCCGACTCGGCCTTGTAGGTCTGGTAGTCGCCGTCGGGCGTCGCGTTCATGAGGTCGCGGAGCGCCCCGTCGTCGTCGCGGGCGAGCAGGTCGTCCCACTCGCGTCCCCAGACGACCTTGATGACGTTCCAGCCCGCGCCGCGGAAGAACGACTCGAGCTCCTGGATGATCTTGCCGTTGCCGCGCACCGGGCCGTCGAGGCGCTGGAGGTTGGCGTTGATGACGAAGTTCAGGTTGTCGAGGCCGTCGTTCGCGGCGAGCTGCAGCGCGCCGCGCGACTCGACCTCGTCCATCTCGCCGTCGCCGAGGAACGCCCACACCTGCGAGTCGGCGACGTCCTTGATGCCGCGGTTCGCGAGGTAGCGGTTGGCCTGCGCCTGGTAGATGGCGCCGATCGGGCCGAGGCCCATCGACACGGTCGGGAACTGCCAGAAGTCGGGCATCATCCGCGGGTGCGGGTACGAGGGGATGCCGTTCGGCGCCTTCGACTTCTCCTGGCGGAACGCGTCCATCTGGTGCTCGCTCAAGCGGCCCTCGAGGAACGCGCGGGCGTACATGCCGGGGGATGCGTGGCCCTGGAAGAAGATCTGGTCGCCACCGCCCGGGTGGTCCTGGCCGCGGAAGAAGTGGTTGAGGCCCACCTCGTAGAGCGATGCCGACGACGCGTAGGTCGAGATGTGGCCGCCGACGCCGATGCCCGGCGCTTGCGCGCGGTGCACCATGACGGCCGCGTTCCAGCGGATCCACCGGCGGTAGGTGCGCTCGATCGCCTCATCGCCCGGGAACTCGGGCTCGTTGTCGGGCGAGATCGTGTTGATGTAGTCGGTCGTCGGCACCATGGGCACGCCGAGGTGCAGCTCCTTGGAGCGCTTCAGCAGGCTGAGCATGATCTCGCGACCGCGCTCGCTGCCGTTCGCGGCGACGAGCTGCGACAGCGACTCCTGCCACTCAGCGGTCTCGCTGGGATCCATGTCGTCCGTGTGGCCCGAGTAGGGGTCCTGGTCGTTCAGCACCGATGCTCCTGACGTCGATTCTCGCGGCGCCCTGGGTGCGCGCGTCCGCGCATCCACTCTATCCACCGCGCCGCACCGCCGACGTGTGCGCGGGTCGCGCCCCGGGCGGCTCTGGCACGATGGGCGCATGGCACTCCAGATCGGCGACGCAGCGCCCGACTTCACCCTCTCCGACCACACGGGCGAGGCGGTCACGCTCTCCGAGCTCCGCGGCCGTCCCGTGGTGCTCGTCTTCTACCCGGCCGCGTTCACGGGCCGCTGCACCGGCGAGCTGTGCGAGATCCGCGACGAGCTCGGCGCGTTCGAGGACGCCGACGCCGAGGTGCTCGCCATCTCGGTCGACACGGCCGCGTCGCTGCGCGTGTTCGCCGAGCAGGAGGGGCTGGGCTTCCGCCTGCTGAGCGACTTCTGGCCGCACGGGGCCGTCGCGCAGGCGTACGACGCGTTCCTCCCCGAGCGCGGCGTCGCGACGCGCGCCACCTACGTCATCGACCGCGACGGCAGGATCGCCGCGCAGTTCCGCGTGAGCCCCTCCGCATCGCGCGACATGGACGCCTACCGCGAGGCCCTCGCGAACCTCGGGTAGCGTTCCATCGCCGGAGCCTGTAGCTCAGCTGGCAGAGCGCCTCGTTTACACCGAGGATGTCGGCGGTTCGATCCCGTCCAGGCTCACGAGCGCCGATCGGCGCGACGACGAGGAGGTCGATGTGGAGATCCGTGGTGCAGCCGCACTCGTGACGGGAGCGGCGTCGGGGCTGGGCGCGGCGACGGCCGCCGCCCTCGCCGCGCGGGGCGCGCTCGTCGTGGGCCTCGACCTGCCCGCCGCGGTCGAGCGCGCGGCGTCCGCCGGGGCGACGCCCGACGGCATCCGCCTCGTGCCGGGCGACGTGACCGTCGAGGCCGACGTGCAGCGCGCGGTCGACGAGGCCTCGGCGCTCGCGCCCCTGCGCATCGCGGTCTCGTGCGCGGGCATCGCGACGGGCAAGCGCCTCATCGGCCGCGACGGCCCCCACGACCAGACCTCGTTCGAGCGCACGATCGCCATCAACCTCTTCGGCAGCTTCCAGGTGCTGCGGCTCGCCGCCGCGCGCATCGCCGAGACCGAGCCGCTCGACGGCGGCGGCCACGGGGAAGACGGCCACGGGAGCGAGGCGCAGCGCAGCGACGGCCAGCGCGGCATCGTCGTGCAGACCGCATCGGTCGCCGCCTTCGACGGCCAGATCGGCCAGGCCGCCTACAGCGCCTCGAAGGGCGCGGTCGCTGCCATGACGCTGCCCGCCGCGCGCGACCTCGCCCGCCACGGCATCCGCGTCATGACCATCGCCCCCGGCGTCGTCGACACCCCGATGATGGCCGGCATCGGCACCGAGGTGCGGGACGCGCTCGAGGCGACCGTGCCGTTCCCCGCCCGGCTCGCGCGACCCGACGAGTTCGCGCAGCTCGCGGTCGCGGTCATCGAGCACGACTACCTCAACGGCGAGACGATCCGGATGGACGGCGCGCTGCGGATGCCGCCGCGCTGAGCCCGTCCGCCGGAGGCCGTGTCCGCCGGTGCCTGCCCGCTCGTGCCCGGCGCAGCGGCACCCGGGCGCTGCGCGCGTCCGTAGGATGGGGCGCATGACGAGCGTCGCAGAGGTCCAGCGCGCGGTCGAGTCGCTCTGGCCGGCTGCGACCGCCGCGGACTGGGACGCCGTCGGGCTCATCGCGGGCGATCCCGCCGACCCCGTCGAGCGCGTGCTGCTCGCCGTCGACGCCGTCGGGGCGACGGCCGCCGAGGCCGTCGACCGAGGCGCCGACCTCCTGCTCGTGCACCACCCGCTGCTGCTGCGCGGCGCCACGAGCGTCGCCGCGACGACGCCGGCCGGCCGCGTCATCACTCGGCTCGTGCGCGCTCGCGTCGCGCTGCTCGCGGCGCACACGAACGCCGATGCGGTCGACCGCGGCACGAGCGGCGAGCTCGCCTCGATGCTCGGGCTCACCGGCACCGCGCCCATCGTCGTCAACCGCGTCGACGAGGCGCTCGGCCTCGGCCGCGTCGGCGACCTGCCGCAGCCCGTCGCCCTCGGCGAGCTCGTCCGCACGCTCGCGGGCCTCGTGCCCGCCGTCGCCGGCGGCCTGCGCGCCGCGGGCGACCCCGCACGGCTCGTGCAGCGCGTCGCCATCTGCGGCGGCGCGGGCGACTCGCTGCTGCGCGAGCGCGCGGTCGCCGACGCCGACGTCTACATCACGAGCGACCTGCGGCACCACCCCGCATCCGACGCGCGCGAGCGCCACGCGGCAGGCGAGGGCCCCGCGCTCGTCGACGTGTCGCACTGGGCGAGCGAGTCGCTCTGGCTGCGGCCCGCCGCCGAGCAGCTGCGCGCCGCGCTGCCGGGCGTCGAGGTGCTCGTGAGCGACATCAGGACAGACCCATGGGACTTCGCGGTCCCGCAGGAGGAGCAGGCATGGCACTGAAGGCGACGAACGGCGACCAGCGACGGCTGCTGACGCTCCAGGACGTGGACACCCGCATCGTGCGGCTCACCGCGAAGGCGAAGGCGCTGCCGCAGACCAAGCGGATCGACGAGCTCGACGTGCTGCTCGCGACGCTCGACCGCGCGGTGCTCGACCGGCTCGGCGCGCACGACGACGCGACCTCCGAGGTCGCGCGCATCGAGAGCGACGTCACGACCGTCGAGGCGCGCCTCGCGCGCGACCAGCAGCGGCTGCAGACGGTCAAGGACGCGAAGACGGCCAGCGCGACCGAGCACGAGATCGAGACGCTCGAGCGGCGCCGATCGACGCTCGAGGACCTTCAGCTCGAGGCGATGCAGGCGCAGGAGGATGCCGCCGCCGCGCTCGCGTCGGCCCGCGCCGAGGCGGCCGCCGCGCGCGAGGAGCGCGACCGGCTCGACGCCGAGCGCGCCGAGGTCGCCGCCGGTCTCG
>NZ_BAAAKK010000001.1:351565-353417 GCF_039527715.1 Agrococcus citreus
AGCTCGAGGAGGCGCGCGCCGAGCGCGCCGACCGCAGCAAGGCGGTGCCGGCCGACCTGCTCGCGCTCTACGACCGCCAGCGCGAGCGCTACGGCATCGGCGCGACCCTGCTGCAGCACGGCACCTCGGCGGCATCCGGTGTGCAGCTCAACGCGAACGAGCTGCACCAGATCCGCCAGACGCCCGACGACGAGGTCATCCTCGACCCGAACTCGTCGGCGATCCTCGTGCGCACGGAGGAGAGCGGCCTCTAGGCAGCCGCCGGATCGCTCGCGCCGCGCCCTTCGTGCGGCGGCGGAGGTCGTCGTACCATGCGGCATGGGGGTGCCGCGGTGAGGGTCGTCGAGGTCGCCGACGAGGCGAGCCTCGACACGTTCGTGCGCCTCGGCCACGAGACCCACGGCGGCATGGCTGTGCCGCTCGCCGAGCGCACCGTGCGCGCCTGGCACCGGGGACGGCATCCGCACCCGCACCCCATCACGATGCTGCTCGCCCTCGACGACGATCGACCGGTCGGCCGCGCGATCGCCCACCGCGACGACCGCTTGGATGCGCGGCTCGGCACCCGCGCCCTCGTCTTCGGCGCGCTCGAGGCGGAGGGGCCCGCGGCCCTCGCGACGCTCCTCGACGCGATCGAGGCGCGCGCGCTCGCTGCCGGTGCCGAGGAGCTCTTCGGACCCGCGCAGCTGCTGCCCAACCAGTCGGGAGGCGTCATCACCGCGGGGTTCGAGGAGCGCGCCTTCCTCGACGCGCCCTGGAACCCGCCGTGGCTGCCCGAGGCGCTCGAGGCTCGCGGCATGCGCCGCTGGTACGAGGCCGACACGTGGGTCGTCGACGTCGTCGACGAGGACGGTCCGACCGAGGCAGAGCTCGACGCGGCCGGCATCCGCATCGACGAGGTGAGCCGCCTCGGCCTCGGTCGTGGCCTGCGCGCGCTGCTGCCGCTGCTCAACGACTCGTTCGCGCTGCTGCCGTACTACACGCCGTTCACGCGCGCGGAGCTGCGCGTCCAGACGCGCGGGCTCGGGCTGCTGCACGAGCCGGGGCTCTTCCTCATCGCTCGCGACGAGGAGGATCTGCCGGTCGCCTTCGTCGTCGCCGTGCTCGACGCGGCGCCGCTCCTGCAGCGCTCGGGCGGTCGCCTCCGGGCGCAGGAGGTGTGGTCGCTCATCGCCCGCCGAGCCGCCCTGCGCCGGGAGGCGGTGCTCGTCATCCAGGGCGCGCGACCCGACGCGCAGGGCAAGGGCATCGTCTCGCTGCTGAGTCGTCGCCTGCACGCGAACCTCGCCGAGCTCGGCTGCACCACGCTGCGGTCGACGCCGGTGGGGCGGCAGAACCCGGGCTCCGCGCGCCAGTTCTCGCGCTTCGGCGGTCGGCCCCTCCACGCGACCGCCTACTACCGCAAGCGGCTCGCGCGACCCGAGACTGCGGCCGCCTGACGGCCGACGCCCGCGCTACCCTGGGAGCGCGAACCGGTCGGCTAGGCGGCCGCGTCGCGGGGCCCCCGGGCACCGCGCCGAGGAACGTCCGGGCTCCGCAGAGCAGGGCGGTGGATAACGTCCACCCGGGGCAACCCGCGAGAAAGTGCAACAGAGAACAGGTCCACCGGTCAGGGTTCGACCCGGGCCGGCCAGGAGTGAAACGGTGGGGCAAGAGCCCACCAGCGTCGCGTGCGAGCGCGGCGGCTAGGCAAACCTCGCCCGGAGCAAGACCAGACAGCGGACCATGGGGCTGCTCGTCCCGTCCGCGGGTAGGTCGCTAGAGGGCTGCAGCAATGCATCCCGTAGAGAGATGGCCGTCCACGACAGAACCCGGCGTATCGGCCGGCCGGTTCGCCTCCACGCACGAGCTC
>NZ_BAAAKK010000001.1:353457-355878 GCF_039527715.1 Agrococcus citreus
CTCGGGGAGCGGTGCGCCGCGTCCTGTGCGCTCGGCGGATGCGTCAGGCGGCGACGAGCGCGGGCTCGGCCGCGGCGTCGACCACCGGGGCGCGGCGCGCCCAGCGCTTGAGCGCCACGACGGCGAGCCCCGTCACGATCGCGCCGACGACGATCGACACGATGAACATGCCGATGTTGCCGATCGCGAAGAAGACGAAGATGCCGCCGTGCGGCGCCTGGCTCGTCACGCCCGCTGCCATCGAGATCGCACCGGTCGTCGCGGCGCCGAGGATCGACGCCGGGATGACGCGCAGCGGGTCGGCGGCCGCGAACGGGATCGCGCCCTCCGAGATGAACGACGCGCCCAGCAGCCACGCGGCCTTGCCGTTCTCCTGCTCGGCCTTCGTGAAGAGCTTCCGGTCGATGACCGTCGCGAGGGCCATGCCGAGCGGCGGCACCATGCCCGCGGCCATGACGGTGGCCATGATCATCCAGGGCGCCGGGTTCTCGGGGGAGCCCTCCGAGAGGCCCGCGACCGCGAACGCGTACGCGACCTTGTTGACGGGGCCGCCGAGGTCGAACGCCATCATCGTGCCGAGCAGCAGGCCCAGCAGGATCGCCGCCGTGCCGCTCAGCCCGCTGAGGAAGTCGGTGAGCGCGTTCGAGAGGCTCGCGATCGGCCCGCCGAGCAGCACGACCATGAGGCCTGACGCGAAGATCGACGCGAGCAGCGGGATGATGACGACGGGCATGAGGCCGCGCATCCACTGCGGCACGCGCCAGGTGCCGATCCACCATGCCGCGAGGCCCGCGAGCAGACCGCCGACGATGCCGCCGAGGAAGCCGGCGCCCATGAGGCCCGAGACGGCACCCGCGACGAAGCCGGGCGCGATGCCGGGCCGGTCGGCGATGCCGTAGGCGATGTAGCCGGCGAGCGCCGGCACGAGGAAGCCCATCGACGCCTGGCCGATCGCGAACGCGACGCAGCCGAGGTAGTAGAGCAGCCCGCCGTCGGGCAGGTTCCAGAGCGTCGAGCTGAGCGCGACGTCCTGCGCGGTCGAGAGCGAGGTGCCCTCGACGCCGAACGCGATCTCGAAGCCGCCGAGCAGGAACCCGAGCGCGAGCAGCAGGCCGCCGCCCGCGACGAAGGGGATCATGTAGCTGACGCCCGTGAGCAGCGCTCGCTTGACGGTGCCGCCCAGCGAGCGGCTGCCCGTCTCGCTCGCCCCCGACTCGCCCTCGGCGCCGCCCGCGAGCCGCGGGCCGGTCGGGTCGTCGGCGTGGCCGAGCGCCTCCTGGATGAGGGCGTCGGGCGCGTCGATGCCGCGCTTCACCGGCACCTGCACGAAGGGCTTGCCGGCGAAGCGGCCGCGCTCACGGACGTCGACGTCGACGGCGAAGATCACGGCGTCGGCCGCGGCGATCACCTCGGGGTCCAGGCGCGTCGTGCCGCTCGATCCCTGCGTCTCGACGGCGATGCGCACGCCCGCGCGCTCGGCGGCGGCCTTGAGCGCATCCGCCGCCATGTAGGTGTGGGCGATGCCGGTCGGGCACGCGGTGACGGCGACGACGCTGCGTGCGCCCTCGGCGGCCGGTGCCGCATCGGTCTCGTCGCGGTCGGCGACGACGCCCTCGACGAGCGCCACGACGTCTGCGGGGCTCGAGGCGGCCCGCAGCGCGTCGGTGAACTGCTCGTCGATGAGCGAGCCCGCGAGCCGTGAGAGCACCGCGAGGTGCGTCTCGGCGGCACCGTCGGGCGCCATGATCATGAACACGAGGTCGGCGGGGCCGTCGGGCGCGCCGAAGTCGACCGCCGGGCTGAGCCGGGCGAACGCGAGGCTCGGCTCGAGCACGGCCGCCGACTTGCAGTGGGGGATCGCGATGCCGGCGCCCATGCCGGTCGGCGTCAGTGCCTCGCGCTCGAGCACCGCGGCGGCGAGCGCCTCGCCGTCGGCGACGCGGTCGGTATCGGCGGCCCGCGCTGCGAGCGACCGGATGACGGCCTCCTTGTCGGCGCCGAGGTCGGCGTCGAGCAACACGAGGTCGGGGGAGAGGATCTGGGGCATCAGTGCTCCTGGCAGTCGGCGACGGATGCCGCGGTGGGGGTGGGTTCGGTGGAGGGGTCGTCGGTCGAGGCGGCCGACGGGTCGATGCGCTCGACGTCGACGCGGGCCGCGTCGGCGTCGGCGGGGGCGGGGAAGCCGGTGCCGGGCATCGCCGCCGCGGCGGAGCCGTGCGCGACGGCCTGGCGGAGCGGCACGGCGCCGTCGTCGCCGCGCGCGCGAGCGATGAGCCAGCCGGCGAGGCTCGCGGCGCCGGCGCCCACGGTCGAGCGCACGATCGTCGGCGGCGGGGTCGCGCGCAGCACGGTCGTCTTGTCGGCGAGGATCGCGCCATCGCCGCCGAGCGTCAGCAGCACCGAGCCGACGGCGCGGCCGAC
>NZ_BAAAKK010000001.1:355900-379479 GCF_039527715.1 Agrococcus citreus
GCCCGCCGCTGCACCGACGCCGTCGATCGCGCCGTGCGCGAGGCCGAGGAGCTCCTCGAGCTCCTCGTCGTTCGGCTTGGCGAGGTCGATGCCGCCCGCGGCGACGGCGGCGGCGAGCGGCGCCCCCGAGCTGTCGACGGCGACGCGGATGCCGGGTCGGGCACCGCGCGCGGCGTCGATGACGTCGACGACGAGGTCGGGCCGCGCGCCCGTGGGCAGGGAGCCGGCCACGACGAGCCACGCCGCGCCGACCGCCTCGGCGCGGACCGCGGCGAGCAGGGCGGCGATCGCCCGCTCGTCGAGCGGCGCACCGGGCTCGTTCACCTTCGTCGTCGTGCCGTCCGGCTCGGTGATCGCGAGGTTCGTGCGCACGGATGCATCGACCGGCACGTGCACGGCGTCGACGCCGTCGGCCGCGAGCAGGGCGGCGAAGCGATCGTCGTCGCGAGCGACGACGATCGCGCGGGAGGGGACGCCGGCCGCGGTCAGCACCCGCGTCACGTTCACGCCCTTGCCCGCGGCGACCTCGACGGCCGCGGCAGCGGACCGCTGCACCGCGCCCCGCTCGAGGGGCGAGGCGAGCTCGATCGTGCGGTCGATGGATGGGTTGAGCGTCACGGTGAGGATCATGCGACCTGCACCTCGCATCCCGCGTCATCGAGGGCGGCGGCGAGTGCGGCGTCGGGCGCCGCGTCGGTGAGGAGCACGTCGATCTGCTCGAGCGCCGCGAACCGGCACAGCGACGCCTCGCCGAGCTTCGTCGCGTCGGCGAGCACGGCGACGCGACGGCCGGCGGCCACGATCGCCGCCTTCACGGCGGCCTCGTCGGGATCGGGGGTCGTGGCACCGGAGGCGTCGAGGCCGTTCGTGCCGAGGATGACGACATCGGGGCGGAGGGCGGCGATCGCGAGCACGGTCTGAGCGCCGACGGCGGCGCCGGTCACGGCACGGATGCGGCCACCGATCGCGTGGACTTCGATCGACGGGTGGGCGGCGAGCAGCTGGGCGATCGCGGGGGAGTGCGTGGCGACGACGAGCCGGGGTCCGCCCGCGCCCGGCCACGTGGCGACGAGCTCGGCGGCGAGCGCGGCGGTCGTCGTGCCGGCGTCGAGCAGCAGGCTCGTGGCGCCCGAGGCGAGCAGCCGCTCGCACGCGAGCCGGGCGATGCGGCGCTTGCCGTCGGCGTTCGCGTCCTGGCGCTCGGCGACCGCCGTCTCGACGAGGCTCGAGCGGCTCGCGCTGACGGCGCCGCCGTGCACGCGCCGCGCGACGCCGGCCTGCTCGAGCGCGTCGAGGTCGCGGCGCACCGTCTCGGCGGTGATGCCGAGCTCGCGGGCGAGGCCGGCGACGAGCACGCGCCCATCCTTCAGGACGCGCTCGGCGATCGCGTCGCGGCGCTGGGTGGCGAGCATCGGTGACTCCATGCGAGCACGCTAGCACCGAAGCACAGACAGAACAAGAGAAACGCAGACGATCACAGATTGCCCAGCATGCGCAGGCGGCCGGGCAGCAGCCCGGCGGTCAGCGCAGCGTCACACGCCGCGCGCGAGCGCGGCAGCGCCGATGATGCCGGCGTTGTTGCGCAGCTTCGCGGGCACGATCGGCGTCGCGAGCTGCAGCAGCGGCAGGAACTTGTCGGACGACTTCGAGACGCCGCCGCCGACCACGAACAGGTCGGGCGAGAAGAGGAACTCCAGGTGGCTGTAGTAGCGCTGCAGCCGCTCGGCCCACGCCTCCCAGCTGAGCTCCTCGCGCTCGCGAGCCTTGTTCGAGGCCCGGGACTCGGCGTTGTGGCCGTCGAGCTCGAGGTGCCCGAGCTCGGCGTTCGGGATCAGCACGCCGTCGTAGATGAACGCCCCGCCGATCCCGGTGCCGAGCGTCGTCATGATGACGAGGCCCGAGGCATCCTTCGCCGCGCCGTAGTGGTCCTCGGCGAAGCCAGCCGCATCCGCGTCGTTGACGAAGTGGATGTCGCGGCCGAGGGCCTGCTCGAAGAGCCGCTCCGCCTCGAGGCCGATCCACGCCTTCGAGACGTTCGCCGCGCTCATGGTGCGGCCGTGGCGCACGATCGCGGGGAACGTGACGCCGATCGGCGTCGACTCGTGCGCGGCGAGCCGCTCGACGAGCTCGACGACCGCGTCGCGGATGGCGTCGGGCTCCCCGCCCGCCGGCGTCGGGACTTTGATGCGGTCGCTGAGGAGCTCGCCCGACTGGACGTCGACGAGGGCGGCCTTGACGCCCGTCCCGCCGATGTCGACGCCGATGGCCTGGTGCTTCGACTTGGTCACGGCTCGCATCCTGCCACGGATCGCGGCTGCGACC
This sequence comes from Agrococcus citreus, assembly GCF_039527715.1. NCBI lineage: Bacteria > Bacillati > Actinomycetota > Actinomycetes > Micrococcales > Microbacteriaceae > Agrococcus > Agrococcus citreus. The sequence goes on from NZ_BAAAKK010000001.1 coordinate 358,223, forward strand.
GATCCGGCGGCGGCCCGCTCAGGCCGACGGGAGCGTGAGGATCTCGGCGCCAGTCTCGCGCACGACGATCGTGTGCTCGAACTGGGCGGTGATCGAGCGGTCGCGCGTGACGATCGTCCAGTCGTCGTCCCAGCCCTCCCACTCGTGCGTCCCGAGCGTGAGCATCGGCTCGATCGTGAAGACCATGCCGGGCACGATCTCGGTGTCGAAGCGGTCGGTGTCGTAGTGGGGGATGATGAGCCCCGAGTGGAACGACGTGCCGACGCCGTGCCCGGTGAAGTCGCGCACGACGCCGTAGCCGAAGCGCTTCGCGTACATCTCGATCGCGCGACCGATGACGTTCACGCGCCGCCCGGGCATCGCCGCCTTGATGCCGCGCCGCAGCGCCTCCTCGGTGCGCTTGACGAGCTGCGCCACCTCGTCGCTCGCCTCGCCGACGATGAACGTGCGGTTCGAGTCGCCGTGCACGCCGTCGCGGTAGGCGGTGATGTCGATGTTCACGATGTCGCCGTGCTCGAGCACCGTGTCGTCGGGGATGCCGTGGCAGACGACCTCGTTGACGCTCGAGCACACCGACTTCGGGAAGCCGCGGTAGCCGAGCGTCGACGGGTAGGCGCCGTGGCCGGTGACGTACTCGTGGCCGATGCGGTCGAGCTCGTCGGTCGTCACGCCCGGCCGCACGGCGGCGCCGACGGCCGCGATCGCATCCGCCGCGATGGTGCCGGCGGCGCGGATGCGATCGATCGTCTCCTCGTCGTAGACGTCGCCGCCGACGTGCTTGGCCGGCGCCGGCCGGCCGACGTACTCGGGGCGGGCGATCGAGGTGTCGACGGGCTGCTCGCGGCCGATGCGGCCGGGGATCAGGTGACCAGTCGCATCCTTCGGCATGCTCCCATCCTAGGCACCGGCGCGCAGGTGCCCGGGGCGCCGGCCGGACCCCATGCGGCCGCTCGGCAGACGCTGGACATGAGCCGAGCGTGCGCTCCAAGGCCACGTCAGGCGGCCTCCGTAGGGTCGCCGCATGGCTGATCAGTACACGTTCCAGGACCCGACCAAGCTCTACGCCGACATCTCGACGGAGCCGATCTCGCAGGACGGACCCGGTCTCGATTCGGGCATGCGCGACCGCGCCGACCTCGGTGAGGGGACCTACCGCGGCACCGGCCGCCTCGAGGGGCGCAAGGCGCTCATCACGGGCGGCGACTCGGGCATCGGCGCGGCGACCGCGATCGCGTTCGCGCGCGAGGGCGCCGACGTCGCCATCTCGTACCTGCCCGAGGAGGAGAGCGACGCGCAGCGGATCGTGGCGCTCATCGAGGAGGCGGGCCGCACCGCGGTCGCGATCCCCGGCGACCTCACCGACCGCGGCTACTGCTCCGAGCTCGTGCGCACGACGGTCGAGCGCCTCGGCGGCCTCGACATCCTCGTCTCGAACGGCGGCAAGCAGCAGTTCGTCGAGCAGCTCGAGGACCTCACCGACGAGCAGTTCGACGAGACCTTCAAGACGAACGTCTACCCGCTCTTCTGGCTCACGAAGGACGCGGTGCCGCACATGCCGCCGGGGTCGTCGATCATCGCGACCTCGTCGATCCAGGCGTACCAGCCCTCCGAGCACCTGGTCGACTACGCCACGACGAAGGCGGCGATGAACACGATGAGCAAGGCGCTCTCGCAGCAGCTCGCGCCCCGCGGCATCCGCGTGAACGTCGTCGCGCCCGGTCCCGTGTGGACGCCGCTCCAGACGGCGGGCGGCCAGCCGACCGAGGCGCTGCCCGAGTTCGGCGAGCAGACGCCCATCGGTCGCGCAGGCCAGCCGGCCGAGCTCGCGCCCGCGTACGTCTTCCTCGCCTCTGCGGAGTCGAGCTACGTGCTCGGCGAGACGCTGCACGTCAACGGCGGGATGCCCACGCCGTGACGCGCCGCGCCGCGGTCGGGACGCAGCTGCGCTGGCACGGCGGCGCGCGTCCGCGGCGCGCTCCACGCACGATCGCCGCGGTCGAGCGCGGCGAGGCGGCGACAGCGACGGTTCCGGGCGCTCTGGGCGTGCCGAGGAGGGTCGCCTACACTCGGGCGCATGAACGCTGCCGAGTACTGGTACAACCTCGAGACGGGCGTCGTCGAGGAGGGCATGGTCTCGCCGGGCTACGACCGAGCGGGGCCGTTCAAGACCCGCGAGGAGGCTGCGCGAGCACCGGAGATCATCAAGCAGCGTTCCCAGCAGTGGGCTGCGGAGGAAGCCGCGGCCGACGACTGGGGCACGCGCAGCGGCGGCACGAAGGACGTCCCGCCCGCCGGCTGAGCCGCTGCTGGTCGAGCCGGTCGGGGCCGCCCAGCGCCCCGCCCGAGTCGAGACCAACCCCTGAGGCGCGCGGTGTGGTCTCGACTCGCGCGGCGCCCAGGGGCGCCGTGCGGCTCGACCAGCGGGTCACGCCGCCGCGATGACCTTCCGCAGCGTCCGCAGGTTGCGGGTCGTCGTCGCATCCTTCGACCCCTTCCCCACGCGCTCCGACGCCTTCGCGAAGCCGCTGGTGAGCGTCGTGCCCTTCGGGTTCGACCAGTAGAGGACGCCCTCGCCCCTCGCGGTCGCCTCCTCCTCCGCCGTCTCGATCGCTGAGAGCGCATCGACGACACCGGGCTCGAGCTCGAAGATGACGTAGGGCGTGCGCTCGTCGTCCTCGCCGTGCGGATAGCCGTCGATGATCTCCTGCAGCGCCTCGATCGCGATCCCGAGCACACGGATGCGTCGCCCGTACCGCTCCTCGAGCGCCGCCTCCGCGACCGCAGCCGCGGCGGTCGCGCTCCTCGCGGTCACGACCGCGTTGCCGCTCGCCAGCACCGTCACGACGTCGCCGAGCCCCGCAGCCGTCAGCACCGACCGCAGGTCGGCCGACTTCACGGTCACCCCGCCGACGTTCACGCCGCGCAGCAGCAGTGCGATGCGCATCGGCTACTCGTACTCGTGCTCCGGCGCCGGGTACGACCCGCTCGCCACGTCCTCGCGGAACGACACCGCAGCCTCCTCGAGCGTCTGCGCGAGCTGCGCGTACTGCTTGACGAACTTCGGGATCCGGCCGCTCGTGAAGCCCGCCCAGTCGCTCCAGACCAGCAGCTGGCCGTCGCAGTGCGGACCGGCGCCGACCGAGATCGTCGGGATCGACAGCGCCTCGGTCACGCGCCGCGCCGACTCCGACGGCACCATCTCGAGCACGACGGCGAACGCGCCTGTCTCCTCGACGGCCTTCGCGTCGCGCAGCAGCTGCTCGGCGCCGGCGTCGCCGCGCGCCTGGATGACGTGGCCGCCGAGCCCATGCTCCGACTGCGGGGTGTAGCCGATGTGCGCCATCACGGGGATGCCGGCCTCGACGATGCGCCGGATCTGCTCGGCCGAGCGCTCGCCGCCCTCGAGCTTGACGGCGTGGGCGCCCGTCTCCTTCATGAAGCGGATCGCCGTGTGCACGGCCTCGCGCGGGTTCGTCTCGTACGAGCCGAACGGCAGGTCGGCGACGACGAGCGCCCGCTTCGCGGCGCGCGCGACGGCACGGGTGAGAGGGATGAGCTCGTCGACCGTCACCGGGAGCGTCGTGTCGTAGCCGAAGACCGTGTTGCCCGCGGAGTCGCCGACGAGCAGGAAGTCGATGCCCGCGCGGTCGAAGATGCCGGCCGAGAGGTAGTCGTAGCTCGTGAGCCCGACGATCTTCACGCCGTCGCGCTTCGCCTGCGAGAAGTGCCGCGTCCGCACGCGCTTCGGTCCGCCGGACCCGCCGCCGTAGGGCGCCGCGACCTCCGCCGCGCCATCCCTCGCGCTCGCGCCCGAGGGCTGCTCCGCCTGCGTCTGACCGGTCTCTGCCGGACCACTCTGTGCCATGCCATCGAGCCTAACCCGAGGCTCTCGCCCACTAGCCTGTGGGGAGGCAGAGAGAGGTGCGGGATGGACAAGCAGCGGGACTTCGTGCTGCGCACGATCGAGGAGCGCGGCGTCAAGTTCGTGCGCCTCTGGTTCACGGATGTGCTCGGCACGCTCAAGTCGGTGGCGATCGCGCCCGCCGAGGTCGAGGGCGCCTTCACCGAGGGGCTCGGCATCGACGGCTCGTCGATCGAGGGGCTCTCGCGCTCCTCCGAGGCCGACGTGATCGCGAAGGCCGACCCGTCGACCTTCCAGATCCTCCCGTGGCGCGGCGAGGTCGACCCGACCGCCCGCATGTTCTGCGACATCTCGACGCCCGACGGCCAGCCGGCCGCCGCCGACCCCCGCCACGTGCTCAAGCGCACGCTCGCGAAGGCGGCCGACCGCGGCTTCAGCTTCTACACGCACCCGGAGTGCGAGTTCTACCTGCTGAAGTCGGCGGATGTCGCGAACCCGCAGCCCGTCGACCGCGCCGGCTACTTCGACAACGTGCCCGGCGGCACCGCGCACGACTTCCGCCGCGCGAGCGTGCGCATGCTCGAGGACATCGGCATCTCGGTGGAGTTCAGCCACCACGAGGCGGGCCCCGGTCAGAACGAGATCGACCTGCGGTACGCCGACGCGCTCTCGACCGCCGACAACATCATGACCTTCCGCACCGTCGTCAAGGAGGTCGCGCAGTCGGAGGGCGTCTACGCCACCTTCATGCCGAAGCCCTTCGAGGGCCAGCCTGGCAGCGGCATGCACACGCACCTGTCGCTCTTCGAGGGCGAGCGCAACGCCTTCTACGACGCATCCGGCCAGTACCGGCTCTCGAAGATCGGCCGCCAGTTCATGGCGGGGCTGCTGCACCACGCGCCCGAGTTCACCGCCGTGACGAACCAGTACGTCAACTCCTACAAGCGCATGTGGTCCGGCGATGAGGCGCCCAGCTACGTCAGCTGGGGCCACAACAACCGCTCGGCGCTCGTGCGGGTGCCGCTCTCGAAGCCGAACAAGGCGCAGTCGGCCCGCATCGAGTACCGCGGGCTCGACTCGGCCGCCAACCCCTACCTCGCGTTCTCGGTGCTGCTCGCCGCAGGCCTCAAGGGCATCGAGGAGGGCTACGACCTGCCCGACGAGGCCGTCGACGACATCTGGCAGCTGACCGACAAGGAGCGCAGGGCGCTCGGCTTCACGCCGCTGCCCGCGAGCCTCGACCGGGCGATCGGCGCGATGGAGGAGTCGGAGCTCGTCGCCGAGACGCTCGGCGAGCAGGTGTTCTCGTACTTCTTGCGCAACAAGCGCGAGGACTGGACCCGCTACCGCGCGCAGGTCACCCGCGTCGAGCTCGAGTCGAACCTGCTGACGCTCTAGCCGATGCGCATCCCGTCGCCCCGGACGCGCCTCGCGCGCCTGGGGTTCCGCGAGCCGAGCAGGGCAGAGGCCTGCATCGCCGAGCTGCCGGAGTCGCTCCACGGGCTCGTCGAGGAGTGCGCGCACTCCGCCGACCCCGACACGGCGCTGCAGATGCTCGTGCGGCTCGTGCGCGCCGAGGTCGACCTCGGCGACGCGCTCGACGACCCGGAGGCGCGCGCGTCGTTGCTGCGCGTGCTCGGCGGCTCGATGGGCATCGCCGAGCACCTCCAGCGGCACGCCGAGGACATCGAGGTGGCCGCCCGGCCCTCGGAGCCAGCGGCCGCGGACGAGTACCGGGCGAGCCTGCTCGCGTCGGTCGCGGCCGAGGGCGGCGTCGCCACGATGCCGCGCGACGCGGCGATCGCGGCGATGCGAGGGCGCTACCGCCGCCACCTCACCGAGCTCGTCGCGTGGGACCTCGGGCTCGACGACCCGGCAGCGTCGGTCGACGTCGTCTCGGCGGCGCTCGCCGACCTCGCGGCCGCCGCGCTCGAGGCGGGCCTCGCGATCGCGCGCGCCGCGGCGCGCGAGCGCTTCGGCGACGACGCGGACCGCGTGCGGCTCGCGATCATCGGCATGGGCAAGGCGGGTGCGCGCGAGCTCAACTACATCAGCGACGTCGACGTGATCTTCGTGCACGAGGCCGACGACCTCGACGACTCGAAGGCGACGCAGATCGCCACGCTCCTCGCGCGCGAGGCCTCCGCGGCGTGCGCCCAGTTCCAGGCGGCGCCGCCGCTGTGGGAGGTCGACGCCAACCTGCGCCCCGAGGGCAAGGACGGCGCGCTCACCCGCACCCTCGCATCCCACGTCGCCTACTACGACCGCTGGGCGAAGTCGTGGGAGTTCCAGGCGCTGCTCAAGGCACGCACCCTCGCGGGCGACGCGGCGCTCGGCGCCGCGTACGAGGCGTCGGTGCGCTCGAAGGTGTGGGAGTCGTCGAGCCGCGAGGGCTTCGTCGAGTCGGTGCAGCGGATGCGCGAGCGGGTGACGGAGCACATCCCGGCCGACGAGGTGGCCCGGCAGCTGAAGCTCGGGCCGGGCGGTCTGCGCGACATCGAGTTCACCGTGCAGCTGCTGCAGCTCGTGCACGGCGCCGACGACGAGTCGCTCCGCCAGCGCGGCACCCTCGACGCGCTCGACGCGCTCGCCGCCCGCGGCACGATCGGCCGCGCCGACCGGCTCGAGTTCGGCGCCCACTACCGGTTCCTGCGCGTGCTCGAGCACCGCATCCAGTTCTGGCGCATGCGGCGCACGCACCTCATGCCGCTCGCCGACGACGATCTGCGCAGGCTCGCCCGCTCCGCGGGACTGCCCGACGCGGAGGCGCTCGAGCGCGAGTGGCAGGCGACGCGGCGCGCCGTGCGGACGCTGCACGAGCGGCTCTTCTACCGGCCGCTGCTCGGGGCGATGGCGTCGCTCGGCCACGAGGACGTGCGGCTGAGCCCCGAGCACGCGATCCGGCGCCTGCAGGCATCGGGCTACGTCGACGCGAAGGGCGCGCTCGGGCACATCGGCGAGCTCACCGCGGGCGTGAGCCGCCGAGCGCAGATCCAGCGGCTGCTGCTGCCCGTGCTGCTCGGCTGGTTCGCCGAGGGCGCCGATCCCGACATGGGGCTGCTCGCGTTCCGTCGCTTGAGCGAGGCGCTGGGAGAGAGCCCCTGGTTCCTGCGCATGCTGCGCGACTCGCCCGTCGCGGCGAAGCGGCTCAGCCTGCTGCTGTCGTCGTCGCGGCTCATCGCGCAGCTCATGGAGCGCATCCCCGAGGCGGCGTCGTGGCTCGACGACGACGACCAGCTGCGACCGCGCGGCGAGGAGGCCCTGCGCGACGAGACGAACGCGATCCTCGCGCGCCACGACGAGGCAGACGCGCTGCGCACGGCGCTCCGCTCGCTGCGGCGCCGCGAGCACTTGCGCGTCGCGATCGCGAGCGCGCTGCAGCGCGTCGACGAGAGCGCGGTCGGGGCGGCGCTCAGCGCGATCGCCGCGGCGCTCGTCGACGCGGCCATCCGATTCCACCGGCCCGAGGGGCTCGAGCTCGCGACCATCACGATGGGCCGCACGGGCGGCCGCGAGATCGGCTTCGGCAGCGACATCGACGTGCTGCACGTCGCCCGCGGAGAGGGCGACCCGATCGCGGTCGCGACCACGGTCATCCGTCGCGTGCAGGAGACGCTCGCCGACCCGACCCTGCCGTTCGAGATGGATGCGGGGCTGCGGCCCGAGGGGCGCCAGGGTCCGCTCGTGCGCACCGTCGACAGCTACCGCGCCTACTACGAGCGCTGGTCGGAGCCGTGGGAGGCGCAGGCGCTGCTGCGCGCGCGGCCGTTCGCGGGCGACGCCGGGCTCGCCGACGACCTCATGACGGTCATCGACGAGCGCCGCTATGTCGCGCAGTTCCCGGCGTCGGCGGTGCGCGAGGTGCGCCGCATCAAGGCGCGGGTCGAGTCGGAGCGGCTGCCGGCGAACGCCGACCGGCGGCGGCACCTCAAGCTCGGCGACGGGGCGCTCAGCGACGTCGAGTGGCTCGTGCAGCTGCTGCAGCTGCAGCACGCGGGTGCGCTGCCGAGCCTGCGCACGCCGTCGACGCTCGAGGCGCTCGCCGCGGCGGCGCGCGAGGAGCTCATCTCGGACCGCGACGCCGAGGTGCTGCGGGAGGCGTGGACGCTCGCGACGCGCATCCGCAACGGCCTCGCGCTCGCGCGAGCGCGCACGACCGACCTGCTGCCCGTCGACCGGGGCGAGCTCGAGGCGGTCGCGCGGCTCGTCGGCATGCCGGCCGGCTCCGCGCGCGACCTCGAGGAGCACTACCTCGCGGCGACCCGCCGCGCCCGTCGCGTCTTCGACCGCCGCTTCTTCGAGGACTGACCCCGCTGCTCCTCGAGCAGCACGGGGGCGCGCATCGAGACACCTCGGGACCTCGCAGGTACGCCACCTACGCTTGCCCGATGTTCTTCATCTTCGGCTTCGGCAGCAAGCAGCACGACCTCGGCGCCGGCCAGACGCGCACGTGCGCGCGCTGCGGCAACACGACGGTGTGGAACCGCATCCGCACGGCGAAGCAGTTCACGCTCTTCTTCATCCCGCTCGCGCGCTGGGGTCGCGAGGAGCTCGAGGTCTGCAGCATCTGCGGCAACGCCGTCGCGGTCTGACTCCGCTTTGGCCCGGCGAGCCGACGCGGGTGCACGCTGTGGCGGCCCGAACCGCCGCTCAACCGCAATTGCGTGCACACAGCGCGCCTGAGGTGCACGCTGTTGCTGCCTCTGGCGTTCGCAGACAGCAACAGCGTGCACACCGCGCCGCCGAAGCTGCTCCGCAGAGCGCCCCGCGCACGAAGAGGGGCCGGGTCCCCCCAAGGAACCCGGCCCCCGTCTGCAGCCGATGCGGCGTCAGCCAGAGTCCGCTCGATCAGACCCCGTAGTAGAGCTCGAACTCGAACGGGTGCGGACGCAGCGCCATCGGCAGGATCTCGGTCTCGCGCTTCATCGCGATCCAGGTGTCGATGAGGTCCTTCGTGAAGACGTTGCCCTCGAGCAGGAACTCGTGGTCCTGCTCGAGCGCGACGAGCGCCTCCTCGAGCGTGCCGGGCACCTGCGGGATGCCCTTCGCCTCCTCGGGCGGCAGCTCGTAGAGGTCCTTGTCGACCGGCTCGTGCGGCTCGATGCGGTTCTTGATGCCATCGAGGCCGGCCATCATCTGGGCAGCGAACGCGAGGTACGGGTTCGAGGCCGCGTCGGGTGCGCGGAACTCGATGCGCTTCGCCTTCGGGTTCGACCCTGTGATGGGGATGCGGATGGCCGCCGAGCGGTTGCCCGCCGAGTAGACGAGGTTCACGGGCGCCTCGAAGCCCTTGACGAGGCGACGGTACGAGTTGATCGAGGGGTTCGTGAACGCGAGCACCGCGGGAGCGTGCGCGAGCAGGCCGCCGATGTACCAGCGAGCGGTGTCGGAGAGGTTGCCGTAGCCGTTCTCGTCGAAGAAGAGCGGCGTGCCGTCGAGCCACAGCGACTGGTGCGTGTGCATGCCCGAGCCGTTGTCGCCGAAGAGCGGCTTCGGCATGAACGTGGCCGTCTTGCCCCACTGCTCGGCGGTGTTCTTGATGATGTACTTGAAGGCGAGGACCTCGTCGGCCGCCTTCACCATCGTGTTGAAGCGGTAGTTGATCTCGGCCTGGCCACCCGTGCCCACCTCGTGGTGGCTGCGCTCGACCTGCAGGCCGATGCCCTCGAGCTTCAGCACCATGTCGTCGCGCAGGTCGGCCTGCTTGTCGACGGGGGAGACGGGGAAGTAGCCGCCCTTGTAGGGCGTCTTGTTGGCGAGGTTGCCGCCCTCCTCGACGCGGCCGCTGTTCCAGGCGCCCTCCTCGGAGTCGACGACGTGGAACGACTGGTTCTGCGTCACCGAGTAGCGCACGTCGTCGAAGACGTAGAACTCCGCCTCGGCCGCGAAGAAGGCGGTGTCGGCGATGCCGGTGGAGGCGAGGTACTGCTCCGCCTTGTGCGCGACCTGGCGCGGGTCGCGGTGGTAGATCTCGCCCGTGCGCGGGTTGTAGATGTCGAAGATCATCACGAGCGTCTTGTTGTCGCGGAACGGGTCGATGTACGCCGTCGTGACATCCGGGATGAGCTGCATGTCGGACTCGTGGATGTTCGCGAAGCCGCGGATCGACGAACCGTCGAACAGCTGGCCGACGGTGAAGAACTCCTCGTCGACCGTGGAGGCTGGGATGTTGAAGTGCTGCTGCACGCCCGGCAGGTCCGTGAAGCGGATGTCGAGGAAGAGCACCTCCTCGTCCTTGATGTAGGCGAGGACCTCGGACGAATCCTTGAACATGGTGCTCCTTGAACTGCGTTGGGGGTGGGCGTGTGCCGTGCCGTCGACGCTACGCAGGAGCCGTTGCCCGCCGGTGACGCCGATGTTTCGGCGGTGTTACGTCAGCGCGGGCGACCGGGGCGCACGCGGCGCGGGTCGATGCCCTTGGGGATGGGCAGGCTCGACTGGCCGAGCGACGTGAGCCGGTTCGCGACCGCCATCACCTCGGCGCGGCTGAGCGTGCGCTTGAGGCGCCGCATCGAGCGCGTGAGCTTGCGCAGCTCGAGCTCGGAGTCGGGGCCGATCGAGATGACGTGGACGGGCACGTTCGGCACGATGCGCTTGACCTTGCGCTTCTCCTCCGAGAGGAGGCGCGAGACCCGGTCCTGCGGTCCCTCGGCGATGAGCACGACGCCGGGCTTGCCGACCGCGCGGTAGACCGCGTCCTGCGTGCGCGGGTTGACGCCGACGGGCATCTCGCTCGTCGTCCAGTTGCCGCGCAAGCCGTTCTTGAGCACCGCGCCGACCGCTCCGGGCCGGCCCTCGATCTGCGCGAACGCGATCTTCTCGGCGCGCCACGTGAGCGTCATCATCATGAGCATCAGACCGATGAGCACGCCGCTGATGATCCACAGGATGAGGAACAGCGTGTCCTGGCGGAAGACGATCGCGAGCACCGTGACGACCACGATGGGACCGAGCAGGGCGAGCAGCATCAGCGGCAGCGCAGCCCGGTCGTTCTTGCGGGTCATCTGGAAGATGGACCACATCGTCTTGAGCCTGCCGGGCTCCTTCTCGGTGTCGCGTGCCATGGTGCAAGGATACCGGGGCGCGAGCCGCTCGCTCTCCACAGGCAGCGCTCGAGATGCTCCGGATGCGCGTGCCGCGGTGGCATGGTCGCCGACGTGGACGACGAGGACGACCGCACCCCGACGATCGCAGGGCATTCGCTCGTGCGTGCGATCCGCCGCGACGCGACGCGCGAGGTGTGGGTGGCGGCCGACGCGGCGGGCAGCGGCGTCGAGCTGCACCGCAGCATGCCCGGCGAGGAGGCGCTGCTCGCCCGCGAGGCAGAGGCGCTCCTGCTCGGCGACCACCCGCACCTCGTGCCCATCCTCGACGTCGCGACCGATGCCGGGGTGGTGCTCGTGCGGCCGCTGCTGCCGCACGACCTGGCCGACTGGCTGCTCGAGCGCGGCTCGCCGCAGCCGGGGGAGGCCGTCACCGCGCTCGCGCCGGTCGCGGCCGCGCTCGGGGCGCTCCACGCGGCGGGTGCGGCGGTCGGCGGCGTGACCGCGCAGCAGGTGCGGCTCGACGCCGACGGAGCGCCGCTGCTGCTGGGCGAGGGCGCGCGCGTCGAGACCGCGCGGCCGTCGCCGGCGTGGCGCGATGCGAGCGACCGGGTCGGGGCCGACGCGGCCGGCTGGCGAGCGCTCGCCGAGGCGGTGCTGGCCGCGAGCGGCACCGAGGTGCCTGGCGCCGTCGAGCGCGCCGTCGAGGCTCGCGACCTCGTCGCGGCGGGCGACGCGCTGCTCGACGCGTGGCCGGCGCTNNNNCGCTCGCGCTCGAGCCGACGGTCGCGACGCGAGCCGCGACCGGTGCGCGCGTGCGTCACCGAGCGCGCCCCGTCGGCGCGGATGCCGTCTGGGCACGTGCCGCGCTCGTGCTCGAGGCGCTCGCGCAGCGCATCCCGGCACTGCCGGCCGCGCTCGGCGCCCGGCTCGATCCGAGGCGGCCGCGAGCGCTCGGAACGCCTCCTCGAGCCGCGGGCGGTCGCCTGGTGCGCGCGCTGGGTGCGGTGCGGCCTCGGTTCTGGGTGCTCGCGGGAGCGGCCACGGCAGCCGTCACGGCTGCGGTGCTGCTGCTCCCCGCCGGCTCGGATGCGGCGGGAGAGGCGGCCCAGGGGGAGTCGGCGCAGCGGACGGGGGTGCAGGAGGAGCCCATCCCGGCACCCGCCGCAGATGCACCCGACGTGCAGACGCCCGAGCCCGATGCATCCGCGGCACCGGCAGCCGCCGAGCCGGCAGCACCGACGATGACCGACGATCCCATCGAGGGCGCCGCGACGCTGCTCGCGGAGCGCGAGGCGTGCCTCGACGCGGACGACGCAGCGTGCCTCGTCGGGCTGCACGAGCCCGGCAGCCCGCAGCTGACGGCAGCCGCACCGTGGCGGATGCCCGCGGACGCCCGGCTCGAGCTCGTGCAGCGACTCGGCGACGCGTGGCTGCTGCGCGTCGTCTCGAACGACGAACCGGCCTCGGTGCTCGTCATGAGCACCGAGGCCGGTTGGACGCTGCGCGACGCCTGGGTCGACTAGACCTCGAGTCGATCAGACCTCGAAGGCGCCCGACTCGAGCCGGGCCTTGACCTGGCCGAGGTAGCGGGCCGCGTCGGCGCCGTCGATGATGCGGTGGTCGTACGACAGGGCCAGGAACACCATCGAGCGGATGGCGATCGAGTCCTGCCCGTCGGCCTGCACGACGACCGGGCGCTTGACGACCGTGCCGACGCCGAGGATTGCGCGCTGCGGCTGGAACACGACGGGCGTGTCGAACAGCGCGCCGCGCGAACCGGTGTTCGTCAGCGTGAACGTGCCGCCGGCGAGCTCGTCCGGGCTCAGCTTGTTGTCGCGCGTGCGCTGCGCGAGATCGGCGATCTCGGCGGTCAGCTCACGGATGCTCTTCGACGCCGCGTCGCGGATGACCGGGGTCAGCAGTCCACGCTCGGTGTCGACGGCCATCGCGAGGTTCTCGGTCTCGGGGTAGGTGATCTGCTCACCGTCGTCCGTCGCGTTGATGAGCGGGTGCGACTTGAGGGCCTCGACCGCAGCCTGCGTGAAGAACGGCAGGAAGGTGAGCTTCTGGCCGGTCTCCTGCTGGAAGGCGGCCTTCTTCGACTCGCGCAGCTGCGCGACCTTCGTCACGTCGACCTCGACGACCGTCGTGAGCTGGGCGAGCGTCTGCATCGACTCGACGGCGCGCTTCGCGACGACCTTGCGCAGTCGCGACATCGGCGCGGTCGTGCCGCGCAGCGGCGAGACCTCGACCTCGGGGGCCGACGCCTGCGTGCCCTCGGAGGCCGCGGCCTGCGGTGCGGCCTCAGCGGCTGCGAGAACGTCCTCCTTGCGGATGCGGCCGCCGACGCCCGTGCCCGAGAGCGACGCCAGGTCGACGCCCTTCTCGTTCGCGAGCTTGCGCACGATCGGCGTGACGTACGGCGTGCCGGATGCGGCCGGGGCCGAAGCCGCCGGTGCGGGCGCTGCCGGAGCTGCCGGAGCCTTGGGCTGCGCGGGTGCTGCCGGCGCCTCCTGCTTCGGTGCCTCCTGCTTCGGTGCCTCCTGCTTGGGAGCCTCCTGCTGGGGCGCGTCGTCCTTCGCGGGCTCGGGCTGCTCGACCGAGGGCTTGGCCGGGGCGGGCTGCGCTGCGGGAGCCGCCTCCTGCGCCTGCGCGCTGCCCTGGGCCTGCTGCTCCTCCGACGGCTCGTCGGCTGCCGGGGCTCCGCCCGAGCCGCCGATGCGCGCGATGACCGCGCCCACGTCGACGGTGTCGTCCTCGTTCGCGAGGATCTCGCTGAGCGTGCCGGCGACCGGCGACGGCACCTCGGTGTCGACCTTGTCGGTCGAGACCTCGACGATGGGCTCGTCGACGGCGACCTCGTCGCCCACGGCCTTGAGCCAGCGCGTGATCGTGCCCTCGGTGACGCTCTCGCCGAGCGCCGGGAGCGTGATATCGGTGCCGCCGCCTTCGGCGGGCTTCGTCCCGGCCTCCGGGGTCTCGGTGGGCGTCGCCGGCTGCTCGGCCTGCTCGTCCGCCTCCTGCGACGGCGAGTCCTGGGCCTCGGCGGCCGACTCGTCGTCGGCCTCCTGGTCGGCCTCGCTGTCGGTGCCCGACGTCGCGACCTCCGCATCGGGAGCATCCTCTGCGGCTGCCTCCTCTGCGGGGGCCTCCTCGGCCGGCGCGTCCTCGGCGGGCGCGGCGCCCGCATCGCCGATGCGGGCGATCACGGCGCCGACGTCGACGGTGTCGTCCTCGTCGGCGAGGATCTCGGTGAGCGTGCCCGCGACGGGCGACGGCACCTCGGTGTCGACCTTGTCGGTCGAGACCTCGACGATGGGCTCGTCGACGGCGACCTCGTCGCCCACGGCCTTGAGCCAACGGGTGATCGTGCCCTCGGTGACGCTCTCGCCCAGTGCGGGGAGCTGGATGTCAGTCATGCTTCATGTCTCCTGTGGCTGTCGATCAGATGGCGTGCAGCGGCGTGCCGGCGAGCTTCAGCATCGTCTCGCCGAGCGCCTCGTGCTGCGTGGGGTGCGCGTGGATGAGCTGCGAGACGTCCTCGGGGTAAGCCTCCCAGTTGACGATGAGCTGGGCCTCGCCGATGAGCTCGCCGACGCGACGGCCGATCATGTGCACGCCGACGACGGGGCCGTCCTTGACGCGCACGGCCTTGACGGAGCCGCTCGTGCCGACGATCTCGCTCTTCGCGTTGCCGCCGAGCGAGTACTCGTACGTCTCGATGCTGTCGTCGCCGAACTGCTCCTTGGCCTTCGCCTCGGTGTAGCCGACGGATGCGACCTCGGGGTCGGAGTAGGTGACCTTGGGGATGTTGACGTCGGCGACCGGGCGGGGGTCGAGGCCCGCGATCTGCTCGGCGGCGAAGATGCCCTGCTGGTAGCCGCGGTGCGCGAGCTGGAGGCCGGGCACGATGTCGCCGACCGCGTAGACGCCGGGTACCGAGGTCTGGAGGCGCTCGTCGACGGTCACGAAGCCGCGGTCGAGCTCGATGCCGACCTCCTCGTAGCCGAGGTCCGCCGTGACGGGGCCGCGGCCGACGGCGACGAGCAGCAGGTCGGCGTCGATCGTCTCGCCGGTCTCGAGCGAGACGTGCACGCCGGTCTCGTCCTGCGTGACGCCGGAGAAGCGGGCGCCGAGCTTGAACTGGATGCCGCGCTTCTTGTAGGCGCGCTCGAACTGCTTCGAGACCGACTCCTCCTCGTTGGGGACGAGGTGGGGGAGGCCCTCGATGATCGTCACCTCGACGCCGAACGAGCGCCAGACGCTCGCGAACTCGACGCCGATGACGCCGCCGCCGAGGATCGCGACGCGCTGCGGGATCCAGTCGAGCTGCAGCGCCTGCTCGCTCGTGATGACGTTGCCGGTGATCTCGAGGCCGGGCAGCGACTTCGGGTACGAGCCCGTCGCGAGCACGATGCTCTTGCCGGTGAGGGTCTGCTCGCCGACCTGCACGGTCGTGGGCGACGTGAGCCGGCCCTCGCCGGCGACGACCTCGATGCCCTTGTTCTTGATGAGGCCCTGCAGGCCCTTGAACTTCTTCGCGACGATGCCCTCGCGGAACGCGGTCACGCGCTCGATGTCGATGCCCTTGAGCTCGGCGTCGACGCCGGCCTCCTCGGACTCGCGCACGACGTCGGCCACCTCGGCCGAGTGCAGCATGGCCTTCGTGGGGATGCAGCCCTTGTGGAGGCAGGTGCCGCCGAGCTTGTCCTTCTCGACGATCGCGACGGTCTTGCCGAGCTGCACGGCGCGCAGCGCCACGGCGTAGCCCGCACTGCCTCCGCCCAGGACGACGATGTCAAAGCTCTGATCGGACACGCACTAGCTCCTTATGAGTCTTGATTGCCGCGCGGGTGGCGCGGCGGTGCACGGCAGTTCTTGCCCGTCCCAGCCTAGTCGGATGCTCCTGTGCGCCGGGCGTCCGCCGCGCAGCGGCCGCGGCCGCCCGGCCGCTCGTGCCTAGTCGGCGGAGCGCGCCATCGTCGCGAGGGTGTGGATGAGCCCGCGCACCGTGACGCCCGTGGCGCCCGAGGGGGTGTGGCCGAAGGGCGAGCCCGTGTTCGTCGAGGGGCCCGCGATGTCGAGGTGCGCCCACGGGATGGGCGCGCCGTCGCGCTCGCCGACGAACTCCGCGAGGAAGGCGGCTGCGAGGAGCATCCCGCCCGCGCGGTTGCCGACCTTGGCGTTCGCGAGGTCGGCGACGTTCGAGTCGAGCATCCCGATCATCTCCTCCGGGATCGGCATCGGCCACAGCTGCTCGCCCGTCGCTTTCGCGGAGGCGACGATCGCGTCGACGAGCGCGCCGTCGTTGCCCATGACGGCGCTCACGCGATCGCCGAGCGCGACCTGCTGCGCGCCCGTGAGGGTCGCCACGTCGATGATCGCGTCGGGCTGCGCCTCGCTCGCGAGCACGAGGCCGTCGGCCATGACGAGCCGGCCCTCGGCGTCGGTGTTCGTCACCTCGACCGTCGTGCCGCCGCGCATCGTGAGCACGTCGTCGGGGCGGATCGCGGTCGACGAGACGAGGTTCTCGGCGAGGCACAGGTGCGCCGTGACGCGGATCGGCAGCTGCAGCGCGGCTGCGGCGACCGCGACGGCGTAGACGGTCGCGGCACCGGTCATGTCGTACTTCATGTGCTGCATCGAGGCGGCGGGCTTGAGCGAGAGGCCGCCCGAGTCGAACGTGATGCCCTTGCCGACGAGCACGACGTGGCGGCTCGCGCCCTCCGGCGCGTGCTCGACGGTGACGAGCCGCGGGGGGCGGCTCGAGCCCTGGCCGACGCCGAGGATGCCGCCGAAGCCCTCGCGGCGAAGGCGCTCCTCGTCGCGGACGACGACGGAGAGGCCTGCCGCGGGCGCCTCGGCCGCGACGCGGTCGGCGAAGTGGACGGGGCTCAGCAGGTTCGGGGGCGTGTTCGCAAGGTCGCGCGTCGTCCAGACGGCCTGCGCCGAGATGGTCGCATCGGTGACCACCGACGCCGAGACGTCGGCGGTGCCGGCCACGACGGCGATCTCGCAGATGCGCGGTGCCTCGTCGCGCTTGAGCCCGGAGAAGCGGTAGGCGCCGAGCGCCGCACCCTCGAGCACCGCGCGGACGTCGTCGCTCGACTGCACGGGCAGCGCGAGCGCGAGCGACGGCACGTCGCGCAGCGAGCGCACGGCGGCGCCGGCGACCTCGCGCAGGCGCGTCGGGGAGACGTCGTCGCCGAGGCCCGCGAACGCGACGCGCCGGCCGTCGACGACCGCGCGCACGACCTGCTCGCGCTTGCCGGTGACGCCGAGCGCCGTCAGCAGCTCGGCGTCGAAGCCCGGGGCCTCCGGGGTGTCGCCTGCGACCACGCCGTGCACGACGAGCTCGGCCGTCGCGTCGTCGGGGCTGGCGATGATGGACAGTGCGGGGATGGGCATGGGTCACGAGGATACCGGCGTCGGCGCGTCGCCTCGTCGGGACGGCCGGTGCAGGATGCGTCGGCCGTCGCTCACTAGGCTGGCATCGTGTTCGATCCGCGCGAGCTGACCCTGTCCCTCGAGGACCTCGAGACGGTCCCGCACGGCCTCGACCTCGTGATCGCCATCCACGGCTTCGTGGACGCGGGTGCAGCGGCGGAGGCCGCCGCCGCGGCGATCCTCGACACGCTGCCGCATCGCAGCATCGTCGAGTTCGACACCGACCTCCTCATCGACCACCGATCGCGGCGTCCGCGCATCCTCTTCAACGAGGACAAGATCGAGGAGTACCTGCCGCACTCGCTCACGCTGCTCGTCGTCGAGGACGACGCGGGCGTGCCCTTCCTGCTGCTGACGGGACCGGAGCCCGACTGGATGTGGGAGCGGTTCACGGATGCGCTGCTCGACCTCATCGAGCGGCTCGGCGTCGCGTCGACCACGATCATCACGTCGATCGGCATGCCCGTGCCGCACACCCGGCCGCTCGTCTCGACCGTCTCGGGCAATCGCGCCGAGCTCATCGAGCAGTACTCCGCCTGGCGCCCGGTCTCGCAGGTGCCCGGCTCGGTCATCCACCGCATCGAGCACCGCCTGCATCCGATCGCGCCGGTCGCGACGTTCACGGTGCTCGTGCCGCACTACGTCGGCGAGTCGGGCTCCGCGGGGCCCGCGCTCGCCGCGCTCGAGGGCGTGACGAGCGCGACCTCGCTCGCGTTCCGCACCGAGGAGCTGCGCCAGGCCGACCGCGAGTTCCAGCAGCTCGTCGCGCAGCAGATGGAGACGAACGAGGAGCTGCAGCGCATCGTGCTCACGCTCGAGGCGCGCTACGACGCCTTCATGGCGCAGTCGTCGGTGCGCTCGCCGCTCACCGACGAGGACGGCGCCCTGCCGAGCGCCGACGAGATCGCCGAGGAGCTCGAGCGCTACCTGCGCCAGCGCCGACGGCCCGGAGCGGACCCGCTCGGATGAACAGCGCCCGCTCCTGGTTCGTCTGGGGTGCGGGCGCGGTCGCGTACATGATCGCGATCCTGCACCGCTCCTCGCTCGGCGTCGCAGGACCGGCGGCCGCCGAGCGCTTCGACGTCGCCGCGACGCTGCTGTCGACCCTCGGCGCGGTGCAGGTGGGCGTGTACGCGGCGATGCAGATCCCCGTGGGCGTGCTGCTCGACCGCTACGGGCCGCGCGTCCTCATCGCGACCGGCGCGATCGTGATGGCGGGCGGCCAGACGATGGTCGCGCTCGCCGAGGAGCTGCCGCTCGCGATCGCGGGCCGCATCCTGCTCGGCATCGGTGACGCCGCGACCTTCATCTCCGTCATCCGGCTGCAGTCGGGATGGTTCCGGGGGCCCATCGTGGCGCAGATGTCGCAGTGGACGGCGACGACCGGGCAGCTCGGGCAGCTGCTCTCGGTCGTCCCGTTCGCGTGGCTGCTGCACCAGATCGGCTGGACGCTCTCGTTCGGGTCGCTCGCCGCGCTCGGCGCGGTGGCGTTCGTGCTCGTGCTGCTCGTCGTCTTCGACGCGCCGAAGGGCGGAGCGCCCGCGACGGGCTCGATCGACGTGCCGGAGGGGTGGTGGCCGCGGCTGCGCCACGCCGTGCGGCAGCCCGGCACCCGGCTCGGGTTCTGGACCCACTTCTCGCTGCTGGGCTCGACCAACGTGTTCCTGCTGCTGTGGGGCTACCCGATGCTCGTCGAGGGCCTCGGCTACAGCCGCGGCGAGGCCGCCGGCCTCATGGCGGTCATCGTCGGCACCGGCATGGTCGTCGGCCCGATCGTGGGGATCGCCACCGCGCGCTTCCCGCTGCGGCGATCGACGCTCGTGCTCGCGATCGTCGGGATCGTCGTCGCGACGTGGTCGCTCGTGCTGCTGTGGCCGGGGCAGCCGCCGGACTGGCTCGTCGTCGTGCTCGTCGTCGTGCTCGGCATCGCCGGTCCCGGCTCGACGGTCGGCTTCGACTTCGCCCGCACATTCAACCCGCTGCGCGTGCTCGGCTCGGCGAACGGCGTCGTCAACATCGGCGGGTTCATGGCGTCGTTCGCGCTCATGCCGGCGATCGGCATCATCCTCGACGCCGTGCACTCGGCGCGCACCGCGGGCGGCGAGGCGGTCGGCCTCTACGACTGGGAGGGCTTCCGCATCGCCCTCGCATCGCAGCTCGTGGTGCTCGCGCTCGGGCTCGTCATGATCGTGCGGATGCGCCGCATCACCCGGTCGCGGATGCGCGAGGAGGGCATCGAGGTCGCTCCCGTCTGGACCGCCGTCGCCCAGTGGATGCGTGACCGCAAGCGCTGAGCGGTCGTCCTGGGCGCTTCCTGCGCGACTGGTGGGAATGCCTATGCCATACCCGGCGCTATACTGTCAAGACCGACCCAGTCGAGACCGCGAGTGTCGCGGACTTGACTTGGGTCATTCGACTGCCCCGAAGCCTGGGCGCCCGAGATCTGCGGAGGACGCATGCCAGCCAAGGAAACGACCACGACGAACCGTCGGGCCTCGACGAAGCCCGCTGCTGCGACTGACGCCGCGACCGACGCGGGCCAGACCGCCCCCGCGGCGGCGGCGACCTCGAAGACCGCTGCGGCGAAGGCGCCTGCTGCGGCGAAGACGGCCGCAGCGAAGGCCCCTGCCAAGACCGCTGCCGCCAAGACGACGGCCGCCAAGACGACGGCCGCCAAGACGACCGCCGCCAAGACGACGGCTGCCAAGACGACCGCTGCCAAGACGACCGCCGCGAAGACGACGGCTGCGAAGAAGACCGCTGCCGCCAAGGCGCCCGCGAAGGCCGCCGCTCCCGCGCGCGGAGGCCGCCGCAAGGCTGCCGCCGCCGTCGAGCCGGAGACCGAGGAGACCACCGAGGTCGTCGAGGAGGCCGAGGAGGAGGAGACGGTCCACGTCGAGAAGCTCCCGACCGGCGCCATGCGCCTCTCGGGCGACGACGACGAGCCGCCGTCGAGCCAGATCACCGGCGCGACCGCCGACCCTGTCAAGGACTACCTCAAGCAGATCGGCAAGGTCGCGCTGCTCAACGCCGAGCAGGAGGTCGACCTCGCGATGCGCATCGAGGCGGGCCTGTTCGCCGAGGAGCGGCTCTCGCTCGAGCCCGACCTCGACTGGCAGCTCAAGCGCGACCTCACCCGCATCGCCCGCGATGGTCAGCGCGCGAAGAGCCACCTTCTGGGCGCGAACCTGCGCCTCGTCGTGTCGCTCGCCAAGCGCTACACGGGCCGCGGCATGCAGTTCCTCGACCTCATCCAGGAGGGCAACCTGGGGCTCATCCGTGCGGTCGAGAAGTTCGACTACACGAAGGGCTTCAAGTTCTCGACCTACGCGACGTGGTGGATCCGCCAGGCGATCACCCGCGCGATGGCCGACCAGGCCCGCACGATCCGCATCCCGGTGCACATGGTCGAGGTCATCAACAAGCTCGCCCGCGTGCAGCGGCAGATGCTGCAGGACCTCGGTCGCGAGCCGAGCCCCGAGGAGCTCGCCCGCGAGCTCGACATGACGCCCGAGAAGGTCATCGAGGTGCAGAAGTACGGGCGCGAGCCCATCTCGCTGCACACGCCCCTCGGTGAGGACGGCGACAGCGAGTTCGGTGACCTCATCGAGGACACCGAGGCGGTCGTGCCCGCCGACGCGGTCGGCTTCACGATGCTGCAGCGCCAGCTCGAGTCGCTGCTCGACTCGCTCTCGGAGCGCGAGGCGGGCGTCATCCGCATGCGCTTCGGCCTGGGCGACGGCATGCCGAAGACGCTCGACCAGATCGGCGACACGTTCGGCGTGACGCGCGAGCGGATCCGGCAGATCGAGTCGAAGACGATGGCGAAGCTGCGCCACCCGTCGCGATCGCAGCAGCTGCGCGACTACCTGGAGTGAGCCCGGACCGGCTCGCCGGACCGA
>NZ_BAAAKK010000001.1:379504-389895 GCF_039527715.1 Agrococcus citreus
CGCGGGCGGCCTTCGTCGCGTCCGCAGGCCGGAGGGCCGCCGGGACGACCGCGTGTCGCCGGGAGGTCGCTCCGCGCTCTAAGATGGAGTGTTACCCCCGAGAAGGAGCGCTCATGCCTCGATCCCGTACCGCCGCATCCCGACTGGCCCCGCTCGCGGCCCTCGCCGCAGCATCCGTCGCCCTCGTGGGCTGCTCGACGGTTGCGGATCCGGCGCCGAGCGGCGAGACCTCGACGGGACTGACGATCGAGCAGGTGCAGGAGGCTGGCACGCTCGTCGTCGGCACCGAGGGCACGTACTCGCCGTTCTCGTTCCACGAGGGCGGCGCGGGCGAGCTCACGGGCTACGACGTCGAGATCATCACCGCCGTCGCCGAGCAGCTCGGCGTCGAGGTCGAGTTCGTCGAGACGCCCTGGGACGCGATCTTCGCGGCGCTCGACGCGGGCCGCGTCGACGTCATCGCCAACCAGGTCTCCATCACGCCGCAGCGCCTCGAGCGCTACGTCTTCAGCGAGCCCTACACGTACTCGCCCGGCGTGCTCATCGTCGCTGAGGGCAGCGACATCGCCTCGTTCGACGACCTCTCGGGGCGCACGAGCGCGCAGTCCCTCACGAGCAACTGGGCCGAGATCGCGACCGAGGCGGGCGCCGACGTCGAGGAGGTCGAGGGCTTCGCGCAGGCCGCAGAGCTGCTGCGCTCGGGCCGCGTCGACGCGACGATCAACGACCGCCTCACCTACCTCGACTACGTGCAGTCGCAGGGCGGGGAGACGGGACTCGTCGACGTCGCCGAGACCGAGGAGACGAGCGAGAACGCGCTCGCCTTCCGCGCCGGCAGCGAGTCGCTCGTGACCGCCGTGGACGAGGCGCTCGCCGCCCTCGCCGCCGACGGCACGCTCGCGGAGATCTCGGAGCGCTACTTCGGCGAGGACGTCTCGCAGCCGTGACGCACGGCCGTAGGCTCGCCGCGTGAACTGGGAGCTGATCCTCGAGTCGATCGGACCGATCGCGCTCGGCGCCGTCACGGGCACCATCCCGCTGACGCTCGCCTCGTTCTCGGTCGGCATCGTGATCGCGATCGCCCTCGCGCTCGCGCGCATCTCCGGCATCGCGTGGCTGTCGGGCCTCGCGCGCGCCTACATCTCGGCCATCCGCGGCACACCGCTGCTCGTGCAGCTGTTCGTCATCTTCTACGGCATGCCGCAGATCGGCATCACGCTCGACCCGTGGCCGAGCGCCATCATCGCGCTGTCGATGAACGTCGGCGGCTACGCGGCCGAGATCATCCGCGCCGCCATCCTGTCGATCCCGCGCGGGCAGTGGGAGGCGGCGTCGATGATCGGCATGTCGCGCGGCCAGTCGCTGTGGCGCATCGTGCTGCCGCAGGCCGCGCGCGTGTCGGTGCCGCCGCTGTCGAACACCTTCATCTCGCTCGTGAAGGACACGTCGCTGTGCTCGGTGATCCTGTTCACCGAGCTCTTCCGCGTCGCGCAGCGCATCGCCGCGCCGAGCGGCGAGTTCCTGACGATCTACATCGTCGCGGCTGCCGTCTACTGGGTCATCTGCCTCGCGCTCGCGGCCGGCCAGGACCGCCTCGAGAGGAAGCTGGACCGCTATGCCGTCTGAGAGCAGTGGACCGTCTGAGAGCACCGGGCAGTCTGCGCTGCTGCTGTCCGCGCGCGGCCTGCACAAGTCGTTCGGCGACAACCACGTGCTGCGCGGCGTCGACCTCGACATCGCGCCCGGCACGGTGCACGCCCTCATCGGCCCGTCCGGCTCCGGCAAGACGACCGTGCTGCGCTCGCTCAACGGGCTCGAGTCGCCCGAGGCGGGCACGCTGCGCATCGGCGACCTCGAGCTCGACCTGTCGAAGCCGCGGTCGCGGCGCGAGCGCGCCGCGCTGCACCGCGCATCCGCCATGGTGTTCCAGCAGCACCACCTCTTCCCGCACCTGAGCGTGCTCGGCAACGTCACGATCGGGCCGATCCGGGTGCAGGGTCGCGACCGTGACGAGGTCGTCGCCGACGCGCTCGCGCTGCTCGACCGCGTCGGGCTGCGGGAGAAGGCGGATGCGTTCCCCTCGTCGCTCTCGGGCGGCCAGCAGCAGCGGGTGGGCATCGTGCGCGCGCTCGCGCTGCAGCCGTCGATGCTGCTGTTCGACGAGCCGACGTCGTCGCTCGACCCCGAGCTCGTCGGCGAGGTGCTCGCGGTCATGACCGAGCTCGCGGGGGAGGGGTGGACCATGGCGGTCGTCACCCACGAGCTCGGCTTCGCGCGTGAGGTCGCCGACGAGGTCTCGTTCTTCGACGAGGGTGTGGTGGTCGAGCGCGGCTCGCCCGATCAGGTCTTCGGCGACCCGCGCGAGGAGCGCACGCGGCGCTTCCTGCAGCGGCTGCAGGGCCCGTTCGGCCGCTGAGCGAAACCGGCTGCACACGCAGAAGCGGCTGCACCTGCCGAGCCGGCCGCACACGCAGAAGCGGCCCGCCCCGGCTGGGGGCGGGCCGCGTCGCGAGGACGGCGCGCGATCAGCGCGCCGTCGTCATCGCTCGTCGAGCTTGGCCGACTCGTCGTGCCACACCTTGGCGAGCGGCTTCATCGCCTCGCGGTGCTTCGCCGCGTGGTGGGCGCAGAAGAGCAGCGTGCCGCTCTCCATCGTCGCGCGGACGTACGCCTGGGCGCCGCAGCTGTCGCAGCGGTCCAGCCCGCTGAGCGGGGCGTCTGGCTCCTCGATCTCGAGCGTCGTGGTCTGGGTGTCGTTCACGGTGCCCTCCTTCTTCCGTCCGTGCTCCATCGTGGCACGTCCCAGCCGAGAAACCGTGCCAATCGGGTAACGGTTCGCCAGCGGCGCAACCCACAGGGAGCCGCGCGCCCTGCCGCTCGACGCGGCTCGCCCGCCGTAGGCTGGCGAGGCGGCTCGACAGCGGAGCCGCCTCGACGCATGCATGGAATGGGGGATCGGTTGGCCGTCGCATCCGACTACTCGGCACGGCACCTCACGGTGCTCGAGGGTCTCGAGGCGGTGCGCAAGCGCCCCGGCATGTACATCGGCTCGACCGACTCCCGCGGCCTCATGCACTGCTTGTGGGAGATCATCGACAACTCGGTCGACGAGGCGCTCGGCGGCCACGGCAGCGAGATCACCGTCGTGCTGCACGCCGACGGCTCTGTCGAGGTGCGCGACCGCGCGCGCGGCCTGCCCATCGACATCGAGCCCCGCACGGGCCTCTCGGGCGTCGAGGTGATCTTCACGAAGCTGCACGCGGGCGGCAAGTTCGGCGGCGGCGCCTACAAGTCCTCCGGCGGCCTGCACGGCGTCGGCGCATCCGTCGTCAACGCCCTCTCCGAGCGGCTCGACGTCGAGGTGGACCGCGACGGCGCCACGTGGGCCATGTCGTTCCACCGCGGCGAGCCCGGCGAGTTCCTCGACGAGGGCGAGCCGTCGCCGACCGCGACGTTCCTGCCGTTCACGGAGGAGT
The DNA here is from genome assembly GCF_039527715.1 of Agrococcus citreus. Classification (NCBI taxonomy): domain Bacteria; kingdom Bacillati; phylum Actinomycetota; class Actinomycetes; order Micrococcales; family Microbacteriaceae; genus Agrococcus; species Agrococcus citreus. Next base: position 382,981 of record NZ_BAAAKK010000001.1, read on the forward strand.
CGCACCTGCGCAGGGTCGGCAAGGTCGCGAAGGGCGTCACGGGCACCCGCGTGCGCTATTGGGCCGACCCGCAGGTGTTCACGAAGGGCGCCGAGTTCCTCGCCGACGAGCTCGCTCGCCGCGCGCGCCAGACCGCGTTCCTCGTGCCGGGCCTCTCGCTCCAGATCATCGACGACCGCGCCGACGAGCGCGTCGTCCACGACTTCAAGTACGACGGCGGCATCAGCGAGTTCGTCGAGTACCTCGCGCCCGACCCGGCCCTCACCGCGACGTGGCGGCTGACGGGCGAGGGCGCGTTCCAGGAGACGATCCCGGTGCTCGACGAGGAGACCGGCCACATGGTCACGCGCGAGGTGGACCGCACGTGCGAGGTCGACATCGCGCTGCGCTGGGGCACGGGCTACGACACCGTCGTGCAGACCTACGTCAACATCATCTCGACGCCGAAGGGCGGGTCGCACCTCGCGGGCTTCGAGCAGTCGCTGCTCAAGCTCATCCGCGACCAGGTGGCGGCGAACGCGCGCAAGCTCAAGGTCGGCAACGACAAGATCGAGAAGGACGACGCGCTCGCGGGCCTCTCGGCCGTCGTGACGGTGCGACTGCCCGAGCCGCAGTTCGAGGGCCAGACGAAGGAGGTGCTCGGCACGCCCGCCGTGCGCCAGATCGTCGCCCAGGTCGTGCAGCGCGAGCTCAGCGCGATCCTCACCTCGTCGAAGCGCGACGAGAAGGCGCAGGCCGGCCAGCTGCTCGAGAAGATCGTCAGCGAGATGAAGGCGCGCATCTCCGCGCGCTCGCTCAAGGAGACCGCTCGTCGCAAGACAGCGCTCGAGTCGTCGTCGCTGCCCGTCAAGCTCGTCGACTGCCGCTCCAACGACGTCGCGCAGACCGAGCTCTTCATCGTCGAGGGCGACAGCGCGCTCGGCACGGCGAAGCCCGCGCGCGACAGCGAGTTCCAAGCGATCCTGCCCATCCGCGGCAAGATCCTCAACGTGCAGAAGGCCTCGGTCGCCGACATGCTCTCGAACGCGGAGTGCGCGGCGATCATCCAGTCGATCGGCGCCGGCTCCGGACGCTCGTTCGACATCGACGCCGCGCGCTACGGGAAGATCATCATGCTGTCCGACGCCGACGTCGACGGCGCGCACATCCGCACCCTGCTGCTCACGCTCATCCACCGCTACATGCGCCCGCTCATCGAGGAGGGCCGCGTCTACGCGGCCGTGCCGCCGCTGCACCGCGTGCTCGTCAAGCACCGCGGCAAGCCCGACGAGGCGGTCTACACCTACTCCGACGCCGAGCTGCACCGCACGCTCACGAAGCTCAAGAAGGCCGGCAAGACGTGGCACGAGCCGCCGCAGCGCTACAAGGGGCTCGGCGAGATGGACGCCGATCAGCTCGCCGAGACGACGATGGACCGCGGCCGTCGCACGCTGCGCCGCGTCACCATCAGCGACGCGGAGCGGGCGATCGAGATCTTCGAGCTGCTCATGGGCAACGAGGTCGCGCCGCGCCGCGAGCTCATCGTGACGAGCCAGGTCGACCGCGACCGCATCGACGCCTGATCGTGACCCGGCGGGACTTCCCCCGCCGACCGGGCGAGCGCATACTGGCCGCATGCGAGCGGCGCGTCGCGTCCTGGCCGGGCTCGCACTGATCGCGAGCCTGGCGATGGTCTCCTGCGGCGCGCCGGAGCCCGGCGCACCCGGGCCGAGCACCTCCGACGCCGGCACCTCGGAGCCCGGCACCTCGGAGCGCGGCGCGACGACCGCCCCGGCGTCGACCAGGCCGCCCGCGACGGGTGCGCCCTCCGCGGGGCAGACCGAGCCGCCGCTCGCGGAGCCGTCGCCGACACCTGCACCGCGAGCGACGCCCTCGCCTCCACCGCCCTCACCTGGCATCCCGCCGACGCCGCCGCCCGGGGCGCAGCAGCCGCCGACCGGACTGCCCGCGGCGTGGCGCGGCATCGACCTCGAGCGCATCCCGACCGACCGGCGCATCGCGGCGCTCACCTTCGACGGCGGCAGCTCCGATGCCGGGGTGGCCGCCGTGCTCGCCACGCTCGACCGGTTCGACGCGCCCGCGACGTTCTTCGTCACCGGCGCGTTCGCTCGCACCTACCCGGCCCAAGTGCGGGCGATCGCCGCTGCGGGGCATCCGGTCGGCAACCACAGCGACCGCCACCTCGCGTTCCCTGACCTGACCGACGAGAGCATCAGGGCCGACCTGGCCGCGGCAGAGGCGTCGATCACGACGGCGAGCGGCCTCCCGGCGATGCCCCTGTTCCGCTTCCCCTTCGGCGCCCGGACCGATCACGACATCCGGATCGTGAACGACGCGGGCTACCTGCCGATCCGCTGGAGCGTCGACTCGCTCGGGTGGCAGGGCACGAGCGGCGGCCTCAGCGCGGATGCCGTGGTCGACCGGGTCGTGCGCACCGCGGTGCCCGGCCACATCGTGCTCATGCACGTCGGCGCGAACCCCGACGACGGGACGACGCTCGACGCCGACGCGCTGCCGCGCATCATCGAGCAGCTGCGGGATGCCGGCTACGCGCTCGTCGACCTCGACGAACTCCTCGGCTGACCCCGCGGCGGAGGGTCAGTCGCCGAGGCGGGCGCCGATCGCGCCGATCGCGCCCTCGACCGAGACGCCCGAGCCGGCCCGCGGTGCGCCGCCGGGCGGCAGCTGCCGCTGCGACCCGTCCGCGCCGACCGCGAGCGGTGCGTGGCCGGCCCACGCGAGCGCGAGCCCGGCCTCGCCCTTGAGCAGTCGATGCGCCTGCACGCCACCGGTGCCGCGCCCCTTGGGCGGGAACTCCGCGAGGTCGGAGACCTTCGCACGCGGCTCGTCGAGCCCTGCGAGCGTCTCGGCCGGCTCGGTGACCGTCACGACCTCGGCGCCGTCGGCGACGACGCCCGCGAACCGCACGAGCGCGCCGCCCTTGAGCCCGATGCCCTTCATGCCGGCGGCGCTCGGGCCCTGCGGGTTGACCTGCCCCGCCGGGAAGCGCAGCAGCTGCGCGTCGCTCGTGACGAGCACGATCCAGTCGTCATCGGGAGCGGGCGCGATGCCCACCACCCGGTCGCCGGCCTTGAGCGAGATGACCGGCTCGCGGTCGCGGTCGCGCAGCTCGCCCGGGCGGATGCGCTTGACGGTGCCCTGCGCCGTCGCGACGAGCCACGGCACGGCGTCGTCGGCCGCGCTCAGGTCGATGAGCGCGACGGCCTCCTCGCCGCGCTCGAAGGCGCCGAGGTCGCGCACCTTGATGCCCGCCGTCAGGCCGATGGATGCCGGCGGCACCGACGGCAGGTCCGCGGGCGTGAGGCGCAGCACGGCACCCGTGGAGGTGACGAGCCCGAACGTGCCGCGCGTCGTCGTCGCGACGCTCGAGCGGATCGCGTCGTGGCGGCTGCGCCGCGCGGGCGCGGGGATCGGCTCGTCGCCGTCGACGCGCACGACGCGGCCCGTGGCCGACAGCAGCACGCGCGTCGGCGCATCCGCGATCTCGAGCATCGCGGCGGCCTTCGCGGCCGATGGGCGCCCCGACGTCGCCTGCTGCCCGTTCGCCTCGGTCAGCAGCGAGCGCCGCGGCGTGCCGAAGCGCTCGGCGACCTCGTCGAGCTCGGCGGCGACCACCTCGTGGAGCGCGGCCTGCGTGCCGAGGATGCGCTCGAGCTCGGCGATCTGCGCGAGCAGCTCGTCGCGCTCGGTCTCGAGCTCGATGCGGCTGAACTTCGTGAGCCGGCGCAGCCGCAGCTCGAGGATGTGCTCGGCCTGCAGCTCCGAGAGGTCGAAGACGTCCTGCAGCCGCTTTCGCGCCTGCTCGGTGTCGTCGGAGGTGCGGATGACCTGGATGACCTCGTCGATGTCGAGCACCGCGATGAGCAGGCCCTCGACGAGGTGCAGGCGCTCGCGGCGCTTCCGCAGCCGGAACTCGCTGCGGCGGCGCACGACGCCGACGCGGTGGTCGAGGTAGACGCGCAGCAGCTGCTTGAGGCCGAGCGTCTCCGGCACGCCCTTCACGAGCGCGACGTTGTTGATCGAGAAGCCGTCCTCGAGCGGCGTCTGCCGGTAGAGCTGCTGCAGCACCGCATCCGGGTCGAAGCCCGTCTTCACGCCCACCACGAGCCGCAGCCCGTGCTTGCGGTCGGTGAGGTCCTGCACGTCGGAGAGGCCCTGGAGCTTCTTCGCGAGCACGCCGGCCTTGATCTTCTCGATCACGCGCTCCGGGCCGACGAGGTAGGGCAGCTCGGTGAAGACGATCGTCGTCTTGCGGCCCTGGCGCTCGATCGACGCGCGAGCGCGGGTGCGGAACGATCCCTTGCCGCTCTCGTACGCATCCCGGATGCCGTCGAGGCCGACGATGATGCCGCCGCCGGGCAGGTCGGGGCCCGGCACGTGCCGCATGAGGTCGGCGGTCGTCGCGTCGGGGTGCGCGAGCAGGTGCTTCGCGGCCTGCACGACCTCGACGAGGTTGTGCGGCGCCATGTTCGTCGCCATGCCGACCGCGATGCCGCTCGCGCCGTTGACGAGCAGGTTCGGGTAGGACGCCGGCAGCACGTCGGGCTGCTGGTACGAGTTGTCGTAGTTGGGGATGAAGTCGACGACGTCCTCGTCGAGGCCCTCGGTGAGCGAGAGCCCGGCGGCGGCGAGGCGCGCCTCGGTGTAGCGCGCGGCCGCTGGGCCGTCGTCGAGCGAGCCGAAGTTGCCGTGGCCGTCGACGAGCGGGAGCCGCAGGCTGAAGTCCTGCGCGAGGCGCACGAGCGCGTCGTAGATCGCCGAGTCGCCGTGCGGGTGCAGCTTGCCCATCACGTCGCCGACGACGCGCGCGCACTTCACGTGGCCGCGATCGGGGCGCAGGCCCATCTCCGACATCTGGAAGAGGATGCGTCGCTGCACGGGCTTGAGGCCGTCGCGCGCGTCGGGCAGCGCGCGCGCGTAGATCACCGAGTAGGCGTACTCGAGGAAGGAGTCCTGCATCTCGGCTGCGACATCGATGTCATCGATGCGCTCGGAGACGAGGCTGTCCGAAGGCGGGGGAGGAGGTGAGGCAGTCATAGGCTGGAGGAATGCTACCGACGCGAGCGCCCGGATCTCGGAGCCTTGCCGACGTTCTCGCGAGCTCGTCGCTCGCGATGCGCGGGCAGCCGAACCCGCTCGGGCTGCCGAAGGTCGCCGGCGCGATCGTGCTGCTCGCCGACGGGCTCGGCTCGGCGCAGCTGGGCCAGCGCGCGGGGCACGCGCGCACGCTCGCGAGCGCACCCGGCGGCTCGCTCGACGCCGGCTTCCCCACTACGACCGCGGTCGCGCTCGCATCCCTCACGACGGGCGCGCTCGCGGGCCAGCACGGCATCGTCGGCTACGACGCGCTCGTGCCCGGGTCGGGCGTGCGCAACCAGCTGCGCGACTGGGGCGGCCCGATGGACCCCGCCGTCTGGCAGCGGCTGCCGACGCTGTTCGAGGCGGCGCGCGCCGACGGCATGCCGGCGATCGTCATCGGCGAGCCGCGCCACGCGGCGGGCGGCTTCACGGGCGCGGTGCTGCGCGGCGCCGAGTTCCGGGGCGGCCGCACGATGGCCGACCGCTTCGAGCTCGCGACGCAGGCGGCGCGCGAGCGGGCGCTCGTCTACCTGTACGTGCCGGAGCTCGATCGCGCCGGCCACGATCGGGGCTGGCAGAGCGCCGCCTGGATCGACGCCCTCGAGGAGCTCGACGGCCACACCGCCACGCTCGCCGCCGGGCTGCGGCGCGACGTGGGCCTCATCGTGACCGCCGACCACGGCATGGTCGACGTCGATCCGTCCGCGCACCGCATCGCGCCGCTCGAGCTGCTCGAGGGCATCGCTCACGTCGCGGGGGAGCCGCGCTGCCTGCAGCTGCACCTCGCCGAAGCCACGGGGGCCGACGGGGCACGGGCCGATGCGGTCGCCGACGCCTGGCGCACATGGATCGGCGACGGCGCGTGGGTCGCGACGCGCCAGCAGGTGATCGACACCGGCTGGCTGGGCGAGGTGCACCCGGAGGTCGCGCCGCGGCTCGGCGACGTCTTCGTCGCCGCTCGCGGCCGCGGTGCCGTCTACCTCGACGGCGACGACCCCGGCCGCGGCATGGTCGGCCAGCACGGCTCGCTCACGCCCGACGAGCTGCGCGTGCCGCTGCGCCGCTTCGGCGCCTTCGCGCCGTAGCCTCCGATCGAGGGCGACGGCGCCCGGAAGGCAGGGACGATGCTCGCTCGCTCGAAGTCGGCCGCCGCGATCGCGATGGCCTCGGCCATCCTGCTCTCCGGCTGCGCCGCGCAGTCGGGTCCGGCGCCCATGACGCAAGCGGAGCTCGACGACTTCTCCGCCGCGTACTCGGACGCTACGGCGATGACGGTCGGCGAGGCCGTCGCGCTCGCGCCGGGCGGCATGGTCGGCATGATCGACGTGCGGGTCGCCTCCGGCATCGGCGGGACCGAGGAGGTCATCCTCGGCGAGCCGCCGGAGGAGCTCCACGACTGGTCGGTCGTGGGGCTCTGCATGTACGCCGACAGCGTGCCCTCGATCGAGGTCGCGGCGGTGCCGCCCTCGCACGTGCAGGCGTTCGCCGACGGCCCGGGCCTCCACCTCGTCTGCGACGGGCCGCCCGAGCCGATCGAGGGGTAGGCGCAGGGCCTGTCCGGGCACGAGCCCGAACCTGGCGTCCAGGTGCGGGGTACAGGATGATGCGCATCAGCCCGGGCACGCCGCCCGGGGAGCAGCCGAGAGAGGACCCCGCCATGCGCAGATGGCTCATCACGACCGTCGCCACCGCCGTCATCGGGTTCGTCGTCCGCAAGCTGGGCGAGCGCCGCGACCAGCAGGCCGGGCGCCGCTCCTCACGCCGGCGCTGAGCCGGAGCCTGCACGCAGGGCGGTCGATCGACGCGGGCGCGACC
>NZ_BAAAKK010000001.1:389933-427627 GCF_039527715.1 Agrococcus citreus
GGTCGCGCCCTTCGTCCGTGCTCGGAGGCTGAGCCTCAGAACGTGACGACCTGGCGGATCGCCTTCCCGTCGGCGAGCGTGTCGAGCGCCTCGTTGAGCTCCTCGAGCCGGATCTCGCTCGTGACGAGCGCCTCGACGTCGAGCCTGCCCTCGCGCCACAGCTGCTCGTAGCGTGGGATGTCGCGCGCGGGCACGGCCGAACCGAGGTACGAGCCGATCACGGTGCGCGCCTCGGCCGTGAACGTGAGCGGCGAGAGCGACGAGCGCGCGTCCGGATGCGGCAGGCCGACGGTCACGGTCGTCCCGCCCGCCGCCGTGAGGGCGAACGCGGTCTCGAACGCCCTCGGGTGCCCGGCGGCCTCGATGACGACGGGCGCGCGCAGGCCCTGCGCGATCGCGTCGTCGGGCGAGAGCGCGACGGCCGCGCCCAGCTGCAGGGCCGTCTCGAGCTTCGCGGGCACGGCATCCACCCCGATCACGCGGCCGAGGCCGAGCGAGACGGCGGCGAGCAGCGCGGCCATGCCGACCCCGCCGAGCCCGACGATGACGATGTCGTCGCCCTCGCGCGGCTTGCCGGCGTTGATGACGGCACCGCCACCCGTGAGCATCGCGCAGCCGAGCACCGCGGCGACCTGCGGGGGCACGTCGGCGCCGACCGGCACGACCGAGCGGCGATCGAGCACCGCGTGCGTCGCGAAGGCCGAGACGCCCAGGTGGTGGTGCACGTCGGTCGCGGATGCGCCGTCGCCCTCGTGCAGCCGGCGACCGCCGCCCAGCAGCTCACCGGCGCCGTTCGACGCCGAGCCGCGCTCGCACGGCAGCCGGCCGTCGGTCGCGCACGCGGCGCACTCGCCGCAGCGCGGCAGGAACGTGGTGACGATGCGGTCGCCGACCGCGACGTCGTCGACGCCGGCGCCGACCGCCTCGACGATGCCGGCGGCCTCGTGGCCGAGCAGCATCGGCACGGGGCGGGGCCTGGCGCCGTCGACGACCGACAGGTCGCTGTGGCACAGGCCCGCCGCCTCGATGCGCACGAGCAGCTCGCCCGGTCCCGGCTCGTCGAGCTCGAGGTCGACGAGCTCGAGCGGCCGCGAGGAGGCGAAGGGGCGCTCGGCGCCGATCGCGCGCAGCACCGCGCCGCGGATGCGCATCAGCGGCCGTCCCAGCCCGCGACGGTGCCGTCGGGGCTCGCCTCGCGCACGACGAGCGTGCAGTCCTTGCCGCCCAGGTCGTCGTCGAGCAGCCGCTGCAGCTGGTCGCGGATGAGCGTCGCCGCGGGCACCTTGACGCCGGTCGCCTCGGCGCCCGCGACGGCGAGCGCGATGTCCTTGTGGCACAGCATCGCCGAGAAGGATGCGTCGAAGTTGTCGTTCGCGGCGGCGCCCTGCACGACCCCCGGCACGGGGTACCAGGTGCGCAGCGCCCACGAGTCGCCCGACGAGACGCGCGCGACGTCGAAGAACGCCTTCGGGTCGAGGCCCAGCTGGTGCGCGAGCTGCGAGCCCTCCGACATCGCGAGGACCGAGATGCCGAGCATCATGTTGTTGACGAGCTTCGCCGCGATGCCGTGCGTCGCCTCGCCGACGGCGAAGACGTTGCCGGCCATCGGGGCGACGATCTCCTTCGCGTCGGCGACGTCGTCCTCGACGCCGCCGAGCATGAACGTGAGCGTGCCGGCCTGCGCGCCCTGCGTGCCGCCCGAGACGGGGGCATCGACGAACCGGAGGCCGCGCGAGCCCGCCTGGCCGTGGCACCACTGCGACGTCTCGATGTCGACCGTCGACGTGTCGAGGATGAGCGTGCCCGGCTTCGCGTGCGCGAAGACGCCGTCGTCGCTCTCGAGCACCTGGCGCACGTGGTCGCCCTTCGGCAGGCTCAGGATGACGACGTCCGCGCCCTCGACCGCCTCGGCGATCGAGCCGACCGGCGCGATGCCGTGCTCCGCCGCCCGCTCGCGCAGCGCATCCACGACATCGAAGCCGCGCACCTCATGACCCGCGGCGACGAGGTGGGAGGACATCCGGCTGCCCATGTTGCCGAGTCCGATCCAGGCGATTGACGTCATCGTCGATTCCTTCCATTGGTGTGCTGCAACGCTATCCCGTGGGATGCAGGACGGGCGGCGAGGATGCCCTCGCCGCCCGTCCCGATCACTCGCCCTGATCGACGATCAGAGCGTGCCCTTCTCGGCGAGCAGGCGCTCGCGGTCGATGTCGTCGACGTCGTGGAGCGAGATGCCCTTCGTCTCCTTGAGCGCGAGCACCGCGATGAGCGTGATGATGCACGCGACCACGATGTAGAGCGCGACCGGGATGTAGCTGTCGAACTGGCTCAGCAGCGCCGTCGCGATGATCGGCGCGAGCGAGCCCGCGACGATCGACGTGACCTGATAGCCGAGCGAGACGCCCGAGTAGCGCATGCGCGTCGGGAACAGCTCCGCCATGATGGCCGGCTGGCCGGCGTACATGAGCGCGTGGAACAGCAGGCCGATGATGATGCCGAGCAGGATGATGATGTCGCTGCCGGTCTCGAACATCGGGAAGGCGATGAAGCCCCACGTCGCACCGAGCAGCACGCCCGCGAGGTACATGGGCTTGCGGCCCACGACGTCGGTGAGCTTGCCGACGATCGGCACGAAGATGAAGTGCGCGACGTGCGCGATCGCCATGAGCCCGAGGATGCGCGAGACGTCGTACTCGAGGTACGTGCGCAGGTAGACGATCGAGAACGTCACCACGAGGTAGTAGAGCACGTTCTCCGCGAAGCGGAGGCCCATGGCCGTGAGCACGCCCTTGGGGTAGCGCTTGAGCACCTCGAGCACGCCGTACGCCTGCGCGTTCGACTGCGCGACCTCGTCGCGGACCTGCTGGTAGATCGGAGCGTCGGTGACGCGCGTGCGGATGTAGTAGCCGACCGCGACGATGACGACCGAGAGCCAGAACGCGATGCGCCAGCCCCACGCGAGGAAGTCGTCGTCGGAGAGGGTCCACTGGAGCACGAGCAGCACGACCGTGGCGATGAGGTTGCCGGCAGGCACGGCGGCCTGCGGGAACGACGACCAGAAGCCGCGCTCCTTGTTGGGGGAGTGCTCTGCGACGAGCAGCACGCCGCCGCCCCACTCGCCGCCGACCGCGAAGCCCTGGAAGAAGCGCAGGACGACGAGCGCCGCAGGAGCGAAGTAGCCGATCTGGTCGAACGTGGGCAGGCAGCCCATCAGGAACGTGGCGACACCGACCAGGATGATCGCGAACTGCAGCATCTTCTTGCGGCCGTACTTGTCGCCGAAGTGGCCGAAGACGATGCCGCCGAGCGGACGGGCGATGAAGCCCACCGCGTAGGTCAGGAACGCGCTGATGATCGGGAAGTACGGATCGTCGTTCGCGGGGAACATGATCAGGTTGAAGACGATCGTGGACGCCGTGGCGTACAGGAAGAACTCGTACCACTCGACGACGGTGCCGGCCATGGCCGCAGTGACGACGCGGCCCAGACCCTTCCGGTCGTTGTCGCGCGTGGTGTCGTGCGCGGGTGCTGTCATGCCTACCTCCTCGTAGGTGCACGGGACTGTGCGCGGTGAATCTAACATGACGGATGGTTCAGGTGCGTCCGGTGCGCCGCGACACGCAGAGAGGGGCGCCCGTGCGGGCGCCCCTCTCTGCGTGTCGATCGCGATGCGCGGCGAGCGGCCGCGCATCGTCGGGTCAGTCCTCGCTGCGGCTGCCGAAGACGATCTCGTCCCAGCTCGGCATCGACGCGCGCGACCCCCGCTTGCGGCCGCCGACCGGGCCGGTCGCCGTGGCGCGCTGCGGGCGCTGCTCCTCCGGCTCGGCGGAGGGCTGCTGCTGCTGGGACTGCGCCTCTGCCTCGAAGAGCGCGGGCTCGCTCTCGGCGGTGCGCAGCGCTGCCTCGCGCTCGCTGCGCCGGCGGCGCAGGGCGTCGAGCAGCTCCGCCGTGTGGTTCGGCTGCGACGAGGCGGCCGGCCGGTTGATCGCGGCGGCCTGCACGTTCTCGGGCTGGCTGCCGACCTCGCCGCCGCGGCGGCGCAGCCACGGGTTGTCGGCCTTCGTCGGCTCGCGGCGCTCGTCGACCGAGCTCTCGACGGCTGCGGTGGACGACACGGCCTCCTCGAGGTCGGCGGCGGCCTCGACGGGCTCGGGAGCGGAGCGCGACGTGCCTCGCTGGATGCGGAACGCATCCGAGTCGAAGCGACCGGCGTCGGTCGCGGCGCGCTGCGAGATCGGCGGAGCGGGCTGGTCGTCAGCCGGCGCAGGCGACGACGAGGGCGACGCGGCCGGCTCGTCGGCGCTCGCCGGCGCGGCGGGGCGCGACTGGCGGTCGATCGCGCGCAAGCGGGGCACGAGCACGCTCGAGGCGTCGCTCGACTGGCTCAGCGAGACCGCCTCCTTGCCGCGCGGCGTGAGCGTGGCCTTCTTCGCCTCGTAGCCCCACAGCGCCTCGTGCTGGATGCCCTCGGTCGTGAAGCGCAGGCGCACGGTCCACGCGCCGCCGTCGGCGTCCTTCCACGATGCCCAGGAGCGGTCGGTCGCGCGCAGGTCGTCGAGGCGCTCCTCGATCGCGGCGCCGAAGGTCGTCTCCTGCGCGAGCGGGTCGATGTCGCCGGACGCGACGGGGATCGAGAGCGCGGAGTCGAGCACGTGCGCCCGCTCGGCGAGCACCGGGCCCTCGAAGCGCTCGATGTAGGCGAGCTCCTCACCGGTCGACGAGGCGACCTGCTCGGCGGTCATGCCGCCGCGGATGAGGGACTGGATGTCGCGCGGGCTCGCCTTGCGCTCCCGGTGGGGGATGGCGCTCGGCGTCTTCCGACGCTCGGGCAGTGCATCGACGGGCACGCTGAAGCGCTCGCCGGAATCGGACTCGAGGATGAGCACGCCGTCCTCGACGCCGATGACGCTCAGCTGCTGCATGATTCGTCGTTCCTTCCTGGCGGTGTCGGTCCGAGCCAGCATCCCACGCGGTCGGGCCGCCACGCGGGAATGGCGCGGGCGCGCCGTGCGTTCCGACGGATGCACGGATCCGTGCGGCCTCCTCAGGGAGTCCGGACGAGGTATCTGATTTGCGGTGCGGTGCCGATTCGTGCAGACTGTGCGCCGACGCCGCTCCCACCCCAAGCAAGGACTGCCCTCATGGCCACCGATTACGACGCCCCGCGTAAGACCGACGACAGCGAGAACGAGTCGATCGAGGCGCTCAAGGAGCGAGTCCCCGCGAAGAGCGTCGCCACCGACGACGACGCCGACAACCCGGGCAGCTTCGACCTCTCCGCGGCCGACCTCGCCGACGTCGAGCTCGACGTCGTCGTGCTGCCGCCGCAGGAGGACGAGTTCACGTGCGTGCACTGCTTCCTCGTGAAGCACCGCCTGCAGTTCGACCACGAGACGAAGCTCGGGCCGATCTGCCGCGAGTGCGCCAACTGATCCACCGATAGGCAGCGCCCGTCGCCCTCGAGGCGGCGGGCGCTTCTCGCTGCGTGCACTCCTGCTCGTCGAGCCGGACGGGCCCTGCTGGTCGAGCCGGACGGGGCGCCCCGCTCCCCGCCCGAGTCGAGACCACGTCGCTCCCTGCTGGTCGAGCCGGACGGGGCGCCCGCGCCGCGCCCGAGTCGAGACCACGTCGCTCTGGCGTCAGGCCCCCGAGGCGACCGACCGCGCGTCCCGGATCGCCGAGGCGAGCTGCTCGGGCCGGCGCGAGCTGATCACCCACGCGCCGGTGGGATCGCTCGGATCCTCGACCGCCACGCGGACGACCGACTTCGTCCACGGCGAGATCACGTGGTGGTCGCCCGGGTTCCAGTCCGCCCGCAGCGCCGCGGTCGCGTCGGCGCCCTGGAGCGCATCCGCCGCGCCCAGGTGCACGACGTCGATGCGCGCCCTGCCCGCGCGGAGCATCCCGGCCTGCACCTCGACCACGGGCGCGCCGAGCCACAGCACCGCGACGATGATCGCGTAGAGCCCCACCGCGACCGCTGCGCCGACGCGGAGGTCGACGGGCAGGAACACGAGGAGCGCCGCGGGCACGATGAGCAGCAGGAGCAGGAGCATCCACCACGGCGGCACGAGCCGCTCGCGGTACGAGTGGGCGGGGTTCATGCCTCCATCATCCCGCGTGCGGCGAGGTGCTGCCGCGGAGCGTGTTCCTCGACCGGCCGGGGCTCGGCTAGCCTCGACTGCGATGGAGCAGGTCGAAGTCTTGGTCACCGGATCGCCGGTGCCGTCCTACGCGCACCCGGGCGATGCCGGTGCCGACGTCCACGCCGCCGAGGCGCTCACGCTCGAGCCCGGCCAGCGAGCGCTGGTCGGCACGGGCGTCGCGATCGCGCTCCCGGACGGCTTCGCGGCGTTCGTGCATCCCCGCAGCGGCTTGGCCGCGAAGCACGGGATCACGATCGTCAACGCTCCGGGCACCGTCGACGCGGGCTACCGCGGCGAGATCAAGGTGAACCTGCTCAACACCGGCACCGAGCCCCACCGCATCGAGGTGGGGGACCGCATCGCGCAGCTCGTCGTGCAGCGCGTCGAGCGCGTGCGCTTCATCGAGGTCGAGCGCCTGCCGGGATCGGACCGGGGCGAGCGCGGGCACGGATCGACGGGCCACGGCACCGTCCAGGAGGGGATCGCACGATGACCGACACCACCGAGGGCGCAGAGCAGCTGCCCGACGACGAGGCGCTCGTCGAGAAGAGCGCACCCGACGACCGGGCCGAGGTCGGTCCGCTCGACGAGGCCGAGGCTCCCGTGCGCCCGTACGTCGACCTGGGCGGCCTGCGCATCGTGCCCCGTCCCGGCATGCAGATGCGCCTCGAGGTCGAGGAGAAGACGAAGCGGATCGTCGCGGTCACGCTCGAGCACGAGGGCTCGACCGTGCAGCTCCAGCCGTTCGCCGCGCCTCGCAGCGAGGGCATCTGGGCGCCCGTGCGGGAGGTGCTCCGCTCGCAGCTCGAGCGCCAGGGCGCGACGGTCGACGACGCCGACGGCCTCCTCGGGCCCGAGCTCCGCGCGCACCTGCCGTCCGGACCGGACGGCTCGCCGCGCGCGGTGCGCATCATCGGCGTCGACGGCCCGCGCTGGATGCTCCAGGGGCTCATCGGCGGCAAGGCCGCGCTCGACGACGAGCAGGCCGCCAAGGCGATCGAGCTCTTCCGCTCGACCGTCGTGTGCCGCGGCGCGCAGCCGATGCCGCCGCGCGAGCTCATCCCGCTCACGGCTCCGAAGTCGGTCTGATGGCGGACGAGCGCGCCGAGCCAGGGCAGCCCGACGCGCCCGAGCCGTCCTTCTCCGACCAGGTCGGCGCCGCCATCCGCGGCTCGACGCTCGGCCACCTCGACCCCGCGTCGAAGCCCTCGCCGCACGCGCTGCTCGCGGCGATGGGCGGCGCGCGCGGGCTCGTCGAGTCGCTGCTGCCCGGCATCCTCTTCCTGGTGCTCTACGCCACGACGAAGGACGTCCTGCTCGCGGTGCTCGTGCCGCTCGTCGTCTCGGTCGGATTCGTGGCGTGGCGCGTGGTGCAGAAGGGCCAGCCCGTGCTCGCCTTCGCCGGGCTCATCGGCGTCGGCATCTCGGCGGCGGTCGCGCTCCTCACGGGCCAGGGCGAGGACAACTTCCTGTGGGGGTTCACCGTCAACGCGGTGCTCGTCGTCGTGCTCGTGGTGAGCATGCTGCTGCGCCGCCCGCTCGTCGGCATCATCGCCGGCGCACTCACCGCCACCCCCTACGCCTGGCGCACCGAGCGCGCCAAGCGCGCCGTCGCGTGGCGCGCGACGGTGCTGTGGCTCGCCGTGATCGGCGCGCGGCTCGCGCTGCAGGTGCCCATGTACTTCGCCGCCGACGCCGGCACGCCCGGCGCGGTCGAGCTGCTCGCGGCCACGAAGCTCGCGATGGGCGTGCCGCTCTACCTCGCCGCGCTCTGGGTCACGTGGCTCATGGTGCGCTCCGTGCTGGACACGCAGGCGGATGCGGCGGAGGCCGACGCGCGGTAAGATATCTTGACGTCAAGATATCTCTCCCTCTGCCCGCCATGTCGGCCGGTCCGAGGCATACACTCGAGGCGCAGCCAGCGCATCCCGTGAGACCCCTAAGGAGTCACGATGGCGAACCCGAACAGCTTCGACAGCAAGGACACGCTGTCGGTCGGAGGCACCGACTACACGGTGTACCGGATCGACAAGGTGGAGGGCCACGAGCGCCTCCCGTTCAGCCTCAAGGTGCTGCTGGAGAACCTCCTGCGCACCGAGGACGGCGCGAACATCACCAAGGAGCAGATCCAGTCGGTCGGCTCGTGGGTCGCCGACTCGGAGCCCTCGACCGAGATCCAGTTCTCGCCGGCCCGCGTGGTCATGCAGGACTTCACCGGCGTGCCGTGCATCGTCGACCTCGCCACCATGCGCGAGGCGGTCGCCGAACTCGGCGGCGACCCGAAGAAGATCAACCCGCTCGCGCCCGCAGAGCTCGTGATCGACCACTCCGTCATCGCCGACCTCTTCGGCACGACCGACGCGCTCGAGCGCAACGTCGAGATCGAGTACGAGCGCAACGGCGAGCGCTACCAGTTCCTGCGCTGGGGCCAGACGGCGTTCGACGACTTCAAGGTCGTCCCGCCGGGCACCGGCATCGTGCACCAGGTGAACATCGAGCACCTCGCGAAGGTCACCTACGCCCGCACCTTCGACGGCGAGCTCACCGCCTACCCCGACACCGTGGTCGGCACCGACTCGCACACGACGATGGTCAACGGCCTCGGCGTGCTCGGCTGGGGCGTCGGCGGCATCGAGGCCGAGGCGGCCATGCTCGGCCAGCCCGTGTCGATGCTCATCCCGCGCGTGGTCGGCTTCAAGCTCACCGGCGACATCCCGCCGGGCGTCACGGCGACGGATGTCGTGCTCACCATCACCGAGATGCTCCGCAAGCACGGCGTGGTCGGCAAGTTCGTCGAGTTCTACGGCACGGGCGTCGCCGCGGTGCCGCTCGCGAACCGCGCCACGATCGGCAACATGAGCCCCGAGTTCGGCTCGACGGCCGCGATCTTCCCGATCGACGACGTCACGCTCGACTACCTGCGCTTCACCGGTCGCAGCGAGGAGCAGGTCGCGCTCGTCGAGGCGTACTCCAAGCAGCAGGGCCTCTGGCACGACCCCTCGGTCGAGCCGACGTTCTCGGAGTACATGGAGCTCGACCTCTCGACCGTCGTCGCGTCGATCGCCGGCCCGAAGCGCCCGCAGGACCGCATCCAGCTGACCGACGCGAAGCAGCAGTTCTCGCGCGACCTCACGAACTACGCGACCGCGACCGAGGAGCCGGCCGGGCAGCCGACCGAGAAGGACGTCGTCGACGAGGCGGTCGAGGAGAGCTTCCCCGCCTCCGACCCCGCATCGTTCACGCCCGCGACCGACGAGGAGCTCGTCGCACCGACCGCGGCCGCGCCCACGTCGACCCCGACGGCCGAGCGCATCTCGCAGCGCGTCCCGGTGGAGCTCGGCGGCGAGTCGTTCGAGCTCGACCACGGCCACGTCGCGATCGCCGCGATCACGTCGTGCACGAACACGTCGAACCCCTCGGTCATGCTCGCCGCCGGCCTGCTCGCGCGGAACGCCGTCGAGCGTGGCCTCAAGGCGAAGCCGTGGGTGAAGACCACGCTCGCGCCGGGCTCGAAGGTCGTCACCGACTACTACGACAAGTCGGGCCTGACGAAGGACCTCGACGAGCTGGGCTTCTACACCGTCGGCTACGGCTGCACGACGTGCATCGGCAACTCGGGACCGATCATCGACGAGGTCTCGGCGGCGGTCAACGACCACGACCTCGCCGTCACCGCGGTGCTCTCGGGCAACCGCAACTTCGAGGGTCGCATCAACCCCGACGTGAAGATGAACTACCTCGCGTCGCCGCCGCTCGTGATCGCGTACGCGCTCGCCGGCACGATGGACTTCGACTTCGACCAGCAGCCGCTCGGCAAGGGCAAGGACGGCCAGGACGTGTTCCTCGCCGACATCTGGCCCTCCGCCGAGGAGGTGCAGGCGACGATCGACTCGTCGATCGACACCGAGATGTTCACGACGCAGTACGCGGCGGTGTTCGACGGCGACGACCGGTGGCGCAACCTGCCGACGCCCGCCGGCGACGTCTTCGAGTGGGATGCGTCGTCGACGTACGTGCGGAAGCCCCCGTACTTCGACGGCATGACGATGGAGATCACGCCGGTCGCCGACATCACGGGCGCTCGCGTGCTCGCGAAGCTGGGCGACTCGGTCACGACCGACCACATCTCGCCCGCCGGCAGCATCAAGGCCGACAGCCCCGCAGGCCGCTACCTCACCGAGCACGGCGTCGCGCGGCCCGACTTCAACTCCTACGGCTCGCGCCGAGGCAACCACGAGGTCATGATCCGCGGCACGTTCGCGAACATCCGTCTGAAGAACCTGCTGCTCGACGGCGTGGAGGGCGGCTACACCCGCGACTTCACCACGCCCGAGGGCGACCAGTCCTTCATCTACGACGCGTCCGCCAACTACCAGGCGCAGGGCACCCCGCTCGTCGTGCTGGGCGGCAAGGAGTACGGCTCGGGATCGAGCCGCGACTGGGCCGCGAAGGGCACGAGCCTGCTCGGCGTCAAGGCGGTCATCACCGAGTCGTTCGAGCGCATCCACCGCTCGAACCTCATCGGGATGGGCGTCGTGCCGCTGCAGTTCCCCGCCGGCGAGACGTGGGAGTCGCTCGGCCTCGACGGCACCGAGGAGATCTCGATCACGGGTCTCACGCAGCTGAACGAGGGCGTCACGCCCAAGACGGTGCACGTCGTCGCGAGCCCGACGGCGCACAGCCCCGAGGGCAAGCAGCCGGTCGAGTTCGACGCGGTCGTCCGCATCGACACGCCCGGTGAGGCGGACTACTACCGCAACGGCGGCATCCTGCAGTACGTGCTGCGGTCGCTCGTGTGATCCAGCGGTGACGCATAGGAAGGCCCCCTCGAGCTGAGGGGGCCTTCCTGGTCTCGGCGGCTACGATGGGGGACCTATGGCGATCCTCGAGCAGATCACGGGCCCTCGCGACCTCGACGGGCTCTCCCGCGAGCAGCTGGCGGAGCTGGCGGCGGAGATCCGCGCGTTCCTCATCCGCGAGGTCTCGCGCACCGGTGGGCACCTGGGACCCAACCTCGGCGTCGTCGAGCTCACGATGGCGATGCATCGCGTCTTCCACTCGCCGCGCGACGCCTTCGTCTTCGACACCGGGCATCAGTCGTACGTGCACAAGCTGCTCACGGGGCGCCAGGACTTCTCGCGCCTGCGCCAGCGGGGCGGCCTCGCCGGCTACCCGCAGCGCGCCGAGAGCGAGCACGACATCGTCGAGTCAAGCCACGCCTCCTCGTCGCTCTCGTGGGCCGACGGCATCAGCCGGGCCTTCGACATCACCGGTCAGCACGATCGCACGGTCGTCGCGGTCGTCGGCGACGGCGCCCTCACCGGCGGCATGACGTGGGAGGCGCTCAACAACATCTCCGACGACAACCGGCGCCGGCTCGTCATCGTCGTCAACGACAACGGCCGCTCCTACGCGCCCACGATCGGCGGCATGGCGCGCTTCCTCAACGGCGTGCGCACCCAGCGCTCCTACACGAGCCTGCGCAGCACCTCCGAGCAGCTGTTCTCGCGGCTCGGCCACCCCGGCCGCGCCGTCTACCGCGGCGTGCGCGGTGCCACGCACGGCTTCCTCACGCGCTTCGTCAACAACGAGGTGCTCTACTCCAACCTCGACATCAAGTACCTCGGCCCGATCGACGGCCACGACCTCGAGGCGCTCGAGGAGGCGATGCAGCAGGCGCGCGACTTCGGCGCGCCCGTCATCGTGCACGTCATCACCCAGAAGGGCCAGGGCTTCGATCCCGCGATCAACGACGAGGCCGACCAGTTCCACGCCGTCGGCCAGATCGACCCCGAGACGGGCGAGGCGATCGCGAGCGCGGGCAGGCCATCGTGGACCTCGGTCTTCGCCGAGGAGCTCGTCTCGATCGCGCGGGCGGACGAGCGGATCGTCGGCATCACCGCCGCGATGCTGCGCCCGACGGGGCTCGACCGCCTCGCCGCCCTCGACGCATCCCGGGTGCTCGACGTCGGCATCGCCGAGCAGCACGCCGTCACGACGGCCGCCGGCCTCGCCTTCGGCGGGCTGCACCCGGTCGTGGCGATCTACGCGACGTTCATCAACCGCGCCTTCGATCAGGTGCTCATGGACGTCGCCCTGCACAAGGCGGGCGTCACGTTCGTGCTCGACCGCGCGGGCGTCACGGGTCCCGACGGCCCCAGCCACCACGGGATGTGGGATCTCGCGTTGCTGCAGTTCGTGCCCGGCATCCGGCTGAACGCGCCGCGAGACGCGGCGCGGCTCGAGGAGGCGCTGCGCGAGGCGGTGCTCGTCGACGACGCGCCCACGGTCATCCGCTACCCAAAGGGCTCCGTGCCCAACCAGCTCGACGCCGTCCGCCGCACCGACGACGGCGTCGACGTGCTGCTCGAGGCGCCGCACCGCGACGTGCTCCTCATCGCGATCGGTCCGTTCGCGCACCTCGCGATGGACGTCGCGCAGCGAGTGCAGGCGCAGGGCATCGGCGTCACCGTCGTCGACCCGCGGTGGGTCGTGCCCGTCGCGCCGTCGATCGTCGAGCTCGCCCGCGACCACCGCATCGTCATCACGCTCGAGGACGGCGTGCGCGTCGGCGGCATCGGCACGCGCGTGCGGCAGGACCTCCGCGCCGCAGGCGTCGACACCGCGGTCGACGAGCTCGGCCTGCCGGATGCGTTCATCGACCACGCGGAGCGGGCCGAGATCCTCGAGGACGCGGGCCTGTCGGCGCAGACGATCGCCCGCAACATCGTGCAGCAGGTGCTCGGCACCGGTCGCGTGCCGATCGCCCGGCCGCTGCCGGGCGAGGACGAGCTGCGGCTCGACCCCGACGTGCGCGTGCGCGGCGAGGCGCCCGCCGACTGAGCTCGCGCTGCGCTCTCGCCGACTGAGATCGGCACGGCGGCTGCCGCCGGTCGAGGGTCGGCACAGAGGCTCCCGACGGCTGAGGACGGCGCAGCGTGCCGCCCCGTTCTCCACAGCGGCGCCGCTCTCCGCGACGGCGCGGCCCGCGGATGCGCTTCCATGCCCGGCATGGACGACGGCACCCGAGAGCACGTGAGCGTCGAGCGGCTGCTCGAGCTCGGCGACTTCCCGATCGACGA
Source organism: Agrococcus citreus (assembly GCF_039527715.1). Classification (NCBI taxonomy): domain Bacteria; kingdom Bacillati; phylum Actinomycetota; class Actinomycetes; order Micrococcales; family Microbacteriaceae; genus Agrococcus; species Agrococcus citreus. The sequence goes on from NZ_BAAAKK010000001.1 coordinate 403,165, forward strand.
CGACGCGGCGCTGCTCGACCGCGCGAGGAGCCTCATCCGCGAGGGCTTCGTGCGCCGGCTGTGGCTGCTGCTGCTCGACGCCGACGGCATCATGCTGCCGCGGCTGACGCAGATCGACCAGACGCCGGTGACACCCGAGGCCGAGGCGAGCCCGGCGCTCCGCCGGCTCATCGCCGGCATCGCCGAGGGTGGCATGTCGGTCGCCTTCGTGCTCGAGCAACCGGGCGCGTCGATGCCGACGCCCGACGACTGGGCGTGGCACGAGGCGATCCGGCGCGCGGGCGACGGCCTCGGCGGCGCGCTGCGCGGCATCCTCCTCGCCCACGGCGGCGGCGTCGACCTGCTCCAGCCGCGCGCGCCGAGCCGGTCGGCGTGACGCGCTCGCGCAGCGCGCCGCGGGCGGCGATGCTCCGGCCGCTGCCCCGGCATGCCACGCTGGGTGCATGGACCTGGAGGTGTCGGCCGCGCTCACGATCCCCGCCGCAGAGCTCGGCTGGCGGTTCTCCCGGTCGTCGGGGCCTGGCGGGCAGCACGTCAACACCTCCGACAGCCGCGTCGAGCTCGTCTGGAGCGTCGCCGGCTCGGCCGTGCTCTCCGACGACCAGCGCACGCTGCTGACGGCCCGGCTGGGGCGACGCCTCGTCGCGGGGGCGATCACCGTCACGGCCTCGGAGCGGCGGTCGCAGCTGCGCAACCGCGAGGTCGCGCTCCGCAGGCTCGCCGAGCTCGTCGCCGAAGGGCTCGTTCCCGAGGCCGCGCCTCGGCGCACGACTAGGGCGACGCGCGGCTCGGTGCGGCGGCGCCTCGCGGCGAAGCAGCAGCGGTCGCAGACCAAGCAGCAGCGGCGCCGGCCCTCCGCCGAGTAGCCGCCGTCGGCTGCCGCGACGGTCCGCGTATCGTGGCGGCATGACCTGGACCGAGGCCGACACCGCCGCGCGCATCGCCGTGCCCGACGCGTTCGCCGACAAGCACCGCCGCGGCGTGCTCGGTGCCATCACCGGCTCCGAGCGCTACCCGGGCGCGGCCGTGCTCGGGGTCGAGGCCGCGCACCGCACGGGCGTGGGCATGGTGCGACTCATCGCGCCACGCCGCGTCGAGGACCTCGTGCTCGCCCGCCGGCCGGAGGCGGTCACGGGTGAGGGTCGGGTCGAGGCGTGGCTCATCGGCAGCGGTCAGGACGCTCGGCTGCGCACCGCGACGCTCACCGCGACGCTCGAGGCCGCGCTCGGCAGCGGCGCGCCGATCGTCATCGATGCGGGCGCCCTCGACCTCGCCGCCGACGCCGCCGGTGCCGCCGTCGTGACGCCGCACCACGGCGAGCTCGTGCGCATGCTCCGGCAGGCGGGCATCGAGACCGACACCGAGGCGGTGCGGCACTCACCGGGGCACTGGGCGCGCACGGCCGCGGAGGCCTGCGGCGTCGTCGTGCTCCTCAAGGGAGCGGAGACGATCGTCGCGGCTGTCGACGGCACGCTGATCGCGGTGCCGCCCGCAACGCACTGGCTCGCGACCGCAGGCTCCGGCGACGTGCTCGCCGGCATCCTCGGGGCGCTCGTGGCGACGCACGCCGGCGAGGTGCACGCCGACCCGTCGCGGCTCGCAGAGCTCGCCGCATCCGCTGCCGTCGTGCATGGACTGGCCGCGGAGCGCGCGAGCGGTGGCGGTCCGATCGCCGCGCTCGACGTCGCCGAAGCGCTGCCCGCGACGATCGCGGCCCTCCTCGAGCGCTGACGCGCCGGAGCGCGCCTACGCCCGCAGCAGGAGCCCGGTCAGCACGAGCTCGCGCACGCGCGGCAGCAGATCGGCGGCGAGGATGTGCTCGTCGACCTCGAGCAGGCCCGCGATCGCCCCGACGAGCACGCCCACCGAGAGCTCGCCGTCGCTCGCGCCCACGAGCGCGGCGAGCGCCGTGTCGACCGAGAGCGTGCGGCCGAGCGCGCCGCCCTGCCGCAGCTCGATGACGTTGGGGCCGGCGGCACCGGGCAGCTGGTGGCGCGCCTCGGTGACATCCGGAGCGGTGATGAGGTGCGCGTCGGCGAGCGCCGCGTCGTCCAGCGCCGCGAGCCACGCCGCGGCGTCGAACGACTCGGCCAGGTGCGCGCCGACGTGCTCGAGCGCGAGCGCGTGCGGCACCCGCTCGAAGCGGGCGAGCGCCATGCGCTCGCCGGTCGCCGGTCGGCGCAGCGCGAGCCAGCCCATCCCCACCGCCGAGACGCCGCGCGCCTCGAAGTCGTCGAGCCACGCGTCGAGCAGCGCGTCGTGCCCCGGGTCGCGGGGGAGCGTGCCGCCGTCCCGGAGCCACAGCTCCGCGTAGCGCACCGGGTCGAGCGACTCCCGCTCGATCGCCCACGCGTCGAGCCCGTCGCCGATCCAGGCGCGGGTGCGGTCGAGGCCCGCATCGGCGCCGATCGTCTCCCAGTTGCCGAGCAGGCGCGCGACGCCGCCGGGCGCCAGGTGCGCCTCGATGCCGCCCACGACCGCCGCCATGAGCGCGTCGCCGGTCGCGCCGCCGTCGCGGTACTCGTAGGCGGGCACGCCCTCCGCCCGCGGGGTGATGACGAAGGGAGGGTTCGAGGCGATGAGGTCGAAGCGCTCGCCCGCCACGGGCTCGAACAGCGAGCCGAGGCGCGTCTCGATCCCGTCGACGCCGTTGAGGCGGGCGTTGAGCGCCGTGAACCAGAGCGCGCGCTCCGAGATGTCGGTCGCCACCACGCGATCGGCGAAGCGGCGCAGGTGCAGGGCGATGACGCCGCATCCCGTGCCGAGGTCGAGGGCGGTGCCGCCGGAGGCCGGCGGCAGCAGCGCGGCGAGCGTCCTCGCGGCACCGCCCACGCCGAGCACGTGGTCGGGGCGCAGCGGCGAGACGCCGGCGAGCTCGTCGAGGTCGCTCGCGATCCACCACTCGCCGCTGCCGCGCGCGTCGCGATAGGCAAGCGGCCGGATGGCCACGAGCGGGGCGACCGCCCCGTCGCGGCGCTCCGCGACCCCGAGCGCGACCGCGCCGTCGACGCCGAGCGACGGGAGCGCATCCGCGAGCTCGGCAGCGCCCACCGCGTCGCCGAGCACGAACGCGCGCACGAGCGTCGCGAGCGGCGTCGCCGCGCGGCGGGCGGCACGTCGCGCGGGCTCCGCGACCATGCGGCCGAGCGCCGCCTCCGCGTGCTCGCCCACGAGCGCACGGACGCCCTCGCCCGTGAGCCCCGCTGCTGCGAGGTCATGGGCGAGGGCGTCGACGTGCGCGGGATGCATCCCGCCAGTCTGCCGGATCGGGCGGCCGGATCAGGCCGTCGGACCCGCGATCCGCGGCTCGTGGAAGGTGCCGCCGAAGACGCGCTCCGACGCTCCCACTCGGTCGAGGTACGGCGTGATGCCGCCCATGTGGAACGGCCAGCCGGCGCCGAGGATCATGCAGAGATCGATGTCCTCCGCGGCCTCGACGACCGCGTCGTCGAGCATGCGCTTGATCTCGTCGGCGAGGCCGTCCTCGATCCGCAGCCGCAGCTCGTCGACCGTGAGCGGCACCGCGCCCTTCGGCGTGTGCTTCGCGACGATCTTCCGCGCGCGCTTGTCGATGCCCTTCGGGTCGCCCTTCGCGTCCTTCTCGAGCAGCACGCCCGCCTCGGCGAGCTCGTGCAGCGCCGGCGACTCGAAGAAGCGGTCCGGGAAGGCGCCGTGGTGCGTGTCGAGCACGTGGGCGCCGACCTTGAGGCCGACGAGGTCGAGCAGCACGAACGGGTCCATCGGGAAGCCGAATGCGCGCTGCGCCGCGACGACGTCCTCGAACGACGAGCCCTGCTCGACCGCGTGCATCGCCTCGCCGAGCAGCTTCGCGAGCACGCGGTTGACGACGAACCCGGGGGTGTCGCGCGTGATGACCGCATTCTTCTTCAGGTCCTTCGAGACGCGCATCGCGGTGGCGAGGGTCGCGTCGTCGGTCTGCGGCGTCTTCACGACCTCGATGAGCGGCATGACCGCGACCGGGTTGAAGAAGTGGAAGCCGACGAGGCGCTCGGGGTGCGCGAGCTTGGCCCCGATCTGCTCGACCGAGAGGCTCGACGTGTTCGTCGCGAGCACGGCGGTCTCGGACAGGTGCGGCTCGACCTCGGCGAAGACCTGCTGCTTGACGCCGAGCTCCTCGAAGACGGCCTCGATCACCCAATCGCAATCGGCGAAGTCGGCCTTGTCGACGGTGCCCGAGATGAGCGCGGAGAGGCGCTTGCCCTCGTCGTCCGAGACGCGGCCCTTGCCGACGAGCGCCTCGATCTCGCTGCGGATGCCCGCCACGGCCTTGTCGACGCGGCCCTGGTCGAGATCGGTGATGACGACCGGCACCTGCAGTCGGCGGAGGAACAGCAGCGCGAACTGGCTCGCCATGAGCCCCGCGCCGATGATGCCGACCTTCGTGACGGGCTTCGCGAGCGCCTTGTCGGGAGCGCCCGCGGGGCGCTTCGCGCGCTTCTGCACCAGGTTGAACGCGTAGATCGACGCGATGAACTGGTCGCCCACCGCGAGGTCGGCGATCGCCTCGTCCTCGGCGGCGAAGCCGGCGACGCGGTCGTTCTTGCGCGCGAGCTCGAGCAGGTCGAGCGCTCGGTACGGCGCGGCGGGCACGGTGCCGATCTTCTTCTGCAGCATGTCGCGCGCGATCCGGAGCGCCACCGGCCACTTGACGGTGCGCTCGATCGCGCCGGGCACGTGCGGCCGCTCGACCTTCTTGCCGCCGAGCACGTCGTCGGCCCAGTGCAACGACGACTCGAGGAACGACGCGGGACCGAACATCGCGTCGGCGATGCCGAGCTCGAGCGCCTCGGCCGGCTTCAGCATCCGGTTCTGCTTGAGCGGGTTCTCGATCACGACCTTGAGCGCGCGCTCGATGCCGATGAGGTTCGGCAGGATCGTCGCCCCGCCCCAGCCGGGCACGAGGCCGAGGAACACCTCGGGCAGCGCGACCGCGGGCGCGGCGGCGTTGATCGTGCGGTAGTCGGCGTTGAGGCCGATCTCGAGCCCACCGCCGAGCGCGAGCCCGTTGATGAACACGAACGTCGGCGCCGGCGCCTCGTGCAGCAGGCCCAGCACGCGGTGCCCGAGTCGCGGCAGCTCAGCGGCCGTGGCGCGGTCGGGGATGTCGGCGACGTTGCTGAGGTCGACGCCGGCGGCCAGGAAGTACGGCTTGCCGGTGACGGCGATCGCGTCGATCTCGCCCTTCGAGGCGCGCTCGCGCTGCGCCTCGAGCGCGTCGCCGAGCTCGAAGAGCGTCTCGGGCCCGAGCGTCGAGGGACGCGTGTGGTCGCGGCCGTTGTCGAGCGTGACGAGCGCCATCGTGCGGCCCGAGGGCAGCGCGATGTCGCGGACGTGGCTGTGCGTGACGACCTCGTCGAACGCGGCGGCTGCGAGCCGCGGGAACTCCTCGCGGATGGCCATCAGTTGCCCTTCCCGTAGCGCTTGTGGTGGGGGTTCTCCCAGATGACGGTGCCGCCCTGGCCGAGGCCGACGCACATCGCGGTGACGCCGAAGCGCACGTCGGGGCGCTGCTCGAACTGGCGCGCGAGCTGCAGCATGAGGCGCACGCCCGACGAGGCGAGCGGGTGGCCGATCGCGATCGCGCCGCCCCACGGGTTGATGCGCGGGTCGTCGTCGTCGATGCCGAAGTGATCGGTGAAGGCGAGCACCTGCACGGCGAACGCCTCGTTGAGCTCGAAGAGACCGATGTCCGAGATGTCGAGGCCCGCCTTGCGGAGCGCCTTCTCGGTCGACGGCACGGGGCCGATGCCCATGATGTCGGGGTCGACGCCGGCGAACGCGAATGAGACCATCCGCATCTTCGTCGTCAGGCCCAGCTCCTTCGCGGCGGCGCCGGAGGCGACGATCGACATCGTCGCGCCGTCGTTGAGGCCGGATGCGTTGCCGGCCGTCACGCGGCCGTGGTCGCGGAACGGCGTCTTGAGGCCCGCGAGGCCCTCCATCGTCGTCGTCGGGCGCGGCGCCTCGTCGGCGGTCGCGAGGCCCCAGCCGGCCGAGGACTGCGTCGCGACGGGGATGAGGTCGTGCTGGATGTGCCCGGCCTCGAGCGCGGCGGCGTACTTCTGCTGCGAAGCCATCGCGTAGCGGTCGGAGCGCTCCTTGGTGAGGTGCGGGAACCGGTCGTGGATGCGCTCGGCGGTCTTGCCCATGTTGAGGGCGTCCATCGAGACGAGCTTCTCCGAGACGAACCGCGGGTTCGGGTCGGCGTCGAGGCCCATCGGGTGCCGGCCCATGTGCTCGACGCCGCCGGCGATCGCGACGTCGTACGCGCCGAAGGCGATGCCGCCCGCGACGGTCGTGACGGCCGTCATGGCGCCCGCGCACATGCGGTCGAGCGCGTAGCCGGGCACGGTGACGGGGAGCCCGGCGAGCATGCCCACGGTGCGGCCGAGCGTGAGGCCCTGGTCGCCCGTCTGCGTCGTCGCGGCGACCGCGACGTCGTCGATGCGGTCGAGCGGCAGGCTCGGGTTCCGCTCGAGCAGGCCGGTGAGCGCCTTGACCGCGAGGTCATCCGCTCGGGTCTGCCAGTACATGCCCTTCTCGCCCGCACGCCCGAATGGGGTGCGGACGCCGTCCACGAACACGACGTCGTCGTTGGCCACGATGCCTCCTGATTGGGGGTGATTGCGGCATCAGTGTAGGAAGGCGGCCGCAGGCGCCGCTCGGCGGTTGCCGCTTCCTACGAGGGCGCGTCCGAGGGGTCGGGATCGGCTTGGCCAGCCTCTACAAACGCAGCGGCGATCCTCTGTGCAGTCGCGGCAACCTGCCACGGTCGCGCATCGCGCTCCCGGAGCGCCTCCGCGACCGCATCCTCGGTCACCTCGATCGGGTCCCAGGCGAGGCGACGGACGGTGTCGGGCGAGAGGAGGTTCTCCGCCGGCATCGACAGCTCGTCGGCGACCGCCTGCACCGCCGCTCGCGCGTGCCGCAGCCGCACGTCGGCCTCGGGCTTGCGGCTGCGCCAGAAGCGCGGGGGCGGCGGCTCGTCCGAGCGCACGCGCAGCGACGGCTGCTCGGTCGAGGCGCGACCCGCCTCGATCGCCGCCCACCAGCGGTCGAGCTCGCTCCGGCTCGCGCGCCCGGTGAAGTCCTTGCGGGCGGCGAGCCTGCCCTTCGCGTCGACGTCGGCCATCGCCGCGGCGAGCAGCGAGCGGTCGGGCACGAGCCGACCGGGGGCCGTGTCGGTCTCGCGCGCGAGCGCGTCGCGCGCGAGCCACAGCTCGCGCGCGACCGCCAGCTGCCGGCGGTCGCGGATCGCCTGGATGCCGGAGAGCCGCCGCCACGGCTCGGCGGCCGGGGGCTTGGGCCGGCGCTCGAGCGCGTACGCGAACTCCTGCTCGGCGATATCCTGCTTGCCCTGGCGGGCGAGCTCCTCGGCGAGCGCATCTCGAGCGTCGGGCAGCACCTCGACGTCGAGGGCCGCGTACTCGAGCCACGCGCGCGGGATGGGCCGCGCCGACCAGTCGCTCGCGCCGTGCTCCTTGCGGAGGGTGAGGCCCACGAGCCGCTCCGTGACGGCGGCGAGGCCGACGCGCTCGAAGCCGGCGAGCCGGGCGCCGAGCTCGGTGTCGAACAGGGTCGCGGGCGCGAGCCCCACCTCGCGTAAGCAGGGGAGGTCCTGGCTCGCGGCGTGGATGATCCACTCCTCGCCGCCGATCGCCTCCTGCAGCGGCGAGAGGTCGTCGATCGCGGTCGGGTCGACGAGCACGGTCCCCGAGCCGCGCCGGTGCAGCTGCACGAGGTACGCCTTCGCGGTGTAGCGGAAGCCGTTCGCGCGCTCGGCGTCGACGGCGACCGGGCCCGTGCCCGCCGCGAGCCGGTCGGCGGCCGCCTGGAGCGCATCCGGATCGGTGACGACCTCGAACGGTCCCTGCGCGACCGCCTCCGGGAGCGCCGGTGCGTCGCGCTCAGCCACGCGTGCGCCTGTGCGCGTCGAGGCCCGTCGCGCCGGGCTGCACGGGCAGGCCGGCGATCGCGCACAGCAGATCGGTCCAGGCGGTCAGGTGCGCGCCGAAGTCGTGGCCGGTGGGCGTCCACGACGCGCGCAGCTCGATCTGGGCGCCGTCGCCCTGGGCGGCGAGCTCGCCGAAGCCGCTCGAGAGGATCTTCGTCGCGGTGCCCGACTCCGAGTGGTGCTCGGCGCCGCGCTGCTCGAGCGCCTCGAGCAGGTACGTCCACGTCACCTCGGCGAGGAACGGGTCGACGCCGATCTCCGGATCCTGCGAGGCCTGCGTGAAGCTCACGATGCGGAAGTCGCCGCCCCAGGCCTCGGGCTCCTCCGGATCGTGCATGAGGATGAACCGGCCGGTGCCGAGGTCGGAGTCGCGCCCGTGGCTCGGGGTGCCGACGTCGGCCGCGATCGCGAACGAGTGCGGCGCGATGCGCCCGGGAGCGGGGATCTCGCGCACCGACAGCTCGCTGCGCAGCTCCGCGCGCCGCAGCTGGTCGACGGCAGCGCGGAACGCCGCAGGTTCCTGGGCTGGGGCTGCACCGCTCGTGTCCACTCGGCAAGACTACGATTCCACCGTGAGCACCAGAGCGAGGCGCGCCGCCGGGGACGCCGGGGCAGCCTCCACCGGCTCGCGGCGGGCCGGCGCCCTCGCCCTCGCGGCGGCCGGCGCGCTCGTCGCAGGTGCGGGCCTTGCCGTCACCGGCGCATCGGCGGTGCTCGGGTCGATGCTCGTCACGCCGCCGCGCACGCAGCCCGACGACATCCGGGTGCTCGGCGTCGATGCCCGCGGGGTGCGGCTCGGCCGCACGCCCGACACGGGGCTGCCCGGCGTCTACGCGCTGTGGGTGGGTGAGCGCCTCGCCGTGCTCGGCCCCGTCGTCGCCGAGGATGCGCACAGCGTCACGCGAGCGATCGACGAGCCGGCGCGCGAGCTGCTCTCCGGCGCCTCGAGCGCCCGCTGGTCGGGCTACGCGCTCCACCGGCCGCAGGACGTCACCGATGCCGTGGAGCGCGTCGACATCCCCACCGAGCTCGGCCCCGCGCCCGCGTGGATCATGGGCGACCAGGAGGCCTCGACCTGGTGCATCCAGATCCACGGCCGGGGCGTGACGCGGCGCGAGACGATCCGCGCCGTGCCCGCGTTCCTCGAGCGCGGCATCCCGTGCATCGCGGTGTCGTACCGCAACGACACCGAGGCGCCGCCGAGCCGCGACGGCAAGTTCCGGCTCGGGCTCGACGAGTGGCGCGACGTCGACGACGCGATCGGCCTGGCCGTCGCGCGCGGGGCTCGGCGGATCGTGCTCATGGGCTGGTCGATGGGCGGGCAGATCGCGCTGCAGCTCGCGCGCCGCTCGCGGCACCGCCGCCGGATCGTGGGCGTCGTGCTCGACTCGCCCGTCGTGGGGTGGCGGCCGACGCTGCGGCTGCAGGTCGCACTCGTGCGCATGCCCGCGTGGCTCGTCGAGACCGCCGTCGGGCTGCTCGAGTCGCCGGCGTCGGTGCTGTCGGGCAGCCGCAGCCTCGACTTCGACGAGCTCGACAACGTGCTGCACGCGGATGCGCTCACGCAGCCCATCCTGCTGCTCCACTCCGCCGACGACGGCTTCGTGCCGCCGGACGCCTCGCGCGCGCTCGCCGAGGCGCGGCCCGACATCGTCGACTACCGCGAGTGGCGCACCGCGCGGCACACGAAGCTGTGGAACCTGGACCGCGGCCGCTACCTGCGCGACATCGGCGGCTGGCTCGACGCCCGCGGCATCGCGGCCTTCGACTGACGCGCCAGCCGCCCCGCCGAGCAGCGCACCGCCCCCGGGCGGGCCCGCGGGTGGTCACGACACGCCGCACCGACCCGGTCTGTGACGGCGTGTCGTGACCACCCAGGGCCTCGGGCGCGGCGTGTCGTGACCACCCGAGGGAAGGCGGTCAGGCGGCGGAGCTCTTCTCGCGCACCTGTCGCTGGATGCGGCCGAGCATCCCGGCCATGCCGCGCAGCCGCAGCGGCGAGACGGCGCGGTCGAGGCCGAGCAGCCGCGGCATGTCGGCGGGCACGGCGAGCACCTGGTCGACGCTCGCGCCCTCGAGGCCCTGCGCCAGGATCGACGCGAAGCCGCGCGTCGTGGGCGACTCCGCGGGCGCCGTCGCGTGCACATGCACGGCGCTACCGCCCTGCGCGCCATCGCGCTGTGCGCCATCGGGCTGTGCGCCATCGGGCTGCACGCCGTCGCCCTGTGCACCATCGGCCTGGGCACCGTCCACCTCGACGAAGAGGAACACGGGCGACTGGCACTCGGCGACACGCTCGAGCAGGTCGGGGTGCTCGGCGTAGCGGGCCGGCAGCTCGGGCAGCTCGTCGGAGAACTCGAGCAGCAGCTGCAGGCGGTCCTGCTCCTCCATGGCCTGGAAGTCGTCGACGGTGCGCTGGAGCGCTGGAGTGAGCGTCATCGCGACGGCACCGTCCCCGGCTCGTCGCCGATCGCGATCGGCACGCCGACGAGCGAGCCCCACTCGGTCCACGAGCCGTCGTAGTTGCGCACGCCGGGCAGGCCGAGCAGGTGCGTGAGCACGAACCACGTGTGGCTCGAGCGCTCGCCGATGCGGCAGTAGGCGATCACGTCGTCGGCGCCGCGCAGCCCGGCGCCGTCGAGGTAGATGGCCTCGAGCTCGGCGCGGGAGCGGAACGTTCCGTCGTCGTTGACGGCCTTGCCCCACGGCACGCTCGCCGCGGTGGGGATGTGGCCCGCGCGCAGCGCGCCCTCGTCGGGGTAGGCGGGGGCCGTCGTGCGCAGACCTGCGTACTCCTCGGGGCTCCGCACGTCGACGAGCGGCTTGCCGAGGTGCGCGAGCACGTCGTCGCGGAAGGCTCGCAGCGATCGGTCGTCGCGCTCGACGACGGGGTAGTCGACCGCGGGGCGGCGAGAGGGCTCGCGCGAGAGCTCGCGGCCCTCGGCGATCCACGCGTCGCGGCCGCCGTCCATGATGCGCGTGCGGTCGTGGCCGTAGAGGGCGAAGACCCACAGCGCGTAGGTGGCCCACCAGTTGGCCTTGTCGCCGTAGAAGACGACGGTCGTGTCGCGGCCGATGCCCTTGCGGCCCAGCAGCGCCGCGAACGCCTCGGGGGAGAGGTAGTCGCGCTGCACGGGGTCGTTGAGCTCGGTGTGCCAGTCGATCTTCACGGCGCTCGGGATGTGCCCGACCTCGTAGAGCAGCACGTCCTCGTCGGACTCGACGATCACGACGTCCGGGTCGTCGAGGTGCGCGGCGACCCAGTCGGTGGAGACGAGGCGATCGGGCGCGGCGTACTCGGCGAAGCGGGGCTCGGACTCGGTCACGGCGTCTCCTTCTCGGGCGCGGCGCCCGGCGGGTTCGTGGGCCTGACTAGGCTCGTTGGAGGGAACGCCATCATCCCATCGAAATTCCCCTTCGACCTTCCCTCAAGGCGCCCCGGCGCCGCGCAAGGAGCGCCCATGCCAGCACCGATCTCGCTCGTGGAGCTCCGACCCCAGGTCGGCGCGGAGCAGATCGTCGCGAGCCTCGTGCCGCCGCCGCAGTTCGACGGCGCGACCTTCGAGACGTACCGACCGGACACGGCGCATCCGTCGCAGGGCGAGGCGCTGCAGCGGATGCAGGAGCTCGTCGGCGCGTGGACGAAGCCGAAGCGGGGCCTGTTCCGCAAGGCGCCGGAGGTGAAGCCGGGGATCTACCTCGACGGCGGCTTCGGCGTGGGCAAGACGCACCTGCTCGCGGCGCTCTGGAAGGCGATGCCCGGGCCGAAGGTGTTCGGCACGTTCATCGAGTACACGGCGCTCGTCGGGGCGCTCGGCTACGCCGAGACGGTGCAGCAGCTGCGCGGCTCGAGCATCGTCTGCATCGACGAGTTCGAGCTCGACGACCCGGGCGACACGATGGTCATGACCCGGCTGCTCGGCGAGCTCGTCGCGAACGGCACGAAGCTCGCGGCGACGAGCAACACGCCCCCGAACGCGCTCGGCGACGGCCGCTTCGCCGCCTCGGACTTCCTGCGCGAGATCACCGCGATCGCCGACCGGTTCCAGATCATGCGGATCGACGGCGAGGACTACCGCCACCGCGACATCACGGGGCACGCGCCCGTCGTCGACGACGACGCGATCCCGGGGGAGCTCGACGCGATCGACGGCACGACGGCGCTCGACGACTTCGACGCGCTCATCGCGCACCTCGCGCACGTGCACCCGTCGCGATACATCGGGCTCGTCGAGGGTCTGCGCGGCCTGGGCCTGCGCGGCGTGCGGGTGCTCACCGACCAGAACGACGCGCTGCGCTTCGTGGCGCTCGTCGACCGGCTGTACGACGCGCAGGTGGCGCTGCGGGCGAGCGGCACGAGCCTCGACCAGGTCTTCAGCGAGGAGATGCTGGGCGGCGGCTACCGCAAGAAGTACCTGCGAGCGATCTCGCGCCTCGTCGCGCTCGCGAACGAGTAGCCGCGCCTCAGACCCCGTCGATGCGGTGCAGCTGCTCTTCGGCGTCGCGCGCGCTGCGCTCCGCCTGGTCGACCGGCGGGTACGAGCGGTTGAGCACCGCGAGGTAGACCGCGCCGAGCACCGCGGCGATGAGCGAGCCCGCGAGCACGCCGAGCGTGCCCTCGACGATGAGCTCCTCGGTCGAGCGGTGCGCGAGCTCGTTCATGAGCAGCGAGACCGTGAAGCCGATGCCGCCGAGCAGGCTCACCCCGACGAGCTCGCTGAAGCGCACGCGCTCGAGCTTCGGCACCCGCAGCGCGCTCTGGCCGATGAGCCCGGCGGTCGTGATGCCGACGAGCTTCCCGACCGGCAGCGCGATGACGATCGCCCAGAAGACGGGGCTCAGCTCGCCGAGCGGCACCTGCGGGATCGCGACCGACGCCGACGTGAACGCGAACAGCGGCAGCACGATGCCGTTCGAGAACGGCTCGAGCTTCTCGCGCGCCGACTCGGCGGGGGCGGGGGAGAGCACGAGGCCGAGCGCGACGCCCGCGATGGTGGCGTGGATGCCGCTCATCGCGACGAGCCACCAGGTCACGAGCGCGACGACGAGCAGCAGGATGCGCAGCGGCCAGCTGCCGCGCTTGCCGCGGTAGACGCGGCCCAGCAGCCAGAACGCGACGACGCCGAGCGCGGCGAGGCCGAGGTGGAGCACCGAGACGGTCTCGGTGAAGAACACGGCGATGAAGAGGATGCCGATGAGGTCGTCGATGACCGCGAGCGCGAGCAGCAGCGCGCGCACGTTCGAGGGCAGTCGCCTGCCGACGAGCGCGAGCACCCCGAGCGCGAACGCGATGTCGGTCGCGGTCGGGATCGGCCAGCCCTGCGCGCCGTCGGCGCCCGCGAGGTTGAAGTAGAGGATCGCCGGCACCGCGACGCCGCCGAGCGCGGCGATCGTGGGCACGGCCGCCTTCGAGATGCTCGAGAGGTCGCCCTGCGTGAACTCGTAGCGCAGCTCGATCGCGACGACGAAGAAGAAGACGACGAGCAGCCCGTCGGTCACCCAGTGCGCCGCGGAGAGGTCGAGGCCGAAGACGGTGAACGGCAAGTGGGCGTGCTTCGCCGCATCCAGGCCCGGTCCGAGGCCCGTGTTCGCGACGAACAGGCCGAGGATCGCGGCTCCCAGGAGGAGCATCGCCGACACCTGAGGGTTGCGGATCCACGTCATGCCTCCATCCTTCCACTCGGCCGCGCGCGGCGGCTCCCGCAGGAAACGCGCTCGAAACACGCCCGCGCATCCGTAACCGACGCGAAACGCGACCGCGACGGCACGCGAAACGCGGCGGGTGGAACCTCTGGGTAGTCCCACTTCGGATACCCCCAAGGAGCACCACATGGATGCAGGCAGCATCGCCTTCGGTGTCATCGCGACAGCCCTCGTGCTGTTCATGACCCCCGGGCTCGCGTTCTTCTACGGCGGGCTCGTGCGCGCCAAGAGCGTCATCAGCATGATGATGATGTCGTTCGGCGCCATCGGCCTCGTCGGCACCCTCTGGATCCTCTACGGGTTCAACATGGCGGCCGTCGACTCGCCCTTCGCGTTCTCGGGCAACCCCTTCAGCGACGTCGGCCTCGCGGCCCTCGCCGCGGGCGAGAGCGCGAACACCGACCTCGTCGGCGTCGCCTACGGCTCGACCTTCGCGATCATCACGGTCGCGCTCATCTCGGGCGCCATCGCCGACCGCGCCAAGTTCGGGGCCTGGATGCTCTTCGCCGGCGCGTTCGCGACGCTCGGCTACTTCCCGATCGCGGCGTGGGTGTGGGGCGGCGGCTGGGCCTATTCGCTCGGCGAGCTGCTCGGTCTGCCCGCCGTCATCGACTACGCGGGCGGCACCGCGGTGCACATCAACGCCGGCGCCGCGGCGCTCGCGCTCACGTTCGTGCTCGGCAAGCGCATCGGCTTCACGAAGGGCGCCCACAAGCCGCACAACGTGCCGTTCGTCATCCTCGGCGCGAGCATCCTGTGGTTCGGCTGGTTCGGCTTCAACGTGGGTGCGGAGTGGCTGAACGGGCTCGGCAACGCGGGGCTCATCACGCTCAACACCATCGGCGCGACGGCAGCCTCGATCTGCGCCTGGCTGCTCGTCGAGAAGCTCAAGGACGGCAAGCCGACGTCGGTCGGCGCCGCCTCCGGCGCCGTCGCGGGGCTCGTCGCGATCACCCCGGCGTGCGCCAACCTCACGCCCGGCTGGGCCCTGCTGCTCGGCGTCGTCGCCGGAGCGGTCTGCGCGCTCGCCGTCGAGCTGAAGTGGAAGCTCGGCTTCGACGACTCGCTCGACGTCGTGGGCATCCACCTCGTCGGCGGCCTGATCGGCACGATCTACCTCGGCTTCTTCGCGACCGACACCGGCCTGCTGCTCGGCGGCGGCCTCGGCCAGCTCGCCGTGCAGGTCATCGCGGCGGTCGGCGTGATGCTCTACGCCTTCGTCGTCGCCTTCGCGATCGGGTTCGCGATCGAGAAGACGATCGGCTTCCGCGTCAAGAACGAGGACGAGCTCGCCGGCATCGACCAGACGATGCACGGCGAGGAGGCCTACGGCTACGAGCTCGAGCGCGAGCGCCTCTGACCCGCACGCACCCCGAGGGGGGCCGGCGCGAGCCGGCCCCCTTCGCGTGCCACGGCTCTTGCCGGACCCGTTCCTGGCTGGATCGGGTCCATCCGCGTCAGAGGGAGACGGCGCCGCGCACCTTGTGGCCGACCGCGATCGACTCCGACGAGATCGCCGAGCGCGGCGACAGCAGCGGCAGCACGGCGAACGCGACCTGCTCGGGGCTCGAGTCGCCCGGCTCGCCCTGGGCGACCTCCGCCGTCGGCGACTCGGTCACCGGTCCGGGGTTCACGACGTTGACGGCGACGCCCGAGCCGGCGAGCTCGTCCGCGAGCGACTGCGCCGCGATGATGAGCGCGGCGTTCCGCACCGCGCCGGTGATGTTGCCGGTGATGAGCGCGTTCTGGCCGCTCAAGCCGACGATCCGGCCGTAGCCGGCCGCGCGCATCGAGGGGATGACCGCGTTGGCGATGCGCAGGAACGTCATCGCCTTCCCGTCGACGGCGGTCGACACCTGCGCGGGGTCACCGCTGCGGGCCGGGTCGAGCGACTGCGCGGGCGGCGCGGCGGCGACGACGAGCGCGTCGATGCGGCCGTGCTGCTGGAGCAGCTGCGCGACGGCCGCGTCGACGGACGCGTCGTCGGCGCCGTCGAGGTGGATGTCGGCGCCGTCGCCGCGCGCGGCGGTCACGACGGTCGCGCCCTCGGCGCGCGCGGCATCCGCCACCGCGCTGCCGATGAGGCCCGTGCCGCCGACGACGAGGATGACGTGGTCGTTGAGCTGGAGGTCCATGCCGGCCACGCTAGCGGGGTGGCCTGGCGGCTCCTCGGCGCGAGCGGCGCTCGGCCGGTGCCGAGGTTCGAGGCGTACGGTCGCGGCCACGACGCGCGGGCGACGGGCCCGCCGGGAGGAGGCACGGATGCACGAGGGACACGAGCACGACGCGCAGGACCCCGGCGAGGTGCAGGTCAGCACGTTCGGCGCGCACGTGGCAGAGCTCGAGGCGTGCGCGGCGGCATGCCGCGACTGCGCGCGCGCCGATCGCGAGGAGGGCATGGAGGACTGCGCCGTCATGTGCGAGGCGTGCGCCGACCTGTGCGAGGCGGCCGCGCGCATCCTCGCCCGGGGGAGCCTGCCGCAGGCCGCGAGCGATGCGCTGCTCGCGGCGTGCGCGGCGATGTGCCGCGCGTGCGCCGCCGAGTGCCGTCGGCACGACTCGGAGCACTGTCGCGCGTGCGCCGAGGCGTGCGAGCGGTGCGCCGAGATGTGCGAGGCGGGCTGATCCGACCGGATGCGCAGGTCGGACACGACCAAGGCCCCGGCTGCTGCCGGGGCCTTCTGCGGTGGGCGATACCAGACTCGAACTGATGACCTCTTCGGTGTGAACGAAGCGCGCTACCAACTGCGCCAATCGCCCGTGCCCGCGAGCGAGGATCGCGATGCGGACCGGTCAAGTCTGCCACAACTCGCGGCGTGCGCGTGACCGACGGCGCGCATCCGCGACACGTCCGCGGCGATTTGGCGTTGGCGTCGAGGCGTGGGTATAGTCATGCGAGTGCTCAGCGATGAGCCCCGCGGATGTGGCGCAGTGGTAGCGCATCACCTTGCCAAGGTGAGGGTCGCGAGTTCGAATCTCGTCATCCGCTCGACAGCAATGTCAGCGACAGCAATGTCGTGAGAGTCAATCTCACACCACCTGGTGGGGTGGCCGAGTGGTGAGGCAGCGGCCTGCAAAGCCGTCTACGCGGGTTCGAATCCCGTCTCCACCTCGAGCACACCGCAAGGGCGATTGGCGCAGCGGTAGCGCGCTTCCCTGACACGGAAGAGGTCACTGGTTCGAACCCAGTATCGCCCACACAGAAGCCCCCGGTCCTGCCGGGGGCTTTCGCGTGTCCGCAGCGCGTCGAGCGCAGCCGCGGCCGTCAGAGCGTGCGCGCCCAGGCGCCGTCGACGAGGCTGAACTCGACCCACCCGCCGCCGGGCGCCTTGCCGGGGAGCCGCACCGAGCTGATCACCCTGCTCGCCCGCACGAGCGCGGTGCGCACCTCGCGGCGTCCCGCCCATCGGCGCAGCTCGAGCGGGTCGGGACCGCACGCCTGCAGCTCCGCGAGCACCTCCGCGATGTCGGCGGCGGAGTAGACGGAGCGCTGCGTGGGGTGATCCATGACTCGAGCGTATGCCGGGCGTGCGCGCCACGCGTGGCCGGGGGAGCGGCGGCCGGCTCCCCATGCCCCGTTGGGGTACAGGGAGTAGCCTCCCGGTGTGATCGCAGCCTCAGCCTCCACCGTCGAGCTCGGCACCCGCTTCGCGCGCGAGCTGCCCGAGCTCGCGGTGCCGTGGCAGGCCGAGGAGGCGCCCGACCCGCAGCTGCTCGTGCTCAACGCGCAGCTCGCCGCCGAGCTGGGCTTCGACGCCGAGGCGCTGCGCAGCGCCGACGGCGTGCGGCTGCTGCTCGGCACGGCCGTGCCCGACGGCGCGACCCCCGTGGCGCAGGCGTATGCCGGGCACCAGTTCGGCGCCTACTCGCCCCGGCTCGGCGACGGCCGGGCGCTGCTGCTCGGCGAGCTCGCGGACGAGACCGGCGCGCTGCGCGACCTGCACCTCAAGGGCTCCGGTCGCACGCCGTTCGCGCGCGGCGGCGACGGCCTCGCCGCGGTCGGGCCGATGCTGCGGGAGTACGTCATCAGCGAGGCGATGCACGCGCTCGGCATCCCGACGACCCGCTCGCTCGCCGTCGTCGCGACGGGCCGGTACGTGCGTCGCGACGAGCTGCTGCCCGGCGCCGTGCTCGCTCGCGTCGCGAGCAGCCACGTGCGAGTCGGCACCTTCCAGTACGCCCGCTCCACGGGCGACCTCGAGCTGCTCCGCCGGCTCGCCGACCACGCGATCGACCGCCACGCGCCGGCCGCAGCGGACGCCGAGCGGCCGTACCTCGCCCTGCTCGAGGCCGTGAGCGCCGCACAGGCCGCGCTCGTCGCGCGATGGATGCTCGTCGGCTTCGTGCACGGCGTCATGAACACCGACAACATGACCATCTCGGGCGAGACGATCGACTACGGCCCGTGCGCGTTCATGGAGGGCTTCGACCCCGCGACGGTCTTCAGCTCGATCGACCACCGCGGGCGCTACGCGTACGGCAACCAGCCGGCCATCGCGCAGTGGAACCTCGCGCGGCTCGCCGAGGGCCTGCTGCCGCTCATCGACGACGACCAGGAGCGCGCCGTCGAGCTCGCCGTCGCGGCGCTCGAGCGGTTCCCCGCGCAGTACGGCGAGGCGTGGTCGGCCGGGATGCGCGCGAAGCTCGGCCTCCCCGCCGACGTCGACGACGCATCCGCGACGGCGCTCGCGTCGGAGCTGCTGCCCATGCTCGAGCTGAGCCAGGTCGACCTCACGTCGTTCTTCCGCGGCCTGAGCGGCGTCGTCCGCGGCGCACCCGACCCCGTGCGCGACCTGTTCGTCGACCGGGAGGCGTTCGACGCGTGGGCCCAGCGATGGCTCGCGCTCGGTCCGGACGCCGATGCCATGGATCGGGTGAACCCGGTGTACATCCCTCGCAACCACCTCGTCGAGGAGGCGCTGGCCGCGGCGACCGAGGGCGACCTCGAGCCCTTCGGTCGGCTGCTCGACGCCGTCAGCCGCCCCTTCGAGGAGCGGGACGGGCTCGAGCGCTACGCGGCCCCGAGCCCCGAGCGCAGCTTCCGGGCCTACCGCACCTACTGCGGCACGTGAGGGTTGCCCCCGCGCCTACGATGGTCGAGTGACCACCGGATTCGATCTCTTCACCGACCGTGCCATCGTCGCCATGCGCGTCGACGGCGAGCTGCAGGACCTCGCTCGCGAGCTGACCGAGACGCAGACGGTCGAGTCGGGATCGGTCGAGCCGGTGACGATCGACAGCCCCGACGGCCTCGACATCCTCCGCCACTCGGCCGCGCACGTGCTCGCGCAGGCGGTGCAGCGCGTCAACCCCGAAGCGCGCCTCGGCATCGGCCCGCCCGTGCAGGACGGCTTCTACTACGACTTCGACGTCGCCGAGCCCTTCTCGAGCGACGACCTGAAGGCGCTGCAGAAGGAGATGGAGCGCATCATCAAGGCCGGTCAGCGCTTCGTGCGCCGCGTCGTCACCGACGACGAGGCCCGCGCCGAGCTCGCCGACGAGCCGTACAAGCTCGAGCTCATCGGCCTCAAGGGCGGGGCCGACAAGGCCGCCGAGGGCGCATCCGTCGAGGTCGGCGCCGGCGAGCTCACGATCTACGACAACGTCGACATGAAGTCGGGCGAGGTGGCGTGGAAGGACCTGTGCCGCGGCCCGCACCTGCCCTCGACGCGGCTCATCGGCAACGGCTTCGCGCTCATGCGCGTTGCGGGCGCGTACTGGCGCGGCAAGACCGAGCTGCCGCAGCTGCAGCGCATCTACGGCACCGCCTGGCCGTCGAAGGACGAGCTGCGCGCCTACCAGCAGCGCCTCGAGGAGGCCGCGAAGCGCGACCACCGCAAGCTCGGTCGCGAGCTCGACCTCTTCTCGTTCCCCGAGGAGATCGGCTCGGGCCTCTCGGTCTGGCACCCGCGCGGCGCGATCGCCCGTGGCGAGATGGAGCAGCACGCCCGCCGCCGCCACATCGAGCAGGGCTACAGCTACGTCTACACCCCGCACATCACGAAGCAGGACCTCTTCGCGACCTCGGGGCACCTCGAGACGTACGCCGAGGGCATCTGGCCGCCCATCCACATGGACGAGGAGCGCGACGACGAGGGCAACGTCACGAAGCAGGGCGTCGACTACTACCTCAAGCCCATGAACTGCCCGATGCACATCCTCGTCTACAAGAGCAGCGCGCGGAGCTACCGCGACCTGCCGCTGCGGCTCGCCGAGAACGGCACCGTCTACCGCAACGAGCTCTCCGGCGCGCTGCACGGCCTCACGCGCGTGCGCGGGTTCACGCAGGACGACGCCCACCTGTTCGTCACGCCCGAGCAGCTCGAGGAGGAGACGACGAAGGTCCTCGAGTTCGTGCTGTCGCTGCTGCAGGACTTCGGCCTCACCGACTTCCGCCTCGAGCTCTCGATGCGCGACGACGAGAAGGAGAAATGGATCGGCGACGAGGTCATCTGGGAGACGGCGACGGATGCGCTGCGGCGCGTCGCGAAGGCCTCCGGCCTCGACGTCGTCGAGGAGCCCGGCGAGGCCGCGTTCTACGGCCCGAAGATCGACCTCAAGGTGACCGACGCGATCGGCCGCTCCTGGCAGCTCTCGACGGTGCAGCTCGACTTCAACCTGCCGGAGCGCTTCGAGCTCGAGTACACCGCCGCCGACGGCTCGAAGCAGCGGCCGATCATGATCCACCGCGCCCTCTTCGGCTCGATCGAGCGCTTCTTCGCGATCCTCGTCGAGCACTACGCCGGCGCCTTCCCCGTCTGGCTCGCCCCGGTGCAGGTCGTCGGCGTGCCGGTCGCGGTCGACTACGCCGACTACCTCGATCGTCTCGCCGCGCAGCTGCGCGCCAAGGGCGTGCGCGTCGAGGTCGACCGCAGCGACGAGCGCATGCAGAAGAAGATCCGCACGCACACGCTCATGAAGGTGCCGTTCCAGCTCATCGCCGGCGAGAAGGACCGCGACGCGGGCAGCGTCTCGTTCCGGTTCCGCGACGGCACGCAGGACAACGGCGTGCCGGTCGACGAGGCCATCCGCCGCATCGTCGAGGCGATCGAGACGAAGGCCCACGTGTGACCGAGCCTCGGGACATGGACGAGCCGGCGGAGCGCGCCGCCGTCAAGCGCGACGCGCTGCCGCCGTTCGACCCCGCGGAGGCGCAGGAGCCGCCGCTCGTCGGCGAGCACGCGTGGGGCGCGCCGACGCAGATGTCGAGCGAGCTGCCGGGCGTGCCCGACCACTTCCAGCGGCTCTGGACGCCCTACCGGATGGTCTACATCCAGCAGGGCCAGATGCCCGAGCAGGACGCGTGCCCGTTCTGCCGCGCGCCCGAGCTCTCCGACGACCAGGGGCTCATCGTCCACCGCGGCGAGACGTGCTTCGTGCTGCTCAACCTGTTCCCGTACAACACCGGCCACATCATGGTCTGCCCGTACCGGCACGTGGGCATGTACGACCAGGCGACCACCGAGGAGGTCGCCGAGATGGCTGTGCTCACGCAGACGGCGATGCGCGTGCTCTCGCAGGTCACGCGCTGCCAGGGCTTCAACATCGGCCTCAACCAGGGCCGCATCGCGGGCGCCGGCATCGCCGACCACCTCCACCAGCACATCGTGCCGCGGTGGAGCCTCGACTCGAACTTCTTCCCGATCATCGCGAAGACGAAGGCGCTGCCCATCCTCTTGGAGGACATGCGCCAGGACATCCAGGCAGCCTGGCCGGCCTGATGACCTCGTACCCACCGGCCGGCGAGCAGAAGGCACCATCATGAACGACTCCACCACCGGCTCCGCTCGCGTCAAGCGCGGGCTCGCCGAGATGCTGAAGGGCGGCGTCATCATGGACGTCGTCACCCCCGAGCAGGCGCGCATCGCCGAGGACGCCGGCGCGGTCGCCGTCATGGCGCTCGAGCGCGTCCCCGCCGACATCCGCGCGCAGGGCGGCGTCGCCCGCATGTCCGACCCCGACCTCATCGACGCGATCAAGGCCGAGGTCTCGATCCCCGTCATGGCGAAGGCCCGCATCGGCCACTTCGTCGAGGCGCAGGTCCTCGAGGCGCTCGAGGTCGACTACATCGACGAGTCCGAGGTGCTGAGCCCCGCCGACTACGTCAACCACATCGACAAGTGGCCCTTCACGGTGCCGTTCGTCTGCGGCGCGACGAACCTGGGTGAGGCGCTCCGGCGCATCACCGAGGGTGCCGCGATGATCCGCTCGAAGGGCGAGGCCGGCACGGGCGACGTCTCGGAGGCGACCAAGCACATCCGCACGATCAAGGGCGAGATCCGCAGGCTCCAGACGCTCTCGAAGGACGAGCTCTACGTCGCGGCGAAGGAGCTGCAGGCGCCGTTCGAGCTCGTCGCCGAGGTCGCCGAGCGCGGCGCGCTGCCCGTCGTGCTGTTCACCGCCGGCGGCGTCGCGACGCCCGCCGACGCGGCGCTCATGATGCAGCTCGGCGCCGACGGCGTCTTCGTCGGCTCCGGCATCTTCAAGTCGGGCCAGCCCGAGCGCCGCGCCGCCGCGATCGTGAAGGCGACCGCCGCGTTCGACGACCCGAAGGCGATCGCGGATGCGTCGCGTGGGCTCGGCGAGGCGATGGTCGGCATCAACGTGGCCGACCTGCCGGCGCCGCACCGCCTCTCCGAGCGCGGCTGGTAGCGGTGGGCCGACCGGGCGGAGCCCGCGTCGGCGTCCTCGCCCTGCAGGGCGACGTGCGCGAGCACGTCGCCGTGCTCGAGGCGCTGGGCGCCGCCGTGTCGCTCGTGCGCACGCCGGCGCAGCTCGCGGCCGTGGACGGCCTCGTGCTGCCCGGCGGCGAGTCGAGCGTCATCGACAAGCTCTCGCGCACCTTCGGCGTGCGCGAGCCGATCCGCGAGCGCATCGCCGACGGCATGCCCGTCTACGGCACGTGCGCCGGGCTCATCCTGCTCGCCGACCGCATCCTCGACGGACTGCCGACCCAGCTGCCCTTCGGCGGCCTCGACGTCGACGTGCGGCGCAACGCGTTCGGCAGCCAGGTCGACTCGTTCGAGGCCGAGCTCGCGGTGCCGGCGCTCGGCGAGGAGCCCGTGCACGCGACCTTCATCCGCGCGCCCGCGGTCGAGCGCGTCGGTGACGGTGTCGAGGTGCTCGCGAGCGTCGACGGCCGCGTCGTCGCCGTCGAGCAGGGCGCGCTGCTCGGCACCGCCTTCCATCCCGAGGTCGGCGGCGAGCTGCGCTTCCACCGGCGGTTCCTCGCGCACGTGGACCGTGTCAGCGGTGCGTGATCGGATGCGGTCGTGGTGAGAGCGACGACCGCGCAGGGATCGCGCGCTCCGGCGAGCCCCGCGGCCGTCGGTCGATCGGCGAGCCGCATCGGGCGCGTGCCATGGCAGGCGCTCTGGATCGGGCTCGCCGTCATCTGGGGCTCGTCGTTCCTGCTCATGAAGCTCGGGCTCGAAGCGCTGCACCCGATGCAGATCGCGACGCTGCGCATCGGGATCGCGGCCGTGACGCTGCTCGTGCTCTCCGCCGCGCTGCGCACGCGGCTGCCGCGCGACGCCGGCACGTGGGGACTGCTCGCGATCTGCTCGTTCTTCCTCACGACGCTGCCGTTCACGGCATTCGTCGTGGCCGAGACGCGCATCTCGTCCGGGCTCACGGGCCTCGCCAACGCCTTCACGCCGGTCGCGACCGTGCTGTTCGCGCTCCTGCTGCTGCCGAGCGACCGGCTGACGACGCGGAAGCTCGTCTCGGTGCTGCTCGGGTTCGTCGGCGTCGTGCTCATCGCCCAGCCGTGGACCACCGAGCAGGGCCCCGACCTGCTCGGCATCGCGATCGCCGTGCTCGGCGCCGCCTCGTACGGCGTGGGCTGGACGCTCAACCGCCGGCTGCTCGGCCAGCGCGAGGTGCCGGGCCTCGCGCACCCGACCGCGCTCATGATCACCGGGCTGCCGATGTCGGTGCTCGCGCTGCTCGGCTGGGCCGCGATCGACGGCTCGTCGCCGGTCGCGCTGCACGGATCCGCCGAGGCGCTGCCGCTCGCCCTCGTGGCCGTCGCGGTGCTCGGCGTCGTCGGCACCGGGGTCGCCTACATCCTGCAGTTCGAGGTCGTGCGCGCCGTCGGCCCGACCGTCGCAGCGACCGTCACGTACCTCATCCCGGTGGTCGCGGTGACGCTCGGCGTCGTCGTGCTCGGCGAGCACGTGGGGCCGTGGCAGCTCGCGGGCGCCGCGATCGTGATCGGTGCCGGCGTGCTCGTGCAGGCGAAGCCGAGGGTGCGACCGCGGCGAGGCTCGGCTCCTGCCGCCTCTGGCTCCTGACGCTCCCGGCCTCGAGCACCTGTTTGACTGACCCCATGCAGCTCTACTCCAGCCGTCCGGGGCAGGCCACCTGGCAAGCGGTCGGCGACGTCGTCGCCATCGGCACGATCGTCGCGGCGGTCTGGGTGTCGCAGCAGGTGGGCGCCGCGATCTCGTCGCTCGGCGCGTTCGGCGCGCAGATCGAGACGGCTGGCAGCGGCTTCTCGACGACGCTCGCCGACGCGGGCGAGGCGCTCGCGCAGGTGCCGCTCGTGGGGGAGGGCGTCGCGCAGCCGTTCCGCGACGCCTCGGGCTCGGCGACCGACCTCGCCGCCGCCGGCACGGCGCTGTCGAGCACCGTCGACACGCTCGCCGCGACCGTGGCGACGGCGCTCTGGCTGCTGCCGGTGCTGCTCGTCGCGCTGCTCTGGGTCGTGCCGCGGCTGCGCTTCGCGACCCGCGCTCGCGCGACGAGCGCGCTCGTGCGCTCGCCGGCCGGCCCCGCCCTGCT
>NZ_BAAAKK010000001.1:427639-445645 GCF_039527715.1 Agrococcus citreus
ACCGGCCGCGACCTGCTCGCGTTGCGCGCGATCGTCGGCCAGCCGACGGCGAGGCTGCTGGGGGCGGTGCCCGACCCCGTCGCGGCGCTGCGCACCGCCGACGAGCCCGCGATGCGGGCGCTCGCCGCGCTCGAGCTGCGCGCCGCGGGCGTGCGCGGCGAGCCGATGTGAGCCGCGCGCGAGCGCTCGGCCGCTCGCGCGTAGAATGGGCGCTCCCCGTCTCGCGAACAGGAAGCACGCATGTCCGGACATTCCAAGTGGGCCACGACCAAGCACAAGAAGGCCGTCATCGACGCCCGCCGCGCGAAGTCGTTCGCGAAGCTCATCAAGAACATCGAGGTCGCCGCGAAGATCGGCGGCGCCGACATGTCGGGCAACCCGACGCTCGTCGACGCCGTGCAGAAGGCCAAGAAGACCAGCGTCCCGAACGACAACATCGACCGCGCCATCAAGCGCGGCGCTGGGCTCACGGGCGAGTCGATCGACTACACGACGATCATGTACGAGGGCTACGCGCAGAACGGCGTCGCGCTCATGGTCGAGTGCCTCACCGACAACAAGAACCGCGCTGCCGCCGAGGTCCGCACCGCCATGACGCGCAATGGCGGCACCATGGCAGACCCGGGCTCCGTCGCCTACAACTTCACCCGCAAGGGCGTCGTCTCGGTCACGAAGACCGACGAGATCACCGAGGACGACATCCTGCTCGCCGTGCTCGACGCGGGCGCCGAGGAGGTCACCGACCAGGGCGGCGGCTTCGAGATCCTCTCCGACCCGAGCGACCTCGTCGCGGTCCGCACGTCGCTGCAGGAGGCGGGCATCGACTACGACGCCGCCGACATCGAGTTCGTCCCCAACCTCAAGGTCGAGGTCGACGCAGAGACGGCGCGCAAGGTGCTGCGCCTCATCGACGCGCTCGAGGACAGCGAGGACGTGCAGAACATCTACGCGAACTACGACCTGACCCCCGAGGTGCAGGCGCAGCTCGACGAGGACGAGTAGCCGGTGCCGGCGTCGGTGCGCGTGCTCGGCGTCGACCCCGGCCTGACCCGCTGCGGCGTGGGCGTCGTCGACGTCGAGCGCCGCTCGCCGACGCTCGTGCACGTCGAGGTCGTGCGCTCCGACCCGGCGGAGCCGATCGAGCAGCGGCTCCTGCGCATCGGCCGCGGCGTCGAGGCGGCGATCGACGCCCACCGGCCCGACGCGATCGCGCTCGAGCGCGTCTTCGCGCAGGCCAACCTGCGCAGCGTCATGGGCGTCGCGCAGATCTCGGGCATCGTGCTGCGCGCCGCGGCGGAGCGGCAGATCCCGATCGCGATGCTCACGCCGACCGAGGTGAAGGCCGCCGTCACCGGCTACGGCGCCGCTGACAAGCAGCAGGTGGCCGAGATGGTGCGCCGGCTGCTGCGGCTCGACACCGCGCCGAAGCCCGCGGACGCGGCGGATGCCCTCGCGATCGCGATCGCGGAGGGATGGCGCACGCGCGTGCCGCGCGCCGGGAGCGCCGCGGTCGGCGTCACGACGCGCGCGCAACAGGCATGGGCCGCGGCCGAGGCCGCGGCGCGGGGTCGGCGCTAGCGGTCGGTCCTAGCGGCGGAGGCCGCGGCGCCCGATCTCGACCGCGCCGAGGATCGACGCCATGAACATGAAGAGCCCGACGATGAAGATGACGGCCTCGAGTCCCGGCACCCCGATCGCGTAGCTCATGACGACGAAGGAGCCCACGAGCAGCAGGAAGAGGAGGACGAACTGGACGACGTGCATGAGAGCTCCTGGAGGGTGGGCCGCGGGTCACGCCAGGCTACCAGCGGGCGCCCGTCGGCGCGGCAGGCCGCCCGGGTCGTCGCGCAGGCCTAGGCTCGGAGCGTGATCTCGAGGCTCGACGGAACCGTGCTGTCCGCACGCGGACAGCGGCTCGTCGTCGGCGTCGGCGGCGTCGGCCTCGCCGTCGCCGTCACGCCGCAGACCTCGCTCGCCGCCGTCGCCGGCCGCTCGATCGCGCTGCACACGCACCTCGTCGTGCGCGAGGACGAGCTCGCCCTCTACGGCTTCGAGACCGAGCCCGAGCTCGACGCCTTCGAGCTGCTGCTGAGCGTCACGGGCGTCGGCCCGAAGTCGGCCCTCGGCGTGCTCGCGCAGCTGACCCCCGTCGAGCTCGCCCGCGCGATCGACGGGGGCGACGAGCGCGCGTTCAAGGCTGTCAGCGGCATCGGTCCGAAGACCGCGAAGCTCCTCATCCTGCAGCTGAGCGGCAAGCTCGTCGTCGCGCCCGCCGCCCGCAGCGCCGCCGCGCCCGACGCGCGAGCGGACGTGCTCGACGCGCTCACCGGGCTCGGCTGGCCCGAGCGCACCGCGGCCGACGCCATCGAGCGCGCGGCCGTCGCGGCCCCCGAGGCCGCCGCGTCGAGCGGTGCGCTGCTGCGCGCCGCGCTCGCCATCCTCGGACCGGCGGCGCGCCCGTGAGCGAGCCGCTGATCGATCCCGCCGTCACGCCCGACGAGATCGCCTTCGAGGGCGCGCTGCGGCCGACGAGCCTCGCCGAGTTCGTCGGCCAGCCGAAAGTGCGCGGGCAGCTCGAGGTGCTGCTGCAGGCCGCGCGCATGCAGGAGCGCGCGCCCGATCACATCCTGCTCGCCGGCCCGCCCGGGCTCGGCAAGACCACCCTCGCGATGATCATCGGGCAGGAGACGGGCAGGCCCATCCGCTTCTCCTCCGGTCCCGCCATCCAGCACGCCGGCGACCTCGCCGCCGTGCTCTCGGCGCTCGTACCGGGGGAGGTGCTCTTCATCGACGAGATCCACCGCATGGCGCGCTCCGCCGAGGAGATGCTCTACCTCGCGATGGAGGACTTCCGCATCGACATCATGGTCGGCAAGGGCGCGGGCGCGGCATCGATCCCGCTGGAGCTCGCGCCGTTCACGCTCGTGGGCGCGACGACGCGCTCCGGCATGCTGCCGGCGCCGCTGCGCGACCGCTTCGGCTTCACGGCCCACCTCGAGTTCTACGAGACCGACGACCTCGAGCGCGTGCTCGGGCGCTCCGCGCGGCTCATGGAGCTCGACCTCGAGACGGCCGCGCTCGCCGAGCTCGCGAGCCGGTCGCGCGGCACGCCCCGCATCGCCAACCGCCTGCTGCGCCGCGTGCGCGACTGGCTGCTCGTGCACGCGGGCTCGAGCGACATCGACGGCGTGCGCGCCGCGCTCGAGCTGTACGACGTCGACGAGGCAGGTCTCGACCGCATCGACCGCGCCGTGCTGCACGCGATCGCGCACCGGTTCGCGGGCGGCCCCGTGGGGCTGTCGACGCTCGCCGCCGCGGTGGGCGAGGAGGCCGACACGATCGAGTCGGTCGTCGAGCCGTTCCTCGTGCGGGAGGGCCTCATCGGCCGCACGCCGCGGGGCAGGATCGCCACGGCGAGCGGCATGCGGCACGCCCGCGCGGTCGCGCGGGACGACACCCTCGACGGGGTATGATCAGTCCTTGGTCCTGCGCGCAGCCGCGCAGG
This sequence comes from Agrococcus citreus, assembly GCF_039527715.1. Taxonomy (NCBI): domain Bacteria; kingdom Bacillati; phylum Actinomycetota; class Actinomycetes; order Micrococcales; family Microbacteriaceae; genus Agrococcus; species Agrococcus citreus. Next base: position 431,145 of record NZ_BAAAKK010000001.1, read on the forward strand.
GCGAACGACCCTCGAGAGGCCTCTTCCGAATGCTGTTCCTGCAGACGACGACCACCGCCCAGCAAGGGTTCGCGCTGGACCCGCTGACGATCATCATGCTCGTCGTCCTCGCGGCGATGATCTTCTTCATGTTCCGCAGCAACAAGAAGCGGAAGGCGCAGGCCGAGGACCTGCAGACGAAGATGGTGCCCGGCGCCGAGGTCATGACGAACTTCGGCGTCTTCGGAGAGCTCGTGTCGATCGACGAGGAGCGCAACGAGGCGCACGTCGAGATCGCCCCCGGCACCGTCATCCGCGTCCACCGCCAGACCCTCGCACGCGTCGTCGACGACCACGCCGAGATCCTCGACGACCGCGCAGACGACGCCGGCGACGCGGACGAGCCGCGCGACCGCGCCTGATCCGTGGCGAAGGCTCGCACGCGGGGCGGTCGCGCCCTCATCTGGCTGGTCGTCCTGATCGCCGGTCTCATCGGCGTCAACTTCTCCGCCGTCCAGTGGGGCGGCGGCTCCTGGACGCCCAACCTCGCGCTCGACCTCGAGGGCGGCACGCAGATCGTGCTCGAGCCGCAGCTCGCCGAGGGCGCATCCGTCACGCAGGAGCAGCTCGACCAGGCGGTGGCGATCATCCGCCAGCGCGTCGACGCCTCCGGCGTCTCCGAGGCCGAGATCACGACGCAGGGCGGCCGCAACATCGTCGTCGCGCTGCCGGGCGAGCCCGACGCCGCCACGATGCAGCGCATCCAGGCGAGCGCCAAGATGGAGTTCCGACCCGTCCTGCAATCCGCCGCGGCCAACGTGCCCGGCGCCGAGCCCACCGCTGAGCCGGCGCCCGAGGGCGCCGAGCCCACCGCGACGCCGCAGAACGCGTGGGACCTCGCGTGGATCACGCCCGAGGTGCAGTCCGCGTTCGACACCTTCCAGTGCGCCGACGTCGACACGACCCAGGTCGCGCCGGCCGACCAGCCGTACGTCACGTGCTCGACCGACGGCACCGCGCGATTCATCCTCGGCCCCGTCGTGGTCGAGGGCGCCGACATCGCCGACGCGCAGGTCTCGGCCGCGACGAACAGCCAGGGCCAGGCGACCGGCGGCTGGGGCGTCAACCTCGAGCTCGACGGCGACGGACCGGCGTCGTTCGACGCGGTGACGCGCGCCATCACGGGCCTGCCCGAGCCGCAGAACCAGTTCGCCGTCGTGCTCGACGCGACCGTGCTCATGCCGATCACCTCGAACGCCGTCATCACCGACGGCAACGCGCAGATCACCGGCGGCTTCACGCAGGAGGGCGCGCAGAGCCTCGCCGACCAGCTGCGCTTCGGCGCCCTGCCGATCGGCTTCGAGGTGCAGTCGAACGAGACCATCTCGCCGACGCTCGGCGCGAGCCAGCTGCAGGCGGGCCTGCTCGCGGGGCTCATCGGACTCATCCTCGTCGTGCTCTACTCGGTGCTCCAGTACCGAGCGCTCGGCCTCGTGGTCGTGCTCTCGCTCGGCGTCGCCGGCATCCTGACGTACCTCGTCGTCACCTTCCTGTCGAGCACCGAGGGCTACCGCCTCTCGCTCGCCGGCATCGCGGGCCTCGTGATCGCGATCGGCATCACCGCCGACTCGTTCATCGTCTACTTCGAGCGCATCCGCGACGAGCTGCGCGAGGGCAAGCACCTCTCGAGCGCGCTCGAGACGGGCTGGAAGCGGGCCTTCCGCACCATCCTGATCTCGGATGCCGTCAGCTTCCTCGCCGCCGTCATCCTCTACCTGCTCTCGGTCGGCAACGTGCGCGGCTTCGCGTTCACGCTCGGCATCACGACCTTCATCGACATCGTCGTGGTCGCGCTGTTCACGCATCCGCTCCTGCGCCTGCTGTCCCGCACGAGCTTCTTCTCGTCGGGCCACCGGTTGAGCGGACTCGACCCGCAGGCGCTCGGCGCCGTCTACCGGGGGCGCGCGAAGTTCCGCGAGCCGGTCGTCGCGGCCCGCTCGTCGAGGGAGGCGCAGAAGCGCCAGACCATCGCGGAGCGCAAGGCAGCCGTCGGCGCTGGCACCAGCACCGGCACCGGCAAGGAGAACTGATGGCCAACCTCACCACCATCGGCAACGAGCTCTACACGGGGCAGCGGTCGCTCCCAATCGTGCCCAAGCGCAGGTTCTGGCTGTCGATCGCCGCCGGCATCCTCATCGTGCTCGCGATCGGCACGGTGCTGCGCGGCGGCTTCGTCTTCGGCATCGAGTTCACGGGCGGCAGCGAGTTCCGCGTCGCCGGCCTCACCGACGCGAGCACGGACGGCGCCTCCGAAGCGGTCGAATCGGTCGTGCCCGACTCGGAGGCGCGCGTCGCGACGCTCGGCTCCGACACCGTGCGGGTGCAGACCGACGTCGTCACCGAGGAGCAGGCCGCCGAGATCCGCGGCGCGCTCGCCGAGACCTACGGGGTCGAGACGGGCGACATCGCGTTCTCGTTCGTCGGCCCGTCGTGGGGGCAGGACGTCACGCAGCAGGCGCTGCAGGCGCTCGTCACCTTCCTCGTGCTCGTCTCGATCGTGCTCGCGATCTACTTCCGCACCTGGAAGATGTCGGTCGCCGCGCTCGCCTCGCTCGCGTTCGACCTGCTCGTCACCGCGGGCGTCTACGGCATCATCGGCTTCGAGGTGACCCCGGCCGCCGTCATCGGCTTCCTGACGATCCTCGGCTACTCGCTGTACGACACCGTGGTGGTGTTCGACAAGGTGCGCGAGAACACCGCGCCCGGCATGAGCGGCGAGCTGCTCGACAACATCAACCTCGCGGTGAACCAGACGATCGTGCGCTCGATCAACACGTCGATCGTCGCCACCCTGCCGATCGCGTCGATCCTGTTCATCGGCGCCTTCCTGCTCGGCGCCGGCACGCTCCGCGACATCTCGCTCGCGCTCTTCATCGGCACGATCGTCGGCACCTGGTCGTCGCTGTTCGTCGCCGCTCCGGTCTACGCCTGGCTGCGGCAGGGCGACACGATCGCCGCCGAGGCGGTCAAGCCCCGGAGCGAGCGCGGGGCGGTCGTCTGACCCGGGAGCCCGAGACCGACCCGGCCTGACACGAGAGGAGGAGGGGCATGAGCGAGACGCAGCCGTCCGGCGGCTTCCGCACGCTGCTGCCCTTCCTCTTCTCGCGCTCGCACCGCGCCGGCGCGGTCGACGAGCTCATCCGCACGGTCAAGTCGCAGCATCCGAAGGCCGACACCGGGCTCATCCAGCGCGCGTACATCGTTGCGGAGGAGGCTCACAAGGGCCAGTACCGCAAGTCGGGCGAGCCGTACATCACGCACCCCGTCGCGGTCGCGCAGATCCTCGCCGACCTCGGCATCGGCGCCATCACCGTCGCCGCCGCGCTGCTGCACGACACGGTCGAGGACACGACCTACACGCTCGAGCAGTGCCGGGCCGACTTCGGCGACGAGATCGCGATGCTCGTCGACGGCGTGACGAAGCTCGACAAGCTCAAGTACGGGCAGAGCGCGCAGGCCGAGACGGTGCGCAAGATGGTGGTCGCGATGTCGAAGGACATCCGCGTGCTCGTCATCAAGCTCGCCGACCGGCTGCACAACGCGCGCACGTGGGGCTTCGTCTCGGACGAGTCGGCGCAGCGCAAGGCGCGCGAGACGATCGAGATCTACGCGCCGCTCGCCCACCGGCTCGGCATCCAGACGATCAAGGTCGAGCTCGAGGACCTGTCGTTCGCGGTGCTGCAGCCCAAGGTCTACCTCGAGATCAAGAACCTCGTCGAGGCGCGCGCGCCCGAGCGCGAGCGCTACCTCGACGACGTCGTGGCCGGCCTCACCGAGGACATGAAGGCCGCGAGGATCCGCGGCCGGATCGCCGGTCGCCCGAAGCAGTACTACTCGATCTACAACAAGATGCAGCTGCGCGGCCACGACTTCGCCGACATCTACGACCTCGTCGGCGTGCGCGTGATCGTGCCGTCGGTGCGCGACTGCTATGCCGTGCTCGGCGCGATCCACGCCCGCTGGCAGCCGATGCCCGGCCGGCTCAAGGACTACATCGCGACGCCGAAGTTCAACCTCTACCAATCGCTCCACACGACCGTCATCGGGCCGCGCGGCCACCACGTCGAGATCCAGATCCGCACGGAGGAGATGCACCGGCGCGCGGAGTACGGCGTCGCGGCGCACTGGAAGTACAAGCAGGGCGGCGGCGCGATGTCGTCGACCGACATGGCGTGGCTCGCGCACATCAACGACTGGCAGGAGGAGACGACCGACCCGGGCGAGTTCCTCGACTCCCTGCGGTTCGAGATCGGGGCGAAGGAGCTCTACGTCTTCACCCCGAAGGGCAAGGTCATCGGCCTTCCGGCCGGGGCGACGCCCGTCGACTTCGCCTACGCCGTGCACACCGAGGTCGGGCACCGCACGATGGGGGCCAAGGTCAACGGCCGGCTCGTGCCGCTCGACACGAAGCTCGTCACCGGTGACATCGTCGAGGTGCTGACGTCGAAGAACCCCGACGCGGGCCCGAGCCAGGACTGGCAGGGCTTCGTCACCTCGCCGCGCGCGCGGAGCAAGATCCGCCAGTGGTTCCAGCGCGAGCGGCGCGACGAGGCCGTCGAGGTCGGCAAGGAGGCGATCGCGAAGGCGATGCGCCGCCACGACCTGCCGCTGCAGAAGCTCATGGGGCGGGATGCGTTCGCGCAGGTCGCGGCGCAGCTGAAGTACGACGACGTCACCGGCCTCTACGCAGCGGTCGGGGAGGGTCACGTCTCGACCCAGTCGGTGCTCGAGAAGGTCGTCGCCGCGATCCGCGCCGAGGAGGGAGCCGAGGACGACGAGCCGGAGGCCGCGCTCCCGACCCGCTCGGCCGCCCGGGTGTCGACGAGCTCGTCGGGCGTGCTCGTCCGGGGCGCCGACGACATCCTCGTGAAGCTCTCGAAGTGCTGCACGCCCGTGCCGGGCGACGAGATCGTCGGCTTCGTCACGCGCGGCCAGGGCGTGAGCGTCCACCAGCGCTCGTGCCCGAACGTGCAGGGGCTGCTCGCCGAGCCCGAGCGCATGATCGAGGTCGAGTGGGCGCCGACCTCGAAGGGCCTGTTCCTCGTGAACATCCAGGTCGAGGCGCTCGACCGCGCGGGCCTGCTGAGCGACATCACGCGCGTGCTCACCGAGCACCACGTCAACATCCTCTCGGCGAGCGTGCACACCGGCACCGACCGGCTCGCGCTCAGCCGCTTCGCGTTCGAGATGGGCGACGTCACGCACCTCGACCACGTGCTGAACGCGGTGCGCCGCATCGACGGCGTCTACGACGTCTACCGGATCACGACCGGCTGACGCCCGCGCGGCTCAGTCGAGCGAGCGCGTCTCGGCGTCGAGCACGGCGGGGGAGACCGCGTGCTCGATCGCGAGCGCGACGGCGCCGCGCACGGCCGCGTCCGCCTGCGTCGTGCTCGCCGCGATGCGCAGGTGCTCGGTCGCGAGCGGCAGGGAGCGCCGATAGACGACCTCGCTGATGCCGGCGAGCAGATCCTCGCCGGCACCCGCGAGCCGACCGCCGACGACGATGACCGATGGGTTCACGAGGTTGACGAGCGTCGCGAGCACCTCGCCGAGGTCGCGACCCGCCTGCCGCAGCGCCCGCGCGGCCTCGGGCGAGCCGCGGCGCGCGAGCGCGACGACGTCGCCCGTGCCGGCGACGTCGAGCCCTTGGGCGCGCAGCGCGGCCGCGATCGCGGGCCCCGCGGCGACGGCTTCGAGGCAGCCCTCGTTGCCGCAGCGGCACGGCGCCGTCGAGCCCGGCACCCGCACGTGCCCGAGGTCGCCCGCGGTGCCCTGGGCGCCGCGCTGGAGCAGCCCGCCCGAGATGAGGCCCGCGCCGATGCCGGTCGCGACCTTCACGAGCACGAAGTCGTCGACCTCGGGCCACGCGGTGCGCTGCTCGCCGAGCGCCATGATGTTGACGTCGTTGTCGACGAGCACGGGGCAGCCGAGCTGCTCCCGCAGCCAGCCGGCGACGTCGAAGCGGTGCCAGCCGGGCATGATCGGCGGGCTGATGGGTCGGCCGGTCGCGTGCTCGACGGGGCCGGGCAGGCCGATGCCGAGCGCCACGACGTCGTGCAGGTCGCGCCCCTCGGTGTCGACGAGCCGGCGCACCGCCTCCACCACCCAGCCGAGCACCACCTCCGGGCCCTCCGCGACGTCGAGGTCGGTGCGCGCCGTCGCGATGGGCGCGCCGCCGAGGTCGGCGAGCTCGACGATCACGTGCGTCGCGCCGACGTCGACGCCCGCGACGAGGCGGGCACGCGGGTTGAGGGCGAAGAGCGAGGCGGGCCGGCCGCCGGTCGAGGCGGCGTCGCCGACCGGGGCGACGTAGCCGAGGCGCGTCAGCGCCTCGATGTGCGCTGCGACCGACGAGCGCGCCACGCCCGCCGTGCGGGCGAGCTCGGAACGCGTCCGCGCGCGCCCGTCGCGCAGCAGGTGGAAGACCTCGCTCGTGCGCATGCTTGGCAGTGAAGCACATCTCGGCCCTTCCGACACGCTTCGCGCAACTTTTGCCAACCTCTCGACAAAAGTGCCGGGTCCGTGGCACAGTGTCGCCGTGGACGAAGACGTCATGGATGCGGCGACGCAGCGCGCGCCGCTGCTGCGCGCCAGTGGGCTCGTGCAGTCGTTCCTCGGCACGACGGTGCTCCACGGCGCGGGGCTCGAGCTGCACGCCGGCGAGGTCCACGGCCTCGTGGGCGAGAACGGCGCGGGCAAGTCGACGCTCATGAAGATCCTGGCCGGGGCGAACCAGCCCGACGAGGGCGAGCTCGAGCTGCTCGGGCAGCCCGTCGCGTTCGCGTCGCCGATGCAGGCGCAGCGCGCCGGCATCGCGACCGTCTACCAGGAGTTCAACCTGCTGGTCGATCGCTCGATCGCCGAGAACGTCTGGCTCGGGCGCGAGCCCCGCAAGGGGCCGCTCGTCGACCGCCGTCGCATGCTGCGCGAGACGCAGGAGCTGCTCACGGGCATCGGCGTGCCCGACCTCGACCCCGCGCTGCCCGTGCGGCAGCTCTCGGTCGCCGAGCAGCAGATCGTCGAGATCGCCAAGGCCGTCAGCCTCGACGCGAAGGTCATCTCGATGGACGAGCCGACCGCCGCCCTCGCCGACCACGAGGTGACGCTGCTGTACCGCATCATCCGCGGCCTCACCGATCGCGGCATCGCGATCCTCTACGTCTCGCACCGGCTGCGCGAAGTGTTCGACCTGTGCTCGACCATCACGGTGCTCAAGGATGGTCACCTCGTCGGCAGCTGGCCCGCGAGCGAGCTCGACGAGCGCGAGCTCGTGCGCCGCATGGTGGGGCGCGAGCTCTCGTCGTTCTTCCCCGACCGCGACGCCGACAGCGCCGTCGGCGAGGTCGTGCTCGCGCTCGAGGGCGCCGGCAACGGCTTCGTCGACGACGTGTCGCTCGAGGTGCGCGCGGGCGAGATCGTCGGCCTCGCGGGCCTCCAGGGCGCGGGCCGCACCGAGCTGCTGAGCGCCATCTTCGGGGCGGATCCCTTCACGCGCGGCACGATGCGCGTGGACGGCTCGGCGCTGCGGCCGCGGTCGCCGCGCGAGGGGGTGCGCGCCGGTCTCGCCCTCATCACCGAGGACCGCAAGGGGCAGGGCCTCTCGCTCAACCTGTCGGTGCTGCAGAACGCCCTCGGCGTCGTCCGAGCGGTCTTCCCCTCGCGGTCGCGCGCGGCGCGCTCGGCGCTGCCCGCGACGCTCGACGAGCTCGCGCTCGCCGCTCGCGGCCTCGACCAGGAGGTGCAGTTCCTCTCCGGCGGCAACCAGCAGAAGGTCGTGCTCGCGCGGTGGCTCGCCATCGCGCCGCGCGTGATGCTCATGGACGAGCCCACGCGCGGCATCGACGTGGGCGCGAAGTTCGGCGTCTACCAGGTGATGCGGCGGCTCGCCGCCTCGGGCGTCGCGATCCTCATGGTCTCGAGCGAGCTTCCGGAGGTGCTCGGCATGAGCGACCGCATCCTCGTCATGCGCGACGGGCGCATCGCAGGCTCCCTGCCGAGCTCGTCGACCGAGGAGGACGTGCTCGCGCTCGCCGCCGGCGCGACCGATGAGGCGGCCGCAGCATGAGCGTCGTCGCGGGCAAGCGCCCCGTGCGCAAGCGGCGGCTGTCGACCACCGCGATCGTCTACCTCGTGCTCGCCGCCGTGGTCGTGCTGAGCGCGATCCTCGTGACCGCCGCGGGCAAGCCGTTCTTCACTGCCGGCAACCTCGCCGCCGTGCTCACGCTCATGTCGATCCTCGGCTTCGTCGCGATCGGGCAGACGCTCGTGATCCTCGCCGGCAGCCTCGACCTCTCGGTGCCCTACGTCGTCAGCACCGCGTCGATCGTCGGCGCCGGCATCATGGCGCAGGGCACGGCCGGGATCGTGCCCGGCATCCTCGCGGCGCTGCTCGTGTGCGGCGCCATCGGCGTCGTCAACGGCCTCATCGTCACGAAGCTCAAGGTCCACGGCTTCATCGCCACCCTCGGCGTCGGGCTCATCATCTCCGGCTGGCTCGGCACGAGCTTCCAGGGCTCCTTCGGCTCCGCCCCGCCCGAGTTCCGGCTCATCGGCGCCACGCTCGTCGCCGGCATCCCGCTGTCGACGCTCCTCATGCTCGCGTGCGCCGCGCTCGCGTCGCTGCTGCTGCACCGCACGCGGCTCGGGCACCACCTCTACGCCGTCGGCGGCAGCGCGACGATCGCGCGGCTCTCGGGCGTGCGCACGCAGGTGCCCGTCGTCGTCGCCCACGCGCTCTGCTCGATGCTCGCGGGTCTCGCCGGCCTGCTGCTGCTCTCGCGCACCTCCGTCGGCAGCCCGACCATCGGCTCGCAGGGCGGCTACGACCTCATGTCGATCGCCGCGGTCGTGCTCGGCGGCACGCTGCTCTCGGGCGGCGTCGGCAGCGTGCTCGGCACGATCGGCGGCGTCGCGATCTTCGCGGTGCTCGACAACGTCATGAGCGTGCTCGAGGTGAACCCGTTCCTCAAGGACTTCATCCGCGGCGCCGTCATCGTGCTCGCCGTCGCCCTCTACGCCTGGCGCAGCATCCAGCGGCGACCACCGAGGTTCCTCGCCAGGAAGGGAGGGGATCGATGATCGCGACAGCCCAGCGGTCTCCCGGCCGGCGCTTCCTCGCCGCGCTCGCGACCCCGAGCGGCGCCGTCTTCGTGCTGCTCGTCGTGCTGCTGATCGCCGTGATCGCGGCCAACCCGAACTTCGCGGAGCCCGGGCAGCTCGTGCGCTTCCTCGCGCGCACGGCGCCCATCGCGATCGCCGCGATCGGCCAGTTCTTCGTCATCGTCTCGGGGGAGTTCGACCTCTCGATGGGCGCGGTGATCGCGACGCAGGTCGTCATCGCGGGCAACATCATCGGCCAGGACGAGGCGATGATCCTGCCCGGCATCGCCCTCATGCTCGTCGTCGGCGTCGTCGTGGGCGTCGTGAACGGGCTGCTCACGACGGTCGCGAAGGTGCCGAGCTTCATCGTCACGCTCGGCATGATGCTCGCGCTGTACGGCTTCGTGCGCTTCCTCACCGGCGGCGCCGCGACCGGCAACCCCGTCGACAGCTTCCGCGAGATCGGCCGCGGCCTGCTCGCCGGCATCATGCCCTACCCGGTGCTCATCCTCGTCGCGGTCGGCATCGCCGCCTGGCTCGTCATGCGGGCGCCCTTCGGGCAGACGCTGCTCGCGGTCGGCGACAACCCCACCACGGCACGGCTTGCCGGCACGCGCACCGTGCTCGTGAAGACCTCGGCGTTCGTGCTCTCGTCGCTCGCCGCGACCGTGGCGGGCATCCTGCTCGTCGGCTACGCCGGCGTGCACCCGAGCGTCGGCGCGGGCTACGAGTTCCAGGCCATCACCGCCGTCGTGCTCGGCGGCGCGGTGCTCGGCGGCGGCCGCGGCTGGGTGCTCTCGGCGGCGGCGGGCGCGATCTCGCTCGAGCTGCTGTTCACGCTCCTCAACATCGTCGGCATCGACGCCACGTGGCGGCCCAGCGTGCAGGGAGCGATCATCATCCTCGCGGTCGCGCTCGGCGCGGTCGCCTGGCGCGCCGCCCGCCGCCCCACCCCGACATCCCGACCCGTCGCGGCATCCAGCCCGGCGACCACCATCACATGATCAGGAGACAGATGATGCGCAAGAGCAGGATGGGCCTCGTCGTCGCGGCCCTCAGCGCCGCGACGATCCTCGCCGCATGCAGCACCGACGGGACCGTCAGCCCGTCGGCGACCACCGAGCCCGACACCAGCGCCCCGCCCGCGGAGACGCAGGCCTCCGGCGAGTGGTTCGACCAGGCCGTCTACGACGAGCAGTTCGAGCAGCGCTCCGCGACCTTCGAGGGCGACCCCGAGACGCCCTGGCTGCAGTACATCGATGGCCCGACCACCGACACGGCGGAGTGGGCGACCGACGAGGCGATGCGCGTGTGCTTCGCGAACGCGTCGATCTCGAACCCCTGGCGCCAGACGGGCTTCATCACGATGCAGCAGCAGCTCGCCGTGCTCGAGGAGTCGGGCGTCGTCGAGTCGATGGAGGTCCGCGACGCCGGCGATGACGACAACACGCAGATCGCCGACATCGACTACTTCATCGCGCAGGGCGACTGCGACGTGTTCATCATCTCGCCGAACTCGACCGCGGCGCTCACGCCCGCCGTCGAGCGCGCGTGCGAGACGGGCCGACCGGTGATCGTGTTCGACCGCGGCGTCGACACCGATTGCGCGACGACCTTCATCCACCCCATCGGCGGCTACGCGTGGGGCATCGACACGGCCGAGTTCCTCATCGACAACCTCGAGCCGGGCTCCAACATCGTCGCGCTGCGCATCCTGCCCGGGGTCGACGTGCTCGAGCACCGCTGGGCGGCCGCCGACCGGCTGCTCACGGAGGCCGGCATGAACGTCGACGACTTCTTCACCGGCGCCGACCCGACCGAGATCAAGAGCATCATCACCGACGCGCTCTCGTCGGGCGACGTGCACGGCGTGTGGATGGACGCGGGCGACGGCGCCGTCGCGGCGATCGAGGCGTTCGAGGACGCCGGCGCGGAGCTGCCCGTCATGACGGGCGAGGACGAGATGAGCTTCCTCCGCGCCTGGGAGGAGACGGGCCTGACCGGCCTCGCTCCGGTCTACTCGAACTTCCAGTGGCGCACACCGTTGCTCGCGGTCGAGATGATCGCGAACGGCGAGCCGGTGCCGAGCGAGTGGGTGCTGCCGCAGACGCCGATCACGGAGGAGGAGCGCAGCGACGCCCTCGCCGCGAACGAGGGCATGCCCGACGGGCACTACGCCCGCTTCGGCGGCAGCGACCTCCCGGGCTTCCCCGAGGCCTGGCAGGACCGCTGATCCCCGGCCGGGTCCCGCGCGGCGCGCGGGACCCGGCTCCTCGGAAGGAGGCGCGAGTGCGCCGCATCGGAATCAACACGTGGGTGTGGACCTCGCCGCTGCGCGATGCCAACGCGCCGCAGCACCTCGCGCACATCGCCGAGCTCGGCTTCGACGTGGTCGAACTGCCGCTCGAGCAGCCCGGCGACCTCACCGCTGCCGCGCTGCTGCCGCTGCTCGAGCAGCACGTGCTCGGGGCGAGCGTCGTCGGCGCGATGGCGCCCGGCCGCGCGCTCGTCGGCGCCGACGGCGGGGCGATCGCCGCGACGCAGGCGTACCTGCGGTCGTGCATCGACCTCGCTGCCGAGATCAGCGCTCCCGCCGTCTGCGGGCCGTTCACGGCCGAGACGGGTCGCACGTGGCGGATGGATGCCGACGAGCGCGCGGCGACGGTGCGGCAGCTGCGCGAGCACCTCGCACCCGTGGTGGCGCACGCCGCCGACCGGGGCGTGCGGATCGGCATCGAGCCGCTCAACCGCTACGAGACGTCGCTGCTCACGACCGTCGAGCAGAGCCTCGACGCGCTCGAGCCGATGCTCGGCGAGCACCTCGGGCTCGCGCTCGACACGTACCACCTCGGCATCGAGGAGCGCTCGACCGGCGGCGCCATCCGGACGGCGGGGGAGCACGTCGTGCACGTGCAGGTGTGCGGCAGCGACCGCGGGGCACCCGGCGGCGACCAGACCGACTGGCCCGAGGTGCGCGATGCGCTCGACGCGATCGACTACCGGGGCCCGCTCGTGATCGAGAGCTTCACGGGTGAGAACGCCGCGATCGCGGTCGCCGCGTCGATCTGGCGACCGCTCGCTGCGACGCAGGACGACCTCGCGAGCGACGGCCTCGCGTTCCTGCGCGCACTGGAGGCAGCATGAGCGGCAGCCGCGCCCCGCTCGGGGTCGCCGTGCTCGGCACGGCGTTCATGGGTCGCGCGCACTCGGCGGCGTGGCGCAACGTCGGTGCGGTGTTCGACGACGTGCCGGCGGTCGCGATGCGGGTGCTGTGCGGCGCCGACCCCGCCCGCACCGAGCGCGCAGCCCGCTCCCTCGGCTGGCAGGAGGCGTCGACCGACTGGCGCGCGGTGCTCGAGCGCGACGACATCGACGTCGTCGACATCTGCACACCCGGGCACCTGCACGCAGAGATGGCGATCGCGGCGCTCGAGGCCGGCAAGCACGTGCTCATCGAGAAGCCGCTCGCGCTCGACCTCGAGCAGGCCGAGCGGATGGTCGCGGCCGCCGAGCGCGCGAGCGGCGCCTCGATGGTGGGCTTCAACTACCGGCGCGTGCCCGCGCTCGCGCTCGCTCGCGAGCTCATCGCCGCAGGTCGCATCGGTCGGGTGCGCAGCATCCGCGCCGCCTACCTGCAGGACTGGCTCGCCGACCCGGCGGCGCCGATGACCTGGCGGCTGCGCGCCGAGACGGCCGGCTCCGGCGCGCTCGGCGACCTCGGCTCGCACGTCGTCGACCAGATCCGCGCGCTCACCGGCAGCGCCGTCGTCGGCGTGCGCGGCGCCCTCCGCACCTTCGAGCCCGAGCGGCGCGGCTCCGACGGGCCCGAGCGCGTGACGGTCGACGACGCCGCCTGGGCGCTGCTCGACCTCGACGGCGGCGCGACCGCCTCGCTCGAGGTCTCCCGCGTGGCGGTCGGGCGCAAGAACGCGCTGCAGCTCGAGGTGCACGGCACCGACGGCGCGCTCGCCTTCGACCTCGAGCGCCTCAACGAGCTGACCGTCACCCAGGGCCGAGACGGGTGGCCGGCGCGCCTCCTCGTCACCGAGGCCGAGCATCCGCACCTCTCCGGGTGGTGGCCGCCCGGGCACGCGCTCGGCTGGGACAGCACGTTCGTCATGCAGGCCGCGGAGCTGCTGCGCGCCATCGAGCGCGGCACCCCGCCGTCGCCGTCGTTCGCCGACGGGCTCGCGGTGCAGCGGGTGCTCGACGCGATCGAGCGCAGCGCGGCCGTCGACGGTGCGAGGATCGGGCTGCCCGGCCACGACGAGACCCCGACAGAGACGAGCCAGCGATGACGCGACCGTTCACCCTCTTCACCGGCCAGTGGGCCGACCTGCCGTTCGAGGAGGTCGCGCGCCTCGCGGGCTCCTGGGGCTACGACGGGCTCGAGATCGCCTGCTGGGGCGACCACCTCGACGCCTCGCGCTGGGACGACGCCGAGTACGTCGCGGGCCGGCGCGAGATCCTCGAGCGCAACGGGCTGCAGGTGTGGGCGATCTCGAACCACCTGCACGGCCAGGCCGTGTGCGACGACCCGATCGACTTCCGGCACGAGGCGATCGTGCGCTCGCGCGTCTGGGGCGACGGAGACCCGGAGGGCGTGCGGCAGCGAGCCGCCGCCGAGCTCATGGACACCGCCCGCATGGCGCGCGCGCTCGGCGTCGGCACCGTCGTCGGCTTCACCGGCTCGTCGATCTGGCAGTACGTCGCGCAGTTCCCGCCCGTCCCCGACGCGGTGATCGATCGCGGCTACGACGACTTCGCCGAGCGCTGGCACCCGATCCTCGACGTCTTCGAGGAGTGCGGCGTGCGGTTCGCGCACGAGGTGCACCCGAGCGAGATCGCCTACGACCACTGGTCGACCGTGCGCGCGCTCGAGGCGATCGGCCACCGCGCGTCGTTCGGCCTGAACTGGGACCCGAGCCACATGCTCTGGCAGGGCATCGACCCCGTCGCGTTCCTGTCGGACTTCGCCGACCGCATCTTCCACGTCGACTGCAAGGACACCCGGATGCGCATGGGCGACGGCCGCGCCGGCATCCTCTCGTCGCACCTGCCGTGGGGGCACCCGCGCCGGGGCTGGGACTTCGTCTCGGCCGGGCGCGGCGACGTGCCGTGGGGCGACGCGTTCCGCACCCTCACCGCGATCGGCTACGACGGCCCGATCTCGATCGAGTGGGAGGACGCGGGCATGGACCGCATGCAGGGCGCCCCGGAGGCCCTGACCGCCTTGCGGCGGTTCGACCTCGACCCCTCGACCGCGCGCTTCGACGCCGCCTTCGGGCAGGGGTGATGGCGGGCTGACGGCGAGCTGCGGCCGTGCGGCTTCGGCCCGGGACGACGAAGGCCGGCGCTGC
>NZ_BAAAKK010000001.1:445677-477165 GCF_039527715.1 Agrococcus citreus
AGCCTGCGGCTGCGACGACCTCGAGCCAGGAGCGCTTCGTCGCGAGCTCGGCCTCGAGCTCCGACCGCTGCTTCGCGTCGGTGGCTGCCGCGACCTCGGCCTCGAGCTTCTCGATGGCCTCCTCGAGCTGGCCGGCGAGGCCCTCGGAGCGCGCCTTGCGCTCCGGGTTCGACGCCTTCCAGTGCCGCTCGTCGAGCTCGCGCACGTGCGTCTCGATCGCGCGCATCTTGTCCTCGACCTCGCGGAGCGCCTCGCGCGGCACGCGACCGATCTCGTCCCAGCGGCGCTGGATCGGCAGCAGCGCCTCGCGGGCGGCTGCCCGGTCGGTGAGCTGCAGGATCGGTGCGGCCTCCTCGAGGAGCGCGCGCTTCGCCTCGAGGTTGGCCGTGTACTCCTCGTTCTCGACGGCCGACTGCTCGGTCTTCGCCTGGAAGAGGACGTCGCCGGCCTCCTTGAACTGCGCCCACAGTGCGTCGTCGATCTTCCGACCGGCGCGGCCCGCGTTCTTCCAGTCGTCGAGCAGCGCGCGGTACGCGGGGATGCCGTCGACGCCCTTCGGCGCGAGCGCCTTGGCCTGGTCGACGAGCGCCTGCTTGCGCGCGCGGACGTCCTTGTGCGAGGCGTCGAGATCGGCGAAGAACCGGCGGCGAGCACCCTCGAGGGTGGCTCGCGCGTCGCGGAAGCGCTTCCAGAGCGCGTCGGCCTGGCCCTTCGACAAGCGGGGGCCGTCCTTCTGCAGGCGCTGCCAGTCGGCGAACAGTGCGTCGACGCGCTGCATCGTCTGCTTCCACTGGACGTTCTCGAGGTCGGCGGCGGCGAGCTGCTCGATCGCCTCGACGACGCGCGTGCGCTCGGCGATCGCCTCGTCGACCTCTGCCTTGCTCGCGGCCTGCTGCTTCGCCTCGAGCTGGCCGAGCTCGCCGCGCAGGGCGTCGAGACGGGTCAGGAGCGAGCCGGTGTCGCCGACCGCGTTGGCGCTCGAGACGGTCGTGTGGAGGTGCGCGGCCGCCTTGGCGACGTCGCGGGCGTTCGCGCCGCCGCGGATGCGCTGCTCGAGCAGGCGGACCTGACCCTCGAGGTCGGCGAACTTGCGCTCGAAGTAGCCGAGCGCCTCCGAGGCTTCCACGTCGGGGAACTGGCCGACGACGCGCCAGGCGTCGCCGTCCTTGACCGCGACGGTACCGGTCGCGTCGACCGCGCCCATGCCGCGCTCGATGACGGGGTCGCCGAACGTGGGGCCCTCGGCGGCGGGCGCCTCCTCTGCCGCGGGCTCTGCCGGTGCTGCCAGCGCCTCGGTCGACTGCTCCGTCGACTGCTCGGCGGGCCGCGCTGCCGGCTCGTCGGCGGGCTGCTCGGCAGGCTCGATCGGGGCCTCGTCGGCCGAGAGCTCGGCGACGGACCGCTCGGCGGGGATGCCGGTCGAGGCGTCGGCCGCAGCGGCGAGGGCTGCCTCGTCGGCGGCGGGCTCGGGAGCCTCGATGCCGGCTGCTGCCGCCTCGGGCTCGGCTGCGGGCGACTCGGGCGCGGCGTCGGCGGACGCTGCGTCGACCGGGGCCTCGGTGGCGGCGTCGCTGCTCGCCTCCGGGGCCTCGTGGGCGCTGGTGTCCCCGACCGCGGCGTCCTGGGTGGACTGCTCCGAGGTCTCGGGATCGATGGGCTGGATGGGCTCGGGCATGACGGAGTCTCTCGTACGAGGGAACGGGCAGGTCGAGCCTAGCGCGGTGGAGCGAGGGCAGGGGCCATTGCCGGCCCCGCTCTGCGACCCCGGCGCGAGCGCTACTGCAGCTGGAAGTCGTCGATCGCGACCGGCTCCGCGGGCGGGCCGTCGGGGGCTCCGTCCTGCGTGCCGAGCGAGATGACGTCGGCGGTCAGCTGGTCGAGCCCCGAGGTCACGCGACCGATGACGCTGTAGCCGCCCGCCGCATCCGAGGGGATGGTCGTGTCGCCGTAGACGATGAAGAACTGGTGGCCGTTCGAGTCGGCGTTGTTGCCCTGGCGCGCCATCGCGATCGTGCCCTCGACGTAGACGTCGTCGGCCGGAGCGTTCTCGACCGGCCCGTACATGTAGGACGGGTCGCCCGAGCCCTGGCCGTCGGCCGAGCCGCACTGCAGCACGCTGAAGCCCTCGCTCGTGGTGAGGCGGTGGCACGACTTGCCGTCGTAGTAGTCGCGCTGCGTGTCGGCGAGCACGGCGGAGACGGCCTGCGGCGCGGCAGCGCCGTCGAGCTCGACCCCGAGCTCGATGCCGTTGATCGTGAGCGATCCCGTCCACGTGCGGCCCTCGGCGAGCGAGGGGTCGGGCACGAGCGACTCGGCCTGGGTCTCGCCGGGTGCCGGGGCGGTCTCGCTCGCGGCGGGCGCGGTCTCGGCCGGATCGGCGGGCGGCTGCACGGTCGAGAGCAGCGCGGTGCCGCCGACGAGCACGACGAGGGCGGCGAGCGCGCCGACGATCGAGTCGCGACGCTGGCGTCGCTGCCGGCGCTGGTGCACCGTCTGCCGTGCGCGATAGTCGCGCACGCGGCGCTCCTGCTCCTGCTTCGTGACCACGGGCTCTCCTTGCGAGGCGGCTGCCGCGCGCCCGCGCGGCCGCGGATCAGGCTACCGCCTCCGGCGATGCCCGCCGCTCGCTCCGGGAGAGGAGCCCTCAGCCCGCGCTCCAGTGCGCTGCGACCACGAAGCACACGGTGGCGAGGCACGCCATCGCGACCGCGGACCAGACGAAGGGACCGATGCGCGGCCGCCGGTCCTGCAGCAACCGGCTGAGGCCGATGAGGAGCACCCCGAGCGCCATGACGCTCCAGCCGGCCCCGGCTGCCGTCACCGCCAAGGGATCCTGCGCCAGCATCCGTCCCATCGCTATCGCCACCGACGGGCCGACCGCGCCGAGTGCGAGCAGCACGGCCGCGGCGGCCCAGAGCGCCTCCTCGCGACGAAGAGCCCGGGACTCCGGGCTCTGCGCCGAGATCTCGCCCGCGTCGCGGAACCGCTGAGCCGCGCCCTCGCTGTGCTTCGCGCGCAGCTCGAGCACGGCGGCGAGATCCGCCGGCTCCGGCGCAGACGCCGGCAGCGACAGGAACGTCCGCGGACGCTCGTACGAGACGAGCGCACGCGCCAGCCGATCGCGCTCGAATGGCGTCGTCCAGCCATCGATCGCGATGCCCCAGCGTCCCGCCTGGTCGGGTGCGCCGAGATCGCGGTACAGCTGGGCGAGCGCCCGACGCCTCTCGTAGGGCGGCCGATCCGCAGCGGCGTGCGGCTTGAGCAGCTCGACGGCATCCCTCACCTTCCCGCGCTCCGCGCGGGCGCGCGCCCGGGCGATCACATCCATGCCGCCATCATGACGGAGCGCGCAGCCGTGGGCGACGAGCGCGCGGCACCAGGCGCCGGGGATGTCACACGTGCCGCCTAGCATGGAGGCATGGCCAGGGGGACGACAGCGCCGCTCGCGGTGCGCATGCGCCCCACGAGCCTCGACGAGGTCGTCGGGCAGCGGCACCTGCTCGGCCCCGGCTCGCCGCTGCGCCGGCTCGCGGCGTCGGGCGTCGGTGCCGACGGGTCGACGCCGAGCGGCCAGAGCGTCATCCTCTGGGGCCCGCCCGGCACCGGCAAGACGACCCTCGCCCAGTCGATCGCGCACTCCTCCGCGCGCCGCTTCGTCGAGCTGAGCGCGGTCACCGCGGGCGTGAAGGACGTGCGGCAGGTGATGGAGGAGGCGCTCAACGAGCGCGACCTCTTCTCCCGCTCCACCGTGCTCTTCCTCGACGAGATCCACCGCTTCTCGAAGGCGCAGCAGGATGCGCTGCTCCCGGGCGTCGAGCAGGGCTGGGTCACGCTCATCGCGGCGACCACCGAGAACCCGTCGTTCAGCGTCGTGAGCCCGCTGCTGTCGCGCTCGCTGCTGCTGACGCTCCAGCCGCTCGACGACGACGACATCACCGAGCTCATCGCGCGCGCCGTCGCCGATCCGCGCGGCTTCGACGGCGCCATCGAGCTCGACGACGACGCGCGCCGCCAGCTCATCCGCCTCTCCTCGGGCGACGCGAGGCGGGCGCTCACGGCCCTCGAGGCGGCCGGCGCGCACGCGATCGAGGCGGCGGGCGACGCAGACGGCCCCGCGATCGTGACGGCAGACGCGGTGGCGAGCGCCGTCGACCGGGCGCTGCTGCGGTACGACCGGCAGGGCGACGAGCACTACGACGTCATCTCGGCGTTCATCAAGTCGGTGCGCGGCTCCGACCCCGACGCCGCGCTCCACTACCTCGCGCGCATGATCGAGGCGGGGGAGGACCCCCGGTTCATCGCGCGCCGCATCATCGTGCTCGCGAGCGAGGACATCGGCATGGCCGACCCGCAAGGGCTCGTGATCGCGACGGCCGCCGCGACCGCCGTGCAGATGATCGGGATGCCGGAGGGCCGCATCCCGCTCGCCCAAGCGGTCGTCTACCTCGCGACCGCGCCGAAGTCGAACCGGTCGTACCTCGGCATCAACAGCGCGATCGCCGACGTGCGCGCCGGCGACTTCGGCCGCGTGCCCAACCACCTCCGCGACGCGCACTACGCGGGCGCGAAGCGGCTCGGTCACGGCAAGGGCTACCGCTACGCGCACGACGCGCCGCACGGCGTCGCGACGCAGCAGCACCTGCCCGACCCGCTCGTGGGCCGCCGCTACTACGAGCCGGGGCAGCACGGCTTCGAGCGCGACATCGCGGCGCGGCTCGAGCGCATCCGCAAGATCCTGGCCGGAGACGGCTGATCTGCTAGCCTGGTCGCTGGTCCACAGGCCGGCATCGCCGCGCCGCCGGGCCCGCACCCCTCCTTAAGCCCCGGCACTCTGCCGGGACAGCCGCTCGCGCGGCAGCGACTCAGCGAAGGAAGTCATGTCCACGAAGTCCCGTACCCGGTCGAAGACGCGCCTCTCGCGCGCCCTCGGCATCGCCCTGACCCCGAAGGCGGCGCGCTACCTCGAGAAGCGCCCCTACGGCCCCGGCCAGCACGGCCGCACGAAGCGCAAGGCCGACAGCGACTACGCCGTCCGCCTCCGCGAGAAGCAGCGCCTGAGGGCGCAGTACGGCATCCGCGAGGCCCAGATGCGCACCACCTTCAACGAGGCCCGCCGCCAGGCCGGCCTGACGGGTGAGAACCTCGTCGAGCTGCTCGAGATGCGCCTCGACGCGCTCGTGCTCCGCTCCGGCTTCGCCCGCACGATGTCGCAGGCCCGACAGATGGTCGTGCACCGCCACATCATGGTCGACGGCCAGCGCGTCGACCGCCCGTCGTTCCGCGTCAAGCCGGGCCAGACGATCCACGTCCACGAGCGCTCGTCCGGCATGGAGCCGTTCCAGGTCGCTGCCGCCGGCGGTCACGCCGGCGTGCTGCCGCCCGTCCCGCCGTACCTCGAGGTGCAGCTCGACCGCCTGCAGGCGCGCCTCGTGCGCCGCCCGAAGCGCGCAGAGGTGCCCGTCGTGGCCGAGGTCCAGCTCGTCGTCGAGTACTACGCCGCGCGCTGATCCACATCCATCGCCGAGAGGGGTCGCCGGAAGGCGACCCCTCTCGTCGTTAGACTGTCGAAGCCCCGAGGCCGACCGGCTCGGGGGAGAGCGTGACACGAGGGGGACCCCGCTGTGAAGAAGCTCCTGTTCCTGGCGATCGGCGTCGTCATCGGCGTCTTCGCCGCCCGCCGCATCGACGAGACCGAGAAGGGCAAGGCGCTGCTCGACGGCGTCGACGCCCGGAGTCGCGAGTTCACGGATGCCGTCAAGGACGGCTACCAGGCTCGCGACCGCGAGCTGCGAGGCGAGTGACGACACTCGAACCGAGCCCGGGCGCAACGCGCCCGGGCTCGTCATGCCCCCGATCGGCGGGGCTCCATCCGTTTGGCCCCCATCCGTCAGGCCCACAGCGGGCTGGAGAGACCTGACCCCCATGCAGACCGCAGACATCCACAGCCGCTTCCTGAGCTACTTCGAGCGCCGCGACCACCAGATCGTGCCGTCGGCCTCGCTCGTGAGCGACGACCCCGCGATCATGTTCACGATCGCCGGCATGGTGCCGTTCATCCCCTACCTCTCCGGCAGGGTGCCCGCGCCGTGGCCGCGCGTCGCGGACGTGCAGAAGTGCATCCGCACGAACGACATCGAGGAGGTCGGCCGCACGCCGCGGCACGGCACCTTCTTCCAGATGGCGGGCAACTGGTCGTTCGGCGACTACTTCAAGCGCGAGGCGATCGCGTACGCGTGGGAGCTGCTCACGGGCTCGGAGGCCGACGGCAACTACGGCTTCGACCCGCAGCGGCTCTGGGTCACGGTCTTCGAGACCGACGACGAGGCCGAGCGGCTGTGGCTCGAGATCACCGACATCTCCGCGTCGCGCATCCAGCGGCTCGGGCTCGAGGACAACTACTGGATGACGGGGCAGCCCGGCCCCGCCGGTCCCGACTCCGAGATCTTCTACGACCTCGGCCCCGAGTACGGCCCCGAGGGCGGTCCCGCGACCGGCAGCGACCGCTACGTCGAGATCTGGAACCTCGTCTTCATGCAGGACGAGATCGCCGACGTGCGCTCGAAGACCGAGTTCACGATCGTGCGCGAGCTGCCGAGCAAGAACATCGACACCGGCATGGGGCTCGAGCGCATCGCGTTCCTCAAGCAGGGCGTGCAGAACATGTACGAGATCGACCAGGTGCGGCCCGTGCTCGACCTCGCGAGCGAGCTCTCGGGCCGCCGCTACGGCGCCGTGCACGAGGACGATGTCCGCATGCGCGTCATCGCCGACCACATCCGCTCGTCGCTCATGCTCATGGGCGACGGCGTCACGCCGGGCAACGACGGCCGCGGCTACATCCTGCGCCGGCTCATGCGCCGCGCGATCCGCTCGATGCGGTTGCTGGGCGTGCAGGACGCGACCTTCCCGACGCTCTTCGGTGCGAGTCGCGACGCGATGGTGACCGCCTACCCCGAGCTCGAGCAGGCCTACCCGCGCATCGAGCGCCTCGCGATCGCCGAGGAGGAGACGTTCCGCTCGACCCTCGAGTCGGGCTCGACCGTGCTCGACCTCGCGATCGCCGACGTCCGCGGCGACGCCGGCAACGTCGTGCCGGGCAAGACGGCGTTCCTGCTGCACGACACCTACGGCTTCCCCATCGACCTCACGATGGAGATCGCGGAGGAGGCCGGCCTGCAGGTCGACCGCTCCACCTTCGAGACGCTCATGAGCGAGCAGCGCACGCGGGCGAAGGCCGACGCGAAGTCGCGCCGCAAGCTGCTCGCCGACCTGTCGGTCTACAGCGACCTGCGAGCGAAGGGCGAGACCGCCTTCCTCGGCTACGACGAGCTCGAGGCCGACGGCGAGGTCATCGGCATCGTCGCCGACGGCGCGCAGGTCGCCTCGGCCGGCGTCGGCCAGGAGGTCGAGGTCGTCCTCACCGCGACCGCGCTCTACGCGGAGTCAGGCGGCCAGGACAGCGACCAGGGCCGCCTCATCGGCTCCGGCTTCGAGGCCGACGTGCTCGACGTGCAGCGCCCGATCTCGGGGCTCGTGAGCCACACCGTGCGCGTGACCTCGGGCGAGATCGCCATCGGCGACGTCGCGCACGCGGTCGTCGACCCGCGCTACCGCCGGGCCGCGAACCAGGCGCACTCCGCGACGCACGTCGTGCACGCCGCGCTGCGCGAGCTGCTCGGACCCGACGCGCACCAGTCGGGCTCCTACAACAAGGCCGGATACATGCGCCTCGACTTCTCGTGGTCGAGCGCGCTCTCGAACGACATGCGCCAGGAGCTCGAGGGGATCGCGAACACCGCGATCCGCGACGACCTGCCCGTCGAGACGCGCGTCATGCCGCTCGACGAGGCGAAGGCGCTCGGCGCGATGGCGCTCTTCGGCGAGAAGTACGGCGATGCCGTGCGCATGGTCGACATCGGCGGTCCCTGGTCGCGCGAGCTGTGCGGCGGCACGCACGTCGCGACGTCGAGCCAGATCGGGCTCATCTCGATCACGAGCGAGTCGAGCGTCGGCTCCACGAACCGTCGCGTCGAGGCTGCCGTGGGCCCGGATGCGTTCCGGCAGCTCGTCGCGGAGCGCTCGCTCGTGAGCGAGCTGACGCAGATGCTGAAGACGCCGAAGGAGCAGCTGCCCGGGCGCATCCAGGAGCTCGTCGCGTCGCTCAAGACGGCCGAGAAGCGGATCGCGCAGTTCGAGTCGCAGCAGCTCGCGGGCCGCGTGCAGCCCATCGCGGACTCTGCCTCGCGCATCGGCGACGTGCGGTTCGCCGCCGTCGACCTCGGCGCGATCGGCTCGCCGGACGACCTGCGGTCGCTCGCGGCGCAGGTGCGTGAGCGGCTCGGCGGCGATCCCGCGGTCGTCGCGATCGGCGGCGCGGTCGACGGCCGACCGGCGATCGTCGTCGCCACGAACCAGGCGGCGCGCGACGGCGGCATCGCAGCGGGACCGCTCGCGAAGGCGGCGGCGGGAGCGCTCGGCGGCGGTGGCGGCGGCAAGCCCGACATGGCGCAGGGCGGCGGTCAGGACGCGAGCGCGATGCCCGCGGCGATCGAGGCCGTGCGAGCCGGGATCGATCGAGCAGGGACCGGGCGCTGAGCGGCACCATGCGACGCGGCGTGCGGATCGGCGTCGATGTCGGCCGTGCGCGCGTCGGTGTCGCGCGCAGCGACCGCGACGGGCTGCTCGCGACCCCGGTGGAGACCATCCAGCGGGCGTCGAGCGACGTCGTCGCCCGGTTGCGTGCGATCGCCGTCGAGCTCGACGCCGTCGAGGCCGTCGTCGGCCTGCCCATCTCGCTCTCCGGTGGCGACACCGCGAGCACGCAGGACGCGCGCGACATCGCGGCGCTGCTGTCGGCGTCGATGCCGGTGCGGCTCGTCGACGAGCGGCTCTCGACCGTGACGGCGTCGGCCGGCATGCGCGCGGCCGGCAAGTCGAGCAGGCAGCAGCGCTCGAGCATCGACCAGGCGGCGGCGGTCGTCATCCTGCAGCACGCGCTCGACAGCGAGCGCAGCGCCGGGCGAGCGCCCGGCGAGCTGCTCGACGCCGTCGACGGACAGGGCGGCGCTGCCGCCAGCGGAGGGGAATGACATGGCCGGTCGCCGAGCGCGGGAGCGCAAGCAGCGGAGTCGCAGGCGTCTCGTCGGGGCGATCATCGCCCTCGTCGTCATCGCGGCCCTCGGGATCGCCGCCTGGTGGGGGATCCCGCGCGTGATGGAGCGCTTCAGCGGCCCCGAGGACTACCCGGGACCCGGCACCGGCGAGGTCGTCGTGCAGGTGCAGTCGGGCCAGAACGGCTACGACGTCGCGGCGACGCTCGTGGAGCAGGACGTGGTCGCGAGCGCCGAGGCCTTCACCGACATCCTCGTCGCCGACCCGTCGATCCAGCTGCAACCGGGCGCGTACCGGCTCATGCAGCAGATGTCGGCCCAGGGTGCTGTCGACGCGCTGCTCGACCCCGCGAACAAGGTCGAGCTGCGGGTGACCGTGCCCGAGGGCTACACCCTGCAGCAGGTGTACGAGCGGCTTGAGCGCGACCTCGGCATCCCGCGAGCCGAGTTCCTGCAGGCTGAGGGCGATCTCACGCAGTTCGCGCTGCCCGCCAACGCCGTGTCGCTCGAGGGCTGGCTCTTTCCCGCGACGTACACGTTCGACGAGGGCGTGACCGCCGTCGACGTGCTCACGACGATGGTCGAGCGTCAGCGGCAGGCGCTCACCGAGGCGGGCGTGCCCGAGGCCGATCAGGAGCGCGTGCTCATCTTCGCGTCGCTCGTCCAGCGCGAGGCGCGACTGCCCGACGACTTCGGCAAGGTCGCTCGCGTCTTCCAGAACCGGCTCGACATCGGCATGAACCTGCAGTCGGATGCGACGGTCGCCTACGGCACCGGCAACTTCCACGTCGTCACGACGACGCAGGAGGAGCGGGCCGATGCGACGAACCCGTACAACACCTACGCCAACCCCGGGCTGCCCGTCGGCCCGATCGGCGCGCCCGGCGACGTCGCGATCCAGGCGGCGCTGTCGCCGACCGAGGGGAACTGGCTGTTCTTCGTCACCGTCAACCCCGAGACGGGCGAGACGGTCTTCTCCGAGACCTTCGAGGAGCACCAGGTCGCGGTGCAGCAGTTCCAGCAGTTCCTCCGCGACAATCCGGGCTGGGGCGGGTGACGTGACGGCCCGCCGGCTCGCCGTGGTCGGCTGGCCCGTCGACCACTCCCTGTCGCCCGCGCTGCACGGCGCGGCTGCGAGGGCGCTCGGGCTCGAGTGGGACTACCGGCGCTGCGCCGTGCCTCCCGGCGAGCTCGCGGGGTTCGTCGGGGCGCTCGGCGCCGAGTGGCTCGGCCTGTCGGTGACGGCGCCGCACAAGCACGACGCCGCGGCTATCGCGGTCGAGCTCGACGCGCTCGCGCGCGTGACCGGCACCGCGAACACGCTGCTGCTCGCCGACGGCGTCGGCGGGCGCGCGGTGCGCGGCTGGAACACCGACGTCGGCGGCATCGTGCGCGCGTTCGCAGATGCGGGGCTCGAGGAAGCGCGCTCCGGCGCGATCGTCGGCGCGGGCGCGACGGCGCAGACCTCGCTCGTCGCCCTCGCGGCGATGGGCGCGCGGCGCGTGACGGTGGCCCTCCGCTCGCCGGCGAAGGCCGAGCGGCTGCGCGAGCTCGCCGAGAGCCTGCGGATCGCGCTGCACGTGCAGGGCCTCGACGAGCCGCTGCCGGGCGTCGACGCCGCCGTCTCGACGCTCCCGGCCGCGGCCGAGGCGGTGCCCGCCTTCGCGACGCCGCCGTCGCGGCTGCTCGACGCCGACTACGCGCGGCCGGACGGCTCCCGCTTCCTCGGCGCGCTGCCCGCCGCGACCATCATCGACGGCCGCGAGATGCTGCTCGGCCAAGCCGTGCTGCAGGCCCGCATCTTCGCGCTCGGTGCCGTCGAGTCGCCGCTGCCCGACGAGCCCCGCGTGGCCGCCGCCATGCGCGCGGCTCTCGCCGACGGCGCGAACGGCGCCGGGGCATCCCAGTCTCTGGAAGAATCATGAGCATGCTGCGCTGGCTCACCGCTGGGGAATCCCACGGACCCGAACTGATCGCCCTCCTCGAGGGCATGCCCGCGGGCGTGCCCATCAGCGCGGCGCAGATCCAGGCCGACCTGCAGCGCCGCAAGCTCGGCGCGGGCCGCGGCGCCCGCATGAAGTTCGAGCAGGACGAGCTGTCGATCTCGGGCGGCGTGCGCCACGGCCTCACGCAGGGCGGCCCCATCGCGCTCCGGATCGGCAACACCGAGTGGCCCAAGTGGACCGAGGTCATGAGCGCCGCGCCGCTCGAGGGCGAGCTCACCGGCGCGCGCGCCGCGAAGCTCACGCGGCCGCGCCCGGGCCACGCCGACCTCGTCGGCATGCAGAAGCACGGCTTCGACGAGGCCCGGCCCGTGCTCGAGCGCGCGAGCGCTCGGGAGACGGCCGCGCGCGTCGCGCTCGGCGCCGTCGCCCGCGCCTTCCTCGGCGAGCTCGGCGTGCGACTCGTGAGCCACACCCTCTCGATCGGTCCGGTGCGCGTGCCCGACGACGCGACGCTGCCCGTGCCGGACGACGTCGACCGGCTCGACGCCGACGAGCTGCGCTGCCTCGACGAGGCGACGAGCGCCGCGATGCTCGCCGAGGTCGACGACGCACGGCGCGCCGGCGATACGCTCGGCGGCGTCGTCGAGGTGCTCGCCTACGGCCTGCCGCCCGGGCTCGGCTCGTACGTGCACTGGGACCGCAGGCTCGACGGCCGGCTCGCCCAGGCCCTCATGAGCATCCAGGCGATCAAGGGCGTCGAGGTCGGCGACGGCTTCGAGACGACGCGCCGTCGCGGCAGCGTCGCGCACGACGAGCTCGTCGTCGGTGCCGACGGCGTGCACCGCGAGACCGGTCGAGCGGGCGGCATCGAGGGCGGCATGTCGACGGGCGACCCGCTGCGCGTGCGCGCGGGCATGAAGCCGATCGCGACCGTGCCGCGAGCGCTGCGCACGATCGACGTCGCGACGGGCGAGGCCGCGCAGGCGCACCACCAGCGCAGCGACGTGTGCGCCGTGCCTGCCGCTGGCGTCGTCGCCGAGGCGATGGTCGCGCTCGTGCTCGCCGACGCGATGGTCGAGAAGCTCGGCGGCGACTCGATCGCCGAGACGCGCAGGAACCTCGACGCCTACCTGGCCGCGATCCCCGAGCAGCTGCGCACCGCCCCGTGACAGCCCCTCTCGCGGGCGGGCAGGCAGACGCGGCCGGCCCACGGCCGGGCGACGAGGCGGGCACCGTGCCGCCGATCGCGCTCATCGGGCCCATGGCCGCGGGCAAGTCGTCGCTCGGCCGGAAGCTCTCGGCCCGCATCGGCCGCACGTTCGCCGACACCGACAAGCTCGTCGTGCTCGAGCACGGGCCCATCCCGCAGCTGTTCGCCGAGCACGGCGAGTCGGCGTTCCGGGGCTGGGAGGCGGAGGCCGTGCGGCACGCGCTCGTGCCGGGCTCGGTCGTCGCGCTCGGCGGCGGCGCGGTGCTCGACGAGCGCACGCGCGCGCTGCTGTCGCACGCGACCGTCGTGCTCGTGACGGTCGACGAGGAGGCGGTCGAGCGCCGCCTCGCGGGCGGTGGCCGCCCGCTCGTCGCCGACGGCATCGCGTCATGGCGACGCATCGCCGCGGAGCGCGAACCGATCTACCGCGAGCTCGCGGACACCGTCGTCGACACGTCGAGGACGCCCATGGCCCAGCTGGTCGACCGGCTCGAGGCCTGGCTCGTGGAGCGCGGGCTGTGACACATCAGAGGGGGAGCGCATGACCACCATCCGCGTCGAGACCGAGGCGCCCTACGAGGTCCACGTCGGCCGAGGCATCCTGGTCGACCGCATCCGCGCGTCGCTCGGCGACGCGACGCGGCTGCTCGTGGTGCACCAGCCCGCGATGAGCCGCGTCGCCGACCACCTCAAGGCCGAGCTCGACGTCGAGGTGCTGCTCGCCGAGGTGCCCGACGCGGAGGCGGCGAAGCGCATCGAGGTCGTGCAGTTCCTGTGGCAGATCATGGGGCAGGCGGAGTTCTCCAGGACGGATGCGGTGCTCGGCCTCGGCGGCGGCGCTGTGACCGACCTCGCGGGCTTCGCCGCCGCGACGTGGCTGCGCGGCATCCGCATCATCCAGGCGCCCACGAGCGTGCTCGGCATCGTCGACGCCGCGATCGGCGGCAAGACGGGCATCAACACCGAGCAGGGCAAGAACCTCGTGGGCGCCTTCCACCACCCGGCGGCGGTCGTCACCGACCTCGAGCTCGTCGACTCGCTGCCGCGCAACGAGCTGCTCACCGGGTTCGCCGAGGTGGTGAAGGCGGGCTTCATCGCCGATCCGCGCATCCTCGAGCTGCTCGAGGGGTCGCTCGACGCGACGACCGACCCGTCGAGCCCGGAGTTCCAGGAGGTCATCGCGCGCGCGATCGCCGTGAAGGCGCGCGTGGTCGCGAACGACTTCCGCGAGCACGGCGAGCGCGAGTTCCTCAACTACGGGCACACGCTCGGCCACGCGATCGAGCACACCGAGCGGTACCGCTGGCGCCACGGCGCGGCGGTCTCGATCGGCATGATGTTCGCGGCCGAGCTGTCGCGACTCGCGGGTCGCCTCCCGGAGTCGGTCGTCGACCGGCACCGCGCGATCCTCGAGTCGCTCGAGCTGCCGACGACCTACCCCGTGGGCCGCTGGCAGACCGTGCTCGGCACCATGCGCCGCGACAAGAAGACGCGCGGCTCGATGCTCCGCTTCGTCGTGCTCGACGACGTCGGCAAGCCCCGCATCCTCGAGGGCCCCGACGACAGCCTCCTCTTCATGGCCTACCAGTCCCTCGCGGACTGACCCGCGGACCCCGCCCCCCGCCGCCCGCCCGACCGCGAGTGGTCACTTGCGCGTGTGAGGGGTCACTCCCGCGTGTGAGTGGTCACTTGCGCGTGTGAGGGGTCACTCCCGCGCCTGAGTGGTCAATTCCCATGATGACGCCGAGGACGTATCCGAGAAGACCACTGAGCGGCGGGAGCGACCACTCAGCGGCGGGAGCGACCACTCAGCGGCGGGAGCGACCACTCAGCGTCGGGAGTGACCACTCAGCGTCGGGAGTGACCACTCAGCGGCAGGAGCGACCAACGGGCGCCAGGGGCTGGCGGTGCGGACGGGCGCGGGCCAGAATCCCTGCATGGCACACGGCGACATCACGCATCTCGAGATCCCGGTGAGCGACATCGCGCGCGCGACCGAGTTCTACGGCGGCATCTTCGGCTGGCAGATCACCGAGACGGAGGGCTACGAGGGCTACCCCATGTGGCAGGCACCGAACGGCGTCTCCGGCGGCGCCCTCACCGCGCGCGAGGAGGGCTTCACGCAGCCTCGCTCGGTGATCGAGGTCGACTCGATCGACGAGGCCCTCGCGAAGGTCGAGCAGCTCGGCGGCACGGTCGTGCTGCCGAAGGGCGAGGTCTCGCCGACGAGCTGGTGGGCGGTGTTCACCGACCCCGACGGCAACAGCATCGGCCTGTTCGAGGGCGAGATGTAGGCGAGCGCGCCTTGTGCGCCAGACTGGCGGCATGCGCATCCTCGTCCTCAACGGACCCAACCTCGGCAGGCTCGGCACGCGGGAGCCCGACGTCTACGGCTCGGCGACGCTCGCCGACATCGCGCCGCTCGTCGCCTCGGCGGGCACGGCGGATGCGCCGATCGAGCCGGTCGTGCGGCAGACGGACGACGAGGCCGAGCTCGTCGGCTGGCTCCACGAGGCGGTCGACGCGCGCACGCCCGTGATCCTCAACCCCGCGGCGTTCACGCACTACTCCTACGCGCTGCGCGACGCGTGCGCGCAGCTGCAGGGCGTCGCGCCGCTCGTCGAGGTGCACATCTCGAACCCGCACGCGCGCGAGTCGTTCCGCCACACGTCCGTCGTCTCGGCCGTCGCGACCGGCGTCATCGCGGGCTTCGGGCTCGACGGCTACCGGCTCGCGGCGCTCGCCATCGCGTCGCGCGCGTAGCCTCGCGCGGTCACGGTCACGGTCACGGTCACGGTCGCAACCCCGCCGCGCGCTCGCGTCACGGCCGCACCGCGGCGACCGTGAGCGAGGCCGGCACGCGCAGCCGCTCCGCCTCCGGGAGCGCGAAGCCGCCGTCGACGGCGACCATGCTCGGCAGCGCCGACCACTCGAGCACCGTGCCCTCGCGGAGCGCGACGATGCGCAGCCCCGCGTCGAGCAGCGCCGTGACGATCTCCGCCACCGAGTGCGGCCACTCGAGCGTGCGCGGGTGTGCGACGCGCTCGTCGCCGCCCGTGTACGTCGAGTCGTCGATCCACTCGAGCGCGGTGCCGTCCTCGAAGTAGCGATGCACGAGGCGCAGCTCGCTCGCGTCGGCGTCGTCGAGCGCGAGCATCGCGGGGTGCGCGTCGCGGAAGTAGAGCAGGCCGCCGGGCACGAGCAGCTGCGCGATCTGCGACGCCCAGCGCGCGAGGTCCTGGAACCAGCAGATCGTGCCGATCGAGGTGTAGACGACGTCGACCGTCGTGCCGATCGCGGCCGCTGCGTCGAGCACGTCGCTCTCGACCCAGCGCGCCTCGACGCCGCACGCCTCCGAGAGCCGGGCGGCGACGTCGAGCGCCGCCCTCGAGAAGTCGAGACCGATGACGGATGCGCCCGCGCGCGCGAGCGAGACGGTGTCGGTGCCGAGGTGGCATTGCAGGTGCGCGAGTGAGCGCCCCGCGAGCGGCCTGGGATCGCCGGGCGCCGCGCCGAGCAACTCCGCGAGCACCGGCAGGTCGCGGCGCACGACGTCGGTGAGCGCGGTGGGATCGGCGGACAGCAGCCGCAGGCCGTCGTAGTGCCGCTCGTGGATCGGCACGCGGTCGTCCCAGTTCGCGAGGTTGACGGCGGCGGCCTCGGCGTGGGAGACGCGGTGGCCGTCGGAGTGCTCGACGTCGAAGGCTGGCTGCATGTCCCAAGCGTACGATCGGGGCCGCCTCGAGCGCCCGGTACACTCGTCTGTCGGCCCGTGCAGGGTCCTCGAGGCCCACGGAACGGAACACACGGCATGGCAACCACGAACGACATCAAGAACGGCGCGGTGCTCAACCTCGACGGTCAGCTCTGGAGCGTCATCGAGTTCCAGCACGTCAAGCCCGGCAAGGGCGGCGCGTTCGTGCGCACGAAGCTGCGGAACGCGCGCAGCCAGAAGGTCGTCGACAAGACCTTCAACGCCGGCACGAAGATCGACTTCGCGACGGTCGACCGCCGCGACTACCAGTTCCTGTACAACGACGGCACCGACTTCGTGTTCATGGACAACGACACGTACGAGCAGCTGCCGATCCCCGCCGACATCGTCGGCGACAGCGCACGCTTCCTGCTCGAGAACGGCACCGCGACCATCTCGATGCACGAGGGCGAGGCGCTGCAGGTCGAGCTGCCGACCTCCGTCGTGCTCGAGATCACGTACACCGAACCGGGCCTGCAGGGCGACCGCTCGAGCGCCGGCACGAAGACCGCGACCGTCGAGACGGGCGCCGAGATCCAGGTGCCGCTCTTCGTCGAGCAGGGCACGCGCGTCAAGGTCGACACGCGCGACGGCAGCTACCTCGGCCGCGTCAACTGACGTGGGTGAGGAGACCTACCCCGCCCGGCGCAAGGCGCGCAAGCACGCCGTCGAGGTGCTCTACTCGGCGCAGGCGAGGGACGAGGCGCCTGAGACGGTGCTCCGCGACACCGCCGACCGCCTCGGCTGGGCGACCCACGGATGGTTCCCCTTCGCCCGCGAGATCGTCGCGGGTGTCGCCGACGAGCTCGAGGGCGTCGACGAGCTGATCGCCTCGTCGAGCTCTAACTGGCCGATCGACCGCATGCCGCGGACCGATCTCGCGATCCTGCGCGTCGGCGTGTGGGAGCTCGAGCACGAGACCGCACCCTCGAGCGTCGTGATCTCGGAGGCCGTGCACATCGCCAACGAGCTCTCGACCGAGCGCTCCGGCGCGTTCATCAACGGCGTGCTCGGCAAGATCGCCGCCGCCCGCGGGTAGCGCGCAGCGGCCCGAGGCGCCACTGGCGCGGCGGGCGTCGGGCGAGCACGCTGGGCGCATGCTCGATCGCGAGGTGCTCGACACCGACTGCGCGATCGTCGGCGGCGGCCCCGCCGGCCTGATGCTCGGCGTGCTGCTCGCGCGCCGCGGCGTCCGCGTCGTCGTGCTCGAGCAGCACGGCGACTTCCTGCGCGACTTCCGCGGCGACACGATCCACCCGTCGACGCAGCAGGTGCTGCACGAGATCGGCCTGCTCGACCGCTTCCTCGCCCTGCCGCACGCAGACATGCAGCAGGTGACGATGCGGTTCTCGGGCCGCCGGCTCGTGCTCGCCGACTTCTCGCGCTTGCCGACCGTGCGGCGCTGCATCGCGTTCATGCCGCAGTGGGACTTCCTCGACCTGCTCGCCGACGCCGGCCGGGCGCTGTCGGGCTTCGACGTGCGGATGCGCCACACCGGCACCGCGCTCGTGCGCGACGGCGAGCGGATCGCGGGCGTCGTGGCCGACGGCCCCGACGGCCCGGTCGAGGTGCGCGCGCGGCTCACCGTGCTCGCCGACGGGCGGGACTCGGCCCTGCGAGCGGATGCCGGGCTCGAGCCCGTCGGCCCGCCGAGCGCGATCGACGTGCTGTGGTTCCGGCTGCCGCGCGAGGCGGGGGAGCGGGTGCCGTTCATGCAGGTCGGCGACGGGGCGCTGCTGTCGATCGACCGCGGCGGCTTCTTCCAGGCCGCGCACATCGTGCGGCGCGGCGCGTGGCAGGACGACGCCGCCTCGCTCGAGGGGCTCCGACGCCGGGTCGGCGCGCTCGAGCCGCGGTTCGCCGAGCGGCTCGCGCGGCTCGAGGCAGCAGACGTGCGGGTGCTGCGCGTGCGCATCGACCGGCTCGAGCGATGGCACCGCGACGGGCTGCTCGCGATCGGCGACGCCGCGCACGCGATGTCGCCCGCGGGCGGCGTGGGCGTGAACCTCGCGATCCAGGACGCCGTCGCGACGGCGAACGCCCTCGCTCCGCGGCTCGCGAGCGCGCGGCCGACCGAGGCGCTCCTGCACCGCATCCAGCGCCGCCGGGAGCCGGCGGCACGCGCGACCCAGGCGGTGCAGCGCCGGCTCGAGACCGTGCTCGTGCGCATCGCGGAGCCGGGCGCTGCCGTGCCGGTGCCGCTGCCGCTGCGGCTCGTGCAGCGCGTCCCGGCGCTGCGGCACGCGATGGGGCGCTTCATCGGGCTCGGGCTGCGCCCCGAGCACGTCGACGACGGGCGTCCCCCACCCGGGCGGCACGCGTCGACGCGGTAGGGTGGATGCGATCAGACAACCTTGAAGCCCGTCCTGTGAGGCGGAGAAGGGAGTCCCCAGTGACTGCACCGCGCACCGTGCTCGGCCCCGACGAGATCGCCAGGGCCCTCACGCGCATCGCCCACGAGATCCTCGAGGCGAACCAGGGACCCGACGACCTCGTGCTGCTGGGCATCCCCACTCGCGGCGTCCACCTCGCGCAGCGGCTCGCCGACCGGCTCTCCGGCATCACCGGCATCGACTTCTCGGCGCGCGTCGGCACGCTCGATGTGACGATGCACCGCGACGACCTGCGCGGCAGGCCGACTCGCGCCTCGCACCCGACGCGCATCCCCGCCGACGGCGTCGACGACCGCGTCGTCGTGCTCGTCGACGACGTGCTCTACTCGGGCCGCACGATCCGGGCCGCCCTCGACGCGCTCGCCGACCTCGGCCGGCCCCGCGCCGTGCGCCTCGCGGTGCTCGTCGACCGCGGGCACCGGGAGCTGCCCATCCGCGCCGACTCGGTGGGCAAGAACCTGCCGAGCGCCCGCACCGAGCACGTCTCGATCCTGCTCGACGAGGTCGACGGCCGCGACGCCGTCACGATCGGGCCCGCGGCCGAGCGAGGCGCCGCGTGAGGCACCTGCTGACCGCCGCGATGCCGCGCGACGAGGCGATCGCGCTGCTCGACCTCGCCGAGGACATGCACCAGATCCAGGACCGGCAGCTGAAGAAGCTGCCCGCCCTGCGCGGCCGCACGGTCGTCAACCTGTTCTTCGAGGACTCGACGCGCACGCGCTCGTCGTTCGAGATCGCCGGCAAGTGGCTCTCGGCCGACGTCATCAACGTGTCGGGCAAGGGCTCGAGCGCGTCGAAGGGCGAGTCGCTGCGCGACACGGGCCTCACGATCGCCGCGATGGGCGTCGACGGCGTCGTCGTGCGCTCCGGCGCCTCCGGCGCGCCCGCGCTGCTCGCCGACTGGATCGGCAAGCCGGTCATCAACGCCGGCGACGGCACCCACGAGCACCCCACGCAAGCGCTGCTCGACGCGTTCGCGCTGCGCCACCGGATCCACGGCGACGCCGCCCGCGGCAAGGGCCTCGACGGGGTGCGCGTCGCGATCGTCGGCGACATCGCCCACTCGCGCGTCGCCCGCTCGAACGCGCTGCTGCTGCCCGCGCTCGGCGCCGAGGTGACGCTCGTCGGCCCCGCCGCGTTCCTGCCCACCCCCGCGGCCGACGGCACGCGGCTCGGGCTGCGCGCCGAGACGAGCCTCGACGCCGTCATCGCCGAGCGGCCCGACGCGCTCATGCTGCTGCGCGTGCAGCTCGAGCGCCAAGCCGGCAAGGTCGCCCCGAGCGTGGGGGAGTACATCACCGGCTGGTCGCTCACCGACGAGCGCCTCGCTCGGCTCGGCGACGCCGCGATCATGCACCCCGGCCCGATGAACCGCGGCCTCGAGCTCTCGAGCCGCGCGGCCGACGGGGATGCCTCGACCGTGCTCGCGCAGGTCACCGCCGGCGTCTCGGTGCGGATGGCCGTGCTCTACTCGCTGCTCGCGTCCGACGACCGATCCGCGCAGCCCGCCTCAGCAGACCACGGAGACGCCCGATGACCACGCTGCTCACGAACGCCTCCGTGCTCGGCGGCGCGCCCCGCGACCTCGCGATCGACGCCGGCGTGCTCGTCGACCCTGCCACCGTCGACCGCGACACCGCCGAGGTCGTCGACGCGACCGGCCTCATCGCCCTGCCCGGGCTCGTCGACCTGCACACCCACTTGCGCCAGCCGGGCGGCGAGCAGGCCGAGACGATCGCGAGCGGCGTGCGCGCCGCGGCGGCGGGCGGCTACACGTGCGTGTTCGCGATGGCGAACACGAACCCGCCCGCCGACACCCCCGCCGTCGTCGAGCAGGTGCACCGCCTCGGCGTCGACGCGGGGCTCGCGACCGTGCGCCCCATCGGCGCCGTGACCGTCGGGCTCGCGGGCGAGCGGCTCGCCGACATGACGATGCTCGCCGGCAGCGCCGCGCGCGTGCGGGTGTTCAGCGACGACGGCCACTGCGTCGCCGACGCCGAGCTCATGCGCCGCGCCCTCGAGCACGCCGCCTCGCTCGGCGCGGTCGTCGCCCAGCACGCACAGGACCCGCACCTCACGCGCGGCTCGGTGATGCACGAGAGCCCGCTCGCCGCCGAGCTCGGCCTCACGGGCTGGCCCTCGGCCGCGGAGGCATCGATCGTCGCGCGCGACGCGATGCTCGCCGAGCTCACTGGTGCCCGGCTGCACATCTGCCACGTCTCGACGGTCGAGACCGTCGAGGTCGTGCGCGCCGCGAAGGCGCGCGGCATCGCGATCACCGCCGAGGTCACGCCGCACCACCTGCTGCTGACCGAGGAGCTCGTGCGCTCGTACGACGGCCGCTTCAAGGTCAACCCGCCGCTGCGCGCCGACCGCGACGTGCAGGCGCTCCGCGAGGCGCTCGCCGACGGCACGATCGACATCGTCGCGACCGACCACGCCCCGCACGCGCCCGAGGCGAAGCAGACGGCGTTCGCGGATGCGGCGTTCGGCATGGTCGGGCTCGAGACGGCGCTGAGCGTGGTGCAGCGCGCCATGGTCGAGACCGGCATGCTCGACTGGTCGGGCGTCGCGCGCGTGATGTCGACGGCGCCCGCGGCGATCGGCAGCGAGCCCGGCTACGACGCCCCGCTCGAGCCGGGCTCGCCCGCGCACGTCGTGCTCGTCGATCCCGCGGTGCGCCGCGTCGTCGACGTCTCGCACCTGCACGGCCGCTCGACGAACTCCCCGTTCCTCGGTGTCGAGCTGCCCGGCCGCGTGCTGCACGTGTGGCACGCCGGCACGCGCACGGTCGCCGACGGGCTCGTCGCGACCGCATCGAGCGCCAAGGGGGTCGCCGGATGACGAAGGAGACGTTCGCGCTGCTGTGCGCCGCGCTCGTCGCGGTGCTCGCGCTGCTCGCGGTGCTCGGCGTGGTGCTGCGACGACGACGCCAGCGCGACATCGAGCCGCCCGCGCCCTGGACCGACGCGGTCCCCGAGCTCGTCGCCGAGGCGCTCTACGTCGCGACGACCCGCGCGGGCGACCCCTACGACCGCGTCTTCGCGCACGGCCTCGGCTTCCGCGGTCGCACGCAGGTCGCGATCGACCGCGACGGGGTGCAGCTCGTCGCCGACCGCACCGAGCTGCGCATCCCGGCGGCCCGCATCCGATCGGTCGAGCGCGCGACCTGGACGATCGACCGGGTCGTGGAGTCCGGTGGGATCGTCGTCATCGCGCACGAGCTCGGCGCCGACGTCGACACCTACCTCCGCATCATCGGCGACGACCGCGAGGCGTTCGACGCCCTCCGTGGCCTCGTCCGCACCCGAACGCAACCCACTGGGGAAGGAACCACCTCATGACGACCCCCGCTTCCACTGCCTCGACGACGGCGGTTCCTGAGCCGGTGCGCGCCCGCCAGGGCGCGCACCGAGTCGAAGGGCAGGACGCCGCCCTCGTCCTGGAGGACGGCACCATCTACCGCGGCACCGCCTACGGCGCCGCAGGCCGGGCGCTCGGCGAGGCCGTCTTCGCCACCGGCATGACCGGCTACCAGGAGACGCTCACCGACCCCTCGTACGCGGGGCAGATCGTCGTGCAGACCTCCCCGCACATCGGCAACACCGGCGTCAACGACGAGGACGCGGAGTCGCGGCGAGCGTGGCCCTCCGGCTACGTCGTGCGCGCCGCGAGCCGTGTCGTGTCGAACTGGCGCGCCGATGGCGACCTCGGCTCGCAGCTCGAGCGCGACGGCGTCGTCGGCATCGCGGGCGTCGACACGCGCGCGATCACCCGACGGCTCCGCGATGCGGGCGCGATGCGCGCCGGCGTCTTCTCGGGCGACGCGCTCGTCGACGACGAGGCCATGGTCGCGGCGGTGCGCGAGAGCCCGAAGATGGCAGGCCGCAGCCTCGCCGAGCTCGTCTCGACGCCCGAGGCGTACACGCTGCCGGCCGTCGGCGAGCCGATCGGCACCCTCGCGGTGCTCGACCTCGGCGTGAAGGCGTCGACGCTGCGGTTCCTGCAGGAGGAGGGCTTCGACCTCGCCGTGCTGCCGCAGAGCGCGACGCTCGAGGAGGTGCTCGCGCACCGGCCGATCGCCGCGTTCTACTCGAACGGTCCCGGCGACCCCGCCGCGAGCGACGGCCAGGTCGAGGTGCTCCAGGGGCTGCTGCGCGAGGACCTGCCGTTCTTCGGCATCTGCTTCGGCAACCAGCTGCTCGGCCGCGCGCTCGGCTTCGGCACGTACAAGCTGCCGTTCGGCCACCGCGGCATCAACCAGCCCGTCCTCGACGTCGCCACCGGCCGCGTCGAGATCACGAGCCAGAACCACGGCTTCGCCGTCGAGGCGCCGCTGCACGAGGAGCTCTCGAGCCCCGCGGGCTTCGGCCGCGTCGAGGTGAGCCACTACTCGCTGAACGACGAGGTCGTCGAGGGCCTGCGGGCGCTCGACATCCCCGCCTTCAGCGTGCAGTACCACCCCGAGTCGGCCGCCGGCCCGAACGACGCCCGGCACCTCTTCGGCCGCTTCCGCGAGCTGGTGCTGCAGCACCGAGCCGCTCGCGGCGCCGACACCACCGACATGCAGAAGGACGCCTGAATGCCCAAGCGCGACGACATCCGCTCCGTCCTCGTCATCGGCTCCGGGCCGATCGTCATCGGCCAGGCCGCCGAGTTCGACTACTCCGGCACCCAGGCGTGCCGCGTGCTGCGGGAGGAGGGCGTGCGCGTCATCCTCGTCAACTCCAACCCGGCGACGATCATGACCGACCCCGACTTCGCCGACGCGACGTACATCGAGCCGATCACGACCGAGGTGATCGAGACGATCATCATCAAGGAGCGCCCCGACGCGATCCTGCCCACGCTCGGCGGCCAGACGGCGCTCAACGCCGCCATCGCGCTCCACGACCAGGGCATCCTCGAGCGCCACGGCGTCGAGCTCATCGGCGCGAAGGTCGAGGCCATCCAGCGCGGCGAGGACCGGCTGCTGTTCAAGGAGCTCGCGATCGCCGCAGGCGCCGAGGTCGCCTCGAGCGCCATCGCGCACTCCGTCGACGACGCGCTCGCGTTCGCCGGCGAGTTCGGCTACCCCGTGGTCGTGCGCCCGTCGTTCACGATGGGCGGCCTCGGCTCCGGCTTCGCGCACGACGAGGACGAGCTGCGGCGCTTCGTCGGCGACGGTATCCACTCCTCGACGATCGGCGAGGTGCTGCTCGAGGAGTCGATCCTCGGCTGGAAGGAGTACGAGCTCGAGCTCATGCGCGACACCGCCGACAACACGGTCGTCGTCTGCTCGATCGAGAACGTCGACGCCGTCGGCGTCCACACGGGCGACTCGATCACGGTCGCGCCAGCGCTCACCCTCACCGACCGCGAGTACCAGCGGATGCGCGACATCGCCATCCGCATCATCCGCGACGTCGGCGTCGACACCGGCGGCTGCAACATCCAGTTCGCCGTCGAGCCGTCGACCGGCCGCATCATCGTCATCGAGATGAACCCTCGGGTGTCGCGCTCCTCGGCGCTCGCCTCGAAGGCGACCGGCTTCCCGATCGCGAAGATCGCCGCGAAGCTCGCGCTCGGCTACCGGCTCGACGAGATCCCCAACGACATCACGAAGGTGACGCCCGCGTCGTTCGAGCCCGCGCTCGACTACGTCGTCGTCAAGGTGCCGCGCTTCAACTTCGAGAAGTTCCCCGCCGCGGATGCGACGCTCACGACGACCATGAAGTCGGTCGGCGAGGCGATGGCGATGGGCCGCACCTACACGCAAGCGCTGCAGAAGGCGCTCCGCTCGCTCGAGAAGCGCGGCTCCTCCTTCCACTGGGAGGGCGAGCCGGGCGACGCCGCGGCGCTCCTCGAGCTCGCGAGCGTGCCGACCGACGGCCGCATCGTGACGCTGCAGCAGGCGCTGCGCGCGGGCGCGACGGTCGCGCAGGCGCACGAGGCGACGGGCATCGACCCGTGGTTCATCGACCAGATGGTGCTCATCAACGAGGTCGCCGACGAGGTGCGCCGCTTCGGGGACGGCACGGGCGAGCTCGACGAGCCGACGCTGCGGCTCGCGAAGGAGCACGGCTTCTCCGACGCCCAGATCGCGCAGCTGCGCGGGAGCACCGAGGCCGAGGTGCGGCAGTCGCGCTGGGACCTCGACGTGCGCCCGGTCTTCAAGACCGTCGACACGTGCGCGGGGGAGTTCCCCGCGGTGACGCCGTACCACTACTCGAGCTACGACCTCGAGACCGAGGTCGTGCCCTCCGACCGGCGCAAGGTCATCATCCTCGGCTCCGGGCCCAACCGCATCGGCCAGGGCATCGAGTTCGACTACTCGTGCGTGCACGCGTCGTTCGCGCTCGCCGACGCCGGCTTCGAGACCATCATGGTCAACTGCAACCCCGAGACGGTCTCGACCGACTACGACACGAGCGACCGGCTCTACTTCGAGCCGCTCACGCTCGAGGACGTGCTCGAGATCGTGCACGCCGAGCGCGGCGCGGGCGAGCTCGTCGGCGTGATCGTGCAGCTGGGCGGGCAGACGCCGCTCGGCCTCGCGCGCGGCCTCGAGGCCGCGGGCGTGCCGATCCTCGGCACGACGCCCGACGCGATCGACGCCGCGGAGGAGCGCGGCCTGTTCCAGCGCATCCTCGACGACGCCGGCCTCGTCGCGCCGCGCAACGGCACGGCGACGACCGAGTCGCAGGCGATCGAGATCGCGGAGGGCATCGGC
The DNA here is from genome assembly GCF_039527715.1 of Agrococcus citreus. Taxonomy (NCBI): domain Bacteria; kingdom Bacillati; phylum Actinomycetota; class Actinomycetes; order Micrococcales; family Microbacteriaceae; genus Agrococcus; species Agrococcus citreus. Next base: position 470,803 of record NZ_BAAAKK010000001.1, read on the forward strand.
TACCCCGTGCTCGTGCGCCCCTCGTTCGTGCTCGGCGGCCGGGGCATGGAGATCATCTACGACACGCCGAGCCTGCACGGCTACTTCGACCGCATCGCGTCGCACGGGATCGTCGGCCCCGATCGACCGCTGCTCGTCGACCACTTCCTCGACGACGCCGTGGAGATCGACGTCGACGCGATCTACGACGGGCACGAGCTCTACGTCGGCGGCATCCTCGAGCACATCGAGGAGGCCGGGATCCACTCGGGCGACTCGTCGTGCACGATGCCACCCGTCGGCCTCGGCCGCGCGCAGCTGCTCGAGATCCGCGACGCGACGCTGCGCATCGCGCAGGGCCTCGACGTGCGCGGGCCCATCAACGTGCAGTTCGCGTACGCGGCAGGCGTGCTGCAGGTGATCGAGGCGAACCCGCGCGCGAGCCGCACGGTGCCGTTCGTCGCGAAGGCGCTCGGCACCCCGATCGCGAAGGCGAACGCGCGCGTGCTCGCGGGCGCGACGATCGCCGAGCTGCGCGCCGAGGGCATGCTGCCGGAGGCCGACGGCACGATCCTGCCCATCGACGCGCCCGTCGCGGTGAAGGAGGCCGTGCTGCCGTTCCGCCGGTTCCGCACTGCCGACGGCCGCGTCGTCGACTCGCTGCTCGGGCCCGAGATGCGCTCGACCGGCGAGGTGATGGGCATCGACCGCGACTTCCCGACCGCGTTCGCGAAGAGCCAGTCGGCGGCCTACGGCGGCCTGCCGACCTCCGGGACCGTGTTCGTGTCGCTCTCCGACCGCGACAAGCGGCAAGCGGTGCTGCCCGTGCACCGGCTGCAGCAGCTCGGCTTCCGGATCGTCGCGACGACCGGCACCGCCGAGGTGCTCGCGCGCAACGGCATCCAGGTCGAGACGGTGCGCAAGCACTCCGAGACCGCAGCCGCCGGCACCGTCGAGCCGTCGATCGTCGACCTCATCGACGCGGGGGAGATCGACATCATCGTCAACACCCCGACGGGCGGCATCGCGCGCGCCGACGGCTACGAGATCCGCGCCGCCACGGTCGCCGCCGACAAGGCGCTCTTCACGACCGTCGCGCAGCTCGGCGCCGCGGTCGCGGCGATCGAGGCCTCGCGCGAGCCCTACGAGGTGACGAGCCTGCAGGAGTACCACGCACGGCGGTCGGCGTGACGCTGCTGGCGCGACTGACCGCATCCGTCGACGCGCACGGCCCGCTGTGCGTGGGCATCGACCCGCACCCCGCGCTGCTCGCGGCCTGGGGCGCGGGTGCGGATGCGTCGGGGCTCGAGCGCTTCGGCCGCGACGTCGTGGCCGCCGCGGCCGGGCGCGTCGGGGTGGTCAAGCCGCAGGTCGCGCTGTTCGAGGCGCTCGGCGCCGCGGGCATCGGCGCGCTCGAGCGCGTGCTCGCCGATGCCCGCGCCGCGGGGCTCGTCGTGATCGCCGACGCGAAGCGCGGCGACATCGGCTCGACGAACCGCGGCTACGGCGCGGCGTGGCTCTCGCCCGGCTCGCCGCTCGAGGCCGACGCCCTCACCGTGAGTCCCTACCTCGGCGTGGGCTCGCTCGAGGGCCTCTTCGCCGCGGCGGAGGCCGCGGACAAGGGCCTGTTCGTGCTCGCCGCCACCTCCAACCCCGAGGCCGCAGCCGTGCAGCTCGCGCGCCTGCCCGACGGCCGCTCGATCGCGCGGTCGGTCGCCGACGCGGTCGCCGAGCGGAACGCCGCGACGGGCGCCGGCCACGGGCTCGTGATCGGCGCGACGGTCGACCGGGCGGCGTTCGGCCTCGGCACGGGCGCGTCGACGATGGACGCCGCGACGCCGGTGCTCGCGCCGGGCTTCGGCGCGCAGGGCGCGCGGCTCGCCGACCTCGGCTCGCTCTTCCCGGCCGGCTCGCTCGTGCTCGCGAGCGCGTCGCGCAGCATCCTGCAGGCGGGTCCCGACGGGCTCGCGAGCGCGATCGACGCGGCCGTCGGCGAGCTCGCGTCGTCGCGGTCGGTTGGATGACGGCGGTCGGTTGGATGACGGCGGCGACTCGATGACGGCGAGCGCCCGATGACGGCAGACGCGCACGGCGGGTCCCGGCCCGCCACCCCTGACCCGGCCGCGGCCGGACGGGCGGCGATCGAGGCCCGCCGAGCGCGCGCGGCCGTGAAGCGCGCCCTGCGATCGGGGCAGCGCGGGCCGCGCGACGTCGCCGAGCGCGCGTGGCAGGAGCCGGGCAGCCCCGAGGCGCAGCTGCGCGTGCCGGCGTTCCTCGGCAGCCTGCGGGGCCTCGGCCCCGTGCGGGTCGAGCGGCTGCTGGCGTCGCTCGGCATCGCCCCTGGCAAGCGCCTCGGCGCGCTCGGCGATTTGCAGCGCGAGCGGGTTCGCGGTTGGCTGGACGACGTGGATCCCTCGCGTCGCCCTCGCCTCATCGTGCTCGCCGGACCCACCGCCGTCGGGAAGGGCACCGTCGCGGAGTACGTGCGCGAGCACTTCCCGCAGATCCGGCACTCGGTGAGCGCCACGACCCGCGCCCCGCGCCCCGGCGAGATCGACGGCGTGCACTACGCGTTCGTCTCCGACGCGGACTTCGACCGCATGGTCGACGAGCAGGAGTTCCTCGAGTGGGCGACGGTGCACAACCAGTCGCGCTACGGCACGCCCCGCTCGAGCGTGCAGGCCGCGCTCGACGAGGGCAGCTCGGTGCTGCTCGAGATCGACCTGCAGGGCGCGCGACAGGTGCGAGCGTCGTTCCCGGATGCGGTGCTGCTGTTCCTCGCGCCGCCGTCGTGGGACGAGCTCGTGCGCCGCCTCGTCGGCCGCGGCACCGAGACCGAGTCGGAGCGAGAGCGCCGGCTGCAGACGGCAAGGGTCGAGCTCGCGAGCCAGCCCGAGTTCGACGCGACGATCGTGAACGCCGACGTCGCGGAGGCCGCGCACGAGGTGGTCGAGCGCATCCTCGCGGCGGAGGCCGACCGCGGTGCGGGAGAGCTGCCGTCGCACTGACGCGATGCGGGGTAGGATGGACTCTTGCGCCCACCGGCGCACGAGCTTCGGCGAGCGCGATCGCGTCCGCCACGAGTCTGCAGGAGGCACCCATGGCCAAGGGCATCATCAACCCCCCGATCGACGAGCTGCTCGACAAGGTCGACTCGAAGTACCAGCTGGTCATCTTCGCGTCGAAGCGCGCGCGACAGATCAACGACTACTACACCGACATCCACGAGGGCTCGATGTTCGACAACGTCGGCCCGCTCGTCGACGCGACGATCGAGGACAAGCCGCTCTCCGTCGCGCTGCACGAGATCCACGCGAACAAGCTCGTCCTCACCCACGACGAGGTCACCGAGGCCTGATGCGCGTCGTCGTCGGGATCTCCGGCGGGATCGCCGCATACAAGGCAGCGCTCGCGATCCGCGAGCTCGTGCAGGCCGGTCATGACGTGCACGTCGTGCCCACCGCATCCGCCCTGCGCTTCATCGGCAGGCCGACGCTCGAGGCGCTCAGCCGCAATCCCGTCACCGACGAGGTCTTCGACGATGTCGCCGCCGTGCGCCACGTCGCGCTCGGCCAGTCCGCCGACCTCATCGTCGTGCTGCCGGTGACGGCGAACACGCTCGCGAAGCTCGCGACCGGGCTCGCCGACGACCTGCTCGGCACGACGGTGCTCGCCTCGCGCGCCCCGCTCGTGCTCGCCCCCGCGATGCACACCGAGATGTGGGAGCAGCCCGTGGTGCAGGCGAACGTGCGCACGCTCGTCGAGCGCGGCGCGACCGTCGTCGGCCCCGTCGCGGGCGAGCTCACCGGCGGCGACACGGGCCTCGGCCGCATGGCGGAGCCGAGCGAGGTCGTCGCCGCCGCGCTCGCGCGCGTCGCCGCGACCGCCGACCGGCCGCTCGCCGGCCGCTCGCTCGTCGTCTCGGCGGGCGGCACGCGCGAGCCGATCGACCCCGTGCGGTTCCTCGGCAACCGCTCGAGCGGCGCCATGGGCGTCGCGCTCGCCGAGGCCGCTCGCGACGCGGGCGCCGCCGTCACGCTCGTGGGCGCGAACCTGCACGTGCCCGTGCCCCGCGGCGTCGAGACGATCGAGGTCGAGACGACCGCGCAGCTGCGATCGCGCATGCTCGAGCGCGCCGACGCCGACGTCGTCGTGATGGCTGCGGCGGTCGCCGACTACCGCGTCGACGGCGTCTCGGACGAGAAGCGCTCGAAGGAGTCGTGGGGCGACGCGCCCACGCTCACCCTCGCGCTCAACCCCGACATCCTCCGCGAGATCGCCGGGCAGCCGCGCTCGAGCCTCGTGGTCGGCTTCGCCGCCGAGACCGAGGCCGACGACGACGCGCTGCTGCAGCGCGGCCGCGACAAGCTCGCGCGCAAGGGCGCCGACCTGCTCGTCGTCAACCGCGTCGGCCACGACGAGGGCTTCGGCCACGTCGACACCCGCGTGCGCGTGCTCGACGCCGACGGCGTCGTCGCCGACGCCGCCGGCAGCAAGGCGTCAGTGGCCCGCGCCATCATCGATGCGATCGCGCAGCGCCTCGCCGCGCCGACCGCATCCACGACACCCACGATCCAGGAGCGCCAGTGAGCCTGCGGCTGTTCACGTCCGAGTCCGTGACCGAGGGCCACCCCGACAAGATCTCCGACCAGATCTCCGACGCGGTGCTCGACGCCATGCTGGCGCAGGACACCGAGGCGCGCGTCGCCGTCGAGACCCTCGTCACCACCGGCCTCGTGCACGTCGCGGGCGAGGTGCGCACGACGGGCTACGTCGACATCGCCTCGGTCGCCCGCAAGGTCATCGTCGAGATCGGCTACGACTCGAGCGAGGTGTCGTTCGACGGCAACTCGTGCGGCGTGACCGTGTCGATCGGCGAGCAGTCGCCCGAGATCGCGACCGGCGTCGACACCGCCGTCGAGGCGCGGGGCGGCTCGGTCGACCCGCTCGATCGCGACGGCGCCGGCGACCAGGGCATCATGTTCGGCTTCGCGACCGACGAGACGCCCAGCTTCATGCCCGCCACTGCGTGGGCCGCGCACCGGCTCGCCGAGCGGCTCGCCGCCGTGCGGCGCAGCGGCGACATCCCGTGGCTGCGGCCCGACGGCAAGACGCAGGTGACGATCGGCTACGACGGCTTCCGCCCCGTGAGCGTCGACACGGTGCTCGTCTCGACGCAGCACGCGCCGGGCGTCACCGACGCCGAGATCCGAGCCGCCGTCATCGAGCACGTCATCGACCCCGTCGTCGGGCAGCTCGGCCTCGACACGAGCGCCATGCGCTCGATCGTGAACCCCTCCGGCTCGTTCCTCACCGGCGGGCCCAAGGGCGACGCGGGTCTCACGGGGCGCAAGATCATCGTCGACACCTACGGCGGCGCCGCTCGCCACGGCGGTGGCGCGTTCAGCGGCAAGGACCCGTCGAAGGTCGACCGCTCGGCCGCCTACGCGCTGCGCTGGGTGGCGAAGAACGCGGTCGCCGCGGGCCTCGCCGCGCGCATCGAGGTGCAGGCCGCGTACGCGATCGGCATGGCGCAGCCCGTCGGCCTCTACGTCGAGACCTTCGGCACCGGCACGATCGACGACGACCGCATCCGCGCCGCGATCCAGGAGGTCTTCGACCTGCGCCCCGGCGCGATCGTGCGCGACCTCGACCTGCGGAAGCCCAAGTACCGCCAGACCGCCGCCTACGGCCACTTCGGACGGGAGCTGCCGGGCTTCACCTGGGAGCGGCTCGACCGCGTCGACGACCTGCGCGCCGCCGCGGGGCTCTGACGCCCGTGGCAGCCGCGGCGGCTGCGCGTGCGGCCATCGCCGACGGGGAGAGCGCGGATGCGCCCGTGCGGTACGCCCGCGTCGTCGTCGACTCGCGGCTGCCGCAGCTCGACCGGCTCTTCGAGTACCGCGTGCCGCCCGGGCTCGAGGGCGTCGCGCCGGGCGTGCGCGTGCGCGTGCCGCTGCGGGGCGACCGGCAGGCGACGGGCTACGTCGTCGAGGTCGCCGACGAGCGCGACTGGGAGGGCGAGGTCGCCGACGTCGAGAAGGTGCTCTCGACCGTGCCGGTGCTGCAGCCCGAGGTGTGGGCCCTCGCTCGCGCCGTCGCGGACCGCGCCGCGGGCGGCGCCGCTGACGTGCTGCGCGTCGCGATCCCCGGCCGGCAGGCGCGCGTCGAGAAGGCGTGGCTCGCCGGTCCCGCCGCGCCCGTGCCGCCGCTGCCCGACGCGCCCCCGGGCGCCGCGGAGGTGCTGCCCGGGCTCGTCGAGGCTCGACGTCGCATCGCCCTCGAGTGCGCGGGCGGCGTTGCCGCCGTCGAGACGGGCGGCAGCGGCGAGGCCGCTGGCGGCACCGCGTGGATCGGCCGCTGGGCGATCGCGCTCGCCGCGCT
>NZ_BAAAKK010000001.1:477170-477750 GCF_039527715.1 Agrococcus citreus
AGGCGATCCTCGTCGTGCCGGACCACCGCGAGCAGCGGCAGCTGCGGCTCGCGCTCGAGGCCGCCGTCGGCGCGGAGCGCGTCGTCGAGCTCGACGCGCGGCAGAAGAACCCCGAGCGGTACCGGGGGTTCCTGCGCTGCCTCGACGCCGAGCCCGTGGCCGTGATCGGCCCGCGCTCCGCCGTCTACGCGCCCGCCGCGCGGCTCGGGCTGCTCGCCGTCTGGGAGGACGGCGACCCGCTGCTCGCGGAGCCGCTCTCGCCCTGGGTGCACGCGCGCGACGCGGCGCTCGTCCGTCAGGCGCACGCGGGCTGCGCGCTCGTCATCGCGGGCCACGCGCGCTCGACCGACGCCGAGCGGCTCGTCGAGCTCGGGCACCTCGAGCACGAGCGGCTCGGCACGCACCGCGTGCGCGTGCTGCCGGCCGCGCTCGCCGACGACGGGCGGCGGCTGCCTGCCGCCGCGTTCACCGCCGCGCGCGAGGCGCTGCCGACGCGGCCCGTGCTCGTGCAGGTCGGCCGACCCGGCCATGCGCCCGGGCTGCGCTGCGCCGATTGCGGCAGCCGCGCCCGCTGCAGCAC
>NZ_BAAAKK010000001.1:477758-479105 GCF_039527715.1 Agrococcus citreus
CGCGCCGAGCGCGCGCTCGCGCACCGCCGCGCCCGCGTGCCGGCTGTGCGGCCGCCTCGCGGCGGGCTGGCGCTGCCCCTCGTGCTCGGGCGCGAAGCTCGTCGCCGCGGGTCGCGGCTCGACTCGCATCGCCGAGGAGCTCGGCCGCGCGTTCCCCGGCGTGCCCGTCGTCGTGGCCGACGGCGATCACGAGCGGCTCGCGATCGACGCGCGGCCCCGGATCGTCGTCGCGACGCGCGGTGCCGAGCCGATCGCCGACGGCGGCTACGGCGCCGTGCTGCTGCTCGACGGCGACGCGCTGCTCGCGCACGAGGGGCTCCGCGTCGCCGAGGAGGCGGTGCGCCAGTGGGCGTCGGCGCGCGCGCTCGCCGCCGAGGGCGCGCCGATCGTGCTCGCCGGCGTCATCGGGCCCGCCGCCGCCGCCCTCACCGGCGAGACGACCGTGCCGTTCGCGAAGATCGAGCTCGCCGAGCGGCGGCAGCTGCGGTTCCCGCCCGCGGTGCGCACCGCATCCGTCGTCGGCACGCCCGACGCGGTCGCGGAGGCGCTCGAGGCGCTGGGCGGCATCCCGCACCTCGACGTGCTCGGACCGGTGCCGGTCGCCGAGTCGCGACCGGGCGAGGAGGCCGAGCGGGCGATCGTGCGCTTCGCGTACGCCGATGGCGCGCGCGTCGCCGGCATCGCGAGGGGCCGCGTGCTGACGGCCGCCGCCCGCCCCCGGCGCCCCGGCGCTCCCGCGCGGCTCCGCATCCGCTTGGATGATCCCGAGCCCTTCGACGCGCTCTGAGCCCTTCGACGCTCCGAGCGCCCGAGCCCCGACCAGCACGACCGAGAGGAACCATGCGCATCGTCTTCGCCGGCAGCCCCGCCGCCGCCGTCCCGAGCCTCGAGGCGCTCGCGCGCACCCACGAGGTGGTCGCCGTCGTCACGCGCGCGCCGTCGCCGCACGGCCGCAAGCGCGTGCTCACGCCGACCCCGGTCGCCGATGCGGCCACCGCGCTCGGCATCCCGGTGCTCGAGGCGAACCGGCTCGGCGCCGACGCGACCGAGGCGATCGCGGCGCTCGCGCCCGAGCTCGCCGTGGTCGTCGCGTACGGCGGGCTCGTGCGCGAGCCGCTGCTCTCGATGCCGCCGCACGGCTGGATCAACCTGCACTTCTCGCTGCTGCCCGACTACCGCGGCGCCGCCCCCGTGCAGCGCGCCCTCATCGACGGTCGCGGCGTGACCGGCGTGAGCGTCTTCCGCCTCGTCGCGGAGCTCGACGCGGGTCCCGTCGTGCGGATGCGCGAGACGCCGGTGCCCGAGGGCGCGACCGCCGGCTCGCTGCTCGAGCAGCTCGCCGAGCTC
>NZ_BAAAKK010000001.1:479136-485080 GCF_039527715.1 Agrococcus citreus
GATCGCGGCCGGCACGGCGACGTTCGAGGCGCAGGTCGGCGCGCCCACCTTCGCGCCGAAGCTCACGCTCGCCGACGGCGCGATCGACCTCGCCTCGACCGCGCCCGCGGTGCTGAACCGCTGGCGCGGCGTCACCCCCGAGCCCGGCGCGCACGCCACGCTGCTCGAGCCGGATGGCGAGGGGGAGCGCGTGAAGCTGCTGGCGCTCGCGCGCTCGGGCGCGGAGCCGATCCCGCCCGGCTCGGCCCAGCTCGCCGGCCGCACGGCGATCGTCGGGACGGGCAGCGCGCCGCTCGAGCTGCTCGAGGTGCAGCCCGCCGGCAAGCGCCCGATGGCGGGCGCCGACTGGCTGCGCGGCCGCGGCGGCACGGCGACGTTCGCGACGACGATGTCCGCGCCTGGCACGTCCGGGATCGCGACGTCCGAGCCTGGGACGTCCGCGACGGCGACGCCCGCACGGGGAGGCGCGGCATGAGCGCCCGCGAGGTCGCCCGCGACGTCGTGCTCGCCGTCGATCGCGACGACGCGTACGCGAACCTGCTGCTGCCCGCGCGCATCCGCGAGGCTCGCCTGAGCCCCGCCGATGCCGGCTTCGCGACCGAGCTCGCGTACGGCACGCTCCGCTGGCAGGGGCTGCACGACGCCCTCATCGCCGACGCCGCCGGCAGGCCGATCGACGAGATCGACCCGACGACGCTCGCGACCCTCCGCATCGGCTCGCACCAGCTGAGCCGGATGCGCACGCCCGTCCACGCCGCCGTGCACGAGACCGTCGCGCTGCTGGGCAAGCACAAGGGCAGGGCGGGCTTCGCGAACGCCGTGCTGCGCCGGCTCTCGGAGGTGCCCGCCGAGGAGCGCCTCGCGCGCCTCACGGGCGCGATGTCGGACGACGACCGGCTCGCGCTCGAGACCGCCCACCCGGCATGGGTGCTGCGGGCGCTGCGCCGCACGCTCGAGCGCGAGGGCGCCGCCGACGAGCTCGGCGCGCTGCTCGCCGCCGACAACGACCCGCCCGCCGTGCAGCTCGTCGCCCTGCCGGGCATCGCCGAGCCCGACGCGCTCGACGCGGAGCGCACGGCGAGCCCCATCGGCCGCGTCGCGCCGCCCGGGGACCCGGCGCGCCTGCCGCAGGTCGCCGACGGCAGCTGGCGGGTGCAGGATGCGGGCTCGCAGCTCGCCGCGCTCGCCCTCACCCGAGCGCGGCCCGTGCGGCCGGGGGAGCGGTGGCTCGACCTGTGCGCCGGTCCCGGCGGCAAGGCGGCGCTCATGGCCGCCGAGGCCGCCGTCGCGGGCGCCTCGCTCGAGGCGAACGAGCTGCTGCCGCACCGTGCGCGACTCGTGCGCGATGCCGTGCGCAGCATCCGCCCGCGCCCCGACGTCGTCACGGGCGACGGCCGCCGCTACGGCACGGGCGACACGGCGGGAGCATTCGATCGCGTGCTGCTCGACGCGCCGTGCACGGGCCTCGGCGCGCTGCGCCGACGGCCCGAGGCGCGCTGGCGCAAGCGGCCCACCGACGTGCCGGAGCTCGCCGCGCTGCAGGGCGACCTGCTCGAGGCCGCTGCCCGAGCGGTCGCTCCCGGTGGCCTCGTCGCCTACGTCACGTGCTCGCCCCACCTCGCCGAGACGCGCGCCGTCGTCGACCGAGCTGCCGCCCTCGGGCTCGTGCCCGTCGACACGCGCGCGGTCGTGCGCGAGCTCTCGCCCGGCATCGCGCTCGGCGAGACGGGCGACGCGGTGCAGCTGTGGCCGCACCGCAACGGCACCGACGCGATGTTCATCCAGCTGCTGACCACCGCCTAGGGCGGCCGCGGCGAGCAGCGCGGCTCGACTCGCGCCCAGACCCTCGCCCGTGTGCACGCTGCTGTCGCTCCGCCGCGCGCGAAGCCACAGCACCGTGCACATGCTGGCGCCGCCGTCACGGCCCAGCGGCGAGGCGGGCGGCGGCGCCGCCCGCGGCTAGGCTGGAAGGCATGGTCAGGATCCACCCCAGCATCCTGTCGGCGGACTTCGTGAACCTCGAGCGCGACCTCGAGAAGATCGCGACGGCCGACGGCGTGCACGTCGACATCATGGACGCGCACTTCGTGCCCAACCTCACCTTCGGGCTGCCGATGGTGCAGCGCATCGCCGAGGTGACCCGGCTGCCGCTCGACGTGCACCTCATGATCGATGACCCCGACACGTGGGCGCCCCAGTACGCGATCGACGGCGTCGAGTCGGTCACGTTCCACGCCGAGGCGACCCGCGACGCCATCGCGCTCGCGCGCGAGCTGCGCGCCCGAGGCACGCGCGCCGCGATCGCGGTCAAGCCCGGCACCGGCATCGACCGAGTGCTCGAGCACCTGCCCGAGTTCGACATGGTGCTCATCATGACCGTCGAGCCCGGCTTCGGCGGCCAGGCGTTCATGGGCGAGATGATGCCGAAGCTCGAGGCGCTCCGCGGCCGGGCGGAGGAGCTCGGCATCGAGCTCGCGCTGCAGGTCGACGGCGGCATCACCGCCGAGACCCTCCCCATCGCCGCCGCCTCCGGCGCGAACGTGTTCGTCGCCGGCAGCGCCGTCTACGGGCACGCCTCGCCCGCCGACCGCATCGCCGAGCTGCGCGCCGCCGGCAAGGGCGCGTTCGACACCGGCATGATCGATCTGCGCGCGATCCACCGCGGCGCCGCCGGCGCGTCGGGCGACGGCGCAGCCGGTAGCCTGGAGCGGTGAAGACCTTCGACGAGCTGTACGCGGAGCTCGAGCGCACCCTCGCCGAGCGCCGCGAGGGCTCCGGCACCGTCGCGGCCGTCGACGCCGGCGTCCACGAGATCGGGAAGAAGATCGTCGAGGAGGCCGCCGAGGTCTGGATGGCGGCGGAGCATGAGTCGGACGACGACGCCGCGATGGAGATCTCGCAGCTGCTGTACCACCTGCAGGTGCTCATGCTGGCGAAGGGCATCACGCTCCAGGACGTCTACCGACATCTCTGAAGCGCCGCCCATCGCTCGTCAGACCCGAGGAACCATGCTGAAGATCGCCGTGCCCAACAAGGGCTCGCTCGCCGAGACGGCTGCCCAGATGCTCGAGGAGGCCGGCTACCGCGGTCGCCGCGACTCGAAGGAGCTCATCTCCGTCGACGCGCGCAACGAGGTGGAGTTCTTCTACCTCCGCCCGCGTGACATCGCCACCTACGTCGGCTCGGGCGCGCTCGACGTCGGCATCACCGGCCGCGACCTGCTGCTCGACTCGGGCTCGCCCGCCCAGGAGGTCAAGGGGCTCGGCTTCGCCCGCTCGACGCTCCGCTTCGCGGGACTGGCCGGTCGCTTCGGGAGCGCCGCCGACCTCGCGGGCGCCCGCGTCGCCTCGTCGTTCACGCTGCTCGTCGAGCAGAACCTCGCCGAGGTCGGCGTCGAGGCCGAGCTCGTCCACCTCGACGGGGCCGTGGAGTCGGCCGTGCGGCTCGGGGTCGCGGATGCCGTCGCCGACGTCGTCGAGACCGGCGCCACCCTGCGCGCCCAGGGCCTCGAGATCTTCGGCGAGCCGATCCTCGCGAGCGAGGCCGTGCTCATCTCGAGCGGCCGCGACGTGCCGGGCCTCTCGACCCTCAAGCGCCGCCTCGACGGCGTCATCGTCGCGCGCGACTACGTGCTCGTCGACTACGACATCCAGCGCTCCCACCTCGACGCGGCGATCGCCGTGGCATCCGGCTTCGAGAGCGCGACGGTGAGCCCGCTGCGCGACGCGGAGTGGGCGGCCGTGCGGGTGATGGTGCGCCGCGACGAGACGAACAGCATCATGGACGCGCTCGCCGACGTGGGCGCGCGCGCCATCATCGTCACGCGCATCCACGCCGCGCGCATCTGATGACCGCCGCAGCCGGAGTCGGGCCGACCGCGATGACGACGCTCGCGACCCGCGTCATCCCGTGCCTCGACGTCGCGCACGGCCGGGTCGTCAAGGGCGTGCGCTTCCAGGGGCTCACCGACCAGGGCGACCCCGTCGAGCTCGCCGCCCGCTACGCCGAGCAGGGCGCCGACGAGCTCACCTTCCTCGACGTCAAGGCCACGGTCGACGACGCCGGCACGATGCTCGACGTCGTCGAGCGCACGGCCGAGCAGATCTTCATCCCGCTCACCGTCGGCGGCGGCGTGCGCAGCCGCGACGACGTCGCGCGCCTGCTCGCGCACGGCGCCGACAAGGTGGGCGTGAACTCGGCCGCGATCCGCGACCCCGCGCTCATCGACCGCATCGTCGCCGACTTCGGCTCGCAGGTGCTCGTGCTCTCGCTCGACGTGCGACGCTCGGCGACGCAGCCCTCCGGCTTCGAGGTGACGACCCACGGCGGCAGCCGCGGCGCGGGCCTCGACGCGCTCGCGTGGGCGCGCGAGGGCGTCGCCCGCGGCGTCGGCGAGCTGCTCGTCAACTCGATCGACGCCGACGGCACGAAGGAGGGCTTCGACCTCGAGCTGCTGCGCGCCGTGCGCGGCGTCGCGACGACGCCCGTGATCGCCTCGGGCGGCGCGGGGGAGCCGGCGCACTTCGCGCCCGCGGTCGCCGCCGGCGCCGACGCCGTGCTCGCCGCGAGCATCTTCCACAGCGGCCAGTGCACGATCGGCGAGGTCAAGGCAGCGATGCGCGATGCGGGGGTGACGGTCCGATGACCGAGCTGCGGATGCCAGAGCTCAAGCTCGACGCGGACGGCCTCGTCGCCGCCGTCATCCAGGACGACGCGACGGGCGACGTGCTCATGGTCGGCTACATGGACGCCGAGGCGCTCCGCCGCACCGCGAGCGAGGGCCGCGTGACGTTCTGGTCGCGCTCGCGCCAGGAGTACTGGCGCAAGGGCGACACCTCCGGCAACATCCAGGTGCCGCGCTCGATCGCGCTCGACTGCGACGGCGACGCGCTCCTCATCCGCGTCGACCAGACCGGTCCTGCGTGCCACACCGGCGCCCGATCGTGCTTCTTCACGCCCGTCGACATGGTGGATGCGGGGGAGCCGTGATCGAGGCCGGGTCGCCGGGCGCGGGCACCACTGCGCGCGCTGCGTTCGAGGCCCTGCTGCCGCACCACCGCGTCGTGCCCGTCGTGCGCGAGGTCTTCCTCGACGCCGAGACGCCCGTCGGCGTCTACCGCCGGGTCGCCGCGGGCCGCCCCGGGTCGTTCCTGCTCGAGTCGGCCCAGCAGGGCGTCTGGAGCCGGTACTCGTTCGTGGGCGTCGCCTCCTTCGGCCTGCTCACCGCCGACCGCGGCGAGGTCCACTGGCGCTCCGAGTCGGTGAGCGCCGAGCGGCTGCTCGGCGACGACGTGCCGCGCGGCGGGCTCGAGACGGTCGAGCACGTGCTGCGCCGCTGGTCGACGCCCCGGATCGAGGGGCTGCCGCGGCTCACGAGCGGCCTCGTCGGCCACATCGGCTGGGAGGCTGTGCGCGAGCTCGAGCGCCTGCCCGACGCCCCGCCGCGCGAGGTCGAGGTGCCGGCGATCGCGATGTCGCTCGCGGCGACGCTCGTCGTGCTCGATCACCGCACCGGTGCCGCGCACCTCGTCGCGAACGTGCTCAACGACGGCGTCGACGACGCGGATGCGCTGTGGCTCGACGCCCAGGCTCGGCTCGACGCGCTCGAGGCGGCCCTGTCGCGGCCCGAGCCCGGCTCGCTCGCCGCCCTCGACCGCGATGCTGCGCCGCACCCGACCTCCAGCGTCACCGCCGACGGCTTCCGCGCGATGGTCGACACCTCGAAGCAGCACATCGTCGACGGCGACGTCTTCCAGGTCGTGCTCTCGGCGCGCTTCGACCTCGAGACCGACGCCGACCCGCTCGAGGTCTACCGGGTGCTGCGCATGCTGAACCCCTCGCCCTACCTCTACCTGCTCTCGCTCGAGGATGCGGCCGGCGCCCCGTACGCGGTCGTCGGCTCGAGCCCCGAGGCGCTCGTGACCGTGCACGACGGGGCCGCGAC
>NZ_BAAAKK010000001.1:485120-538877 GCF_039527715.1 Agrococcus citreus
CGCCGACGAGCTGCTCGCCGACCCGAAGGAGCGCAGCGAGCACGTCATGCTCGTCGACCTCGCCCGCAACGACCTCGCGAAGGTGTGCGTGCCGGGCACGGTCGCCGTCACCGAGCTCATGGCGATCGAGCGCTTCAGCCACATCATGCACATCGTCTCGACCGTCGAGGGCCGGATGCGCGACGACGCGAGCGCCGTCGACGCGTTCCGCGCCACCTTCCCCGCCGGCACGCTCTCGGGCGCGCCGAAGCCGCGCGCGCTCGAGCTCATCGATGAGCTCGAGCCCGCCCAGCGCGGCGTCTACGGCGGCGTCGTCGGCTGGCTCGACCTCGCGGGCGACGCCGACCTCGCGATCGCGATCCGCACCGTCACGATGCGCGACGGCGTCGCGCACGTGCAGTCGGGCGCCGGCCTCGTCGCCGACAGCGACCCCGAGGCCGAGCTGCAGGAGGTGCGCAGCAAGGCGGCCGCGCCGCTGCGCGCCGTCGCCGTCGCCTCGTCGATGCGCGCGCCAGGAGCGCGCCCGTGACCGAGCGGCGAGCGCCGAGCGGCCGCGTCGTCGCGGTGCTCGGGCTGCTGCTCGCCGGTGCGCTCGGGCTGCTCTCGGCGACGCAGCCGTGGGGGAGCGCGACGCTGCTCGACGGCCGCGAGCTCGCCGTCGCCGGGCAGGACGTCGCGGGCGCGCTCACGACGCTCTCGCTCGCGAGCGTCGCGCTCGCGCTCGTGCTGCCGCTCGCGGGCCGCGTGTGGCGGCTCGTGCTCGGCGCGCTCGCGCTGCTGCTCGGCGGGCTGCTCGCCGCGCACGCGGCTGCCTCGCGCGGCGGCGTCGGCACCGCCCTCGAGGCGCTCGTCGCCGATGCCACCGGCCTCGCCGGCACCGCCCAGCAGGCCGAGCTCGCGGCGTCGTCGACGACCGCCTGGCCCGTGCTCGGCGCGGTCGCGGGCGCGCTCGGCGCGGCCGTCGGCGTCTGGGTGCTCGTCACCGCGCGCCGCTGGCCCGAGCGGGCCGCGCGCGCCGCCCGCTACGAGCGGAGCGGATCGGGCCTCGCCTGGGATGTCATGGACGACGGCGACGACCCGACTCGATAGACTTGGGCTCGTGGCGCGCCAGCGCGCCGGAGGACGAGACCCGAGGAGCATCGTGAGCGCACGCACCGGCATCACCGAGCAGCACGCAGCTGAGCTGACCAACGCCGAGCAGGACGAGACGTTCGGCGACCCGGGCCACGGCCACTCGCGCGCCGCCTGGATCAGCGTCATCGTGATGATCGCCGCGTTCGCGATCGGCACGCTCTTCTTCGTGCTCGACATGCCCGCGCTCGTGTGGGCGAGCGCCGGTCTGCTCGTCATCGGCATGGTGCTCTGGCCCATCCTCAACCGCGCCGGCTTCGGCCCGCAGGGCCACTAGGCCGTGCTCGACGCGCTCACCGCGGGCGCGCTCGAGGACGCGGCTCGGCGGCGCGAGGCGCTGCCCGCCGACCGCCTGGAGTCGATCGCGCTCTCGACCCCGACGCCCCTCGACGCCGTCACCATCCTCGGCACGCCCAAGCCCGACTCCGCCGGCCCGCACATCATCGCCGAGGTGAAGCGCGCGAGCCCGTCGAAGGGCGCGCTCGCCGACATCCCGGAGCCCGCGTCGCTCGCCGCGCGCTACGAGGCCGGCGGTGCGAGCGCGATCAGCGTGCTGACCGAGGAGCGCCGCTTCCTCGGCAGCCTCGACGACCTGCGCGCCGTGCGCGCCGCGGTGTCGGTGCCGGTGCTCCGCAAGGACTTCATCGCCGACGAGTACCAGCTGCTCGAGGCGCGCGCGTTCGGCGCCGACCTCGCGCTCCTCATCGTCGCCTCGCTCGCCCCCGCTCGGCTCGCGCAGCTGCACGACGTCGCGACCGGCCTCGGCCTCTCGGTGCTCGTCGAGGTGCACGACGAGCACGAGATCGATGCCGCGCTCGAGGCGGGCGCGCGCATCCTCGGCGTGAACACGCGCGACCTCAAGACGTTCACGATGCATCCTGAGCGCTTCGCCGAGCTGCGCGCCCGCATCCCCGCGGGCGTCGTCGCGGTCGCCGAGTCGGGCGTGCGCGACGCGACCGACGTCGCGCGATACCGGCAGGACGGCGCGGATGCCGTGCTCGTCGGCGAGGCGCTCGTCACCGACGGCGACCCAGCGTCGCGCGTCGCAGAGTTCGGGAGGGCCGCATGACCGACACCGCAGCTTCGCTTCGAGGACACCACGGCCCCTGGTTCGGGGGCTACGGCGGCGTCTTCATGCCCGAGCCGCTCATGGCCGCGATCGACGAGCTCGCCGCGTGCTACGAGGCGTGCCGCGTCGATCCGGCGTTCCAGGCGGAGTTCGCGCGCCTGTCGCGCGACTACACCGGCAGGCCGTCGATGCTCACGGAGGCGAGCCGCTTGAGCGAGATCGCCGGCGCGCGCATCCTCCTCAAGCGCGAGGACCTCAACCACACCGGCAGCCACAAGATCAACAACGTGCTCGGCCAGGCGCTCGTCGCGCAGCGGCTCGGCAAGACCCGCCTGATCGCCGAGACCGGCGCCGGCCAGCACGGCGTCGCGACCGCGACCGCCGCGGCGCTGTTCGGCATGGAGTGCGTCGTCTACATGGGCGAGGTCGACACCGAGCGCCAGGCCCTCAACGTCGCGCGGATGCGGCTGCTGGGCGCAGAGGTCGTGCCCGTCACGAGCGGCTCCCGCACCCTCAAGGACGCCATCAACGAGGGGCTGCGCGACTGGGTCGCGAACGTCGACTCGACGCACTACCTCATGGGCACCGTCGCGGGCCCGCACCCGTTCCCGGAGATGGTGCGCGACTTCCACCGCGCGATCGGCGACGAGGCGCGCGAGCAGACCATCGCGATGACCGGCGGGCTGCCGGATGCCGTGCTGGCGTGCGTCGGCGGCGGCTCGAACGCGATGGGCATCTTCCACGCCTTCCTCGACGACGCCGACGTGCGCCTCATCGGGCTCGAGGCCGCCGGCGACGGCGCCGACACCGAGCGCCACGCGCTCTCGATCGAGCGCGGCGAGCCCGGGCTCCTGCACGGCATGCGCACGTACCTGCTGCAGGACGGCGACGGCCAGACGCTCGAGTCGCACTCCATCTCCGCCGGCCTCGACTACCCGGGCGTCGGTCCCGAGCACGCGTGGCTGCACGACATCGGCCGCGCCGAGTACCAGCCGGTGAGCGACGCCGAGGCGATGGACGCCTTCCTCGCGCTCACCCGCTCCGAGGGCATCATCCCGGCGATCGAGTCGGCGCACGCGATCGCCGGCGCGATGCGGCTCGCGAAGGAGCAGCCCGGCTCGACGCTGCTCGTCTCGCTCTCGGGGCGCGGCGACAAGGACGTCGCGACGGCGGGCCGCTGGTTCGACGTGCTCGACGAGGACGCGAGGCAGCAGTGACGCGCATCACGACCGAGGCGGCGATCCGCGCGAGCGGCAACCGCGCCCTCATCGGCTACCTGCCCGTCGGCTTCCCCGACCTGGAGACGAGCGTCGAGGCGGCCGTCGCGATCGCCGAGGCCGGCTGCACGGCGATCGAGCTGGGCGTGCCGTACTCCGACCCGGGCATGGACGGCCCCGTCATCCAGGCCGCGACGCAGTCGACGCTCGAGCGCGGCTTCCGCCTCGAGGAGCTCTTCGAGGCGGTCGCGGCGATCACCGCGCGCACGGACGTGCCGGTGCTCGTCATGACCTACTGGAACCCGGTGCTGCGCTTCGGCGTCGACCGATTCGCCGAGCGGCTCGCCGCCGCCGGCGGCGCCGGACTCATCACGCCCGACCTCACGCCCGAGAACGCCGAGGAGTGGCTCGCCGCCGCCGACCGGCACGACCTCGACCGCATCTTCCTCGCGGCCCCCTCGTCGTCCGACGCGCGCATCGACAGCGCCGTCGCCGCGTCGCGCGGCTTCGTCTACACCGTGTCGACGATGGGCACGACCGGTGCTCGCACCGACGTCGACCAGGCGGCCCGGACGCTCGCCGATCGCATCGCCGAGCGCGCCGAGGCCGCGGGCACGACGGCGCTGCGCTGCGTCGGCCTGGGCGTCTCGACGGCCGAGCAGGTGCGCGACGTGCTCGACTACGCCGACGGCGCGATCGTCGGCTCGGCACTCGTCCGCGCGCTCGGCGCGGGCGGCGTGACCGCCGTGCGCGAGCTCGCCGCGTCGCTCGCCGCCGGTACACTCGACGGCGGCCCGGCCGCCGCGCCGACCGGCACCGGCGTCTCCAGTCCCGACACCACGAGCCCCGACACCACGAGCCCAGAGAAGAGCGCAACCGCGTGACCCCCCTCCTCCAGAGCATCCCGAGCCCGAGCCCCGAGTGGCAGCAGGTGCCGCTGGGCGCATGGCTCGACGCCATCGGCGTGCTGCCGCTCGTGCAGGGCTCGGTGCCCGTCGCCATCGTCGTCGGCGTCGTGCTCGGCCTCGTCCTCACCGTCGTCGTGCTGCTCGTCTGGGCGCTCACCGGCCGGCTGACGAAGCGGGACGCGATCGGGACGCTCATCTGGTCGGTCGTCATCGGCATCGCGCTCGCCCTCTTCCTGCGCATCGTCGGCCCCGAGTGGGGCATCCAGACGTACGCGCTGTGCATCCTCGGCGGCATCGTCGTGGCGACGGTGCTCACCGGCTGGCGGCTGCGCCAGCGCGGCGTCGACGCCGGCTACGTCATCGACATCGGCGTCTGGGCCGTGCTGCTCGGCATCGTCGCGGCGCGCGCGTTCCACGTCGTGACCCACCCGGACGACTACTTCGGTCCCGGCCGCGACCCGATGACGGCGCTGTACATCTGGGAGGGCGGCATCGCCATCTTCGGCGCCCTCATCGGCGGCGCGATCGGCGTGTGGATCGGCTGCCGCCAGACGGGCGTGCGCTTCACGGCGTTCGCCGACGCGCTCGCACCCGGGCTGCTGCTCGCGCAGGCCTTCGGGCGGCTGGGCAACTGGTTCAACCACGAGCTCTTCGGCCAGCCCACAGGGCTCCCGTGGGGCCTCGAGATCGAGGCCACGAACCCGGCGTTCCCGATCGGGCTGCCGCCCGAGACGCTCTTCCACCCCACGTTCGCGTACGAGATCGTCTGGAACGTGCTCGGCGCCGCCGTGCTGCTGTGGATCGACCGCAAGCGCGACGTGCACTGGGGCCGCCTCGTCGCCCTCTACCTCGTCTGGTACGGCCTCGGCCGATCGGTCTTCGAGACCATCCGCCTCGACCCGTCCGAGCTGTTCCTCGGCATCCGCACGAACGTGTGGATGGCGTTCCTCGCGATCGCGCTCGGCGTGGTCGTGTGGGTGGTGCAGACGCGCCGCCACCCGGGCCTCGAGCCCTCGCCCTGGACCCCCGGTCGCGGACCGGAGGCCTCGGAGGGCGTAGACTCTGAGGTCTACACGGACCTCCCCGAGTCCCGCACCCAGGACGAGGCGGAGATCACCGCCGCAGAACCCGCGGCCGCTACCAAGTAGTCCTGCGCGCTCCTGGGCGCGCTCGCGGGCCGACGGCGTCCCGCTCCGACCGCACGCAACACAGCACAGGAGCACGATGCGCACCATCAGCGACCGATCGAACGGGGCCTTCACCTCGCGGGGCCTCGGCCTGCCGACGGCCTCGGGGATGTACGACCCGAGGCACGAGCGGGACTCGTGCGGCCTGGCGATGGTCGCCACGACGCGCGGGACGGCAGGCCACGACATCGTCGCGCTCGCGCTCGACGCGCTGCGCAACCTCGAGCACCGCGGCGCGGTCGGCTCCGACGCGGGCACGGGCGACGGCGCCGGCATCCTCACGCAGATGCCCGACGCGTTCCTGCGGGCGGTCGCCGGGTTCGAGCTGCCGGAGCCGGGCACCTACGCGGCCGGGCTCGCGTTCCTGCCGCTCGACGCATCCGCTCGCGCCACCGCGAGGGAGCGCATCGAGGAGATCGCCGGCCAGGAGCGGCTGCGCGTGCTCGGCTGGCGCGAGGTGC
The DNA here is from genome assembly GCF_039527715.1 of Agrococcus citreus. Classification (NCBI taxonomy): domain Bacteria; kingdom Bacillati; phylum Actinomycetota; class Actinomycetes; order Micrococcales; family Microbacteriaceae; genus Agrococcus; species Agrococcus citreus. The sequence goes on from NZ_BAAAKK010000001.1 coordinate 491,094, forward strand.
CCACCGTGCCCGACGCGCTCGGCAAGCTCGCGCGCGGCGCGATGCCCGCGATCGAGCAGCTGTTCGTCGCCGCCGCCGGCACGCCCGTCGCCGGGCTCGAGCTCGACCGGCTCGCCTGGCGCCTGCGCAAGCGCATCGAGCGCGAGGTGGGCGAGTACCTGCCGTCGCTGTCGAGCCGCACCATCACCTACAAGGGCATGGTGACGACGCTCCAGCTCGAGCCGTTCTACCCCGACCTCTCCGACGATCGCTTCGAGACGAAGCTCGCGATCGTCCACTCGCGCTACTCGACGAACACCTTCCCGTCGTGGCCGCTCGCGCAGCCGCTGCGCATGATCGCCCACAACGGCGAGATCAACACCGTCGAGGGCAACCGCAACTGGATGCGCGCCCGCGAGTCGCAGCTCGCCTCCGAGCTGCTCGGCGACCTGCGCCCGCTCAAGCCCATCGTCACGCCCGGCATGAGCGACTCGACGTCGTTCGACGAGGTGCTCGAGCTGCTCACGCTCGCGGGCCGCTCGCTGCCGCACGCGATCATGATGATGGTTCCGCAGGCGTGGGAGAACCAGACCGACATGCCGCAGGACCTGCGGGACTTCGCCGAGTACCACTCGCTGCTCATGGAGCCGTGGGACGGGCCGGCCGCGATCAGCTTCACCGACGGCACGGTCGTCGGCGCGACCCTCGACCGCAACGGCCTGCGCCCCGGGCGCTGGCTCGAGACCTCCGACGGCCTCGTCGTGCTCGCGAGCGAGACGGGCGTGCTGCCGATCGAGCCCAGCCGCGTCGTGCGGCGCGGCCGGCTGCAGCCGGGCAGGCTCTTCGTCGTCGACACCGAGGCGGGCCGCGTCGTGCCCGACGAGGAGATCAAGCGCGAGCTCGCGTCGATGCAGCCGTGGGGGGAGTGGCTCGAGTCGAGCCGCATCCACCTTGCCGACCTGCCCGACCGCGAGCATGTCGCGCACACCGCGGCATCCGTCGCCCGCCGCCAGCGCACCTTCGGCTACACCGAGGAGGAGGTGCGCATCCTCATCGCCCCGATGGCGAAGACGGGCGCCGAGCCGCTCGGCGCGATGGGCTCCGACACCCCGATCGCCGCGCTCTCGAGCCGGCCGCGGCTGCTGTTCGACTACTTCAAGCAGGCGTTCGCGCAAGTGACGAACCCGCCGCTCGACAGCTTGCGCGAGTCGATCGTGACGAGCATGTCGATGGGCATCGGCCCCGTGCGCAACCTGCTCACCGCGACGCCGTCGCACGCGAGCCAGATCATCGTCGACTTCCCCGTGATCGACAACGACCAGCTCGCGAAGATCCGCTCGATCGACCGCACGCCCGGCTCGCGCCGCACCGTGGTCGTGAAGGGACTCTACCGGGTCGACGACGGGCCCGCCTCGATGGAGCGGCGCATCGACGAGATGTGCCGCGAGGTCGACGAGGCCATCGCCGACGGCGCGCAGTTCATCATCCTCTCCGACCGCGACTCGACCGACCAGCTCGCGCCCATCCCGACCCTGCTCATGACGAGCGCTGTGCACCACCACCTGATCAAGGCATCCACCCGGATGCGCGCAGGCATCGTCGTCGAAGCCGGCGACGTGCGCGAGGTGCACCACGTCGCGCTGCTCATCGGCTACGGCGCGAGCGCCGTGAATCCGTACCTCGCGATGGAGACCGCCGAGCAGCTCGCGCTCTCGGGGCAGCTCGGCGCCGACGTCGACACCGCGGTGCGCAACGTCATCAAGGGTCTCGGCAAGGGCGTGACGAAGATCATGTCGAAGATGGGCATCTCGACCGTCGGCGCCTACGGCGGCGCGCAGGCGTTCGAGGCGATCGGCCTCTCTCGCGAGCTCGTCGACCGCTACTTCACGGGCACGCACTCGCCGCTCGGCGGCGTCGGGCTCGACGTCATCGCCGAGGAGAACCGCCTCCGGCACCGCTCCGCCTACCCCGACGAGCGCGCCCCCATCGCGCACGAGCGGCTCACGACCGGCGGCGAGTACCAGTGGCGCCGCGACGGCGCCCCGCACCTGTTCAACCCCGAGACCGTCTTCAAGCTGCAGCACTCGACGCGCACGGGGCGCTACGACGTCTTCCGCGAGTACTCGCGGCTCGTCGACGACCAGGCCGCGGAGCTCAAGACGCTGCGCGGCCTGCTGCGGCTGCGCACCGCGGCCGAGCCGGTGCCGATCGACGAGGTCGAGTCGGTCGCCTCGATCGTGCGGCGCTTCTCGACCGGAGCGATGAGCTACGGCTCGATCTCGCAGGAGGCGCACGAGACGCTCGCGATCGCGATGAACCGGCTGGGCGCGAAGTCGAACACCGGTGAGGGCGGCGAGGACGTCGACCGGCTGCTCGACCCGGAGCGCCGCAGCGCGATCAAGCAGGTCGCCTCGGGACGCTTCGGCGTCACGAGCATGTACCTGACGCACGCCGACGACATCCAGATCAAGATGGCGCAGGGCGCGAAGCCGGGGGAGGGCGGGCAGCTGCCGCCCGGCAAGGTCTACCCGTGGGTCGCGCGCACGCGGCACGCGACCGCCGGTGTCGGGCTCATCTCGCCGCCGCCGCACCACGACATCTACTCGATCGAGGACCTCAAGCAGCTCATCTTCGACCTCAAGCGCTCGAACCCCGCGGCGCGCGTGCACGTCAAGCTCGTGTCGCAATCCGGGATCGGCGCGGTCGCCGCGGGCGTCGCGAAGGCGAAGGCCGACGTCGTGCTCGTCTCCGGGCACGACGGCGGCACGGGCGCGAGCCCGCTCAACTCGCTCAAGCACGCCGGCACGCCGTGGGAGATCGGGCTCGCCGAGACGCAGCACACGCTCATGGTCAACGGCCTGCGCGAGCGCGTGAGCGTGCAGGTCGACGGCCAGCTGAAGACCGGGCGCGACGTCATCGTCGGCGCGCTGCTCGGGGCGGAGGAGTTCGGCTTCGCGACCGCGCCGCTCGTCGTCTCCGGCTGCATCATGATGCGCGTGTGTCACCTCGACACGTGCCCCGTCGGCGTCGCGACGCAGAACCCGGCGCTGCGCGAGCGCTTCACCGGCAAGCCGGAGTTCGTCGTGCAGTTCTTCGAGTTCATCGCCCAGGAGGTGCGCGAGCTGCTCGCGTCGCTCGGCCTCCGCAGCCTCGACGAGGCGATCGGCCGCGGCGACCTGCTCGAGGTCGACCGCGCGATCGAGCACTGGAAGGCCGACGGCCTCGACCTCGCTCCCGTGCTGACCGCGCCGCACGGCGTGCAGGGCGCGCCGCGCAGGACGACCGAGCAGGACCACGAGCTCGAGCTCCAGCTCGACTCACGGCTGCTCGAGCCGCTCGCGCGAGCGCTCGACGCCGGCGAGCGACTCGAGCTCGACCTCGAGATCGCCAACACCGACCGCGCCGTCGGCACGATGCTCGGCAATGCGGTGACGCGCCGCGCGGGCGCCGACGGGCTCGAGCCCGGCACCGTCGACCTGACGCTGCGCGGCTCGGCGGGCCAGTCGCTCGGCGCGTTCGTGCCGCGCGGCATCGCGCTGCGCCTCCACGGCGACGCCAACGACTACGTCGGCAAGGGTCTCTCCGGCGGCCTCATCACCGTGCAGCCCGCGGCCGACGCCGCGCTCGTCGCCGAGCAGAACGTCATCGCCGGCAACGTGATCGGCTACGGCGCGACGAGCGGCGAGCTCTACCTGCGCGGCATCGTCGGCGAGCGGTTCCTCGTGCGCAACTCCGGCGCGACCGCCGTCTGCGAGGGTGCCGGAGACCACGCGCTCGAGTACATGACGGGCGGCATCGCCGTCATCCTCGGACCGACGGGCCGCAACATCGGCGCCGGCATGTCCGGCGGCGTGGCCTACCTGCTCGACCTCGACGAGCGACTGCTCAACCAGGACTCGTTCCACCAGGGCGAGCTGCGGGTCGAGCAGCTCGCCGAGGAGGACGAGATCGAGCTGCGCGCGATCCTCGCGCGGCACGTCGAGCTGACCGGCTCGAGCGTCGCCCAGCGACTGCTCGACGGCGGGCTGCAGCGCGTCTCGAAGCTCGTGCCGCGCGACTGGGCGATGGTGCGATCCATCCGCCTCGACGCGCAGCGGCAGGGCGTCGACCCCGATTCGGACAACATCTGGCGGCAGATCCTGGAGGTGACCGGTGGCTGATCCTCGTGGATTCCTGAAGGTGACGGAGCGCGAGCTCCCCAAGAAGCGACCGGTGCCGGTGCGCATCCTCGACTGGCGCGAGATCGGCGAGCCCGGCGACCGCGCCGTGCTGCGCCGGCAGGCGGGCCGCTGCATGGACTGCGGCGTGCCGTTCTGCCACCAGGGCTGCCCGCTCGGCAACCTCATCCCCGAGTGGAACGACCTCACCTGGCGCGGCGAGGGCAGGGCGGCGAGCGACCGACTGCACGCGACGAACAACTTCCCGGAGCTCACCGGCAGGCTGTGCCCCGCGCCGTGCGAGTCGTCGTGCGTGCTCGGCATCAACCAGCCCGCCGTCACGATCAAGTCGATCGAGCAGGCGATCGCCGACGAGGCGTTCGCGAACGGCTGGACCGAGCCGCACCCGCCCGCGCGCCTCACGGGCAAGACGGTCGCGGTCGTCGGATCGGGGCCCGCGGGGCTCGCGGCGGCCCAGCAGCTCACGCGCGCCGGCCACACCGTCGCGGTGTACGAGCGCGACGACCGCATCGGCGGCCTGCTGCGCTACGGCATCCCCGACTTCAAGCTCGAGAAGCGGCAGCTCGAGGCGCGCCTCGCGCAGATGACCGCCGAAGGCACGCGCTTCCGCGCCGGCGTCGAGATCGGCCGCGACATCACCTGGGAGCAGCTGCGCGAGCGCTTCGATGCGGTCGTCGTCGCGACCGGCGCGCCGGTCGCGCGCGAGCTCGACATCCCCGGCCGTTCGCTCGACGGCGTGCACCTCGCGATGGACTACCTCGTGCAGCAGAACCGCGCGGTCGCCGGCACGGTCCCCGACAACCAGATCACCGCATCCGGCAAGCACGTCGTGGTGCTCGGCGGCGGCGACACGGGATCCGACTGCATCGGCACGGCCCACCGCCAGGGCGCGCTGTCGGTCACGAACCTCGCGATCGGCGTGCAGCCGCCGTCGGAGCGCCCGGAGCACCAGCCGTGGCCCGTGCACCCGACGATCTTCGAGGTGCAGTCGAGCCACGAGGAGGGCGGCGAGCGCAACTACCTCGTCTCGACCGTCGAGCTGCTCGCGAACAAGGCGGGCGAGGTGCGTGCGCTCAAGGTCGCCGACACCGAGATCGTCGATGGGGTGCGCCACCCGAAGGCGGGCACCGAGCGCGAGATCCACGCCGACCTCGTGCTGCTCGCGCTCGGCTTCACCGGCGCGGATGCGTCGATCGGCGAGGCGCTCGAGGTGCCGTTCGAGCGCGGCGTGCCCGAGCGCCGGCCCGACTTCAGCACCGACCAGCCCGGCGTGTTCGTCGCGGGCGACGCCGGTCGCGGCGCCTCGCTCATCGTCTGGGCGATCGCCGAGGGGCGCGCGGCCGCTGCGGCGGTCGACGCGTACCTCGAGGGCGCGACCGAGCTCCCGGCCCCCGTGCGGGCGACCGATCGGCCCTTCGCCGCGGTCTGACGGCGCGCGGTCCGGCAGCGGGCGCCTCCCTCTGGAAGGATGGGGGTGTCCGTGCCGAACACCCAGGCGGCGCGAGGATGGAAAGAGAACCCGATGAGACGAGCCAAGATCGTCGCGACGTGGGGGCCGGCGCTCGCCGGCTACGAGAGCACGAAGGCCGCGATCGCGGCCGGCGTGAACGTCGCGCGCATGAACCTCAGCCATGGAGACCGAAGCGTCCACGAGGAGGTGTACGCCAACATCCGACGCGCCTCCGACGAGCTGCGCCTGCCGGTCGCCATCCTGGTCGACCTGCAGGGTCCGAAGATCCGCCTCGGCAAGATCCCCGACGGCCCGTTCGAGCTCTCCGAGGGCGCGCGCTTCACGATCACGACCGACGACATCGTCGGCAACGGCGAGCGCGCCGGCACGACGTTCGCGGGCCTGCCCGCCGACGTGCGTCCCGGTGACCCGCTGCTCATCGACGACGGCCGCATCACGCTGCGCGCGGTCGAGGTGAGCGAGACCGAGGTCGTCACGGAGGTCGTCGTCGGCGGTCCCGTGAGCTCGAACAAGGGCATCAACCTGCCCGGTGTGGCCGTCAACGTGCCCGCGCTGAGCGAGAAGGACGAGTCGGACCTCCGATGGGCGCTCGACCTCGGCGCCGACATCATCGCGCTCTCGTTCGTGCGCGACGCCTCCGACATCGTCCGCGTGCACGAGATCATGGCCGAGGAGGGCAGGAAGCTGCCCGTCGTCGCGAAGATCGAGAAGCCGCAGGCCGTCGACAACCTCGCCGACATCATCGACGCCTTCGACGCGATCATGGTCGCCCGCGGCGACCTCGGCGTCGAGCTGCCGCTCGAGCAGGTGCCGCTCGTGCAGAAGCGCGCGATCGAGCTCGCCCGCCGCTGGGCGAAGCCCGTCATCGTCGCCACCCAGGTGCTCGAGTCGATGATCGAGAACTCGCGGCCCACGCGCGCCGAGGCGAGCGACTGTGCCAACGCCATCCTCGACGGTGCGGATGCGGTCATGCTCTCGGGCGAGACGAGCGTCGGCAAGCACGCGATCACGACGATCGAGACGATGGCCCGCATCGTCGTCGCGGCGGAGGAGATGGGCCTCGGCCGCATCCCGCCGCTCGGCACGAAGCCGCGCACGCAGGGCGGCGCCGTGACGCTCGCCGCGCTCGAGGTCGCCGAGTTCGTCGACGCGAAGGCGATCGTCGTCTTCACCGAGTCGGGCGACTCCGCGCGCCGCATGTCGCGGCTGCGCAGCGCCATCCCCATGTTCGGGTTCACGCCCGACCCCGAGGTCGAGTGCCGGATGCAGATGATCTGGGGCATGAACACGCACCTCGTCGACCGCGTCACGCACACCGACGAGATGATCGCGCAGGTCGACGACGTGCTCATCGGCAAGGGCCTGGTGGCGAAGGGCGAGAAGGTCGTCGTGATCTCCGGGATGCCTCCCGGCACCTCGGGGTCGACGAACGACCTCCGCATCCACCGGGTCGGCGACGTGCACGCCGAGGCTGCGCCCGCGTATCACGGCCTGCGCCGCATCCAGGTGCCGCACCCGTCGGCGCCGCATCCGACCGACGCGTAGCGAGCGCCGCGCGACGAAGGGCTCGAGCCGGTCTTCGGCTCGAGCCCTTCGTGTCGCGTGCCGGTGGTGGGACTCGAACCCACACTCCTCGCGGAAGCGCATTTTGAGTGCGCCGCGTCTGCCGATTCCGCCACACCGGCTCGAGACCGCGGCCAGCCGGTCTCGATGCGAACACTAGGCTAGTGGTCATGACCGACGACCTCTTCGCCGAGCCCGAGCTCGACACCGCCGCGCCCGCCGAGCCCACCTCCCGAGCGCGCACCGTGCTGGTCGCCGAGGACGAGTCGCTCATCCGCCTCGACATCGTCGAGACGCTCCAGGCGGCCGGCTTCGACGTCATCGGCGAGGCCGGCGACGGCGAGCGCGCCGTCGAGCTCGCGAAGGAGCTGAAGCCCGACCTCATCGTCATGGACGTGAAGATGCCGAAGATGGACGGCATCACGGCGGCCGAGCGCATCAGCGCCGAGAAGATCGCGCCCGTCGTGCTGCTCACCGCCTTCAGCCAGAAGGAGCTCGTCGAGCGCGCCGGCGAGGCCGGGGCGCTCGCCTACGTCGTGAAGCCGTTCACGCAGAACGACCTGCTGCCGGCGATCGAGATCGCGCTCGCGCGCTGGGACCAGATCCGCACGCTCGAGAGCGAGGTCGCCGACCTCGCCGACCGCTTCGAGACGCGCAAGATCGTCGACCGCGCGAAGGGCCTGCTCAACCAGCGCATGGGCCTGGCCGAGCCCGAGGCGTTCCGCTGGATCCAGAAGGCCTCCATGGACCGCCGCCTCACGATGGCCGAGGTCGCGCAGGCCGTCATCGAGCAGCTCGGCACCCCCAAGAAGTAGCCCGGGCAGCGCGCCCCGCGCCCCGCAGTGGCGCCTCCCGCCCCTGAGTTGTCATTCCCGCGCGTGAGTGGTCATGCCCGCGCGTGAGTGGTCATGCCCGCGCGTGAGTGGTCATGCCCGCGCGTGACTGGTCATGCCCGCGCGTGAGTGGTCATGCCCGCGCGTGACTGGTCACTCCCACCGCTGAGCGGTCACGCGTGCGTGTGAATGGTCGTCCCGCCCATGAGTGCTCATCCCCGCGTCTGACTTGTCGTTCGCGCGCTTGAACCTCCGTCAGCTCGCGGAGCGTCATGCCGTGCACAGGCTGGTTCTCCACAGCTCAGGCCGCCGCCGAGCGTCTCCCTGCAGCGATGCGAGCATCATCCTCCGCATGCAGAGTTCGTACGGCTTCACGATCAGGGAAGGCCTCGACCGGGGATACACCGCGGCCGAGCTGCGTTCGATGGCATTCTCGCGCCCAGCTCGCGGCGCCCGCATCACCGCGGCAGTCGGTGACGAGGCGCGAGCGCTGCTCGAGGCTGTCCGCGTGCTCGCGCAGGATGACCACTTCTTCTCCCACACGACCGCCGCGCGCATCCACGGCATGCCGCTGCCGTTGCGGTACGAGAAGGAGGCCAGGGTGCATCTCGCGTCTCCGACCGGCGGCTCTCGGATGCGACGGCCTGGCGTCGTCGGTCACCGCCTCAAGTCTGAGGTGGAGGAGGTCGACGGGATGCGGGTAGAGGCAAGGGCCGACACCTTCGTGCACCTCTCGACGATGCTGAGTCTCGAGGAGCTGGTCGCAGTCGGGGACTGGTTGGTATCGACGAAGCGGCGTGCTCCGCTGACCGTCGAAGACCTGAGGGATGCGCTGCGTCGCTACGAAGGAGCGCGCGGGCTCCACCTGGCTCGGAGAGCGCTGGCCCTCGTCTGCGTCGGGTCTGAATCGCCGCGCGAGACGCTCCTGCGGCTCCTGATCATCGGCGCGCTGCCAGAGCCGATGCTGCAGCACGAGGTGTTCGACGCGACAGGCGCGTTCGTAGCGCGACTCGACGTCAGCTGGCCACGACTCAAGCTCGGCGTCGAGTACGACGGCGAGCACCACAGCGATCCTGCGCAGCAGGAACGTGACCGCATCCGGCTCGAGAAGCTGCGGGCACTGGGCTGGCACATCATCGTCGTCACGAAGGACGATCTCGTCGACGGCGGCAAGGTGCTTCTGCGCCAGATCGTCGCAGCGTACGAGCGGTACTCCTCGTGGAATGCTGCCTGAGCGGCGTCGGGGGTTCGCACACGCATGCGCGCTCGAGTCCGCGGAAACCGTCGCTGACGCTCTCGAGTGGCCGCTCTGGGTGCGCAGTGCGCGCAGCGCGGTAAGCGACCACTCACGAGCGGCAGTGACCACTTGGCGTCGCACGTGACCACTCACGCGCGGAAGTGACCACTCACGGGCGGGAGTGACCACTCACGGGCGGGAGTGACCACTCACGCGCGGGAGTGACCACTCAGCGTCGCACGTGACCACTCACGAGCGGCAGTGACCACTCACGCGCGGGAGTGACCACTCAGGGCCGGGAGTGACCGCGCGGGGGCTGGCGGAGCAGGGGCGGCGCGGCGGGTCGCGGGTCAGGGACGGCGCTTGATGAAGTTCGTGATGCGGAGGGTCGAGGCGCGATTGCCGTCGTCGTCGGTGCAGACGATCTCGTGCACCGTCATGGAGCCGCCGAGGTGCACCGCCGTGCACTCGGCCGTCACCCATCCGCTCGTGATCGAGCGCGTGTGCGTCGCGTTGATGTCGACCCCCACCGCGTAGCGGCCCTCGCCCGCGTGGATGTTCGCGCTGATCGAGCCGAGGCTCTCGGCGATGACGCAGTAGGCGCCTCCGTGCACGAAGCCGACCGGCTGGCGATTGCCCTCTGCGGGCATCCGCGCGATCGAGTGCTCGGCGGAGAGCTTCAGGAACTCGATCCCCATGCGCGAGCCGAGCTCTCCGCCCGGCACGTCGCCCTGCGCCTCGAGCACCGCTCGCGTCTGCGCGTCGGGCTGGATGGGCTGGCTCACGTGGGCTCCGGGGCGGTCGTGTCGGGGGCGGCGGCTAGGCTGACTGCCGTGTCGGACTCGAAGCCTACCCTCATGGTCATCGATGGCCATTCCCTCGCGTTCCGGGCGTTCTTCGCTCTGCCGCTCGAGAACTTCGTCAACTCGGAGGGGCAGCACACCAACGCCATCCACGGGTTCCTGTCGATGCTCCTCAAACTGCTGCAGGACCACAAGCCCACGCACCTCGCGGTCGCGTTCGACATCTCGCGCTTCTCGTTCCGCACCCGCGAGTACGCCGAGTACAAGGGCACGCGCGACGAGACGCCCAAGGAGTTCAAGGGCCAGGTGCCGCTGCTCGAGGAGGCGCTCCACGCGATGGGCGTGCGCACCCTCTCGAAGGAGGACTACGAGGCCGACGACATCCTCGCGACCCTCTCGGTCGAGGGCCGCAAGGCCGGCATGGACGTCTTCGTCGTCTCGGGCGACCGCGACACGATCCAGCTCGTCAACGACGACGTGACGCTGCTCTACCCCTCGGTGCGCGGCGTCTCCGAGCTGAAGCACTACACGCCCGAGACCGTGCGCGAGCGCTACGGCATCGAGCCGGAGCAGTACCCCGAGATCGCCGCCCTCGTCGGCGAGACGAGCGACAACCTCACCGGCATCGACAAGGTCGGCGAGAAGACCGCGGTGAAGTGGATCACCCAGTACGGCACCGTCGAGAACCTGCTCGCCCACGCCGACGACATCAAGGGCGTCGTCGGCAACAACCTCCGCGAGCAGCGCGATCGAGCGGAGCGCAACCGCCGGCTCAACAAGCTGCTCACCGACGTCGACCTCGGCGTCACGCCCGACGAGCTCACGCGCGGCCAGGTCGACGAGGCGAAGCTGCGCGAGGTGTTCCAGCGGCTGCAGTTCCGCACGCTGCTCGACCGCGTGCTCAAGCAGGAGGGCAGCGGCGAGGCCGTCGCCGCCCTCGAGCCCACGGTGCAGGCGCCCGCGGTGCAGAAGCTCGTCGACGAGGAGCTCGACCTCTGGCTCGAGCGCGCCAAGGGCACCGTCGCCGTCTCGATCGCGCCCGACGGCACCGGCGGCATCGCCGGCTTCGGCGTCGCGACCGAGGGCGCGAGCGCCTACGTGCCGTACAAGTCCGGCACGGGCGACTATGACGGATTCGTCGCCTGGCTCGCGTCCGACGCACCGAAGGCGCTCCACGACGTCAAGGCGTCGATCAAGGTGCTCGAGCGCGCAGGGCTCGCGCTCGGCGGCGCCGCGCACGACACGCGCGTCGCCGCGTGGCTGCAGACCCCGACCGCGCCGCCCAAGACGTTCGAGCTCGACTGGCAGACCGAGGCGCTGCTGGGCGCGACGCTGCCGGCGCCCGACCCGAACCAGCTCGTGCCCGAGATCGAGCCCGAGGAGCTCGGCACGGTCGCGTGGCTCACCGGCGAGCTCTCCCGCGCCCAGCGACCGCGGCTCGACGAGGGCACGCTCGGCGTGCTCGACGACATCGAGCTGCCGCTCATGCCCGTGCTCGTGCGCATGGAGCGCCAGGGCGTGCACATGGACCGCGAGGTGCTGCAGCGCATCCATGACCAGATGCGCGAGCAGGCGGCAGGGCACGCGCAGGCCGCCTACGGCGTCATCGGTCGCGAGGTGAACCTCGGCAGCCCGAAGCAGCTGCAGTCGGTGCTCTTCGAAGAGCTCGAGATGCCCAAGACGCGCGCGACGAAGACCGGCTACTCGACCGACGCCCAGTCGCTCGCCGACCTGCAGGAGACCAACCCGCACCCCTTCCTCGGGCTCCTCCTGCAGCACCGCGAGACCATGAAGCTCGCGCAGATCATCGAGTCGCTGCTCAAGGCCATCCACGACGACGGGCGCATCCGCACGCGCTACGACCAGACGGGCTCCGCATCCGGCCGCCTCTCGTCGAACGACCCCAACCTGCAGAACATCCCGGTGCGCACCGAGGTGAGCCGCGAGATCCGCTCGGCGTTCACCCACGGCCCCGAGTTCGAGACGATGCTCACGGCCGACTACTCGCAGATCGAGATGCGCATCATGGCGCACCTCTCGGGCGACGAGGGCCTCATCGAGGCGTTCCTCTCGGGCGAGGACCTGCACCGCTTCGTCGGCAGCCGCATCTTCGGCGTCGAGCCGAGCGAGGTGACGGCCCTCCAGCGCGTCAAGGTAAAGGCCATGAGCTACGGCCTCGCCTACGGGCTGAGCGCGTTCGGGCTCTCGAAGCAGCTGCGCATCTCGCAGGCCGAGGCGAAGCAGCTCATGCTCGACTACTTCCAGCGCTTCGGCGGCATCCGCGACTACCTGCGCGGCGTCGTCATGCAGGCGAAGGACGACGGCTACACGACCACGATCTTCGGCCGCCGCCGACCCTTCCCCGACCTCACGTCGTCGAACCGCATCCTGCGCGAGGGCGCGGAGCGGCAGGCGCTCAACTCGCCCATCCAGGGATCGGCCGCCGACATCATCAAGCGCGCCATGATCGCGATCGACCGCCGCATCGACGACGAGGGGCTCGGCTCCCGCATGCTGCTGCAGGTGCACGACGAGCTCGTGTTCGAGGTCGCGAAGGGTGAGCGCGGGGCGCTCGAGGCGATCGTGCGCGCCGAGATGGGCGGCGCGGCCGACCTGTCGGTGCCGCTCGAGGTGCAGGTCGGTGTCGGCGCCAACTGGGACGCCGCGGCGCACTGAGCTCGCACGCCGCGCCGACGCGCGCCGCGTCAGCGGATCATCGGCGGCGGAGGGCGGAACGCGATCGCGGTGCCGAGGATGCCGCACAGCAGCAGGCCGGCAGCGAGCGCCGTCGCCCACGCGCCCTTCGGGGTCGAGAGGGCGAGGTCCGAGCCACCGATGAGCGGCACGGTCGCCGCCACACCGGCCGTCAGCAGCAGCGCCAGGCCGAGCCCCACGACGCGGCCGGCGCGCGAGCCGATCGAGCCGAGGCCGAAGCCGCCGAGCACGAGCGCGAGCGCGACGCCGATCGCCCCACCGCCGAGGCCCGCCGTGAGCAGCGCCTCGAGCGCGCCGGGCTCGAGCATCGCGAGCAGCGCGAACGCGATCGGCGCGAACCCCAGCAGCCAGGCGCGGCGCGCGCGGCGCGCGTGCAGCGCGTGGGCGAGCCCGATGCATCCGCCCGCGATCGCGCCGGGGAGGAGGACGGCGCCGATCGTCCACCACGAGAAGGCGGATGCGGTGTCGGCGAGCACGACCATGTAGGCCCGCAGCGCAGCAGCCCACGTCACGCCGATGAGCGCGCCCAGCGCGGCCGCGAGGGCCGGATGCCGCACGACCGGCGAGCCCGCGGCAGACCCGGTGACGTCGTGCACGGGGCACCCCCTCGATCCGCTCGGGGCCGAGCCGGCACCGGCGCGCTCATCGTCCTCTCAGCCGATCCGGCGGGTCAAGCGCCTCGCTCGTCCTAGGCTCGCCTCATGACTCCAGACGCACTCCGATTCGGCCTCTTCGTCCCGCAGGGCTGGCGCCTCGACCTCGTCGGCATCGACCCGGCGGCGCAGTGGCAGCGGATGCTCGACGTCGCCCAGCGCGCGGACGCGGGCGCGTGGGACTCCATCTGGGTCTACGACCACATGCACACGACGCCGCAGCCGACCGACGAGGCGACGCACGAGGCGTGGACGCTCATGGCCGCCCTCGCGGCGAGCACCTCGCGCGTGCGGCTCGGCCAGATGTGCACGTGCATGGGCTACCGCAACCCCGCGCTGCTCGCGAAGATCGCCGCGACCGTCGACCTCATCTCCGGCGGCAGGCTCGAGTTCGGCATCGGCGCGGGCTGGTACGAGCACGAGTGGCGCGCCTACGGCTACGGCTTCCCGGGCGTCGGCGACCGGATCTCGGCGCTGCGCGACGGTGTGCAGATCATCCAGCGGCTGTGGGCCGAGGGCGAGGCGACGATCGAGTCGCAGTCGTTCACGGTCGACGGCGCCATCTGCCGGCCGCAGCCGCTGCAGCTCGGGCGCGACGGCCGGCCGCGCATCCCCACGTGGATCGCGGGCGGCGGCGAGCAGCGCACGCTCCGCTACGCCGCGAAGTGGGCGGATGCGACGAACTTCGGCGGTGCACCCGCCCAGTTCGCGCGCAAGCGCGACGTGCTGCTCGGCCACCTCGAGAAGGAGGGCCGCGACCCCGCCGAGGTGCGGCTGACCTCGAACCTCAACATCGTCGTGCGCGAGACCGAGGCTGAGGCGCGCCGCGTCGTCGACGAGGTGAACGCCCGCGCCGACTCCGCCATGCGGCCGGAGCACGCCAGCACGGGCTTCTCGACGAAGGGCGCCGTCGTCGGCACCCCGCAGCAGGTCATCGATCACGTCGCGGCGCTGCGCGAGGCGGGCCTCGGCACCCTCATCGCCTACATGCCCGAGGTCGCGTTCGAGCAGGACGGGATCGAGCTCTTCGAGCGCGACGTGATGGGCGCCCTGGCCTGAACCGCGGGCCGCGCCGACGGCTCTAGGCTGTCGCCATGACTGACGCCAACGTCGGCGCACCCGCGCGCCCGCAGACCGACATCGACCGCATCGCCGAGGACTACGTCCACCGAGCGGCCCTCCTCAACCCCGAGATCAACGTCTACGTCGGCCTCGAGGGCGACAAGGCAGGATTCGGGGACTACTCGCCCGAGGGTCGTGCCGTCGGCGCCGCGCTCGCCGCCGAGACCCTCGCGAGCCTCTCGGCGGCCGAGCCCGTCGACGACATCGACTGGGTGACGAAGACCGACCTGTCGCGCGAGCTGCAGCTGGAGCTCGACGTCGAGGCCTCCGGCTGGGGCGACCGCGACCTCAACAACCTCGCGAGCCCCGCCACGGGCATCCGCGACATCTTCGACCTCATGGCGACGGGGGCCGAGGACGACTGGGCGACGATCGCCGAGCGGATGCGCAACGTGCCGGCCGCGATCGACGGCTACATCGCCTCGCTCCGCAACGGCATCGCCACGGGCAACACGCCCGCGGCCCGCCAGATCGACAACGTGCTCGAGCAGTTCGCCGACTACCAGCCCGGCGCCGGCTTCTTCCACGAGTTCGCCGGCTCCGCGAAGGCGGGCGACGCCGAGCTGCCCGAGTCGCTGCGCGCCGACCTCGCGAAGGCCGCGAGCGTCGCGACCGAGGCGCACGCGCGGCTCGCCGACTTCCTGCGCGGCGAGCTCGCCGCATCCGCCAACCCGGTCGACGCCGTGGGCCGGGAGTTCTACTCGCTCATGTCGCGCCGCTTCCTCGGCGCCGACGTCGACCTCGACGAGACCTACGCGTGGGGCATCGAGGAGCTCGAGCGCATGCGCGACGAGCAGGAGGCGATCGCGCGCGAGATCAAGCCCGGCGCGACGGTGCAGGAGGCGATCGCGTTCCTCGACGGCGACGCGAGCCGCAAGCTGCACGGCACCGACGCGCTCAAGGCCTGGATGCAGGAGACGAGCGACCGCGCGATCGACGAGCTCGGCCGCTCGCACTTCGACATCGCCGAGCCCATCCGCGCGCTCGAGTGCATGATCGCGCCCACCCAGACCGGCGGCATCTACTACACCGGCCCGGCCGACGACTTCTCGCGGCCCGGCCGCATGTGGTGGTCGGTGCCCGAGGGCGTCACCGAGTTCGACACGTGGCGCGAGCTGACGACCGTCTACCACGAGGGCGTCCCGGGCCACCACCTGCAGATCGCGCAGGCGACGTTCAACCGCGGCCAGCTCAACCTGTGGCGCCGCGCATTCGCCGGCACCTCGGGCCACGCCGAGGGCTGGGCGCTCTACGCCGAGCGGCTCATGGAGTCGCTCGGCTACCTCGACGACCCGGCCGACCGGCTCGGGATGCTCGACGGCCAGCGGATGCGCGCCGCGCGCGTCGTGCTCGACATCGGCGTGCACCTCGGCAAGCCGCGCCTCGACGGCACGGGGGAGTGGGACTTCGACTACGCGTTCGAGTTCATGAAGTCCAACGTCAACATGAACGAGCCGTTCGTGCGCTTCGAGGTCAACCGCTACTTCGGCTGGCCGGGACAGGCGCCGTCGTACAAGATCGGCCAGCGCATCTTCGAGCAGATCCGGGATGCGGCGAAGGACGCCGAGGGCGACGCGTTCGACCTCAAGCGCTTCCACTCGCGGGTGCTGAACATCGGCGGCGTCGGCCTCGACACGCTCCGCGAGGCCGTCCTCCGAGGCGCGTGACCGCGCTCGAGGCAGCCGCGGCGCAGCGCGAGCCGGTCGAGCACTTCGACCAGCTCGCGCTGCTCGAGCTCGCCGCGCTCGGCGCGCACGCGGGCGAGCCGATCGCCGTGTGCGACCGCGCCCGAGCGGAGTCGACGCGGCTCGTCGCCGAGGAGCCGCAGCCCGGGCCGCCGAGCACGGGCCTGCGCGGCCTGCTGCGCGGCCGAGCCGCGGAGCGCGAGCTCGAGGCGCGAGTGGATGCGTGGCACGAGTCGCTCGACGCGCTCGAGGCCGAGACCGAGGCGGCGCTCGCCCGCTGGCGCGCCGCCGCCGACCCCGCGCTCATCGCCGTCGCGACGGCGGACCGCGACGCCGCGATCCGCTCGCTCGTCGAGCGCGGACTCTTCGACGAGGCGCTCGGCGAGGGGATGTGCGCGGAGCCGCTCGGCACGATGCTCGTGCGGTCGGCGCTGGCACACGACTGAGGCCCACGACTCAGGCGCACGACTGAGGCCGGCGATGGAGGCCCGCGCGGCCGCCATGCGCGGTTGTCCGGGCCGACGGACCCGGTGTAGGCTTGCCGGGTCACTCGTGTGGTGACGAATCCAATCCGAACGCTGGATGGGCATCCGCATGCCCTCCGGCCCGATACCCCCAACAAGGCACC
Source organism: Agrococcus citreus (assembly GCF_039527715.1). Lineage (NCBI taxonomy): Bacteria > Bacillati > Actinomycetota > Actinomycetes > Micrococcales > Microbacteriaceae > Agrococcus > Agrococcus citreus. The sequence goes on from NZ_BAAAKK010000001.1 coordinate 507,961, forward strand.
TTGAACTCTATGACCACTGCAACGACCACGGCTCCCAAGCAGGTCGCTGTGAACGACATCGGCTCGGCCGATGACTTCATGGCCGCCGTTGAGAAGACCCTGAAGTTCTTCAACGACGGCGACCTCATCGAGGGCACCGTCGTCAAGATCGACCGCGATGAGGTCCTTCTCGACGTCGGCTACAAGACCGAGGGCGTCATCCCCTCGCGCGAGCTCTCGATCAAGCACGACGTCGACCCGACGGAGGTCGTCGAGGTCGGCGACACCGTCGAGGCGCTCGTCCTCCAGAAGGAGGACAAGGAGGGTCGTCTGATCCTCTCCAAGAAGCGCGCCCAGTACGAGCGCGCATGGGGCGACGTCGAGCGCATCAAGGACGAGGACGGTGTCGTCACCGGCACGGTCATCGAGGTCGTCAAGGGCGGTCTCATCGTCGACATCGGCCTGCGCGGCTTCCTGCCCGCGTCGCTCATCGAGCTGCGCCGCGTCCGCGACCTCACGCCGTACCTCGGCCAGGAGATCGAGGCGAAGATCCTCGAGCTCGACAAGAACCGCAACAACGTCGTGCTCTCGCGTCGTGCGCTGCTCGAGGAGACCCAGTCGGCATCGCGCGGCCAGTTCCTGCAGTCGCTCCAGAAGGGCCAGGTCCGCAAGGGCGTCGTCTCGTCGATCGTCAACTTCGGCGCGTTCGTCGACCTCGGCGGCGTCGACGGCCTCGTGCACGTCTCCGAGCTCTCGTGGAAGCACATCGAGCACGCGTCGGAGGTCGTCGAGGTCGGCCAGGAGGTCACCGTCGAGATCCTCACCGTCGAGCTCGACCGCGAGCGCGTCTCGCTGTCGCTCAAGGCGACGCAGGAGGACCCGTGGCAGATCTTCGCCCGCACCCACGCCATCGGCCAGGTCGCACCGGGCAAGGTCACGAAGCTCGTCACGTTCGGCGCGTTCGTGCGCGTCGCGGACGGCATCGAGGGCCTCGTGCACATCTCGGAGCTGTCGTCGAAGCACGTCGAGACGGCTGACCAGGTCGTCGCGGTCAACGACGAGGTCTTCGTGAAGATCATCGACATCGACCTCGAGCGCCGCCGCATCTCGCTCTCGCTCAAGCAGGCGAACGAGGGCGTCGACCCCGAGGGCACCGACTTCGACCCGGCGCTCTACGGCATGCTCGCCGAGTACGACGAGCAGGGCAACTACAAGTTCCCGGAGGGCTTCGACCCCGAGACGAACGAGTGGAAGGAAGGCTTCGAGTCGCAGCGCGAGGCCTGGGAGGCCGAGTACGCCGCAGCGCAGACGCGCTGGGAGGCGCACAAGGCGCAGGTCGCCGCTGCTCGCGACGCCGAGCTGCACACGAGCGAGGCACCTGCGGGAGCGTCGTCGTTCGGCGGCTCGACCGAGGAGTCCGGCGTCGGCACGCTCGCCGACGACGAGGCGCTCGCCGCACTCCGCGAGAAGCTCACCGGCTCCGCCGAGTAGCACCCCCACGAAGCGGGCCGCACCTGACCGGTGCGGCCCGCTTCCGCGTTCCCGGCGAATGCGCGTGGCAGGATCGCTGCATGCCCCTCGTCGAGCCGCTCCCGCACGCCCTCGAGTACGCCGATCGGTGGCTCGCCTACCGGCGCTGGCGCCTGCGGATCCCGGGCGTGCAAGTCGCCGTGCGGGTCGGCGGCACCCTCGTGCTCGACAGCGCCCACGGCACGGCCGATCAGGCGACGGGGGAGGCGCTCTCCACCCGGCACCGCTTCCGCATCGCCTCCCACTCGAAGTCGCTCGCCGCGCTCGCCACGATGCGGCTCGTCGAGGCCGGGCGCGTGCGGCTCGACGACGAGGCGCAGCAGCACGTGCCGGCGCTGGCCGGCACCGACGCGGGCGCGCTGCTCGTCCGCGAGCTCGTCTCGCACGGGGGCGGCGCGGTGCGCGACGGCGACGACGTCGCGCACTGGCACCTCGCGGCCGACTTCCCCGACGCCGAGCGCCTGCTCGCGCTCGCTCGGGCGGGCGTCGCGCGCATCCCGGCGTCGACGGAGTTCAAGTACTCGAACGTCGGCTTCGGCCTGCTCTCGCTGGTCGTCGAGGCCGTGACGGGCTCGAGCTACGCCGACGCGCTCGAGTCGCTCGTGCTCGCGCCGCTCGGGCTCTCGGCGACGAGCGCCGACCTGCCCTCCGATCCGCCCGCCGACCTCGGCCCGCTCGTCACCGGCCCACTCGTCACTGGGCACGGCGCCCTCCACTCCGAGGCCGAGCGCGCGACGCTCGGCAGCCCCGCGACCGGCGCCCTCGCCGCCGCGACCGGTGCCGTGTCGACGGCGGCGGAGCTCACCGACCTGCTCCGCACCGTCACCGACGCGGACGACCGGCTGCTGGAGGCGGCGAGCCGCCGGCGGATGCGGCAGCAGCTGTGGTCGACGACGGGGCGCGACGGGAGCTCGGCCGGGTACGGGCTCGGGCTCATGCTGCGCGAGATCCAGGGCCGCACGTGGGTGGGCCACGGGGGAGCGTGGACGGGACAGGCCACGCGCACGCTCGTCGACGCCGAGCGCGACGTCGTGGTGAGCGTGCTCACGAACGCGATCGACGGTGCCGCCGAGGAGCTCGCGGTCGGCGTCGCGCGCATCGTGTCGACGGCGCTCGACCCGGTCGAGGCGCCCGACGACGAGGCACTCGCGCTCGCGCGCTCCTTCGAGGGCACGTTCTCGAGCATCTGGGGCCGCGTCGACGTCGTCGAGCTCGGCGGCCGGCTGCTCGCGATCGCGCCGACCGCCGCCGATCCGCTCCAGGCGGTCGACGTGCTCACGCCCGAGGATGCGGACCGGGTGCGGATCGCGGCCGCCACGGGCATGGGCTCCGGCCACGAGCTCGCGATCGCCGAGCGCGACGCCGACGGCCGGGTGGCGCGCTGGCGCGGGGCGTGGCACATGGATGCGGTCGCAGCCGTGCCCGGCGAGCAGCGCGCGGGCTAGGAGTCGGCGAGCCGCTGCGTCGCCGACCGCAGGTCGGCGTTGCGCCTGCGCTTCGCGGTGCGCCAGAGCGACCAGCCGAGCAGCCCGAGCATCGCGAGCGCGAGCAGCACGAGCAGCGGCGCGACGATCGCGAGCAGTGAGATGCCGATCGCGCCCACGTCCTCGATCGTCGAGACGACGGGCGCCGCGGCCCCCGCGGTCGCGACGTTCGCCGCGGGCCGTGTGACGGCCTTGCCCACGTGCACCGCGAGCGCGATCACGGCGCCGACGACGATCGGCACCCACTGGTTCGACGCGAAGAACGCGGCTGGGTCGGTGACGGCGACCGTGGATGCGGTCGACGACGACCCGAAGGCGAGCCCGCCGGCCGTCGGGCGCACGATCGACTGGATGACGTCGTTGACGCTGTCGACGGCGGGGATCTTGTCGGCGACGACCTCGACGACGAGCAGCACCGCGAGGATGCCGAGCACCCAGCCGTTCGACAGCCACGCCCACCCGTCCGGCAGCTGCAGCGCATCCGGGAAGAAGCGGTTCGCGACGCCGACGACGAGCAGCGGCACGTAGGCGTTCATGCCGGCGGCCGCAGCCAGTCCGGTGCCGGTCAGGACCTCGAGCACGATGCCTCCCCTCCGCGGCGGATCGCCGCCTGCCGCGATCGTAGCCGTGGGAGCCGCCGCGTGCGCCGACAGCCCGCCGCGCGCGGTAGCGTCATCCCATGAGCGCCCCGGGCACGGCGAGCCGCACCGACGCGGTGCGACCCGACCGTACCCGCGAGCGCGCCACCGCCGTCAACCAGCTGCTGCTCGCCGCGGCGTGCCTCGTCGCGTGCGGACTCGTGGTCGTGGTGGGCGAGCTCGCATCCGGCGACGTGCTGTTCGTCGGCATGCTCGTGCTGTTCGCGCTCACCGTCATCGCGCTCATCGTGCCCTGGAACCGCGTGCATCCGCGCTGGGTGGGCATCGTGCCGATCGGCGACCTGCTCGCGATCTTCCTGCTGCAGCTGGGGGATCCCGACTCCGAGCTCTGGCTGCTGTGGATGGTGCCCGCGACCTGGCTCGCGACCGTCGGCGGCTGGCGCGGCCTCGTGGTCGGCGCGGGCGGCTCGTCGGTGCTCTTCTGGGTCGCGCACGTCATGCTCGACCAGGCCATCAACCCCGTGGAGACCTACCTCGGCCCGCTCGCGCTCTCGGCCGCATCGATCGTGGCGTACGTCGCGGCGCGGCGCGCCGCCGCCCAGCGCGCGCTGCTCGACGAGCAGGCGTCGTACCTCGACCACGCCGTCGAGCGGGCGCGCCGGCAGGAGGACGCGGTGAGCGAGGTGCTCGACGCGGTCGACTTCGGCGTCGTCCGGATCGGTGCCGACGGGTCGATCTCGGTCGAGAACGACGCGCACCTGCGGCTCAACGCGTTCGACGAGTCCGCGGAGCTCTACGACGCCGACGGCGTGACCCGCGTCGAGCCGGGCCAGTCGCCGGCCGCGCGCGCCCGCAGGGGCGAGGTGTTCGAGAACGTGCTGTGCTGGCAGGGCCGGCCGGGCGAGGGCAGGCGCGCGCTGCAGTCGACGGCGCGACGGCTCGTCGACGTCGACGGCGCCGACGTCGGCGCGATCCTCATCACGCGCGACGTGACCGCCGAGCAGCTCGCGGGCCAGATGCGCGACGAGCTCGTCGCATCCGTCTCCCACGAGCTGCGCACACCGCTCACGAGCGTGCTCGGCCACCTCGACCTCGCGCTCGACGGCGGCGACGTCGGGCCGCACGCTCGCCGCAGCCTCGAGATCGCCGAGCGCAACGCATCCCGCCTGCTCGTCATCATCGGCGACGTGCTCGCCGCCACCGGCGACGGACCCGGGCGCTTCGACGTCACGCTCGTGCGCGAGGACCTCGCGCGGGTCGTGCAGGCGTCGCTCGAGGCGATGGAGCCGCGTGCCGCCGCCCGCAACATCCGCATCGACACCGCGGGCATCGAGTCGGTCGAGGCCGACATCGATCCGCTGCGCATCCGGCAGGTCGTCGACAATCTGGTCGGCAACGCCGTCAGCTACCACACCGGCGACGGCCTCATCGAGGTCGGCGTCACGTGCGACGACAAGCACGCGTGGCTCGTCGTTCGCGACGACGGGCCGGGGATCCCCGAGGAAGCGCTGCCGCGGCTCTTCGAGCGCAGGTTCCGCGCCGCCCCGGTCGGCAACATGTCGCCCGGCAACGGCCTCGGGCTCGCGATCAGTCGCGACCTCGTGCGCGCGCACGGCGGCGAGATCACCGTGCAGAGCGAGCCGGGCGGCGGTGCGACGTTCGTCGTGCGCCTGCCGCTCGTCAGACGAGGAGCCATGGCATGACGCTCGACATCGGCACCATCCAGTTCCTCACCGCGGTGGTCGTGCACGTCGCGGGCGGCGTGTTCGTGCTCGAGACCATGCTCCGCAAGGACGACCGCGCCGGGCGCGTCTGGGCGCTCGGCTTCATCTGCGCCATGATCGCGACCGAGGCCTACATCGTTCGGCTCGTGAGCGGCGACGCGTGGTGGCTCGTCGGGGTCGGCAACGCGGCCTGGACCGCGGCGCTCGGCCTCCTCTGGCTCGGCTGCCGCGTCTTCAACGGCCACCGGCTGCGCCGGACCGCCGCGACGGTGGTCGCCGGGGCCGCGCTGACGCTCGGCCTCGTGCTCTTCGACGGCCAGGAGGCGGAGGGCCGCTCGGCATGGCTCGTGTACGGCCTCAACGCCGTGTTCTCGGGCCTCACGGCGTTCGAGGCGACGCAGGGCTCGATGCGGCGCAGCCGCACCGCGCTGGGGCTGAGCGCGACCCTCGGCCTCGTCGCGGTCCTGCAGCTCGCGCGCTGCGTGATCGTCCTCGCCTTCGACGCCGAGCATCCGCTCCTCCAGACCCGCCTCGGCACGCCGTTCGTGAGCATCCTGACGATCTGCGTCGTGATCGTGACCGTCGTCGTCACCTCGGTGCTGCGCGCGGAGCAGGTGCGGCTGCGCGGCACCGAGGACTCGACGCTCATGGCGATCGCGCCCGACGGCGTGCTGCTGACGCCCTCGTTCGTGCGGGTGCTCGGCGGCCGGCTCATGCGCGCGAACCGTCGGGCCGAGCTGTTCGCGGTGCTCGTGGTGAAGATCGACGCGCTCGGCCGCATCTCGACCGCGTTCGGCGCCGACGAGGCCGAGCACGTGCGCCAGGCCGCGCGCGCCGCGGTGCGCAGGCTCTCGCCGACGACGGCCGCGATGGGCACCGACGACGAGGGCCAGCTGCTGCTCGCGTTCCAGCCCGCGTCACCCGCCGAGGCGCGCCAGCTCGCCTCCCGCATGCACCGAGCGATGCTCGACCAGCTGCGCACGGCGGGCGTGCCCGTGATCCCGCCGATCGGCATGGGCCTGAGCGTCACGAGCACGAGCGGCTACGACCGCGAGACGCTGCTCGACGCGGCGCGCGCGGCTGCGCGGCGCGCGATCCAGAGCGACGACGTCAGCGTGGTCGTCGCCGGCGAGGACGACGACGCCGACGGGGCCGATCGCGGCGGTCAGGCCGTCCTGCGGTAGCCCACGCCGCGCACGGTCTCGATCCAGCGCGGCTCGGACGGTGACTCGCCGAGCTTCCTGCGCAGGTTCGCGACGTGCACCTCGATCGCGCGCGCGTCGTGCTCGCTCAAGTAGTGGTCGGGCTCGCCGCGCTCGCCGCGCAGCATGCCGGCGAGCTGCAGCTTGCTCACCACGCGCCTGCCGGAGCCGAGGAGCATCCGCAGGATGTCGAACTCGCTGCGCGTGAGCTCGACCTCGCTGCCCTCGAGCTCGACGACCCGGGCGCCCGGCTCGAGCCGCAGTCCGCGGTGCTCGAGCGGCACGGCGTCGATGTCGTCGTCGATCCACGGCGTCGACGGCGGCTGCGCCGCCTGCATCGGCGCGGTGACGAGCGTCGACTGGGGCGTCGGCACCGAGGGCGCCGACGGCGCGGCGGGGGACGCCGCGACCTGCCCGACCGACGGGTGGGAGGAGGCGAGCGATCGCGGCCTGCGCATCATCGCCTCGATCCGGGCGCGCAGCTCGCGCGGCCGGAAGGGCTTGACGATGTAGTCGTCCGCGCCCGTCTGCAGGCCCACGAGCGTGTCGATCTCATCGCCTCGAGCGGTGATCATCACGAGGTAGGCCGTGCTGATGCTGCGGATCTGGCGCGCGGTCTCGAAGCCGTCGATGCCCGGCATGTTGACGTCGACCGTGACCACGATCGGATCGTGCTCGCGCACGAGATCGACGCCGGTGGCGCCGTCCGCGGCGGTGTGCACCCGGAACCCGCCCTGCGTCAGGACCTGCGCGAGCAGCTCCCGGATGTCTTCGCCGTCCTCGATGACGACCGCGACGTCCTCGTCCATTGCATCCCCACGTTCCGCACCTCGTGACGCGGTGCTTCGAGGTGATCGTACCGTCGACGCGGGCCCCTGAAGACCGTCCGGCCCGCGCGGCGGCATCATGCGGGCCGCTCCGCGGTCGAACGGGGTCCGCGCCAGAGCATCGCGGCGGCCACGAGCGCCCCGAACAGCGCGAGCAGCGGCAGCCCCACCTGCGGCTCGAGCACTGCCGCCGCGACGCCGCCCACGACCGGCACGCGCACCGTCGGCTGCCACGCCCGGGCGCCGACGATGTGCTCGGCGGCGACGGCCGGCTCGGCCTCGTCGCTGCGCGCGATGATCGACCACTCGCCGTCAGGGAGCCGTGAGATCTCGATCACCCGCTCGGTGACGAGCTGGGTCGCGCCCGCGATCGGCAGGCTGATGATGTCGCCCGGGCGCAGCTCCGCCGCCGGGACGGGTGTCGAGACGACGAGGTCGCCGGTGACGAAGGCCGGCCGCATCGCGTCGGTCGCGATCACCGAGGTGTGCGCGAGACCGGCGAGCGCCGCTCCCCACAGGACGGCCGTGATGGCGGCCGCGAGCGCGCTCAGCGCCAGCAGGGCGATGGCCAGGCGACGGATCGCAGCCACGGCTCCTCCCTCCGGCGCGGATTGCGGCGAGGCTACGACCGTCGCCTCAAGGGCGCTGCCGCCCGGCCGCAGTGCGCCCTTGCCGTTGCCTCAGCACCTGCCGTGCGAGACTCGATCCATGCCCCTCGTCGCGCTCACCGGCGGCATCGCCTCCGGCAAGTCCACGATCGCCGACCGGCTCGCCTCGCGCGGTGCCGTCGTCGTCGACGCCGATGCCGTCGTGCGCGAGCTGCAGCAGCCCGGCATGCCCGTGCTGCTCGCCATCGCCGACGCCTTCGGCGAGGGCATGCTGCTCGCCGACGGCTCGCTCGACCGCGCGGCCCTCGGCGCGGTCGTGTTCGCCGACGACGAGGCGAGGCAGCGGCTCAACGCGATCGTGCACCCCGCGGTCGCCGCGGAGTCGGCGCGCCGCTTCCGCGAGGCGCTCGAGCGCGACCCGCGGACCGTCGTCGTCTACGACGTGCCGCTGCTCGTCGAGGCGCGCGCCGACGACCCGTGGGACCTCGTCGTCGTCGCGCACGCGCCGGCCGAGACGCGGATCGCCCGGCTCGTCGCGCTGCGCGGCATGACCGAGGCGGATGCGCGAGCGCGCGTCGCGTCGCAGGCGAGCGACGAGCGCCGGCTCGCGATCGCCGACGAGGTGATCGACACCGACGGCGACGTCGAGCACACCCTCGCGCAGACGGACGCGCTGTGGGAGCGGCTGTCCAGCGGGGATGTGGGCGCCCGCTCGTAGGCTGGAGGCATGCAACCCACCCGTGCAGTGCGGCCCTTCGAGGTCATCAGCGACTACACGCCCTCGGGTGACCAGCCCAAGGCGATCCGCGAGCTCACCGAGGCCCTCGCGCGCGGCGAGACCGATGTCGTGCTGCTGGGCGCGACCGGCACCGGCAAGAGCGCGACGACCGCGTGGCTCGTCGAGCAGGTGCAGCGCCCGACGCTCGTGCTCGCCCACAACAAGACGCTCGCCGCGCAGCTCGCGAACGAGTTCCGCGAGCTGCTGCCGAACAACGCCGTCGAGTACTTCGTCTCGTACTACGACTACTACCAGCCCGAGGCGTACATCCCGCAGACCGACACCTTCATCGAGAAGGACTCGTCGCTCAACGCCGAGGTCGAGCGCCTGCGGCACTCCGCGACGAACGCGCTGCTGTCGCGCCGCGACGTCGTGGTCGTCTCGACCGTCTCGTGCATCTACGGCCTCGGCACCCCCGAGGAGTACCTCGAGGCGATGGTCGCGCTGCAGATCGGCATGCGCATCGACCGCCAGGCGCTGCTGCGCCGCTTCGTGTCGATGCAGTACCAGCGCAACGACGTCGCGTTCACCCGCGGCACGTTCCGGGTGCGCGGCGACACGATCGAGATCATCCCGATGTATGAGGAGCACGCGATCCGCATCGAGCTCTTCGGCGACGAGATCGAGGCGCTCTCGAAGCTGCACCCGCTCACCGGCGAGGTGCTCGAGACGCTCGAGTCGGTCTCGATCTTCCCCGGCAGCCACTACGTGGCCGGCAACGAGCGCATGCAGCGCGCGATGGACCGCATCCGCGACGAGCTCGACGAGCGACTCACGGTGCTCGAGCGGGAGGGCAGGCTGCTCGAGGCCCAGCGGCTCCGGATGCGCACCACGTTCGACCTCGAGATGATGGAGCAGATCGGGTTCTGCTCGGGCATCGAGAACTACTCCCGGCACATCGACGGCCGCGAGGCCGGCGAGCCGCCGCACTGCCTGCTCGACTACTTCGCCGACGACTTCCTCGTGGTGATCGACGAGTCGCACGTCACGGTGCCGCAGATCGGTGCGATGTACGAGGGCGACGCGAGCCGCAAGCGCTCGCTCGTCGAGCACGGGTTCCGCCTGCCGAGCGCGCTCGACAACCGCCCGCTCAAGTTCGACGAGTTCCTCGAGCGCACGCCGCAGAAGGTCTACCTGTCGGCGACGCCCGGCAAGTACGAGATGGGGCTCGCCGGCACGGTCGTCGAGCAGATCATCCGACCGACGGGACTCGTCGACCCGCAGCTCGTCGTCAAGCCCACGAAGGGCCAGATCGACGACCTGCTCGAGGAGATCCGGGTGCGCGCCGAGCGCGACGAGCGCGTGCTCGTGACGACGCTCACGAAGAAGATGGCCGAGGAGCTCACCGAGTACTTCACCGAGGCGGGCGTGCGCGTGCGCTACCTGCACTCCGACGTCGACACGTTGCGCCGCGTCGAGCTGCTCACGCAGCTGCGCCAGGGCCTGTTCGACGTGCTCGTCGGCATCAACCTGCTGCGCGAGGGCCTCGACCTGCCCGAGGTGTCGCTCGTGGCGATCCTCGACGCCGACAAGGAGGGCTTCCTGCGCTCGTCGACGTCGCTCATCCAGACGATCGGGCGCGCCGCACGCAACGTCTCGGGCGAGGTGCACATGTACGCCGACCGCATCACCGACTCGATGCGGCTCGCGATCGACGAGACCGATCGCCGCCGCGCCGTGCAGGTCGCGTACAACCTCGAGCACGGCATCGATCCGACGCCGCTGCGGCGCCGCATCGCCGACATCACCGAGGTGCTCTCGCGCGAGCAGGCCGACACCGACGAGCTGCTGCAGGGCTCCCGCCGCGGCGCTCCGACGCCGAGGCTCGCGCGCGACCGCTCCTCGATGGACGGCCCGACGCAGCTCGAGTCGATCATCGCCGACCTCACGGCGCAGATGACCGAGGCGGCGGGCGAGCTGAAGTTCGAGCTTGCGGCGCGCATCCGCGACGAGCTCCACGACCTGAAGCGCGACCTGCGGCAGATGCGTCAGGCGAGTTAGGAAGGGCCATTTCTGGCCCTTCCTCGCCTGACGCCGAGGCCGTCCTCGGCCGAGGAGGCGAGCTAGAGCGGCGGCCCTTTCGGGCCCCCGCCTCGCCGCGCGCCGAGGCCCGTCCCGTCCCGAGGGGCGAGCGAGAGCGCCGGCCCTCTCGCAGCTCAACCCAGCCGCTGCACCCCGACGACCGCGAGCAGCCGGAGCCGCTCCGCGCTGACCGTGCCGGGCGTCGCCGTGAAGACGAGCAGCCGCTGCCCGGTGTCGGCGTCGATGAGCCGCTGGCACTGCGCCTCGATCTCGCCGAGCTCGGGGTGCACGAGCACCTTCTCGGGGCCGTGGGCGACGCCCACCTCGTGGGCCGCCCAGATGCCCCGGAACTCCTCGCTCGACGACCGCAGCGCGGCGACGATGCGCTGCGCGCGCTCGGCCGTCACGGGGTCGGCCGCCGCCTGCCGCAGCTCGGCGATGAATGCGCGGCCGCGCAGGCCGTGGTCGCGCTCGGGGTAGACGGCGCGCGACGCGGGATCGGTGAACCAGCGATGCACGACGGATCGGTCGAGCCCCGTGCGCGCCGTCACGTCGCCGAACAGGGCGGCCGCCGGCGCCGTCTGCACGAGCACCTCGCCGATCGCGGACAGCACCTGCACGGGGGTGTCGGCGAGCCGATCGAGCACGCGCATGAGGCCGGGGGCCACGTGCTCGTCGAGCACCGTGCGCTGCGGCTCGAGCCCCGCGAGCCGCAGCAGGTGGTCGCGCTCGGCGCGATCGAGCCGGAGGCCGCGGGCGATCGCGGCGAGCATCTGCGTGCTCGGCTGCGTCGACCTGCCCTGCTCGATGCGCGTGAGGTAGTCGACGCTCATGAGGCACAGGGCCGCGAGCTCCTCACGGCGGAGCCCCGCGGTGCGGCGGCGGGGGCCGCGCGCCAGCCCGACGTCCTCCGGCTGCATCGCGAGCCGGCGCGAGCGCACGAAGTCGGCGAGCTGGGCGCGGTCCATGCCGCCAGTGTGCACCTCAGAGCCTCGCGCCGCCGGAGACCTCGATGCGCTGCCCCGTGACCCAGCCGGAGCGCGGATCCGCGAGCAGGGCGATCGCGCCGCCGATGTCGGTCGGCTCGCCCACGCGGCCCAGCGCCGTCATCGCGACGATGCCGCGCCGGTACGCCTCGTCGTCGCGGATCATCCCGCCGGCGAAGTCGGTCGCCGTCGGGCCGGGTGCGATCGCGTTGACGGTGATGCCGCGGTGCCCGAGCTCGGCGGCCCAGGAGCGCGTCAGCGACTCGACGGCCGCCTTCATCGCGCCGTAGACCGACATGCCGGGTGCCGTGAACCGCGCGAGGCCGCTCGAGAGCGTGATGATGCGGCCGCCGTCCGCGATGAGCGGCTCGAGCGCCTGCGTCAGCAGCACGACGCCCTTGACGTGGACGTCGAACAGCTGCTGCACCGCGTCCTCGTCGATCGCGCCGAGCGGGGTGCGGCCGGCGACGCCGGCGTTCTGCACGAGCACCCCGAGCCGGTCGCCGCCGAGCGACGCGAGGGCGTCCGGCAGCGCGGTCGCGAACGCGCCGACGGATGCGCCGTCCGCTGCGTCGAGCTGCAGGGCGACCGCGCGCCGGCCTGTCGCGACCACGCGGTCGACGACCTCCGCCGCCTGCGACTGGCCCGTGCGGTAGGTGATGACGATGTCGTGGCCGCTGTCGGCGAGGGCGAGCGCCGCGGCTCGGCCGAGCCCGCGGCTGCCGCCGGTGATGAGTGCGATGGGCATGTGCGTCCTCCTCCGCCGGGGACGCTCCCCGGCGGGATCGAGCATCGACCGATCCTCCCGCGGCAGCCAGGGCGCGACCATCGGGGGAGCGGCGCTCCCAGGCTGCTAGCTGCGCCCCATGCGCGAGTAGGCGCCGAGCACGAGCCGCTCGGAGTCGATGAGGTAGCGCTCGAGCGCGTCGGCCGCCGCCTCCGGGCCGTCGCCGGTGAGCGCCTCGAGCACGGCGCGATTGCGCGCCACGAACGGTCGGTGCAGCGACTCCGGGTCGTCGATCGCGAGGAAGGCGAGCCGCAGCTCCGCGGCCAGCTGGCCGTGCGAGCGCTCGAGCCTCGGACTGTCGGAGAGGGCGATGAGCGCGCGGTGGAAGGCCATGTTCGCGGTGCCGACCGTCACCCAGTCGCCCGCCTCGACCGCCGACTCGCCGCGCTCGAGCGCGAGCCGCATCACGGCGACGCCCGGATGCAGCGGGGACGCGGCGCGCAGCACACCGCACTCGATGAGTCGCCTGGCGCGGTAGATGTCGATGACGTCGGCGGTCGAGGGGGAGGCGACCGAGACGCCGCGGTGGGGCACGTGCTCGACGAGCCCGTGCTGGGCGAGCACGCGGAAGGCCTCGCGCAGGGTGTTGCGCGAGACGCCGAGCTGCGCCGCGAGCGCAGCCTCCGACAAGCGAGCGCCGGGCTCGAAGTCGCCCGCGATGATCTGCTCGCGCAGCACGTCGGCGAGCGAGGGAGCGGGCTGGAGCATGGCTCGATCGTAGGGGCACCGCAACGTGCTCGAAACACGATCGACGCAGATTGTTCAACAATCTGCGCCAGTCTGCCCTACGATGATGGTGCTCTCGGTCGCGCGTCCGCGAACGGAGGGCCCACCGATGGAGATGGGAACCGCGATGTCCGACGCACAGCAGGCCACCGAGTCCGAGCCCGACGCGAAGCAGAAGGCGAAGGCGTTCGCGAGGAGCCGCAGGGGCCCGATCCTCGGCGCCATCTTCCTGATGGCGACCTCGGCGATCGGCCCGGGGTTCATCACGCAGACCGCGACCTTCACGGCCACGCTCGGCGCCGCGTTCGCGTTCGCCATCCTCGTCTCGGTGCTCATCGACTTCGCCGTGCAGATGAACATCTGGCGCATGATCACCGTCTCCGGCAAGCGCGCCGGCGACCTCGCGAACGACGCGGTGCCGTACTCCGGCCACGTGCTCGCCGTCCTCATCGTCATCGGCGGGCTCGCGTTCAACATCGGCAACATCGCCGGCGGCGGGCTCGGCCTCAACGCCCTGCTCGGCATCGATCCCAAGATCGGCGGGCTCCTCACCGGCCTGCTCGCGATCGGCATCTTCCTGTTCAAGAAGGCGGGCCGCGCGGTCGACCTCACCGTGATGGTGCTCGGCCTCGGCATGATCCTCATGACGGTCGTCGTCGCGATCGCCTCGGCCCCGCCGGTCGGCGAGGCGCTGCGGCAGACCTTCGTGCCCGACACGATCAACTTCGCCACCATCACGACGATCGTCGGCGGCACGGTGGGCGGCTACATCACGTACGCGGGCGCGCACCGCTACCTCGAGTCGGGCCTCACCGGGACCGACCACATCAAGGGCGTCCACCGCGCCTCGATGCAGGGCATCCTCGTCACCGGCATCATGCGCTACGTGCTCTTCCTCGCGATCCTCGGCGTCGTCGCCTCGGGCGTCGCGCTCGACGTCTCGGGCCAGGCCGCCAACCCGGCGGCGCAGGCGTTCGGCGTCGTGCTCGGCGACGCGGGCATCCGCATCTTCGGCTTCATCTTCTGGGCCGCGGCGCTCACGTCGGTGATCGGCGCCGCCTACACCTCGGCGACGTTCCTCTCGGTCTTCTCGAAGCGGCTCGCGGGCGGCTGGCCGCTGCAGCTCGCGACGGTCGCCTTCATCCTCGTCTCGCTGCTCGTCTTCGCGCTCATCGGCACCGCCCCGGCCGCGCTGCTCGTCTTCGTCGGCGGCTTCAACGGGCTGATCCTGCCGATCGGCCTGTCGATCTTCATGTACATCGGCTGGTTCCGGCAGCGCGACGTCCTGGGCGGCTACCGCTACCCGAAGTGGCTGCTCATCGTCGGCACGATCGCGACCCTGCTGAGCTTCTGGATGGGCGCGAACTCGATCGGCCCGATCTTCGCCTTCCTCGGCATGGGGGCGTGAGCATGAGCACCATCGACCTCAACTCCGACCTCGGCGAGAACGTGCCGGACCGCGTCGTCGGCGACGACGAGGCGATGCTGCGCGTCGTCACGAGCGCCAACGTGTCGTGCGGGTTCCACGCCGGCAGCCCCGAGGGCATCCGGGCGACGCTCGAGGCGGCGGTCGCGAACGGCGTCGCGATCGGCGCGCATCCCGGCTACCGCGACTACGAGGGCTTCGGGCGCCTCGCGCGAGACGTGGACTCCGCCACCCTGCAGGCGCACGTCGAGTACCAGCTCGGCGCGCTGCAGGCGCTCGCGGGCGCCGTCGGCGGCATGGCCGTCTACGTCAAGCCGCACGGCGCGCTCTACAACACGATCGCCCGCGACGAGCGGCAGGCGAAGGACGTCGTCGCCGCGATCCGCGCGGTCGACCCGTCGCTCGTGCTGCTCGGGCTCGCCGGCGGCGTCGTGCTCGACGTCGCCGAGCGCGCGGGGCTCGAGACCGCCGCCGAGGCGTTCGCCGACCGCGCCTACACGCCCGAGGGTCTGCTCGTCTCGCGCACCGAGCCGGGCTCGGTGCTGCACGACCCGGCGCTCGTCGCGGCGCGGATGGTGCGGCTCGCGCACGAGGGCGTCATCGAGGCGGTGGACGGCACCGACGTCGCGGTGCGCGCGGAGTCGATCTGCGTGCACGGCGACAGCGCGGGCGCGATCGCGATGGCCGAGGCGACGCGCGCGGCGCTCGAGGCGGCGGATGTGACGATCGCACCCTTCGCGGGGACCGCGCGATGAGCGCCAGGGGGATGAGGGCCAGCGCGACTGCGGCGCAGCTCGCCGAGGCGCGCGAGGCGCGCGCCTCCTACCGCGCGGGCACCGTCGTGCCCACGAGCGGCGTCGCGCACGGCCTCGTGCAGGCGAACCTCATCGCCGTGCCCGCCGACTGGGCGTTCGAGACGCTGCTGTTCGCGCAGCGCAACCCGAAGCCGATGCCCGTGCTCGAGGTGCTCGAGGCGGGGCGCGTCGAGTCGCGGCTCGCGCCGGGGAGCGACGTCCGCACCGACATCCCCGCGTACCGCATCTGGCGAGACGGCGAGCTCGCCGAGGAGACGGCCGACGCGAGCGCCGCGTGGGTCGAGCATCCCGACCTCGTCTCGTTCCTCATCGGCTGCTCGTTCACGTTCGAGGCGGGGCTCGTCGACGCGGGCATCCCCATCCGCCACCGGGAGGCGGGGCGCAACGTGCCGATGTACCGCACGAGCACCGCGTGCGCGAGCGCCGGGCGGCTCGGCGGCGAGCTCGTGGTCTCGATGCGGCCCATCCCGGCGGGGAGGGTCGCCGACGCGGTCGGCATCTCGGGCCGCTACCCGGCCGTGCACGGCGCGCCCGTGCACGTCGGCGATCCCTCGTCGCTCGGCATCGCCGACCTCGACGCGCCCGACTTCGGCGACCCGCCCGCGCTGCAGGACGGCGACGTGCCCGTGTTCTGGGCGTGCGGCGTGACGCCGCAGGCCGCGATCATGGCGTCGCGCCCGCCGTTCGCGGTGACGCACGCGCCGGGGCACATGTTCGTCACCGACGTGCCGGACGCCGAGTTCCTCCGGTGACGGGCTCGCCGACGCGCGTGCTGCCCGCGGCCGACACCGCGCTGCTGCTCGAGGCCGCCGACCTCGACGCGGCGATGCGCCTGCTACCCGCGCTGCGCGACGCGGCGCTCCCCGGCGTCACCGAGCTCGTGCCCGCCGCGCGCACCGTGCTCGTGCGCTTCGACCCGACGCTCGTCGCGGCCGACGTGCTCGCGGAGCGGCTCCTCGCGGTCGAGCCCGCTGAGGCGGCGGCCGCGAGCGACCACGTCGTCACGATCCCCGTGCGCTACGACGGCGAGGACCTCGACGAGGTCGCGCGACTCCTCGGCGTGCCGGCAGACGAGCTCGTCGCCCGCCACCAGGCGGCGACCTGGACGGTCGCGTTCACCGGCTTCGCCCCCGGCTTCGGCTACCTCGTCGGCGACGACCCGCTCTTCGACGTGCCGCGCCGCTCGTCGCCGCGCACGCGCATCCCCGCCGGCTCGGTCGCCCTCGCCGGCCGCTTCTCGGGCGTGTACCCGAAGGAGAGCCCGGGCGGCTGGCAGCTCATCGGTCGCACCGACACCGCGATGTGGGACCTCGAGCGGCAGCCGCCGGCGCTCCTCGCGCCCGGCGCGACCGTGCGCTTCGAGCGCGTTGAGCGAGCGCTCGCGACCATCGCGCCGGCCGAGCGCGAGCCGGTGCTCGCCGAGCACGCGATCGAGGTCGAGCGCCCGGGGCTCCAGCTGCTCGTGCAGGACCTCGGCAGGCCGGGACTCGCGGCGCAGGGCGTCGCGGCCTCGGGCACCGCCGACCGCACGGCGCTCCGCGAGGCGAACCGCGCCGTCGGCAACGCTCCCGGCGAGGCGGGGCTCGAGCTCGCGGGCGGCGGCGCGACCCTGCGCTTCCGCGGCGCGGCCGTCGTCGCCCTGACCGGCGCGCTCGTCGACGCGTCCATCGAGGGCGCGACGGCGCAACCGGTCGAGCACGGCCGGGCGATCGCGGTCGACGACGGCGACGCGCTGCGCATCGGCGCGGTGCGCGACGGCATGCGGGCGCTGCTCGCCGTGCGCGGCGGCATCGCGCTCGAGCCCGTGCTCGGGAGCCTCGCGACCGACACGCTCGCCCACCTCGGCCCAGCGCCGCTCGCCGCGGGCGACGTGCTGCCGCTGCGCGGACCCGCCGCGGGCATCGCCGCCGTCGAGCGCACGCGCGCACCGCGCATCCCGCTGCCGACGGCGGGGGAGGAGACCGTGCTCGAGATCGTGCTGGGCCCGCGCACCGAGTGGTTCACCGGCGACGCGCTCGAGCACCTCACGGGCCAGCCGTGGACGGTCTCGGCCCGCTCCGACCGGGTGGGCGTGCGGCTCGAGGGCGCCGTGCCGCTCGAGCGCGCCCGCGCCGGCGAGCTCGAGAGCGAGGGCGCGGTCACCGGCGCCATCCAGGTGCCGCCCGACGGCCAGCCCGTGCTCTTCCTGCCCGACCATCCGCTCACGGGCGGCTACCCGATCATCGGCGCGGTCGTCGACCGCGACCTCGACCTCGCGGGCCAGCTCCCGCCGGGCGCCCGCATCCGGTTCCGCGTCGCGGCACCGTCATCGTCACCATCCGGAAGGACCTCGTGGACACGATCCTGATCGCCAACCGCGGCGAGATCGCCGTGCGCATCGCTCGCGCGTGCGCCGAGGCCGGCTACCGCTCGGTCGCCGTCTACGCCGACCAGGACGCAGACGCGATGCACGTGCGGCACGCCGACGCGGCGTTCGCCCTGGGCGGCTCGACGGCGGCAGAGACGTACCTGAGCATCGACGCGCTGCTCGAGGCCGCCCGCGCGAGCGGCGCCGACGCCGTGCACCCCGGCTACGGCTTCCTCTCCGAGAGCGCCGCGTTCGCGCGCGCGGTCGAGGATGCGGGACTCACCTGGATCGGACCGAGCGCCGACAGCATCGACGCGCTCGGCGACAAGGTGACCGCCCGGCGCATCGCGCAGCAGGCGGGCGCGCCGCTCGCCGCCGGCACCGACCGCCCGCTCGCCGACGCCGACGAGGCCGTCGCGTTCGCGCGCGAGCACGGGCTGCCCGTCGTCGTCAAGGCGGCGTTCGGCGGCGGCGGCCGCGGGCTCAAGGTCGCCCGCACGATCGACGAGGTGCCGGATGCGTTCCACTCGGCCACGCGCGAGGCCGTCGCGGCGTTCGGTCGCGGCGAGTGCTTCATCGAGCGCTTCCTCGAGCGGCCGCGCCACATCGAGGCGCAGGTGCTCGGCGACGGCCGCGGCGGCGTCGTGGTGGTCGGCGACCGCGACTGCTCGCTGCAGCGGCGCAGCCAGAAGCTCGTCGAGGAGGCGCCGGCGCCCGGGCTGAGCGACGCGCAGCGAGCGCGCATCCACGAGGCCTCGCGCGACATCTGCGCCGCCGTCGACTACCGCGGCGCCGGCACCGTCGAGTTCCTGCTCGCGGCCGACGGCACCATCTCGTTCCTCGAGGTGAACACGCGGCTGCAGGTCGAGCACCCCGTCACCGAGGCCGTCACGGGCGTCGACCTCGTGCGCGAGCAGCTGCGCATCGCCGAGGGCCTCGGCCCGTCGATCAGCGCGACGCCGGCGCCGGTCGGCCACGCGATCGAGCTGCGCCTCAACGCCGAGGACCCGGGCCGCGGGTTCCTGCCGAGCCCCGGTCGCGTCACGGCGCTGCGCGTGCCCGCGGGACCGGGCGTGCGCTGGGACGCCGGCGTCGAGGTCGGCGATGCGGTCGAGGCTGCCTTCGACTCGCTCGCGGCGAAGCTCATCGTCCACGCGCCCGACCGCGATGCCGCGCTCCTTCGGCTGCGGCGCGCGCTCGGCGAACTCGAGGTCGAGGGCATCGCCACGGTCGCGCCGTTCGCGCTCGCGCTGCTCGACGAGCCCGACTTCTCGACCCAGGGCTTCGCCGTCTCGACCCAGTGGATCGAGACCGAGCTCATGCCGCGCCTCGAGCCGCAGCTGCGGCCCGCGCCGTCGCCCGCGAGCGCGCTGCGACGGGTGCCGATCGAGATCGACGGCCGTCGCGTCGTGCTCGGGCTGCCGGCCGCGCTGCTCGCCGAAGCGGGTCGGGTCGGCGCCGGCGCACCCGCGGCCGCGGAGCCCGAGGCGGATGCGGGCGCGCTGCGGTCGCCCGTGCCCGGCACCGTCGTCAGCTGGCTCGTCGCGCCCGGCACCGCGGTCGAGGAGGGCCAGGAGGTGGTCGTGCTCGACGCCATGAAGATGGAGACGAGGGTCGCGGCGCACCGAGCCGGCACGCTCGAGCGCGCGGTCGAGGAGGGCGCGAGCGTCGCGGTCGACGAGACCCTCGCGCGCATCTCCGGCTGAGCCCACGGCGAACGCGCGGGGTGCATGTCAGTGGCCGCTCGTAGACTCGACAGGTGACATCCACGATCCCCACCACCACCTCGAGCTCGGCAGAGCTGCACGTCCGCGGTGCCCGCGAGCACAACCTCAAGGACGTCGACCTGCGCATCCCGCGCGACGCGCTCGTGGTGTTCACCGGCCTCTCGGGATCGGGCAAGTCGTCGCTCGCGTTCGACACGATCTTCGCCGAGGGTCAGCGCCGCTACGTCGAGTCGCTGTCGGCGTACGCGCGCCAGTTCCTCGGGCAGGTCGACCGGCCCGACGTCGACTTCATCGAGGGCCTGAGCCCCGCGGTGTCGATCGACCAGAAGTCGACGAACCGCAACCCGCGCTCGACGGTCGGCACCATCACCGAGGTGCACGACTACATGCGCCTGCTGTGGGCGCGCATCGGCGTGCCGCACTGCCCCGTGTGCGGCGAGCGCATCCAGCGCCAGACCGTGCAGCAGATCGCCGACGAGCTCATGGACCTGCCGGAGCGCACCCGCTTCCAGATCCTCGCGCCGGTCGTGCAGCAGAAGAAGGGCGAGTTCGCCGACCTGCTGCGCAACCTCGTCGCGACCGGCTACTCGCGCGCCGTCATCGACGGCGAGCTCGTGCAGCTCGCCGACGCGCCCGCGCTCAAGAAGCAGGTGAAGCACGACATCGCCGTCGTCGTCGACCGCATGGTCGCCGAGCCCGGCATGCTCTCGCGGCTCACCGACTCGCTCGAGACGGGCCTCCGGCTCGCCGACGGCCTCGTCACGATCGACTACGTCGACCTCGACGACGACGCCGACGACCGTCGCCGCATCTTCAGCGAGAAGCTGTCGTGCCCGAACCGTCACCCGGTCGCGCTCACCGAGATCGAGCCGCGCACGTTCTCGTTCAACGCGCCGTTCGGCGCGTGCCCCGAGTGCACCGGCATCGGCACCCGCATGGCCGCCGACCCCGACCTCGTGATCGCCGACGAGGCGCTGTCGCTGCGCGAGGGCGCGATCCTGCCGTGGACGCAGTCGGGCAAGGGCCTGTACACCTACTTCGAGCGCCTGCTCGGCGGCCTCGCGAGCGAGCTCGGCTTCTCGCTCGACACCCCGTGGAGCGAGCTCGACGGCGACGTGCGCCAGGTGATCCTGCACGGCACCGAGGGCAACGTCATGGTGCAGTGGCGCAACCGCTACGGCCGCCAGCTGCGCTACGCCTCGGGCTACGAGGGCGTCATGCCCTACATCCAGCGGAAGCACGCCGAAGCCGACAGCGACTGGGTTCGCTCGAAGCACGGCGAGTTCCTGCGCGAGGTGCCGTGCCCCGAGTGCGGCGGCGCGCGACTGCGCCCCGAGGTGCTCGCGGTGCTCGTGCACGGCAGCTCGATCGCGCGGGTCTCCGACCTGAGCCTCGAGGAGGCGCACGCCTTCATGCACGGCCTCGAGCTCGACGAGCGCGAGTCGACGATCGCCGCGGCGGTGCTGCGCGAGATCCGCGCGCGGCTCGACTTCCTCATCCGGGTCGGCCTCGGCTACCTGTCGCTCTCGCGCGCGGCGGCGACGCTCTCGGGCGGCGAGGCGCAGCGCATCCGGCTCGCGACGCAGATCGGCGCGGGCCTCACGGGCGTGCTCTACGTGCTCGACGAGCCGTCGATCGGCCTCCACCAGCGCGACAACCGCAAGCTCATCGGCACGCTCGAGGCGCTGCGCGACCTCGGGAACACGCTCATCGTCGTCGAGCACGACGAGGACACCATCCGCACGGCCGACTGGGTCGTCGACATCGGTCCCGGCGCGGGCGAGCAGGGCGGCGAGGTCGTGCACTCCGGCAGCTACGAGGACCTTCTCGCGCACCCGACGTCGCTCACCGGCGCCTACCTCTCGGGGCGCGAGACGATCCCGACGCCCTCGGTGCGCAGGCCGATCGACCCCGACC
Source organism: Agrococcus citreus (assembly GCF_039527715.1). Lineage (NCBI taxonomy): Bacteria > Bacillati > Actinomycetota > Actinomycetes > Micrococcales > Microbacteriaceae > Agrococcus > Agrococcus citreus. The sequence goes on from NZ_BAAAKK010000001.1 coordinate 529,445, forward strand.
GGATGCTGCGGGTCGAGGGAGCGCGCGCGAACAACCTGCAGAACGTCTCGGTCGACATCCCGCTCGGCGTCTTCGTCGCCGTCACGGGCGTCTCCGGCTCCGGCAAGTCGACGCTCGTGAACGACATCCTCCACAAGGTGCTCGCGAACGCGCTCAACGGCGCCCGCCAGGTGCCCGCGAAGCACACGCGCGTCACGGGCCTCGGCCACCTCGACAAGGTGATCCACGTCGACCAGGGCCCGATCGGCCGCACCCCGCGGTCGAACCCCGCGACCTACACGGGTGTCTTCGACAAGATCCGCAACCTCTTCGCCGACACCGCCGAGGCGAAGGCCCGCGGCTACCTCGCGGGCCGGTTCTCGTTCAACGTCAAGGGCGGGCGCTGCGAGGCGTGCCAGGGCGACGGCACGCTCAAGATCGAGATGAACTTCCTGCCCGACGTCTACGTCGAGTGCGAGGTGTGCCACGGCGCGCGCTACAACCGCGACACGCTGTCGGTGCACTACAAGGGCAAGTCGATCGCGCAGGTGCTGCAGATGCCGATCGAGGAGGCGGCCGAGTTCTTCGCCCCCATCTCGTCGATCCACCGGTACCTCAAGACGCTCGTCGACGTCGGCCTCGGCTACGTGCGGCTCGGCCAGGCCGCGACGACGCTCTCCGGCGGCGAGGCGCAGCGCGTGAAGCTCGCGACGGAGCTCCAGCGCCGCACCTCGGGCCGCGCGATCTACGTGCTCGACGAGCCCACGACCGGCCTGCACTTCGACGACGTGCGCAAGCTGCTCGAAGTGCTCGACGGCCTCGTCGAGAAGGGCAACACCGTGCTGACGATCGAGCACTCGCTCGACGTCATCAAGTCGGCGGACTGGGTCATCGACCTGGGCCCCGAGGGCGGCTCCGGCGGCGGCACGATCGTCGCGACCGGCACCCCGGAGGAGGTGGCGGAGGTCGCGGAGAGCTACACGGGCGGATTCCTGAAGGAGATGCTGGGCGCGGTCGCGCGATGAGCGGCGACGGCGCGTCGCACGAGGGCTCCTCGCGACCGGCCGTGACCGGGGCACCGAAGCCGCGGCCGTCACGGACCGTCGCGTACAAGCCGGCGCCGGGCACCATCCCGACCGCTCCCGGCGTCTACCGGTTCCGCGACGAGCACGAGCGCGTGCTCTACGTCGGCAAGGCCAAGAACCTGCGCCAGCGGCTCTCGAACTACTTCCAGCCGCTCGAGGCGCTGCACGAGCGCACCCGACGGATGGTGCTCACGGCCGTGCGCGTCGAGTGGACGATCGTCGCGACCGAGTACGAGGCGCTCCAGCTCGAGTTCACCTGGATCAAGGAGTTCGAGCCGCCGTTCAACGTGCAGTTCCGCGACGACAAGTCGTACCCGTACCTCGCGGTGACGATGGGCGACGACGTGCCGCGAGCGCTCATCACGCGCAACCGCGGCATGCGCGGCGCGCGCTACTTCGGGCCGTACACGAAGGTGTGGGCCATCCGCGAGACGCTCGACCTGCTGCTCAAGGCCTTCCCGATGCGCTCGTGCAGCCAGTCGATCTACGACCGCGCGGAGCGCACCGGCAGGCCGTGCCTGCTCGGCGACATCGGCAAGTGCTCGGCGCCGTGCGTCGGCCGCGTCACGCACGAGGAGCACCGCGCGACGGCGAACGACCTCGTCACGTTCATGAACGGCGGCGACCAGGACTTCGTCGACCGCGTGCGCGAGCAGATGCAGCGCGCGAGCGCGCGGCTCGAGTTCGAGCGCGCCGCGCGACTGCGCGACCAGCTCGCCGCGCTCGAGACGGTGCTCTCGCGCACGAGCGTCGTGCTCGCCGACGGGGTCGACGCCGACGTGTTCGGCCTCGTCCACGACGAGCTGAGCGCGGCCGTGCACCTGTTCGCGGTGCGCGGCGGACGCATCCGCGGCACGAAGTCGTGGGTCGTCGACACCGAGATCGACCTCACCGACGGCGAGCTCGCCACCCAGGTGCTGCGCATCGCGTACGACGGGGGCGACCCGCCGGCGCGCGAGGTGCTGCTGCCGAAGCAGCCCGACGCCGTGCCCGAGGTCGAGGCCTGGCTCACCGATCGGCGCGCCGACCACGGCCTCGGCGGCCGCGTCGCGGTGCGCGTGCCGCAGCGCGGCGAGAAGCGCCGGCTCGCCGACTCGGCGGCGGTGAACGCCGCGCACGCGCTGCAGGTGTCGCGCACGAAGCGCACGAGCGACTACGTCACGCGCACGCAAGCGCTCGCCGACCTGCAGGAGGCGCTCGGCATGACCGAGGCGCCGCTGCGCATCGAGTGCTTCGACGTCTCGCACCTCGGCGGCACGGGCGTCGTCGCCTCGATGGTCGTGTTCGAGGACGGGCTGCCGCGCAAGGACCAGTACCGCCGGTTCGCGATCGCGCAGACGACCGACGACACCGACTCGATCTTCCAGGTCATGACCCGGCGGGCGCGGTACCTCGTCGAGGGCGATCCCGACGACACCGGCTCGCGCTTCGCGTACGCGCCGCAGCTGCTGCTCGTCGACGGCGGCAAGCCGCAGGTGCAGGCGGCGCAGCGCGCCCTCGACGACGCCGGCGTGCGCGGCATCGCCCTCGCGGGCATCGCGAAGCGGCTCGAGGAGCTGTGGCTGCCCGGAGAGGAGTTCCCGGTGATCCTGCCCCGCTCGAGCGAGGCGCTGTACCTCGTGCAGCGGCTCCGCGACGAGGCGCACCGCGTCGCGATCAGCTACCAGCGGCAGAAGCGCTCGAGCGCGATCGAGTCGCAGCTGAGCGGCATCCCCGGCCTCGGCCCCAACCGCGTGCGCGCGCTGCTCAAGCACTTCGGGTCGGCGAAGCGCGTGCGCGAGGCGAGCGCCGAGCAGCTCCGCGAGGTCGCCGGCGTCGGTCCCGCGCTCGCCGAGGCGATCGCACGAGCCCTGGGCTCGGGGCCGAGCGGTGCCGATACGATGGAGGGAGCAGCCCAGCGACAGGAATCGGAAGCGTGAACGCCAGAGAGATCGTCATCATCACCGGCATGTCCGGCGCAGGGAGGACGACGGTCGCGAACGCGCTCGAGGATCTCGGCTGGTTCGTCGTCGACAACCTCCCGCCGACCATGCTGCGCGCGCTCGTCCGCACCGCGGGCGCTGGCGCCTCGACCGAGCCGAAGCTCGCGATCGTCGTCGACGTGCGCGGCGGTGCGCTCTTCGACGACGCGAAGCGCTTCGTCGAGATGCTCCGCAACGAGCAGAGCGTGCGCGTGCTCTTCCTCGAGGCGAGCGACGCCGAGCTCGTGCGCCGCTACGAGCAGGTGCGCCGCCCGCATCCGCTGCAGGGCGACGGCACGATCCTCGACGGCATCCGCACCGAGCGCACGCGGCTCGAGCCGCTGCGCGGCATGGCCGACGACCTGCTCGACACGACCGGGCTCAACCCGCACCAGCTGACCACCCGGGTGGGGGAGCGCTTCGCGCCCGGCGGCGAGCTCGAGGTGACGCTCACGGTCATGAGCTTCGGCTTCAAGTACGGGGTGCCGGTCGACGCCGACCTCATCGCCGACATGCGCTTCCTGCCCAACCCGTTCTGGGTGCCGGAGCTGCGCGGCCACGACGGCACCGAATCCGTCGTGTCCGACTACGTGCTCGAGCAGCGCGGCGCGGCGGAGTTCGCCGACCGCTACCTCGAGGCGCTCAGCCCCGTGCTCGAGGGCTTCGCCCGCGAGAACAAGCTGCACGCCGTGCTCGGCGTCGGCTGCACGGGCGGCAAGCACCGCTCGGTCGCGATGGCCGAGCACCTGGGCAAGCGCCTCTCGGGCCGACCCGGCCTGCGGGTCGCCGTGAAGCACCGAGACCTGGGGCGCGAATGACGAGAGGAGCCGGCGTGACACTCACCGACGACGTCAAGGAGGAGCTCGCGCGGGTGCGTGTGACGCGCCCCCAGACGAAGGCGGCGGAGGTCGCGACGCTGCTGCGCTTCGCCGGCGGCCTCCACGTGATCTCGAGCCGCGTGGCGGTCGAGAGCGAGCTCGACTCCGCCGCGGTCGCGCGGCGACTGGCGCGGAGCATCCTCGAGCTCTACGGCGTGCGCGCCGAGATCGCGAAGATCTCCTCGTCGTCGAACCGCACGAGCGGCGCCTACCTCGTGCGCGTCATCGCCGAGGGCGAGACGCTCGCCCGGCAGACCGGCCTCATGGATGCGCGGCGACGGCCCGTGCGCGGCCTCCCGAACAAGGTCACGACGGGCTCGCTCGAGGACCTCGCCGGCATCTGGCGCGGCGCCTTCCTCGCGCAGGGCACGCTCTCCGATCCCGGCCGCTCGGCGGCGCTCGAGGTCGCGTGCCCCGGCAACGAGGCGGCGATGGCGCTCGTCGGTGCCGCCGGCCGGCTCGGCGTGCCCGCGAAGTCGCGCGAGGTGCGCGGCGCGCACCGCGTGGTGATCCGCGAGGGCGAGCCCATCTCGCGCATGCTCACGACCATGGGCGCGCACGAGACCGTGCAGGCGTGGGCCGAGCTGCGGCAGCGCCGCGAGGTGCGGGCGACCGCCAACCGGCTCGTGAACTTCGACGACGCGAACCTGCGGCGCAGCGCCCAGGCGGCGGTCGCGGCGAGCGCCCGCATCGAGCGAGCGCTCGAGATCCTCGGCCCGGAGGTGCCGGAGCATCTCGCGTACGCCGGCCGGCTGCGGCTCGAGCACCGCGACGCGAGCCTCGACGAGCTCGGTCACCTCGCGAGCCCGGCGATGACGAAGGACGCCGTGGCCGGGCGCATCCGCCGCCTGCTCGCGATGGCGGACCGCGCGGCACAGGACCAGGGCATCCCCGACACCGAGGCCGCGGTCCCCGACGACATCGACGTGTGAGGAGCGGCCCGCCCGCCGCTCAGCGCCGGTGGCTAGGATCGGAACGACCCACCGGCGCGTCCTCCGCGCCAGAGAGGAGAGCCAGCCATGGCCGTCTACACCCTTCCTGAGCTCCCGTACGACTACGCGGCGCTCGAGCCCCACATCTCCGCGAAGATCATGGAGCTCCACCACGACAAGCACCACAAGACCTACGTCGACGGTGCGAACACGGCGCTCGAGAAGCTCGAGGCCGCGCGCGACGCGGACGACTTCGGCGCGATCAACAAGCTCGAGAAGGACCTCGCGTTCCACCTCGGCGGGCACGCGAACCACACGGTCTTCTGGAACAACCTGTCGGGCGACGGCGGTGGCGAGCCCGAGGGCGAGCTGCAGGCAGCGATCGGCGAGTTCTTCGGCGGCTTCGGCAAGTTCCAGAGCCACTTCAGCCAGAACGCCACGGCCATCCAGGGCTCCGGCTGGTCCGTGCTCGCGTGGGACTCGGTCGGCTCGCGGCTGAACATCTTCCAGCTGTTCGACCAGCAGGGCAACATCCCCGTCGGCACGCACCCCATCCTCATGCTCGACATGTGGGAGCACGCGTTCTACCTCGACTACCTCAACGTCAAGGCGGACTACGTCAAGGCGTTCTGGAACATCGTCAACTGGCAGGACGCGCAGGCCCGCTTCGACGCGGCGAAGGCGCAGACCTCAGGTCTCATCCTCCGCTGACCCCCATCGTCACCATGTGACCGGGGCCCCGGGCACCGCGCCCGGGGCCCTTCCACCCCGAACGTCAGGAATACGCACCATGACTCTGAAGGTCGCCATCAACGGCTTCGGCCGCATCGGCCGCAACTTCGTCCGTGCAGCGCTTGCCCAGGGCGCTGACATCGACATCGTCGCGGTCAACGATCTCACCGACAACAAGACCCTCGCCCACCTGCTGAAGTACGACTCGGTCGCCGGCGTCCTCGGCGCCGAGGTCGGCTCCGACGACGGCTCGATCCACGTCGGCGACGACGAGTTCCGCGCCTTCGCCGAGAAGGATCCCGCGAAGCTGCCGTGGGGCGACCTCGGCGTCGACGTCGTGATCGAGTCGACCGGCCGCTTCACCAAGGTCGAGGACGCCTCGGCGCACCTCACCGCCGGCGCGAAGAAGGTCATCCTCTCGGCACCCGCGAAGGGCCCCGCCCCCACGTTCGTGATGGGCGTCAACCACGAGCAGTACGACCCCGAGACCGACCACGTCATCTCGAACGCCTCGTGCACGACGAACTGCCTCGCGCCGCTCGCCAAGGTCTTCCACGAGTCGTTCGGCATCGAGCGCGGCCTCATGACGACGATCCACGCCTACACGGCCGACCAGAACCTCCAGGACGGCCCCCACAGCGACCTCCGCCGCGCACGCGCGGCGGCCCTGTCGATCATCCCGACCTCGACCGGAGCGGCGAAGGCCATCGGCCTCGTGCTGCCGGAGCTGAACGGCCTGCTCGACGGCTACGCCCTGCGCGTGCCGGTGCCGACCGGCTCGATCACCGACCTCACGGTGCAGACGCGCGACGGCCTGACGGTCGAGGAGGTCAACGCGGCCTACCGCGCGGCCGCCGAGTCGGGACCGCTCAAGGGCTACCTGCAGTACACCGACGAGCCGATCGTCTCGGCCGACATCGTCGGCAACCCGTTCTCGTCGATCTTCGACTCCGGCCTCACGAAGGTGATGGGCGACCAGGTGAAGATCTCGAGCTGGTACGACAACGAGTGGGGCTACTCCTGCCGCCTCGTCGACCTCGCCGCGCTCGTGGGCTCGAAGCTCTGATCCGCATGGCGATCCGCACGCTCGACGCCCTCGGCGACCTCTCCGGCCGGACCGTACTCATCCGCTGCGACTTCAACGTGCCGCTGCAGGACGGGAAGATCACTGACGAGGGCCGCATCGTCGCGTCGCTGCCCACCCTCCGCGCCCTGCTCGAGCAGGGCGCGAAGGTGGTCGCGATCTCGCACCTCGGCCGCCCGAAGGGCGCGCCCGAGGCGCAGTACTCGCTGGCGCCGGTCGCCGCGCGGCTCGGCGAGCTCCTCGGCACCGAGGTCGCGTTCGCGACCGACACGGTCGGCGAGGAGGCGCAGCGCGTGCGGATCGCCCTGCAGGACGGGCAGCTCGCGCTGCTCGAGAACCTGCGCTTCGATCCTCGAGAGACCAGCAAGGACGACGAGGAGCGAGCGACGTTCGCCGCCGAGCTCGCCGCCGGGGCCGACGCGTTCGTCTCCGACGGCTTCGGCGTCGTGCACCGCGCCCAGGCGAGCGTCGTCGAGCTCGCGGGGGCGCTCCCGAGCGCCGCCGGCCTGCTCGTCGAGCGCGAGCTCGAGGTGCTGTCGCGCCTCACCGAGACGCCCGAGCGGCCGTACGCGGTCGTGCTCGGCGGCTCGAAGGTCAGCGACAAGCTCGGCGTCATCGAGCACCTGCTGCCGCGCGTCGACCGGCTGCTCATCGGCGGCGGCATGCTCTTCACGTTCCTGAAGGCGCAAGGGCACGAGGTGGCGTCGAGCCTGCTCGAGGCCGACCAGCTCGACCGCGTGCGCGAGTACATCGCCGACGCCGAGCAGCGCGGCATCGAGCTGCTGCTGCCGACGGATGTCGTGGTCGCCGCCGCGTTCGACAAGGACGCGGAGCACGAGACGGTCGCGGCCGACGCGATCGGCGGCTCGCGCTTCGGCGACGCCGGCATCGGCCTCGACATCGGCCCCGAGTCGGCGGCCGCGTTCGCGGACGCCATCCGCGGGTCGCGCACCGTCTTCTGGAACGGGCCGATGGGCGTGTTCGAGATGCCCGCGTTCGCGCACGGCACGAAGGCGATCGCGCAGGCGCTCACCGAGACCGAGGGCCTCGCCGTCGTCGGCGGCGGCGACTCCGCGGCCGCGGTGCGCCAGCTCGGCTTCGACGACACCGACTTCGGCCACATCTCGACCGGCGGCGGCGCGAGCCTCGAGTTCCTCGAGGGCGCGAGCCTGCCCGGCCTCGAGGCACTCGGATGGGAAGGACGATGATGGCGAACCGCACACCGCTCATCGCGGGCAACTGGAAGCTGAACCTCGATCACCTGCAGGCCATCGCGCTCGTGCAGAAGCTCGCGTGGACGCTGCAGGACGGCAAGCACGACCACGCCGCGGTCGAGGTGGCGGTCTTCCCGCCCTTCACCGACCTGCGGAGCGTGCAGACGCTCATCTCGGCGGAGCGCTTCGAGCTGCGCTTCGGCGCGCAGGACGTCTCGGAGCACGAGTCCGGCGCCCACACGGGCGAGATCTCAGCGTCGATGCTCGCGAAGCTCGAGTGCTCCTACGTCATCGTCGGGCACTCCGAGCGCCGGCAGGACCACGCGGAGTCTGACGCGATCGTCGGCCGCAAGGCCGCCGCGGCGCTCCGCCATGGCATCGTCCCGATCGTCTGCGTGGGGGAGACGGCCGACGACCTCGAGCAGCACGGCGCCTCCGCGGTGCCGGTGCAGCAGCTGCGCGACGTGCTCGCCGAGCTGCCCGCGACGGGCGAGATCGTCGTCGCCTACGAGCCCGTCTGGGCGATCGGCTCCGGCAAGGCCGCGACCGCCGACCAGGCGCAGCAGGTGTGCCAGGCGCTCCGCCAGGTCGTCGCCGAGGTGCGCGGCGACGAGGCGGCGGCGGCGACGCGCATCCTCTACGGCGGCAGCGTCAAGTCGGGCAACATCGCGGGCTTCATGCGCGAGCCGGACGTCGACGGCGCGCTCGTCGGCGGCGCGAGCCTCGACGCGACGGAGTTCGCGGCGATCAGCCGATTCCAGCAGCACGTCGGCACCTGAGCGGCTCGCGAGACCGGAGCACCCCTGCGAGCATCGCTGCGATAGGATGCTCCTTGGACTTCACACGCCCCGGGGAGCGACCCGGGCCGTGCATTCGGCCATCGCCGAAGAATTGAGAAGAGGGCTAGTGGAGATTCTCCAGATCATCATGCAGGTGATCCTCGGCGTCACATCCGTGCTGCTGACGCTGTTCATCCTGCTGCACAAGGGTCGCGGCGGCGGCCTGTCCGACATGTTCGGCGGCGGTGTCGGCGGGTCGCTCGGCTCGTCCGGCGTCGCGGAGCGCAACCTCAACACGATCACGGTCGTCGTGAGCCTCGCATGGCTCTCCGCGATCGTCGTGCTCGGCCTCATCACCAAGTTTGCAGGTATCTGATGGCTTCTGGCGGCAGTGCGATCCGTGGCTCCCGCGTCGGCGCGGGCCCCATGGGCGAGCAGGACCGGGGCTTCCACGCCGAGCGCGTGGCGGTCTCCTACTGGGACGCGATGGGCAACGAGACGGTCCGCTACTTCGCGGCCGACCTCCCCGAGGACGAGATCCCCGAGGTGATCGACTCCCCGTCGACCGGCCTGCCCGCGGGTCGCGACAAGGAGAACCCGCCCCAGGTGGCGAAGAACGAGCCCTACAAGACGCACCTCGCGTACGTGAAGGAGCGCCGCACCCCCGAGGAGGCGGTGCAGCTCCTCGACGAGGCGCTGCAGAAGCTCCGCGCCGCGGAAGGCCGTGGCTGACCCACGCCGTAGCCGACTCAGCTCTTCGAACGACGAAGCGGCCGCCCTCTTTCGAGA
>NZ_BAAAKK010000001.1:538885-572028 GCF_039527715.1 Agrococcus citreus
CGACACGCCGTGCCCGGACAGGTTCGCTCGGCGTGTCGTGACCACCCCGGCGGCAGCTGACGGCGTGTCGTGACCACCCGCGGGCTGCGGTGCCGTCGCTGGGCGCGAGTGCTAGGCGGGGGCCGAGGCGGCGTCGGCGTCGAGGAGCATGAGCGTCTCGAGCGTGCCGTGCACGGCGCCAGCCGGCGCCTCGTCGGGCGACGCACCGCTGCGCGCGAGCGCGACGGCCTCCGCCTTGTCGGCGCCCGCGACGATGAGCCAGACGCGCTCAGAGGCGTTGATCGCCTCGACCGTGAAGCTCAAGCGCTCGGGCGGCGGCTTGGGGGAGTCGCGCACGGGGATGATGCGCGCGCCGCCCTCGCGCACGCCCGGCATGCCGGGGAAGAGCGAGGCGACGTGCGCATCCGGTCCCATGCCGAGCAGCGTGAGGTCGATCGGCCCGAGCGCCTCGAGCAGCCCGGTCGCGGCGGTCGCGGCGTCGTCGAGGGACGTCCCGTCCGCAGCAGGCAGCTCCCGGATGTTCGCCGCGGGGATCGGCACGAGGTCGAGCAGCGCCTCGCGCGCCTGCCGCGCGTTCCGGTCGCCCGAGTCGGCCGCGACGAAGCGCTCGTCGCTCCAGGTGACGACGACGTGTTCCCAGTCGATGCGCCGGTCCACGAGCGCGGCGAGCAGCTCGATGCCGACGCTCCCGCCCGTGAGCGCGATCGTCGCCCGGCCGCGCGCCGCGATGCGCTCGCCGAGCAGCGCCTCGAGCCGGTCGGCGGTCGCGGCGACGAGCGCCGCGCGGTCGCCCTCGACGACGGCGCGCATCAGCGCTGCCCGAGCGTGAAGAGCAGCACCTGGCGGTACATGTCGTCGGCGTCGAGCTTGCGGAGCTCCTCCGCGAGCTGGTCCTCGAGCCCGCGCGTCGAGAGCGCGACGTGGTGCGAGGGCTGCCCCGGCTGCACGAGCACCCCGACGGAGTCGCGCACGCGGGTGAGCGACGACTCGCCCGTCTCGCGCTGCAGCTGCACCGCGTGGAGGCCGCTCGACCCGACCGGCGCGTCGCCGGCCTCGACCTTCTCGATCGGCACGCCGAGCCGCAGCTCGAGCCACGCGGCCATGAGGTGCACGCTCGGGTTCTCGAGGTCGCCCGAGACGACGCCGCCGCGCACCTCCTCGAACGGGGGCTGGTCGAGCAGCGCAGCGAGGTGCCCGCGCCAGTTCGTCAGCCGCGTCCACGCGAGGTCGGTGTCGCCGGGCGCGTAGCACGCGGCGAGCGACAGGATCGCGCCGTGCGAGTCCTTCTGCTTGCCCGAGTCGGTGATGCGTCGCTGTGCGATCTGCCCGAGCTGCGAGCCGGAGGGCCGGTCGGGCATGAACGACGGCCACCAGGCGACGACGGGCGCATCCGGCAGCAGCAGGCCCTGCACGATGCCGAGTAGGTGCGAGCCGATCTCGCCGTAGCACTGGAGCAGCACGACCTCGCTCGCGCCGGCGTCCGCCCCGACGCGCAGCTCGGCGTCGAGTCGCGGCTCCTCGCGGGCGCTGACGTGGTCGGGGTTGCGCGAGACGACGAGCACGCGCATCGGGTGCTCGCGAGAGGCGGCGTTGGCCGCGCGGATCGCCTCCTCCTCGGCGCCGATCTGCGTGTGCACGACGAGCGTGAGCACGCGCCCGAGGGCGACGACGCCGCCCTCGTCGCGGATCTCGAGCATGCGCCGCTGCACCTCCGCCGTGGTGGTGCGGGAGAGTCGGGTGATCACGGTCGCCTCCAGTGCCTGCCGTCGTGCGCGAGCAGGTCGTGGGCGCTCTGCGGCCCCCACGAGCCCGGCTCGTACTGCTCGACCGGTCCGCCCTCGCGCTCCCAGTGCTCCTCGATCGGGTCGAGGATCTTCCAGGAGAGCTCGACCTCCTCGTGGCGGGGGAACAGCGGCGGGTCGCCGAGCAGCACGTCGAGGATGAGGCGCTCGTACGCCTCTGGGCTCTCCTCGGTGAAGGCGTGGCCGTAGCCGAAGTCCATCGTCACGTCGCGCACGTGCATCCCGGGACCGGGCACCTTCGAGCCGAACCGCATCGACACGCCCTCGTCGGGCTGGACGCGGATGACGAGGGCGTTCTCGCCCATCGTGCGCATGTCGGATGCCTCGAACAAGTACTGCGAGGCGCGCTTGAACACGATCGCGATCTCGGTCACGCGACGGCCGAGGCGCTTGCCGGCGCGCAGGTAGAAGGGCACGCCCGCCCAGCGCCGCGTGTCGACCTCGAGCTTGATCGCCGCGTAGGTCTCGGTCGCGGAGTCGGGACGCATCCCGTCCTCCTGCAGGAAGCCCTTCACCTGCGCGCCGCCGTGCCAGCCGGCGTCGTACTGCCCGCGAGCCGTCGACTCGCCGAGCGGCAGCGGCACGCGGGCGGCGCGCAGCACCTTCTCCTTCTCGGCGCGCAGGTCTCGCGCGTCGAAGGAGACGGGCTCCTCCATCGCCGTGAGCGCGAACAGCTGCAGCAGGTGGTTCTGGATCACGTCGCGCGCGGCGCCGATGCCGTCGTAGTAGCCGGCGCGGCCGCCGACGCCGATGTCCTCGGCCATCGTGATCTGCACGTGGTCGATGTGGTTGGCGTTCCAGATCGGCTCCCACAGCTCGTTCGCGAAGCGCAGCGCGAGGATGTTCTGCACCGTCTCCTTGCCGAGGTAGTGGTCGATGCGGAACACGCTGTCGGCGGGGAACACCGACTCGACGACGGCGTTGAGCTCGCGCGCCGACGCGAGGTCGTGGCCGAACGGCTTCTCGATCACCACGCGGCGCCAGTGGCCGTCCTCCGACTCCGCGAGCCCGGAGCGCTTGAGCTGCTGGGTGACGAGCGGGAACGCGTTCGGCGGGATCGAGAGGTAGAAGGCGTGGTTGCCCATCGTGCCGCGCGACTCGTCGAGCTCGGCGAGCACGTCGACGAGTCGGTCGAAGGCCTCCGTCTCGTCGAAGTCGCCCTGCACGAAGCGGATGCCCTCGGCGAGCTGGCGCCACGCCGCTTCGCGGAACGGCGTGCGCGCGTGCTGCTGCACGGCCTCGCGCACGACCTCGGCGAACTGCTCGTGGGTCCAGTCGCGTCGGCCGAAGCCGACCAGGCCGAAGCCCGGCGGCAGCAGCCCGCGGTTCGAGAGGTCGTAGACGGCCGGCAGCAGCTTCTTGCGCGCGAGGTCGCCCGTGACGCCGAAGAACGTCATGGCGTTCGGCCCCGGGATGCGCGTGAGGCGGTGGTCGGACGCGTCGCGCAGCGGGTTGCGCCCGGCGGCGATCATCGCACTCGTGTCGGTCGAAGGCGCGTCGGTCGCATCCGTGGCGACGGCACCCTGGGCGACCGGGGCCGCAGCGGCCCCGGTCGTCGCGTCGGTCATCGCCCCGCGATGGCGAGGAGGCGGTCGAGCCCCTCGTCGAGGTCGTCGAGCGTCAGCGTCAGCACCGGGCGGCCGTGCTCGGCGAGCACGCTCGCGTCGCCGGAGGCCTGCGCCTCGATGAGCTGCCCGAAGGTGAACGGCCTGCCGGGGATCTCGAGATCCTCGTGGGGCCGGCCCAGGAGCTGCAGGAAGACGCCGTTCGGCGTGCCACCCTTGTGGTACTGACCCGTCGAGTGCAGGAAGCGGGGTCCCCAGCCGAACGTGACGGGGCGGCCCGTGCGCGCCGCGAACGCGGCCCGCAGCCGCTCGAAGCGCGGCAGGCCGATGCGGTCGAGGTACGCGTGCACGGCGAGGTAGCCGCCGTCGCCGAGCTGGGCGAGCAGCGCATCGACGGCCGCCTCGAGCGAGTCGAGCGCGACGCCGTCGGTGCCGCGGATCTCGATGCCCGCATCCACCGCCGCGGGCGCGGCGGCGGGCTCGAGCGCGTCGAGCAGGCCGCGCGCCGCGATCTTCGCCGACTCCACGTCGGGCTGGTCGAAGGGGTTGATGCCGAGCAGCCGACCGGCGACCGCCGTGGCGAACTCCCACACGAGCAGCTGCGCGCCGAGCGTGCCGGCGATCTCGACCTCGCCGTGGGCGACCTCCCGCGCCTCGCGGGCCGAGCCGACGAGGCGCACGACCTGGAGGTCGGGCAGGTCGGCGGAGAGCTCCGGCGCGTCCTTCTCGAGCACGACGGGCAGCACGCCGACGCCGTCCTTGCCGGTCGACTCCGCGATGAGCTGCTCGGCCCACTCGCCGAGGCCCAGGATGTGCGTGCCGTCGGTGACGATGCCGAGCTTGTCGCGCAGCGGGCGGGTGCCCGCGATCGCGGCGGCGAGCATGAGGCCGGGGTTGTCGTCGGCGTCCTCGCTGATCTCGGGGAGCGCCGCGATGGCCTCGTCGAGCAGCTCGCGCACGTCGACGCCCGCGAGCCCCGAGGGCACGATGCCGAACGCCGTGAGCGCCGAGTAGCGGCCGCCGACGTTCGGGTCGGCGTTGAAGACGCGGTAGCCGGCCTTCCGGGCATCCGCGTCGAGGGGCGAGCCGGGGTCGGTGACGACGATGATGCGCTCGGTCGGGTCGATGCCCGCCTCGCGGTACGCGGCCTCGAAGGCGCGGCGCTGGCTGTCGGTCTCGAGCGTCGAGCCCGACTTCGACGAGACGACGAGCGCCGTGCGCTGCAGGCCGTCGCGCAAGGCACGACGCACCTGGCCGGGCTCGGTCGAGTCGAGCACCGTCAGGTTGACGCCCTCGGTGCGCGTGATGACCTCGGGCGCGAGCGACGAGCCGCCCATGCCGGCGAGCGCGATCCGGTCGACGCCGTGCAGGCGCAGCTGCTTGCGGAGCGCCTCGATGTCGTCGACGAGCCCGCGCGTACCGGCCGCGGCCTCGACCCAGCCGAGCCGGATCGATGCCTCGGCCTCAGCCGCCTCGCCCCAGAGCGACGCGTCGCCCGAGACGAGCCGACCGGCGACGCCGTCGGCGACGAGCTGCGGCACGATCCGGTCGATCGCCTCTTGCGCGGCGCCGGACGCGGTGATCGTGAACGTCATCGCGCTGCCTCCGCCTGCTCCAGGTGGCCCCGGACGGTCTCGACGAGCTCGGCCCACGAGGCGTCGAACTTCTCGAGCCCCTCGGTCTCGAGCAGCTCGACGACCTCGACGTACGAGACGCCGACGCCCTCGAGCGCGTCGAGCACGGCACCGGCCTCGTCGGCGCGACCGGTGACGGTGTCGCCCGTGACCGTGCCGTGGTCGGCGAGCGCGTCGAGCGTCTTCTCCGGCATCGTGTTGACGGTCTGCGGCGCGACGAGCTCGGTGACGTACAGCGTGTCGGGGAGCGACGGGTCCTTGACGCCCGTGGACGCCCACAGCGGCCGCTGCGTGTTGGCGCCCGCCTCGAGCAGCGTGAGCGCGCGCTCGGTCGAGAACGTCTCCTGCCAGGCGCGGTAGGCGAGGCGCGCGTTCGCGAGTCCCGCCTTGCCCTTGAGCGCGGTGGCCTCCTCGGTGCCGATCGCGTCGAGCCGCTTGTCGATCTCGCTGTCGACGCGCGAGACGAAGAACGACGCGACCGAGTGGATCCTCGACAGGTCGTGGCCTGCCTGCTGCGCGCGCTCGAGCCCCGTGAGGTAGGCGTTCATGACGTCGCGGTAGCGGTCGAGCGAGAAGATGAGCGTCACGTTGACGCTGATGCCCGCGCCGATCGTCGCGGCGATCGCCTCGAGGCCCTCGCGGGTCGCGGGGATCTTGATGAGCACGTTCTCGCGCCCGACGCGCTCGTGCAGCATGGCCGCCTGCGCGATCGTGCCCTCGGTGTCGCGGGCGAGGCCCGGCTCGACCTCGATCGAGACGCGGCCGTCGAAGCCCTTCGTCGCGGCGTAGACCGGCGCGAACAGGTCGCACGCGTCGGCGACGTCCTTCGTCGTGAGCGCGGTGATGACCTCGTCGACGCTCGCGTGGTCCGCGGCGAGCTCGACGACCGCGGCCTCGTAGCTGTCGCCCGCGGCGATCGCGTTGGCGAAGATCGTCGGGTTCGTCGTGACGCCGACGACGTTGCGCTCCTCGATGAGCTTCGCGAGCGTGCCGCTCGTGAGCCGCTCGCTCGAGAGGTCGTCGAGCCAGATGCTGACGCCCGCGTCGCTGAGTGCCTTCGTGTTCTCGTTCATGTGTGTGCCTCCTGGCCCGCTCAGCGGGCTGCCTCGATGGATGCGCGAGCAGCCTCGACCACGGCCTCCGCCGTGAAGCCGAACTCGCGGAAGAGCGTCTGCCAGTCGGCGCTCGCGCCGAAGTGGTCGATCGCGACCGAGCGGCCGGCGTCGCCGACGATGCCGTGCCACGTGAGCGGGGAGCCCGCCTCGACCGAGACCCGAGCGCGCACGGCTGCCGGCAGCACCGACTCGCGGTACTCGTCGGACTGCTCGGCGAACCACTCGAGCGAGGGCGCGGCGACGACGCGCGCCGCGACGCCGTCGGCCTGGAGCTGCTCGCGGGCGGCGAGCGCGAGCTGCACCTCGGAGCCCGTCGCGATCAGCAGCACCTCGGGGGTGCCGCCCGTCGCCTCGGCGAGCACGTAGGCGCCCTTCGAGACGTTCGACGCGTGGGCGAGCGTGTCGCCCTCGGCTGCGCCGTCGCCGCGCTCGAGCACGGGCAGGTTCTGGCGAGTGAGCGCGATGCCGACCGGCTGGTCGCGGCGCTCGAGGATCGTCTTCCACGCCCACGCGGTCTCGTTCGCGTCGGAGGGGCGCACGATCTCGAAGCCCGGGATCGCGCGGAGCGTCGCGAGCTGCTCGATCGGCTGGTGCGTCGGGCCGTCCTCGCCCAGCGCGACGGAGTCGTGCGTCCAGACGTGGATGGGGTGGACGCCCATGAGCGCAGCGAGGCGCAGCGCGGGGCGCTGGTAGTCGCTGAAGATCAGGAACGTGCCGCCGTAGGGGCGCGTCGGGCCGTGCAGCACGATGCCGTTCAGGATCGCGGCCATCGCGTGCTCGCGGATGCCGAAGTGCAGCGTGCGGCCGGCGGCGGATGCGTTCGGCCACGCCTTCGTCGCGTGCTGCGTGGGTGCGAACGAGCCCTTGCCCTCGAGCGTCGTGTTATTCGACTCGGCGAGGTCGGCGGAGCCGCCCCACAGCTCGGGGATGACGTCGGCGAGCGCGTTGAGCACCTTGCCGGACGCCGCGCGGGTCGAGACCTCGGTGCCTGCCTCGAAGACGGGGAGCGCGTCCTCGATGCCCTCGGGCAGCTCGCCCGAGAGCATGCGGTCGAGCAGCGCCTTCTTGTCGGCGTTGGCCTCGGCCCACGCGTCGAAGCGCTCCTGCCAGGTGCCGCGCGCCTTCGCGGCGCGCTCGGCCGCGTTGCCGCGCGTGTACTCGAGCACGGCGTCGTCGACGTGGAACGACTGCTCGGGGTCGAAGCCGAGCACCTCCTTGAGGGCCGAGACCTCGTCGCCGCCGAGCTTGGAGCCGTGGATCTTGCCGGTGCCCTGCTTCGTGGGGGCGGGCCAGCCGATGATCGTCTTGAGGATGATGAGGCTCGGCTTCGTCGTCTCGGCCTGCGCCTGCGCGATCGCGTCGTGCAGCGCCTCGACGTCCTCGACGTACTCGGTCGAGGTGGGCTCGTCGCCCTGGCGCCACGACACCTCGAGCACCTGCCAGCCGTAGGCCTCGTAGCGGCCCTTCACGTCCTCGGTGAAGGCGATGTCGACGTCGTCCTCGATCGAGATCGCGTTCGCGTCGTAGATGGCGATGAGGCGGCCGAGCTCGTGGTGGCCCGCGAGCGAGCCCGCCTCGCTCGTGACGCCCTCCTGCAGGTCGCCGTCGCCCGCGATCACGTACGTGTAGTGGTCGAAGGCGCTCTCGCCGTCGGGCGTGGAGGGGTCGAGCAGCTCGCGCTCGAAGCGCTGCGCGAACGCGAAGCCCACGGCGGAGGCGAGGCCCTGGCCGAGCGGGCCGGTCGTGATCTCGACGCCCTTCGTGTGGCGGTACTCGGGGTGGCCGGGCGTGAGGGAGCCCCACGTGCGCAGCGACTCGAGGTCGTGCTTCTCGAGGCCGGAGCCCGTGAGGTAGAGCTGGATGTACTGCGTCAGCGACGAGTGGCCGACGGAGAGGATGAAGCGGTCGCGCCCGAGCCAGCGGTCGTCGGCCGGGTCGCGGTCCATCACCTTCTGGAACAGCAGGTGCGCGACGGGCGCGAGGCTCATCGCCGTGCCCGGGTGTCCGTTGCCGACCTTCTCGACGGCGTCGGCCGCGAGGACTCGGGCCGTGTCGACGGCCTGCTGGTCGGTGGTGGTCCATTCGAATGCCAAGGAGGCTCCTTCATCTGGCGGCACGGAGCCGCTTCGCGGTGCGGACGGTTGCGACGCCTCCAGCATAGTGAGCGACCACATCCGGCCCGGGTGTGAATCCCCCCGGTGCGACGTCGCACGTCCGATAGGATGAGGGTTGGCCTGAAGCCCCCACCCACCACTCGGAACGGATACTGCTGCATGTCGAATGCGACCTCGCCCGGCGTCTCGACGCCTCAGGTCTCGACGCCCCGGGTCTCGGGGGAGCGGCAGCGGTCGAGGGTCGCGGTGAAGGCCGAGGCGTACGTCGCGCTGACGAAGCCGCGCGTCATCGAGCTGCTGCTCGTCACCGCGCTGCCGACGATGTTCCTCGCCGCCGGCGGCGTGCCCCCGATCGGCGCGCTGCTCGCGACGCTGCTCGGCGGGTTCCTGAGCGCCGGCAGCGCCAACGCGTTCAACATGATCCTCGATCGCGACATCGACCGCGTCATGCACCGCACGCAGCGCCGACCGCTCGTCACGGGCACGCTCTCGGTGACCGAGGCGCGGGTGTTCGCGTGGACGCTCGCGATCGTCTCGACGCTCGTGCTCGGTCTCTTCGCGAACTGGCTCGCCGCGGGGCTCTCGGTCGCCGCGATCGCCTTCTACGTGCTCATCTACACGATGCTGCTCAAGCGCCGCACCGAGCAGAACATCGTGTGGGGCGGCATCGCCGGCTGCTTCCCGGTCGTCATCGGGTGGGCGGGCGTCACCGGCTCGCTCGACTGGCCCGCGTGGATCCTGTTCACGCTCGTCTTCCTGTGGACGCCGGCGCACTACTGGCCGCTGTCGATGAAGTACCGCGACGACTACGAGGCGGCCGAGGTGCCGATGCTCGCGGTCGTGCGCGGCCGTCCGATGGTCGGCATCCAGGTGATCCTCTACGCGTGGGCGTCGCTCGCCTGCACGCTGCTGCTCATCCCGGTCGGCGGCATGGGGCTGCTCTACTCGGGCGTCGCGATCGTCGCGGGCACGTGGTTCGTCGTCGAGGCGCACGGCCTCTACAGCAGGGCGATCAAGGGCGACCGCGAGATCCGGGCGATGCGCGTCTTCCACGCCTCGAACACGTACCTGACGCTCGTGTTCCTCGCGGTCGGCATCGACCCGCTGCTGCCCTTCTAGGCCTGCCCCCCCTAGGCCTGCCGCTCGGCGGATCGCCGCGAGGGCACCGCGTGCTTGAAGCCGCGGTGCGAGCCGACGAAGCCGAGGCGCTCGTAGAAGCGATGCGCGTCGACGCGCTGCTCGTCGGAGGTCAGCTGCACGAGCGCGCTGCCCGTCGCCTCGGCCGCCGGTCCCATCGCCCAGCGGAGCATCGCGGTGCCGAGCCCTGCCGATCGGTGCGCCGAGCCCACGCGCACGGCCTCGACGAGCAGTCGCGTGGCGCCGCGCCTCGCGAGCCCGGGGATGCGCGTGAGCTGCAGCATCGCGCCCACGCGGTCGCGCGCGTCGACGGCGACCACGATCTCGTTCGACGGATCGGCGACGACGGCACCCATCGCGGCCCGGTAGTGGGGGAACGCCTCGGCAGCCTCCGTGTCGCCTCGCCCGGCGGCGAGGGCGTCCTCGGCGAGCAGCGCGACGAGGGCTGAGAGGTCGTCGTCCGTCGCGCGCCGCAGCGTCCAACCGCCCGGAGCGAGGCCTTGCAGCGCCAGGTCGGCGGGCAGCGGCAGCGCGGCGAGCACGTCAGACCCGGTCGAGCATCTGCAGCAGCCGGCCCTCGCGGAGCGCCCACGGGCTGACGTCGAGCTCCTTCACGCCGAACGCGCGCATCGCCTGCGACAGCACGATGCCGCCCGCGACGATCTGGAAGGTGCGGTCGGGCGTGATGCCGGGGAGCGCCGCGCGCGAGCTCGCATCCATGCGCGCGAGCCGCGGCACCCAGTCGTCGAGCTGGGCGCGGGTGAGCACGGCGCGGTCGCCGTCGCCGACGCCCGGCAGCGCGTTGCCCGCGAGCCGGGCGAGCGAGCGGATGGTCTTCGACGAGCCGATCACGTGGTCCGGGCGGCCGAACGGCTTCACCTGCGCGACCGCGTCGTCGAGCACGGCCTTCGCGTAGATCCGCAGGGCGCGCTGGTCGGCTGCGCTCGGCGGATCCGCGTGGAAGAAGCCGACCGTGCTGCGGCCCGCGCCGAGCGGCACCGAGAGCGCGATGTCGGGCTCCTCGTTGTCGCCGGAGGCGATCTCGAGCGAACCCCCGCCGATGTCGAGCAGCAGGATCCGTCCGGCGGACCAGCCGAACCAGCGGCGCACCGCGAGGAACGTGAGCCTCGCCTCGTCGTCGCCGGAGAGGATGTCGAGCGTCACCTCGGCCTCGGCCTCGATGCGCGCGACGACCTCCTCGCCGTTCGCGGCCTCGCGCAGGGCGCTCGTGGCCATGACGACGAAGTCGTCGAGCCGCTCGCTCCTGGCGATCGCCGTGCACTCGCCGATCGCCGAGAGCAGCGCCGCGACGCCCTCGTCGCTGATGGCGCCGTCGTCCTGCAGGTAGCGCATGAGCCGGAGCGTGAGCTTGTGCGAGCGCTGCGGGACGGGGCGGCCGCCGAGCCGCACGTCGACGATGAGCAGGTGCACGGTGTTCGAGCCGATGTCGAGCACGCCGAGGCGCGCACCGTGCTGGACGTCGCCGATCGCACCGTCGACGGGGCGGGTGGTGGTCATGCCACCGATCCTGCCATCAGGCGTCGACGCGGCCGCGCTCGGGCACGGCCGCGGAGCGCGCGACCGTGGTCGCCGGGGCGCGGAGCGAGAGCACGACCGCGACGCCGATCGCGGCGCTGATGACCGCGAGCACCATGTGGATGCCGACGAGCGCGATCGGCAGGCCCGTGCGCGACTGGATGATGCCGACCGCGATCTGCACGAGCACGGCCGCGAGCAGCGCGAGCGACCAGCCGAGGTGGCGGCGCGGTCCGCGTGCGGCGGCCGCGACCACGACGGCGAGGACGAGCGCGAGCAGCGCGTAGCCGGGCCACGCGTGGACGTGCTGCATGACCGCTGGGTCGAGGCCGTTGCGGGCCGCGCCGCCGTCGCCCGCGTGCGGTCCGGAGCCGGTCGTGAGCACGCCGACGAACACCACGACCGCGAGCACGGCGGTCATCGCGTGGACGAGCGCCGACTGCCAGCGGGGCGCGGTGCGGGGACCGGCGGGGCCGGTGACGACGCGCCAGGTGAGCGCCGCGGAGAGCGCGACGAGGATGACCGAGAGCACGAAGTGCAGGCCGACGGTGTCGGGTCGCAGCGTCATCCAGACGACGACGGCGCCGATGAGGGCCTGCGCGACGGTGAGGCCGAGCACGATGGCCGCGAGCGTGACGATCGTGCGGCCGGCGTGCTTGCGGATCGCGAGCACGAGCATGACGATCGCGATCACGACGACGATGCCGCCCCAGACGCGGTTCGAGAACTCGATGACGCCGTGGATGCCCTGCTCGGGCACGGGCGTGAACGACTCGGGCGTGCAGTTGGGCCACTCCGAGCAGCCGAGGCCCGATCCCGTGAGCCGCACGGCGCCGCCCGTGCCGACGATGATCACCTGCGACACGAGGGTCGCCCATGCCGCGACGACGAGACTGCGCGATCGCTCGAGCACTATGCACCTTTCCCTGCCGTTCGCGATAGGATGTGAGGGAGCCCATCGGCTCCGAACCCCCTGCCGCTGACCGCGGTGAGGCATGTGCGAAGGCCCTTCAAGTATGGCCGAGCGCAGCGGCTCGGGGTCGCGCGGAATGCCGAGGAGCGCCGCCGGGTTGCACACGACGGATGGAAGGGGGAGCGATGTCTGACGTCCTGATCGACCGGCCAGAGCTCGAGAGCCTGGGACAGTACGAGTTCGGCTGGCATGACTCCGACGTGGCGGGAGCCACGGCGAAGCGAGGCCTGAGCGAAGCGGTGGTCCGAAACATCTCGGCGCTGAAGAGCGAGTCCGACTGGATGCTCGAGCGACGGCTCAAGGGCCTGCAGCTGTTCGAGCGCAAGCCCATGCCGACGTGGGGTGCCGACATCTCCGGCATCGACTTCGACAACATCAAGTACTTCGTGCGCTCCACGGAGCGCCAGGCGCAGACGTGGGAGGACCTCCCCGAGGACATCCGCAACACGTACGACCGCCTCGGCATCCCCGAGGCCGAGCGCAGCCGCCTCGTCTCCGGCGTCGCCGCGCAGTACGAGTCGGAGGTCGTCTACCACCAGATCCAGGAGGATCTGGAGGCGCAGGGCGTCATCTTCATGGACACCGACACGGCGCTCAAGGAGCACCCGGAGTTCTTCGAGGAGTACTTCGGCACCGTGATCCCGTCGGGCGACAACAAGTTCGCCGCGCTCAACACGGCGGTGTGGTCGGGCGGCTCGTTCGTCTACGTGCCGAAGGGCGTGCACGTCGAGATCCCGCTGCAGGCGTACTTCCGCATCAACACCGAGAACATGGGCCAGTTCGAGCGCACGCTCATCATCGCCGACGAGGGCTCGTACGTGCACTACATCGAGGGCTGCACGGCGCCGATCTACTCGTCCGACTCGCTGCACTCGGCGGTCGTCGAGATCATCGTGAAGAAGAACGCCCGCGTTCGGTACACGACGATCCAGAACTGGTCGAACAACGTCTACAACCTCGTCACGAAGCGCGCCATCGCCGAGGAGGGCGCGACGATGGAGTGGATCGACGGCAACATCGGCTCCAAGGTGACGATGAAGTACCCGTCCATCTACCTCGTGGGGGAGCGCGCCAAGGGCGAGACCCTGTCGGTCGCCTTCGCGGGCCCCGGCCAGCACCA
The DNA here is from genome assembly GCF_039527715.1 of Agrococcus citreus. Taxonomy (NCBI): domain Bacteria; kingdom Bacillati; phylum Actinomycetota; class Actinomycetes; order Micrococcales; family Microbacteriaceae; genus Agrococcus; species Agrococcus citreus. The sequence continues at coordinate 551,882 of NZ_BAAAKK010000001.1, forward strand.
GGATGCCGGCGCCAAGATGATCCACATGGCGCCGTACACGACGTCGTCGATCGTCTCGAAGTCGATCGCGCGCGGCGGCGGCCGGGCCGGCTACCGCGGCGAGGTGCGGGTGGATGCGAACGCGCACCACAGCGCGAACAGCGTCGTCTGCGACGCGCTGCTCGTCGACACCATCTCGCGCTCCGACACGTACCCGTCCATCGACATCCGCGTCGACGACGTCGTGCTCGGCCACGAGGCCACGGTCTCGAAGGTCAGCGAGGAGCAGCTGTTCTACCTCATGTCCCGCGGCATGGCGGAGACCGAGGCGATGGCCATGATCGTCCGCGGCTTCATCGAGCCCATCGCCCGCGAGCTGCCGATGGAGTACGCGCTCGAGCTCAACAAGCTCATCGAGATGAGCATGGAAGGATCCGTCGGCTGATGACTGCGACAGACACGACCCCCGCTGCCCTGGGCACCGAGGCCGCGATCGCCGCGCCCATCGTCCCCATCCAGACCCGCTCCGAGCGCCCCTGGTCGTTCGAGCCCGCCGACTTCGGCGTGCCGACCGGCCGCGAGGTCAACTGGAAGCTCTCCGACGTGCGGCGCCTCGCGCCGCTGTTCGTCGACGAGGAGACCGAGACCGGCGAGCCCGGCATCGACTACGACGTGGCGGCGCTCACCGAGCGCGGCCTGCTCGTCGAGTCGAGCGGCCACGACGCCCCCGTGCGCGGCGAGATCTTCCGCCCCGAGGACGTCGTGAGCGCGATCGCGTGGCAGCGCTGCGCGAACGCCCTGCACGTGCGCCTGCCCGAGGGCAAGGAGCAGGCCGAGCCGGCCATCGTCCGCCTGCACGGCACGGGCGCCGACCGCCACGCCAACGCCCACATCGTCATCGAGGCCATGCCCGGCTCGATCGGCACCGTCGTGCTGCACCACTCCGGCTCGGCGCGCTACGCGCAGAACGTCGAGATCGTCGTCCGCGACGGCGCTCGCCTCACGGTGATCTCGGTGCAGGACTGGCAGGACGACACCGTCCACGCGTCGGCGCACCAGGCGGTCGTCGGCGAGGGCGCGTTCCTCAAGCACATGGTCGTCTCGTTCGGCGGCGGCGTCGTGCGGGTCAACCCGTCGATGCGCCTCGCGGGTCACCGCGCTGAGGGCGAGATGTTCGGCCTGTCGTTCGCCGACAGCGGCCAGCACATCGAGAGCCAGGTCTTCATGTTCCACGAAGGCACCGAGACCCGCGGCAACGTGCTCTACAAGGGCGCGCTGCAGGGCATCGGCGCTCGCTCGGTGTGGGTGGGCGACGTGCTCATCGGGCGCGACGCGACCGGCACCGACAGCTACGAGAAGAACCAGAACCTCGTGCTCACCGACGGCGCTCGCGCCGACAGCATCCCCAACCTCGAGATCCAGACGGGCGACATCGCCGGCGCCGGCCACGCATCCGCGACGGGTCGCTTCGACGACGAGCAGCTGTTCTACCTCGAGTCCCGCGGGATCGACGAGGAGGAGGCTCGCCGCCTCGTCGTCATCGGCTTCCTGATGGAGATCGTGCAGAAGATCGGTGTGCCCGAGATCGAGGCGCGGCTCGCCGAGGCGATCGACGAGGAGCTGCGCCGCGGCGCCGGCCTCGCTCCCGCGTCGAAGGCTGGGGCATGACCGCACAGCGCGCCTGCGGAGTGGGCGACGTCGCCGTGAGCGCCGCCCTGAAGGTCGAGCTCGACGGCATCGACGTCGCGATCGTGAAGGACTCCGCCGGGGCGATCCACGCGATCGGCGACAACTGCACCCACGGCGACATCTCGCTCTCCGAGGGCTTCGTCGAGGACGAGACGATCGAGTGCTGGGCGCACGGCTCGCAGTTCGCGCTGCGGAGCGGCAAGCCGCTCAACCTGCCGGCGTTCGAGCCGGTGCCGGTGTTCCCCGTGACCATCGTCGGCGACGACGTGCTCGTCGACGTGCAGAACCCACTCAACCTCAACTGACACCCACCCTGCAGTCGCTGCAGCCAAGACTGTTCCCGGCTTCGGCCGCGAAGGAAGGAAGCGCCATGAGCGTGCTGGACATCAAGGACCTGCAGGTCTCGATCGAGACCGAGCAGGGGAAGAAGGAGATCCTGCGGGGCGTCGACCTGCGGATCAGCTCCGACGAGATCCATGCGGTGATGGGCCCGAACGGCTCGGGCAAGTCGACTCTCGCGTACACGATCGCCGGGCACCCGCGCTACTCGGTCGACGGTGGCTCGATCACCCTCGACGGCGAGGACGTGCTGGCGATGAGCGTCGACGAGCGCGCTCGCGCCGGCCTGTTCCTCGCGATGCAGTACCCGGTCGAGATCCCGGGCGTCACCGTGTCGAACTTCCTCCGCACCGCGAAGACCGCGGTCACGGGCGAGGCCCCGCGCGTGCGCCAGTGGATCGGCGACGTGCGCTCGGCGATGGAGAAGCTGCGCATGGACCCGTCGTTCGGCGAGCGCAACGTCAACGAGGGCTTCTCGGGCGGCGAGAAGAAGCGCCACGAGATCCTCCAGATGGAGCTGCTCCGCCCGCGCTTCGCCGTGCTCGACGAGACCGACTCGGGTCTCGACGTCGACGCGCTGCGCGTCGTCGCCGAGGGCGTGAACCGCATCAAGGCCGAGACCGGCCTCGGTGTGCTGCTCATCACGCACTACACGCGCATCCTGCGCTACATCAAGCCGGACTTCGTGCACGTGTTCGTCAACGGCCGCATCGCCGACGAGGGCGGTTCCGAGCTCGCCGACCGGCTCGAGGACGAGGGCTACGACCGCTACCTCAAGGCAGGCGTCTGATGGCGCTCGTCGAGATCGATGCCGCGAAGTTCGACGAGGTCACCGAGGCCCTCAAGGATGTCGTCGACCCCGAGCTCGACGTCAACATCGTCGACCTCGGCCTCGTCTACGACCTCGCGTGGGACGACGACCAGGATGCGCTCGTCATCTCGATGACGCTGACCTCGGCGGGCTGCCCGCTCACCGACGTCATCGAGACGGAGATCGCCGAGAACCTCGACGGCGTCGTGGAGCAGTTCCGCATCAACTGGGTGTGGATGCCGCCGTGGGGTCCCGAGCGCATCACCGAGGACGGCCGCGAGATGATGAGGGCGCTCGGGTTCACCATCTGACGATGGCCTCGACTGCGCGAGCAGATCGGTCAGCGGGACCCCGGACGATCCAGTGGATCGTCCGCCCGAGCGCCGTCGCGAGCGCAAGCGAGCGATTTGGGCTTCACCATCTGACGATGGCCTCGACTGCGCGAGCGAGCGACCTGGGGTTCACGATCAGCCGATCGTGAACCCTTCTCGCGCTGCATCACACCTCTCCGCACTTCCACAGGAAGCCCCACCCATCGACCCCCTCAACTGGCTCCTCGCCCTCTACACCGCCACGATCCCGGTCGGCGACGGCCAGCAGCTGCTCGTGCGCGAGGTGGTCGGCAACCTCTTCGGCCTCGCGAGCGCGCTCGGCGGCATGCTGCGCCGCGTCTGGGCGTGGCCGGTCGGCATCGTCGGCAACCTGCTGCTGCTGACGGTCTTCCTCGGCGCGCTGCTCGACCCGACGCACGAGATGCCGGCGCTGCTCGGCCAAGCGGGGCGCCAGGTCATGTTCATCGGCGTCGCGATCTACGGCTGGGTGCGCTGGCGGCAGGCTCGAGGCGCAGACGGGCAGATCGTGCCGCAGTGGGCGAGCTGGCGGCAGCGCGGGGGACTCGCGATCGCCCTCGTCGTCGGCACCGTCGCGATCACGCCGCTCTTCCGCATGCTCGGCTCCTACGAGCCGGTGTGGGCCGACGCGTGGACCTTCGTCGGCTCGCTCCTCGCGACCTACGGGATGGCCCGCGGCTGGACCGAGTTCTGGCTCATCTGGGTCGCGGTCGACCTCGTCGGGGTGCCGCTGCTGCTGAGCGCGGGCTACTGGGCGTCGGGCTTCATGTACGCCTTCTACGGCGCGTTCACCCTGTGGGGCTTCGTCGTCTGGGCGCGAGCGAGGCGCAAGCCCTCGGTCGAGACGCTCCTGCCCGACCCGCGGCCCAGCAGCCGATAGCAGCGCGCGCCGCCGCGGCGCTCAGCCGCGATCGGCCCTTCTCGCCGTCGGCTCATCCGCTGCCGCAGCGGGCCGCGGTGGTGCGAAGCACAGCGCGGCGACGAGCGCGACGAGGAGCACGAGGGCCGGCAGCAGCATCGACTGACCCATCGCGGTCGAGAACGGCAGCACCGCGGCCTCCGGGAGCCCGCCCTGCCCGGACTCCTGCGCGGCGGTCGGCTCGGCGCCGAGCTCCGCGGTGAGCCGCGCGGTCATGAGCGCGGCGATCGCTGCCGCGCCGATGACCGCACCCACCTGGCGCATGGTGTTGTAGACGCCGGCGCCCGCGCCGGCTGCGGCCATCGGGAGGTTCCGGGTCGTCGTGATCGAGATGGGGCTCCAGAGGCATGCGTTGCCGATGCCGAGCAGCGCGGACGGCAGCAGCAGCCACGCGATGTCGACGCCGGGCGCCATCCAGGCCGCGAACCACGCGAGCGAGCCGCCGACCGCCGCGACGCCGAGCACCGCGGTCCAGCGCACGTCCCTGCCCTGCAGCGCGCGCCCCACGAGCGGCGAGAGCACGCCCGCGAGGATCGCCATCGGCAGCAGCAGCAGCGCCGACTCTGTCGAGCTGAGCCCCCGCGCCGTCTGCAGGTAGAGGAAGAGCGGCACGCCCTGCGCGGTGATCGCGAAGCCCACGGCCGAGATCGCGATCGAGCCGAGCGTGAAGTTGCGATCGCGGAACAGTGCGAGGGGGAGCAGCGGCTCGCCCCGCTGCACCCACTGCCACCGCACGAAGGCGGCGAGCAGCGCCACGCCGAGCGCGACGACCGCCCACATGACGGGGCCGACGCGGGCCACCTCCTGCACGCCGAGGACGAGCGCGAGCATCCCCGCTGCGCTGAGCGCCATGCCGAGCACGTCGAAGCGGTGCGCGTGCACGGGCAGCCGAGGCACGGTCCGCATGACGAGCAGGAAGCCGACGACGCCGACGGGGATGTTGATGAAGAAGATCCACGCCCAGCCGGCGGAGTCGACGAGCAGGCCGCCGACGAGCGGGCCGACGAGCGTCGCGAGTCCCGCGATGCCGCCCCAGAGGCCGAGCGCCGCGCCGCGCCGGTCGGGCGGGAAGATCCGCGTGATGACCGCCATCGTCTGCGGCGTGAGCAGCGCGGCGCCGAGGCCCTGCACGACCCGCGCGGCGATGAGCAGCTCGATCGACGTGGCGAAGCCGCACGCGAGCGATGCGAGCGTGAAGATCCCGAGCCCCGTGAGGTAGACGGGCTTCGGCCCGAAGCGGTCGCCGAGCCTGCCGGTGACGAGCAGCGGCGTCGCGTAGGCGAGCAAGTAGGCGCTCGTCACCCAGACGACGCTCGTCACGTCGGCGTCGAACGCGCGCATGAGCGCCGGCGTCGCGATCGTGACGATCGTCGAGTCGACGAGGATCATGAAGAAGCCCAGCACGAGCGACCACATCGCCGGCCACGGGCGCTCCGCGCGCGGGTCGACGGCGGTGTCGGCGACTCGCGTCATGGGGCTCCCTCATGCGTCGTCGGTCGCGACGCCGGACCCATCCTGCACCCGCCGCCTGAGCGCGGGTGGGGCCTCCAGATCGGCGCTAGCGGTCGCCGTGCCGCGGCTTCCTGGGCGGCCGCTCGCTGCGGTCGCCACGGTCGCCGCGCTCGCTGCGCTCGCGCCGGTCGCCGCGATCGGCGCGGCCGCCGTCCCGACCCGTGTCGACGCGGATGTCGATCGGCACGCCCGAGATCCGGGTGCGCGAGAGCTTCTCGAGCTGCGAGCGGTCGAGCTCGGGCAGCTCGACGAGCGTGAAGTCCCAGCGGATCTGGATGCGGCCGAAGTCGTCGCGGCCGAGCCCGCCCTCGTTCGCGAGGGCGCCGACGATCTGGCGGGGCTCGACGCCCTTGCGGCTGCCGACGGCGAGCCGGTAGGTCGTCGCATCCGACGGTCCGCGGCGGGAGCGGCGCTCACCGGGCGCGCTGTCGCCGGCCCGCGCGGGGCGGTCGGCACGCTCGGTGCGCGACGTCTGGAGGGCGCGATCGGCGTGCTCGTCGAGCAGCAGGGGCGTGTCGCCCTGCGCCACGACGGCGAGCGCGGCCGCGACATCCTCCTGCGCCGCATCGTGGTGCTCGACGTAGTGGGCGACGATCTCGCGGAACCGCTCGATCCGGTCGGTCTCGGCGAGCGCAGCCGTGATGGCGTCGTCGAACCGCGTCAAGCGGGTCGCGTTCACCTCGCCGGCGCTCGGCATCGGCATGATGTCGACGGTCGCGCGCGTGGCCTTCTCGATCGCGCCGAGCATCCGGCGCTCGCGCGGCGTCACGAAGCTGATCGCGTCACCGGTGCGGCCGGCGCGACCCGTGCGGCCGATCCGGTGCGTGTACGACTCGGTGTCGATGGGCAGGTCGTAGTTGATGACGTGGCTGATGCGCTCGACGTCGAGCCCGCGCGCCGCGACATCGGTCGCGACGAGCACGTCGAGGTCGCCCGAGCGCAGCTGGTCGATCGTCTTCTCGCGCTGCGGCTGCGCGACGTCGCCCGAGATGGCGGCGGCGGCGTAGCCGCGGGCGCGCAGGCGCTCGGCGACCGTCTCGGTCTCGTTGCGCGTGCGCGTGAACACGATGGCGGCCTCGAAGGGCTCGACCTCGAGCACGCGCGTGAGGGCCTCGAGCTTCTGCTGGTACGACACCATGAGGGCGCGCTGCGTGATGCTCGGCGAGCTCGAGGAGCCCTGGCGCACGGTGACCTCGGCGGGCTCGCGCAAGTGCTGCTGCGAGATGGCCCGGATCTGCCGCGGCATCGTCGCGGAGAACAGCGCGACCTGCTTCTCGGCGGGCGTCGCCTGCAGGATCTGGTCGACGTCCTCCGCGAACCCCATCCGCAGCATCTCGTCGGCCTCGTCGAGCACGACGTGGGTGAGGCCCGACAGGTCGAGCGTGCCCTTCGCGAGGTGGTCCATGATGCGACCGGGCGTGCCCACGACGACGTGGACGCCGCGGCGGAGCGCCGAGAGCTGCACGCCGTAGGCCTGGCCGCCGTAGATGGGCAGCACGTGGACGCCGCCGAGGTGGGCGGCGTAGCGCTCGAACGCCTCGCACACCTGCACGGCGAGCTCGCGCGTGGGCGTGAGCACGAGCGCCTGCGGGCTGCGGCGGCCGACCTCGACGGCAGCGAGCACGGGGAGCGCGAAGGCCGCGGTCTTGCCGGTGCCGGTCTGGGCGAGACCGATGAGGTCGCGCCCGGAGAGCAGCAGCGGGATGGTCTCCGCCTGGATCGCGGAGGGCGTCTCGTAGCCGACGTCGTCGAGCGCCCGCAGGATGGCGGGCGGGAGGCCGAGGCTCGCGAACGTCGTGCGCTCGCCCTCGGGCTCGGTGGTCGTGGTGCTCTGCGCGTCGGTCATGACCCCAACGCTACGCGGTGCGCGCGCCGAGGCGCGCACACCGCGGACCGCTTCCGCCCGAAGCGGGCGTCCGAATGCGGTCAGTCGTCGCTGCGGTCGAGGGCACGCACGCCGGCCCACGCGGCGGGCATCGCCGCTGCGGCGATCGCCCACTTGACGATGCCACCGACGATGAACGGCAGGAAGCCGAGGCCGAGCGCGCCGGCCAGGTCGACGGGAGCGCCCATCGCCGCGAGCACCGCCGCCATGTAGGGGATGCCGAACGCGAAGGGGATGAGGCTCGCGGCGCCGAAGAGCGCGATGGCGAGCAGCGGCCGGCGGTCCCAGCGGCGCTCGGCGAGCCAGCCGACGACCGCGGCGGTCGCGACGAAGCCGATGATGAAGCCGAAGCTCGGCTTGCCGACCGCGGCGATGCCACCGGTGAAGGTCGCGAAGATCGGGGCGCCCGCGACGCCGAGCGCGAGGTAGCCGACCATGGCGGCGACGCCGCGGCGGAAGCCGAGCGCGGCGGAGACGAGCATGACGCCGAGCGTCTGCCCGGTGATGGGCACCGGCCACATCGGGATCTCGACCTGGGCGAGCGCGGCGACGACGGCGATGCCGGTCGCGACGAGCAGCAGGTCCTTCGTGAGCGTGCGCTGGCCGACGAGCGCATCGGCCAGGACGGAGCGGCGGGGGAGCGGGAGCGCAACGGTCATGCGGTCAGCCTAGGGCCGCCACCCGGCCGCACACCGCATCCATAGCCTGGGAGCGCGGCGGCGGCCTACGATCGGGCCCATGAGCGATCTCGCAGCAAAGGCCACCGCACTCCTGACCATGCACGACGGCTTCGTCGTGCTCCCGACCGCATGGGACGCGTGGTCGGCTCGCACGCTCGTCGACGCCGGCTTCGGCGCCATCTCGATCGGCAGCCACCCGCTCGCCGAGTCGCGCGGCCAGGAGGACAGCGAGGGCATGAGCCTCGACGACGCGATGGAGGGGATCGCGCGCATCACCGCAGCCGTCGACGTGCCCGTGTCGGCAGATGTCGAGTCGGGCTACGGGGCGGAACCCGCCGAGCTCATCGACCGGCTGCTCGCCGCGGGGGCGGTCGGGCTCAACGTCGAGGACACGGTGCACGGCGAGGGGCGGATGCGCGAGGCGCAGGAGCACGCCGACTACGTCGCGGGGCTGCGCGCCGCCGCCGATGCCGCAGGCGTCGACGTCGTCATCAACGCGCGCACCGACGCGTTCGCGCGGCCTGAGCTGCACGGCGGCGACCCGCTCGAGGAGGCGATCCTCCGCATGGAGCTCGCCGAGCAGGCGGGCGCGCGCTCGCTCTACCCGGTCAAGCCGCCGACCCGTGAGGCGCTCACGGCGATCCTCACGCAGGTGTCGCTGCCGGTGAACGTCACGGCGCACCCGGTGCAGGGGTCGGTGGTCGGCGGTCTCGACGAGATCCGTGCGATCGGCGCGCGGCGCGTCACGTTCGGTCCGCTGCTGCAGATGGCGCTCACCGACACGATCACGGAGCTCGTCCGCCCCTGGCGGTGACGGCGACCTGACGTCGATCCGGGGCTCGCCCCGCTCGCGCCGCTCCGCTGGTAGACTGGACGGCTGGCTCGCTCAACGCGAGCCGCATCCCCAACCCGCATCGAGAGAGGCTCCCGCGCGTGATCGCCGTGTCCGGATTCGAGCTCTCCGTCGGCCCACGGACGCTCATGACCGACGTCTCGTTCCGCATCGAGCGGGGCGACAAGATCGGCCTCGTGGGCCGCAACGGCGCCGGCAAGACCACGATGACGAAGGTGCTCGCCGGCATCAGCGACGACCGCGACGGGCACACCTTCTCTGGCAAGGTCGAGCGCAGCGGCGAGATCGGCTACCTCGCGCAGGACCCGCGCTCCGGCGACCCGAAGCAGACCGCTCGCCGACGCATCCTCGACGCCCGGGGCCTCGGCGAGATCGTCGAGGGCATGCGCATCGCGACCGAGCAGATGGGCGCGGGCGGCGCCGTCGCCGACGAGGCGATGCGTCGCTACGGCCGCCTCGAGGACCGCTTCCTCGCACTCGGCGGCTACGCGGCAGAGGCTGAGGGGGCGGCGATCGCGTCGAACCTCCAGCTGCCCGACCGCATCCTCGACCAGCCGCTCGAGACGCTCTCGGGCGGTCAGCGACGGCGCATCGAGCTCGCGCGCATCCTCTTCTCGGGTGCCGACACGATGCTCCTCGACGAGCCGACCAACCACCTCGACGCCGACTCGGTCGTCTGGCTGCGCGAGTTCCTCAAGGGCTACCAGGGCGGGCTGCTCATCATCAGCCACGACGTGCAGCTCGTCGAGGAGACGGTGAACCGCGTCTTCTACCTCGACGCGAACCGCCAGGTCATCGACATCTACAATATGTCATGGAAGCTCTACCTGCGGCAGCGCGAGTCGGATGCCGAGCGGCGCAAGCGCGAGCGCGCGAACGTCGAGAAGCAGGCGACCCAGCTCGAGCTGCAGGCGGCGAAGATGGGTGCGAAGGCATCGAAGGCCGTCGCGTCGAAGCAGATGGCCAAGCGTGCCGAGCGGATGCGCTCGGGTCTAGAGGACGTGCGTGCCGTCGACCGCGTCGCGAAGCTGCGCTTCCCCAAGCCGGCGCCGGTGGGCAAGACGCCCATCATGGCGCGCGACCTCTCGAAGTCGTACGGGTCGCTCGAGATCTTCACGGCCGTCGACCTCGCGGTCGACCGCGGTTCGCGCGTCGTCATCCTGGGCCTCAACGGTGCGGGCAAGACGACGCTGCTGCGGATCCTCGCGGGGGTCTCAGAGAGCGACACCGGCGAGATCGACCGCGGGCACGGCCTGCGCGTGGGCTACTACGCGCAGGAGCACGAGACGCTCGACGTCGAGCGCTCCGTGCTGTCGAACATGCTCTCGGCGTCTCCCGACATCACGTCGACCGAGGCGCGTCGCGTGCTCGGCTCGTTCCTGTTCACCGGGGATGACGCCGACAAGCCCGCGCGCGTGCTCTCCGGCGGCGAGAAGACGCGCCTCTCGCTCGCGATGCTCGTCGTCTCGAGCGCGAACCTGCTGCTGCTCGACGAGCCCACGAACAACCTCGACCCGGCGAGCCGCGAGGAGATCCTCGGTGCGCTCGGCGCCTACGAGGGCGCCGTCATCCTCGTGAGCCACGACGAGGGCGCCGTCGAGGCGCTCGACCCGGAGCGGGTGCTCATCATGCCCGACGGCACCGAGGACCTCTGGAACCCCGAGTACCTCGACCTCATCGGTCTCGCCTAGCACCACCGCGCTTCCCGCGCCGCGGCGGGGTCAGAACGGCGGTGGCGGTCCGGTCCACTCGGCCGTGTGCTCGGCCCACGGGACGGACGCGGGCAGGGCCCCGGGTTCCGGTCTGGTGGCGGGGTCGTTCCAGCGTGCGGTCTCGGCGCGCATCTGGTCGGCGACCTCGCTGCGGCGCTTGCGCTTCTGGGCTGGGGTGAGCGTCGGTTCGGAGCTGCGTCTGGGCAGGTCGGTGAAGACGGGCCCGATGGGTTCCGGGTTCGTGCGCAGCACCTGGCCGATCGCTGAGGTCCATTCGAGCACCCCGCCGGCCAGCTGCTGCACCTGCCAGCGGGAGTCGTGCTTGAGGAGGTGGCAGTGGCGGCACAGGTGCTCGAGGTTGTCGAGCCGCGTCTGCCCGCCGTCGGCCCACGCGACGGTGTGGTCGACGTCGGCGGTGCGGGCGGGGTTCGCGCAGCCGATCGCGCGGCACCAGCCGTCCCTCGCCTGCAGCCACGCCTTCTGCCTGCCCGTCTGCCGGCGACTGTCGACCGCGACCACGGTGCCGGTGACCGGGTCGGTGAACAGCCGCTCCCACGTCGCCGTCTGCGCCGCGATCCGGCGGGCCGTGTCGCGATCGACGAGCACCCGCCCATCGAGCGACGCCGGCGCGTCGAGCGCCCGGATGGCCGCGTCCTGCTCGACGTCATCGTGCAGCAGCGTCGTGGCGGGGATGAGGATCCCGACCGTCGCCCGGATCGCCGAGATCCCGTGCAGGTCCTCCGGCACCACCCCCGCCAGCAGCAGCTCCTGCGCCGCGTCGGCCCGGAACTGGTCGAAGCTGCGCGGATCCTCCTTCGGCTTGCCGCGCGCCGCTTGCGTGAGCCGGTCGAAGGCCGCCGTCAGCTCCAGCGAGGGCCCGCGCACGACCAGGTCGGAGATGCCGTCACCGGCATCGAACAGCTCCACCCGCCGCAGATCCCGGGCCGCGTCGTGCCGCACCTGCAGCGGCTCGGACAGCACCTCGTTCACGATGAACTTCGCCCGCTTCCGCAACCGGCCAGGACTCGTCGACGCCGCGATCTCCACCAGCGCCACCACCACCCGGTCGCGCTGCTCGGCATCGACACCCGGGTCGAGCCGCGCCGCGCGCGTCTCGGCCTCGATCACCCGCAGATGGCTCGTCGTGATCCGACCCGCCGCGGCCGCCTCGTGCGCCGCCGGCAGCTCGGTCACGACCGTCCACGCCTCCGTCATCCGACGCTCGACCGCGACACCGCTGAGCCCCAGCTCGGCCGAGGCGAACGACGCCAGCTCGCGCATCTTCGGACCGGGATCGCCCGGCAGGTCGATCACCCGCTGCACGTGGGCGGCCATGAGCTCCCGCTGCTCGCCCGCGACGCGTGCGGCGCGGGTCTCGAGCGCTCGGCTGCGCGCCGCGAACTCGGCATCGAGCCGCAACCGCCGCTGCGCCTCCGACTCCGGCGGCACCGGCGGGATCTGCGCACCGCGCTCGACCTCCTCCGCCGACATCGACAGCAGCCGCTCCGTCAGCTCCGCGTCATACGCATCGAGCGACGCCTGCAGCTCATCAGCCGACAACCCATGCGGATCGAGCGCACCAGCCCGGATCGCCTCGATGTAGGCCTCGGCATCGATGCCCCAGTCGTCGTCCATGCGCGCATCATGCACCCGACCACTGACATGGCCGTGGCATGCTCGAGGGGAGCACGATCGAGCGCCCTTCGGCGCATGACGAGGGGAGACGGCGATGGAGGATGCCACCGGCTGGCTCGCCGTCGCCCGCCAGACGTTCTCGATCATCGGCATCCTCGCCTTCGCGATCTCGGGCGCACTGCTCGCCGTGCAGAAGCGCATGGACGTCGTCGGCATGGCAGGGCTCGCCGTCGTCACCGCGACCGGTGGCGGGATGCTGCGCGACGTGCTCATCGGCGCGACCCCGGTCGCCGCGCTCGTCGACTGGTGGATGCTCGCGGTGGCCCTGTGCGGAGCGCTCGTCGTCTTCGCGCTGCACCGCTGGATGGAGCGGCTCGACAAGCCCGTGCTCGTGTTCGACGCGATCGGGCTCGGCGTGTTCGCCGTCGAGGGCGCGCGCAAGGCCATCGACTTCGGCGTCGGGCCCGTCGGCGCCGCGTTCGTCGGCATGCTGACCGGCATCGGCGGCGGCATGCTGCGCGACGCGCTCGCCAACGACATCCCGGCCGTCTTCCGGCGCGACTCGCGGCTCTACCTGCTGCCGGCGCTCGTCGGCTCGAGCGCCGCCGCGGCCGCTGTGCACCTCGGCTATGGCCACTGGATCGTGCTCGCGCTGCTCGCGGCGCTCGTCACCGCCCTCCGCATCATGAGCGAGCTGCTGCGCTGGCACCTGCCGTCGCTCAAGACGGAGGCGATCCCGACGATCCGGGACTGACCGCGTCAGCGGCGATCGAGGATGTCGTCCTCGATGTCGGCATCGCTGCGGCGCCGGCCCGGCCGCTCGACCGGCATGGCGTCGCCGCGCCGGGCGTCGCGCAGCGCCCACGCGAGTGCCGCGAAGCCGCCGAGCGCGAAGACGTACCACTGGAGCGAGTACGACAGGTGGGGGCCCTCGTCGAGCACCGGTCGCGCGGCGACCGCCACATCGTCGGGCACCTCGCCGCCCTCGGTGACGAGCAGCCCGTACGCGCCCGTGTGCATGGGCTCGCCGAGCGCCGCCGCGAGCGACGGCAGGTCGACCGAGGCGATCTGCCCCTCCGGCGCGCCGCGGCCCGCGATGGCGCCCTCGTTCGGCCGCAGGCGCGCGACGACGGTCGTGCGCCCCTCGGGGGTCTCCGGCGACGAGATGGGCGCCTCCGCGCCCTCCGCCTGGTCGATCCAGCCGCGATCGACGATGAAGAGCGTGCCGTCGAGCGTGCGGAACGGCGTCACGACGTCGAAGCCGACCTGGCCCTCGCGCCAGCGACCGCGCAGCAGGAGCTCCTCCTCGACGACGTACTCGCCCTCGAGCAGCACGGGAGTCCACTGCTGGTCGACGTCGAACCCGTCGAGCGTCGGCAGCGCATCCGCCACCGCCGTGGGCGCGCGATCGTAGTTCGACTCGAGCCGGTCGATGGCGGCGAGCGCCTGCTCGCGCCGGTCCCACTGCCACCAGCCGAGGAAGCAGCACACGAGCGCGAAGACGACGGCCAGCGCCAAGTAGCCGAGCCAGCGAGGCTCGCGGAGGAGGCGCAGCATCAGGCGACCCGCTCGACCGTCTCGCCGAAGGCGGTCACCGCGACGGGGAAGGCGCGCGAGCGCAGCCAGGCGGCGAGGGAGTCGCGATGGGCGCCGCACGCGGCCCACGTCTTCACCCTGTCGTCGCTGTGGATGCGCGGGTTGCGCCAGTGCAGCGCGTGCACGGCGGGCGCGGCGCAGCCCGCGGCCGAGCACCGCGCGCCGGCATCGCCGTCGAGCATCGAGAGCAGGCTCACGCGGCCGACTCCCTCGGCTCCGCATCCCTCGGCTCGTGTCCGGTCGGTTCTGGGTCCCTCGATCCCTGTCCGCTCGAACCGGGCGTCCACGGCTCCTGTTCGCTCGAACCAGGCGTCCACGGCTCCGGTCCGCTCGAACCAGGCTGGCTCGGCGCAGATCCACTCGAAGCCGGCGCCTGCGGGCGATCGACGACGGTCGGCGCGGCGGGCAGCGCGTTCGGGGCGATGCGCCCCGATTCGACGGGCCCACGCGACGAGGCATTGGCGATCACGACCGCGAAGTACGGCAGGAAGACGGCGAGGAACGCGGGGATGAGCTTCCACCAGCCGGGCACGACGAAGAAGACGCCGAGGGAGGCGACGCGCACGAGCATGAGGATCAGGTACAGCCGGAATCGCCTCTGACGCTCCTCATCAGGGGACATCGGGAGGTCGGTGATCGACTCGGATCGAGCTCGCATGGCTCCTAGGAGTCTACGCCCGCGAGCCCTGCTCCGGCTGTGCTCTGGGCGGAGCCATAGGCTTGCGGGCATGACCTCTCGCACCGTGCTCGTCACCGGCGGCAACCGCGGCATCGGCCGCGCGATCGCCCAGGCCTTCCTCGACGCCGGCCACCGCGTCGCGATCACCTCCCGCGACGGCTCCGGCCCCGAAGGTGCGCTCGCCGTGGCCGCGGACGTCACCGATGCGGCGTCGATCGACGCGGCCTTCGCCCGGATCGAGGCCGAGCTCGGACCCGTCGAGGTCGTGGTCGCCAACGCCGGCATCACGCGCGACACGCTGCTCATGCGCATGAGCGAGCAGGATTTCTCGGACGTCGTCGACACCAACCTCGGCGGCGCGTTCCGCGTCGTCCAGCGGGCGTCGAAGGGCATGCTGCGCGCCAAGTGGGGCCGCGTCGTGCTCATCTCGAGCGTCGTGGGCCTCTACGGCGGCCCCGGCCAGGTGAACTACGCCGCCTCGAAGGCCGGCCTCGTCGGCATCGCCCGCTCCATCACGCGCGAGCTCGGCGCCCGCGGCATCACCGCGAACGTCGTCGCGCCCGGCTTCATCGAGACCGACATGACCGCCGCGCTCGACGACGCGACGCAGGCCGAGTACAAGAAGGCCATCCCGGCGGGCCGCTACGGCTCGCCCGAGGAGATCGCCGCCGTCGTCCGCTGGGTCGCGAGCGACGAGGCCGCCTACATCTCGGGTGCCGTCATCCCCGTCGACGGCGGCCTCGGCATGGGCCACTAGGCAGCGACCGCTCGGCGCAAGCATGGAGTCGCGGCACCTCAGCGTCGTGATCCGGCGCGATCCCGCCGAGGTCGCGGCGTTCGCGCGCGACCCGCGGCACCTGCCGGAGTGGGCGGCGGGGCTCGCCGCCGGAACGATCCGGGTCGACGGCGACGCGCTCGTCGTCGACTCGCCGATGGGGGAGGTGCGCGTGCGATTCGCCGCCGCCAACGACCTCGGCGTGCTCGATCACGACGTGACGCTGCCCGACGGCTCGACCGTGCACAACCCGCTCCGCGTCGTCGCGCATCCGCTCGGCGCCGAGGTCGTCTTCTCGCTCCGTCGGCTCGAGGGCGTGACGACGGATGCGTTCGAGGCCGACGCCGCGGCCGTCGCAGCCGACCTCGAACGGCTGCGCTCGCTCCTGGAGGCGTGACCGCTCAGTCGGGCAGCAGCGCGAGCAGCTCGCGGAAGTCGGGCACGTCGACGACGTGCGTCGCCGCGACGCGTACCGCCGGCTTGGCGCAGAACGCCACCGAGATGCCGGCGGCCGCCATCATCAGCAGGTCGTTCGCGCCGTCGCCGACCGCGACCACGCGCTCGGTCGGCACGCCGAGGTTCAGCCGCAGCGACTCGAGCGTGTCGCGCTTCGCCGGGCCGTCGATGACCGGGCCGATCGAGCGGCCGGTGAGCCGCCCATCCGCGACCTCGAGGCGGTTCGCCCGCGCGTGATCGATGCCGAGCTCGGCCGCGAGCGGGTCGAGCACCTCGTGGAATCCGCCCGACACCGCGGCGATCGCGCCGCCGCGGGCGTGCACCTCGGCGATGAGGTCGGGCACGCCATCGGTGACGGTGATCTGTGCGCGCGCGTCGTCGACGATCGACGCCGGCAGCCCCTCGAGCACGAGCAGCCGCTCTGCGAGCGAGGCGGCGAAGTCGAGCTCGCCGCGCATGGCGCGCTCGGTGACGGCGGCGACGTGCCGCTCCGCGTCGGGCCCGACGGCGCGCGCGAGCAGCTCGATGACCTCGTCGCGGATGAGGGTCGAGTCGACGTCGGTGACGACCAGCAGGCTGGCCGTCCTCACCGCATGATCTTCTGGCCCTTGCCGACCGTCACGATGCCGGAGGTCGAGATCGCGAAGCCGCGCGCCCGATCCGCCTCGTGGTCGACGCCGATCTGCACGCCCGGACCGATCTCGACGGCCTTGTCGATGATCGCGCGGCGCACGACGGCGCCGGCGCCCACGTGCACCTGGTCGAAGAGGATCGCGTCGGAGACCGTCGCGCCCGCATCGACCGTGCACCACGGCGAGACGACGCTGCGCACGATCGAGGCGCCCTGCACGACCGAGCCGGCACCGACGATCGCCTCGTTGACGTCGGCGGCGCGGCCCCACGCGTCGCGCGTGAACTTCGCGGGCGGCGCGTTGACCGTCTGCGTGTAGATCGGCCACTCGCGGTTGTAGAGGTTGAAGATGGGCAGCGCCGAGATCAGGTCCATGTGCGCGTCGAAGAACGACTCGATCGTGCCGACGTCGCGCCAGTAGTACTTGTCGCGCTCGGTCGCGCCCGGCACCGTGTTGTTCTTGAGGTCGTACATGGCGGCCTCGCCGCGCTCGACGAACCACGGCACGATGTCGCCGCCCATGTCGTGGCCCGAGCCCTCGAGCTCGTTGTCGACGGTCACGGCCTCGACGAGCGCGTCCGCGTCGAAGACGTAGTTGCCCATCGAGGCGAGCACCTCGCCCGGGCCGACGGCGTACTGGGCGGCGTCGGACGGCTTCTCGTGGAAGGCCTTGATGAAGCCGTCGCGCTCCTCGTCCTCCTCGATCACGCCGAACTGGTTCGCGAGCTCGATCGGCTGGCGGATGCCCGCGACCGTCGCGCGCGCACCCGACGCGATGTGGGCCGCGATCATGTCGCGGAAGTCCATCCGGTACACGTGGTCGGCGCCCACCACGACGACGATGTCGGGCTTCTCGTCGGCGACGAGGTTGAGCGACTGGAAGATCGCGTCGCCGGATCCTGCGAACCAGTGCTTGCCCGTGCGCTGCTGCGCCGGCACGGAGGTGACGTACGAGTTGAGCATCGACGACATCCGCCACACCTGCGAGATGTGCCGGTCGAGCGAGTGCGACTTGTACTGCGTGAGCACGACGATCTGCCGCAGGCTCGAGTTGATGAGGTTCGAGATCGCGAAGTCGATGAGGCGATAGGTGCCGCCGAACGGCACCGCGGGCTTGGCCCGATCCGCCGTGAGCGGCATGAGCCGCTTGCCCTCGCCACCGGCCAGCACGATCCCGAAGACCTTCTTGTCCATGCGCGCAACCCTATGTCCCACAGTTGGGGATCACCAGGGAAGTCCCGGCGCGCGGCGGCGGGCGCGGGTAGCGTGAGCGCATGCGCATCGACCTGCTCACCAAGGAGTACCCGCCCGCGGTCTACGGGGGCGCCGGCGTCCACGCCGCCGAGCTCGTGAAGGCGCTGCGGCGCTCGATCGAGGTGCAGGTGCGGTGCTTCGGGCAGCCGCGCGACGAGGCGGACGTGACCGCCTACGACGTGCCCGCCGAGCTCGCCGACGCGAACGGCGCGCTGCAGACGCTCGCGGTCGACCTGCAGATCGCCGACGCCGTCGCGGGCACCGAGCTCGTGCACTCGCACACCTGGTACGCCAACGAGGCGGGCAGGCTCGCCCAGGAGCTCCACGGCATCCCGCACGTCGTCACCGCGCACTCGCTCGAGCCGCTGCGGCCGTGGAAGGCCGAGCAGCTCGGCGGCGGCTACCGCCTCTCGAGCGACATCGAGCGCCGTGCCTACGAGGCGGCGGATCGCGTCATCGCCGTCTCGGACGGGATGCGCGCCGACATCCTCCGCTCGTACCCCGCGCTCGACCCCGACCGGGTGGTGACGATCTACAACGGCATCGACCTGGATGCGTGGGCGCCCAACCCCGACGCCGACCGGGCCCGCGAGCTCGGGCTCGACCCCGAGCATCCGTCGGTGGTGTTCGTCGGTCGCATCACGCGCCAGAAGGGGCTCCCGCACCTGCTGCGCGCCGCCCGCGAGCTGCCCGAGGACGTGCAGCTCATCCTGTGCGCGGGCGCGCCCGACACGCCCGAGATCCTCGCGGAGGTCAAGGCCCTCGTCGCCGAGCTGCAGACCACGCGCGGCGGCGTCGTCTGGATCGACGACGTGCTGCCGCGGGAAGACCTGCGGGTGCTCCTGACGCACGCGACCACCTTCGTCTGCCCGAGCGTCTACGAGCCGCTCGGGATCGTGAACCTCGAGGCGATGGCGTGCGGCGCGCCCGTCGTCGGCAGCGCGACCGGCGGCATCCCCGAGGTGATCGACGACGGCGTCACCGGCTTCCTCGTGCCGATCGACCAGGTGCAGGACGGCACCGGCACGCCCACCGATCCCGACCGCTACGTCGCCGACCTCGCCGACGCGCTGCGCCGCATGCTCGCCGACCCGGAGGCGGCACGACGGATGGGCGAGGCCGGTCGCGAGCGTGCCAGGGAGCGCTTCGACTGGGGTCGGATCGCCGACCAGACCCGCGAGGTCTACGCGACCGTCATCGCGGAGCGCGCCGGCGACGCCTCGCGGAGCTGAGCCAGGCTCGCGCTCGGTAGGCTCGCAGGCATGGCCAGTGTCCTCGAGCTCACCGACGTCTCGTTCGTCCGCAGCGGCAACCGGATCCTCGACTCCGTCGCGTGGAAGGTCGACGAGACCGACCGCTGGGTGATCCTCGGCCCGAACGGCGCCGGCAAGTCGACGCTGCTGCAGCTCGCCTCGGCGCACGCGCACCCGACCTCGGGCACCGTCGACCTGCTGGGGGAGCGGATCGGCAAGGTCGACGTCTTCGAGCTGCGCACGCGCATCGGCATCGCCGCGACCGGGCTCGCGCGCCGCATCCCCCCGACCGAGCGCGTCGGCGACGTCGTGCTCACCGCCGCGTACGCCGTGACCGGCCGCTGGCAGGAGCGCTACGAGTCGTTCGACCTCGAGCGCGCGGCCGAGGTGATGGATGCGTGGGACCTCGCCGACCTCTCGACCCGCACCTTCGGCACGCTCTCCGACGGCGAGCGCAAGCGCGTGCAGATCGCCCGCGCCGTCATGACCGACCCCGAGCTCATGCTGCTCGACGAGCCCGCCGGCAGCCTCGACCTCGGCGCGCGCGAGTCGCTGCTGCAGTCGCTCGAGGACTACGCCTCGAGCAGCCTCGCGCCCGCGATCGTCATGGTCACCCACCACGTCGAGGAGATCCCGCCGGGCTTCACGCACGGCATGCTGCTGCGCGACGGCGGCATCGTCGCGGCGGGTCCGCTCGACGAGGTGCTCACGGATGCGCGCCTCACCGAGACCTTCGGCCTGCCGCTCGAGGTGCGGCACGAGGGCGGCCGCTGGTCTGCCCGCGCGACGCGCTGAGGCTCGCCCGACCCCGACATCCCTGATACAATCGTCTGTCGGCCAGCACGACGGCCGAAGACTTCCCGCGCTCGAGCGACCAAGGACTGACATGAAGACCGAGATCCACCCCGACTACCAGCCGATCGTGTTCCGCGACCTCGCCTCGGGCGAGACGTACCTCACGCGTTCGACGGTCACCAGCAGCAAGACCATCGAGCTGGACGGCGAGACCTACCCGGTCATCGACGTCGAGATCTCGAGCGCCTCGCACCCGTTCTACACGGGCAAGCAGCGCATCATGGACTCCGCCGGTCGCGTCGAGAAGTTCAAGAACCGCTACAAGGGCTTCGGCGGCTGAGCCG
>NZ_BAAAKK010000001.1:572067-620840 GCF_039527715.1 Agrococcus citreus
GGCGGCGCGTGCGGCGTCGGGCGGTGGCATGTGCACGCTGTTGTCGCCTGGCGCCGCTCGAGACGACAACAGGGTGCACATCGGCTCGGGCCTGGCACCCAACGAGGCCGGGAGATGCACGCAGTTGTCGCCTGGGGCCGCTCGGGACGACAACAGCGTGCACATCGCGTCAACGTCAGCGGTGAGTCAGGACGAGAGGTACACGCTGTTGTCCGCTGGCGCCGTCTTCGACGACCGGAGCGTGCACCTCTCTTCCCGCCCGGCGCCGCCGTCCACGGGGATGTGCACGCCGTTGTTGTCTGGCGCGGCTCGGGGCCGCAACGGTGTGCACATCGAGGAATCCCCAGCCGCAGCGGACCACGACGACCGATGCACGCTGTTGTCGCCTGGCGCCGCTCGAGACGACACGTGCGTGCACCTCCTGGCACCGCACGCCGCGGGGGCCGGGCGCTACCGGCGGAGCGGCCAGCCCCGGCCCGCGCTGAACGACGGGTCGGTGCGGCGGCGGTACTGCTCGAAGTCGGCGGCCTGCTCGTCGGCCCACGTCGCGGTCAGCTCGTGGAGCGAGATGGGATCGATGCGCAGCTCGGGGAACCTCGCCGTCATCACCTGCGCGACCCGGCCGGCGGCGATCGCGTCGGCACTCGCGTCGTGGGCGTCGAGCAGCTCGACGCCGTACACCTCGGTCGCGACCGTGAGCGTGCGCTTGCCGCGCCGGAAGCGATCGACGCGCCGGTCGATCACCATCGGGTCGATCACGGGGCGCGCGACGATCGTGTCGAGCCCGTAGCGACGGCACTCGGCGTCGAGGAGCGAGAAGTCGTAGGCGGCGTTGAACGCGCAGACCGCGAGGCCCTTCGCGAAGTGCGCCGCGATGGTGTCGCGGATCTCGCGCACCGCGACCGGCGCCTCGGCGCCCTCGGCGCGCGCACGCTCGGTCGTGACACCGTGCACGGCGATCGATCCCTCGGGGATCTCGACGCCCGGGTCGACGATCCAGGAGCGCTCCTCGACGACCGTGCCGGTCGCGTCAAGCACGCCGACGTAGGCGGTCACGATCCGCGCCTCGGTCGGGTCGACACCCGTGGTCTCGAGGTCGAACACGACGAGCCGGTCGATCCAGCGGTCGGGCGCGTCGGGGCTGACGTCGAGGATCGGCCGCTCGAGGTTGGGCTGCGCGGGCCGACCTCCCGGCGCGGGCACAGCTGCTTCGGCTGGCGTCTCGGCCCGCAGCGGCGTCGGGCGCGGCGGCTCGAGGGTCGTGCTGCTGAGCTGGACGTCTGCCATGAGCCCACGGTAGCCGCCACCTCCCACACCCGCCGGTAGGCTCGGCGGGTGCCCATCGAGTCCCCGTACCGCGCCCTCCTGGACGCGCTGCCGCAGCGCGAACGACGGGTCGAGATCGACGGCGTCGGCACCGCCGTGTTCGAGTACGGCGCCGAGGACGCGCCGCCGATCGTCTTCATCCACGGCTTCCGCGGCGACCACCACGGGCTCGAGCCGGTCGCCGCCCACCTGCCGGGCGTGCGCGTCATCGCCCCCGACCTGCCCGGGTTCGGGGCGTCGGATGCGCTGCCGCACGCCTCGATCGAGGCGTACGCCTCGTGGTTGCGCGCGTTCGTCGCCACGGAGGCGCGCGGCGCCGACGGCGCGCCGCCCGTCGTGCTGGGGCACTCGTTCGGCTCGATCGTCGTCGCGCACGCGGCGGCCGGAGGCCTCGATGCATCCGCCATCGTGCTCGTCAACCCCATCGCCACGCCCGCGCTCTCGGGCGCGAACCGCATCGGCTCGCTCCTCGCGCTCGGCTACTACCGCGCGGCGGCGGCCCTGCCCGAGCGCGCCGGCCTCGCCGTGCTCGGTGCGCCGCCGATCGTGCGGGGCATGAGCGCCTTCATGGCGAAGACGCGCGACCGCTCGCTGCGCGCCTGGATCCACGACCAGCACGACCGCTACTTCTCGCGCTACGCGTCGCGCCGGGCGGTGCTCGAGGCGTTCGACGCGTCGATCCGCCACACCGTCGGCGAGGTCGCGCCGCGCGTGACGCTGCCCGTGCAGCTCATCGCCGCCGACCTCGACGACATCACGCCGCTCGCGCAGCAGCACCGGCTGCGCGGCCTGTTCCCGGACGCGCGCCTCTCGGTGCTGCGCGGCGTCGGCCACCTCGTGCACTACGAGCAGCCGCGCGAGGCCGCCGCGATCGTCCGCCGCTTCCTCGCCGAGCGGTAGCGCGTGCGCGTCCTCTTCGACTGCCGCTACGTGCGGCTCGAGCGGCACGACGGCATCTCGCGCTTCTCTGCCGAGCTCGTCGCCGAGCTCTCGCGCGAGCACGAGGTGACCATGCTCGTGAGCGACGAGCGGCAGCTGTCGATGCTGCCGGCGCTGCCGCACGTGCTGGGACCCTCGCCGACCGGGCCGCTCGAGCCGCTCACGGCCTGGCGGCTGCGGCACGTGCACGCCGACATCGCCTACTCGCCGATGCAGACGATCGGCGCCGTCGGCCGCGCGTGGCCGCTCGTGACGACCGTGCACGACCTCATCTACTACCGCCACCCGGCTCCGCCGCGGAGCCTCCCGGCGCCCGTGCGCGGCCTGTGGCGGCTGTACCACCTCTCGTACGCGCCGCAGCGGCTGCTGCTCGACGCCGTCGACGGCGTCGTGACGATCTCCGAGACGACGCTCGAGCTCATCCGGCGCCACCGGCTCACGCGCCGGCCGGTCGCGATCGTGCCCAACGCGGCCGCCTCGCTCGGCGATCCCGTGGCGCACGACGCGCCGCCCACGCGGCGGCTCGTCTACATGGGCTCCTTCATGCCCTACAAGGACGTCGAGACGCTCGTGCGGGCCGCGGCGCTGCTGCCCGACCACGAGCTCCACCTGTGCAGCCGCATCGACGCCACCACGCGCGAGCGGCTCGAGCGGCTGGCGCCCGGCGCGTCGCTCGTCTTCCACGACGGCGTCTCGGACGAGGAGTACGGCGAGCTGCTGCGCAGCGCGACCGCGCTCGTGCACGCCTCGCGCGACGAGGGCTTCGGCATCCCGCTGCTCGAGGCCATGAGCCTCGGCGTGCCCGTCGTGGTCGCCGACACCGCGATCTTCCGCGAGGTCGGCGGCGACGCCGCGCGGTTCTTCCCGGTCGGCGATGCGGATGCGCTCGCGCGCGCCGTGCGGTCGCTCGAGGGGGAGTGGGCGGCCGCGTCGCGCGACTCGCTCGAGCAGTCGCGGCGGTTCAGCTGGCGCGCGTCGGCGGAGCGGCTGGGGGCGTTCCTGGAGGAGGTCGTGGGGGCGGGACGCGGGCGCAGGAAGCGCTGACGCGCGGGCTCGGGCAGCCGGGTCTCGGTACGCGCGGCTCCTTCGTCGCCGTGCTACTCGACCGTGACACCTCCGCGCTCAACGCTCCTTCGTCGCATTGAGGGCTGCGGTGTCAAAACGGCGCGACGAGGGCGTCGGCGATCGCCGTGAGCGACTCGCTCGTGCCGCCCTCGACGCGCACGGCGGCACGCGCATCCCATCGCGTCTCGCCGCGGTTGACGATCACGATCGGCACGCTCGCACGGCGAGCCACCTCGAGCAGCCGCGTGCCGGAGTTCACGACGAGCGACGAGCCCGCGACGAGCACCGCAGAGCCCGCGGCCACGATGTCGCGCGCCTCGGCGAACACCATCGGCGGCACCGTCTCGCCGAAGAACACGACGTCGGGCTTCAGCACCCCGCCGCACACGGGGCAGTCGGGCACGACGAAGTCGCGCGACGGGTCGATCTCGACGTCGCCGTCGGGCTGCAGCCGCACCTGGTCGGGCACGACGATCCACGGGTTGAGCCCCTCGATCTCGGCGGCGATCCGGTGGCGATCGAAGGTCGTGCCGCACTGCAGGCACGACACGGTGTGCATCTGCCCGTGCACGTGCGTGACCCTCGCCGAGCCGGCGCGCTCGTGCAGGTCGTCGACGTTCTGCGTCGCGATGCCCGTGAGCAACCCCGCCTCCTCGAGCAGCGCGAGAGCAAGGTGGCCCTCGTTCGGGTGCACCGAGGTGAAGCGGCGCCAACCGAGATGGCTGCCCGCCCAGTAGCGGCGGCGCGCCGCCTCGCTCGAGCGGAACGTCTCGAACACCATCGGCGTGCGGGCGGGCGCGCCCTCGCCGCGGTAGTCGGGGATCCCCGAGTCGGTGGACACGCCCGCGCCGGTGAGCACCGCGATGCGCTTGCCGCGGAGGAGGTCGATCGCTGCGTCGAGCACCCAGCCACAGTACTCGCCGGTAGGCTCGTCCATCGGGGCACCGGGGGGAGGCGCACGTGATCATCGCGATCGACTCGCTCGACGACCCCCGGCTCGACGACTACGTCGGGCTCACCGACGTCGCCCTGCGCCGCCGCACCGAGCCCGAGCGCGGCCTCTACATCGCGGAGTCGCAGACGGTGCTCGAGCGGGCGCTCCGCGCCGGCCACGAGCCGCGCTCCGTGCTCGTGGCGCCGCGCTGGCTCCCGCAGGTCGAGACGCTGCTCGGTGACCGCGACGTGCCGGTCTTCGTCGGCGAGGAGCCCGTGCTCGAGCAGATCACCGGCTTCCACCTGCATCGCGGCGCGCTCGCCTCGATGCAGCGGCCCGTGCTGCCGGATGCGGCGGCCCTGCTCGCGAACGCCCGGCGCGTCGTCGTGCTCGACGGCCTCGTCGACCACACGAACGTCGGAGCGGCGTTCCGCTCGGTCGCGGGCATCGGCGCTGACGCCGTGCTCGTCACCGGGACGTGCGCCGATCCGCTCTACCGCCGCAGCGTGCGCGTCTCGATGGGCACCGTGCTGCAGGTGCCGTGGACGCGCATCGACTCGATCCCGGCCGCGATGCCCGTGTTCCGCGATGCGGGCTTCGAGGTCGTCGCGATGGCGCTCAGCGACGACGCCGTCGACCTCGACGCCTACGCGGCGGATGCCGCCGACCGCGTCGCGCTCGTCTTCGGCTCCGAGGGGCCCGGCCTCGGTGCGAGGGCGATCGCCGCCGCCGACCGGGTGGTGCGCATCCCGATGCATCACGGCGTCGACTCCCTCAACGTCGCGGCCTCAGCTGCCGTGGCCATGTGGGCGCTCCGCGCCGCCGGCGAGCGGACGGCGACGTGACGGTCACCGCCGCGACGCAGCGCGCCCGCAGGCCGCATCCGCTCGTCGTCATGCTGCGCATCCTGATCGCGCTCGTGCTCGTCGGCGTCGTCGCGCTCGGGGCAGCCGTGCTGCTCGCGCCGACGCCCGTCGTGGCCGCGACCCCCGTCACGCCCGACGTCGAGCCGCTGCCCGAGCCCTCGATCGACTGGCCGACGACCGCGAGGGCGGCTGGCTACGGCGTCGTCGGCATCGACGGCGGCGCCGACAGCTGGGCGACGACCGGGAGCGACGAGGCGCATCCGATGGCGAGCGTCACGAAGCTCGTCACCGTGCTCGTCGTGCTCGAGGCGCGCCCGATCGAGGGCGACGACCGCGGCGAGACGATCACCCTCGACGACGACGACGTCAGAGCGCTCACGCGGGCGATCGCCGAGAACGCCCCCGTCGCTCCTGTCCGCAGCGGGATGCAGGTGACGCAGCGCGACCTCATCGAGTGGTCGCTCGTCGACTCGGCGGGGAACGCCGTCTGGTCGCTCGCGAACTGGGCCTTCGGCGACATCGACGCCTTCCTCGCCGCCGCCGACGACTGGGCCGCCCGGCACGGCTTCGAGCACACCGACCTCGACGACCCGGCGGGCCTCGAGGCCGGCAGCGTCTCGAGCGCCGACGACCTCACGCGCATCGCGCTCATGGCGGTCGAGGACCCGGTCGTGCTCTCGACGATCCAGCTCGAGTCGGTGCGCATCCCGGGCATCGGCTTCGCGCCCAACACGAACCGCCTGCTCGGCCAGCACGACATCGACGGCGGCAAGACCGGCACCCTCAAGGTGTGGGGCCGCAACCTCTTCGTCACCGCGATCCGCGAGGTCGACGGCGTCGAGCGCCGCGTGGTCGGCATCGTGATGGGCACGATCGCGGCCGACGAGACCGACGCGGCGATGGTGCAGCTCCTCGAGAGCGTCTGGCCCAACTTCGGCAGTCGCACGATCCTCGCCGAGGACACGGTGGTCGCCGAGTACCGGGCGCCGTGGGGCGCGACGACGGATGCGGTGACGACCGGTGCGCTCGAGGCGCACGTCTTCGCCGACCACGCCCCGGGCTGGACCTCGACGACCGAGCCGATCGAGGCGGGGTCGACCGGGACCGCGGTCGGCGAGGTGCGACTCGACGCCGGCGAGGTCGCGGCGCCCGTGCGCACGACCGGCATGCTGCTCGCGCCCGACGTGTGGTGGCGCGTCACGAACGCGCCGCAGGTGCTCGGCTGGTACTGGTCCTAGTCGAGCCCCGCCCCGCTCACTCCTCCAGGTGCTGGAAGGGCAGCACGGGGCTCGGCACCGGCCGCTTCGGCTGCACCGTGTCGCCCGACGACTGACCGCGCAGCCGTCGCACGACCCACGGCGCGAGGTGCTCGCGCGCCCAGTGCAGGTCGTCGAGGCGCACGCGCTGCCAGCTGCGCGCCGGCAGCGGCTCGGGCTCCATCGCCGTCAGCTCGTGCTGCACGCCGAGCACGTCGAGCACGAGCATCGCGATCGCGTGGTGCCCGAACGGCGAGAAGTGCAGGCGGTCCGGCGCCCACATGCGCGGCTGCTGCAGCTCCCTCGCCGACCACATGTCAGCGATGCGCGCGCCGTGCTTCGCCGCGATGCCGTGCAGGTTGGCGTTGTAGATGCCGACCTTGCCCCGGATGCCGCGCAGCACCGGCGTCATGGCGATGTCCGGTCCGTTGAAGAGCACGACCTCGGCGCCGGTCGCCCGCAGCCTGCCGACCACGGTGTCCATGCGCGCGGCGAGCGCGTCGGGATCGCCGCCCGGCCGGATGAGGTCGTTGCCGCCTGCGGAGATGGTGATGAGGTCGGGCTCGAGCGCGATCGCGGGCTCGAGCTGCTCGTCGACGATCTGCTGCAGCAGCCGGCCGCGGATCGCGAGGTTGGCGTAGCCGAGGTCGGGCCGGGTGCGGGAGAGCTCCTCCGCCACCCGATCGGCCCAGCCGCGCACCCCGTTCGGGAGCTGGGGCTCCTCGTCGCCCACCCCTTCCGTGAAGCTGTCGCCGAGGGCGACGTAGCGCGTGTACGGGTGCTCGAGGGCCGGATGCTGCATGCCCCCATCCTGCCGCGCGATCGCGCGCGGCGCATGTCGGCGGCGCGTGGGACGATGGCGGGGTGAGCAAGCAGGACGGGTCCGATCGCCTCGTCTCCGGCCCCGGCGTCGACGACTCGACCGCGACCATCCTGCACGTCGACCTCGACGCGTTCTTCGCCTCCGCGTCGCTGCTGAGCCGACCGGAGCTGCTCGGGCTGCCGGTCGTGATCGGGCACGACTCGACCCGGTCGGTCGTCACTGCCGCGACCTACGAGGCGCGCAAGTACGGCGTGCACTCGGCGATGCCGATGGCGAGGGCGCTGCGGCTGTGCCCGAACGCGGTGATCCTCGAGCCCGACTTCGGCCTGTACCAGCGGCTCTCGGCGCAGGTGATGGGCATCCTCGACGACGTCTCGCCCGACGTCGAGCGGCTCGGCATCGACGAGGCGTTCGTCGGCATCGCTGGCCTCCGGCGGCTCGCGGGCGGCGCGAACCGGATCGGTCCCGCGCTGCGGGCGCGCATCCGGGCCGAGACGGGGCTCGTCGCGTCGATCGGGGCGGCCGGCACGAAGTACGTCGCGAAGCTCGCGTCATCGCGCGCGAAGCCCGACGGGATGCTCGTCGTGCCCGACGATGCGGTCATCGGCTTCCTGCACCCGCAGCCCGTCTCGGCGCTGTGGGGCGTCGGTCCCGCCCAGCAGGAGCGGCTCGCGCGCTACGGCCTCCACACCGTGGGCGACGTCGCCACGACGCCGCCCGAGCGGCTCGCGGCGTGGTTCGGCCCTGCGACCGGCGCCCACCTCGCGGCGCTCGCGTGGGGCCGCGACCCGCGCAGCGTGCAGGAGCGGGCGGTGCAGGAGCGGAGCCACGAGCAGTCGTTCGGCCACAACCACACGTTCCACCACGACGTCACCGACCGCGACGAGCAGCAGAGCGAGATCCTGCGGCTCGCGACCGGCGTCGGGCGGCGGCTGCGCGATGCGGGCGTGCAGGCGCGCACGATCACGCTCACCGTGCGCTTCCACGACTTCCGCACCATCACCCGCTCGCGGACGCTGCCCGAACCGACCGACGTGACGCGCGTCATCGTCGAGACGGCGTGGTCGCTGCTCGAGGCGCTGGGCGAGATCCCGCCGGTGCGGCTGCTGGGTGTGCGCGCGAGCGGCGTGCAGGACACAGCAGACCTCGGGCTGCTGTGGGACGACTCGGCGACGTGGGGGAGCGCGGAGCGTGCGATGGACGCCGTGCACGACCGCTTCGGGGCCGCTGCCGTCGCGCCCGCGAGCATGCTGCGGCGCGAGCGGAAGCGCGCCGACACGGGGCCGTCGGGCGGCGACTGAGGCGCGGAGCGCAGACGGCGCGCACACGCAGCGGTGAGGATGCGGTGAGGCGCCTCAGGTGCACCGCGTTGCGGGCGGTCGCGGCCGCGGGCAGCGAGAGCGTGCACACGGCTCACCCGAGCCGGACCGAGACGCGACGCGTCAGCGGCGACCGAGCCAGCGCTCGAGCGGGATGGAGCCCGACTGGTTCGGCGTGAGCACCCAGATGACGAGGTAGACGCCCCAGCCGAGCACCGGCAGCGCGAACAGCAGCAGCGTCAGGATGCGGACGATCCAGACGTTGATCCGGAGCTTGGCGGCGAGGCCGCCGCAGATGCCGGCGAGCAGTCGCTCGGGACCGCGACGGAAGCCGGAGGAGCGGATGGAGTCGAAGACGGAGGCCATGGCGCGAGCGTAGCCGTGCCACCCGAGCGTCGGCAGTGCCGCATCCGCGCAGTGCTCCCCGAGGGAACGCGAAGAGGCTCACCCCGGGAGGGCAAGAGACTCACCCCGGGAACGGGAAGAGGCCCGGAGCTTCCGCTCCGGGCCTCTCTCTGTGCGCGAGGGGGGACTTGAACCCCCACGCCCTAGTACGGGCACTAGCACCTCAAGCTAGCGCGTCTGCCATTTCCGCCACCCGCGCATGGTGTCTCCACCAGGTGTGATCCAGCGGTGCGAAACCGCACTGCAGGACCGAGAGACGACTCTAGCACGACGCCCGGGCGGTCGATGACCACCCTCGGCGGCTACCCTTGGCTGGTGACCGAAGGCCTCTCCCGCACCGCGCTCGTCGCCCGCGACCTCATCCGCTTCGACACGCAGAACTGGGGCGGCGGACGATCGTCCGGAGAGGCGGATGCGGCTGCCTACGTCACCGCCGTGCTGGCCGCGATGGGCGTCGAGAGCGAGACGTTCGAGTCGGCGCCGGGACGCGCGAGCGTCGTCGCCCGCGTCGAGGGCACCGACCCGTCGCTGCCGCTGCTCGTGGTGCACGGGCACCTCGACGTCGTGCCCGCCGACGCCTCGGAGTGGAGCGTCGACCCGTTCGCGGGCGAGGTGCGCGACGGCTGCCTGTGGGGCCGCGGCGCGGTCGACATGAAGAACATGGATGCGATGATCCTCGTCGCGCTCGAGCGCATCCTCGCCGCCGGCAAGCGGCCGCGCCGTGGGCTCGTCATCGCGTTCTTCGCCGACGAGGAGGCGGGCGGCGAGTTCGGCGCCCACTGGCTCGTGCGCGAGCACCCCGAGCTCTTCGCCGGCGCGACCGAGGCGATCAGCGAGGTGGGCGGCTACTCGATCGAGATCGCCGGTCGTCGGGCCTACCTGCTCCAGACCGCCGAGAAGGCGCTCCAGTGGATCCTGCTGCGCGCCCGCGGCACTGCCGCGCACGGCTCGCAGCACATGCGCGACAACGCGGTGACGAAGCTCGCGCGCGCGGTCGCCGACCTCGGCGCGCACGAGTTCCCGGTCGAGCTGACCGACACGACGCGCGAGCTCATCGCGCGGATCGCCGAGCTGCTCGGCGTGGACGACGACGATCCCGACGCGGTCGCCGAGCGCACGGGCACGGTCTCGCGCTTCCTGCGCTCGAGCCTGCGCCACACCGCCAATCCGACGATGCTCGACGCGGGCTACAAGCACAACGTCATCCCGTCGGTCGCGGAGGCGCGCATCGACGTGCGCCCGCTGCCGGGCCGCGAGGCCGACGCACTCGACGCCATCCGCGCGATCGTCGGCGACGACATCGAGATCGAGCTCGTGCACGGCGACGTCGGCATCGAGCAGCCCTTCTCGGGCCCGCTCGTCGAGGCGATGGTCGCCTCGCTCGGCCGCCACGACCCGGATGCCCCCGTGCTGCCGTACATGCTCTCGGGCGGCACCGACAACAAGTCGCTGTCCGAGCTCGGCATCCGCGGCTACGGCTTCGCGCCGCTGCGCCTCACGCCCGACCTCGACTTCGCCGCGATGTTCCACGGCGTCGACGAGCGCGTGCCGCTCGAGGCGCTCGACTTCGGCACCGACGTGCTCGAAGACCTGCTGCTGACCTACTGAGCGGCCGCACCGCGCTGCTGACCGACCGAACCACCCGAGGACCATGGACTGGCTGATCGCGATACTGCTCGGCGCCCTGCAAGGGGCGACCGAGTTCCTGCCCATCTCGTCGAGCGCGCACCTGCGCATCGCCGGGGAGCTGCTGCCCGGGGCTGAGGACCCGGGCGCGACGTTCACCGCGATCACGCAGATCGGCACCGAGGTGGCGGTCGTGGTCTTCTTCTGGCGCGACATCTCGCGCATCATCGCCAAGTGGTTCGGCGCCCTGCGCGGCAAGGTCGCGAAGGACGACCCCGACGTGAAGATGGGATGGCTCGTCATCATCGGCACCGTGCCGATCGTGGTCGCGGGCGTGCTCTTCCAGGACCTCATCCGCGACCAGCTGCGCAGCCTCTGGATCACCGCGATCGTGCTCATCGTCTTCGGCATCGTGCTGGGCCTGTGCGACATGCTCGGCCGCCGCGTGAAGACGCTCGAGACGACCACCTACCGCGACGGGCTGCTCATCGGGCTCGCGCAGGTGCTCGCGCTCGTCCCGGGCGTCTCGCGCTCGGGCGCGACCGTCAGCATGGGTCGCGCGCTCGGCTACGAGCGCCCTGCCGCCGCGAAGTACGCCTTCTTCCTCGCCGTGCCCGCCGTCTTCGGCGCCGGCTTCTACGAGACCGCGCAGGCGATCTCGGAGCCCTCCTCGGTCGGCCTCGGATGGGGCCCCACGATCGTGGCGACGATCGTCGCGTTCCTCGTCGGCATGGCCGTCATCAAGTGGCTCATGGCGTTCATCTCGCGCCGCTCGTTCCTGCCGTTCGTCGTCTACCGCATCGCGCTCGGCGCCGTGCTGCTCGTCGCGCTCAGCGCGGGCTGGATCCAGGCACAGTGAGGTTCTCCCGATGAAGAGCTGGCAGCGAGTCGCGGTCCCGTCCCTCGACGCCATGGGGCACGGCACGGGGGAGCGGCCGAGCGTGCACGACGTGCGCCGAGACGGCCGAGCCGTGGTGCCTGCGGGCCGCGTCGCATCCATGTACACGTGCGGCATCACGCCCTACGACGCGACGCATCTGGGCCACGCGTTCACGTACCTCGCGTTCGACACGCTCACGCGCGTCTGGCTCGACGCCGGCATCGAGGTGCGCACGGCGATGAACTCCACCGACGTCGACGACCCGCTGCTCGAGCGCGCCGCGCGCGACGGGGTCGGCTGGCGTGAGCTCGCCGACCGCCAGCAGCGGCTCTTCCGCGGCGACATGGAGTCGCTCCGCATCCTGCCGCCGGACGCGTGGGTCGCCGTCACCGAGCGCATCCAGCCGATCGCTGAGGCGGTGCGGCGGATGCTCGACACGGGCGACGCCTACACGCTGCCGGCCGCCGACGCGGTCGGCGAGGGCGCCGTCGACGTGCTGTTCGACACGACCAAGCACCGCCAGTTCCCGGTCGGTGCCGGCAGCCGCACCGATCAGGCCGAGATGCTCGCGCTGACGCGCGAGTTCGGCGGCGATCCCGACCGCCCCGGCAAGCGCTCTCCGCTCGACCCGCTGCTGTGGCGCGCGGAGCGGCCCGGGGAGCCCGCGTGGGACTCGCCCGTCGGCCGCGGCCGGCCCGGCTGGCACGTCGAGTGCACGGCGATCGCGATGGAGGAGCTCGGCGCGCCGTTCACGGTGGCCGCCGGCGGCCGCGACCTGCGGTTCCCGCACCAGGAGATGCAGGGGCACCACGCGCTCGCGCTCGGGGCGCCGATGTTCAGCGACGTACGCCTCAACGCGGGCCTCGTCGCCTTCGAGGGCGAGAAGATGTCGAAGTCGCTCGGCAACCTCGTGCTGGTCTCGCGGCTGCTCGAGGACGGCGCGCGGCCGGAGGCGCTGCGGCTCGCGCTGCTCGACCACCACTGGCGCCAGGACTGGGAGTGGTTCCCGGAGCAGCTCGAGGCCGCGGAGCAGCGGCTCGACCGCTGGCTCGCCTGGTCGACGACGCCGGATGACGACCCGTCGCTCTCGGAGTCGATCGTGCCGTGGCTGCGCGTGACCCTCGCCGACGACCTGCACACGCCCGCCGCGCTGCAGGCGGTCGACACGTTCATCCTGCGTGCGCCCGCCGACGAGGGCAGCCTCGCCGCGATCGACGCGCTGCTCGGCATCGACCTCAGGAGCGTGCGCGCGCGCTGACGTCACCCGCTCGTCGATGCGCGGCCGGACTGCGTCCGGCAGCGACTCGATCAGCGGGGCAGCGTGTCAGACCGGCGGTGCCGGCGGTGCGTCGTCGGGGTCGTCGCCGGGCTTCGGGTCCTGCGCGGGCCTGCTGCCCTCGTCGCGCAGGAACCGCTCGAACTCGTGCGCGATCGCCTCACCGGACGCCTCGGGGCTCTCCACCGCGTCGCGCTGCTCCTCGAGCTTGCCGATGTAGGCGCGCATGTCGTCGTCGCGCTCGGTGAGCTCGTCAATCCCGCGCTCCCACTCGCCCGACTGCTCGACGAGGTCGCCGAGCGGGATCGTCACGTCGACCATCTCCGAGAGCTGGTCGACGAGCGCGATGACGGCCTTGGGAGCCGGCGCGTTGTGCACGTAGTGGGGCACGGATGCCCACAGCGACGCGGTGTGGATGCCTGCCTCCTGCGCGGCGAGGGAGAGCACCGTCATGATGCCCGTCGGCCCCTCGTACTCGCTCTGCAGCACGCCGAGCCGCTGCTGCAGCTCGCGGCTGTCGCTCGAGATCGCCGTCGAGATGGGGCGCGTGTGCGGCACGTCGGCGAGCATCGCGCCGACGAAGACGATCGCCTCGACCTCGCAGCCGCGCGCGATCTCGAGGAACTCGGCCGCGTACGCCGCCCAGTTGCGGCTCGGCTCTGCGCCGACGAGCGCGAAGAGCTCGCCCTCGTTGCCGCTCGAGACATCGAGCCCCGCGTCCTCGGCGAGCGCCTCGCGGCTCGAGGGCCGAGTGGGTGCGTAGGCGATCGTCGACGGCCACTGCAGCGCGCGCGTGCCGTCCTCGAGCGTGCGGATGACGGGCCGGTGCATGGCGAAGTCGACGAACTCGTCGGGCTCGATCTCGTCGAACGGCTCGAGTCCGCATGCGTCGATGAGCCGTCGAACGGCACCGCTCGCGGCGTCTCCAGCGTCGGTCCAGCCCTCGAACGCGACCACCATGATGCGGCCCTCGATCGGTCCTCGTGCCACTCCTGGCACCTCCTCCACGTCGAGGGTCGAGTCTACGCGCGCGCGGTGGAGCCCAGGTCGGGGCCGAGCGCGGGGCCCGGCGCCGACGCGGCTAGGCTGGCTCGGTGACCCTGCCTGCCGCTGTGCTGTTCGACATGGACGGGACCCTCATCGACTCCGAGCCCGCGTGGATGGCCGCGGAGGCCCGCCTCGCCGCCGAGTTCGGCATCGACTGGACGGCCGCGGACGCCGCGGCGCTCGTCGGC
Organism: Agrococcus citreus; assembly: GCF_039527715.1. Classification (NCBI taxonomy): domain Bacteria; kingdom Bacillati; phylum Actinomycetota; class Actinomycetes; order Micrococcales; family Microbacteriaceae; genus Agrococcus; species Agrococcus citreus. The sequence continues at coordinate 586,018 of NZ_BAAAKK010000001.1, forward strand.
ATCGACCTCTGGGACGGCGCGGCACACTTCATCGCCCGCGGCGTGACGATGGATGCAGACGCGATCGTCGAGCGGCTCGTCGACGAGGTGATCGCCGACCTCGGCGACACGCTCCCCGCGAGGCCCGGCGCGCTCGAGCTGCTCCGGCAGCTGCGCGACGCGGGCGTGCCGGTCGCGCTGGTCACGATGTCGACCCGAGCGCTGGTCGACCGCGTCGAGGCCGCGTTCGCGGCCGCGCTCGGCTCGACGCCGTTCGACGCGACCGTCGCGGGCGACGAGTGCGACGAGGGCAAGCCGCACCCCGAGCCCTACTTGCGCGGCGCGGCGCTGCTCGGCGTCGACGCGGCGGATGCGGTGGCCATCGAGGACTCCTTCACCGGCGTCGCGAGCGCGCTCGCCGCCGGCATCACGACCATCGGCGTGCCGCACGCCGTCGACGTCTCGCGCGTGCCGGGTGTCGTCCACTGGCCGACCCTTGCGGGGCGCACCCCCGCCGATCTGGCGGCCGCGATCAGAGAGGCCCGCGCATGATGGGCAGGACCGGTCCCTTCCAGTGGGGCGACGTGGTGCAGGTCACCGGCCCGAAGCAGCGGATGAACACCATCGTGCTCACGGAGGGCAAGCAGCTCCACACGCAGCACGGCTCCGTCGACCACGCCGACTTCGTGGGCGCCGACGACGGCTCGCTCGTCCAGATTGGCGAGGCGCCGCACCTCGCGATCCGCCCGCTGCTGCACGACTACGTCATGTCGATGCCGCGCGGCGCCGCGATCATCTACCCGAAGGACGCCGCGCACATCGTCGGCTTCGCCGACATCCACCCCGACCTCACGGTCGTCGAGGCCGGGGTCGGCTCCGGCGCGCTGTCGCTGTTCCTGCTGCGCGCGCTGCACGGCACCGGCAGGCTCGTCTCGTTCGAGCGCCGCGAGGAGTTCCGCGCGGTCGCCGAGTCGAACGTCACCGGCTTCTTCGGCGAGCGGCCCGCCAACTGGCAGACGGTGCTCGGCGACCTCGAGGAGGAGCTGCCGGCGCACGTCGCCGACGGCGAGGCAGACCGCGTGCTGCTCGACATGCTCGCGCCGTGGGACTGCGTCGAGGCGACCGCGCGAGCCCTCCGGCCCGGCGGCCTCGTGCTCTGCTACGTCGCGACCGTCACCCAGCTCTCGCGCACCGTCGAGGCCATCCGCGCCGACGGTCACTTCACGGCGCCGAAGTCGTCGGAGACGCTCGTGCGCGGCTGGCACGTCGAGGGCCTCGCGGTGCGCCCGGACCACCGCATGGTCGCGCACACGGGGTTCCTCATGACGGCGCGCCGCGTCGCCGACGGCGTCGATCTGCCGTCGTTCCGTCGGCGGGCAGCGAAGGCCGACTTCGCCGACGCCGATGTCGAGGCGTGGACCCCCGGTGCCGTGGGCGACCGCACCCCGAGCGACAAGCGAGCGCGCCGAGCGGCGCGCGACGCGCGCATCCAGGCCGAGGCGATCACGAGCGGCGGTCGCCCGGCGGCTGGGCGAGCGCAGCCCGACGGCGACGAGGATGCCTCGACCGCGCAGGTAGACTGACCCGAGTCTCCCGACCCCGAAAGGCACCGCCGTGCGCACACGCCCCCTCTCGATCGCCGCGCTGCTCGTCGCAGCAGCCGGCCTCACCGCGTGCCAGGCGCCCGCAGGCAGCATCGACGGCTGCATGCCGCTCCTGCAGCCGGGCGGCGCGACGAGCCAGGTGAGCGTCGAGGCCGCCGAGGGCAGCCCGACGGTCGAGTTCGAGACCCCGCTCGTCGCCGACGGCGACCAGGCGCAGGTGCTGGGCGGCTCCGGCGAGCGCGCGGCCGAGGGCGACATCGTCGACGCCGACTACGTCGTCTACTCCGGCAAGACCGGCGACCTCATCTCGAGCTCCTACGAGGCATCCGCCGCGGGCCAGCCGCCCGCGACGCCGCTGCGCCTCACCGTCGGCGGCGAGTCGGTGCTCGCTGACGCGCTCGCGTGCGGCGCTCCGGGCGCCAACATCGTGGTGACCACGACGATCTCGAGCCTCTTCGGCCCGAACGCAGCCTCGCCCGAGCTCGACATCACCCCGGTCGACACCGCCGTCGTCGTGCTCGGCGTCAGCGACGTGCGCCCCGGTCGCGCTGAGGGCAGCGCCCGCCCCGGCCAGGAGGGCATGCCGGCGATCGCGCTCGCTCCCGACGGCCGCCCCGGCGTCACGTTCCCCGGCAGCGCGGCGCCCGAGGAGCTCACCGTCATGGAGAGCATCCGCGGCACGGGCGAGGACGTCGCCGAGGGCGACCGCGTGCTCGTGCACTACACCGGCATCGTCTGGGAGACCGAGGAGGTCTTCGACTCGTCGTGGGACAAGGGCGCGCCCGCCGTCTTCACGATCGACGACGCGAACCTCATCCCCGGCTTCGTCGACGCGGTCGTCGGGCAGCCGATCGGCAGCCAGGTCGTCGTCTCGATCCCGCAGGAGCTCGGCTACGACGACCCCGCCACGCGCCCGGCATCGATCGGGGAGGGCGAGCACCTCCTGTTCGTCATCGACATCCTCGACCGGCTCGAGCCCGCCGCCGAGTGACGGCCAGCTGATGCCGCGCATCGAGGCCGAGGAGCGCCAGTTCTCGCTGCTGCTCGCACTCGTCGACACCCGCGGGGGCGTCACGAAGCACGAGCTCTTCGAGCGCGTGGCCGGCTACCAGGGCCAGCGTCCCGGTGATGCGCTCGAGCGCATGTTCGAGCGCGACAAGGATGCGCTGCGCGAGCTCGGCATCGTCATCGACGTCGTGCAGCCCCCGGGCGACGACAGCAACCACGACGCGCGCTACCGCGTGCTCGACGGCGTGCTCGGCGACCCCGCAGAGCTGCAGTTCGACGCCGACGAGCGCGAGCTGCTCGACCTCGCGCTGCGCGTCTGGCACGAGGGCGGGCTCACCGAGGAGGCGCAGCGGGCCGCGCTCAAGCTGCGCGCCGACCCCGAGTTCCGCGGCGGCCTGCCGCTCGAGCGCACCCCCGGGCGCAGCGAGGCAGCCGTGCTGCAGCCGCGTCAGCGCCCGCGCGAGAGCGCGTTCCAGGCGCTCAAGCGCGCCGCCGATCGCGGCCGCGAGGTCGTCTTCGACTACTTGAAGCCTGGCGAGCGCACGCCGCGCACGCGCACGGTGCAGCCGTGGGCGACGGTGCTGTTCCGCGGCCGATGGATGCTCGTCGGCCACGACCTCGGCGCGGAGGACACGCGCACCTTCCTCATGCAGCGGATCGTCTCGCCGGTCAAGGACCGAGCGCCGAAGCGCCCCTTCGAGGCGCCCGCCGACGCCGCCTCCGCCGCGATCGCCAAGCTCGAGGAGATCTGGCGCAGCGCCACGGTGCGCGTGCACGTCGTGCCCGGCAGCGACGCCGACATCCGCCTGCGCCACCGCCCGGACACCGTCGAGGAGGACGGCCTGCTCGTCATCCACCACGCCGACCGCAACCTGGTCGCGGACGAGCTCGCCGGATTCGGCGCCGACGTCTCGGTCGTGTGGCCGCAGGAGCAGCGCGAGCTCGTGCGCCAGCGGCTCGAGCGCATCCGCGATCTGCACGCGGACCGGAGCGTCGCGTGAACCCCCGCGTCGAGCGCGGCCTCGGGCTGCTCCTCTCGCTCATCCAGTACGTCAGCGCGGCCGGCTCCGTCACCGTGCAGGAGGCGGCGAACCACTTCGGCGTCGACGAGGAGCGCATCCGCGAGGCCGTGCAGCGCGTCTTCATGGCCGGGGTGCCCGATGGCGCCGGCGACTTCGTGCGCTTCGACATCGACTTCGACGCCTTCGAGCAGAGCGACGTGATCTCGGTCACGATGCGACCCGCGTTCGAGGACGAGACGGTGCGGCTGTCGCCGCGCGAGGCGAGCGCGCTCATCGCCGGGCTCACGCTCGTCGCGGGCTACACCGATGCCGCGCCCTCCCGCGTCGAGGCGCTCCGCGCGAAGCTGCGCCGCGCAGCATCGTCGGGCGCCGACACGGTCGCCGTCGATGCGCTCGCCGTGCCCCGCACCGCGCAGATCGTGCGCGACGCCATCCGCTCCCGCCGCGTGCTCGCGGTCGACTACCGCAAGCCCGGCGAGGGCACGAGCCACCGACGCGTCGCGCCGGTGCGGCTCGAGCTGCGCGAGGGACAGGTCTTCGTCGAGGGCGTCGACCTCGACCGGCAGGGGATGCGCACCTTCCGGCTCGACCGGATCGAGGCGATCGAGCCTGTCGACGACGCGTGGCCCGACGCGCTGCCCCCGCACGAGCGGGTCGTCGCCGGCACGGCGCAGATCGTCGCGACGCGCGCCGCCGCCGCGATGCTCGCCGACTACGCGACGAGCGAGCCGGTCTCGGTCGACGGCGAGCGCGTGCGGATCGACGTCGAGGTGTGGAGCGAGGCGAGCGTGCTGCGCGCGGTCGCGTCGTGCGGCGGCGACGCCGAGATCGTGGCGCCCGCGAGCCTGCGCCACGCGATGCACCGCTTCGCGGTCGACGCCCTGCGCGACGGCGAAGCCGCCGCGGCCGAGCAGGGCTGACGCCGACCGCCCCCGATTGGGGGTGAGGGTGCCGGACGCCCGGCACGGTAGGATGGTCCCGACGGCACACGACGGGGGACACGACCATGCCCGGCTTCTTCGGCAACGCAGCATCGCACTGGTGGATCATCCTCATCATCGTCATCCTCGTGTTCGGTGCCGCGAAGCTGCCGGCGCTCGCGCGCAGCATCGGCCAGTCGGTCAACATCCTGAAGAAGGAAGTGAAGAGCGACGGCACGCTGAAGGACGAGGCGGCGACCACCGAGACCGACGGCTCCACGTCGACCACCGACCGGAAGTAGCGCATGGCCCGTCCCGGGCGCACCGCGAACCCTGAGGGCCGGATGGCGCTCGCCGGACACCTCCGGGAGTTCAAGCGGCGCTTCTACATCGCCGGCATCGCGCTCATCGCGTGCGCGATCGTCGGGTTCTTCCTCGCGTCGCCGGTGCTCCAGGTGCTGAGCGCACCGCTCATCGAGCTGCGCGCGCAAGGGCTCCCCGTCGAGCTCAACATCACGAACGTGACGCAGGCGTTCGACGTGCAGATGCGCATCGGCTTCATGCTCGGCATCATCATGTCGAGCCCGATCTGGCTGTGGCAGCTGCTCGCGTTCATCGTGCCCGCGCTCCGCACGATCGAGCGCCGCTACGTCTTCGGCTTCGTCGGCGCGGCGGTGCCGCTCTTCGTCGGCGGCTGCCTGACCGGCTGGTACGTGCTGCCGCGCATCATCGGGCTGTTCGTCGGCTTCACGCCGGATGGCCTCACCGCGTTCCTCGGCGCCCAGGACTACTGGGACTTCTCGTTCAAGCTCGTCTTCGCGGTGGGCGTGGCCTACGTGCTCCCCGTCATCGTCGTCTTCCTCAACCTCGCGGGCATCGTCTCGGGCGCCGCGATCATCAAAGGCTGGCGCTGGGCGGTGCTCGCGGCGACGCTGTTCGGCGCCTTCGTGACGCCCGCGGGCGAGGTGCTCAGCATGTTCATCATCGCCGTGCCGATGGTCGTGCTCTACTTCGCGGCAGCGGGTGTCGCGCTGCTCGTCGACCGCCGCCGCCGCAAGCGCGCCGCCGCAGAGATCGGAGAGGACGCGACATGAGCCACGCCACGGATGCCTTCGCGCGCGCGATGCCCTTCGGGCTCGACCCCTTCCAGCGGGAGGCGTGCGAGGCGATCGAGGCCGGCTCGAGCGTGCTCGTCGCCGCGCCGACGGGCGCCGGCAAGACCGTCGTCGCCGAGTTCGCCATCCACATGACCATGGAGGCGCCCACCGGCCGCGTCTTCTACACGACGCCCATGAAGGCGCTCTCCAACCAGAAGCACCGCGAGCTCACCGAGGTCTACGGGGCCGCATCCGTCGGCCTCCTCACCGGCGACACCTCGATCAACGGCGACGCCCGCATCGTCGTCATGACCACCGAGGTGCTGCGCAACATGCTCTACGAGGGCCGTGACCTCTCGGCGCTCGAGTACGTCGTGATGGATGAGGTGCACTACCTCGCGGACCGGTTCCGCGGCGCCGTGTGGGAGGAGGTCATCATCCACCTCCCGCGCCACGTGCGCCTCGTCTCGCTCTCGGCGACCGTCTCGAACGCCGAGGAGTTCGGCGCGTGGCTCGACGCGGTGCGCGGCGACACGAGCGTGATCGTGAGCGAGCACCGACCGGTCCCGCTCGACGCGCACGTGCACATCCGCGGCCGCCTCGTCGACCTCTTCGACTCGAAGGCGGGGGAGGAGTCGCACAAGCCCGGGCGCGAGCTCGTCGAGCTCGCGCGCGGCAGCGACCTCGCCGACTCCGCCGCGCACGGGCACCGCGACCGCGGCGGCCACAACCGCTACCGGTCGCGGCGCCCCCAGAAGGGCGGCCGACGGCCGAACGGGCCTGGCCGCGGCGGCTTCGGCAACCGCGTCGACCGCGTCGAGCTCATCCGGATGCTCGACCAGCGCGACATGCTGCCGGCGATCGACTTCATCTTCTCGAGAGCCGGCTGCGACGCGGCCGTCGAGCAGGTCGTCGCGGGCGGGGTGCGGCTCACGACCCCGGAGGACCGGGCGGAGATCCGCGCGATCGTCGACGAGCGCACGCGGCTGCTCGACGACGCCGACCTCGCCGTGCTCGGCTACTACGAGTGGCTCGACGGCCTCGAGCGGGGCGTCGCCGCGCACCACGCGGGACTCCTGCCGGTGTTCAAGGAGGTCGTCGAGGAGCTCTTCCGCGCGCGGCTCGTCAAGGTGGTCTTCGCGACCGAGACGCTCGCGCTCGGCATCAACATGCCCGCGCGCACCGTCGTGCTCGAGCAGCTCGAGAAGTTCAACGGCGAGGCGCGCGTGCGCATCACCCCGGGCGAGTACACGCAGCTCACCGGGCGAGCCGGGCGCCGCGGGATCGACACCGAGGGCCACGGCGTCGTCATCTGGAACGGCAACCTGCAGCCGGTCGAGGTCGCGTCGCTCGCCTCCCGCCGCACGTACCCACTGCACTCGAGCTTCCGGCCGACGTACAACATGGCCGTCAATCTCGTCGACCGGCTCGGCGTCGTCGGCACGCGCGAGGTGCTCGAGACCTCGTTCGCGCAGTTCCAGGCCGACCGCTCCGTCGTGCAGCTCGCCCGCCGGGTCGTCGACCAGCGCGCGAGCCTCGCGGGCTACGAGGCGTCGATGACGTGCCACCTCGGAGACTTCTCCGAGTACGCGGCGCTCCGCCGCCAGCTCACCGACCTCGAGCGCGACGACCAGCGGCAGGGCGTGAGCCACGGCGAGCACGAGCGGCTGCAGCGCGACCTCAAGCGCGTGCGCGCGGCGATGCGCGCGCATCCGTGCCACGCGTGCCCGGAGCGCGAGCAGCACGCCCGCTGGGGCGAGCGCTACTGGCGCCTGCGCCGTGACATCGAGAAGGCCGAGCGCCAGATCGACCGCCGCACGGGGCAGATCGCCGAGCGCTTCGACCGCATCACCGAGATCCTCCGCGAGCTCGGCTACCTCGAGCAGCACGAGCAGGGCGAGCGCGTGTCGGCCGCCGGCGACGTGCTGCGCCGCATCTACGGCGAGCGCGACCTGCTCACCGCGGAGAGCCTGCGGCGGGGTCTGTGGAACGGGCTCGACGCGCCAGCCCTCGCTGCGATGGGATGCGCGCTCGTCTTCGAGGGCAGGCGCGACGACGGCATGCTGCCCGAGCGGATGCTGCCGAAGGGCCCCTTCCTCGACGCGCTCGACGCGACCCAGCGGCTCTGGTCGCAGCTCGACGACCTCGAGCAGGACCACCGGCTGCCGGGCACGCTGCCGCTGCAGACGGGGCTGACGCTCGCGATGCACCGGTGGGCGCGCGGCTACCCGCTCGAGGGCGTGCTGAGCGACACCGAGCTCGCCGCCGGCGACTTCGTGCGCTGGACGAAGCAGACGATCGACGTGCTCGAGCAGGTCGAGCAGGTCGCGCCGAAGCGGCTCTCGCGCACCGCGGGCGAGGCGGTCGAGCGCATCCGCCGCGGCGTGGTCGAGGCATCCGGGTCGGCCCTGTGACCGCGACGACCGCTCGCACCTCCTCGACCGCGCGCCTGCGGGGACGCGCGCCGCTGCCGCTCGCCTACGCGTGGGCCGCGGCCATCCTCGGCGGAGCGATCCTGCCGTTCGCGTTCCAGCCCTTCGACTGGTGGTTCCTCGTCGTGCCCGCCGTCGCGCTCGCGCTCGTGTCGCTCCGCGGCCGCTCGCTGCCCTCCGCGTTCTGGCTCGGCTTCGTCACGGGTGCCGTCTTCTTCCTGCTGCACATCCAGTGGATCACCGTCTACCTCGGCGCCGTGCCGCTCGTCGCGCTCACGGCGTGGATGGCGGTGTGGTGGGGGCTCGGCGGCATCGCGCTCGCACTGGCGTGGCGCTGGGGAGAGCCGCGCATGCAGGGGGCGCTGGGCGCCTTCCTCGGCATGCCCGCGCTGCTCGGCGCCGTCTGGACGCTGCGCGAGTCGCTCTCGTCGAGCGTGCCGTGGGGCGGCTTCGCGTGGGGCAGGCTCGCGCATACGCAGGCGTCGAGCCCGCTCGCCGACACGACGAGCTGGGTCGGGTTCGCGGGGCTCACGTTCGTGCTGGCCGCGCTCTCGGCGCTGCTCGCGCAGCTCGTGCTGCAGCACCGCCGGATGGCGCGCCGACGCCTGACGATCGCTGCCGCGGCGCTCATCGCGGTCGTCGCGATCCCGGCGTTCCCGGTCGAGGCGACCGGCAGCATCCGCGTCGGCGCCGTGCAGGGGGCGAGCGAGGCAGGGCTCCTCGCGCCGTACACGCGCGGAGAGATCCTGCAGGAGCACGTCGACGCGACGCGGCTGCTCGCGGGGGAGGAGCTCGACCTGCTCGTCTGGCCCGAGAACGCCGCCGAGTTCTACGCCGACGAGGACCCGGCGACGATGGCCGCGCTCGACCTCGTCGCCTCGACGTTCGACGCGCCCCTCGTCGTGGGCTCGGTGACGCGCGACGGCGAGGACACCTACAACGCGCTGCTCCAGGTCGAGCCGGGGGAGGGCGCGGTCGCGGAGTACCGCAAGCGGCACCCCGTGCCCTTCGCGGAGTACCTGCCGGAGCGGTGGCTGTTCGCGCCCATCCTCGACGCGCTCGGGTTCCTCGAGCTCATCCCGCGGGACTTCTCGGTCGACCCCTCGAGCGCGAACGCGTTCGACGTCGCCGGCACGACCGCGGGCGTCGCCATCTGCTTCGACATCATCGACGACCACCTCGCCCGAGAGATGGTCTCGGAGCACGGCGCCGAGATCATCCTCGCGCCGACGAACAACGCCGACTTCGGCCGCGGCTCGGCCGAGAACGTGCAGCAGCTCGCGATCGCGCAGCTGCGCGCGGTCGAGGCGGGGCGCGCCCTCGTGAACATCTCGACCGTCGGCACGAGCGCGATGGTGCTGCCCGACGGCACGGTGCTCGATCGCCTGCCCCAGTACGAGCCGGGCGCGATGCTCGAGGAGCTGCCGCTCTCGACGACCGTCACCCCCGGCATCCGTCTGGGAGCATGGATCGACGCGGCGCTGTGCATCGGCGCCGTCCTCGCGCTCGCAGGCCTCGCGCTGGCCGGCCGTGCGGACCGTCACCGCAACGATCGAAGGAGAGCGGATGCCTGACGTGATGATCGTCGTGCCCACGTACGACGAGGTCGACGGGCTCGAGCGCACCGTCGGCCGGCTCCGCCAGTCGGTGCCGCACGCCGAGCTCGTCATCATCGACGACGGCAGCCCTGACGGCACGGGCGAGCTGGCCGATCGGCTCGCGAAGGCCGATGCCGGCACGCTCGTCATCCACCGCACGGAGCGCGGCTACCGCTCCGCGGTGATCGAGGGCATCCGCTTCGCCATGGCGCGCGGCGCGACCAAGGTGGTCGTCACCGACGCCGACGGCTCCTACGACGCCGACGGGCTGCCCGAGCTGCTCGCGGTCTCGGCGAGCGGCGTCGACCTCGTGATCGGCTCCCGCTTCGTCGAGGGCAGCGACGTGCGCAACATGAGCCGACGCCGGCGGCTGTCGTCGCGTGTGGGCAACGCCTACGCACGCGGCCTGCTCGCGACGAACGTGCAGGACCTCACGAGCTCGCTGCGCGTCTACCGCACGCGCATCCTCGAGCAGATCGACCTCGACGCGATCCAGGTCGACGCGTACGCGTTCCAGATCGCGATGGCCGTGCGGGTCGCGCAAGCGGGCGGCACGATCGCCGAGGTGCCGATCGGCTTCATCGAGCGAGCGGTCGGCGCCTCGAAGATGCGCCTGGCAGAGGAGCTCGGCGCGCTCACCGCGGTCACGAAGTGGTCGCTCTCGGGCGTGCGCGCCCTGCCCAAGGCGCCGCGCTGACAGCTCGCCGAGTGGCGCCTTCGGCACCTGACTGGCGCCTCCCGCACCTGAGTGGCGCCTCCCGCACCTGACTGGCGCCTCCCGCACCTGAGTGGCGCCTCCCGCACCTGAGTGGCGCCTCCCGCACCTGAGTGGCGCCTCCCGCACCTGACTGGCGCCTCCCGCGCCTGACTGGCGCCTCCCGCACCTGAATGGCGCCTCCCGCACGTGAGAGGCGCCTCCCGCACCTGACTGGCGCCTCCCGCACCTGAGTGGCGCCTCCCGCACCTGAGTGGCGCCTCCCGCACCTCAAGGGTCCGCGTGAAGCGAGCGGCCGAAGAAAACCGCCAGTCACACGCGGTAGGCGCCACTCACCGCCGGAAGCCGCCACTCACCCGCGCAAGGCGCCAGTCGGCGCGGGACTGACCACTCAGGTGCGGGAGTGACCACTCAGGCCCGGGCGTGACCACTCAGGGAGGGAGGCGGTCAGAGGAGGGGGAGGGCCAGGTCGCAGCGGTCGGTCACGATGCCATCGACGCCGAGGGCGAGCAGCTCGCGCATCTCGGACTCGTCGTTGATCGTCCAGACGTGCACCTCGACGCCCGCCCGCTGGAACGCCGCGACGCTGCGCTCGGTGACGATCTCGATGCCCTTCGCGCGGCGCGGCACCTGCAGGGCGACGACGGGCTCGAGGATGCGTCGCAGCCGGCCCTGCAGACCAAGCCGCTGCGCCACGATCGCCTGCGCGACGATCGACTGCGACGCGCTCGTCGCCACCTCCGGGAGCAGCTCCTGCGCCTGCTTGCGACGGCGCTCCGAGAACGACGTGAGCAGCACGCGCTCGACGGCCTTCGCCTCGACGACCGCCCGCACGGCCGGCACGACCGACGCATCCGACTTCATGTCGATGTTCCAGTGCGCGTCAGGCAAGGCGAGCAGCGCCTCCCGCAGCCCCGGTACGCGCTCGCCTTGACCCAGGTCGATCTGCTGCAGGTCGCGCCACAGCGTGCGCTCGATCACCACGTCGGTGCCGGCGACGCGATCGAGCCCCGGGTCGTGCGCGAGGACGGCGACGCCATCGGCGGTCGCGTGCGCGTCGGTCTCGAGGAACGTCGCACCGGCGTCGACCGCCGCGATGAACGCGAGCATCGTGTTCTCCGGCGCCGCGAGGGCGAGCCCGCGATGCGCGAGCACCCTCGGCGGCGCCGGAGACAGGAACGGGCTCACGCCCGGGGAGCGCCGCCGTCGTCGGGAGCGCCCGGCTGGCCGCTCAGGTCGGTGCCCTCGTCGGCGCTCGATCGGGGCGCCTCCGCGGCCGCCTCCCTGGCGGTCTCGATGGCCTCGCTGTAGTCGGTGCCCGGCGTCTCGTCGGCGAGCGACGTGCTCGACGACACGTTGTCGATGCGGCCGGCGTCCTTCGGGTCGATGCCGCTCGCCTGCAGGGTCTCGGCGATCGAGGGCACCTCGACGTCGCTCACCGAGTCGGCCTGGAAGGTCTCGTCGAGGATCGAAGGCTCCGCGGCGTCGGAGTGCTTGCCCTTCGGCTTCGAGAACGGCACCTCGGCGCGGCCCTCGAGGAACCCGCGGCTGACGCTCTGCAGCGCCTCCGTGAGCTCGGACGGGATGATCCACAGCTTGTTCGCGTCGCCCTCGGCGAGCTTCGGGAGCGTCTGCAGGTACTGGTAGGCCAGCAGCTTCTCGTCGGCATCGCCTTCGTGGATGGCGGCGAAGACGCGCTCGATGGCCTCCGACTCACCCTTGGCGAGCAGCACCTGTGCCTCGGCGTCACCCTTGGCGCGCAGCACCTGGGCCTTCGCCTGACCCTCGGCCCGCAGGATCTCCGACTGGCGGAGACCCTCCGCCTCGAGGATCTGCGACTGCTTCGAGCCCTCTGCGGTGAGGATCGCGGCGCGGCGGTCGCGCTCGGCGCGCATCTGCTTCTCCATCGAGTCCTGGATGGAGTGGGGCGGGTCGATCGCCTTGAGCTCGACGCGGCCGACGCGCAGGCCCCATTTGCCGGTCGCCTGGTCGAGCACGTTGCGCAGCTGGCCGTTGATCGTGTCGCGGCTCGTGAGCGCCTCTTCGAGGTTCATGCCACCGACCACGTTGCGGAGCGTCGTCGTGGTGAGCTGCTCGACCGCCGAGAGGTAGTCGGCGATCTCGTAGGTCGCGGCGCGCGCGTCGGTGACCTGGAAGTAGACGACCGTGTCGATCGACACGACGAGGTTGTCCTCGGTGATGACGGGCTGTGGCGGGAACGACCGCACCTGCTCGCGCATGTCGACGTGGTACGAGACCCGGTCGATGAACGGCACGAGGAAGTTGAGGCCGGGCTGCAGCACGCGGTGGAAGCGACCGAGCCGCTCGACCACGCCCGTGAAGCCCTGCTTGATGATGCGGATCGCCCTGAACAGCGTGACGAGCACGAAGAGGACGACCAGGATCACGACGATGAGCAGGAACGCTCCGAGGATGAATTGTCCGTCGAACGGCATTGATGCTTCCTTCGGGTTATCGCTGGGCGGGGACGACGATGGCCGTCGCCCCTTCGATGGCGGTGACGAGGATGCGCTCGCCGACGTCGGGATCGCGCGGCTGCACGGCGGGGGAGAGGCGGGCGGTCCAGACGTCGCCGTTCGCGAGCGTCACCTCGCCGGCGCCGCGCACGAACGAGCGCGTCACCTCCCCGGCCATGCCCAGCAGGGCCTCGATGCCCTGCTTGTTGACCTCGCCCGATTCCTGCAGCCGCTCGAGCAGCCTCGGGCGCACGAGGAACAGCAGCAGCAGCGCCGCGGCCGACGCGATCAGGATCTGGGCCCACCACTCGAGGCCCGTGATGCTCGAGACGAGCCCGACCGTCGAGGCCAGGCCGATCATCAGGAACGTGAACTCGAGCGTGACCATCTCGATGATGAAGCACACGAGTGCCACCACGAGCCACACGACCCACGCGTACTGGACGAGATCCACGACCCCAGCATAGGGAGCGGATGCTGTGACGCGGCGCGGCACGCACGTCGCGGCCCGGGGCCGTCGCGCGGCGTGGCAGTAGTGTCGTCGCGAACGAAGGAGCACTCGTGCCAGACCACGCCCCCGATCACGCAACCGGCCACTCCGCCGGCCCCCTCGAGCCAGGCTCGCTCACGGGCCGCACGGCCCTCGTCACCGGCTCGAGCCGCGGCATCGGCGCCGCGACCGTCGCGCTGCTGGCCGCAGCCGGAGCCGACGTCGTCGTCAACTACCGCGCGAAGGCGCCTCGAGCCGAGAAGGTCGTCGCAGCGGCGCGCGACCAGGGCGTCGAGGCGATCGCCGTGCAGGCCGACCTCACCGACGGCGAGAGCGTGGCCGCCATGTTCGAGGCCGCTCGCGCGCGCTTCGGTCGGCTCGACATCCTCGTCATGAACGCCTCGGGCGGCATGGAGAGCGGCATGGGCGAGGACTACGCCATGCGCCTCAACCGCGACGCGCAGGTCGCGCTGCTCGACGCGGCGCTGCCGGTCCTGCGCGACGGCGCACGCGTCGTGTTCGTCACGAGCCACCAGGCCCACTTCATCCGCACGACCCCGACGATGCCCGAGTACGAGGCCGTCGCGCGCTCGAAGCGTGCGGGCGAGGACGCACTGCGCGAGCGGATCCCGGCGCTCCGCGAGCGGGGCATCGAGCTCGTCGTCGTCTCCGGCGACATGATCGAGGGCACCATCACCGCGACGCTGCTCGAGCGCGCCAACCCCGGCGCGATCGCGAGCCGCCGCGAGGACGCCGGCAAGCTGTACAACGTCGAGGAGTTCGCGCGAGAGGTCGCGCTCGCCGCCGTCGAGCCGGTGCCGGGCGACAGCACGCGCCTGGTCGGCGACGTCGCCGGCTTCGGCGACGCCGAGGGCACGGTTCGCTGATGCGAGCCGAGGACATCGAGCGGCTCGTCTCGCTCTCGAGGCCCGCCGTGCACCCGAGCGGCGCGTGGGCGATCGTCGCCACGAGCCGCCCGAGCCTGCGGGCGAACCGCAACGTCGGCCAGCTGTGGCGCGTCGACCTCGCCGACGGCGTCCGACACCGGATCAGCGGCGGCGTCGCCGATCGCGCACCGCAGCTGACGCCCGCGGGCGACACCGTGCTGTTCCTCCGAACCGATGCCGCCGGCAAGCCGCAGGTGTGGGCGATGCGCGCCGACGGCGGCGAGCCCGTGCAGGCGACCGCCGTCGACGGCGGCGTCGACGAGTTCGCGATCGCGCCCGACGGCGACCGGATCGCGTTCACCTCGACGATCGTCGAGCCGGGTCGGTACGGCTCGGTCGAGGGCCTCGACGCGGCGCACGAGTCGCCCCGGCTCATCACGCGCAACCGCAACCTCGCGAACGGCACCGGCAGCCTCGTCGGCCGCCACACGCACGTGTTCGTGGCCCCGATGCCCGACCTCGACGGCGAGCCCTTCTACGAGCGCGCGCCGCATCCCCACGACGGTCCGTCGACGCGCGACGACATGCCGCGCGCCGCCGAGGCGACGCAGCTGAGCCACGGCGAGTTCGACCACCGCGCTCCGGTCTTCTCGAGCGACGGCCGCCGCGTGCTGTGCGTCACCGCGCGCCACGCGACCCGCGACGACGACCTCGTGAACGCGGTCGTCGAGTTCGACGCCGACACCGCGTCGGGCGAGCCGCACATCATCCTGTCGTCGCGAGCCGGCCTCGCGGTCGACCAGGTGCAGCCGACGCCCGACGGCGGCTTCGTGCTGCTCGCCCAGCACATGGGCGAGTCGGGCCGCGACTTCGTCGCCCGCAGCACGCAGCTGCTCGTGCTCGAGCAGCCCGGCGCACACCCGGAGGAGGTCACCGACGAGTCGACCGACCTCGGCGAGGGCGGCAGCCACGCGACCGTCGTCGACGACGGCGTGCTCGTGCAGGAGCGCCGGCGCGGCCGAGTGCGCCTGCTGCACGTCACCGGCGGCGGCACCAAGGAGCTCATCGGCGGCGACCTCGAGGTGATCGGCCACGGCGTCGGCTCCGGCGTGACGGTCGCGACCGTCGCGACGCCGACCTCCGCAGGCGAGGTGGCAGTGCTCGACGACCGCGGCGTGACCGTCGTGACCGACTTCGGCGCAGCGCTGGCCGAGACCGGCATCGTCGAGCCCATCGAGCACGAGCTGCCCACCCGCGACGGCGGCACCGTGCACGGCTGGGTCTTCGTGCCCGAGGGCCCCGGCCCGCACCCCGTGCTGCTGAACATCCACGGCGGGCCGTTCGCGCAGTACGGCGTGGGCGTCTTCGACGAGGCGCAGGTCGCGGTCGCCGCGGGCTATGCCGTGCTGCAGTGCAACCCGCGCGGCTCGGCCGGCTACGGCCGCGAGCACGGCCTCGCGATCCGCCAGTCGATGGGCACCGTCGACCTGCACGATGTGCTCGACTTCCTCGATGGCGCGATCGCCGCGCACGACGAGCTCGACGGCGACCGGCTCGGCATCATGGGCGGCTCCTACGGCGGCTACCTCACGGCGTGGACGATCGCGCACGACCACCGCTTCGCGGCGGCGATCGTCGAGCGCGGCTTCCTCGATCCGGAGTCGTTCGTCGGCACGAGCGACATCGGCTGGTTCTTCGGCGGCGAGTACTCCGGCACCGACGCGGATGCCGTGCGCGCGCAGAGCCCGATGGCGCGCGTCGGCGACGTGACGACACCGACGCTCGTCGTGCACTCCGAGGAGGACTGGCGCTGCCCGCCCGAGCAGGCGCAGCGGTACTGGTCCGCGCTCAAGCGCCAGGGCGTCGAGACGGCGCTGCTGCTGTTCCCCGGCGAGAACCACGAGCTCACGCGCGCCGGGCAGCCCCGGCACCGCGTCGAGCGCTTCGAGCACGTGCTGCGCTGGTGGGCGAAGCACCTCCCGACGGCGCAGAACCACGCCTGACGGACCCACGATGATCGGCGACAGCCCGCTCGTGCAGGTCGCGCAACGCGCGGTCGACCTCGAGCGGGCTGCCGCCTTCTACGCCCGGCTCCTCGACGTGCCGGTCGCCGCTGCGTTCGATCCGCCGGGGCTCGCGTTCCTCGTGCTCGGCGACACCCGGCTGCTGCTCGAGCGGGGAGCGCCGTCGGCGCTGCTCTACTTCGCCGTCGACGACCTCGACGCGCGCGTCGAGGGGCTGCGCGCATCCGGCGTCACGATCGTGACGGAGCCGCACACGATCTTCGGGCACGCGGACGCGACGCTCGGCCCCGCCGGCACGGAGGAGCGCATGGCGTTCATCGCCGACAGCGAGGGCAACACCGTCGCGCTGGTCGAGCACCGTCCGGGCGGTCGCGACGACGCTGCGCGAACGACGCCCGGGGAAGACTCCTAGGGACGACTCCTCGGGGGACGGCTCCTAGGTCATCGCGCCGCTCTCGGCGTCGACCGCCTTGAAGACGCGATCGCGCGCCGCCGTGTCGATGAGGCCGAGGCGATGCACGATGCGCGCCGCGTCGTCGTAGGTGCTGTGGAAGCGGATGCCCGCCGCCTCGAGCTGCGCGCGATCGTCGCCCGTGATCGGCACGACCTCGTGGATGAGCACCGCGACGACGAAGTCGGGCCCGCGCCGCAGCATCTCGGCGCCCACCTGCGCGTCGGCCTGCCCGCTGTCGCCCAGGAACATGAAGCGGCACTCGGGGAAGAGCATGCGCTCGCGCTCGAAGTTCTGGAGCTTGCGCTCCTTGATCGACGCCTTCGTGAACAGGTTGAGGAACGAGCCGCCCAGCACCGAGTGGGGCGGGAGCCCGAGCCCCGAGAGCCCGTTCCGCGTGTACTGCTCGATGAGGCCCTTCGGCCCCTCGGGACGCGCGGTGACGAAGGTGAGGTCGCCCGGTCGCGACGGCTCGGCCGCGCGCCCGGCGTCGAGGGCGATGAGCAGCTCGACGACGCCCGGGTAGACCTTGCCGCGCGGGTAGCGGTCGTCGTGCAGCATCGCGCGCACGGTGTCGTCGATGTCGCACAGGATGCGCAGATCGTGCGACGGCGCGATCTCGGCCTCGGCCGCGATGTGCGCGAGCACGACCTCGCGGTCGGCCTCGGTGAGGCGCTCGAAGACGACGTGCTCGAGGTCGTGGCGGTCGCCGGTCGCGTTGAGCAGGTACTTCATGTCGCGGAACTCGCTGCCCGAGAGCGAGACGAGCGTCGAGCGGATGCCCGCCGAGATCACCGGGTTCGGCGCGAGCCGGCGCAGCGCGTGCACGACGCGCGCGCGCATCGCGGGGCTCAGCTCGTCGACACGTTGCTCGCACAGCAGCTGCACGAGCTCGCGGCGCTCGTCGCGGCGGAGGATGCCGGTGATGCGGTTGCCCGAGATCGTCGCGACGGTGCGATCGAGGTCGCTCTGCCCGAGCAGTGCTTCGAGCGAGCCGACGGGGGTCGCCCGCAGCTCGGTGAGGGATGGCGTGGGGTTCACACTGGCGATCCTGTCACCCGAACGCGAAGTGCGCCGACATCGATGCGCGCGTCGAGCCGCGCGACGCGGCCGACGGCGTCGCCGTCGAGCTGCACCGGCAGGGCCGCGTCGACCGCCCCGAGGGTCACGCGGCTCGTGCGGCGATGGCGCAGGACGCCCTCGGCGCGCGCGATGCCGGCACCCGCAGCGGCGATGCGTCCCCAGTGCGCCAGGCGCAGCGGGCTCACGGTCGCGACGTGGAGCATCCCGTCATCGAGGCGCGTGCCTGGCAGCACCTGCAGTCCCGCCGGGATGCGCGCGGCGTTGTGCACGAGCACGCTCCACGCGTGCGCCGACTCCACCGGCCCGCCGTCGAAGCGGCCCCGCACGGCGAAGCTCGGCCGGCCAAGCCGACGCGCGCCCGCAGCGACGTAGGCCGTCCAGCCGACGCGGCGCTTCGCGCGCAGCGACGACGCCTCCACGGCGAGCGCGTCGTTGCCGACGCCGACCACGACGAGGAACGGCCGCTCGGGCTCGTGCGTGCCGTCGGCGCGCGTGAGCACGACGCGCCCGAGGTCGACGAGCGCGGTCGCGCCGGCGACGGCGACGCGCGCTGCCGCGCCGACGTCGCGCAGCGGCAGCTCGAGGTTGCGCGCGAACAGGTTGGCCGTGCCGGCGGGCACGATGCCGAGCGGTACCCCGGTGTGGGCGAGCACGCTCGCCACCTCGCGGACGGTGCCGTCCCCGCCGATCGCCACGACCGCATCCGCGCCGGTCGAGAGCGCGTCGCGCGCCTGCGCCGCGCCGTCGTCGCTCAGCGTCGTCGGCTCGACGCGCACGTCGACGCCGCGGCTCGCGGCCTCCCTCAGCACCGCGTCGACGGCGCGCTCGAAGCCTCGGGCGGTCGGATTGCCGATGACGACGAGCTCTGGCACGCGGCCAGGCTAGCGAGCGGCGGAGCGGGGCTCGTCGATCGAGAGGCGCACCCCGAGCCACGCCGCCATCGCCTCGAGCTCGTCGTCGACGGCGCGGCGCTGGCACGCGTCGGCGTCGACGTCCCAGTGGATGCGCGCGACGCGCAGTGCGCCGACGTCGCGATCGGTGCGCGCATCGACCTTGCCGATGAGGCGATCGCCGTCGAGGATCGGCAGCGCGTGCACGCCCCACCGCCGCTTCGCTGCGGGGGTGTACTGCTCGAGCGCGTATTGGAACCCCCACAGGTCGACCATGCGGCGCCGATCGGCGATGAGGCGGTCGAGCGGCGACAGCAGCGCCACTCTGCCGACGAAGTCGGCCGCCGTCGCCTCGGGATCGAGCCGCCAGGTGCCGCGCATCCCCTCAATCCGCACGGGCTCGCCGGTGTCGCCGAGGTGGGTCGCGCGCTCGATGCCGTTCGCGCGCAGCCAGCGCTCCCGCCACGTCACCCACGCCTCATCGACGGCGGCGAGGTCGACCTCCGGCAGCACGCGCTCCGCGAGCTCCCAAATGCGCGACTGACCGATGCGCTCGGCGACCACGACCTCGCCCCGGACCTGCAGCAGCTCGAGCAGCATCGCGACGTCGCGCCCGGTGTTCCAGCCGCTCGAGCGGTACGGCGCGTCGACGGTGTCGTCGATCTCGGACTGGGGGAGCGGCCCGTCGAGCCGCAGCTGCTCGAGCACCCGCTCGCGGAACCCGACGTTCGCCTCGAGCCACGCGCGAGCACCCTCCCCGATCGCCGCGGGCTCCCGCCCGATCGCGAGGAGCCAGGGCAGGTCGCGCATCGCCCGGAGCCCGATGGCCCAGGCTGGCATGGGGTGACGGTGCGGCCCGAGGTGCTCGAAGAGCGACTGGTCGACCTCGACCGCCCGCCGCACGGCGTCGAACGCCAGCTCGGGCAGGCGCGTGAAGGCGATGTGCTCGGCCGACGGGCAGACGATGTCGGTCGGGTTCAGCGGCAGCAGGGTCAGCTGCGCGACGACCTCGGCGAGGTCGTCGGAGCCGTCGACGAGCGCGCGGTCGGCGTCGAGCAGCTGCGCGCGCACGGCGATGCGGCGCGCGTCATCGCGCGAGAGGGTGCGGACGGCGGGCGACATGGGGCCGATCGTAGGGCGCGCCGCCGACGCGCGTCAGCCGCCCGCGAGAGGATCCCGGTGTGGAGGAGTTACTTCGCATCGTGCCGGCCAACCTCGCGAGCCCCGGCGACCTCGACGCCGTCTTCGGCGCGCGGGGCGTCGGCGCACGATGCCGGTGCCAGCGATACCGGCTCGCGGTCGGCGAGAGCTTCGGCGCCACGCCGGTCGAGGAGCGCATCGCGCGGCAGATCGACCAGACCGGGGCAGGCGATCCGAGTGCGCCGTCGACGAACGGGATGGTCGCCTACCTCGACGACGAGGCGGTGGGCTGGGCGGCCGTCGCGCCCCGCTCGGAGCATGAGGGCCTCCTGCGCGTCTTCAGCGTGCCGTGGGCGGGCCGCGACGAGGACCGTTCCGATCCTTCCGTCTGGGCCATCACCTGCCTCTTCGTGCGTGCGGGGCATCGCAAGCGGGGGATCAGCCGCGCGCTCGCGGCGGCGGCGGTCCGCTTCGCGGCGGAGCGTGGCGCTCGGGCCGTGGAGGCGTACCCGATCATCACGACCGCCGTGATCGATGAGGAGCTCCACGTCGGCACGGTGCCGACCTTCGCCGCCGCGGGGATGACGCAGGTCTCGCAGCCGACGAAGCGCCGCGTCGTGATGCGCCTCGAGCTCGACTGAACGGCCCGCGGTGGCGGCGATGCCAGGATGGGCGCATGTCAGACATGCGCCGTCGTCTCGAGACCGTCATCGTCGCCGCAGGCCGGCCGCCGCACGTGCCCGGCGCGCCGCTGAACGAGCCGGTGACCTTCGCGAGCTCGTTCGTCGCCGGTGGCGAGCTGGAGTACGCGCGCTATGGCAATCCCACCTGGACGGCGCTCGAAGCGGCGATCGGAGCGCTCGAGGGCGGTGCGTGCGTCTCGTTCGCGAGCGGCATGGCCGCCGTGAGCGCGGTCGTCGGCTTGGTGCCCGCCGGGGGAGCCGTCGTCGTCGCGCGGCACTCGTACCAGCACACGCTCGCGCTGCTCGACGACGGTGCCCGCGCAGGTCGCTTCGAGGTGCGTCGCGTCGACGTGGCCGACGCGGACGCCGTCGAGGCCGCCCTGCCGGGAGCTGCGATGGTCTGGCTCGAGTCGCCCACGAACCCGGCGCTCGAGATCGCCGACATCGAGCGGCTCGCAGCGTCCGCCCGCGCGGCAGGGGCGCTGAGCGTCGTGGACAACACCTTCGCGTCACCGCTGCTGCAGCGGCCGCTCGAGCTCGGTGCCGACATCGTCGTGCACTCGGCGACGAAGCTCATCGCCGGCCACAGCGACGTCGTGCTCGGCGCCGTCGTGACGGGTGACGCAGCGCTGACCGAGCGCATCCGCTCGCACCGCGGCCTGCACGGCGCGATCCCGGGACCCATGGAGGCCTTCCTCACGCTCCGGGGCCTGCGCACCCTCTCGGTGCGGCTCGAGCGCGCCGAGGCGAACGCGCGCGAGCTCGCGCGACGGCTCCAGGATGCGCCCGGCGTCGTCGAGGTGCGCGACCCCGGCTTCGGCACGGTGCTCGCGCTCGTGCTCGAGGATGCCGCTGCCGCAGACCGGGTGGTCGAGCGCGTACGGCTCTGGATCCCAGCCACGAGCCTCGGCGGCGTGGAGTCGCTGCTCGAGCGTCGTCGCCGCTGGGCCACGGAGGCGCCCACGATCCCCGAGGGCCTCATCCGGCTGTCGGTCGGCATCGAGCACATCGACGACCTCGCCGACGACTTGCTGGGCGCGCTCGCCGGAGCGTGAGCGGCCGGGGCCGGCGACCTCAGTGATCGCCGCCTGAGCAGGCGGGGACCGGCCGGGACGGGCGCACTCGCCCAGCGACGGGACGAGCGCTGCTCAGCGCAGGCGCAGGCGCGAGCGCGGCACCACGGTCGCGCCGGCAGCGCGCCAGTCCGACCGCTGCGCCTCGTGCTCGATGGGGGAGAAGGCGGCCTTCGCCGAGCCGAGATCGGTGTGCCGACCGAGCGACGCGCCCGTGCCGTCGACCGCGACGAACTCCTCGAGGCTCTCCTCGACGAAGCCGAGGAAGACCGCGCCCTCGTCGTCGAGCCGGCTGGCGACCCACAGACCGTTGCCCGGCGATGCCCAGGTGATCGTGGGGTCGAGAGGAGCGGCCGTGCGGTGCGGTCTGGCGAGCGTGTCGGTCATGGCAGGCCCCTTCTCGTAGTTCGTTAGTTCGACAATCGAAATGTATCACGATCGAGCGGTATGGTGAGACCGGATGCTCGACGGATGCAGGGGAGGAGCGGGACGATGCACGTGACGACGCACGCGGAGGCGAGCTCCGGCTACTGGTACCCCGAGCACGGCGTGCCCTCGAGCGTCGACGTGCTCAACCTGCTGCGGCGATACCGAGCGGCTGAGGGCGCGATGCGCGCACGGACGTGCTCGTCGATGGGCATGGGGGAGACCGACCTCCTGGCGCTCCGGACGCTGCTCCAGGCGCAGCGGCGCGGCGAGGTGATGCGCCAGCGCGACCTCGCGGCAGCGCTCGATCTCGCCTCGCCCTCGGTGACGGCGCTCGTCGACCGGCTCGCGAAGAGCGGGCACGTGCGCCGCGAGCCGCATCCGCACGACCGCAGGGCGACGATCGTCGTGCCCACGCAGGACACCGACGACGAGGTGCGCTCCACGCTCGGCGCGATGCATCAACGGATGATCGGCGTGATCGATGGCATGGACGAGCCGGAGCGCCGCGCCGTCGCCGAGTTCCTCGCGAGCATGTCGAGCGCGATCGAGCAGGTCGACGAGCACGAGGAGCATCCCGTCGACGCGGCGGTCGCAGGCTGACGCGCATGAGCGCTGATGTCGAGCTGCTGGAGGCCGTCGCCGATCGCCTGCGGCACGACGAGCCCTAGGCTCGGTGCGTGACCTCACGCACGCTCCCCGACGGTGCGACGCTGCGCGCCGCCCGCCCCGGCGACGAGCCGGCCATCCTCGTGCTCATCCAGGCCCTCGCGCTCTACGAGCGAGAGCCGGATGCCGTCGAGAACACCGCGGCGCTGCTCACCGAGACGCTCTTCGGTGACGCGCCCAAGACGTTCGCCCACGTGGTCGAGCGCGACGGGGAGATCGTGGGCATCGCGATCTGGTTCCTCACGTACTCGACCTGGACCGGCACGCACGGGATCTGGCTCGAGGACCTCGTCGTCGACGAGGCGCAGCGCGGCCGCGGCTACGGGCGTGCGCTCATGTCGGCGCTCGCGGCGATCTGCGTCGAGCGCGGCTACCGGCGCTTCGAGTGGACGGTGCTCGACTGGAACGCGCCGTCGATCGGCTTCTACCGCGCGATCGGCGCCGAGCCGCTCGACGAGTGGACGACGCAGCGCCTCACCGGTCGACGTCTCGAGGAGCTCGCCCAGCCGGTCACGCCTCGGGCCTGACCGCGCCGGGGTTCGCGGACGCGCGGCGCACACCTGGCCTGCTTCCGGGCCGACAATGAAGCGCCGATAATGCACATTATGTCGGATTGGGGATTCAGGACCACCCCATCGCGGCTCTAGGAGGACGCGCTCCTCCCCGCGTCAGTCGGTGACGGGATCGACGACCCGGTAGCCGAGCTCCTGAGCGACAGCGCCCATGGCGGAATCGTGCGTGACGACCGACGCGTCGAAGCCGACCGCGACCAACGATGCCAAGTGGATGGCGTCGAGCGTGCGAACGTGCGGGACGATCGCCTCCGCGCCGGCCAGGATCGCATCGGTGAGCGGAACCAGCTCGAGCCGGTCCACGATCGCGTCGCGCAGCTCGACGGGCAGCCGCTCGCGCCGCAGCACTCGAGTCAGCTCGGTCCTGATCAGTCGGGACGAGATGAGCGTCACGTCGGGATCGCTGCTGACCTCCTCGAGCCACCGGCCAGCCGCGGGCGTGACCCCCAGCAGCGCATGCAGCGCGACGGACGAGTCGAGGTAGAAGACCGTCACCGGTCCCCGCGCATGTCTTCCAGCAGCTCGTCGAGCACGGCTGCGCTCGGCGACGTGTATGAGGCCGGGAGCTCCGGCAGGCGAATGCCATCGCGGTGCTTCGCTGGCACGAGCGCGATCCCAGGCTGGGGCGGGACGATGCGCCCCACTTCGCGGTTGTGGCGGGTGATCCTGTAGGTCTCCCCCGCTTCGACCTCGGCCAGCATGGCCGTCGGGTTCTGACGGAGCTCGCCGACCGTGATCGTCTTCATCTCGGGAGCGTACGCCGTTTGTCTATTCATGTCTACATTTCGTCCAGAGGACGCGGCTGACCCGCAGCGAAGCCTGTCGCTTCAGAACGGGCTCCGATCGTCATAGCTCCACGGCGCGCCGTCGCGGTCGAGCAGCGCATCGACCGCCTCGTCCACCGCACGCAGCGCGCATCGCCGCACGACGTGCTCCAGGCCCCGCCCGTGCACCGCGCCGGCGATCGCTCGACGGAGCGCTGCCGGGAGCTGTGCTGCGGCACCCGCGACGGTGCTCGCGAGGGCGACCAGCTCGTCGTCCGACAGCGCACCGATGCCCCACTCGTCTCGCGCCGCCTCGGCCTCGAACCGGAGCTCCCACGGCGACCTCGTCGGCTGGGCCATCGCGGCGAGCCAGTCGTAGTCCCCATCCCGCTCGAGCTGGCGCAGCCGTGGCAGCACCAGGTCGGCGGCGAGGTGCCGCTCGTCGGCGGGAAGCAGCCGACGCAGCTGCGGCCGCAGCGCGTGCACGCTCCGGCCGATGCGGACGGCGATCTCCTCCAGACCGCAGCCCTCCCTGCTCGCCTGCATGATGCCGGCGAAGTCCTCCTCCGTCCATGGCATCCCGTGTCGGTACGGCTGCTCCCCCGACGATGCCGGGTCGAGCTCGGTGGTGGGTGCGGTGCTGGTCATGCGGAGACTGTGCGGCATCCGCGCGACGCACGTCGACGAGCGACCGCCGCGCTGTGGAGAACGCGGCACGGGGCCTATGCGCGTGAGGCGACGTCGACGCGCCGCGCGAGCTCCGTGCCGGGCGCGGCGACGCGATCGACCGTCTCGAACACGATCCGCTCCATCGCTCTCGCGGCGGCCGAGAGCCCGACGTCGGTGCGCCGCGCGAGGTTCACCGTGCGCGAGAGCTGCGGGCGCACGAGCAGAGTGCTGCGCAGGCCCGGACGGTCGATGACCACCATCGCGGGGACGACGGCCACGCCGATGCCGCGCTCGACGAACCGCAGCACCGCATCCATCTCGGCACCCTCGACCGCGATCGTCGGCGTGAGCCCCGCGGCCGCGAACGCCGCGTCGGTCGCGACCCGGAGGTCGTAGCTGCGGCTGAATGCGACCTGCGGCATGTTCGCCAGCTGCGCGAGCGTGAGCTCGCGCCGCTCCCCCTCCCCCGCGGCCGCGCTCGAGATCACCACGAGCTCCTCCGACAGCAGCGGGACGAGCTGCGTGGCGGGCGGTGTGCGCTGCTCGCCGCGCGTCACCACGAGCGCGAGGTCGAGCGCCCCCTCGTCCATCGCCGCCACGAGCGAGCGAGAACCGCCCTCGGTGATGTGCAGCTCGATCCCCGGATGCGCCGAGCGGTACGCCGCGAGCACGTCGGCCACGAGCGACACGCACAGGGTCGGCGGCGCGCCGAGGCGCACGCTCCCCTGGCGGAGTCCCGCGAGCTCGTCGAGCTGCTCGCGCGCTGCGCTCGCGTCGGCGAGCATGCGCCGCGCGATGGGCAGCAGCACCTCCCCCGCTGCCGTCAGGGTCACGCCGGCGGGCGCCCGACGGAAGAGCTCGGTCCCCGCCTCCGCCTCGAGCGCAGCGATCTGACGGCTCAGCGACGGCTGCGCGAGGAAGAGCTCCTGCGCGGCTCGGGTGAAGTGGCCGAGGCGCGCGACGGCCTCGAAGGAGCGGAGCTGGTCGAGCTTCATCGTCATACGGTACCGACATGACGGCGCGTCGAACAATGCATTGGACGCATAGCAGTCGCCTTCCTACGGTGGAGGCATGACCGCACCGCACGCGCCCGAGCGCATCCTCTCGACCTCCGTCCTCGTCATCGGCACCGGCGGCGCCGGCCTGCGCGCCTCGATCGAGCTCGCGCAGCGCGGCGTGCAGGTGCTCGCCGTCGGCAAGCGCCGCAAGCACGACGCGCACACGACGCTCGCGGCGGGCGGCATGAATGCCGCGCTCGCGACCATCGACCCGGAGGACACCTGGCAGCAGCACGCCGCCGACACCCTGCGGGAGTCGTACTTCCTCGCCGACCCCGCCATCGTCGAGACGGTCGCCCGGAACGCCCCGCGCGCGATCGCAGAGCTCGAGGAGTGGGGCATGCCCTTCGCCCGCGAGGACGACGGCCGCATCTCGCAGCGCTTCTTCGGCGCCCACACCTACCGCCGCACCGCATACGCCGGCGACTACACCGGGCTCGAGCTGCAACGCACTCTCATGCGGCGCGCGGCCGAGCTGCAGGTGCAGATCGTCGACACCATTTACATCACCCGGCTGCTCGTGGCCGACGGCACGATCTTCGGCGCGTACGGGTTCGACGTCGTCGACGGCACGCCGGTGCAGATCCATGCGGATGCGGTGATCCTCGCCGCCGGCGGGCACACCCGGATCTGGCGGCACACGTCGTCGCGCCGCGACGAGAACACCGGCGACACGTTCCGGCTCGCAGCGCTCGCCGGAGCGAGGATCCGCGACGCCGAGCTCGTGCAGTTCCACCCGTCCGGCCTGCTCGAGCCCGACGACGCCGCCGGCACGCTCGTATCGGAGGCCGCGCGCGGCGAGGGCGGGATCCTCACGAACGCGCTCGGCGAGCGGTTCATGGATCGGTACGACTCCGAGCGCATGGAGCTCTCCACCCGCGACCGCGTCGCGCTCGCGGGCTTCACCGAGATCGCCGAGGGCCGGGGCACCGAGAAGGGCGGCGTCTACCTCGACGTCTCCCACCTGCCGCGCGAGCGCATCCTGCAGCAGCTGCCGCGGGTCTACCGCACCCTCATCGATCTGCAGATGCTCGACATCACGACGACGAAGATGGAGATCGCGCCCACCGCGCACTACTCCATGGGCGGTGTCTGGGTCGCGGCCGACGACCACGGCACCGGCGTCGACGGCCTCTACGCGATCGGCGAGGCCTCGTCGGGCCTGCACGGCGCGAACCGCCTCGGCGGCAACTCGCTCATCGAGCTGCTCGTCTACGGGCGGATCACCGGCGAGCACGCTGCAGCCTACGCGGCGTCGCGCACCCGGGTCCGTCGCGACCCCGAGGCGGTCGCGGCCGCTCGCGCCGAGATGGCATCGCTGCTGCGCGACGAGGGATCGGAGTCGGCGCGCCGTCTGCAGCGCGACGTGCGGAACCTCATGAGCGAGCACGCTGGCGTCGTGCGCACCGAGGAGGGCCTGCGCGCGGGGCTCGAGGCGCTCGCGACGCTCGAGGAGCGCGCGCAGCACGTCACCGCGCACCCCGACATCGCCGGCTTCGACGACCTCGCCCACGCCTTCGACCTGCTCGGCTCGCTGCTCGCCGCTCGCGCGACGCTCGAGTGCGCCCTGGAGCGCCGCGAGACGCGCGGCGCGCACAACCGGGCCGACTTCCCCGAGGCCGATCCCGCCCTCCAGGGCAACTTCGTGTGGTCGCCGAGCGAGGGCGTCGCCTTCGAGCCGCTCGCCCCTGCCCCGGACAGCTTCCGTGCCCTCGCGGAGGCCGGCATGGACGACTCGGTCGACGGCAAGCTCGTCGAGTAGCGCCGCGGCTCGACGCAGGCGCCCAAGAGGATCGGGGCGTGCCGGGACCTCTGGTACTACCTCCCGAGCGCACTGCTGCGCGAGGACGTCGCCCTGCGCGATCGGGCCAGGCTGCACGCCGTCACGCTCGGCCTGCTGCTCATCCCCGTCGTCGCCTTCGTCGCCCTCTCGCTCGTGCGGGGCGTCGCCGTCCGACCAGCGTCGAGGCGCTGCTGCGGCACCTCTCCAGCGGACGCGCCACGCCCTCATGGTGTTCCCCATGGCGATCGCTGGCAGGCTGGGCACCATGCGCGGTCGACGCACCGCCACCGTCGCACCTCAGGAAGGCAGACCATGCACCTCATCGCCACCGCCGCGCACGAGTCGAGCGTCGCGCTCGACAACCCCTTCATGATCGCCATCATCGTCTCGGCCGTCGCGGTCACGGGATCTGTCCTCGCGCTGCTCGGCGCCTTCGGGCTCGTCGCGATCGGGCGCGACGACTGATCGCGCGGCACATCGCCCGCGCAGGCCGGGGCTGACGCGCGTGGCGCAGCGCCTCCGAGGCCGACTGCTGACGGCGCTCTCCGGCGACGCCGACGGCTCGCCGGCCTGGGTCCGCGAGCTCGCTGAGGGCGACGACGCCGGGCACTTCGCCGAGGACGGCGCGGCGTGGACCGTGCACGCGAGCATGGCGACCCTCGTCGCCGGCATCCGTGCGCTGCTGCTGCAGGCGCTGCATCCCGGAGCGATGGCGGGCGTGCACGACTGGTCGAGCTACCAGCGCGACCCGCTCGGCCGGCTGGCGGGCACCGTGCGCTGGGTCATCTGCGTGACCTACGGATCGACGGAGCAGGCGCAGCGCGAGACCGCTCGGGTCGCCCGCTTCCACGCTCGCGTCGAGGGCAGCTACGTCGACGGCCGCGGCGCTGACCGCGAATACAGCGCCAACGACCCCGGGCTCGCGGAGTGGGTGCACCTCGCGTTCACCGACGCGTTCCTCACGTGCCAGCAGACCTGGGGCCGATCAGGACCGCGCGGCCGCATCCCTGGCGGACCCGACGCGTACGTCGCGGAGTGGGCAGCTGCGGGTCGGCTCATGCGCGTCGCCGAGCCGCCCACGACCGCGGCGGAGCTGCGTCGCCGCATCGACGGCTACCTCGAGCGCGGCGAGCTGCGGGGCGACGAGCGCGTGCGCGAGGTCGTCGCCTTCCTGCGTCGCCCGCCGCTGCGCGGCGTCGCGGGGGTCGGCTATCGCCTGCTCTTCGCGGCCGCGGTCGCGACGCTCCCCCGCCCGTACCGCCGGCTGCTCGGTGTGCGCCGCTCGGTGCTGCCGGTCGTGACCGCCACGCGCCTCGCGCTGGCCCTCGCCGGCAGCGCGCTCGCGTCGGGCGACGGCCGTCCCGCGCACGCGTGGGCGCGGGATCGGCTGCGTCGGCTCGAGGCGGATGCGCGCACGGCGTGACCTGCCGCACGCGCCGCCGTCACTCTGCCATCCGCTCCCCCTCGGGCGAGAGCACCCACCAGACCTCATTGACGCCCTGACCGGCGACGTCGCCGGGTGCCGCGTCGTCGATGTAGTAGTACAGCGGCCAGCCGTTCAGCGTCACCTGCGTCGCGCCGTCGACACCCGTGATGGTGCCCACCTCGCCCGTGACGCCCTCGACCTCAGGAGCGCCGGCATCCGTCGTCACCGCCGGCCAGTTGACGGCGCACTGCCCCTCGCACGAGCTCGACCCGCTGCCCTGCGTGTCGTTGTCGAACATGTAGACGGTCATGCCCTCGCCGTCGACGACGATCTCGCCGAGCGCGGAGTCGCCGACCATGAGCGACGTCGAGGTCGCGGGCGCGCTCGACTCGTCGGTCGACGCCGAGGGCTCGGCCTCCGACGATGAGGCGGCCGGCGAGGAGGCGGCCGGCGGTGTGGTGGATTCGGGCGTCGAGCTCGCGCAGCCGGTGAGCGCGACGACGAGCAGTCCGGCGGCCAGTGCCGCGGACGTGATGCTGGAGTTCATGGAGCGTCCCTTCGTCGTGGCCGCGGATGCGGTCACTGAGAACACGCAGCAGCGGCGCCGGAGGTTCACTCGCCGTGGAGCTCGGCACGCATGAGCACCTCGTCGGTCTCCTCCATGCGGATCTCGACCGCCGCGATCTCGTCGACGGCGAGCGCCGTCGCGGCCGAGAGCCTCGCCGTCTCGCCGGGCACTGCCCGCCAGCTCGAGACCTCGCTGACGACCCCCTCCCGGTCCTCGACGACGAGCGTGTACGGCAGGCCGGGCGAGCCGCCCGCTCCCCCAGCGCCCCGGTAGCTGCACTCGAGGTCGATGCGCGTGCCCCACGCTGCAGCGCCGAGCTCTGCCGTCGCGGTGAGCGGGGCGTCGACGACGGCGACGAGCTCGACGGCGCGCCCGGCGGCAGGCGCGAGCAGCGCGCCGACGCCCACCGCGATCGCGACGAGCAGTGCAGCCGCGGCCGCGAGCCCGCCGGTCCACCACGCGCGCCTGCGGCGCTGCTCGCGAGCCGCGCGCGCGAGGAGCGCCGATCGGCCGACGGCTCCGACGGGCAGCGCGGTCACGACGGCATCCTGCTCGAGCGACCCGGTCGCGTCGAGCGATCCGTCCTCCTGCGGGGACCCGGCGTCCTCGAGCGACCGAGCGCGCTCGGGATCGACCCGCGCGAGCAGGCCCAGCGTCGGTGCGACCTCCGCGACGGCGCGCACGCACCGCTCGCACGACTCGAGGTGCTCCTCGAACGCCCTCCGGTCGGCAGGGCTCAGCGCGCCGAGCAGGTAGGCGGCATCCCACTCGGCGACATCGGCGTGCTCGAGGCTCATCGCGTCACTCCCTTCTCCTGCAGCGCGAGGCGCAGCGCGCGCAATCCGTAGTGGAGCCGCGACTTCACCGTCCCCTCCGGGACGTCGAGCTCGTCGGCGATCGCGCCGACCGAGCGGCCGCCGTAATAGGCGCGCACGATGACCGCCCGGTGCTCGGCGCTCAGCTCGGCGAGCGCATCCTCGATGAGCATCGCCTCGAACAGCGCGTCCGTCGCATCCGGTGACTCCCGCTCGGGCGCCTCCGGCAGCAGCACCTCGTGCCTCCGACGCGCGCTGCGCGACTCGTCGATGACGAGGTGGCGCGCGACGGTCATCATCCATGCGCGGGCGGTCGCGGGATCGGCGAGGATCTTCGGGCTGCGCCAGGCTCGCAGGAGCGTCTCCTGCACGACGTCGTCGGCGCCCGCGCGATCGCCCGTCAGGTGCACGACGTAGCGCCACACCGGCGCGGCGTGCGCGTCGTACAGCTCGCCCAGGGCCGTCGCGTCATCAGGTGGCATCGCCGTGCACCTCCTCATGGATGACACGAGGTCGCGCGGTCTGGAGTTCAACGTTGAACCTTCGGCGACCGAGCCTCGTGTCAGTGAGTATGGACCCCCTCCAGACCATCGGCGCCTTCGAGGTCACCGGCCTCCCGCTGCATCCGCTGCTCGTGCACGCCGTCGTCGTGCTCGCGCCGCTCACGGCGCTCGCGCTCATCCTCGGCAGCGTCTGGCCCACGGCGCGCCGCCGGCTCGGCATCGTGACCCCGCTCGCCGCGCTGCTGCTCGTCGCGCTCGTGCCCATCACCGTCGCGGCCGGCCAGGCGCTCAGCGAGGTGCTCGGCCCGGCGCCCGCCATCGACACGCACAGCGGCTACGGGCAGATGCTGCTGCCGTGGGTGATCGGCATGTTCCTCGTCGCCGCGGCGCAGTGGGCGTGGTTCCGCTGGGGCGCCGAGCGGACGACGGATGCGGGGCCGCGGCGCCGCCGTGCCGTCCCGATCGTGCTCGCCGTGCTCGCGGTCGGGCTCGGCGTCGGCACGACCGTCATGGTCGCGCTCATCGGCGACTCCGGCGCGCGCGCCGTCTGGGGCGGGATCCTCGGATGAGCGCTCCCGAGCGACCCGACCGCACCCGCGCCGCGCCGTCCCCGCGGGACTACGCTCGGCCCACCCGACCCCCGCTGCGCGACCGGCGCAGCGGCCCGACCGACTGGAGCACGCTCATGACCCGCAGGACTCGCACGATCGCGATCATGCTGACCGCCGCATCCCTCGCCCTCGCGGGCTGCAGCGCCTCGACCCCCGCCGAACCCGACGACAGCGCGGCACCGACGGTCAGCGAGACGACCGACGCCACGAGCGCACCCGCCACCGACGAGTCGTCGAGCGAGCCCGCGGCCGACGCGCCGACGAGCCTCATGGCCGTCGTCGGCACCGAGGACGACCCCGAGGCGTACGAGATCGAGCTCACCGACGAGAGCGGCGCGACCATCACGACGCTGCCTGCGGGCGACTACTCGCTCACGTTCGTCGACCGCTCGACGATGCACAACTTCCACATGACCGGTCCGGGCGACGTGGACGTGCGCACCGACGTCCCCGGCTCCGACGAGTCGACGATCGAGATCACGCTCGTCGAGGGCACGTACGAGTACGTCTGCGACCCGCACGTGTCGAACATGAGCGGCTCGGTCGAGGTCACCGCCTGAGGTCGAGCGGTCGGGGCCGAACCGCACGCGCCCCGATCGCTCAGGACTGGCAGGATGCGGGCATGGATACCTCCGCCGCGGTGCTCACCCCCGACCTCGCGCGCGCGGCCCGGGCGCTCGCGCAGGTCTCTGCCCAGACCGTCGCGACCGCGTCGGAGCTGACCCGCGCCGAGGTGCGCGACTTCGAGCACGGACGCACCGCGCTCGGACCCGACGCGCTGCGGCGGCTCCGTCGAGCACTCGAGGCCTACGGCGTCATCTTCCTCGACGAGGACGCGCGGTTCGGTGCCGGCGTGCGCAAGAAGTTCAACCGCCTCAAGGTCCGACGGCTCGAGACGTGGGAGAACGAGGGCGGGCCGTGGGCGGAGGACGACATCTAGGCACCGACCGCACCGCGGGGCTGCGGCTACGCTCGCGGCATGGCACGCGTCCTCATCACCGGCATGTCCGGTGCCGGGAAGTCGACGCTCCTCGACGAGCTCGCCCGACGCGGGCACCGCACGATCGACACCGATCACGACGGGTGGCAGCCGGAGCACGGGCGCTGGGACTCGACCAGGATGACGGCCTTCCTCGCCGGCTCGGCCGACGTCGTGGTCTCGGGCACGGTCGAGAACCAGGGCGACTTCCTCGACCGGTTCGAGCTCGTCGTGCTGCTGAGCGCTCCGCTCGAGGTGCTGCTCGAGCGCGTCGCGCGGCGGTCGAACAATCCCTACGGGCACGCGCCCGCGGAGCGCGACGACATCCGCCGCTACGTCGTCGAGGTCGAGCCGCTGCTGCGGAGGGGCGCCGATCTCGAGCTCGACGGCCGCCTGCCCGTGGCTCGACTGGCCGACCTCGTCGAGCGCGCGATCGCGGCAGACTGAGCGCGGCAGACTGAGCCAGTGACGACGCGACTGCTGCTCCTCAGCGACACCCACCTGCCCGTGCGGGCGAAGGCGCTGCAGGACCAGGTGTGGCGGCTCGTCGACGAGGCGGATGCGGTGATCCACGCGGGCGACTGGGTGAGCGTCGCGCTCCTCGACGAGCTCGAGGCGAGGGCCCAGCGGCTCGTCGGGGTGGCGGGCAACAACGACGGCGCTGAGCTGCACGAGCGGCTCGGCGAGGTCGCCCGCGTCGAGATCGATGGCGCGCGGATCGCCGTCGTCCACGAGACGGGCGCGGCCGCTGGGCGCGAGCGCCGGTGCGACGAGCGGTTCGGTCCGGCCTCGCTCGAGCCCGCTGACGTGCTCGTCTTCGGCCACTCGCACATCCCGTGGGACTCGACGACCCCGGCAGGGCTGCGCCTGCTCAACCCCGGCTCCCCCACCGATCGCCGCCGGCAGCCGGTCGGCACCGTGATGACCGCGATCGTCGACGACGGCGCGCTGCTGCACGTGACGCTGGTCCCGACGCCGCGCTGAGGGCTATCGTCCAGCCATGGACGACGACGCGGGCGCGGCTGCGGCGCAGCCCTACCGGGGCATCAAGATCGGGCTCGCCGACCTCGGCGCACTGACGCTCGCATGCGGCGCGATCGCCGTCTTCGTCTCGGCGAACGACGCCGGTGCCGCGTCGCTCGCGATCGCGGGCGCCGCGCTCATCGCGCTCGGCGTGCTGCTCGAGCGGATCAGCTGGGTCAAGGCGGGTCCCGTCGAGCTGCAGCTGCTCGAGCTCGCCAGGATCCAGGCGGAGGCCGCGGCAGCGGTCGAGGCAGGCGACCGGGAGCGGGCGGTGCGGCTCAACGAGCAGGCGGCGACCATCGTCGCCACCGTCAGCCCGCTCGCGGCGCGGTACGGCCGCATCCGCGGCGCTCGCGCGCACGGCGGGGCGGATGCGTCACCACCGTCGAGCGCTTCGGACGAGGACCGCTCCGCGCACTGATCGGTCGCGGCGCGCGGACGCGGGCCTTCCCACCGCACTCTCGGGCTATTTCCGGGCGGGGTACATCCGGGTCGCACCTCGGTACGATGGGCCCGACGGTGGAGGACACCATGCAGGCAACCGACCCGCTCCAGCCAGGGAGCGTGCTCGCCGGGCGCTACCGGCTCGGGCCGCTGCTCGGCTCGGGCGGCATGGCCTTCGTGCATCGCGCCACCGACGAGGTGCTGGGCCGCGAGGTCGCGCTGAAGGCGCTCGTGCGGACGACCACCGACCCGGTCGAGCTGCAGCGCATCCAGTCGGAGATCGACCTGCTCGCGTCGCTCAGCCATCGGTCGCTCGTCACCCTCTTCGACGCCGGCACGACGACGCTCGACGACCGCACCGTCACCTATCTCGTGATGGAGCTCGTCGACGGCCCCACGCTCGACGCACGGCTCGCCGTCGGCCCGCTCGCGGAGCCAGACATCGCCCGCATGGCGCACGACCTCGCCGAGGCGCTCGTCGTCGTGCACGCTCGCGACGTCGTGCACCGCGACCTCAAGCCGGCGAACATCCTGCTCGCGCCCTCGCCGCTGCCCGGGCGTGAGTTCGAGGCGAAGCTCGCTGACTTCGGCATCGCGTCGATCGTCGACGCCGCCCGGCTGACCGCGACCGGCATGGTGCTCGGCACTGCCGCCTATCTGAGCCCCGAGCAGGCGACGGGCACCCGCGTGGGGCCGTCGTCGGACATCTACTCGCTCGGGCTCGTGCTGCTCGAGACGCTCACCGGAGACCGGGAGTTCCCGGGGACGGTGCTCGAGTCGCTCGGCGCGCGGCTCGTGCGCGACCCGGTCATCCCCGGGTCGGTCGGCTACGAGTGGAAGTCGCTGCTCACCGCCATGACCGCTCGAGACCCGGAGTGGAGGCCCACCGCGGCCGAGCTGCTCGAGCGCCTCGCCGGGCGATCGGGCGGAGCGCCGGCGG
>NZ_BAAAKK010000001.1:620857-643739 GCF_039527715.1 Agrococcus citreus
CGCCCGACATGGCGGCCGCGCCGCCCGCATCGGCCGCGACGAGCGTCCTCGCCGCGGGCACGGCCGTCGGCGCGGGGGCCGTCGGTGCGGCGGCCAGTGGTGCCAGCGCCGGTCGAGCGACCGGCCGCGCGAGCGACGTCGACACCGCACCCGCTGCCGCAGAGGGCGCGAGTCCTGCGGCCGAGGCGGCCGACGCCGCGGACGACCGACGTCGTCGTCGTCGCTGGGGGCTCGTGGGCGGGGTCGCCGCGGGCATCACGATCCTCGGCGCGGTCGTCGCGTTCAGCCTGCAGGGCATCGACGCGAGTCCACAGGCAGCCCCGACCGAGAGCGGTTCCTCCACACCGGCCGCCGAGCCGACGCCGTCGGACGAGCCGGCACCGGCAGTCGTCGAGCCCGTGGACCCGACGCCCGCGCCCGAGGTCGTCGTCGAGCAGCCTGCGGTCGAGCAGCCCACGGTCGTCGTCCCCGCCACAGAAGTGGACACGGGCGACGAGGGCACGGGGAACAGCGGGAACGGGAACGGCAACGGCGGCGGGAACGGCGGCGGGAACGGCGGCAACGGGAACGGGAACGGGAACGGCAACGGCGGCGGCAACGGGAACGGCGGCGGCGGCGGCAACGGCAACGGCGGCGGGAACGGGAACGGGAACGGCAACCGCCCGTAGCCGCTGCGTCGCGATCATCCCCGCCGCGCCCCTGGCGCCCCGGCATGGTGGAGCTCGCGGCAGGACGTAGCCTGACACCACAACGGTTCCGTCCCACCCCAGGAGCACCATGACCCTCGACGTCGCTGCGCTGCGCGCTCGCTTCCCCTCCCTCGCCTCGGGCATCGCCCACTTCGACGGCCCCGGCGGCACGCAGACGCCCGCCGTCGTCGGCGAGGCGATCGCGCGCACGCTCACCGCTCCGCTGTCGAACCGCGGAACGGTCGTCGCGAGCGAGCGCAACGCCGACACCGTGGTGCGCGAGTTCCGAGCGGCGATCGCCGATCTCGTCGGCGGGGCTGCCGACGGCGTCGTCTACGGCCGCAGCGCGACGCAGCTCACCTACGACTTCTCGCGCGCGCTCGCGAAGTCGTGGGGGCCCGGCGACGAGATCGTCGTGACGCAGCTCGACCACGACGCGAACGTGCGGCCGTGGATCCAGGCGGCGGATGCGGTGGGCGCGACCGTGCGGTGGCTCGAGCTCGATCCCACGACCGCCGATCTCGACCTCTCGGGGCTCGACGACCTCGTCACCGACCGCACGCGCCTCGTGGCCGTCACCGGCGCATCCAACCTGCTGGGCACGAAGCCGGATGTCGCGCGCATCGCGCGCCGCGCGCACGAGGTCGGCGCGCTCGTCTGGGTCGACGGTGTGCACCTCGCCGCGCACGCCGCGGTCGACGTCGCAGCGCTCGGCGCCGACCTCTTCGTCTGCTCGCCGTACAAGTTCTTCGGTCCGCACTGCGCGGCCGTCATCGCCGAGCCGGCGCTGCTCGAGACGATCGTGCCCGACAAGCTGCTGCCGTCGTCGAACGCCGTGCCCGAGCGCTTCGAGCTCGGCACCCTGCCGTACGAGCTGATGGCAGGCGCGACCGCGGCGGTCGACTTCATCGCGAGCCTCTCCCCCGCCGACGGCTCCCGTCGCGAGCGCATCGTCGCCGCGCACCATGAGATCGACGAGCACGAGCGGCGCCTGCGCGCCCGCATCGAGGAGGGCATCGCCCGGCTCGGCGACCGGATCGCGCTCCACTCGATCGCCGTCGACCGCACGCCGACGCTCTTCCTCACCTTCCGAGACCGCGACGCTGCCGACGCCTACCCCGCCTTCGCCGAGCGAGACATCCTCGCCCCGGCCGGCTCGTTCTACGCCGTCGAGCCGTTCCGGGCGCTCGGCCTCGACGTCGACGGCGGGCTGCGCGTGGGTCTCGCAGCCTACAACGACGACAGCGAGATCGACCGGCTGCTCGCCGCCCTCGAGGAGCTCGTCGGCTAGGCGTGCGCGAGGATCGCCGCCGCGACCGCCCGAGGGGCAGACCGCTGGGCGTTGTGCGGCGACCTCGGGATGTGGACGAGCCGGGCGTCGGGCGCGCTGTCGCGCACGAGCCGGCACCATCGCGTGCTCGCGATCGGGTCGCGCTCGCCGCGGATGACGAGCAGCGGCACCGCGAGGTCTGCGACGCGCTCCTCGATCGGGTACGAGAGCATCGGGCCGAGCTGCGCGAGGTACCAGGGCACGCCGCAGCGCACGTAGTCGGTCGAGACGATCCAGTTCGTGGTGGGCGGCTCAAGCAGGGAGTCGACCGCGAGCGCGCGCAGCTGGGCGGTCGGCGTGCGATGCGCGACGTCGGCGACCGGCCCGATCACGACCACGCGCGCGACGAGATCGGGTCGCAGCCGGGCGAGCTCGACGACCCACTGGCTGCCCATCGAGTGCCCGACGAGCACGACCGGCTCGAGGCCGAGCGACCCGACGACCTCCGCGAGCGCCGCGGCCATCGCCTCGATGCCGAGCTCGCGACGCGGCTTCGGCAGCCCGCCGAAGCCGGGCAGGTCGACGGAGGCGACGTTCGCGTGCGGGAGCAGCGCGTCGTGCAGGCGCGCGAGGTATCGGCTCGACATGCCGATCCCGTGGACGAGCACGACCGCGGGACCGCGCTCATCCGCCTCGACGTCGGTCGTGACCCGGAAGACCAGGTCACCGACGTCGAGCGTGCGTGCGCGACGAGTGCGGCGGGGGCTCACGCGACTGCTGCGACGGCGAGTGACATGTCCTCACCGTAGACCGGCGGGGCGAGCGCGCGGCCGACGCCACGCGTCTCGCCCGCACCGCCCGTCGATGGATGCGGTGGCCGGTCAGGACGACTTCATGGGTCCGAAGGTCATGTCGATCGTCGCCATCTCCATCTCGGCGGTCGCCTCGATGAGGGCACGCAGCTCCTTGTCGGCGCCGGGTGCGAACTCCTCCGGACGCTCCGCGCCGATGTCCATCGGTGCGCCCTGCGGTGCCTGCTCGGATGCGTCGAGCTGGGTGCCGTCGTTCGAGGGCGACATGCCCTGGAAGATCTTGCCCGCCTCCGACTGGTCGCCCAGGTCGAACGAGTACTGCTTGCTCTGGAGGCCGAGGTCGAGGAGCCGTCGCACCTCGGGGAACTGCTCCGCGTTCGTCTTCGGGATCGGCAGCGACGTGCGCCAGTTGACCCCGAGCGACTCGAGCGCCTTCGCGTACGCGTTCTCGTGCGCCTGGTCGCGCACGATCAGGTACGAGATCGTCGCGCGCGCCGTCTTGTTCGCGGTCATCTCGTACATGCGGCACTTCTGCAGCCGGCCCGTCGACTCGAGCATGAGGTTGTAGAGCAGGTCGAGCACGAGGTTGCCGGAGTTGTAGACGTAGCTGCCCATCCACGGGTTGCCGGCGGCGTCGACCGGCAGCGCGCCCTGCGCGCCCACGAGGTAGTGGTGGATGTTGCTCGTGTCGAGCGCGATGTTCAGTGGCGTCGCGCCACCGGCGCCCGGCTCGTCCACCGGGTCGGTGGGCCTGCCCTTGTAGCGTGGCGAGCCGTCGAGCAGCCTCGCGATCGTCGTGCCGATGAGCTCGACGTGCGAGATCTCCTCGGTCCCGATGCCCTGCATGAGGTCCTTGTACGGCTTCCCGGAGGGGCCGCGGAAGTTGATGCTTTGGAACAGGTACTGCATCATCGTGCGCATCTCGCCGAACTGCCCGCCGAGGCCCTCCTGCAGCGCGTTCGCGGCGGCGGGGTCCGGCTCGTCCGGCTCGATGGGGTTGATGAGCTGCTGCAGGTGGAAGTACATGGCATCTCCGATCGGTTGGGATCGCGACGGTACTCCGTGTACCCCAAGCCGCTCCAGTGCTCGGCACGCATTCTCGGGAAGCACTCATGAGAGCGAGATCGACGTCGCAGGAGAGCGTCGCGGCAGGGACCGTCCGGTCTCAGGTCATCCCGGTCGCACGTTGCCGAGCAGCCGCGTGACCTCGATCTCGATGACGACGCGCTCGGGGTTCGGCCGCGGCTGCCGATAGCGCTCGGCGTAGCGACGCACCGCCTCGGCGACGCGCTCGGGGTCGTCGCTGACGGTCGCAGGCCCCTCGACCGTGCACCACCAGCGCCCCTCGACCTGCGACAGCGACACCCGGATGCCGGGCCGGGCCCGCAGGTTGCGCGCCTTGTAGCTCGAGCCGGAGGTGATGACTCGCACGAGGTGCCGCTCGGCGTCGTAGGTGGCACCGACGGGCACCTGATGGATGGTGCCGTCCGGACGCGGCGACGCGAGCATGCAGAGCCTCCGCTCCCGCCAGAACTGCTCGAACTCCATGTGCTCCACCGCGACCCCCTGCCGTCAGCGTAGGGCGCGGAGGGTCGTCGCGGTCTTCGCCCGGTGCGCCTCGCCTACAGTGGGCGAGCACCGCGCCTCCGGCGCACCACCGACCGGAGGGCCGACATGCCTCAGCGCACCATCCTGCTCACCGGCGCCTCCGACGGGATCGGTGCCGCCGCAGCGCGCCAGC
The DNA here is from genome assembly GCF_039527715.1 of Agrococcus citreus. Taxonomy (NCBI): domain Bacteria; kingdom Bacillati; phylum Actinomycetota; class Actinomycetes; order Micrococcales; family Microbacteriaceae; genus Agrococcus; species Agrococcus citreus. The sequence continues at coordinate 625,370 of NZ_BAAAKK010000001.1, forward strand.
TCGCCGAGCGCGGCCACCGGCTGCTGCTCGTCGGACGGTCGGCTGAGAAGACGGCGACCGTAGCCCGGGAGCTCGGCGCCGAGCACTTCGTCGCCGACTTCGCGCGGCTCGACGACGTGCGAGCGCTCGCGCACGACGTGCGCCGAGCGACCGACCGCATCGACGTGCTCGCCAACAACGCGGGCGCCATCCTGGGCCGCAGGACGCTCACCGCGGACGGCAACGAGGCGACGCTGCAGGTCAACCACCTCGCGCCCTTCCTGCTCACCCAGCTGCTGCTGCCGACCCTGCAGGCCGGCGAGGGCATCGTCGTGAACACCGCGAGCTCTGCCGCCCGCCGGCTGGCGCGCTTCGACATCGACGACCTGCAGGGAGCGCGGTCGTACAGCCCCAACCGGGCATACGGCAACGCCAAGCTCGCGAACATCCTGCACGCGCGCGGGCTGCAGTCGCGCTATGGCGACGCGGGCATCAGCGCCGTCGCGTTCGACCCGGGCAACGTGCGCACAGGCTTCGGCACGGGCAGCAGCAGCCTGCTGCGCGTCATCTGGCGCACGCCGCTGTCGAGGCTGCTCCTCGTCAGCCCCGAGCAGGGCGGCACGACCCTGATCTTCTTCGCCGACGGCACCCCGGGCACGACGTGGCAGCCGGGCACGTTCTACACCGAGCGGTATCCCGCCACGGCCGACCAGACGAATCCGCTGGTGCACGCCGACGCGGCCGTCGACGCGCTCTGGGAGCGCAGCGAGGCGCTCGTCGCGCGCTCCGCCTGAGCGTCGGTGCGGCTGCGGCGCGGACCGCTCGTCAGCCGCGCACGGACAGGGTCATGCCCAGCGGGTCGCCGTCCGCGGCCGTGAAGCCGAGGCCCTCGTAGACCGACACCGCCTCGGGGCTCGCGAAGAGGCCGACGACGGCGTCGGCGGGTGCCGCCTCGCGCACCCAGTCGAGGAGCCGCTCGACGATGCTCGTCGCGATGCCCTGCTCGGCCGCCGCGGGGTCGACCATCACGTCCTGCACGTAGCAGTACCGCACGCCGTCGCCCACGAGCCTGCCGACGCCGACGGTCCTGCCGTCCTGAGTGGCGACGACGCCGTGCAGCGAGCGCTCGAGCGAGCCGCCGATCGTCTCCCAGTCGAAGTGGTCGAGCCAGCCGACCGCCTCAGCGACGGCGCGCTGCTCCTCGACACTGGGCACGCGGCTCTCGAAGGTCACCATGGCGGCCACGATACGGGCCGCGGCGGCCGCCGTCCTGGGCGGCCGGCATGCTCAGCGCCGTCGCTCGAGGCGCACCGTGACCTCGTCGCCCACGTCCTTCCCGAGCTGCTTGCGCACCTTGGCGCTGAGCGACAGCATGTGGCCGCCCCTGCCGGTGACGAGGAGCCCGACGTCGGGCATCGCGAGCGCGTCGACGACGACATCGGCCCGCACCCCCTTCCGCGTGCCGAACAGCTCGGCGGAGTCGGGGATCTCGACGCAGGACCACAGCTCGCCCTTCACGTCGACGCCGATCGGCGCCGTGAAGGTCACGTCGAGCGAGATGGGGTCGATGGCCATGCGGGGCTCCTCCGTTCGGCATCGCTCGGCGTTCATCCAGGCGATGGTGGCAGGTTCTCACGCATGACCGCATACGACGAGCAGCTCGAGACCATCGCCGACATCATGCGCTCCACGCGCATCGCGTCGCTCGCCTACCTGTCGATCGACGGCGGCCTCGTGTCGACGCCCATGGGCACGCAGGACTTCACCGAGCCCGGCACAGTCTGGTTCCTCACCGAGCGCAGCACCGACAAGGTGGCGGCGATCGAGGCCGACCCGCGCGTGAACGTGCACTACGCGGGCAAGGGCGGTTGGGTGTCGCTCTCCGGCACCGCGCGCTACGTCGACGACCGCGCGAAGCTCAAGGAGCTGTGGGATGCGTCGGCCGAGGTGTTCATGTCGGGCAGCCCCGACGACCCCGGCAACGGCCTGCTCGAGGTCACGGCGACGACGGCGGAGTACTGGGACTCCCCCGGCAAGGTCGCGACCGCCGTCGGGCTCGTGAAGGGCCTCGTGAGCGACAGCGAGCCCGACATGGGCGACTCCGGCATCGTGCCGCTGTAGCGCGGGGTTCACGCCGACGCGACGACCACCGCGGCGCTCGCGGCATCGACGCCCTCACGCGGGCGACACCTCGAGCGTGAAGCCCTGCGCCCGCAGCCGCTCGACGAGCACGTCGCCCATCGCGACGGCGGGGGTCAGCACGCCGCCGTCGGCGCTGCAGCGGTCGCTGTCGACGGCGAGCGCGAGCGCGGCCTCGCCGAGCATCACCGACGTGGCGGCGTACCCGGGGTCGCCCTGCGCCGCCACCCTGGCGCGATAGCGGCGCCCGTCGGCGGCGCGGGTCGTCGTCTCCATCGCGAACGAGCCCGCACGCCGGCGCTCCTCGCTCGGCCCCTTCCCGGGAGTCGGCAGTGAGCGGTCGACCAGGCTGCGCACGCCCGGCGTCGACATCGCGGCCACCGCGGCACCCATCGCCGCCGCGATCCCCGCGGCGCGCATCCGCCCGCCGAGCCCGCTGCCGGTCGGCAGCACCTCGCGGTAGCGGAAGCGGTCGCCGTAGCCGGTGCCGCCCGAGCTCGCCCGGAGCAGGGTGTCGGAGCGGCGCACGAGCCTCGAGTTGTAGCCGGCCATGACGAACGGCGCATCCCACTCGCCCGTCTCCGCGTCGCGGAACGGTCGCCACACGTCCCGCTGCCCGGACGCGACGGGCGCTCCCCCGCTCAGCGCCCCAGGGTCGGCGAGGACGGGCCGCAACGAGGGGTCTTCGGCGGCACGGCGCAGCTGCAGCCGCATCGAGTCGATCGTGCCGCCGCTGACGCCACCGGCGAGCCGCCGCACGCGCAGCGTCGTGTCGCCGAGCCCGCCCGCGCCGTCGGCGATCGCGCGCCGCTGCAGCAGGTGGACCGCGAGGTCGGACGGCACGGAGTCGAATCCGCACGAGACGACGATCCGCGCGCCGCTCGACCGCGCCGCCTCGTGGCAGCGCTCGACGAGCTCGCGCACGAACAGCACCTCGCCGGTGAGGTCGGCGTAGTCGGTGCCCGCCCGCGCGCACGCGACGGCGAGCTGCAGCCCGTGGCGCTGGTAGGGACCGACGGTCGTCACCACGACGCGCGATCGCTCGGCGAGCGCGCGCAGGCTGTCCTCGTCGGCGCTGTCGGCGATGACGAGCGGCCAATCTGCGGCGGTCGGCCCGAGCCCCTCGCGCACCGCCTCGAGGCGCTCTCGCGAGCGCCCCGCGAGCGCGACGCGCAGCCCCTCCGGCGCGGCGGCCGCGAGGTGCTCCGCGACGAGCCGGCCGACGAAGCCGGTCGCGCCGAAGAGGGTCAGGTCGAGGTCTCGATCGCGTGCCATGCCGCCAGTGTCCCGTGCCGACATCCGCACCCGCCGTACGATGCGACGGTGGCAGACGATCCTCGAGCGAGCCCGCATCCCGACGATGCGGCCGCGATCGAGCGCGCGCGAGCGACGCTGCGCGCGGTCGCCGAGCGGCTCGCGGCGGCCGGCGCGCGCGACGAGGCGCTCGCCGAGCACGTCGTGCCGAAGCCCATCCTCGGCATCCCCCGACGGCCGACGATGCGCCGCCTCGGCCGAGCATGGCGGATGGGCGCGCTGCTGCTGGGCGCGGACGGCTCCGTCTGGCGCACGGGCGTCTCGACGCGCGTGGCCGAGCCCGGGCGCCCGCAGCACCACACCGCATCCGTCGAACAGCGCCGCGCGTACCGCGCCGCCGCGATCCAGGGCGGCTTCCCCATGGGTGAGACCGTCAACCACGGCATCGCCCCGATCGCGATCGACGAGTCGCTCGTCGGCAGCGCGGGGCCGCTCGTCGTGCGCGACGGGCAGGCGTGGGTGCGCTGGGGCTCGGATGCGCCCGTACCGCTCGAGCGCTACCTCGACGACCTCGCCGACCTGCTGCTGCACCCTCCGGAGGGCACATGACCGACGCCTACCTCACCGCCCTCGGCGGCGACCGCTACCTGCCGAGCGAGCACGCGGGCGGCGCGTGGCAGCCGGGAGAGCTGCACTTCGCACCGCTCGGCGGTCTGCTGACCCACGCGATCGAGCGCCACCGGGATGCGATCGGTGGCGCGCCGCTGCTGCTGAGCCGCATCGCCTTCGACATCCTCGGCTTCCTCGCGCTCGACGAGATCGCGGTGCGCGTCGAGACGCGCAGGCCGGGCAGGACGATCGAGCTGACCGAGGCCACCGCGTCGATCGCGGGTCGGGACGTCGCCGTCGCACGCGCGTGGCACAGCGTCGCGGGCGACACCGCGAGCGTCGAGGGCGGCGCAGCCCTCGCGCTCGCCTCGCCCGCGGGCGCGCACCCCGCGACGTTCGACGAGTCCTGGGGCGGCGGCTTCGTGCGCTCGCTCGAGCTGCGGCAGATCGGCGAGGCGTCGCCGGGCAGGGGCGCCGCCTGGGTGCGCAGCGCGCATCCGCTCGTCGACGGGGAGCCGGTCAGCGCGCTCGCGCGGTGGATCGGCCTCATCGACGTCGTGAACGGCGTCGCCGTGCGCGCGACGCCCGACGCGTGGATGTTCCCGAACCTCGACCTCACGGTGCACCTGCTGCGGCAGCCCGAGGGCGGCTGGATCGGGATGGACACGACGGTCGCCTTCGGTCCGACGGGCCAGGGCATCACCGCCGCTGAGCTGCACGACGAGCGCGGCCACGTCGGGCGCGCGTCACAGACGCTCACCGTGCGACCGAGCCCGCGCGGCTGACGAGGCGCCGGCGCTCACGGTGCCCCAACCCAGAGGTGGCGCAGCTCAGGGCGATCCGCAGCTCGCGACGACGAAGTCGAGCAGCGCGTTCCGCTGCGCGTCGGGCGACGGCAGCACGAGCGTGACCGGATCGTCGCCGTGCGTGGCTCGGATGCGGAACAGCGTGCCCTGCTTGTCCTCGGCGATCGCGTGCAGGTCGCAGCGCCCGGGCGCGACAGGCACCTCGACGACGGTCGGCGCCGCACCGGCCTCGATCTCCGCGCCGACGGCCAGCACCTCGATCCGCTCGCCCGCCGCATCGACCGGCACGAGCAGCACCGTCGCGGCCACCTCGTCGATGCTCCCGACGCGGCCGCCGTCACCCGCGACGGGCGCCACCTCGAGGCGCAGCACCGCCGGTCCGACGCCGTCGGCGGGGATGCTCGGCTCGAGCCACGCGAGCGCCGCCACCTCGCGCTCGAAGGCGCGCAGCTCGCAGATCGCGTCGTCGAGCGCCTCGAGCTGGCCGAGCGGGTCGTCGGGCTCCCCCTCCACGATCGAGCCGTCCGCGAGCTCGAGCGTCGCCTGATGCTCGAGCCGGCCGCCGGCGCACGTCGGCTCCGGCAGCTGCAACCGGAGGTTCCGCCTCGCGCCCGCGGGGATGCGCGCCTCGTCGTCGCGCTGCATGGGCGCGGTCCAGGCGCTCGAGACGTAGGTCGCGCGCTCGACGACCAGCGCTGCCGGCCCCTCGTTCGTCACGCGCAGCTCGATGAACCCCTCGGTGACGTCGCCGCGCAGCTGCACGATCTCGAGCTGCACTCCCTCGAGCTGCACCGGGACTGCCGTCGCAGGCGACGGTGCGCTCGCGCAACCGGTCGCGGCGATCGCGATCGNNCCCCCCGCCGAGCCGGCGCGCGCCGACTCCCGCGCTGGGTCCCGCTCGGCGTCGCACGGCGACATCCTCGCACCGCGCTCGCCGCCGCGCGACGGGCGCGCTCGAGACCGTGGACCGAGCGACCGCCCCTGTCGCCGGCAGTCGAGCGAGGCCATGATGGCCGCATGAGCGCGCAGTGGGACCCGCAGGACCTCGCCGCGATCGCCGCCGCCGAGGAGCTGCAGATCTCCTCGCGGCGGAAGGACGGCAGCCTCAGCCCGCCGGTCACCATCTGGTGCGTCGCGCTCCACGGCTTCGTCGCGGTGCGCTCGGCGTACGGCGCCGACAGCGGCTGGTACCGGCGCGCGCTCGAGCGGGGCTCGGGCCGGATCAACGCCGGCGGCGTGGAGCGCGACATCGTGCTGCAGCCCGGCGACCACCTCGATCACGCGCTGCTCGACGAGGAGTACCGGCGCAAGTACGCGCGCTTCGACGACGCGATCGTGCGCACCGTGGTCGGCGAGCACGCGCATCCGCTCACGCTCATCGCCACGCCGGCGTGAGCCGAGCGCGGGCGCCGACTACTCGGCGAGCGCGGCCTCGATCGCCGTCTCGACGTCGGCGAAGTCGCGCAGCTCGACGAGCTCGCCGTCGACGAAGAACGTCGGCGTCGACTGCACGCCGAGCGCGACCCCGGCGTCGGCGTCGAGCTGGATGCGCTCGAGCGTCGCGGGGTCGGCGACCGCGGCGTCGTAGGCGGCGAGGTCGAGGCCGAGGTCCTCCGCGTAGCCGCGGAACGCGACCGACGCGTCGTCGGAGCCCGCCCACTCCTGCTGGCGCTCGAGCAGCAGCGCGTGCATCGCCTCGAACTCGTCCTGCTGCGCGGCGGCCTCGGCGGCGAGCGCCGCGGGCACGGCGCCCGAGTGGCTCGGGAGCGGGAAGTAGCGCACCGCGAAGGTGACCCGACCCTCGTACGTGTCTCGCAGCTCCTCGACGATCGGGTGGAACCGGCCGCACGACGGGCATTCGTAGTCGAAGAACTCCACGACCGCAGGCGCGTCGGCGCCCGCATCGTCGAGGACGTGCGTCGACTCGTCGATGAGCGGGGCGGCGGCGCTCGACCCCGGCGCCTCGCTCTCCCAGGGGCGCACGACGGCGAGGGCGACGGCGACGATGAGCACGAGCGCCCCGACGACCGAGACGAGGGAGACGATCGCTTGCTTGGGCATGGGCTCCAGGCTACCGAGCCGCTGGCGCCCGACCGCGCCGCCGTGCACACCGAGGAGCGGGCACCTCGAAGGAGCACCTCATGGCGGGCGCCGCGCCGTGGGCACCGCGCGGTAGCGTGCGCGCATGCAGATCGAGCTCCCGTATCTCGGTTCCCTCGAAGACCGCCCAGCACTCTCCGCCGTTCATCTTCGAGCGATAGCGGATACCGCCGAAACGTGCGCCACGCTTGTCGAGCGCGGCGTAGGCCCATGCGGCGATCGCTCGGGTGAGCAGACGGTTGGGGCCGCGGACTTGTCCGATGTCGAGGTGGCCGAGCCGGTCGAGGATCGGCGCGAGTTCAGTTGTGAGAGCGACATGGGTGCGCGGCGATTCGATGTCGATGAAGGGGAGCGCGCCGATCAGTTCCGTAGTCACGTGGAGGCGTCGTGCCCGCCACTCCTGGGTCATGGTGCCGGCAGGGAGGAGACCGGGGTCCTCCTCGCCGAGCGCTGCGATGAGGACGGCGGAGGGTCGAAACCGTCCGAGTGTCTCGTAGTAGCAGGTGATCGCGTCGGACGCGAGGTAGAGGACGCCGGCGCCGGGAACGTCGAAGCGATTCCCGGCGTCGGCGAGCTGCGCGTCGGCGGCGTCAATACGAGAGAAGTCGAGCGGAGCGTCTGCTCGAGCGATGCGGTGCAGTGGTCCACTTGGGCGAACCAGTGCGAGCTCACTCACCCGCCCTGCACGAATGCGCGGGCTGCGGCGAGCACCTCGCGCGCGCGGTCGTCGGCGAGTGCTTCCGCGGGTGAGTGGTCGTCGAGCTGCGGGTTCATGCCCATGAACCAGGCTCGCACCGTCGCGGGCGCCTCGACGCGCGCGATCTCCTGGAAGACGCTATAGGTGTTGCGCAGTCGCTGCTCGTGCTGGAGCCGAGGCTTGTTGTTGCCACGCGCCCACCGATCGATGGTCGTGACGTCGGAGGCGACGATGAACGCAAGCAGTTGACGGCCGAGGTGCTCGCTGAGGAAGCGCGTGATGTCCGCCGCTTCGATCGGCGCATGAAGCGCTGACGTAGAGCGCTGACGCGCATCGAGGATTGTCATCGTCTTCCCTCCGGTTCTTCGCATCGGTTTCGCTTCGATCTTACTCCTGGTTTGTCTGATTTTTGTTGTGCTGGTCTGTGTCAGTCTCGTTCGCGTGTCCTCCTCGTACTTGAGCTCGAAGCATGTTCCGTATGTCACGCCGCAGATCCTCGCGCGCGCACAGGTCTTCCTGCCGGATGGCCCGAACGCTCGGCTGACGGTGGAGCTCGCGCGTCGTTTTCGACGGCAGAGCCGGAAGGATGTCGAGCTGCGCATGGTGGTGCTGGGGACGTTGCGGGCTCATGGCACGAACGGTGGTGAGATACCTCTCGCGGGCGTCGCTGTCTTGTTGACCGCGTTCACGCTGGTGCTGAGTCTCGTGCACGACTGGGTGATCAGCGTCGCGGGACCGGCAGCCGCTCTGCTCGTGGTGGTGCCGGCGATCGGCTTCGCAGGGGCATCCCTGCACCTGGTGCGCCTTGCGTTCGCCGCCCACACCCGACGCGTGATGGCGACGACCTGGCTCGCGGCATACGAAGATGCTCTCGCCGCGCGCCGTCCGTGACACGGCCGACTACCGGATACGAACGTTGACGCTCTGCAGCGAGCCCGCCCCGCCCTCCCTGCTTTAAGCGAGGGCGGCTGCGAGGTCCTCTCGCCGCCTCAACCGAGCGAGTTGGCCGCCCCAGTCGCCCGTCAGGTGCGCTCGTTGCCCTGCCAAGATCCCGGGGTCAACCCGCAGCTCCTCAGCGAGCTCCGTCACCTCCGCTACCGAGGATGCTGCAATCAACCGTGGACGAGTGGCGGGCGGCACGAGCAGGTCGGCTGCGAAGGCGTTTGCGGCGGTCTCCTGAGCGTCGTCGTCGCTAGCCTTGCCGCCGAAGTCGATGAAGGTGGCTCGCTTTGGGTGCAACAGGAGATGCGCAACCTCGTGAAGCACCGTGAACCAGAGCGCGTCGCAGTACCGGTATCGACTGGTTACGGCGATCATCGGCGTTCCGTTCACGTGGCGTGAGACGCCAGAGATGCGGGTGTCTTTGATCTCGGGAACGAACACGAGCGTGACACCCGCTTCAAGCATCAATGCGCGCGCTTCCGCGAACCCCTTTGCTGTCTTCTTCCGTGTCAGAGGCGGCAGCCGTCTCGCAGCCTGGCGAAGACGTTCGGGGTCGAAGACCGCGGCGCGCTTGGCAAGCTCCAGGGAAAGGCGTCGTGGGGGCCGAAGATCGCCATCTCCCCCCATGGCTGGCAGCCGCCATCCGCGCCTACGCCATCCACCGCCTCGACTACCGTCGCCCCTGAGATTGAGACGGGACGTTCGTGCGCTACTGCTGCCAGGCTCCTGGCGTGGACACGTCCAGGACGTGAAGCGCCAGGCCACACCGCGCTTGCCACCCGCGGACTCTAGATAGCACGCGCTTTCGATCTGCAAAGGTTTGCGGCTGAAATATTTGCTCCCCCAGCGAGAGTTTTCGGCTATGGTGCTGCCATGCAAAGGAGCATCACAGCAATTTCCGTGGCGGCCCTCGTGGTCGCCAACCTGCTCGGATTGGGCAGCGCCAATGTCGCTGAGACCGATCGGTTCCAGCTGGGTTCAAACACCATCCCCTGCAACAGCAGCATGACCTACATGAACGCGAAGAGCACCACGACTTCAGCAAGCACGTGGGTCGGAGCTTTCAGTTGCGGCAACCTGTCGGCGCGATACGGCTACCGCCCGTACCCCGGTTCACAAACGGTGCACTCGTCGTGGACGTACAGCACGACGAACGCAGTCAGGACTGCGCCGCAGGCTTACGTCGTGTCGGGCAACCACCGGGGCGCCCAGGCGAACGGCGGTTCGGACCAGATCTACTACACGTGATCACTCAGTCGGTCCGAGCCGGGGCCGCAACCGCTGTTGCCGCGATGGCGCTCGGACTGACAGCCTGCGTTCCGTCGCCGCCGGTTGCGCAGGAAGGAGACGTCACGGAGACCGAGTATCGCGACGCGTTCGACGACTACCGATCTTGCATGGAAGACCACGGCTACGCGCTCATTGGCGTCGAACAGAACGGGGTGGTAATCGAATGGATGTACGTAGAGGAAGCCACCACTACAGGCGTAGAAGAGGACTGCTACGAGCCCTTCTATCCACTCGACTCGGCATGGCAGATCCAGAACGAGGACACGAGCGTCGCGGCGCGACTATATCAGCAGTGCCTGCGGCGCGCCGATATTGCACCGGCCGAAACTCTGGCAGAAATGCATGAGCAGCTGCTAGCGGCGGGCATTGATCCGAGCAGCTGCCTTCCTGGATGACCTCGAACCTCGCGTGGTGTCCGTGTATGGAACCCAGCGCATCGTCAAGGTGTGCTTCTTCTACACCCAGGGCACGCGAGTCGGGCAGAAGGTGTGCTCATCCGCAAGCTCCAACGGCTTGCGCTGGAGCCCTGGGCTGGAAGTGTTTGGGGCATTCTCGGACTCGCTGGATCCCAACGCGCCGCAGACGGTGTTCAATATCGAGACAACCCGGATCAATCCGAACATCTATTAGGCAGGGGCGGACGTGGAGGCGCGCGGAATAGAGCGGCGCGGCGGTTCCGCGCTCGAGCCGAGTGCACCGGCAGGCAGCGGTACGACTCTCACCAGAGCGGACGCATCTAGAGCTGTAGTCTCGCTGGTCATCGTGGTGCTGCTGGCGGCGTCGGTGTATGCAGAAGCGGTCGTGCTCCCTGCAGAGGTAGCCGAGACCGTCCGGGTGTTTCCCGAGGTGGAGCGTCTCGCGGTTCCGGGCTTGGTGTGGGGCGTGCTTGTCGTCACGACATTCCAGATCGCCGCCATAGCCTGCTTGAGGCTGGTCGTGCTCTCGCGAACAGATCGCAAGTTGCGAGCGTCCGCGTATAAGTGGTGGCGAATGGTTGTCGCGTGCTGCGGTGCTTTCACCGCGCTCGTCGTGCTCGCGTCCGCATCGCTCGCGAGCATGGGCTACCTGACGCCGGGGTTGCTCATTCCCTGCGTTGTGGCAGTAGGTGCGGTCATCGCGGCCGTGTGTCTGATTGCGTCGCGCCTCACACGCCGTCCGCGAGCATGAACGATCGGGGCTCGCCACCACTAAGAGCGCCGTCGCGAGGAGTCGATCGTCAGCACGCGAACCGTGGCCGCTGAGTGCATCAACACGCCGCTGTGCCCGGTGCCGTGTGGTTCCGGAGTGCAACGTCAGGCGCGGATACCGGGATGGGTGCAACTGCTCCGGTAGCGCCTGGGTGCGGTCCAAAGGCGACAGTACGAAGCCCCCTGCGGGGACAGGAGGGCTCTCGTGGTGTTAGCGACGGGCACTGGTTGGAAGTGCTCTCGCTAACCGCATCGAATGCGCTCAGCGCACGGCCGCTACTGGACTCTCCAGGAGGAGGCCCGATCGTTCATGACGCCAAGGCCGCTGGCGTTCGCGTAGTACCCATGCTGCGCGCCTGCGTAGTTCTCGTTCTCGAACACCGCGGTGACGCACCCGGCATAGCTGCGGTAGGACGAAGCGCGATCGTTCCATCCCAACGTCGAGAGGCTGGTGTAGCCCCAGGCGTGGGTGGCGCAGGTGCCGCTGGAGACCGACATGACGGTGCTGGCGCCGCCGTAGTTGCTGTCGGCGTAGAGGATGCTGATGACGGTGCTGGCCATGGCCGAGCTGCTGCTCCGTGCGGCGACGTCGTCACGCTCGACCTGGTGGCCGCCCACGACGGTGCCGTCGGGCACGATGAGCTCGACGCCAGTCTCGGCGACAGCGGCGACCAGGTTCTCGTCAGCGTCGACGCAGAGGCTCTCGCCGGTGTCGATCTCGATCCAGCAGTTGGGTAGCGGCGGCTCCGCCTCGGCGGCGTTTGCCGACAGCCCGCCGAGCAGCGTCAGCGGGATGGCACAGAGCACGCCGAGGGCGGCTCGGGTCGTTCGGTTCATGATGTGGTCCTCTCCATTGGGTAACCTCGGCCGATCAGCTGGGATCGTCACAGGCCTGTTGGGAGAAGCAGATTCGAACCGCCCCGTAGCGTCAAGGCGTCCCACGTCGACACGCCGCCGCACGCGCGGATCTAAGACGCATTGCTCGCCGCGCACATTGCGCACAGCAGGGCGGGATGCAGCCTGTGTGCTGCATCCCGCCCTAGCGATTGGTTACGGCAACGGCCGCAGGTCGACGCTCTCGCAGAGCTGCTCGTCGTCGCCCGGGAAGACGGCGATGACCTGGTCGGACCGGACGCAGGCGGTGAGCGGCGGCACCTCGTGCTGGCGGCCGTCATCGACGGGGACCCCGTCCGTGGCGAAGAAGCCAACCCGCCACACCGAGCCGCACAGATCGAGCGCCTGCGCTGCGCGGTCCGCGTCGGCGCGAATCGGCACGGCGATGCCATCGTCACCGATGGTCTCGTCGGGGATGCCGACCTGGGTCGACAGGCTCGAGGGGTCGACGGCCGCGTAGCAGTGGGCGCTGCGCTCCTGCGCTGCCTGGCTGGCGATCGTGATGGCGGCGACACCCGTGCCAGCCAGGAGCACGAGCGCGGCGCCTCCGGCGATCGCGCGGTTGCGGCGTCGGTGCGACTGGCGAGCGCCGCTGGCGACGCTGAGCAGTCGCCGCTCGATCCGCGCAGCGGTGCCGGCGGGGAGTTCGGGGAGCTGGGGGGTAGTCATCAGCGGCCTCCTGCCGTGAGATGGGTCAGTTCGGTGCGCAGCCGCGCGCGCAGCCGGGAGAGGCGGTTGCGCACGGCCCCGTGGGTGAGGCCGAGCTTGTAGGCGGCCTCCTTGTACGTGAGCTCGTCGACGAGGCAGAGCTGGTAGATCGATCGGTCAGGCTCGGCCATGACGGCCGCGATCGCCTGGAGCGCTTGCTCGAGCTCGCTGCGCAGCAACTGCTCGGCCGGATCGGTGCCGGGTGCCGGCAGCTGGTCCTCGGGCTCGGTGATGCGCTGCTCGCGACGTCGGTTGACCGAGCGGCTGCGGTTGAGGGAGAGGTTGCGGGCGGTGACGAGCAGCCATGGCAGCAACGAGGCCGCGGCGATCTCGACGTCCTGCCGCTTGCGCCAGAGCGTGAGGAACACATCGCCGGCAATCTCCTCTGCCTCTGCACGGCTGCGGAGGACGGAGAAGCTGCCCCAGTAGACGGGCCGCTGGTAGCGGCGGAAGATCGTGGTCAGCGCGTGCTCGTCGTCGTGACGGAGCCGCGCCAGGAGCTCGCGATCGTCAACGCCCGCGGTCGCGTCCGTTGCCACGTGCTGCATCCCCATCTCGTCACCTCCCACAGTCGACCAGGAAAGGCCGTTCACTGTCAGAGTGTGCGGAGCGGGCCGGACCGTCTCACCGGTACCGGGCTGCGCGGCCCGGGCCTGCCTCGAGATGGCGTCCACGATCCCTGGATCTGCTTCGCTACTCGCTGTCGAGCTCGCTCATGGCAGCGAGCCTAGGTGCTGCCGGCGATCGCATGAGCCCGGTCACTGGCTAGGGGCAACTGTGTGGTTGACCACCGGTGTACGTGTGGCACTTCGGGCAGGTGTCATAGACGTCGCGCAGCGCGTCGAGCACCTGGTCTGCCGGCGTCGGCGCCGGTCGACGGCGCCGCGTTCGCACCTGGTCAATGGTGAGCGTGGTCTCGTAGAGTTCGTCGCCCCATTGGACGATCGCGCCGTGCTGCCAGCACACCTCTGGTAGCTCGTCCTTGTATGCGAGCTGCGGCACGGCATCGAGCACCGCGGCGAGGCCTTCGGTGTCGTTCACGGTGAACCACGCCTCCGGGTCGAGATCCACATAGCCGGCCTCGTCGATCGAGCGGCGGATGCAGACCGTTCCCTCCGCGGGGTAGCAATTCCAGTGGATGGAGTGGCTGTTGTAGCCGTCCGTCGAGTCGACGTGGAAGGAGAAGAAGAGCGAGCGTTGCGGCTCGTCGACGTCCCACTCGCTGATGTACGACCAACGCCGCTCGAACAGGTCCTCGTTGAGCCGGAGGATCTTGCCGAGCGCAAGGCTGCGCTGTTCGTCCGGGAGATCGGCGTCGAGGAGCAGCTGCGCGGTGAGCAGCGCCGCCCTGCCGCGGTCATGATTCGAGTCAGGCATCGCCGGCTCGTTTCGGTGTGAGTAGGCGCTGGAGTTCGGCGCGATGCTCGTTCGCGGCCGCGTTGTGCCACTCGTTCCGGTCCTCGGCGGCCAGGATCCGCTTGGCCGTGCGTTGCACCTGCTCCGCGCAGTCTGCGGCGCCGCGGCCCGGCTGGGGATACAGCACGCTCGACAAGCCGTTGAGCACCGCCGCGGCCTCCTGCCGGCATCGCAGGTCTTTCGCGGGCCGGGGGTCCGCATCGAAGTCGCGGAGGTTGTGCGTGGCATCGGCCACGACGCGCTCGTGCCCCAACAGCTGCCAGTGGTTGCCCCCGAAGCGGCTACCGAGGTACCAGGTGGTCACAAGCCCGCTCGCGAGTACCAGGAGCAGGAGGACGTGGGGCGCTTCGAACGCCACCATAAACCACACCATCGCCAGCACGAGCACAGCCCAGACAATCGTGACGATGCCGTATTGGATGCGCGCCCGTCGCGAGCTCTCGGCGAGCCGCTGCTCGTGCCGGATCTTCGCCGAGAACTCGTCGCGTGCCCTCGTTGCCATCTCTCTACTCCCCCATGGGGCGGCCCTGGGGGAGCGTTCACGGCGGTCGCGATCGAGTGGCGCGGCCCGGCGCCGTTCGTCTTCCTGCCCGTGCCGCCCGACGAGTCCGAGCTCATCCACGACAGCGCCCGAGAGCTCACCTACGGCTGGGGCGTCATCCCCGTCGAGGCCACCATCGGCGGCACGACCTTCTCCACGTCGCTCTTCCCGCGCGACGGCGCCTACCTCCTGCCGCTCAAGGTCGCCGTGCAGCGCGCGCAGGGCATCGGCGTGGGCGATGCCGCCGACGTGCGGATACGCCTCGGCCGCTGAGCGCGCACGTCCCGGTGCGCCGTCAGCGGCCGCGAGTAGCATCGGCCTCGCTCCGCACGGAGCCCGTCGAGCGGAGGTGTCGCATGGAGTTCGCAGCACGGATCGGAGCGGCCGCGGCCGTCGCATCGAGGCGCGCGGAGCGCTCCCTCCACCGGCTCGCGAGGCCCGCGGCCTTCGCGCTCGCGCCGGTGCTGCTGCACCAGGCGAAGGCGCTCCAGTCGGTGCTCGTCTGGCTGCCCGAGCCGCAGGGCGAGCGCTCCGGCATCGTCGGCGACGGCGACGGCCCGCCGCTGCGACTGCTCGCGGTCGGCGACTCGACCGCGACCGGTGTCGGTGCCGAGCGCCTCGACGAGACGCTCGCCGTGCAGACCGCGAGGCGGCTCGCGGGGCGGCGCGGGCAGCGCGTCGCGTGGCGCATCGAGGGCCTCGAGGGCTCGAACGCCGCCCAGGTGCTCGAGCGCCACCTGCCCGCGGTCGACGACGGCCCGTGGGACGTCATCCTCGTGCTCGTCGGCGCGAACGACGCGCTGCAGCTCGTGCGGCGAGGGGCGTTCGAGCGCAGCGTGCGCGCGCTCGTCGCCGGGCTCGGCGAGCACCTCGCGCCCGGCGGGGTCATCGGTCTCGCCGGCGCGCCGCAGATCGATACCTTCGAGTGGTTGCCGCAGCCGATCCGCTCGCTCATCGGCGGGCACGCGCGCAGCCTCGACGAGGCGCTGCAGCGCATCGCCGCCGCCGAGGCGCGAGCGGTGCACCTGCCCACCCCGGCGATCCTCGAGCCCTCGATGCACGCCGCCGACGGCTTCCACCCATCGCCCGACGGCTACTTCGTGTGGTCGAGCCTCATCGCGCCGCGCATCGACGACGCGCTCGGCGCCTCGAGCGACGCGCATGCCGTGCGCCACGGCATCGTGCCCCCGTACCTGCTCGAGCGCATCGCGGCTGCGCCGAGCGCCGCCGCCGCGGTCGCCGAGCGCACGCTCGGCGTCGACCGCGGCATCCGCGCGGAGCGGGCCGCGACGAGTGCCGCTCCGAGCCGCCGCCCGGGCCGCCCCTCGCTGGTGCCCGGTGAGGCTGCGCCCGATCGCACGATCAGCGACGCCGAGCACGCCACGACCCTGCCCGGCACCGAGGTGCGGCGCGAGGGCGACGGACCGACCGGCGACGTCGCGGCCGACCAGGCCTACGACGGCCTCGGCGATGCATGGCGCATGCTGCACGAGGCGTTCGGCCGCGACTCGCTCGACGGCGCCGGCATGCCGCTGCTCGCGACCGTGCACTACGGCAGGAGCTACGACAACGCGTTCTGGGACGGCGAGCGGATGGTCTTCGGCGACGGCGATGGCGAGGTCTTCGCCGGCTTCACGAACGCCGTCGACGTCATCGGCCACGAGCTCGGCCACGGCGTCATCTCGTCGACCGCCGACCTCGTGTACCGCGACCAGCCCGGTGCCCTCAACGAGTCGATCGCCGACGTGCTCGGCTCGCTCGTGAAGCAGCACGCCCTCGACCAGACGGCCGACGAGGCGGATTGGCTCATCGGTGCGGGCGTGTTCACCGACGCGGTGCAGGGCGTGGCGCTGCGCTCGATGGCCGAGCCCGGCACCGCCTTCGACGACCCCGTGCTCGGCAAGGATCCGCAGCCGGCGCACATGCGCGACTTCGTCGTGACCGCCGACGACCTCGGCGGCGTGCACATCAACTCCGGCATCCCCAACAGGGCGTTCCACCTCGTCGCGACGACGATCGGCGGTCGAGCGTGGGAGGCGCCTGGCCTCATCTGGATGGACGCGCTGACCGGCGGCCTGTCGTCCACCGCCGACTTCGCGACCTTCGCGGCCGCCACGGTCGAGGCAGCCATCGCGCGCTTCGGCGACGACGCCGCCGAGACGCGAGCGGTGCGCGACGCGTGGGCGGCCGTCGGCGTGACCGAGGAGGAGCCGCAAGCGGATGCGCCGACCGCCGAGGCGGTGCGCGTCGCGCGCACGGGCGGCATGCTCGGCCGCACGAGGGCGGCGGTGCTCGAGCTCGAGGTCATCCCGGGCGACGATCGCGACCGGCTCGACACGCTCGTCGCGTCGGGCAGGCTCGCCGAGCTCGACGGGCAAGCGCTCCCGGATGCGCCGATGTGGCGCGTCACCGTCGAGACCCGCTGCGACGTGACGGTCGCCGAGCCGCTGCTGCCCGATGAGGTGCTCGCGCTCTTCCGCCGGCTGCTCGAGCTGGGCGACGAGCCGGCGTAGCGCCGACGCGGCGCTCGCCTCGAGCGGGTGTCAGCGCGCCGAGCGCTTCGCTGCCTCGACGACCTCGAGCATGTAGGGCGCGACGACCGCCTTCGAGACGCGGCAATCGGCGACGAAGACGCCGTCCTCGCCGCGCTCGAGCCACGACTCGAGCTGCCGCAGGTCGTCGAGCGACTCGATGACCGCGCCCTGCGCGCCGACCGCGCGGCCGAGCGCCGCGAAGTCGACCTCGTCGATGAGCATCGGTCCCTCAGCGACGCCGCGCACGGCGTACTGGTGCACCTCGGCGCCGTAGGCGGCGTCGTTCACGATCACGACGATGCCGCGCCGCACCGTGCGCACGACGCTGTCGAGGTCGGCGAGCGCCATGAGCGCGCCGCCGTCGCCCGAGACGAGCACGATCGTCGACTCGGGTCGCGCGACGCCGGCGCCGACGGCGCTCGGGAACCCGAGGCCGATCGTCTGGAAGGCGGTGCCGACCATGACGAGCCGCTCGGGGTCGGCGACCGAGAGGTGCGTGGGCGCCCAGCCGATGAAGTGCCCGCCGTCCGAGACGACGACGCGGTCCGCCGGCAGGATCCGCTCGAGCGCGTGGAACAGGCTGCGCGGGTCGAGCCGACCGTCGGCAGCGAGCGGGTCGCCGGCCTCGCGCTCGAAGTGCGCGCGCGTCACGTCGCCGTAGCCCGCGCGCTCCCAACCGGCGTCGCCCGAGGGCGCGCCGTCGCCGAGGAGCGCGAGCAGCGCCTCCGCGACGAGCCTCGCGTCGCCGCGCACGAGCTCGTCCACGCGCGGATTCGTCGGCGCATCGACGACATCGACCTGCACGACGCGCGCGCCGTCCGCGAACGCGTCGCCGAAGCGGGTCTGGAACTGGTTGAGGCCGGCGCCCACGACGAGCACGACGTCGGCGCGCTCGGCCGCCTCGGCGGAGCGCTCGGCGGCGAAGCCGCCCGTGATGCCGAGGTGCCGGTGGTCGTCGGCGAAGATGCCGCTGCCGAGCGCGCTCGAGGCCGTGCGCGCGCCGAGCCGAGCGGCGAGCGCCCGCAGCGGCTCGGCCGCGCCCGCGAGATGCGCGCCGCGGCCGGCGATGAGCAGCGGGCGCTCGGCACCGTCGAGCTGCTGCGCGATCTCGGCGAGCTGCTCGGCGTCGATCGCGATGAACGGCGCGACCGGAGCCGCCTCCTGCTCGCCGGCGGGCGCGGCGTCGAGCTCGGCGTGCGCGATGTCGTACGGGATCGCGAGCACCACCGGGCCGCGCGTCGCGACCGCTGTCTCGACGGCGCGGCGCGCGGCGG
>NZ_BAAAKK010000001.1:643774-691572 GCF_039527715.1 Agrococcus citreus
CCGACGGCGGTCGCGATCGCCGACTGGTCGACGTCCCACGGGCGCCGGCCCGCGGTCGGCTGGTCGCCGACCACGAGCACGAGCGGCACGCGCGCGATCGCCGCCTCGGCGAGCGGCGTGATCGCGTTCGTGTAGCCGGGCCCGTAGGTCGTGGTCGCGATCGCGAGGCGCCCGCTCGAGCGGTAGTAGGCGTCGGCGGCGGCGACCGTCGCGGCCTCGTGGCGCACGGCGGTCACGGTCATGGCGCCGCGGCGCACGACGGCGTCGAGGAACCAGGCGTTGCCGTTGCCCATGAGCCCGAACACGTCGGTCGCGTGCTGCTCGAGCTCGGCGGCGATGGCTGCCGAGACGGTGGTGGCTGCGGGCGCGGTGCTGGCGTCGGAGGCGGTGCTGGTGGTGGTCGCGTCGGAGGTGACGGCGGTGGGGTGAGACACGGAGTGCTCCAGTGGAGACAGGAGGTTCGGCGACACTGCACGGAACCTCATCGATGGGGTCCATGTGTGTCGCGCGCTGCCGCGTGGCCCCATTTCTCGAGGCCCGGCGCTCGAGGCGCCTGACATGGTGATGCTAGTCGACGGCGGCGTCCGCGCCCGCATCCGCCTCGTCGCGGAACGTCGCGCGCGCCGCGGTCGGCAGGCCGAGCTGCGCGTCGTGCGGATGGTCCCGCAGGTGCTCGCGCATCCGCGGGATGGCGAAGTCGACGCGCCCGCGCTCCGGGGCGACGATGATGCCCGCGTCGAGCAGCCGCGCGCGCTGGCGGCCCGCGTTGCCGACGGATGCGCCCATCCGCTCGGCGACGTCGGTGGTCGACGCGGGCCCGTCGTCGTCGGCCATCGCGATGAGGTAGTCGCGGTCGCGGCCCGACAGCCCGCGCAGCGCCGGCACGATGACGCTCTCGCCCATCGCCGCGTGCGCGACGGCGACGGCGTGCTGCACCGCGTCGGGCACGATCTCGGTGACGCTCGGCTGGTACTCCCACGCGCGGGCGCCGATCGACTGCACCAGGAAGGGATAGCCCTCGCTCGCTCGCGCCGCCAGGTCGAGCGCCGGCTCGCCGATGGTGCGGCCGCGCTCGCGCACCGGCACCGCG
This sequence comes from Agrococcus citreus, assembly GCF_039527715.1. Taxonomy (NCBI): domain Bacteria; kingdom Bacillati; phylum Actinomycetota; class Actinomycetes; order Micrococcales; family Microbacteriaceae; genus Agrococcus; species Agrococcus citreus. The sequence continues at coordinate 644,865 of NZ_BAAAKK010000001.1, forward strand.
ATCGCCGCGCGCGCCTCGGCGAGCGTGAGCGTGTCGAGCCGCACCTGCTGCGCGCGGCGGAAGAACGTGAGCCCGTCGGCCTCGAGCGCCGCGGCGATCGAGGCCGGCACGCCCGCCGCGACGATCGCGATGCGCCGGTCCTCGCGCATGAGGTGCTGCACGGCGATCGCGATGCGGCGCAGCTCGTCGAGCGATGACGCCGAGACCTCGTCGAGGGAGAGCAGCACGCCGGCGCCTCGCGCCTCGGCGAGCTCGACGAGCCGCTCGAGCATGCTCTCGAGCCGCCGCTCGCGCGGGTACTGCGGCACGACCTGCGTCGTCGCACCGCCGAGCTGAAAGACCGTGAGGCCGGTCCACTCGCGCGCGTACGCCTCGGGGTCCTGCTCCTCGAGGAGCGCCGGCAGCCGGTCGTGCTCGAGCACCTCGATGAAGCCGACGTGCAGCGTGCCGTGCACGACCGTCCAGTCCCGGGCCCGTGCCTCGTCCTCGAGCGCGTTGAGCAGCACGGTCTTGCCGACGCCGCGCATCCCCGTGACGAGCGCGGCGCGGTAGGGCGACCACGCGCCGAGATCCAGCACCTCGCGCCACTCGTCGAGCAGTGCGTCGCGGCCCGCGAGCATCGGCGGCGAGATGCCGAAGCCCGGTCGGAAGGGATTGTCGTGCACGGCGACACTCTCCCACCCGCCGCCGACACCGGCGCGCGCCACACGGCCCGGCGAGCCGAGGGGCCCGGTCCGTGGAACGATGGGGCCATGCCCACGACCCCGCTGCCCCGGCCGCTGCGCGTGGGCTTCTGGATCGCCGGCGTGCTGCTCGTCGTCAACCTCGGTGCGGCGACGCTGCTCGCGCTCGAGATCGGCGACGCGGGGCTCCTCGAGCAGCTGCGCGTCGCCCTCATGTGGGCGCTCCTGCCCCCGATCTGGATCGCACTCCTCGCGCTCGGGGCGCTCCGGCATGCGGTCGGCCGCTGGCACGTCGCGGCAGCGGTGCTGTGCGGCCTCGGCGACGGGCTCGGCGCGACGACCGGGATCACGATCGTGCTGCTGGGGCTGTTCCTGCTCGGCCACATCGCCTACCTCGTCGCGCTGTGGCCGACGCGCCGCCGCTCGCTCGCCTGGGGTCCCGCCGCGATCGCCTACGCCGTCATCGCGCTCATCGCGGGCGGCGTCATCGCGATCGGCGCCGGCCCGCTCGCCGTGCCCGTGCTGCTCTACTCGCTCGTGCTCGCCGCCGTCGCGGCGCTCGCCGCGATCGATGTGCCCGGACTGCTCGGCGGCCTGCTGTTCATGGTCGGCGACCTCGTGCTCGGGCTCGGCCTGTTCGTCGTCGACATCCCCGACCCGCTGCGCTCCATCGTCGTGCTCGTCGCCTACGCGGCCGCGCAAGCGCTGCTCGCACTGAGCCTGCAGCAGCGGCTCCGCTTAGGGCTCGCGGTCGTCCCATAACCAGTGGTTGGCGCCGGGCGAGGCAACACGGTCTGGACGATGTCCCGCCGGTTTGCTGAGATCGACGCATGGACACCCCTCGGGAGCACGTGCTCGGCATCCTCGGCGGCATGAGCTGGCACTCCACGGCGCAGTACTACCGCGCGATCAACGAGCGCGTCGCGGTGGCGCGCGGCGGGCACGCATCGGCGCGGATCCTGCTCTCGAGCCTCGACTTCGCGGTCGTGCGCGACTGCCAGGTGCGCGACGACTGGGCGACGGCGGCCGCGATGCTCGCGGGCGAGGCCGCGGCGCTCGAGCGCGCGGGCGCCGGGTCGATCGCGATCGCCACGAACCTCATGCACCGCGTCGCCGACGAGGTGCAGGCGGCCGTCGGTGTTCCGCTCGTGCACATCGGCGACGCCGTGGCGGATGCCGCGGGCGCGCTGGGCGCACGGACGCTCGGCGTCGTCGGCACGCAGCGCGTGATGGCCGAGCGGTTCTACGCCGAGCGGCTCGGCCGCCACGGCATTCGCGTCGTCGTGCCGCCCGTCGAGGCCCAGGCGACGATCGACGCGATCATCTTCGACGAGCTCACGCGCGGCGTCGTGACGGATGCGGCGCGCGCCGTCTTCCGCGACGCGTTCGCGGCGCTCGTCGACGCGGGCGCCGAGGCGGTCGTGCTCGCCTGCACCGAGATCATGCTGCTCGTCGACGACCGGGACGCCGCGGTGCCGGTGATCGACTCATGCGCCGCGCACGCCGACGCGCTCGCGCGCATCGCGCTCGGCGAGCGCTCAGCGAGCGCGCTCGCTCCAGAGCTGCTGCATGGCGTCGAGCACGGTGCGGATCGCGGGCACGCGCTCGGCGCCGTGCCGGTGCCGCAGCGAGACCGTCCGGCCTGAGCCGTCGGCGAGCGGCGCGACGACGACGTCGTCGCGCGTGAGCACGCGCAGCGCCATCGACGGCAGCAGCGTCACGGAGCCGGTCGCGGCGACGAACGACTGGGCCGCGACGAAGTCGTCGGTCTCGAACTGGATCGTGGGCGCGAAGCCCGCGTCGGCGGCGAGCGACTCGAGATGGCGTCGGCAGCGCTCGCAGCCGCCCACCCAGTCGGCGCCGGCGAGCGACGCGAGCTCGATCGGCGAGCCGTCGGCGAGGGGGTGGTCGATGGGCAGCACGATGCACGACGGGTCGGCGCCGAGCGCGATGCGGGTCAGCTGCACGTCGTCGTGGAGCTCGTCGTACTCGAACGCGACCGCGACGTCGGCGTCGCCCGCGAGCACCGCCTCGATCGCCTCGGGCGGCTCGAGCTCGATCACCCGCGCGGTGAGGCCCGGCACCGCGAGCCTCGCCGCGGCGATCGAGCGCGGCACGAAGTCGGCGAGCGCCGACGGGAACGCGGCGATCGTTACGGTGCCCGCGCCCTCGGCGAGCGAGCGCAGCTCGGCCTCAGCCGAGCCGAGCAGCCCCGCGATGCCGTCGGCGTGCCGCAGCAGTCGCTGCCCGGCCTCGGTGAGCGTGACGCCGGTCGACGAGCGCAGCAGCAGCCCCTGCCCGACCTCCTCCTCGAGCAGGCGGATGTGCTGGCTCACGGCCGGCTGCGTCCACCCGAGCGCTCGGGCGCCACCGGAGACCGATCCCTCGCGCGCCACGGTGCGGAAGATCAGGATGCGTCGAGGGTCCAGCTGCATGGCTCCAGCATGCCGCACCGCCCGCCCGTTGCGGTGACCCTCAGGATCCCGGCGTAGCGTCGCGGCCATGAGCGAGCAGCAGGAGCAGATCGAGATCGTGGACAACCCCGAGCGCCAGCGGTTCGAGGCGCGCGTCGGCGGTGCTGTCGCCGGCTTCGCCGACTACCGCGACCGCGAGGGCGTCCGCGCGTTCCCCCACACCGAGGTCGACCCGTCGTTCGGCGGCCGCGGCATCGGATCGACGCTCGTCGACGAGGCGCTGCGCGCGACGATCGCCTCGGGCAAGCGGATCGTGCCGCAGTGCTCCTTCGTCGCCGCGCGCGTGCAACAGGACGAGTTCGCCGCGCACGTCGCGCAGTAGCGCCGCTACGACTCCCCGAAGCGGTCGCGCACGAGCGCGCCGATCGCGTCGATCGCCTCCGCCGCTTGCGGTCCGGTCGCCTCGAACGTCGCGAGCGCACCGCGGTCGAGCCCGAGCGCGAGCACGCGCAGCAGGCTCTTCGCGTCGACGCCGTCGACGGTCACCGAGGCGTCGAAGCCGGTCACCGTGCGGACGAGCTCCGACGCCGGCCGGGCGTGCAGGCCGTGCTCGTTCTCGAGCGCGATCTCGAGCCGCGCGGTGGCCGGCTCGGCGCGCTCGGCCGCCGGCTCCGTCGGCGCCGGAGCGGCGGTCGCGGCGGGCTCTGCGGCCGCGACCACGCGGTCGAGCGGCTCTCCCGCCTCGGCCGCGACCGCGGCCGCGACCGCGCCCTCGACGATCGGCGCGTCGGCGATGCGGATGCGCTCGGGCGCGTCGGCGAAGTCGAGCGCCGTCTCTGCGGTGAGCACCGCGGAGCCGAGGTCGCACAGCACGACGACGCCGTCGCCCGACTCCGCCTTGGCGAGCGCGGCCTGGACGCGGTCGAAGCTCGTGCCGATCCCGCCGTCGTCGGTGCCGCCGGCGGCGACGATCGCGACCGACGGCGCCATCTGCGCCGCGAGCTCGACGACGCCCTCGGCGATCCGTGCCGAGTGCGAGACGATGACGAGGCCGACCGTCACCGGGTCTCCGCGGCGGCGCGCAGCATGAGCGCGGTCGACTCGCTGCCGGGATCGCGGTGGCCGACGGCCCGCTCCCCCAGGTACGACGCACGACCCTTGTGGGCGACGAGCGGCTCGGTCGCCGCCGCTCCCTCGGCGGGCGCCGCGGCTGNCGCCGCGTCGACGGCCGGCGTCCACGCATCCACCATCGTCTTGTCGCCGGGCTCCGCCTTGCCGCGCGCCACGATGCCGTCGCGCGCGGCCGTGAGCACCTCGACGAGCGCCGGGGCGTCGAGCTCCGCCCGATCCCCCGCCGCCATCGCGCCCTTGAGGAACGCCGTGCCGTAGAGCGGCCCGGCTGCGCCGCCGACGGTCGAGATGAGCGTCGTCGCGACGAGCTTCAGCACCGCGCCCGGCGTCGCGCCGTCATCGAGCGCGTCGAGCTTGCCGAGCACGGCCTGGAACCCGCGATCGAGGTTCTCGCCGTGGTCGGCGTCGCCGATCGCTCGGTCGAGCGCGGTCAGCTCGAGCTTGCGGCGCGCGACCTCCGCCGCGACCGCCTCGATCCAGCGGCGCGTCCATGCGCCGTCGAGAGCGGCCAAGGCCTACCGCCCCCAGCGCAGCGCCGCGGTGTGCACGGGCGCGTCGTAGAGGCCGAGCATCTCGTCGTCGACCTGCAGCAGCGTGATCGAGACGCCCTGCATCTCGAGGCTCGTCACGTACGAGCCGACGAGCGAGCGGGCGAGCTCGATGCCGTGCTCGGCGAGCACCTCGGCCGCGCGCCGGAAGACGATGTAGAGCTCGGACTGCGGCGTGCCGCCCATGCCGTTCACGAGCAGCACGACGCGGTCGCCCTTCGAGAACGGCAGGTCCTCGAGGATCGGCTGCATGAGCCGGTCGACGATGCGGTCGGCGGGCTCGAGCGCGATGCGCTCGCGCCCCGGCTCGCCGTGGATGCCGATGCCGATCTCGACCTCGTCCTCGCCGAGCGTGAAGCTCGGCTCCTGGGCGTGCGGCACGGTGCAGGGCGAGAGCGCCATGCCCATCGTGCGGACGCGGCTGTTCACCCTGCGCGCGACCTCGGCGACCTCGTCGAGCGAGTCGCCGCGCTGCGCCGCGGCGCCCGCGAGCTTCTCGACCAGCAGGGTGCCGGCGACGCCGCGCCGGCCAGCCGTGTAGAGGGAGTCCTTCACCGCGACGTCGTCGTCGACGATGACGGTCTGCACCTCGATGCCCTCGGCGAGCGCGAGGTCGGCAGCCGTCTCGAAGTTGAGCACGTCGCCCGTGTAGTTCTTCACGATGTGCAGCACGCCCGAGCCGGCGTCGACCTGCTTCGTCGCCTCGAGGATGGGATCGGGGGTCGGCGAGGTGAACATGGCGCCGGGCACCGCGGCGTCGAGCATCCCGAAGCCGACGTAGCCGGCGTGCAGCGGCTCGTGGCCCGAGCCGCCGCCCGAGACGAGGCCGACCTTGCCCTGCACGGGCGCGTCGGCGCGGACGACGACGAACGGCGGGTCGATGACGACGCGCACGAGGTCGGCATGCGCTGCGGCGAAGCCTGCGACGCCTTCGTCGACCGTCTTCGTGGGGTCGTTGATGAGCTTCTTCACGGTGCGACTCTCCTTCTTGGTGGCCGGTGCGGCTCACGCTACGCCCCGACGCCGGGAATCTCGATCGTGCAGTGCGAAGATCTCTCGGATTCTTGGCGCGACCGGGCTATCGTGTGCCGTACCACCCGCGCGGGCGGTACGGGCGATGACGCCCGTGGAAGAGAAAGCAGGTACCTGTGGACCTCGACATCGGTCTGGTATTCCTCTCAGAGCTCGTGGGCACGGCGTTGCTCGTCCTGCTCGGCTGCGGCGTCGTCGCCAACGTCGTGCTCAAGGGCACCAAGGGCTTCGGCGGCGGCTTCCTGATGATCAACTTCGGCTGGGGACTCGCGGTCTTCTCCGGCGTCGTCGTCTCCATCTACTCCGGTGCGCACATCAACCCGGCCGTCACGTTCGGCCTGCTGTCGAACGCGCTCGCGACCGGCGCGGACTACCAGTGGGCGGCGCTCCCCGCCTACCTCGGCGGCCAGCTCCTCGGCGCCTTCCTCGGAGCGGTGCTCTGCTGGCTCGCCTACAAGCAGCACTTCGACGCCGAGGAGGACCCGGGTGCCAAGCTCGGCACGTTCTCGACCGGCCCGGCGATCCGCTCGACCGGCTGGAACCTCATCACCGAGATCATCGGCACGTTCGTGCTCGTGTTCGTCGTCATCGCGTTCGGCTTCCAGGGCGGCGCGGACAGCGACACGCCCGCCGGCCTCGCCTCGCTCGGCGCGCTGCCTGTCGCGCTGCTCGTCGTCGGCATCGGCGCATCGCTCGGTGGACCGACCGGCTACGCCATCAACCCGGCCCGAGACCTCGGCCCGCGCATCGCGCACGCAGTGCTGCCCATCAAGGGCAAGGGCTCGAGCGACTGGGGCTACGCCTGGATCCCGGTCGCCGGCCCGATCATCGGCGGCGTGCTCGCGGGGCTCGCAGCTCCCGCGCTCGTCGCGATGATCGCCGCGGGGCCCGCCGTCGGCGCCTGATCGCACGGGATGGGGGCCGACCCGGCCCCCATCCCGCCGCGGCCCCGTGCCGCTCCACACGCAGCAGCGCTTCCATCACCCAACGAAGGAGTTCCGGTGAACGACTACGTCATCGCCATCGACCAGGGCACGACCTCGACTCGCGCCATCCTCTTCGACCACGCCGGCAGCATCGTGTCGACGGGCCAGCTCGAGCACGAGCAGATCTTCCCCCAAGCCGGATGGGTCGAGCACGACCCGAAGGAGATCTGGAACAACACCCGCGAGGTCATCGGCCAGGCGCTCTCGAAGGCCAACGTCACGCGCCACAACGTCAAGGCGATCGGCATCACGAACCAGCGCGAGACCGCGGTGGTGTGGAACAAGACGACCGGCGAGCCCGTCTACAACGCGATCGTCTGGCAGGACACCCGCACGCAGAAGATCGTCGACCGGCTCGCCGACGGCGACACCGACCGCTACAAGCCGAAGGTGGGCCTGCCGCTCGCGACCTACTTCTCGGGCACGAAGATCGTCTGGATCCTCGAGAACGTCGACGGCGCGCGCGAGGCGGCGGATGCCGGCGACCTGCTGTTCGGCACGACCGACTCGTGGGTGCTGTGGAACCTCACGGGCGGCGTGAACGGCGGCGTCCACGCGACCGACGTGACGAACGCCTCGCGCACCCTGTTCATGGACCTCGAGTCGCTCGAGTGGGACGACGAGATCCTCGCCGACTTCGGCGTGCCGCGGTCGATGCTGCCCGAGATCAAGCCCTCCTCGGGCGAGTTCGGCATCGCGGCGTCCGAGTCGCTGCTGCGCGAGACGCCGATCACCGGCATCCTCGGCGACCAGCAGGCCGCGACGTTCGGCCAGGCCGCCTTCGACAAGGGCGAGGCGAAGAACACCTACGGCACCGGCAACTTCCTCATCTTCAACACGGGCGAGGAGATCGTCCACTCGAAGAACGGGCTGCTCACGACCGTCGGCTACAAGATCGGCGACGAGCCCACGCACTACGCGCTCGAGGGCTCGATCGCGGTCACCGGCTCGCTCATCCAGTGGCTGCGCGACAATCTCGGGCTCATCAAGGACGCGCCGTCGGTCGAGCAGCTCGCGAAGACGGTCGACGACAACGGCGGCGCCTACTTCGTGCCGGCGTTCTCGGGCCTCTTCGCGCCGTACTGGCGGCCGGATGCGCGCGGCGCCCTCGTGGGCCTCACGCGCTACGTCAACAAGGGCCACATCGCGCGCGCGGCGCTCGAGGCGACCGCGTTCCAGACCGCCGAGGTCGTCGACGCGGTCAACGCCGACTCGGGGGTCGACCTCACCGAGCTCAAGGTCGACGGCGGCATGATCGCGAACGACACGCTCATGCAGTTCCAGGCCGACATCCTGCAGGTGCCGGTCATCCGTCCCGTGGTCGCCGAGACCACGGCGCTCGGCGCCGCCTACGCCGCCGGCCTCGCGGTCGGCTTCTGGGCATCGCTCGACGAGCTGCGCGAGCAGTGGCAGGAGGACTCGCGCTGGGAGCCGCAGATGGAGCAGGAGGCGCGCGACCGCACCTACCGCAACTGGAAGAAGGCCGTGCAGAAGACGCTCGACTGGGTGGACGACGACGTGTCCTGACCCGCGGTGCGAGCTGAGGGGGCGGCTGCGGCCGCCCCCTCAGTGCTGCGCGCGGTAGATCGGGTCGCTCAGCCAGATCACGGCGGCCGCGATCGCGAGCACGACCATCGTCGTGCGCGCGGTCGAGACGGCGAGCACGATCGACGCCCACCAGTCGTCCTCCGTCGAGAGCCGGCCGCGAGCCGTCGGCTGCTTCGCCGAGATGGCGACGGGGATCGCGATGAGGTCGAGCCCGGCGAGCATGGTGATAATCGCGGATCGCAGGCGCTGTCCCTCGCCCGTCCGCGACGCGCGCCCCGAGCCGTGCGGCTCCGCGACGTTCGCGACCGGCAGCAGCGCGCGCATCCAGCCGTCGAGCCACCAGCCGAGCAGCACGAGGCCGAGCACGAGCACGAGCATCACGCCGCGCGCGACCACCTCGTCGGCCGCGGTCTGCGCCTCCTCCCACGGGTTCGCGGCGAGCTGCCGCCGGATCGTCGGCAGCGCACGGGCGAAGAACGCGGCGCCCGCCGTCGCGTAGCCGAGCGCGACGATGAGGATCGTGAGCGGATGCCGCATCCGCACGAGCATCCACACCATCACGAGCGCGCCGCCAGCGCAGAACTGGATCGCGTCGAGCGCGCCGTAGGTCGTCGCGCCGAGCAGCGGGGTCGACTGGATCAGGATGATGGCGACGTGGCAGAGCGCGAAGAGCGCGATGCAGTACACCGCGCCGAGCCGATAGCTGCTCGAGGCCGGCGCGACGAGCGCGGCGAGCAGCAGCAGCAGCACGCCGATGCCGCGCAGCGTCAACGACGGCGCGAAGGTCGGCGGCCGGTGGAGCAGCAGCGTGAGGCCGTAGCACGCGAGCAGCCCGCCGATCGCGAGGGCGACGAGCAGGATCGACCGCGAAGCGCGATCCGCCCACGACAGCGGCCACGAGTGCCAGACCTCGTCGCGCGACCAGGTCGACTGGCGCTGCGCGCGCGGTCGCTCGGCGACCTCGGCGGTCACGCGCGGCTCAGCTCGCGGCGGCGCGCCAGGCCTCGAGGGTGCGCGTCGCCGCCCCCGAGTCGATCGCCGCGCGCGCGACCTCGAGCTCCTCCGCGAGCCGCTCGACGAGCGGGCGGTCCTTCTGCCGCACGTCGCCGTCGAGGCGCCAGGCGACGAGCGCGGCTGCCGCGTTCAGCAGCACGATGTCGCGCACCGCGCCCTGCTCCCCCGCGAGCGTCCGTCGCAGCACCTCGGCGTTCTGCTGCGCCGAGCCGCCGCGCAGGTCGTCGAGCTGCGCGCGAGGGATGCCGAGCTCGCGGGGATCGATGTCGTGCTCCACGACGTCGCCGCGCGCGACCTCCCACAGCGCCGAGTGACCCGTGGTCGTGAGCTCGTCGAGCCCGTCCTCGCCGCGCACGACGAGCGCGGTCGCGCCGCGGGTCGCGAACACGCCCACGAACTGCTCGATGACGCGCTTGTCGGCGACGCCCACGAGCGAGACCTCGGGCCGCGCCGGGTTGACGAGCGGGCCGAGGTAGTTGAAGACGGTCGGCACGCCGAGCTGCGCGCGCACGGGCCCCGCGTGCCGGAAGCCGGGGTGGAACCGCGTCGCCCACGCGAACGAGATGCCCGCCGCGTCGAGGATGCGTCGCACGAGCGCCGGATCGTCGTCGGCCGGCACGAGGCCGAGGGCGTCGAGCACGTCCGACGCGCCCGAGGAGGATGAGACGGCGCGGTTGCCGTGCTTGAGCACCGGCACGCCAGCGGCCGCGACCACGATGCTCGCCGTGGTCGAGATGTTGACGGTGTGCTGCCGGTCCCCGCCGGTGCCGACGATGTCGACCACCCGCGTCTCGCCGGGCAGCGGCACGGCGGCCTCGAGGATCGCGTCGCGGAATCCCACGAGCTCCTCCGCGACGACGCCCTTGCCGCGCAGCGCGATGAGGAAGCCGGCGATCTGCGACTCGGTCGCGCGCCCCGCCACGATCTCCGCCATCGCCCATTCGGCCTGGCGGATGGCGAGATCCTCGCCGTCGAGGAGCGTCTCGAGCACGACTGGCCAGGTCAAGAGGCGATCCATGCTCCAAGCCTAGCTTTCCGCGGCACGCTGGCCCGCCGGGTCCGCCGGACGCCGAGTTCTGTCACTAGGATGGGAGCGTGTCCACTACTGCGCTCTCCCCGTCGCCGTCGGCGCCGATGATCAGGCGGCCGAACACCGTTGCGGTCGGCACCATCGTCTGGCTCGGCAGCGAGGTCATGTTCTTCGCCGGCCTGTTCGCCATCTACTTCACGCTGCGCTCGATGTCGGGAGATCTCTTCTCGACCGAGGCCGAGAAGCTGAACGTGATCTTCGCCACCGTCAACACGACCATCCTGCTCGCCTCGAGCTTCACGTGCCAGGCCGGCGCCAACGCCGCCGAGCACCATCAGGCGTTCCGCACCGGCGGCAGGTTCCAGCTCTCCAAGTGGGGCATGGTCGAGTGGTTCTACCTCACCTACGCCATGGGCGCGATCTTCGTCATGCTGCAGGTGTTCGAGTACATCGTGCTCATCAGCGAGAACGTGACGCTGTCGTCGAACTCGTACGGCTCCGCGTTCTACCTCACCACCGGCTTCCACGGCCTCCACGTGACGGGCGGGCTCTTCGCCTTCCTCTTCGTCATCGGCCGGGCGTACGCCGTCAAGCGCTTCGGGCACAAGGAGGCGACGAGCGCGCACGTCATCTCCTACTACTGGCACTTCGTCGACGTGGTCTGGATCGGCCTGTACCTCGTCATCTACTGGCTCAAGTAAGCAACGGTTGGGACTGAGAACGTTGGCATCACGCAAGAAGACCGGTCGTCGGCACCCGCTCGCCAGCGCGGCGCTCCTCATCATCGGACTCGTCGCCGCAGGCGGCGCGTCCGTCGCTGTGGGCTCCGTCGCCAACGCCGAGCCGGCGACGACCCCCCACTCCCAGCTCACCGCGGCAGACGGCGAGGCGATCTTCCGCGCCAACTGCGCGTCGTGCCACGGCCTCAACGCCGAGGGCACCGAGAACGGTGTGAGCCTCATCGGCGTCGGCGCCGCATCCGTCAACTTCCAGGTCATGACCGGCCGGATGCCGATGGCCATGCAGGGCCCGCAGGCGCTCGAGCGCGAGCCGATGTTCACGCAGGAGCAGTCCGACGCGATGGGCGACTACATCGCCTCCCTCGCCCCCGGGCCCGACCGCCCCTCCGAGGAGATGCTCGACACGTCGGTCGTCGACGCCGAGGGCATCGCCTCCGGTGGAGCGCTCTTCCGCATCAACTGCGCGATGTGCCACAACGTCGCCGGCGCCGGCGGTGCGCTCACCGAGGGCAAGTTCGCGCCGCCGCTCGGCGGCGTCGCCCCCGAGCACATCTACGAGGCCATGATCACGGGCCCGCAGAACATGCCGGTGTTCAACGACGCCAACATCTCGCCGGAGCAGAAGCGCGAGATCATCGCCTACCTGCACTACCTCGACGAGAACCCCTCGGTCGGCGGCTTCGACCTCGGCAACCTGGGCCCGGTCTCCGAGGGCCTGTTCATCTGGATCTTCGGTCTCGGCGGCATCGTCGCGATCACGGTCTGGCTCACCTCGAAGCCCAACTGAGCCATGGCCCAGGACACAGGCTCCAGGAACGCAGAGACCCAGCACCCCGAGAGGACCAGCAGCATGTCGGCTGAAGGCCAGTCCGTCCCCGCCCAGCAGCACGAGGTCGCGGTGTACGACCGCGGTGCGGCTGTCGTGCAGTCGGACGCGTTCGAGAACCCCGGCCTGCCGCCGCACCGCCCGCGCCAGACCGACCTGCACCCCGAGAAGGCCCGTCGCGCCGAGCGCCAGGTCGTCGGCTGGTTCCTGCTGTCGATGCTCGGCTCGGTGCTCGCGATCGTCGCGTACATCGCCGTGCCGATCGAGTCCGGCGACATGGGCACCGTGCGTTTCAACAACCTCTTCCTCGGCCTCGGCATCGCGCTCGCGCTGCTCGGCGTCGGCTTCGGCGGCATGCACTGGGCCCGCCAGCTCATGAGCTCGCACGAGGTCGTCGAGGAGCGCCACCTCTCTCGCGGCTCCGAGAAGAGCCGTGCCCGCGCCGTCGAGATCTTCCAGCTCGGCGACGAGGAGTCGGGCTTCTCGCGCCGCTCGCTCATCCGCAACACGCTCATCGGCGCCGTCGCGCTCCTGCCGCTGCCGGCCGTCGTGCTGTTCCGCGACCTCACCCCGTCGACCGACCCGGTCGCGGAGCTGTCGTACACGATGTGGAAGCCGGGCTCGCGCCTAGCGCTCGACCCCTCCGGCACCCCCATCAAGGCATCCGACGTCACGATCGGCTCGGCCTTCCACGTCATCCCCGAGGAGCTCTCGGAGATCGGCCACAACGAGGGCTACCTCGACCAGAAGGCCCTCGCCGCCGTCCTCCTCGTCCGCCTGCCGCTCGACCGCCTCAACGAGCAGCCCGACCGTGCCGGCTGGTCGTACGACGGCATCGTCGCCTACTCGAAGATCTGCACGCACGTCGGCTGCCCCGTGGCGCTGTACGAGCAGCAGACCCACCACCTGCTCTGCCCCTGCCACCAGTCGACCTTCGACGTGACGAACCACGCCAAGGTCATCTTCGGACCGGCCAAGCGCGCGCTCCCGCAGCTGCCCATCACCGTCGACGACGAGGGCTACCTGGTCGCGCAGCGCGACTTCACCGAGCCGATCGGCCCCTCGTTCGCCGAGCGCCTGGGTCGCGTCGACCCGGAACACGTGCCGCTGTCGTCGGCGGCTGACATGGAGAACCGCGCATGACCTCCACAACCCCCCGCCCCACCGTCACCGCTGCGGCGGCGAACTACCTCGACGAGCGCACGAGCCTCTCGACGATGGTCGCGACGCTCGGCCGCAAGGTCTTCCCGGACCACTGGTCGTTCATGCTCGGCGAGATCATCCTGTACTCGTTCGTGGCGATCCTGCTCTCGGGCACCTTCCTCACGTTCTTCTTCGAGCCGTCGATGACGGCCGTGCACTACGAGGGCTCCTACGTGCCGCTCAAGGGCATGGAGATGTCGGCCGCCTACGCGTCGACCATCAACCTCTCGTTCGACGTGCGCGGTGGCCTGCTCATGCGCCAGCTGCACCACTGGTCGGCGCTGCTGTTCGTGGCCGCGATCGGCCTGCACATGCTCCGCGTGTTCTTCACCGGCGCGTTCCGCAAGCCCCGCGAGATCAACTGGGTCGTCGGCTTCATCCTCTTCATCCTCGCGATGGCCGAGGGCTTCACGGGCTACTCGCTCCCCGACGACCTGCTCTCGGGCAACGGCCTCGCGATCATCAACGGCATGGTCAAGGGCATCCCGTTCGTCGGCAACTGGGTCTCGTTCATGCTCTTCGGCGGGCTGTTCCCGGGCGACGACGTCGTGCCGAGGCTCTTCGTGCTGCACATCATGCTGCTGCCGGCGCTCGTGATCGCGTTCATCGGCATCCACCTCGTGCTCATGGTCGTCAACAAGCACACGCAGTTCGCCGGCCCCGGCAAGACCAACGACAACGTCGTCGGCGCGCCGATCATGCCGCTGTTCGCCGCGAAGGCCGGATCGTTCTTCTTCATCGTGTTCGGCGCCCTCGTCGCGATCGCGTCGACCTTCACGATCCTGCCGCTGTGGGAGTACGGACCGTACGACCCCTCACCCGTCTCGGCCGGCACCCAGCCGGACTGGTACATCGGGTTCGCCGACGGCGCGCTCCGCCTCGCACCGGGCCTCGAGTCCGAGATCCTGGGCCTGACGATCTCGTGGAACATCCTCGTCCCGATGGCGGTGCTCGGCCTCTTCATCGTGCTCGTGATGTTCTACCCGTTCATCGAGCAGTGGATCACGGGCGACAAGCGCGAGCACCACCTCGCCGAGCGTCCCCGCAACAACCCGACGCGCACGGCCATCGGCGTCGCCGGCATCGTGTTCTACGCGGTGATGTGGGCCGCGGCCTCGTCCGACCTGATCGCGACGCACTTCCACCTCAACGTGTTCCAGGTCACCTGGGTGCTGCAGGCGACCCTCATCCTCGGCCCGATCATCGGCTACTGGGTGACGAAGCGGATCGCGATCGGCCTCCAGAAGAAGGACCGCGAGATCCTGCTGCACGGCTTCGAGTCGGGCAACATCCGCCGGCTCCCGGGCGGCGAGTACATCGAGGTGCACGAGCAGCTCGACGAGTACGAGTCGTGGAAGCTCAAGGCCTTCGACACCTACGAGCCCGTCATGGTGCGACCGAACGCCAAGGGCAAGATCACCCCGGCGACGCACGTGCGCGCGGCGCTCACGCGCTGGTTCTTCGAGGACCGCATCGCTCCCGTGAGCCGCGGCGAGCTGGAGGCCGCGAAGCACGACCACCACTGATCAGGCACCACTGATCAGGCACGCGAAGGGCCCGGGAGCGATCCCGGGCCCTTCGTCGTGGAATGCCGGCCCTCGCGGCGCGTTGCCCTGAGCATGCCCCTCGAATTCGGTGTCCACACCTTCGCGTCCATCCCCGTCGTCGACGGTGCCCCGCTCAGCCCCGCGCGCGTCCTCCGCGACGTCGTGCAGGAGGGCATCGCGGCCGACCGGGCCGGGCTCGCGTTCTTCGGCGCCGGCGAGCACCACCGGGCGGACTTCGCGATCAGCGCCCCCGAGATCGTGCTGGGCGCGCTCGCGACGGTGACGGAGCGCATCCGGCTCGGCACCGCGGTCACCGTGCTCTCGTCGAACGACCCGGTGCGGGTCTTCGAGCAGTTCGCGACCCTCGACGGCGTCTCGAGCGGCCGCGCCGAGCTCATCGTCGGCCGCGGCTCGTTCACCGAGTCGTTCCCGCTCTTCGGCTACCGCCTCGAGGACTACCAGGACCTCTTCGAGGAGCGCCTCGAGCTGCTCGCGGCGCTCGTGCGGGAGGAGCCCGTCACGTGGTCGGGCCGGCTCCGCGCCCCCCTCGCCGAGCAGTCGGTGCACCCGCGCTCGCACGCAGCCGAGCACGGCGGGCGGATGCCCGTGTGGGTCGGCGTGGGCGGCTCACCCGAGTCGGTCATCCGCACCGCCCGCCACGGCTTCGACATGATGCTCGCGATCATCGGCGGCAGCCCGGCGCAGTTCGCGCCGTTCTCGGGCCTGTACCGCAAGGCGATGGAGCAGTTCGGCCACAGCGGCGGCCGCGTGGGCATGCACTCCCCCGGGCTCATCGCCGAGACCGACGCCGAGGCGAAGCGCACCCTCATGCCGCAGTGGCTCGTGTACCGCAACCGGCTCGGCCTCGAGCGCGGCTGGGGCGAGGGCACCGAGCGCGAGTTCGACGCGGGCGCGGCCGAGCACGGCGCGCTCTTCGTCGGCAGCCCCGAGACGGTCGCGCAGAAGATCGTGTGGGCGCACGAGACGCTCGGCATCGAGCGCTTCGACCTCAAGTACGACTCCGGCACTCGCCACGAGGACAACCTGCGCTCGATCGAGCTGTTCGGCCGCGAGGTCGTGCCACGCGTGCGCGCGCTGCTCGGCGAGCAGCCGGAGGGCTAGGCCAGCAGCGCCTCGGCGCGCTCGAGCAGCTCCTGCGCCGATGCGCTGCCGCGGTCGTCGCCACGGCCGGCGTTGGCGAGCGCATGGCCCATGAGGTGGGTCGCGGCGATCGCCGCGACCCACCGGTCGCTCACCCAGCCGGCCTGCAGCTCGTCGGCGAACGCGGCGAGCGCCCGACCGGCGTCGGTCGCGGGCGTGCGCTCGATCGCCGACACGACGACGTGCCCGAACAGCGCGCCGCGGTCATCGGCCGGGTCGCCGAGCCCCGCGGTGTCGATGTCGAGGATGCCGGTGACCGTCGAGGGCGCGGTGCCGTCGACGAAGATCTGGCCGAGGTGCAGGTCGCCGTGGATCGTCACGGGGCGAGGCTGCGGCGTCGCGCCGTAGTGCTCCGCGACGGAGCGCGCGAGCCGCGCGGTCTGCCGGCCGAACAGCGGGGCCGTCTCCTGCATCCGCTCGGCGTACCAGTCGACGCGTCGCGCGAGCGACTCGCGCGCGCCGATCGAGACGGGCACCGACGCGATGTGCTGCGTGAGCTCGTCGAGCCCGCGCGCGAACTGGGCGCGATCGATGCGGTCGAAGACGTCGATCGCCGGCACGCCGGGCAGCTCGCCCAGCAGCACGAGGCCCGCCTCCGAGAAGCCGAGCGATCGGGGCACGGGCACGCCCGCCGCCCGGAACCGCTCGTGCAGGTCGTGGATCGACGAGGCAAGGGATGGATGCACGACCTTCGCGAACCAGCGGTCGGTCGCCGTCTCGACGCGGAGCACGGCTCGCTTCCCTGGCCGGTACGCCTCCATCCGCAGCTTCGCGCCCTCGGCGGCGATGCCGAACTTCGACAGCACGACGCCCGCGGCCTCGGGGTACGACACCGCCGGGAGCGACGGCAGCGCGGGGTCCTGCGGGTACGCCCACGCGGTCAGGCGACGGCCGGAGGCGTCGACGAGCTCGACGGTGTGCTCGTCCATCGGCGCGCTCGGCGACGTGTTCACGTAGATCGTCACGCGCTCGATGACGTCCTCGCGCGTGCGCACCCCGCACGAGAACCCGACGATGAATCCCTCGTTGACCGGCTCGACGTCCTTCTGCGCGAAGTCGACGAGCTCGCGCCCGCTCTCGGCGACGAGCCGCATCAGGACGGCGGCGGCGTTGTCGAGCATCCCCCCATCCAACACTGCTCGCGCCGGTTCCGGCTGCGACGCGCGTATATCGTGGGGCACATGCGGTGGCTGGGACGGCTCACGGGCGAACAGCAGGCCCCGTGGCTGCAGGTGCTCAAGGTGCTCGTCGCGATCGCGGTCGCGTGGGGCGTGAGCACCCTGCTGCTCGGCACCGAGCTGCCGATCTTCGCGGCGATCGCCGCGCTGCTCGTCGTCGCGCCGAGCGTGAGCCAGTCGATCGGCAAGGGCGTCGAGCGGTCGGCGGGCGTGCTCGGCGGCGTCGTGCTCGCGTGGCTCGCGACGCTCGTGCTGCCATCCGGTCCGCTCATCGTGCTCGCGGTCACCCTCGTCGCCGTCGTCGTCGCCCGCGCGCTGCGGCTCGCGCCGATGGCGGCGAACCAGCTGCCGATCAGCGCGATGATCCTGCTCGCGCTCGGGGCGGGCGCCGGCCCGCTGTTCGGCTTCGAGCGCGTCATCGAGACGGTCATCGGGGCGGCGTGCGCGCTGCTCATCAACCTCGTCGTCGTGCCGCCCGTGCAGCACGAGCCCGCCGAGCAGGTCATGCGCGAGACGGCGCACGCCGTCGCGGACGCCTACGAGCACGTCGCGCGCGCCCTCACCGCGCACGACGACATGGACGGCGCGAAGCTGCTCGCCGAGGCGCGCGCGCTGCGCGCCGGCATCCAGCGCACGCGCGCCGCGATGGACGCGCTCGAGGAGTCGACGAGGCTCAACCCGCGCGCGCGATCGATGGCCGAGCGGATCGAGCGCGACGAGCGGCTGCTGCTGACCCTCACGGTGCTCGTGAACCGCGTGATCGGCATGGCGCGCAGCATCGCCGACCGGTTCGAGGCATCCGTCGCCGACGACCCGACCGTGCACCGCGTGGGCGCAGAGGCGCGCCGCATCGCGCACACGGTGCGCACGCTCGTCGACAGCCACGCGATCGACGACGGCCGCACGCGCTCGATGACGCTGCTCGAAGGGCCGACGCTCACGACCCCGATCACCGTGCCGCGACCGCACCCCACGCACTGGGTGCTCATCGGCGCCCTGCTCGAGGACGTGCGTCAGGCGCGCGAGTCGCTCGAGGCAGGAGCCGTCGGCGAGTAGGGCGCGAGCCACTGCAGCCGCCAGAACTCGTCAGCCGAGAGCTCGAAGGAGTGCGTGTCGATCGCGACGGCGCGGCGCACCGCGTCGGGGTCGAGGTGCGGGCGCGCGAGGATCGAGACCGCGCTCTGCCGCAGCAGCGCCGACCTGCCGTAGTGGATGGCGAGGATGTCGCCGGTCGCGGGCGTGTCGGAGACGACGTAGGCGCTCGAGAGCAGCCGCGAGCGGCCGAGCATTCGCCACGAGAAGTGCCGGCCGGCCCACGCGGCCTCGGCGATCACCTCGCGGTCTCCCTTGTCGGGGCGGTGGTACTCGTACACCTCGCGCAGCTGGAGCGGCGAGTTGCGCACGAGCTCGAAGGTGACGCGCGGGTTCCTGCGCTCGGGGTGGGTCCAGTACGGGAACGTCGTCGCCCGGATGGCCCACGTGCCGCGCAGCAGCCGCGCCAGCTCGGCGGGATCGGCGACTCGTGACATGCGTTCAGGATAGCCACCGGATACGCTCGCGTCATGGCGCATGACGACCTCGACCGCGCGATCGCCGTCGCGGCCCGCGCCTTCGACGGCCGCGTCGACCGGCAGGGAGAGCCCTACATCGCCCACGCCCTCCGCGTGACGCTCGACGTCGAGGGCGACGACGAGCGCGCCGTCGCGATGCTCCACGACGTGTTCGAGTGGGGCACGGTGTCGCTCCGCGAGTTCCACGCGCAGAAGTTCCCCAAGCGGATCGTCGACGCCGTCGACGCGCTCACGAAGCGGCAGGGCGAGTCGATGCCCGAGCACGTCGAGCGCGTGCGCGCGAGCGAGCTCGCGATCGCCGTCAAGATCGCCGACCTGCGCGACAACGCGCTCGCGTGGCGGCTCGACGCGCTCGACGCCGGCACGCGCGACCGGCTCGTGCGGATGTACCGCGAGACGGCGCAGCTGCTCGGCTCGAGCCTCGACGAGATCTGCGGTCGCGAGGTCGAGTAGGTCTGCTGCAGCTGCGGTCCCAGCCGCTGCTACCAGATGCCCCAGGGGCGTCGGCGCACGCGCCGCTCGATCGGCAGCAGCAGCCGCAGGAACAGCCGGTAGCGCGCCTCGTCGAGCACGAGGTCGTGGCTCGGCAGGTGGTCGGTGATCGGCCCGAAGAGGCGCTTGAAGACGCCCGGGCCGTGCATGCGGTGCGACTCGTCGTCGGCCTGCCACGACGGCGGGGTCGCGTACGTGTCGTAGACCTCGCGCCCCTGCTCCTTGAACCACTGCATCGCCGTCCAGCGCATGAGGTGGGCGCCGCCGCGGATCGCGCGGTCCGGCACGCTCCCGCCGTCCTTCGCGAGGGCGTAGCGGCCGAAGCCGATCATGAACGCGGATGCCTGCGGGCCGTCGTGCGCGCCGTCGTAGCCGAACCAGAAGTGGCCCTGCCCGCGCTCGCACAGCTCGCTCCAGAGCGTGCGGTAGTAGTCGTACGACTTCATCGTCGCGACGCCCTTGCCGCCCGCGACGGTCTGCATGAGCGCGTACATCTGCTCGTACGTCTCCTCCGAGTGCGGCGCCTTCTCGACCCGGTACCCGTGCTTGATGGCGTTGCGGATGTGGTTGCGCAGCTTCTTGTTGAAGCCCGCGAAGATGTCGTCGACCGGCGGAGTGAGGTCGACGAGCACGGTGTGCACGTTCTGCTGGATGGTGTTCGTCGCCCGCAGCCCCGCGGCTCTCAGTGCTTCCCGACGCTCGGGCGTGTCGACCTCGAAGGGCTCGAGCTTGATCGCGAAGACGCCCTTGGTGACGTCCTCGCGCGCGGCGCGCAGCGCATCCGCGATGCCCGCGAGGTCGTCGAACGCTGCTCCCGGGCCGAGCGGCAGGTACCAGAAGCGGCCGGCGGCGCTGCGGTGCTCGAGCGCGAGCGCGTGCACGGTCGTCTCGCCGCGCGCGAGCACGAGGAAGACGGGGTGGAGGCGCTCCTGCGCCTTGAGCCGCGCGTAGGCGAGCCCCTGGGTCCACTGGCCCCCGTCGGGGTTGGCCTGCACCCGGGCGTCCCAGTCGGTGAGCTCGTCCTGCCTCGCGCGGCGGATCGTCCATGCGGTCATGCTCGGCTCCTATCGCAGGGCGTCGGTGCCGGGCTTGATGCGCCACTCGATGCGGCGCACGACGTGCTCCCACAAGCGGTGCCGCGTGCCGCGCAGCACGATGTCGAAGGACGGCAGGTAGCTCACGACCGGCCCGAACTTCTTCTTGAACTGGCCGACGCCGTGGTACCAGTGGCTCTCGTCGTCCATGAGGTCGGGGCGAGGGGTGCCGCACAGGTCGAAGGCGGTCCTGCCGTCGGCCGCGGCGTCCTGCATCGCCCGCCACAGCAGCAGCGCCGCACCCCCGGCGATGCTCCGGGTCGGTCGCGACCCGCCGTCCTTGTAGACGGCCGTGCGGCCCGCGAGCGACACGAAGATCGCGGCCTGCGCCTCGTCGGAGTCGTCGTCGTAGCCGAAGTAGAAGCGGCCGTTGCGGGTCTTCGCGAACTCGCCCCAGAAGAGCCGGTAGTACGCGTACTCCCGCATCGCCGCGACGCCCTTGCCGCCGTTGATGGTCCTGAGCAGCTCGTAGAAGCGCTCGAAGTCGTGCTCGGTCGCGTCGTGCGCCTCGATGCGCTCGACCCGGTAGCCCTTGTTCTCGGCGCCCCGGATCGACGAGCGCAGCTTCTTCTGGAAGTCCATGATGAGCTCGTCGCCGCGCGTGAGGTCGAGCACGACCGTGTGCGTCAGCAGCTGCATGTCGCGGCTGCGGATGGCGCCGGTCGCCTCCATGCGCGCGATGCGCTCGGGCGTGCGCAGCAGGTGCGGCTCGACCTTGATCGCGAGCAGCCCCGGTTGGCGCGCGCCGAACTCGCGCATCGCGGCGACCATGCCCTCGAGGTCGTCGCACGTCGGGCCGAGCGGGATGTACCAGTAGCGGCCGAGCCACACGCGGCCCTCGTGGGCGAGCGCGTAGACGGTCTGCGGCCCCTCGACGACGAGGAACCGCGGCTCCAGCCGGTCGTAGCGCTTGATCTCCCCCATCGCGCGCGCGCTCGTCATGATGCCGCCGTCGGGGTTCTGCTCGATGAGCTCGTCCCAGCGCGCGATCTCGTCGTCGGTCGCGAAGCGGACGCTCGTGGTCGCCTGTGCTGTCATCGGAGCGTGTCCGGGCCCTTCCTGATGCGCCACTCGACGCGGCGCACGACCTGCTCCCACACGCGGTGGCGGAGCGGGTGCAGCACGAGGTCGAACGACGGCAGGAAGTCGGTGATCGGGCCGAAGCGGAGCTTGAACTGCGCGAGCCCGTGGAAGGGGTGCGACTCGTCGTCCGCCTGCGCGGCCGGCGGCGTGCCGGCGAGGTCGAACGCGAGCATGCCGTCGGCTGCGCAGTCCTGCATCGCGGTCCACAGCAGCAGCGCGGAGCCGCCGTTGATCTTGCGGTTCGGCCGCGAGCCGCCGTCCTTGTAGACGGCGGTGCGGCCGGCGGTCGTGACGAAGATGCCGGCCTGCGGCTCGTCGCCCTCGTCGTCGTAGCCGAAGTAGAAGCGGCCCGTGCCCGCCTCGGCGAACGCGCCCCAGAACCGGTCGTAGTAGGCGCGCTCGCGCATCCCCGCCATGCCCTTGCCGCCCTGCACCGTGAGCATCATCGCGTGCATGCGGTCGAAGGTCTCCTGGGTGGGCTTCGGCCGCTCGACGCGGTAGCCCTTCTTGACCGCGCCGCGCACCTGGCGGCGGATCATCTGCGAGAAGGAGGCGAACAGCTCCTCCTCGCCCTGCGCGAGGTCGAGCACGACGGTGTGCGTCATCACCTGCATGTCGCGGCTCTGCTCGAGGCCGAGCGCGACGAGCTCCTCGATGCGCGCGGGGCTCGACTCGAGGTGCGGCTCGATCTTCACCACGAGCAGTCCCGGCTGCTGCCGCGCGAACGCGCGGAGCCCCTCGACGACGGCGGGCATGTCGGTCGCCGTCGGTCCCATGGGCAGGTACCAGTAGCGGCCGAGCGACACCTTGCCCTCGAGAGCGAGGGCGTGGATGCGCTCGGTGCCGGTCGGGGACGGCGCGTCGATCACGAGGAAGACGGGTTCGAGGCCGTCGAACCGCTTCGTCTCGGCGAACGCCGACGACTGCACCATGTGCCCGCCGTCGGGGTTCGACTCGATCCGCGCGTCCCAATCGGCGATCTCGTCGGGGGATGCGCGGCGGACGGCAGCTGGAGCGGGCATGGAACCTCTCGGTCGTTCGGGCGGCTCCAGCCTACTTGGCCCGCGGGCCGGGGTCGGCGGCGCCGGGCGCGAGGCCCTGGTCGGCGGCGGGCGTCGTCGGCTCGCCGCGGAGGTCGCGCACGAGCAGGGTGCCGCCGACGATCGCCGCCGGCGTCGCCACCACGGCGAGGCCGGGCACGAGCAGCAGCAGGTAGGCGACCATGCCGAAGCCGAGCGAGCGCCAGCGGTGCTCGGCGAGCAGCGCGCGGCGCTCGGCGAGCGTCATCCCGCGCGCGTCGCCGGCGATGCCGGTGAGCTCCCTCGCGAGCGCTCGGCCGCCGAGCAGCGCGCCCGTGACGAGGCCGAGCACCGTGCCCACGAGCGGGATGAGCCCGACGACGAAGACGACGAGCGCGGTGCCGACGGCCATGCCCAGCAGCGCGATCCCGTCGCGCAGCCCCTTGCCCACCGACCGCCAGAAGCCCTCGTCGGGTGCCCGCTGCACGCCGCCGAGCCGAGCCTCGACCGAGCGCGAGATGCGCTCGTAGAACGGCTCGCCGACGGTGAGGGTGATGGCCGCGAAGGTGAGCACGCACAGCACGATCGCGCCGACGAGCATGCCGAGCGCGAGCGCCGTGCGCAGCACGTCGGCCCAGACGCGGTCCCAGCCGTCGGCGAAGGGCGTGAGCGCGGTCGCCCAGCCGCCCACCTGGAAGCCGAGCAGGATGAGCAGGCCGAGCATCACGAGGCCCACGAGCAGCGCGGGCACGGCGCCGAGCAGCATGAGGCCGGGATCGCGGGACCAGGTGGCGAAGCCTCGCAGCAGCAGGCCCGCGCCGGCGAGCAGCTCGGAGAGTCGTTGGCGCATGCGGCAATGCTGGCACGCGGGGCCTGGCCGCTCGCGGAGCACGCCGCGTCCGTAGGATCGACGCGTGCCGAACCCGCCCGTCCCGCAGCTCGGCGGGCGTCGACCGTCGCACGCGATCGCCGTGCTCCTCGCGGCGGTGCTCTGGGGCACGACCGGCACGGTCGCGCACTTCGCCCCGCCGGGATCGTCCGCGCTCGCCATCGGGCTCGCGACCTTCGGCATCGGCGGTGTCGTGCTCGCGGCGATCTCGCTTCGCCGCGTCGCGCGGGTCCTGCGCCGCCGTGCCGACCTCGGCTGGCTGCTCGCCGGCGCCGTGGGCGTCGTGCTCTACCCGGCGGCGTACTACCCGTCGATGACGCTCGCGGGCGTCGCCGTCGGCAACGTCGTCGCGCTCGGCTCCGGCCCGATCTTCGCCGCGCTGCTCGAGTGGGCGGTCGACCGCCGCCGACCGGATCTGCGCTGGACGGCTGCGACCGGCATCGCGGTCGTCGGCATCGTGCTGCTCGCGATCGGCGGGCACGGCGGCGGCGCGGCCGCGTCGACCGCCGATGCGCCGGCGGGCGTCGCGCTCGCGCTCGTCGCGGGCTTCGGCTACGCCCTCTACGCGTTCGCCGGTGCGCGGCTCATCGGGCGCGGCGCGAGCGCGACGGGGGCGATGGGTGCCCTCTTCCTCGTCGGCGGCCTCGCGTGCCTCGGCTGGCTCGCGATCATCGGCCTCGGACCGCTCGCCTCCGTCGCCGGAGCGGCGACGATCGCCTACCTCGCGCTCGTGCCTATGGCGCTCGCGTACCTGCTCTTCGGCTACGCGCTGCGCGCCCTGCCCTCGTCGAGCGCGACGACGCTCGCGCTCGCCGAACCGGTGGTCGCGACGCTGCTCGCCGTGCTCGTCGTCGGCGAGCGGCCGACAGCGATCGGCTGGGCGGGGCTCGTCGTCGTCGCGGTCGGGATCGCGCTGCTCACCGCGCCGAGAAGGCTGGACGTCCGCCCATTGACGCGCCGACGCCCGCGGGTAGGTTCGGGAAGCACCGACGCAGGACGCATTGCCGAGCCCGGAGGAAATTCCGACCATGACGGAGCAGGACCCCCGCACGAAGCACCACGCTGACGACTTCCCCACCCAGCAGCAGCCGCGACAGCCGGGGCTCACCGAGGCGATGGACCCGAAGCCCGACCACGGCGAGTCGAGCTGGGTCGGCCGGGGCAGGCTCGAGGGCCGGCGCGCGCTCATCACCGGCGGCGACAGCGGCATCGGCCGCGCCGTCGCGATCGCCTACGCCCGCGAGGGCGCCGACGTCGCGATCGTGCACCTGCCCGAGGAGGCCGACGACGCGGCCGCGACCGGCAGGCTCGTCGAGCAGGAGGGCCGGCGGTTCCACGCGATGGCGCTCGACCTCACCGAGGAGCAGGCGTGCATCGACGCCGTCGCGGGCGCCGTCGAGGCGCTCGGCGGGCTCGACATCCTCGTGAGCAATGCCGCGTACCAGCGGCAGCGGGACGGCATCGAGAGCATGCAGGTCGACGAGATCGACCGCGTCCTCCGCACGAACCTCGTCGCCGCGATCCTGCTCGCGCGCGAGGCCGTGCCCCACCTGCAGCCGGGCTCGTCGATCATCTCGACCACGTCGATCCAGGCGGAGGAGCCCGCGCCAGGCCTGCTCGACTACGCCATGACGAAGGCGGCCCTCGTCGCCTTCACCGAGGCGCTCGCGCTCGAGCTCGGGCCGCGCGGCATCCGCGTCAACGCGGTCGCGCCCGGCCCGATCTGGACGCCGCTCATCCCCGCCACGGACTTCCCGGACGAGAAGGTCGAGACGTTCGGGCAGGAGGAGACGCCGCTCGGCCGCGCCGGGCAGCCGGCGGAGCTCGCGGGCGCCTACGTGTACCTCGCGAGCGAGGAGGCGTCGTACGTCTCCGGCGCGATCGTGCCCGTCACCGGAGGGAGGGGGTTCTGATGCCGAATCCGAGCATCAAGGACGAGGAGCTGTACCGGAAGCTCAAGGACGAGGGCAACTCGTCCGAGAAGGCAGCGCGGATCGCCAACGCGGCGGCCCGCGACGGCAGGTCAGAGGTCGGCGAGCGCGGCGGCGACGCGGAGCGCTACGAGGACCGCACGGTCGACGAGCTGCGCGAGCGCGCGAAGGAGATCGGGCTCGAGGGCGTCTCCCGCCTCAAGAAGGCCGAGCTCATCGAGCGCCTCCGCGACCACTGACGCTCGTGGCAGGATGCGTCCTGTGAGCGAGGGCGCGATGCACCAGGCAGGTGGCGACGGGCCGGCGCGCCCGCGGGGCGAGCGCAGCGGTGGCGCGCGCGACGACGGTGGCCGCGACGAGACGCCCGACGAGCGCGCCGACCGCAACTTCTCCGACATCCTGCAGGAGCTGCGCGTCGTGCTCACGGGCACGCAGCTCATCTCCGGGTTCCTGCTCGCGGTCGCGTTCCAGTCGGGCTTCCGCGACCTCGATGCCGACGAGGTGCAGCACTACCTCGTGCTCGTCGCGATCGCGGCGCTCGCGACCCTGCTCGGCATGACGCCGGTGCTCGTCCACCGCCTCCACTTCCAGCGGCGCATGAAGCGCGAGATCGTGCGGCTCGCGAACGTGCTGCTCATCGCGACGCTCGCCGTCGTGTCGATCCTCGTGATCGGCGTGACGAGCTTCATCTTCGAGGTGGTCGTGTCCGCCGCGGCCGGGCTGTGGGCGTCGATGGGATGCGCCGTCGCGGTCGTCGCGCTCTGGGCGCTCGCCTGGGCGGCCCGCAGGAACGGCGGCGACGACCGGGCCTGAACCGCCTGCATGTCGCCGTGTTACCGGCCCGCTGGGCCTCACTCGGCTCGCCTGCTTGTCTGAATCCGTCACCACGACGGAGGGATGGGCATGGACGAGCACCGCCGCGACGCGCACGCCTGGGATGCGATCCAGCGCGTCGATCTCGAGCGCCCCTCGAGCCGGAAGTGGAGCCTCCACCCCGGCACGATCGGCGCTTGGGTCGCCGAGATGGACTTCGGCACCGCGCCGGTCGTGCGCGAGGCGCTCGGCCGGGCGATCGCCGACGACGTGCTCGGCTACCTCTCCCCCGCGACCGCCGCAGAGCTGGGCGAGGCGACCGCCGCCTGGCAGGCGCGCGAGCACGGCTGGCACGTCGACCCCGAGCGCGTGCACGCCGTCTCCGACGTGATGGCGGCGCTCGGCGTCGCGGTCGAGGAGTACTCCCCCGCGGGCTCGGCCGTGATCGTGCCGACCCCCGCCTACATGCCCTTCCTCACCTACCTCGAGCGGCTCGGCCGCTCAGTGGTCGAGGTGCCCGGCGTCGTCGTCGACGGTCGCTGGCAGCACGACCTCGAGGGCCTCGACCGCGCCTTCGCCGCCGGCGCACGCACCCTCGTGCTCTGCAACCCCCACAACCCGACGGGCACCGTGCTCCCGCGCGACGAGCTCGAGGCCATCGCCCGGCTCGTCGATCACCACGGCGGTCGCGTGTTCGCCGATGAGATCCACGCGCCCATCCGCTTCGACGGTCGCCGGCACGTGCCGTATGCATCCGTCTCGGAGGCGGCGGCCGCCCACACGGTCACGGGCACGAGCGCGTCGAAGGCCTGGAACATCCCGGGCCTCAAGGCCGCGCAGCTCATCACCTCGAACGACGCCGACGAGGCCGTCTACCGCCGCTTCGGCTTCGCGGTCGTGCACGGCGCCTCGACGCTCGGCGTGATCGCCGCGACCGCCGCGTACCGCGACGGCGACGCGTGGCTGCGCGGCGCGATCGCCTACCTGCAGCGCAACCGCGACCTGCTCGGCGCGCTCCTCGCCGAGCGGTTGCCGGCGGTGCGATGGCAGCCGCCGGAGGCGACCTACCTCGCGTGGCTCGACCTCGGCGCACTCGGGCGCGAGCGGCTGGGCGGCTCCCCCGCGACGCTGCTGCTCGAGCGCGCGGGCGTCGTTCTCACCGACGGCGCGCTGTGCGGCAGCGGCTTCGACGACCACGTGCGGCTCGTCTTCGCGACGCCGGCGCCCGTGCTCGAGGAGGCCGTCGACCGCATCGCCGCCGCGCTCGCACCGGCCGGGGCCGTCCGATGACCGGCGCGGTGAGCGAGCTCGGCTTCGAGACGCGCCAGGTGCACGCCGGCTCGATCGTCGACGCCGAAGCGGGTGCTCGCGTCACGCCGATCTACCAGAGCGCCGGCTACGTCTTCGACAGCTTCGACGACGGCGTGGAGCGCTTCGCGGGCCGCAGCGCCCGGCGCGCGTACTCGCGCAACGACAACCCGACGAACGTGGTCGCAGCGCGGCGCATCGCCGATCTCGAGGGCGGCGTCGACGGCGTGCTCGTCGCGAGCGGGCAGGCGGCGATCGCCATGGCGCTCAGCGCCCTCGCCCAGGCCGGCGACCACATCCTCACGACCGACCGGCTGTACGAGGGCACGCGCGAGATGATCCGCGGCGCGCTGCGCCGCAACGGCCTCGAGTTCGAGGCGGTGCCGATCGATGCCGACGAGGATGCGTGGGTCGCGGCCGTGCGGCCGCAGACGCGGGCGATCTACGCCGAGTCGATCGCCAACCCGCTCGGCGAGGTCGCCGACCTCGCGCTGCTCGGGCGCGTCTCGGCCCGCACCGGCGTGCCGCTCGTGGTCGACAACACGGTGGCGACCCCCTACCTGTGCCGACCGATCGAGCACGGCGCGGCCATCGTCATCCACTCGACCTCGAAGTGGCTCGGCGGGCACGGCTCCTCGATCGGCGGCGCGATCGTCGACGGCGGCCGCTTCGACTGGACCGCCGCGGCCGCGCGCTTCCCGCACCTCCACGAGCCGCGCCCGCACGGCGCGCCCTCGTTCGCCGAGCGGTTCGGCGACGCGGCGCTCGGCGCCTACCTGCGATCGGTCGTGGTGCTCGAGCACGGCCCGACGGTGCCGCCGACGAGCGCGTTCCTGCTGCTGCACGGCATCGAGACGCTGTCGCTGCGCATGGAGCGGCACGTCGCGAACGCCGTCGCGGTCGCCGCGGCGCTCCGCGAGCACCCGGCGGTCGCGCGCGTGCACTACCCGGGCGTCGGCGACGGGCAGGCGGACAAGGTCGCGCGGCTCCTGCCCGACGGCGCGGGCTCGATCGTCTCGATCGAGCTCGCCGGCGGCAGGGATGCGGCACGCACGTTCCTCGACAGCCTGCGGCTCGTGAGCCAGATGACGCACATCGGCGACGTGCGCACGCTCGCGATCCACACCGGCTCCACGATCCACGGCAAGCTGCGCGGCGAGGAGCGCACGGCGCTCGGCATCACCGAGGGCCTCGTGCGGCTCTCGATCGGCATCGAGCTCGTCGACGACATCGTCGCCGACCTGCGGCAGGCGCTCGACGTCGTGCCCTCCCGCGTGCTCGAGGTGGTGCGAGCGTGAGCGGGCTGCGGTACTCCTTCGAGCTCTTCCCGCCACGCGACGCGGCGGCCGCCCGACGCGTCGAAGCCGCGGTCGACGCGTTCGCCGCGCTCGAGCCCGAGTTCGTCTCGGTCACCTTCGGCGCCGCCGGCTCCTCGACCGCCCACTCGCTCGAGGTGCTGCAGCGCCTGCTCGACCGCGGCGCGAGCCCCATGGCGCACTTGACGTGCGCGGGGGTCGAGGTGGACGAGACCGCTCGGCTCGTGCGGCAGTTCCTCGACGCGGGCGTCTCGAAGTTCCTCGCGCTGCGCGGCGACCCGCCGCTCGAGCAGGCCGAGCCCCCGCGCCGCCCGCTCGGCTCCGCGGCGGAGCTCGTGCAGCTCATCGGCCGCGTCGAGGCGGAGCGCGTGCCCTACGCCGAGACCCCGCTCGCGGACCTGCGGGGCGCAGCGCTCGGTGCGCGGCGCGGCGCCGCCCTCGCGGAGCGGCGTGCCGCGACCGAGATCGCCGTCGCCGCGTTCCCCAACGGCCACCCCGGTGCGGGGACGGGGCGACGCGACGTCGACGCGCTGCTCGCCAAGCAGTCGGCGGGGGCCACCATGGCCATCACGCAGCTGTTCTTCGACCCCTACGACTACGCGCGGTTCGTCGAGCTCGCCCGCGCGCGCGGCGTGACGATCCCGATCGTGCCGGGCATCGTCGTGCCGACCACCGCGCGCCGGCTCACGCGGTCCGCGGAGCTCGCCGGCGAGGCCGTGCCGCGCGTGCTCGCCGAGCGGCTCGAGGCCGCCTCGCCCGCCGATGCGCGCCGGCTCGGCGTCGACGCCGCCGTCGCGCTCATCGGCGCACTCGCCGAGCACGACCCGGGCGCCGTGCACCTCTACACGTTCAACGAGCACGGCCCCGCGATCGAGGTGCTCGACGGCATCGGCGCGCTGTCGACCCCGACTCCCGCCCCCGTGCCCGCCGGCGCACCCGGCCCTGCCCCCGATCCCCTCCCCGTACCGACCGGAGCATCATGACCACCACCGCCACCTCCACGCCCGCCTTCCCGGGCGGGACGATCCTCGGCTATCCGCGGATCGGCCGCCGCCGCGAGCTCAAGCGAGCGCTCGAGGCCCATTGGCGCGGCGCGATCGACGACGCCGCGTTCCACGAGGCCGCCCGCGCCAACCGGCTCGCCGATCTCCGGCGGCTCGTCGCGCTCGGGCTGCGGGCCGACGACGCATCCATCCCGGTCGAGGGCGCGCACTACGACCACGTGCTCGACGCGACGCTCACGTTCGGTGCGGTGCCCGCCCGTCTGCGCGGTCGCCTGCCCGAGGGGCTTGCCGGCGAGTGGCTGCTCGCGAGGGGCGACGGCGACGACGTGCCGCTCGAGATGACGAAGTGGCTCGACTCGAACTACCACTACCTCGTGCCCGAGCTCGACGCCGACTCGACCTTCGCGCTCGCCGACTCGCGCATCGTCGACCGCTTCGGCGAGGCCGGCGAGGCTGGCGTGCATGCGCGGCCCGTGGTCGTCGGACCCGCGACGTACCTCGCGCTCGCGAAGGGCACGGGCATCCGCCCGCTCGACCTCGCCGAGCGGCTGCTGCCGGCGTACGCCGAGCTCGCCGCCGCGCTCGCGGCAGCGGGTGCCACCTGGATCCAGCTCGACGAGCCCGCCCTCATCGCCGACCACGACGACGCGACCCTCACCGAGCTGCAGGCGATCGCCCGCGCGGGTGCCGACGCCGCGCGCGCCGCGGGCCTGCGCGTGCTGCTGCACGTCGGCCACGGCGACGCCGCGGGCCGCGTCGAGCCGCTCGCCGACGCGGTCGACGCGATCGCGGTCGACCTCGTGCGCGGCACGGCGCCCGACGTCGCCGCCGCGCAGCTCGTCGCCGGCGTCGTGCACGGCCGGAACGTCTGGCGCACCGATCTCGACGCCGCCCTCCAGGCGCTGCGCGCCCTCGCCGAGCGCGGCCCGGTCTCGGTCGGCACGAGCACGACGCTCCTGCACGTGCCGCACGACCTCGCCGCCGAGCAGGCGCTCGAGCCGCGGCTCCGATCGTGGCTCGCCTTCGCCGACCAGAAGGTCGAGGAGGTGGCGGCGCTCGCCGCCGCGCTCCGCGGCGATGAGGTCGACGAGTCGGCGTTCGCCGCGGCGCGCGCGTCGATCGCCGACCGCCGGGCGGCACCCGGGGTGCGCGACGGCGGCGTGCGGGCACGACTCGCGAGCCTTCCCGCCGACGCCCGCAGCCGCATCCCCTACCCGGAGCGCGACGCGCTGCAGCGCGCGGCGCTCGACCTGCCGCCGCTGCCGACCACGACGATCGGCTCGTTCCCGCAGACGGGCGACATCCGCGCTGCCCGCGCCCGCAACGCCCGCGGCGAGCTCAACGACGCCGCCTACGCCGAGGTGCTGCGCGCCGAGGTGCGGCGCGTCGTCGAGCTGCAGGAGGAGCTGGGCCTCGACGTGCTCGTGCACGGCGAGCCGGAGCGCAACGACATGGTGCAGTACTTCGCCGAGCACCTCGACGGCTTCGCCGCGACCGAGCACGGCTGGGTTCAGTCGTACGGCTCGCGCGCGACACGCCCGTCGATCCTCTGGGGCGACGTCTCGCGGGCCGAGCCGTTCACGGTCGAGTGGATCGCGTTCGCGCAGTCGCTCACCGACAAGCACGTCAAGGGGATGCTCACCGGTCCCGTGACGATCCTCGCGTGGTCGTTCGTGCGCGACGACCAGCCGCTCGCCGAGACCGCCGATCAGGTGGCGCTCGCGCTCGCCGACGAGATCGCCGACCTCGAGGCGGCGGGCATCCGGATCGTGCAGGTCGACGAGCCGGCGCTGCGCGAGCTGCTGCCGCTGCGTCGCGAGGCGCGACCCGCCTACCTCGACTGGTCGGTCAGGGCGTTCCGCCTCGCGACCGCCGCGGCGGCGCCCGAGACGCAGATCCACACGCACCTCTGCTACTCCGAGTTCAACACCGTCGTCGACGCGATCGACGGTCTCGACGCCGACGTCACGAGCATCGAGGCGGCGCGCTCGAGCATGGAGGTCGTCGACGCGCTCGCCGAGCACGGCTTCTCACGCGGCATCGGGCCAGGCGTGTACGACATCCACTCCCCACGCGTGCCGACGCGGGACGAGCTCGACGAGCTGCTCGCGACCGCGACCCGGGCGATCCCGGAGCGCCTGCTCTGGGTCAACCCGGACTGCGGGCTGAAGACGCGCGGCTACGCCGAGACGGTCGAGAGCCTCGGGAACCTCGTCGAGGCGGCCCGCCGCGCTCGCGCGGACGTCGCGGTGCGGTGAGCCCGCGTGCCGCTCGGCATGCCTCAGTGGGCGGCGCCGACCGGCGGGTTGCGCTTGAGGACGCGGCTGACACCGAGCACGATCCCGACGACGACCATGCCGAGCACGAAGCCGAGCACAGCGGACACGGCGGTGTCGGCGAGCCACACGATGACCGGGCCAGCCGCTGCGACCGCGTCCGTCACCGCGTGCAGCAGGTCGTAGGGAGCGTGCCAGAAGGTCTCGGCGAGGTTGGCGATCACCAGGTGCCCGCCCACCCACAGCATGGCGACCGTGCCGACGACGCTGATGACCTTGAACACGGCCGGCATGGACTGCACGATGCGTGCACCGGTGCGGCGCGCCGCCGGCGCCTCTCTGGTCATGAGGTGCAGCCCGACGTCGTCGATCTTGACCAGCAGGCCGACGGCACCATAGACGAGGACCGTCATCCCGAGGCCGATCACCACGAGTGCGGCGAGCGTCATCCAGATGCCGAGATCCGGATCGAGGCTCGCGAGCGAGATGAGCATGATCTCGGTGGAGAGGATGAGGTCGGTGCGGACGGCGCCGGCCACCAGCTTCTTCTCATCCCGCGCCTCGGTCTCCTCGGCCTTGTGATGGAAGCCGAACCACTCCATGACCTTCTCGGCACCCTCGAAGCACAGGTACGTCCCGCCCACGATCAGCAGGTACGGCAGCACCCAGGGCGCGAATGCCGAGAGGAGGAGCGCGAGAGGGATGATGATCAGGAACTTGTTGAGCAGGCTTCCGCGAGCGATCCGCCAGACGACGGGGAGCTCGCGCGCTGGGCTGAGCCCCTGGACGTACTGCGGGGTGACGGCGGCGTCGTCGATGACGACGCCGGCGGTCTTCGCACTCGCCTTCAGTGCGGCAGAGAGTATGTCATCGACGACGGCGAGCAGTCCGACCGACAAGGGAGCTCCTCAATTGGGGTTGTTGCACCGCTTGCAACATGGCGGCGTGACCGAGGATAGCCGCTGCCCTCCACCCATCCTGTGCGCTCGAAGGGCTCGGCAGCGAGAATCTCGGAGTCGCGGTGCGCTGAACCTGCACCGCTTCGGTGCTTCGGACAGCACTACCGTGGATGCATGCCGCGGATGCAGCCGGTCGAGTCGTCGAGCGTCGACGCGGTCGGCTTCGATCCCGCGCGGAACGAGCTGACCATCCGGTTCGTCGACGGCGGCACCTACGTCTACGGCATGGTGCCGATCGCGATCTTCGAGGCGCTGCTCGACGCCGACTCGATCGGCCGGTTCGTGAACGATCGCATCAAGCCGCGCTACCCGTTCCGGAGCGCGTGATGGTCTGGGGCTCATGATGCTGACGCTCGAGCTCGCTCGCCGCATCCGCGATGCCGGCGTGCTGTGGGAGCCGGCCCCCGGCGATCGCTTCACGATCGACCGCGACAGCGTGGCCGGCGAGGTCTTCTGGATCAGCCACCTCACGATCGACGTGCACGTGATCCAGGGCCAGCCCGTGCTCGGCTTCAACGGCACCACGGAGTGGGCCCTCGACTCCGTCAGCCTCGACAGCGCGCTGTGGCTGCCGCGCGAGGACCAGCTCCGAGAGCTGCTGGGCGACCGGCTGCTCGCGCTCGAGGCGGGCCACGGCTGGGTGGTCCGGACGGTCGACGGGCGCTTCCGCGACCCCGACGCCGAGATCGCCTACGCGCTCGCGCTGCTCGCGGCGCTGGAGTGAGGCCGCCGGGGCGCTCGGCCTCGGCGGGGGTGCCTGCGGCTGTGACCCCACGGCCTTGACGGCGCCGAGCACGCGCCGGTGGCGGCCCGCGCCGCAGCTCATGTGCACGCTGTTGCGGTCCCACGACCTGCCACGCAGCAACAGCGTGCATACGGGCTGGCTCGGTCGCGGCGCGTGTGCACGCAGGTGTCGTCCCGAGCCGCGGCAGACGACAACAGCGTGCACACGGCACGGCCGCGCGCTCCCTGCCCCCCCCCCGCTCCCCTGCCACCCCTGTGTCCCTGCCTCCCCTGCCTCCCCTGCCTCCCTGCCTCCCTGCCTCCCTGCCTCCCTGCCTCCCTGCCTCCCCGGCCTCCGCCGCTCCTTGTGTGACGCCGTGTTGCGCCGCCATGTGCGACGCGCCCCGCGATCGGCTTCGCTTGTGCCAGCACCAAGCACCGCTTATGGAGGTACATCGTGAACCGCACCCCGCGCATCCACAGCCCGCAGCGCATCCGCATCGCGCTCGCCGCCGGCGTCGCGACCACGATGGCGCTCACGGCATGCGCCACGAGCGAGGCGGCCGCGCCCGCCGCGGTCGGCGACGGCGCCCCGGTCGCGGGCGGCACGCTCACCTACCTCGAGCACCAGGCGTACACGACGCTCTACCCGCCGGCCGCAGGCTTCTACCCGAACGGCGCGCTCGTGCACAACCTCACCGCGCGGCTGCTGCACCAGGATCCCGAGACCCTCGAGCTCGAGCCCTGGATCGCGACGGCGCTCCCCGAGGTCAACGCCGACGCGACCGAGTACACCTTCGACCTGCGCACCGACGTCACCTACTCGGACGGCTCGCCGCTCACGGCGGCGAACGTCGTCGCGAACCTCGACCTCTTCGGCACCGGCGACCAGGACCGCGCGCTCATCGTCTCGGAGGCGATCAACGACTACGAGCGCGGCGAGGTCGTCGACGACGACACGGTGCGCTTCCACTTCAGCGCCCCCGCGCCAGGCTTCGCGCAGGCCGTGTCGACGATCAACTCCGGGCTGCTGGCGGACGCGTCGCTCGAGCGGGACTCCGAGGGCTTCGGCCCCGGCAGCGCGACCGAGATCATCGGCGCCGGCCCGTTCACGGTCGAGTCCGAGCAGGTGGGCACGAGCATCCGGCTCGCCGCCCGCGAGGACTACGCGTGGGCACCGCCGTCGGCCGAGAACCAGGGCCGCCCCTACGTCGACGCGGTCGACATCGTGATCGCACCCGAGGACAGCGTCCGCATCGGCTCGCTCGCCGCCGGCCAGGCGCACATCGCGCGTCAGGTCGAGCCCCAGCACGAGGAGCAGGTGACGGCCGCGGGCCTCAGCCTGCACGCGGCGCAGACGAACGGCGTCAACAACGGGCTGAGCCTGCGCTTCGACCACCCGCTGCTGCAGGACATCCGCGTGCGGCAGGCGCTCATCGCCGGGATCGACCGCGAGGAGGTCGTCTCGTCGATCTTCTCGGACGCCTACCCGCTCGCATCGTCGTCGCTCAGCCGCACCGCGCTCGGCTACAGCGAGCAGGACCCGTACGCGCACGACCCGGCGCTCGCCGAGCGCCTGCTCGACGAGGCGGGCTGGGTGGTCGGCGCCGACGGCATCCGCGTCCGCGACGGGCAGCGCCTGCACCTCGTCGTGAACGAGGCGCTCCCCCAGCCCCGCTCGCGCGACGTCATCACGCTCGTGGCGCAGCAGCTGCGCGAGATCGGCGTGGAGCTCGAGCTCTTCCAGGGCGACCAGGCGGCGCAGACCGCGGCGGCGAGCGACATCGACCAGGTGCAGATCTACCACTCGATGGTCGGCCGAGCCGACTTCGACGTCATCAAGAGCCAGTACTCGATCGAGAACCGCGACACGCTGCGCAACGCCGACGAGAGCGGCGAGCCGATCGACGCCGAGCTCGAGGCGCTCCTGCAGCAGGTCGCGTCGGAGCCCGATGCCGAGGCGCGCGCCGCCGCGTCGGCCGCCGTGCAGGCGCACCTCGCCGAGCACGCGTACGTGCTGCCGTTCTTCGAGGAGCCGCAGGTGTACGGCCTGCAGCCGCAGGTGCACGGCTTCGCGACGGAGTCGGTGGGCCGGCCCTCGCTCGCGGGCGTCTGGCTCGAGGGCTGAGCGCCGGATGCGCTACGCGCTCCGTCGCACGGGTCAGGCCGCGCTCGTCGTGGTCGCGACCTTCGTGCTCGCCTTCCTGCTGCTGCAGGCGCTGCCGGGCGACGCCATCGCCGCCCGCTACGCGAGCCCTGAGCTGGGCCTCTCCGCGGCCCAGCTGCAGGAGCTGCGCGTCGTCTACGGCACCGACCAGCCGGTCTGGGTGCAGCTGTGGCACTCGGCGCTCGGGTTCGTGACCGGCGACCTCGGCACCTCGCTCCAGAGCGGCGCGAGCGTCGAGACGCTCATCGGCTCGGCGCTGCCGTCGACCGCGCTGCTCGCCTCGCTCGGCTTCGTCGCCGCCGTGCTGCTCGCGGTCGGCGTCGCCGTCGCCGCCACCAGCGCCCGCGCCGGCTGGCTGCGCCGCGCGTTCCGCTCGCTGCCGCCGCTGCTCGTCTCGATCCCGGTCTTCTGGCTCGGCATCGTGCTGCTGCAGGTCGTGTCGTTCCGCCTCGGGCTCGTACCGGTCATCAACGCGAGCCCCGCGCAAGCGCTCATCCTGCCGGTGCTGACGATCGCCGTGCCGATCGCGGCGCCGCTCGCGCAAGTGCTCATCCGCAGCATCGACGACACGGTCGCCGAGCCGTACATCGCGGTCGCCCGCTCGCGCGGTGCCGGTCCCGGCTGGATCCTGACGCGCGAGGTCGCGCGCAACGCGCTCCTCCCGACGCTCACGATCGCAGGCGTGCTGTTCGGCGAGCTCATCGCCGGCGCCGTGGTCACCGAGACGGTCTTCGCGCGCACCGGCCTCGGCCGCCTCACGCAGGAGGCGGTCGCGAATCGCGACATCCCCGTGCTGCAGGCGATCGTCGTCGTCTCGGCGATCGCCTTCGTGCTCATCAACCTCGCGGTCGACCTCGTCTCCCCCGCGATCGACCCGCGGCTGCGCCGGGCGGTGCACGCATGAGCGCCATCGCCGCGGTGCTCGGCGAGCGCGGCGCCCGCCGAGGCCGTCCACGACCTGCCGCGACGCTCGTCGTCTCGATCGCCGTGCTCGTCGTGGCGCTCGCGTGGGCCGTGCTGCCGTGGCTCTTCACCGGGCACGACCCCATCGCCGGCGTCGCGGCCGACGCGCTGCAGGCGCCGAGCGCCGCGCATCCGTTCGGCACCGACGCGACCGGCCGCGACCTGCTCGCGCGCGTCATCTTCGGAGCCGGCAACTCGCTCTCGGGCGCGGCGATCGCCGTGCTCGTCGGACTGGTCATCGGGACCGGCATCGGCGTGCTCGCGGGCTCGCTCGGCGGCGTGCTCGAGGAGGCGCTCATGCGCGTCGTCGACGTGCTGCTCGCGATCCCCGGCCTGCTGCTCGCGCTCAGCGTGATCGTGCTGCTCGGCTTCGGCGTCGCGAACGCCGCGATCGCGGTCGGCGTCACCTCGATCGCCGTCTTCGCGCGGCTCGCCCGCTCGCAGGTCGTGCGGGTGCGGCGCAGCGACTACGTCGAGGCGGCGTTCGGCTCGGGCGGCTCGTTCCTCGCCGTGCTCGGCCGGCACGTGCTGCCCAACTCGCTCGGTGCCGTGCTCGCGCTCGCCGCGCTGCAGTTCGGCAGCGCGATCCTGCAGATCTCGACCCTCGGCTTCCTCGGCTACGGCGCACCGCCGCCCATCCCCGAATGGGGCCTCCTCATCGCCGAGAGCCGCGACTACGTCGCGACGGCATGGTGGCTCACCACGCTGCCCGGCGTCGTCGTCGCGGCCGTCGTGCTCTCGGCCAACCGCGTCGCCGCATCCATCAGGGAGAGAAGCGCATGAACGACCCACTGCTCCGCATCACCGACCTCGCCGTCTCGTACCGCGCTGGCCGCACTCACCGTGGACACGGACGGCGCACCGTCGTCGACGGGGTGAGCCTCGAGCTCGGCCGCGGCCAGGTGCTCGCGCTCGTCGGCGAGTCGGGCTCCGGCAAGACCACCATCGGGCAGTCGATCATCGGCCTGCTCGCCGCCGGCGGCCGCGTGGACCGCGGTGCCATCGAGCTGCGCCTCGCGGGCGGCCCCGTCGACCTCGCGAGGCTCCCCGCGCGCGCCGTGCAGGAGCTGCGCGGCCGACGGATCGCGCTCGTGCCGCAGGACCCGGGCACGTCCCTCAACCCTGTGCAGACGATCGGCGACTCGGTCGCCGCGCCCTTGCGCATCCACCGCTGGGGCAACCCCGACCGCATCCGTCGCCGGGTCGTCGAGCTGCTCGATCGCGTGGGCCTCGACGACCCCGAGCGACGTGCCCGGCAGTACCCGCACGAGCTCTCGGGCGGCATGCGGCAGCGCGCGCTCATCGCCGCCGCGATCGCGCTCGAGCCGGAGCTGATCATCGCCGACGAGCCGACGAGCGCCCTCGACGTGACCGTGCAGCGACGCATCCTCGACCTGCTCGACGACCTGCGCCGCGAGCTCGGCTCGAGCGTGCTGCTCATCACCCACGACCTCGCGGTCGCCGCCGAGCGCGCGGACGCGATCGCCGTGCTCCGCGCCGGGGCGCTCGAGGAGACCGGACCGGCGCGAGCGGTGCTGCGCGACCCGTCGAGCCCGTACACGGCCGCGCTGCTCGCCGACGCCCCGTCGCTCACCGACGAGTCGCCGCGGCCGCCGCGGCTGCCGGGCGAGCCGCTGCTCGTGGTCGACCGGCTCGCGCACGACTACGGGCGGGGCTCGGATGCGTTCCGCGCCGTCGACGACGTCTCGTTCGCCGTCGAGCGGGGCACGACGCACGCGCTCGTCGGCGAGTCGGGATCGGGCAAGACGACGATCGGCCGAGCGGTGGCGGGCTTCCACGCACCGACCGCGGGCGGCATCCGGATCGGATCGCGCGACGTGCGTGCGGAGCGCCGCGATCGTGGGCTGCGCCGCGTCGTGCAGCTCGTCTCGCAGAACCCGTACGCGTCGCTCGATCCGCGGCGCACCGTCGGCCAGTCCGTCGGCGAGCCGCTGCGCAACTGGAGGGCGGTCGACGGAGGTGTGCGCGATCGCCGCGAGCTCGCGCGGCGCGTCGCCACCGCGCTCGACCGGGTGGCGCTGCCCGCCGACGCCGTCGACCGGCTGCCTGCGGAGCTCTCGGGCGGGCAGCGGCAGCGCGTCGCGATCGCCCGCGCGCTCATCATCGAGCCCGAGCTCGTCGTGCTCGACGAGGCGGTCTCGGCGCTCGACGTCACGGTGCAGTCGCAGATCCTGGCGCTGCTCGACGAGCTGCAGCGCGAGCTCGGCCTCACCTACCTGTTCATCACCCACGACCTCGCGGTCGTGCGACGCATCGCCGACACCGTCACCGTGCTGCGCGGCGGCAGGGCGGTCGAGACCGGCACCGCCCACCAGGTGCTCACCGCGCCGCAGCACGACTACACGAGGGCGCTGCTCGACGCGGTGCCCGCTCCCGATCGGCTGCGCGACCGCAGCCGACCTGATCCCCGAGACCGAACGACAGCACTGGAGGTGGCGTGATGGCGCCAACGATCGGATTCTTCACCCGCGTCCTCGACGACGCCGACGCCGCAGCGCGCTACCGCATCGCGCTCGACCAGATCTCGCTCGCCGAGCAGCTGGGCTACCGCAGCGCGTGGGTCGCGCAGCACCACCTCGACGGGGCGGAGGGCGGCCTCCCGTCGCCGTTCGTGCTGCTCGCGGCCGCCGCCGCCCGCACGTCGCGCATCCGACTCGGCACCGCGATCCTCACCCTCGCGCACGAGCACGCGACGCGCGCGGCCGAGGATGCCGCCGTGCTCGACGCGCTCTCGGGCGGCCGCGTCGAGGTGGGGCTCGGCACCGGCGGCAGCCCGCGCACGCTGACGGCATTCGGCGAGGATCCGGCGCTGCGGCGCGCGGTCTACGACGCGAAGCTCGAGCGGCTGCGCGCGCTGCTCGCCGGCTCCGCCGACGTCGAGCTCTACCCGCGCGCCGACGGCCTCGCCGAGCGACTCTGGCAGGCGACGTTCTCGGCGGCGGGCGCGCGCGCGATCGGCGCGAGCGGCGACGGGCTCATGCTCTCGCGCGTCCAGCCGCCGCCCGCCGACCTCGCCGACGGCGCGACGCCGCCGCGCGTGTGGGACGTGCAGCTGCCGCTCGTCGACGCCTACCTCGAGGCGCTGCCCGCGGGCGTCGCGCCGCGCATCCTCGCGTCGCGCAGCGTCGTCGTCGTCGATCCCGCTGAGCGCCGCGCCGTGCGCGCGCACGCGGAGCACGGCATCGGGCGCCAGCTCGAGCAGCTGCACGGCGTCGTGCCGGGCTCCCTCTCGATCGACGAGCTGCTCGAGCGCAGCGAGACGCACCTCGGCACGACGGCCGAGGTGGCGGAGTCGCTCGCCGCCGACGTCGTCGCCGCCGGCGCGACCGAGGTCTCGATCCAGGTCCACTCGGTCGATCCGCAGCCGCGCATCGCGGCGCGCTCGCTCGAGCTGTTCGCGCACGAGGTCGCGCCCGCGCTCGGCTGGACGGTCGGGCACCAGCACCGCGAGGAGGTGCGCCATGTCGCATGACGTCATCGACCACCTCGCCGAGATCCCCGCGGGGTCACGGCTCGACGAGATCCGACGAGCCCGGCCCGACGCGCGCGAGCACGCGCAGCAGAGCTTCCTCGCGCTGCTCGAGCCCGCCGACCCCGGTGAGCTCGCGCTCGCCGACCGCTACGCCGTCGCCGCGTTCGTGGCGCTGCTGCATGACGTCCCGGGCGAGCCGACGCGGGCGTCGTCGTTCTACCTCGAGCTGCTGGACGACGAGGCCGAGCCCGAGCTCGTGCGCGCCGTGCGCGGCGCGGCCAACGCGGGTCGGGCATCCGGGCCCTACGGGGACTATCGGGAGCCGGGGCTCGCGGCTGAGGCACGACCGGGGCCTGTCGCCGCCGTCGACCGCACGGTGATCGGTGACCGGCTCGCCGCGCTCCTCGAGCACGCGCACCTGCTCGTGCTGCACCCGCGCGACGCCCGTCCGGATGCGCTGCGCGCGCTCGTCGACGCAGGCTGGTGCGCCGACGCCATCGTCTCGGTCAGCCAGCTGGTCGCCTTCCTCGCGTTCCAGCTGCGCCTCGTGCACGGCCTCCGCACGCTCGCCGCGACCGCGACCGCGACCACTGCCACGACCGCCGAGCCCGAGCTGGAAGGGGCGCGCGCATGACCGACATCCAGGACCACGTCGGCCTCTCGCGGCCGGAGCGCTTCACGCAGCGCGGCCTCGGCTGGGTGCCGTGGGCGCCCCCGGTGCCCGAGGACGAGCTCACCGAGCTGCAGCGCCACGCGCTCGTCGAGGCGTCGCGCTCCTCGAGCCCGTACTTCCGGCTGCTCGCGCGCGACCCCGAGGCGCTGCGGGCGCGCACCCTCACCGACCTCGACATCTTCACGAACGAGGCGGGCGGGCTCCCCCGCTGGGAGCGGGAGCTCTCGGCTGCCGCGGCGTCGCGCGTGAACGGCTGCGTGTTCTGCGCCTCCGTGCACGCCCGCGCCGCCTCCCGGCTGTCGGAGCGCGGCGACGACGTGCAGCGGCTCCTCGACGAGGGCGTCGCCGCCCGGGTCGACGATCGCTGGGATGCCATCGTCGACGCCTCCGCAGCGCTGACGGCGACGCCCGCGGCGTTCGGCCCGGAGCACGTCGAGCGGCTGCGCGCCGCGGGCCTCGACGATGCCAGCATCGTCGACCAGATCGCGGGCGCCGCGTTCTTCAACTGGGCGAACCGGCTCATGCTGTCGCTCGGCGAGCCGGAGGTGGCCTGAGGCGCGAGCGCGGTGCGCTCGTGCCCGGCGGCGTCAGGTGAGCCGCATGTACTCCCGACGGCGCGCGGCCTGGCGCTCAGGGTCCGGGACCGGCGAGGCCAGGAGCAGCTTCTGCGTGTAGGGATGCGTGGGCGTGGAGGTGATGATCTCGCCGGTGCCGGTCTCGATGATCTCGCCGCCGAGCATCACCGCGACGTCGTGACTGATGTACCGCACGACGGCGAGGTCGTGGGTGACGAACAGGTACGAGACACCCGTCTGCTCCTGGATGTCGATGAAGAGGTCGAGGATCTTCGACTGGGTCGAGAGATCGAGGGCGCTCACCGGTTCGTCGCACACGATCAGCTTCGGTTCGAGGGCGAGCGCGCGGGCGATCGCGATCCTCTGGCGCTGGCCACCCGAGAACTCCCGGGGCAGGCGCCGCCCCGAGTCCGCCGCGAGCTGGACGCTGTCGAGCAGGGCACCGACCCGCCTCGACGCATCCCTGCGGCTCATCCCGTGCGCGGTGAGCGGCTCTGTGAGGATCGCCTCGATCGTCATCGCCGGATTGAGCGAGGAGTACGGGTCCTGGAACACCACGCCGATGTCGCGGCTCAGGCGCCTTCGCCGCCGCGTAGAGAGCATGGAGATCTCCTCGCCCTCGAACCGGATGCTGCCCGACGCGACGGGAACGAGGCCGACGATCGCGCGACCGAGTGTCGTCTTGCCCGACCCCGACTCCCCGACGAGGCCGAGCGTCCTGCCGCGGTCGATCGAGATCGACACGTCGGTGAGCGCACGGAACGGTGTGCGACGGAAGCCCTTCGCCCGGTAGACGACGTCCAGGTGCGAGACGTCGAGGAGCGGTGGCGCGGCTTCGTGCTTCGCCTCGGTGATCACAGCGCCCCGTTCCCGGTCGGGCGCTGAGAGCGGGGGCGGGCGTCCTCGAGCGTCGCATCGAGCAGCATGCGGGTGTACGGATGCTGCGGCGCAGCGAAGAGCTCACGGACACCGCGCTGCTCGACGATCACGCCGTCCTGCATCACCGCCACGCGGTCGCAGATGTCGGCGACGACGCCGAGGTTGTGGGTGACGAGGATCATGGCCATGTTCCGCTCCCGCTGCAGGTCGCGCAACAGGTTCAGCACGTCGGCCTGCACCGTCACGTCGAGGGCCGTGGTCGGCTCGTCCGCGATGAGGAGCTCGGGGTCGCACGACACGGCGCCGGCGATGAGCACGCGCTGCGCCATGCCCCCGCTGAGCTGGTGGGGATACGCCGCCATGGTGCGGACCGGGTCCGGGATGCCGACTCGATCGAGGAGCTCGCGGGCTCGCTGCGTCGCCTCGGCCTTGCCGATGCCGAGCTTGTGGCGCATCGGCTTGGTCAGCTGCGTGCCGATCGTGAACGACGGGTCGAGGTTCGACATCGGCTCCTGCGGCACGTACGCCATCCGGGTGCCGCGCAGTGCTTGGAGCTGCTGCTCAGAGGCACCGATGAGGGTCGCGTCGCCGAGGGTCATGCGCGCAGCGGAGACTCGCGCCTCGGGCGGCAGGAGCCCGAGGATGCCGAACGACGTCTGCGACTTGCCGGAGCCGGATTCGCCGACGAGGCCGAGCACTTCCCCCCGGTCGACGTGGAGGGAGATGCCTCGCACGACCGGCTTCTCGGTGTCGCCGTCTCCGGGATACGTCACCCGGAGGTTCGCGATCTGGAGCAGCGCATCCTCCGCCGGGACCACTGCGCCCTCGATGGTCGAGACGTCGAGCGACGGTTCGGCGAGCCCCGCTGCCGAGGCGCGCCGCTGCTTCGCCTTCCCGGTGCCGTCGCCACGGTCTGCCCCAAGGGCGTCCGCCATGGCAGCGCCGAAGACGACGAGCGCCATCACGGTCAGGCCGATCGCCGCGCCGGGCGCGATCACGAGCTCGGGCGCGCGATAGATCGTCTGGAACGCTTCGCTGAGCATGCCGCCCCAGCTGGGCCGCGACGGGTCTCCGAAGCCGAGGAACTCGAGCCCGGACTGCACGATGATCGCGAGGCCGAAGACGAAGGAGGCACGCACGAGCAGTGGCCCGAGCACCACCGACAGGATGTGCCGGAAGATGATCCGCGTGCTGCCGAGGCCCGACACGCGGGCGGCGTCGATGTAGAGCTCGTCCCGCACGTTCACCACGACGCTGCGCGTGAGGCGGAACAGGTCCGGCGATGCGAGCACCCCGAGCGTCACCATCGTCGGTGTCAGGCCGCTGCCGAGCGACGTGATGACGACGATGATGACGAGGATCTCCGGCAGCGACATCAGCAGGTTCGCGCACCAGTTGGCGACGCCGTCGAACCAGCGGGAGGAGTACCCCGCGATGAGGCCGGTCGGGACGCCGCAGAGGATGGCAGTGCCGATCA
Organism: Agrococcus citreus; assembly: GCF_039527715.1. Lineage (NCBI taxonomy): Bacteria > Bacillati > Actinomycetota > Actinomycetes > Micrococcales > Microbacteriaceae > Agrococcus > Agrococcus citreus. Next base: position 688,611 of record NZ_BAAAKK010000001.1, read on the forward strand.
TGATCGCGCCGGCCTGCAGACTGACCTGTGCACCCCAGAGCAGCCGGCTGAGCACGTCGCGCCCACTGGCATCCGTGCCCAGCAGGTGCGCACCGCTCGGCGGCAGCAGGGTCTCGGAGAGCTGGATGAGGTTGGGGTCGTACGGAGCCAGCTGCCTCGCGAACACCGCGAGCACCAGGATGCTCAGGAGCACCGCGGCGGCCGCCATGCCGATGGGGTTGCGAGCGAACCGCTTGATCCTCCTGAGCCGGATGCCGTCGGTCGGCGTGGCCTGCACTGCTGCCGTCATGCGTTCCGAACCTTCGGGTTGAGTGCACCGTAGACGACGTCGACGGCGAGGTTGACGAGCACGACGAGGGCCACTGTGAAGAGCAGGACGCCCATGATCACCTGGATGTCGCTGTTGCCGCTGGCGTTGATCGCCACCGAGCCGATGCCCTGCAGGCCGAACACCCGCTCGATGATGGCGGCGCCGCTCATCGCGGCGATGAACTGCAGCGAGAGCATGGTGAGGGCGGGCGGCGCGGCGTTGCGCAGGACATGGGTCAGCAGGATGTTCCGCGACGGCAGCCCCCGGCTGCGCAGCGTCCGGATGTAGTCCTGGCTGTAGACGCTGATCACCGAGTTGCGCAGCTGCTGAGCGATCGCGGCGATGGACCCGATGGCGAGCGCGATCACCGGCAGGGTGATGCTGAGGAGCCAGCCGCTCGGGGAGTCGGCGATGTGGATGTAGCCGGTGGCGGGGAACCATCCGAGGTTCACGGCGAAGACGATCGCCAGGATGATCGCCACCCAGAAGTTGGGGAGCGCGAAGCCGATCACCATGACGACCTGGAGCAGTCGATCGATGCGACCGGGCTTGATGGCGGCGACGAGGCCGAGGAGCACCCCGATCGTCGCGGCGACGACGATGGCGCCGAGCGCGAGGGACACGGTGACGGGCAGCCTCGTGACGAGCAGCTCGATGACCGGCGTGCTCTGGGCAGACGACATCCCGAGATCCCCCCGGATCGCGTGGCCCAGCCAGTCGAGGTACTGCTCGACGACGGGGCGGTCGAGGCCGAGCTGCTGGCGGCGAGTCTCGACCTGCGCCTCGGTGGCGTAGAGCCCGAGGGCGCCTCTGGCTGGGTCGGTGCCGGTGAGGTGGAGGAAGAAGAACATCCCGGTGACGACGGTGAAGGCCAGGCCCAGTCCTGCAGCGGCGCGACGCGCGATGAACCGCAACATGGTGGCTCCTTGGTGGGAGGTGCGGTGGGGCGGACCGGTGGTCCGCCCCACCGCACGGGTCAGCTGGCCGGGGCGAAGAAGCGGAGGCTCGGAACCAGCTGAGCCTGCTGCATCGTCACCGAGATCTCCTCCGAGGAGAGGTAGACGTTCTGCTGGGTCACGATCGGCGCGAACCAGGCCTCTTCGACGAGGTGCGTGTTGAGCTCCCGGTAGAGCTGCGCCTGCGCATCGCCGGTCGCGGCTGGGATCTCCTCGAGCAGTCGCGTGACGGTGTCATCCGTGTAGCCGAAGCTGTTCCACAGCGCCGTCGGGGTGAGCTTGTTCAGCACGTCGGTCCAGGCGGGGATGTTCGTCGAGAACGACAGCATGAACGCGGGCTGCGCGATGAGCGTCTCGAGACCGCCATCGGAGAAGCCGTTGATCGGCACCTGCTCGACCTCCACGCCGATGTCGCCCAGGTACTGGGCGACGATCGGCACGAGCGGCGACATGAAGCCCTCCGAGTACCCGATCGGGATCGAGAAGCCATCGGGATAGCCGGCCTCGGCGAGCAGCTCCCGTGCCCTCTCGGGGTCGTACGGGTAGGCCTCGTTGAGCTCATCGACCCAGGCCTCGCTCGCCGGGTTGAAGGTCTGCGTCGAGACCTGGCCGAATCCGCTGTAGTAGCTCTCGAGGATCGCCTCGCGATCGAGCGCATAGTTGAACGCCTGTCGCACGCGGACGTCGCCCAGGGCCGGCAGCACGGAGCCCCCGCGGTCCTGCATGATGATGCCCTGCCACTCCCCTGGCACAGTCTGCACCGTGAAGCCGGCCGACTCCGCCTGCGCGACCATGTCGGAGGTGCCGTACATGAACTGGATCTGGCCGGTCGCGAGTGCGTTGTATCGAGCGGAGAAGTCCTCGTACGGGCGAATCTCGATCGTGTCGAACGGGTACGCCTCGGCGTTCCAGTAGTCCGGTGCGGCGTCGAACACGTAGCGCACGGCCGACTCCGACTCGCCCGCGTTCAGCGTGTACGGCCCGCTTCCCACCGGCTCGCTGCCGAGCGTGCCCGCCTCGATGGCGGCAGGGCTGGCCATGAACCCGAGGTAGGTGGCCAGGGCCGAGAGCAGCCCCGGGTTCGGTGCCTCGAGGTTGAGCTGCACGGTGTAGTCGTCGATCACGACGACCTCGGTGATCGTCTTCGCCGCCTCGGACGCGCTTCCGGCGCCGGCCCTGCGCGCCTCGATGTTGGCGACCACAGCGTCGGCGTCGAAGGGAGTGTCGTCGCTGAACACCACGTCCTCGCGCAGCTCGAGCGTGAGCTCGGTGAGGTCGTCGTTGTACGTGAATGCCGTGGCGAGGTTCGCCTCGATGGTCGCGTCCGCCGTCTTGCGCAGCAGCGGGTCGTAGACGGCTTCCGCGTACTGGATGATCGCGCCCTCCTTCATCTCGGCGGGGTCCCAGGTGATCGCGTCACCGTTGTTGCCGATGACGAGGCTGGTCGCGGCGGGATCTGCCTCGGGGGTCGCTCCCGGGCTGCATCCGGTGAGCAGCAGCGCGCCGGCGACTGCCAGCGCACCGAGCTTTGTTGCCAATCGCACGATTCGTTCTCCTCTGTGTTCTGATCGAGCCTGCTGTGGGAGTGAGGGATCCGCGCGGCGCTCGGCACGGCCCTGCGACCCGGTGACGGTGGGGGCGCTGCCGTGGACGCTCATGCAGAGCCGCGATCCCTCGTGGCGCGTCCATCGCGCGT
>NZ_BAAAKK010000001.1:691614-768343 GCF_039527715.1 Agrococcus citreus
GCGGTTCGAGCACGAGGCAGACCTCATGGCGGCGGCCACGGTCCGGCGGCCGCGTCGCCGCCGGTCGGAGCACGGGTACCGCCATGAGCTCCATGGTCATGCATGCTAGGACACGCAACCTCCGAAGGAGGCCGGGGCGCGACCCGCGCGGTGCGGGTCCGGCCCATCCGGCCTGATCTGGACGGCTGGTGGTCCGCGCGCCCGGCGAGCCACAGCCCCTCCCGGAGCTGCGGCAGCCGCGACCGCGCGAAATGGAACAGCGTCCCGGAACATGAAAGGCTGGAGGCGTGACGAGCTCGAGCGAGGGTGGGGCGCAGGAGCGCGACGAGGCACAGCGGTCGGCAGCGGGTCGGACGAGCCCGCCGAACCTCGAGCGGGCCCGCTTCGGCGGCACCGAGCGCAAGCCCGAGCGGCGCCACGACGAGGCGCCCGTCTCCCGCAGCGACCTGAGTCGCGGCCAGTCGGAGATCGTCGAGGACCCGCGGGCGAAGGTCCACTGGCCCGTGCTCATCGTCTCGGCCGTCGTCATCGTCGCCTTCTCCGCGTGGGCGATGCTCATGCCGCAGCTCGCGAAGGACACGATGCTCGCGGTCGTCACGTGGATCGCGACGAACCTGGGCTGGTACTACGTCGTCACGGTCACGCTCGTGGTGGCGTTCGTGCTGTGGGTCGCGCTCGGCAAGGAGGGCAAGGTCCGCCTCGGGCCGGATCACTCGCGTCCGCAGTACGGGCTGTTCACGTGGGTGTCGATGCTCTTCGCGGCCGGCGTGGGCATCGACATGCTCTTCTACTCGGTGACCGGGCCGGTGGCCCAGTACCTCGACCCTCCCGCGATGGAGGGCGGCACGAGCGCCGCCGCGGGCGACGCCGTGGTCTGGACGATGTTCCACTACGGCATCGCGGGCTGGTCGATGTACGCGCTGCTCGGGATGGCGATGGGCTACTTCGCGTACCGCTGGGGCATGCCGCTGTCGATCCGCGCGGCGCTCTACCCGCTGCTCGGCAAGCGCGTCAAGGGCCCGCTCGGCGACGGCATCAGCACGATCGCGCTCGTCGGCACGGTCTTCGGCGTCGCGACCTCGATGGGCATCGGCGTCGTGCTGCTGAGCGTCGGCTTCTCGCTCCTGTTCGGGCTCGAGCAGGGGCTGGGGCTGCAGATCGCGCTCGTCGTGCTCGCGGTGGTGCTCACGATCGCCGCGACCACCTCGGGCGTCGACAAGGGCATCCGCTGGATCGCGGAGCTCAACCTGTGGAGCGCCGCGGCGATGATGCTCTACATCCTCTTCACCGGCCAGACGGCGTTCCTGCTCAACGCCTTCGTCGAGAACATCGGGCGGTTCCTCGTGACGCTCCCCGAGCGCACGCTCCAGACCTTCGCGTACGAGCCCGACGGCGCGGCATGGATGGGTGGCTGGACGCTCTTCTTCTGGGCCTTCTGGCTCGCATGGGGACCGTTCGTGGGCGTCTTCCTCGCCCGCATCTCGCGCGGGCGCACGCTGCGGGAGTTCGTCATCGCCGCGATCACCGCGCCCGTGCTGTGCGACTTCATCATCGTCTCGCTCTTCGGCAACTCGGCGCTCTGGGAGGTGCTGCAGGGCAACGACGCCTTCGCCGCCCTCGCGGTCGAGAGTCCGGAGCAGGGCTGGTACGCACTGCTCGGCATGTTCCCCGGCGCGATGCTCCTCATCGGGCTCGCGACGCTCTCGGGCATGCTCTTCTACCTCACGAGCGCGAACTCGGGCGCGATGGTGATGTCGAACTTCTCCACCTCGATCGCCGACCCCTCGCAGGACGGACCGAAGTGGCTGCGCATCTTCTGGGCGCTGCTGACCGCCGTGCTCACGATCGCCATGCTCATCGCCGGCGGCGTCACCACCATGGAGTACGCGACGCTCATCTTCGCGCTGCCGGTGACGATCATCGCCTACCTCGTGATGCTGTCGTTCTCGAAGGCGCTGCGCATGGAACGGGCTGAGCGCGAGGGCCTCGTGCTGCGTCGCCGCTCGATGGCCCCGACCGGCGGCCGCGCGCCGGAGCGGTCGTTGGCGCAGCGCCTGGAGCGCTTGCGATCGTTCCCCTCGAAGCGACAGGTCGAGCAGTTCCTCGACCGGGTCGTGCGCCCCGCGATCGACGAGGTCGCCGCCGAGTTCCGCGCCCAGGGCTACGTCGTCGAGCGGACCACGATGGCGAATGCCGCCACGGGCGTCGACGAGCCCCTGCTGCGCGTGTCGATGGACGAGCAGCGCGACTTCCACTACCAGGTCGCCATGGTCGAAGCCCCTGTGCCCATGTTCGGCGGACGCATGTCGCGCGAGATCGACGTCTACTTCCGGCTCGAGGTGTTCACGCAGACGGGCTCCGGCGGCTACGACCTCATGGGGCTCACGAAGCAGCAGGTCATCGACGACGTGCTCGATCGGTACGAGGCGCACCTCGGGTTCCTCGCCTACTCGAGCGAGACGGATGTCGCCTCGGTGCTCACGCCCCGACTGCAGCAGCCGACCGGCACGCTGCCGGCGCTCGGGCAACGCGAGAGCGCCGACGACGAGCCGCGCCTGCCGTAGTCCGCCCTTCCGCCCGGCGCCCATCCGCGCTTGGCTGTCAGCGCGGGGACACCCCTCGCACCGCAGTCGAGGAGGACGGCAATGGCATCTGTCGCACGCATCACCACCATCAGCGCACGCTCGGAGCAGAGCTTCGAGGACGCGATCCGTCAGGGCATCGCGCGCGCCGGTCAGACCCTGCGCGGCATCGAGGGCGCGTGGGTCAAGGACCACGTCGTGAACATCAAGGACGGGCAGATCACGTCCTGGCAGGTGAACCTCGAGGTCACCTTCGTGCTCGACGACTCGGGAGCGCCGGTCGACGCATCCTCGGACTGACGCCGACGACCGCGCGGCCCAGGGCCGCACGGCTGAGCGCGGCGGCGGCGCATGCCGTCGCCGCGCTCAGCGGTCAGGGTCTCGTCACACGATCGAGACGGCTGCGCCGAGGCGCTCCTCCGCGAGCCGAGCGCCAGCTCCGAGCGACTCGAGCTTCGCGACCGCGATCGACGGGTGGATGCGGCCACCGAGACCGCAGTCGGTCGACGCGATGACGCGCTCCGGCCCGACGATCCTGGCGAACCGCTCGATGCGGTCGGCCACGAGCTCCGGGTGCTCCACGACGTTGGTCGCATGGCCGATCACACCGGGCGCGATGCGCTTGTCGGCCGGCAGCTCGACGTGCTCCCACACGCGCCACTCGTGCTCGTGGCGCGCATTCGCCGCTTCGAACGAGTACGAGCCGGCATTCACCTCGAGCACGAGCGGAGCGATGTCGGCGAGCGCGACGTCGGTCGTGTGCGGGCCGTGCCACGAGCCCCAGCACAGGTGGAGCCGCACCTGCTCCTCCGGGAGTCCCCGGATGGCGTGGTTGAGCGCCTCGACGCGGATGCGCGTGAAGTCGAGGTAGTCCTGGATCGCCGGCTCGGGGTTGATCTGGTCGAAGTTCTCGGCAAGCGAGGGGTCGTCGATCTGCACGATGAGCCCGGCGTCGACGATCGCCCGATACTCCTCGCGCAGCACCTCGGCCCATGCCCAGATGTGCTCCTCGTCGCTCGCGTAGTGACGGTTGGCGATGCGCGCGGCGGATCCCGGCGAGAGCGCCGTGAGGAAGCCCTGCTGCGCGCCGCTCCCGTCGAGGCCGGCCTTGAGATTGGCGATGTCGGTCGCGATGGCCTGCTGGCCGGTGTAGCGCAGCGGTCCCGTCGTCGCGGGGAAGGCCGTCGCGGGCGTCGACTCGAGCAGCGGATGCTCGGGGTCGAGGTAGGCGTCCTTGAAGCGCACCCAGTCGCGACGGTCGGGGAACGACGTCAGTCGCACGCGACCGGGCTCGCTGCGCACGGGCGGCTCGGTGAAGATGTCCTCGCCCGTCACCTCGAGCCCCTCGACTCGCTGGAACACGTAGCTCCACCACGCCGCGTAGTCCTGCGCGCTCGACATCGCCTTGCCGTACTCGCCATCGCCGACGATGGTGATGCCGAGGTCCTGCTGCCGGCGCACGAGGTCGGCGACCGCTGCGGCGAGCAGCGACTCGAACTCGGGGCCGCGCTCGAGCGTGAGGCCGTCGGCGCCGAGCGAGCGAGCGGCGTTCGCGGCGATGAGCTCGGGCGTGCGGGGCAGGCTGCCGGCGTGGGAGACGTCGATGCGAGTCATGGTGTGGTGCCTTCCGGGTCGGTGTTCGCAGGCTATGACGGCGATCGTCAGCCCGAGAAGGCGCCCTGTCACGCTTCGTCACAACGACCACGCTTCGTCGTAGCGGCCCGCGCCCACGCTCGCAACCGCATCCCACCGACTCCAGGCGGCCCCCAACCAGGGGAAGTCGTCGCCGGGCGGACCGCTGCCGCAGTCGCATGTGTCGCTGTGGGAAGCGCATGCGTAGGCTGGGTGCCGTATCCACGAGGGGGACGACGATGTCAGACATCACATTCCAGCTGCTCGCGATCGCGGTGTACTTCGCCGCGATGATCGGGATCGGCATCTACGCCGCCCGCAAGACCAAGAGCCACGAGGACTACATGCTCGCCGGCCGCGAGCTGAGCCCCTTCACCGCGGCACTCTCCGCGGGCGCCTCTGACATGTCGGGCTGGCTGCTCATGGGCCTCCCGGGCGCGATCTACGCCGCCGGCCTCATCGAGGCCTGGATCGCGATCGGTCTCACGATCGGCGCCTACCTCAACTGGAAGTTCGTCGCCCCGAGGCTGCGCGCCTACACGGAGGTCGCGAAGAACTCCATCACGATCCCGAGCTTCTTCGAGAACCGCCTGCGCGACCGCTCGCGAGCGCTGCGCATCGTGTCGGGCCTCATCATCCTCATCTTCTTCACGTTCTACGTCTCCTCCGGCATGGTCGCCGGCGGCGTCTTCTTCGAGTCGACGTTCGACGCCAACTACATCTGGGGCATGCTGCTCGTCAGCGGCGTGACCCTGCTGTACACGCTCTTCGGCGGCTTCCTCGGCGCATCCCTCACCGACGTCGTGCAGGGCCTCATGATGTTCCTCGCCCTCATCATCATCCCCGTCATCGCCTTCTTCACCGTCGGCGGCCTCCAGGGCGTGCAGGAGGGCATCACCGACTCCGGCGCCGAGCTCACCGGCCTCATCCCGGCCGACTTCGACGGCATGGTCCTGCTCGGCATCATCTCGTCGCTCGCGTGGGGCCTCGGCTACGTCGGCCAGCCGCACATCATCGTGCGCTTCATGGCGCTCAAGTCGGTCGCCGCCGCGCGCCCGGCCCGCCGCATCGGCATCGGCTGGATGGTCATCTCGCTCATCGGCGCCGTCGTCTCGGGCTTCGTCGGCATCGCCTACGTGCAGCAGTCGGGCATGGAGCTCGCGAACCCCGAGACCGTCGTGCTCGCCATGTCGCAGGCGCTGCTGCACCCGTTCGTCGCCGGACTCGTGCTCGCCGCGGTGCTCGCCGCCATCATGTCGACGCTCTCGAGCCAGCTGATCGTCTGCTCGTCGGCCCTCGTCGAGGACCTCATGCAGGTGTTCGTGAAGCGCCAGCCGTCGCAGAAGACGCTCGTCATCCTGGGCCGCGCCTGCGTGCTCATCGTGGCCGCGGTCGCCGCCGTGCTCGCGATCACTCCGTCCGACACGATCCTCGGCCTCGTCGGCTTCGCGTGGGCGGGATTCGGTGCCGCCTTCGGCCCGATCGTGCTGCTGAGCCTCTTCTGGCGCCGACTCTCGAACTGGGGTGCGCTCGCCGGCATGATCGTCGGCGCCGCGACCGTCTTCATCTGGGACGCGATCGAGAAGGCCACCGAGATCGGCTTCTTCACGCTCTACGAGATCGTCCCGGGCTTCTTCCTCAACCTCGTCGTCGCGATCGTCATCAGCCTCGTCGTGCACCGCCACGACGGCGAGGTCGACGAGGAGTTCACCCGCACGGGCAAGATCGTCGCGCTCAAGCGCGGCGAGGAGATGCCGGTCTCCCCCGCCGCCGCGGCCGACCGCAACCAGCTGCCGTGAGCTGACGCGGGGCGCTCGACGCGCCACCGCTGCTGGGCACGGCGGGTCCCCCGGCCGCCTACGCTGGGAGGACCCGCCTGCCTGCCCCAAGAAAGCCTGATAGGACTGCACCGTGGATGAGCCCGACGAGCACGGCCCCGAGATCACCTACGACGAGCAGCGCTACCCCGCGCGCCCCCGCAGGCTGCGCCCGCGCGATCAGTTCCGCGGCGGCAGCGTGCGACGATTCCGCACCGACCCGCGCACGGCGAACGGCTCGAACCCCTCCTACGTCGAGTGGCTCGTGCGGCAGTCGATGCTCAAGGACGCCGACGTCCTGAGCCGCCAGCTCTCGGGGCAGCCGTCGATGTGGCGCAACCCCTACGCCCGCCCCGACGCGCGCCGGGCGATCGGGGTGACCGACGTGTGGTTCACCGCCTACCCGATCTCGCTCATCACCCGGCCCGGGCAGTCGTTCCTCGACGCGCTCGGCGAGGAGGCGCTCTGGGAGGCGTTCGAGCACATCGGCATCAACGGCCTCCACACCGGTCCCGTGAAGCGGGCAGGCGGCATCACGGCCTGGCAGGAGACGCCCAGCGTCGACGGCCACTTCGACCGCATCAGCACGCAGATCGATCCGGCCTTCGGCGACGAGGATGCGTTCCGTCGCCTCTCCGACGTCGCGGACGCGCACAACGGCAGCGTCATCGACGACATCGTGCCCGGCCACACGGGCAAGGGCGCCGACTTCCGGCTCGCGGAGATGGCGTTCAAGGACTACCCCGGGATCTACCACATGGTCGAGATCCCGCCCGAGGACTGGCACCTGCTCCCTGACGTGCCGGAGGGCAGGGACGCCGTCAACCTCGACCCCGCGTGCGAGCGCGAGCTCAGCAACCGGGGCTACATCATCGGCGAGCTGCAGCGCGTCATCTTCTACGTGCCCGGCGTGAAGGAGACGAACTGGAGCGCGACCGCGGCGGTCGAGGGCGTCGACGGCGTGCAGCGCCGCTGGGTCTACCTCCACTACTTCAAGCAGGGCCAACCGTCGATCAACTGGCTCGACCCGACCTTCGCGGGCATGCGGCTCGTCATCGGCGACGCGCTCCACTCGCTCGGCGACCTGGGCACGAGCGCGCTGCGCCTCGACGCGAACGGATTCCTCGGCGTCGAGAAGGCCGCGGAGGGCCTGCCGGCCTGGTCGGAGGGCCACCCGCTCTCGCACGCGGCGAACCACATCATCGCCGGCATGGTGCGCAAGGTGGGCGGCTTCACGTTCCAGGAGCTCAACCTCACGATCGAGGACATCCGCGACACGAGCGCCGTCGGCGCCGACCTCTCCTACGACTTCGTGAGCCGTCCCGGCTACCACCACGCGCTCGCCACGGGCGACACGGAGTTCCTGCGGCTGACGCTCATGACGTCGCTCGAGCTCGGCGTCGAGCCGGTCGCGCTCGTGCACGGGCTGCAGAACCACGACGAGCTCACCTACGAGCTCGTGCACTGGGCGACGCTGCACCGCGACGACGTCTACCCGTTCCGGCACGCCGAGACGACGGGCGCCGAGCTCGCCGAGGTCATCCGCGCCGAGCTCACCGAGAAGCTCACGGGCACCGCCGACTACAACCGGGTCTTCACGCAGAACGGCATCGCGTGCACGACGACCTCGCTCATCGCCGCAACGCAGGGGTTCGAGCGGCTCGACGACATCACCGACGAGGCCGTCCCCGCGATCCGCGACGCGCACCTGCTGCTCGCGAAGTACAACGCCTGGCAGCCGGGCGTCTTCGCGCTCTCGGGCTGGGACCTCACCGGCATGCTCACGCTGCCGGCGGAGCAGGTGCAGGACCTCATCTCGACGGGCGACACGCGCTGGATCGAGCGCGGCGCGCACGACCTGCTCGACGCCTTCCCGGAGGCGACCACCTCGACGTCGGGCATGCCCCGCGGACGCGCGCTGTACGGATCGCTGCCCGAGCAGATCGCGCAGCCCGACTCGTTCGTCAACGGGCTCGCCGAGGTGCTGCGCACCCGTCGTGAGCACGGCATCGCGACGGCGACGCAGCTCGACGTGCCGCCCGTCGCGCACCCGAGCATGCTCGTGCTCGTCCACCGGCTCGACGACGGCGTCGCCACCGACGCCGACGCGCGCATCCAGGTGACGGCGCTCAACTTCTCGGGCGAGCCCATCGAGGGCACGGTGCACTCCGAGGCGCTGCAGACGCAGTGCGAGGTCATCGACGCCGCGACGGGCGACAGCATCGCCCACGTCGACGACCTGCAGAGCTTCAGCGTGAGCCTGCCCGCCTACGGCGGGCTCTTCCTCACGCTCGAGCCGATCACGCAGGAGGGCTGAGCCCAGCCGTCACCGCCGCGGGTCGACGATCGTGATGCCCGCGGCGGTGGCACGGTCGAACCCGGGCAGCAGGCCCGCCGCGGCTTCGAGCCCCACGGTGCGCTCGACGAGCCGCTGCGGCTGCAGCGCGCCGGTCTCGATGAGCGCGAGCATCCCGGGGTAGTCGCGCGCCGCCATGCCGTGGCTGCCGAGCACATCGAGCTCCCACGCGATGACGCGGTCCATCGGGATGCGCGGATGCCCGTCGACGGGCGGGAGCAGGCCGATCTGCACGTGCCTGCCGCGCCTGCGCAGGCTCAGCACGGCATCCGACGCCGTCTGCTCGCTGCCGACCGCGTCGACGGTGACGTGGCTGCCGCCCTGCGTGATCGCGGCCACCACAGCGGGGATGTCGGCACCGTCGGCGATGAGCGCGTGCTCGGCCCCGAGCCGCTGCGCGAGCTCGAGCGCGGCGGGGTTGCGGTCGACGGCGACGACCCGCGCGCCGAGCGCCCGAGCGATCATGGTGGTGCTGAGGCCTACGCCACCGGCGCCGATCACAGTCACCCACTCCCCCGGCGCGACGCGCGCGCGACCGACGAGCGCGCGGTAGGCGGTCGCGAAGCGGCAGCCGAGGCTCGCGGCGGTCGCGAAGTCGATGCCGTCGGGGATCGCGACGAGGTTCGCGTCGGCCGCGTGGAGCGCGACCTGCTCGGCGAACGAGCCCCAGTGCGTGAATCCGGGCTGCTCCTGCTGCGGGCACACCTGCGCGTCGCCCGCGCGGCACCACTCGCAGCGACCGCACCCGCACACGAACGGCACCGTCACGCGATCGCCGACGCGCCAGCGCTCGACGCCCTCACCGACCGCCGAGACGACGCCTGCGAGCTCGTGGCCCGGCACGTGCGGGAACGCGATGTCGTCGTGACCCGCCCACGCGTGCCAGTCGCTGCGGCAGAGACCCGTCGCCTCGACCCGCACGACCACCCCGCCGACGGGCGGCACGGGTGCGGGCACGTCGCGGACGACGGGTGTGCAGCGGGGGGCATCGAGGACGAGAGCGCGCATGCACCGATCCTCGCAGGCGCCCCGGTCGGCTCGAGATCCGGTGCGCGACTACGGTCGGTCGGCGGTCACGCCCGGGAGATCGGCGAACCGCGCGAGCGCGTCGCGGCTGAGCAGCACACGGCCCGTCTGGGCTGCGTGCGCAGCGATGATGAGATCGTGAGCCCCTCGAGACCTCCCCGACCGGCGCACATGGGCGATCAGGCGAGCGTGATGGGCCGCCGTCGCCTCGGTGTACTCCAGCACCTCCACGGCACCCACCATCGCGGCCAGGGCGCGCGAGCGGGCAGCAGCGCGCTCCGCAGTCTCGGCCAGCTCGATGCCCGTCCGGTACTCGGCCACCGTGATCGCCGCGATGGCCAGCTCATCGTCGTCGAGCGCGCCGCGATCCAGAGCACCACGCTCGTAGTCGATCAGGACGTTCGTGTCGAGGATCACTCGCCGGCCCAAGGGTCCGTCCCCTCGTCGGTCAGATCCTCGATCGCGCCAGCGATGTCAGCGACGAATCGGTCGTCGGGCGGCGGGATGTCGCCGAGCGCCGCTCGCAGATCGCGTCCTGTGCGGCGACGAACCGGCCTGATCTCTGCGATCCTCCGGTTGCCTCGGGTGACCGTGACCGTGTCGCCCGCCTCGATCGCGTCGAGCAGCTCGGAGAACCGGCGAGACGCTTCGGTCGCGCTGATCGTTCGCATGGCCACACTCTATCTGATAATCAGATCGCCGGCCGGTTCGATCGCGAGAAGACGCGATGCGGGCCTCCCCCGAGGGAGACCCGCATCGCGTCGGTGAGACTCAGGCGTCGACGAGCTCGCCCTTGCGCACGCCCTCGAGCGCCCGCGTCCAGGCGATCAGCTGGTCGAGCATCGGGGCGACCGACTCGGCCTGCAGCTCCGTCGGCTTGAAGGCGGAGAAGTTCTCGAAGTCGGTGAAGAGCGAGAACATGCCGGTCTTCTGCACGTGCGCGACCTGCAGCTCCGAGAGGATGCCGCGCAGGTGCTCGATGGCGCGCACGCCCATGGCGGAGCCGTAGCCGACGATGCCGGCAGCCTTGTTGTTCCACTCGGCGTTGAGGAACGAGATCGCGTTCGCGAGCGCGGGCGTGACGGAGTGGTTGTACTCGCCGGTGACGAACACGTAGCCGTCGAACTCGGCGATCTTCGCCGCCCAGGCCTTCGTGTGGTCCTTCGTGTACTGCTGGTACGCCGCCGGCATGGGCTCGTCGTAGAGCGGCAGGTCGAAGTCGGCGATGTCGACGAGTTCGTACTCTGCGTCGCCGCGCTGCTGCGCGAGCTCGGTGACCCACTGCGCGACACCGAGGTTGATGCGGTTCGGTCGCGTGCTGCCGGTGATGATGGCGATCTTCGTCATGAATCAGTTCCTCTTCGTAGGTCGGGACCACCCGGAGGGGCGTCCCGGCGGACGTGCTGCCACCTAGGCTAACCCGTTGGATTTTTAACTATTCCCAGCGAAGAGTCTCAGGCGACGTGGGGTACAGACGCGTAGCCTGGGCGGAAGCGCAGGATGCCGACGAAGGAGCCGCCATGACCGAGGTCGTCGTCAACACCCGGATGCTGGGCCTGAGCGACGTGCAGGTGCACGTCGAGGACCGCGGTGCCGGGAGGCCCGTCGTGCTGCTCCACGGCTGGCCGCTCTCGAGCGCGTCGTGGGCGCCGCAGCTGCCGTGCATCGTCGACGGCAACCTCCGCGCGATCGCCTACGACCGGCGCGGCTTCGGGCACAGCGACAAGCCGAGGACGGGCTACGGCTACGACACGCTCGCCGACGACCTCGCCGGCGTGCTCGAGGCGCTCGACCTGCGCGACGTGACGCTCGTGGGCTTCTCGATGGGCGGCGGTGAGGTCGCGAGGTACATCGCGCGGCACGGCGAGGAGCGGCTCCGCAGCGTCGTCTTCGCCTCGTCGGTCACGCCGCGCATGATGCAGCTGCCCGGCAACCCCGACGGCCCGCTCGCCGCGACGAAGGCCTCGGCGATGACGCTGCAGCTCACGGCCGATCCGGACGGCTTCTTCGACTCGTTCATGAGCGACTTCTACTCGCGGAGCACCGATGGCGAGCTGCTCGTGAGCGAGGAGGACCGACAGCGCGCGATCGCGCTCTGCCGGCAGGCGGATCGTCTCGCTGCGCTCGAGGCGATGCAGGCGTTCGGCATCGCCGACTTCCGCGACGATCTCGCGAAGGTCACCGTGCCGACCCTCGTCCTCCACGGCGACGCCGACGGGGTCGTGCCGTTCGAGGGCTCAGGCGCGCGCACGCACGCCGCGATCCCCCACAGCGACCTCGTCGTCATCGAGGACGCGCCGCACGGCTGCAACCTCACGCACGCCGGCGCGTTCAACGCCGCGCTGCTGCGATTCCTGAAGGCCTGACGGCTCAGTCGTCGGGCCACAGCCGTCACCGTGCGGCAATGGCCGCGCGCCGATCAGCGCGAGAGGATGGCCCAACCGCGCGCCGGGAGCGCGATCTCGCCCGACTCGAGCCCGCCGTCGCCGGCCAGCACGGTCGTCGCGTCGGCGGCCGGGAGCCGCACCGCGTCGTCGGTGAGGTTGAGCGCCGTGACGATCGACGCATCCGCGGTCGCCGTGCGCAGCACGATCGTGCCGTTCTCGACGTCCACGACGTCGGTCTGGGCCCGCGTGAGCCACGCGTTGCGGCGACGGATCGCGAGCAGCTCGCGGTGCAGGTCGAGCGTCGCGCGCGCGGCATGGGAGAGCTCGTCCCGGCTCGGGGGCGTCTCGGGGAGCTCAGGCCGGATGGCGTCGTCGCCGCCGACCCGCTCCTCCTTGACGCCCTCGGCGCCGTACTCGTCGCCCGCATAGATCGCCGGGGTGCCGGCGACGGTGCAGAGCAGCGCGAGCGCGTGCGGCACGAACCCGGAGCCGACGGCGGTCGCGATCCTCGTCACGTCGTGATTGCCGAGGAACGTGTAGGGCGTGAACGCCGCGAGCAGGGCGTTGTGGCGGCCGATCGCGTGCTGCAGCTCGAAGAGGTTGCCCTCGGCGATGCTGTGCCAGATGCCCTGCCACAGCTCGTACTGGGTCACCGCATCCATCGTCGACGCCTCGACGAGCTCGGCGTACTCGCCGTGGATGACTTCGCCGAGGATCCACGCATCCGGGCGCCGCTCGCGCACCGCGGGCAGCACGCGCGCCCAGAAGGCCGCGGGCACGCTGTAGGCGGCGTCGAGCCGCCAGCCGTCGGCGCCGCGGTCGAGCCAGTGGGTCATGACGCGGGTGACGAGCTCGACCGTGGCGTCCGAGCCGTGGTCGAGGGCGACGAGCGCGTCGTGCCCCTCGAAGACCTCGACGTCGCCGTCGTCGCCGAGCGCGAAGAGCGCCGCCTCGTGGCTGTCGCGATCGGCGAGCGCCGCCTGGAACGCCGGGTGCTCGCGGCCGACGTGGTTGAAGACGCCGTCGAGCAGCACGCGGATGCCGCGCTCGTGCGCCGCCGCGACGAGCCGGTCGAAGTCGTCGTCGTCGCCGAGCCGAGGGTCGATGCGGAAGTGGTCGGTCGTGTCGTAGCCGTGCGTGCTGCTCGCGAAGACCGGGCCGAGCGCGATGCCGTTGAGCCCCAGCTCGACGACGTGGTCGAGCCACGCCTCGAGCCGCGGCAGCCGGTGCACCACGGGGGCGGATGCGTCGGCGTCGCGGATGGGCGCCCCGGTCGCGCCGAGCGGGTACACGTGCCACCACATCGCCGACAGGGACCAGTGCTCGAGATCAGGCATGGCACCCATTGTGGCGGTCGCCGCCTCAGCGCTCGGCCGGAGGGATGCCCGTGCGCTCCTGCGGACGCTCCGCGACCGCCACCGCCCCGGGTGTCCCTGCGCGCTGCAGCGCCTCGAGCTCCTCGGCCTCTGCGCCGCCGATCGCCTCGCCGCGGGCGACGAGCCCGGCGACGTCCGACAGCGGAACCTGCTTGAGCAGCAGC
Organism: Agrococcus citreus; assembly: GCF_039527715.1. NCBI lineage: Bacteria > Bacillati > Actinomycetota > Actinomycetes > Micrococcales > Microbacteriaceae > Agrococcus > Agrococcus citreus. The sequence goes on from NZ_BAAAKK010000001.1 coordinate 704,955, forward strand.
GAGAGCAGGAAGGCCACGGCGATGAACGGCAGCAGGTACCAGAACACCGGGGCGAGCGCGTCGGCATAGGCGGCCACGACGCCGTCGCGGATCGGCGCGGGCAAGCTGTCGAGCACCTGCGGGTCGACCGTCGCCGTCGCCGCTGCCGCGTCGGCCGCGCTCGCACCGGCGCCGGTGAAGACGCCGTTGAGGTTCTCGCTCAGCCGAGTCGTGAAGATCGTGCCGAAGACCGCGACGCCGAGCGAGGCGCCGACCTCGCGGAAGTAGTTGTTCGTGCTCGTCGCCGTGCCGACCATCGATGCGTCGACCGCGTTCTGCACGACGAGCACCACGACCTGCATGATGAGGCCGAGGCCCGCGCCGAAGACGAACAGGAAGGTGCAGATGAGCCAGATCGGCGTCTGCGCGCTCAGCGTCGTCATGAGCACCATCGCGGCGCCCGTGACGATCGTGCCGACGATCGGGTACAGCTTGTACTTGCCCGTCTTCGTGATGGCGATGCCCGAGCCGATCGAGGTGCCGAGGAGGCCCACCATCATCGGCAGCATGAGCAGGCCCGACGCGGCGGCCGACGTGCCCGACGACATCTGCAGGAACGTCGGCACGAAGCCGATCGCCGCGAACATGCCGAGCCCGAGCGTGAGGCCGATCGCCGTCGCGTTGACGAACACGGGGTTCCGGAAGAGCGACAGCGGGATGATCGGATCCTCAGCGCGCGACTCCGCCCAGACGAAGAGGGCCGCCGCGACGACGAACGCGGCGCCGATCGCCCACGTCTCGGGCGCGCTCCAGCCGTGTGCCGCATCCCCGCCGAAGTCGGTGAAGAAGATGAGCGCCGCCGTCGCGATCGACAGCAGCACGACGCCGAGGATGTCGATCCGCTTCGTCGCGCGCTTGCTCGGCAGCCGGAGCGTGAACCACGCGACGATGAAGGCGGCGATGCCGATCGGGATGTTGATGTAGAACGCCCACTGCCACGTGAGGTGGTCGACGAAGAGGCCGCCGAGCAGCGGGCCGCCGACGGCCGAGAGGCCGAAGACGGCACCGAGCGGGCCGAGGTACTTGCCGCGCTCGGAGGCCGGCACGATGTCGGCGATGATCGCCTGGGACAGGATGATGAGCCCGCCGCCACCGAGGCCCTGGATGGCGCGGAAGACGACGAGCATCCAGAAGTCGCCGGCGAACGCGCAACCGATCGACGCGACGGTGAAGAGCGCGATCGCGAGCAGGAAGAGGTTGCGTCGACCGAGCACGTCGCCGAACTTGCCGTAGATGGGCATGACGATGGTCGTCGCGAGCAGATAGGCGGTCGTGACCCAGACCTGGTGCTCGACGCCGCCGAGCTGGCCGACGATCGTCGGCATCGCGGTCGAGACGATCGTCTGGTCGAGGCTCGACAGCAGCATGCCGGCGATGAGCGCCGCGAAGATGATCCAGATGCGCCGCTGCGTGAGCAGCATCGGCGCCGGGGCGGTCGTGGTCATGCGAGGTCCTCTCGGGGCGAAGCGGTGCAGAGCACGGTGCGCGCCGCCTCCAGGGCGCGGCGCACGGTGCTGCCGAAGTCGGTGTCGGGCGAGCGCAGCGCGTCGTCGGCGCCGATCCGGAGCACGCCGGAGAGCACGGCGACAGCGGCTCGCGCGCGGGAGTCGTCGACGTCGACGCCCTCCCTGCTCGCGACGAGCTGCTCGAGCGCGTGCTCGCGCTCGAGGGTGAGGCCCATGACGCGCGCGAGCAGGCGCGGCTCGCGCTCGACGGCGGCCATGAACGCGCTCTGCTCCTCGCGCTCGGGCCCCATCTCGATGGTGTGCTGGATGACGAGCTCGACGAGGTCGTCGAGCACCGCGGGCCACCCTCGCGAGCCGAGCCCGAGGAACTCGGCCTCGAAGCGCTCCCTCTCGGCGGCCTCGTGGATGCCGAGCACCGCCTCGTCCTTGGACGGGAAGTAGTTGAAGAAGGTGCGGCGCGAGACGCCGACCTCGTCGCAGACCTGCTCGATCGTGAAGCCCGCGAGCCCGTGCTCGGCGGTCATCCGCCGAGACACCTGGGTCAGCCTCGCGGCGGTGTTGCGCTTGCGGGCACCGCGGTCCTGACCATCAGTTGCACTCTCGATCACAGAGTGCAGTATTGCACTCCGAATGCGAGAGTGCAATGTGTATGGTGATCGCTGCTGATGGTGCCGGTGGCCTGGTGGTGCCGATGGCCTAGGCGTAGCGTCGCCCGCGTGACCGATGCCGACCGCGATCGCGCGACCGCCCAGCAGCGGCGGATCTGGGACGAGGCGGCGCCCTCCTACGACGCGAGCATGGCGATCCTCGAGCGGATCTGGTTCGGTGGCGGCCGGGAGTGGCTCGGCGCTCGAGCGCACGGGCGCGTGCTTGAGGTGGCCGTCGGGACCGGCAGCAATGTGCTCCGCTTCCCCCCGGATGCCGTCGTCACGGGCATCGACCTCAGCCCCGCGATGCTCGAGCAGGCGCGAAGGCGCCTCGCCGCAGCAGGCCGCGTCGCGACGCTGCTCGAAGCCGACGCGGAATCGCTCCCCTTCGACGACGGCTCGTTCGACACCGTCGTCTGCGCGCTCGGGCTGTGCAGCATCCCGCATCCCGCGCGAGCGATCGCCGAGATGTACCGCGTGCTGGAACCGGGCGGCACGCTGCTGCTGCTCGACCACGTCGCGAGCAGCTGGCCGCCGCTGCGCCTCGGGCAGCGGCTCGTCGAGGCGGTGACGGTCCGCGTCGCGGGCGAGCACTTCACGCGGCGCCAGCGACCGCTCGTCGAGGCCGCGGGCTTCACGGTCGACGAGGCCGAGCGCCTGAAGGCCGGCACGATCGAGCGCATCCGGGCCTCGAAGCCCGTGCGATCGCGCGAGCAACCTGGCTCTCCGCTCGTCGGGTAGCGTCACCGCGTGCGCGCCGACCCCGAGATCCGGTCTCCTCGTCCTCGCCGGCGTCGCGCTGATCGCGACCTGCGAAGGCCTCGTCCGCTTCGCGCAGGGCGCCGGCGCGCCGCTCGTCGGATGGGTGAGCGAGTCGGTGCCGCTCGCATCCGTCTTCGTCGGCTGCGCGGCAGTCACCGTGCTCGGCGCGGCGCTCGGACTCGGCTCGCGGGCTGTCGATTCCCGCCTCCCCGCGGCGTAGTCGGGGCGGCTAGTCTGCAGACATGCTGCGGAGCCCTGCTCCGAACGTCGCCTTGACTGAGGCCCAGATCGACGAGCTCCTGCTCGAACTGAACACGCAGATCACCGGACCCGAAGAGCTCCGAGCGTGGGCGTCACACACGACGGTCGCCATCGACCGCCTCACCGCCACTCCCACCCTCACCTACCTGCGGCTGGTTCGGCGCGATCCGTCGGGCGCGAGCATCGTGCTGATGCTGCTCGACGGCGCCTGGGAGCGCACGTTGTAGTCGCCGCGTCAGCCCATCGATGCGGCGAGCATCAGCACGACGATGAAGAGCGCGATCACCCCGAGCACCATGCCCGCGATCGCCGGCGCGACGCGCGACGCGCGCCCGGCGTGATGCCAGCGGACGCCGATGAGGCCCATCCCGATCGCGACCACCGCGACCGGTCCGGCGATGAGGTCGCTGATGACCGGCAGGAGCCCGCAGAGGATCGCCGCGATGCCGAGCACGAGCGCGTACTCCCCCATCCAGCCGCCGTGGCGAGGATTCGGGGGATCGTCGCGCACATCACGATTGTGACGCATGCGCGGCGACTCATGCTGCAGCGTCGGCGCGAACCGACCGCGAGCCATCAGGCGTGGCGGCCGAGCGCCGCGTCGAAGGACCGCGGAGCGCGGCCGAGCGGCTGCGTCGGCCGCACGCCGGCATCCGGCAGCGGAGGCACGGGCATCGTCGTCCTCCCCTGCTGGAGCACGACCTCGTCGTCGAAGTGCCGGATCGTGAGCGGCGGGCCCTCCCCCAGCTCGTAGATCGTCGCATCGAGCCCCACCTCGACGCGCAGCGTGCGGCCGTGCAGGCGGATGCCGAACGCGAGCCTCGTCAGCTGCGGCGGCAGCCGCGGCGCGAAGCGCACGCCCGCGTCGCTCTCGCGCATGCCGCCGAAGCCGGCGGTGAGCGCCGTCCACAGCCCCGCGAGCGACGCGATGTGGAGCCCCTCGTCGGTGTTGTCGTGCAGGTCGTCGAGGTCGAGCGTCGCCGCCTCGGCGAGGTAGTCGGCGGCGAGGTCGAGCTGGCCGACCTCCGCGGCGATGACCGCCTGCGCGGCGGCGGAGAGCGACGAGTCCCGCACCGTGAGCTCCTCCTGGTAGCGGAACGCCCGCACCTTCTCGTCGAGCGTGAACGACTCGTGGGCGAAGTGCAGCGCGAGCACGAGGTCGGCCTGCTTCACCACCTGCTTGCGGTAGAGGTCGAGGTAGGGGAAGTGGTCGTGGAGCGGGTAGCGGTCGGGCCCCGTCGCCTCGAAGTCCCAGCGCGCGTGCTCCGTCGAGCCGGCGAACGACTGATGCACGCGTCGCGCCGCATCGAACGGCACGTGCATCGCCCTCGCCGCGAGCGCCCAAGCCGCGATGTGCTCGTCGTCGACGCCCATCGCTCGAGCGACGTCGGGGTGCCGGCGCGCCGCCGCCGCAGCACCCTCGAGGTTGCGGCGCGCCATGAGGTTCGTGAACGCGTTGTCGTCGACGATCGCCGAGTACTCGTCCGGTCCCGTCACGCCGTCGATGTGGAAGCCGCCCTCCGCGTCCCAGCGACCGACCGACATCCACAGCCGTGCCGTCTCGACGAGCATCTCGAGGCCGACGTCGCGCTCGAACGCCTCATCGCCGGTCGCCCGCACGTGATGGAGCACCGCGGCGGCGATGTCGGCGTTGATGTGCAGCGCGGCGGTGCTCGCCGGCCAGTAGCCCGAGCTCTCGCGTCCGTCGATCGTGCGCCACGCGAACGCGGCCCCCGCGAAGCCGAGCGTGCGCGCGCGGTCCCTCGCGTGGTGCAGCGTCGCGTGCCGCCACCGCAGCGCCTGCTCGGCGGCCTGCGGAGCGGTCGAGGTCAGCACCGGCAGCACGAACGCCTCGAAGTCCCAGAAGGTGTGACCCTCGTAGCCCGCGCCGGTCAGTCCCTTGCCCGGCACCGACCGCAGCTCGAGGCGCGCGCTCGCCTGGAAGACGTGGAAGAGCGCGAACCGCACCGCTTGCTGCAGCCTGGCGTCGCCCTCCACCTGCACGTCCGCGCACGCCCAGAAGTCGTCGAGCCGCGCGCGCTGGGCGGCGACGAGCGCGTCCCAGCCGTCGTGCAGCGCATCCGCCACCGCGCCCTCGGCACGATCGCGCAGCGCCTCGACCGACAGCGAGCCCGACCACGCGTGCCCGACGAGCTTCACGAGCTCGAGCCGCTCACCCGGCTCGAGCCGCACCCGCACGAGCGTGCGGGCGAGGTCGTCGGATGCCTCGGTCGAAGCCTCGGGCGGCGCGGCCGCCGTGCTGGAGACGACGTGATCCATCGAGACCGCCATGCCCAGGCCGCTCTGCCGCGTGCGGTGGACGAGCGTCGCCGCCGAGCCGAGCACGAAGCCGCCGAGCGGCTCGAGCGCGCGGTCGAGTGCCTCCTGGACCCGTGGATCCGGGTGGGAGGTCGGCTGCGGCACCGTGCCGACGATCTCCGACTGGATCGTGACGGCGATTGGCGCATCCACCGATTCGACCGCGTAGCGCACCGCCGCGACCGAGCGATGCTCGAGCGACACGAGCCTCGTCGACGCGATCCGCACCGACGGCCCGGCCGGCGATGTCCAGGCGACCTCGCGATGCAGCGTGCCGCCACGCAGATCGAGCCGCTGCTCGTGGCGGGTCAGCGTGCCGTTCCGGACGTCGAACGGCTCGTCGTCGACGAGCAGTCGGATGACCTGGCCGCTCGGCACGTTGAGCACGCTCTGCCCGACGCTCGGGTAGCCGTAGCCGTCCTCGGCGTAGGGCATCGGATGCTCCTCGAACACGCCGCCCAGGTAGCTGCCCGGGATGCCGCTCGGGTGGCCCTCGTCGAGGCCGCCGCGCCAGCCCACATGGCCGTTCGAGAGCGCGAAGACCGATTCGCGGTGCCCGATGGCGGATGCGTCGACACCCGTGGTGCCGATGCTCCACGGCGCGACGTCGAAGCCGAAGGGCCGGGTCACCGGTGGGTCCGGTCAGCGTCGGTCGTGCCGTCCTCGCCCTCGTCGTCGAGCTCGCCCAGCTCTGGATGGCCGCCGAGCCGCTGCACGGTCGATGTCGCTGCAGCCTTGGCGAGCTGCCCGATCTGCTGCGGATCGAGGCCGCGCAGCAGCCCCGCCACGAGACCCGCGACGAACGCGTCTCCGGCGCCGGTCGGGTCGACGACGGGCGCGTCCCCGTGGGGGAAGAGCTCATGACCGTCGCGCCACACGAGCAGGTCGCCGGCATCCGGAACCGAGAGCGCGACGAGCGATGGACCCTTCGCGAGCAGCTCGCGGGCGGCCCTCAGCGCGTCGTCGACGCCGGCGACCTGGGTGCCGCCGAGGATGGCGGCCTCCTCGGCATCCGCGCGGACAACGGTCGCGAGCGCGAGCAGCTCGTCGCGCGCCTCGCCCTCGATCGCGCCGTCGAGCACGATCCGCGCCCCGCGCCGCACGCTCCTCGCGGCGGCGAGCAGTGCGTCGGCAGGCTGCTGCAGCTGCAGCACCACGACGTCGGCCGTGCTCAGCTCGTCCTCCGCCGCGCGGATGTCGTCGACCGTCAGGAGCGACTCCTCCGTCATGTGCTCGAGCAGCCGCCGCTCGTGGTGGTCGTCGACCACGTCGACGAGCAGCGCCGTGGTGCCGCGGCGGACGACGAGGCGGATGTCGATACCTGCCTCGACCGCCTCGCGCAGTGCCATGTCGCCCGCTGCATCCTGGCCGAGCACCGCGACCAGGATCGGCGCGACGTGGGGCTCGAGCTGCCGGAGCCCCACCGCGATGTTCGCGCCCTTGCCGCCGAGCCGCTCGATGCGCTCCTCGACGGTCGTGGACGCGCCCGCGCCGGGCAGCTCCCCGATCCGCAGCACGAGGTCGCGCGCGGCATGACCCACCACCACGACCGAGGGCCGCGCCGCACCGTCGTCCGTCGCGCCCGTCATCGGCGCACCCAGGTCGTGATCTCCACCCCTCGACCTTGCACCATCCGCATGGGTCGCGGCTCAGCGGATCCTCGAGATCGCTCCCGAGCCGCGCGCACCCTGGATCGGTGGCCGTCGAGCGCCTAGTGTCGGAGCGCCATCGGCGTGCGGAGGACGCGCACCGAGCCGGAGCGGACACCCGACGGAGGACCATGACGAGCGACCTGACCGCGCTGTTCGCCGAGCTCTCGACGCCGCACGTCGCCGATGCGTGCATGCGGCTCGGCCTCCCCGTTCGGTGCGCGCCGAGCGGGATGTCGCTCGTCGTCCCGGGCGCTCACGTGCTCGGCCGCGCGCTGCCGGCCCAGCACGTCGGCAGCGTCGACGTGTTCCTCGAGGCGCTCGAGCACGCGGAGCCCGGGGATGTGCTCGTCGTCGACGACGGCGGCCGCGCCGACCGGGCGTGCGTCGGCGACCTCGTCGCGCTCGAGGCCGCGGGTGCCGCGCTCGCGGGCATCGTCATCTGGGGCCTGCACCGCGACACCCCGGAGCTGCGCACGATCGGTCTGCCGGTGCTGAGCCTCGGCGCCTGCCCGACCGGCCCGGCGAGCGTCGAGCAGCAGCCCGCCGACGCGCTGCGTCGAGCGCGGCTCGGCGACCACGTCGTGACGCGCGACGACGTCGTCCTCGCCGACGACGACGGCGTGATCGTCGTGGCCGCGGCGCACGCGACCGCCGTCGCCGACGCAGCCCGGAGCATCCGCGATGCGGAGCGGCGCCAGGCGGCCGCGATGGCCGACGGCGTGACGCTCCGAGCGCAGCTGCGGTTCGGCGACTACCTCCGGGCTCGCGGCGAGCGCGGGATCGGCTTCCGCGAGCACCTGCGCGGCCTCGGCGGTGCGATCGAGGAGTAGCGCGCGGCGGCATCGGCGCACTAGCGTCGCGGCGAGCCGTTGCGAACGGCAGGCGGGGGCGTCGCATGCTGCATGAGGTGGCCGACGGCGTGCTCGTCCATGAGAGCGAGTTCCTGCAGAGCAACGCGGTCGTCGTGCAGGGATCTGCAGGCGTGCTGCTCGTCGACCCCGGCATCACGCGCGACGAGCTCGCGGCGCTCGGCGAGCAGCTCGGCGCGCTGGGCCAGCCGGTCGTCGCCGGCTTCTCGACGCATCCCGATTGGGACCACGTGCTCTGGCACCCGAGCCTCGGCGACCCGCCCCGCTACGGCACCGCCCGGTGCGCAGCCTCGATGCGCGAGCTGCTGGCACATGAGGACTGGCCGGCGCTCATCGCCGAGGGCCTGCCGCCCGAGCACGCCGACGAGATCCCGATGGAGCTGCTCGGTCTCGTCTCGGGACTGGCGGATGGCGCGACCCGGGTGCCGTGGGACGGCCCCGTCGTGCGGATCCTCGAGCACCGAGCGCACGCGCCGGGTCACGCGGCCCTGCTCGTCGAGGATCGCGGCGTGCTGATCGCGGGCGACATGCTCTCGGACATCCTCATGCCGTTCCTCGACCTGGCGGCAGACGACCCGATCGACGACTACCTCGCGGCGCTGTCGATGTTCGAGGCCGTCGCCGACGAGGTGCGGGTCGTCGTCCCCGGTCACGGCTCCGTCGGCCGCGGCGACGAGATCCGACGCCGAATCGAGCGGGATCGCGCGTACGTCGAAGCGCTGCGCGACGGCCACGAGCCGGACGACGCGCGCGTGGGGGCATCCGCTCCGCTCTCCTGGCTGCCCGACATCCACCGATGGCAGGCCGAGCAGATCGCGGGGCGGGCGAGGCCCGAGGGTCGCGGCATCGCGGAGGGTGACGCCGGCGCCCGCGAGCGAGAGGATGAGGGATGACCGACCCTGAGCGCGACGCGCACGACTACGACCTCATCGTCATCGGCGCCGGCGCCGTCGGCGAGAACGTCGCCGACTACGCCACTCGGCGCGGTGCCCGCGTCGCGCTCGTCGAGGCCGAGCTCGTCGGCGGCGAGTGCTCCTACTGGGCGTGCATGCCGTCGAAGGCGCTCCTGCGCTCCGGGCACGCGCTGCGCGCCGCCGGGCGCGTTGCAGGCGCGCGCGAGGCCGTCACCGGCGCGATCGACGCGCCGGCCGTGCTCGCGCGGCGCACCTCGTTCACGAGCGACTGGGACGACTCGGGCCAGGCCGAGTGGGTCGCCTCGGCCGGCATCGACCTCATCCGCGGGCACGCGAGGCTCGTCGGCCGCGGGCTCGTGCTGGTCGGCGATCGCACGGTCTCGGCGAGGGCGGTCGCGCTCGCGACGGGCTCGCACCCGGTGCTGCCCGACATCCCTGGCCTCGCCGCCGCGGCACCGTGGAGCACGCGCGAGGCGACCTCCGCCGACCACGTGCCGGCCAGGCTCGCCGTCATCGGCGGCGGCGTGTCGGGAGTCGAGCTCGCGCTCGCGTTCTCGTCGCTCGGCTCGAGCGTGACGCTCCTCGCCCGCGGAGGGCTGCTCGGGCGCGAGGAGCCGTTCGTCGGCGAGCTCGTCACCGCCGCGATCGTGGCGGAAGGGGTCGACGTGCGCGAGGGCGCGACGCCCACGCGGGTGGCTCGCGCGCCGGACGGGGTCGTCACGATCGAGCTCGACGACGGCAGCCGGCTCGAGGCGGACGAGCTGCTCGTCGCGACCGGTCGCCGACCCGCGCTCGACGACCTCGGGCTCGACGCCGTCGGCCTCGACGCCGAGCTCGCCGTCGACGACACGATGCTCGTGACCGGCACCGACTGGCTCTACGCGGTCGGCGACGTCAACGGCCGCGCGCTGCTGACGCACCAGGGCAAGTACCAGGCGCGCGCCGCGGGCGAGGCGATCGCCGCGCGGCTCAAGGGCTCCCGAGTCGACGACGCGCCGTGGGGGCAGCACGTGGCGACCGCCGACCACGGCGGGGTGCCGAGGGTCGTCTTCTCCGATCCCGAGGTCGCGGCCGTCGGCCTCACCGAGGCGCAGGCGCGCGAGGCCGGCATGGAGGTGCGCGCGGTCGAGCACGAGCTCAGCCAGATCGCGGGCGCGAGCCTGCAGGCCGACGGGTACGCCGGCCGGGCGAAGCTCGTGGTCGACGAGCGGCGTCGCGCCGTGGTGGGCGCGACCTTCGTCGGCCAGGACGTCGCCGAGCTCGTGCACGCAGCCACCATCGCGGTGGTCGGCGAGGTCACGATCGATCGGCTGTGGCACGCGGTGCCCGCTTACCCGACGATCAGCGAGATCTGGCTGCGACTCCTCGAGGCCTACGGCCGGCCGGAGTGACGAGCGTCGGGGCGGCCGCGGAGGGCCTGCCCGTCACCAGCGGTCGGCCACCAGCGGGGCGATGAGCTCGTCGTAGATGGCCTCGACACCCGCGAGCGCGTCGCTCGACAGCGGCGCGAGCGCGGCAGCGGCGGCGTTGCCCCTCGTCTGCTCGACGTTCCTCGCGCCCGGGATGACCGTGCTGACGCCCGGCTGGTCGATGATCCACCGCAGTGCGAACTGCGCCATGGTCGCGCCCTCGGGCACGAGCGGCGCGAGCCGGCGAACCGCCTCGAGACCGGTCTCGAACGGCACGCCCGCGAAGGTCTCGCCGATGTCGAACGCCTTGCCCTCGCGGTTGTAGCTGCGGTGATCGTCCTCCGAGAACGTCGTGCGCTCGTCGTACTTGCCCGAGAGCAGGCCGCTCGCGAGCGGCACGCGCACGATGATGCCGACGTTCGCCTCCGCGGCGGCGGGCAGCACCGCTTCGAGCGGCGCGAGCCGCAGCATGTTGAGGATCAGCTGCACCGACGCGACGTTCGGCCGGGCGATCGCCGCGAGCGCCTCGGCGCGCGTCTCGACGCTCACGCCGTAGCTCGCGACGCGTCCCTCGTCGACGAGCACGTCGAGCGCGTCGAACACCGCGTCGCTCTCGTAGACGGCGCTCGGCGGGCAGTGCAGCTGCACGAGGTCGAGCCGCTCGACGCGGAGGTTCTCCCGCGAGCGGTCGGTCCACGCCCGCAGGTTCTCGAGCGTGTAGTGCTCGGGCACCTGCGGCATCCGCCGGCCGGCCTTGGTCGCCACCATCACGTCGTGGTCGCCGAGCTCGCGCAGGAACGCGCCGATGAGCCGCTCGCTGCGCCCGTCGCCGTAGACGTCGGCGGTGTCGAAGAACCGCACGCCCGTGTCGTACGCCGCGCGCAGCACGCCGAGCGCGTCCTCCTCGCGCACGTCGCCCCAGTCGGCGCCGAGCTGCCACGTGCCGAGGCCGATCACCGAGACGCTCCGCCCCGTCCGTCCGAGCATCCGCTGCTCCATCACATCCCCATCTCGTCGCATCCGCGTGGTCGCTCATCAGTATGGATGCGCGCGCTGGACGGACCCCCTCGCATAGGAAGCGCACACGGTCGCTGGGTAGGATGGCTTCGAATCCCCGACACACGAGAGAGACTCCCCCGTGCGCCATCATCATCGCTCCTCCGCCGACCAGGAGGGTCGATCACCGATCCCCCTCGACGTCCGAGGGGGTGAACACCGATGATGGCGGCAGCGCTCACCCTGCTGCTGGGCATCCTGCTGACGCTCGCGATCATCGCCGCCTGCGGCTTCTTCGTCGCCCAGGAGTTCGCGTACATGTCGGTCGATCGATCGCGGATGGCCGCGAAGGCCGAGAAGGGCGACGTGCAGGCCAAGCGCGTGCTCGCCATCACGAAGCGCACGTCCTTCATGCTCTCGGGCGCGCAGCTCGGCATCACGGTGACGGGCCTGCTCATCGGCTACGTCGCCGAGCCCCTCATCGGAGAGTCGATCGGCACGCTGCTGGGCGGAGCGGGACTCGACCCAGCCGCATCGGTGCTGATCGGCACCGTCGGGGCGCTCGTGCTCGCGATGGTCGTCACGATGATCTTCGGCGAGCTGTACCCGAAGAACCTCGCCATCGCGAACCCCGAGCCGCTCGCTCGCGCGCTCGCGATGCCGACGCGCATCTACCTCGCCGCGTTCGGCTGGCTCATCGCGATCTTCGACCTCGCCGCGAACGCGCTGCTCAAGCTGCTCCGCATCGAGCCCCTCGAGGACGTCGACGAGAGCGCGACCGCGCGCGACCTCGAGTCGATCATCGAGGACTCGCGCGCGAGCGGCGACCTGCCCGATGACCTCTCGATGATCATCGACCGCATCCTCGACTTCCCGCGACGCGATGTCGAGCACGCGATGGTGCCGCGCTCGCGCGTCGACACCGTCTCCCCCGACACGACGATCGGCGAGGTCAAGGCACTCATGGCGACCGCCCACACGCGCTACCCGGTGATCGGCGACGAGGACTCCCCCGTGGGCGTCGTCGAGCTCATCGACCTGCTCCGCCGCTCGCACGACGAGAGCGCGCCGGTGTCGTCGGTCATGCGCGAGGCCGTCGTGCTGCCCACCACGATGCCCCTCCCCGCCGCCCTCGACCGGATGCGCCGCGCGCGCAACGAGCTCGCGTGCGTCGTCGACGAGTACGGCAACTTCGACGGCATCCTCACGATCGAGGACCTCACGGAGGAGGTCATCGGCGAGATCTCGGACGAGCACGACACCGAGGTCGAGGAGGTCGTCACCGTCGGCGACGACAGCTGGACCCTGCCGGGCGACGTGCACCTCGACGAGGTCGAGCGACTCATCGGGCACGACCTGCCGCGCGACGACGCAGAGACCATCGCCGGCCTGGTCGTGAGCCGATACGGCGACCTCATGCCCGCGGGCGCGTCCGTGCGCGTCGCCCTGCCCGAGCGTGCCGCGGAGGCCGCCCTGGGTCTCGGCGTGCAGCGGTGGCTCGACCTCGAGGTGCTCGAGGTCGAGCGGCACGTGCCCTCGCAGCTCGTCGTGCGGCTCGTCGAGGGGGACTCGACGACCATCGACGCCGAGCCAGACGCGGAGGTCACGCGATGAGCTGGTGGATGGTCACGATCGTGACGCTGCTCCTGATCCTCGCGAGCGCGTTCTTCGTCATCGTCGAGTTCGCGCTGCTCGCGGCACGACGGCACCGCCTCGAGGCGACCGCGAGCCGGAGCGCGTCTGCGCGCGCCGCGCTGCGCAGCATGAACGAGCTCACGGTGCTGCTCGCATTCGCGCAGCTCGGCATCACCGCGTGCACGTTCCTCCTCGGTGCGATCACGAAGCCCGCGATCGACTACGCGCTCTCCCCGCTGTTCGAGCAGCTGGGACTGCCCTACGTCGCCGCCGACATCACCGCGTTCATGCTCGCGCTCATCGTCGTGACGTTCCTCCACCTCGTGATCGGCGAGATGGCGCCGAAGTCGTGGGCGATCGCCCATCCCGAGGTCGCCGCCAAGGCGACCGGCATCGCAGCGCGAGTCATGACCTGGCCGCTGCGACCGTTCCTGCTTTGGATCAACCGCATAGCGAACCGCTTGGTCAGGGCCTCGGGCGTGGAGCCCGTGGAGAAGGCGGCGGTCGGCGGTCAGGACGCCGACACCATCCGCAAGCTCGTCGCCCACTCGCGCGCAGCGGGCGTGCTCGACGAGCAGTTCTCGCAGCCCATCGACCGCGCCATCGCGCTCAGCACGCTCACGGTCGGCGACATCGTGCGCACCGACACGGTGCCGACCGCCGTCGCGGCCGACGCGACGGTCGCCGACCTCCAGGCCGCCGCGGCGGCATCCGGCCACCTCCGCCTCCTGGTGGGCGCGGGCCCGGACTCCCGGGTCGCGCACGTGCGAGACACCCTGATGGTCGACCCGGCAGCGCCGGTCGCGACCATCGCTCGCGACGCGTTCCGGATCGCGCCCGAGGCCTCGGCGCACGACACGCTCGCGCGCATGCGCCGGGCGAGGGTGCAGCTGGCGACGGTCGTCGAGCGGGAGCAGCTGCTCGGTGTCGTCACGCTCGACGACCTGCTCCGCGAGATCCTCCCCGGCTCGAGCGATCCCTCGCTGCAGGTCGCTGCGACGCCGTGATGCGCGTCCGCTTCCCCTGGTCGCGGAAGCGGTCCCTGCCGCTGCTGCACGTCACCGAATCGGGCACGGGCCCGACCGTGGTGCTCATCCACGGCATCGCCTCGTCGACGACCACGTTCACGAACGTGATCCCGCTGCTCGTGCCCGACCACCGGGTCGTCGCAGTCGACCTGCTCGGCTTCGGCGCGTCGCCGTCGCCGGCCGCCGCGACATACACGGTCGAGGAGCACGTCGAGTACCTCGAGCGCACGCTCGAGGCGCACGGCGTGGGCGAGTGCATCCTCGTCGGCCACTCCCTCGGCAGCCTGATCGGCGCGCGCTACGCCGCCACGCACCGCGACGTCGCGCGCGGGCTCGTGATGGTGAGCCCGCCCGTCTACCTGCCGCCGGAGTCGTTCGGCGATCCGGTCGAGCGCACCGCGATGGGGCTGTACCTGCGCGCCTACGAGTTCCTGCGCCGCAACAAGCGGTTCACGATCCGCAACGCGGCGCTGCTCGCGCGCCTGTCGCCGATCAAGGACGTGCTCGAGGTGAACGAGCGCAACTGGCGGGCGTTCACGCTGTCGCTCCAGCACGCGATCGAGACGCAGAGCGCGGTGAGCGACATCGCCGAGGTGCAGGCTCCGGTGCAGCTCGTCTACGGCACCCTCGACCCGTTCCTGATGCCCGGCGGCCTACGGATCGTCGAGCAGATGCGGCACGTGTCGGTGCATCGCGTCGCGGGCGGCGACCACGTCATCCGCCGGCGGATGGCGAGGGTGGTCGCCACTGCGGTCGCGAGCGTGGCCGCTCGCGAGTTCCGCGCTCGCTGAGCTGGCGAGCGACGAGTCATCCCACCGCATGACGGCGATCCATCGCTGGCCCGATGCGAGCGCGGGGCGGGATCGGCTGGACTGAGGGCATGAAGACACAGCACACGCCGCTGGCCGCCCTCGCGGCCGCCACGCTCGCCATCGCGACCCTCACCGGCTGCACGAGCATCACCGACCTCTTCGAACGGGTCCACAGCGAATCGTTCGAGACTCGTGCCGACGCCGCGACCGGATGGGTCGGCGTGCCGATGCCCGAGTGGCTGCCCGACGACGCGACCGACATCCGCTCGACCGCGACGCTCGACGAGACCCACGCGGTCATCGCCTTCGCCGGCGGCGAGCCGATCGGATGCGACGAGGCCTCCCGCTCGACGCTGCCGTTCGATGGCCGGTACGGCGGCTTCTCCGACGCGAGCGAGCTGCCCGACATGGTGCTCGGGTGCGGCCCGTACGAAGTGCACGAGACGACCGACGGATGGCTCGCCTGGTTCAACGCCACCGAGGCAGGCCAGACGCCCGTCCAGTGACCCGCCGCTCCGGGCGCCGAGCGGCACGCTCGGCGTTCGCTCGCGAGCGACGCGATCAGTCCGCCGGCGAGGCGAGCATGTCGACGAGGATGTCCTGCAGCTCGGCGATCGCCCGAGGCGCCGGCGTCTTCGGGCGCACGAACGACGTGCGGCGCAGGTCGAGGTCCTGCACGGCGGCGAGCGCACGCACGGCGAACCGCGTGTCGACGGCACTCGGCGCGACGACGGTGCATGCGAGCCCTTCCGCGACGAGCCCGTGGATCATGTTCAGGTCGTCGGTGCGCATCAGCACGCGCGGCTCGAAACCGAGCGTGTGGCAGACGCGCCGCAGCACCCGGTCGGAGGTCTCCGACTCGTGCCGGCTGCAGACCCAGTCGGCGTGCGCGAGCTCGGCGATGTCGACCTCAGCGGTGTCGGCGTAGGGGCTGCTGCTCGCGACCAGCACGCGGTAGCGCTCCTCCAGCAGCACGTGCATCCGCAGGTCGGACGACGTGAAGGCCGGATCGTCGACGGAGTCGTAGATGAGCCCGGCGTGGAGCTCCCCCGCGCGCAGCAGCTCGACCACCCCGGTGGGCTCCGCCTCGACGACCTCCACCTGCACCGACATGCGTGCACGCAGCTCGCGGATCGCTCGCGGCAGCAGCTGCGAGCCCATGGACGCGAAGGTGCCGAGCCGGATGGTGGAGAGCCCCTGATCCCGCTGGGTGGCGACCAGCCGCTCCGCCTGCTCGAGCCGCGCGAGGATGTGCACGGCCTCCTCGACGAGCACCGCGCCGAGCGCGGTCAGTCGAGCGCCTCGGCGATCCCGCTCGACGAGCCGAGCATCGAGGTGCCGCTCGAGCGACGCCAGGTGGTGGGCGATGGTCGGCACGCCGTAGCCCAGCGCTGCGGCGGCGGCCGTCAACGATCCGCAATCGCGGATCGCGACGAGGATGCGGAGCTGCTGCGGCTGGATCACGTCATAGAGACTATGAGTCATCATGCGACTTCGCGCTATTCCCTCAAAGACGAGCGCGACCTAGCGTTCGAGGCGTGACCTCCGTGCAGCCCCTCGTCGTCAGCGCTCCCGTCGGCGAGCCGACTCCGGACCTCTCGGCAGCCGAGGTGCGGGTGCTCGAAGCGATCGACGCGCAAGCGCTGGTGCTCGACCTCGTCGAGCTCATCCGCGTGCCGAGCGTCACCGGTTCCGACGCCGAGTCGGAGCTGCAGCACCGCCAGGCCCAGCAGCTCGCCGCGCTCGGCTTCGACGTCGACGCCTGGAAGCTCGACCTCGCCGCCCTCGCGTCGCATCCCGACTTCCCGGGCACCGAGGCGCCGCGCACCGAGGGACACGGCGTCGTCGGCGTCCTCGGCGACGACGCGGCCGTTCCCGCACTGGTGCTGCAGGGCCACGTGGATGTCGTCCCGACGGGCGACCTCGACAAGTGGCCGGGCCGCGACCCCTTCAGCGGAGCGATCAGCGCGGGCAGCCTCCACGGCCGTGGGGCGTGCGACATGAAGGCGGGCGTCGCGGCGAACATGGCGGTCGCGCGAGCGCTCGTCGCATCCGGCGTGCGGCTCGAGCGATCCTTCGCCGTGCACGCCGTCGTCGGCGAGGAGGACGGCGGCCTCGGCGCCTTCGCCACCATGCTGCGAGGCCACCGAGGCGAGGCGGCCGTGATCACCGAGCCCACGAGCACCAACCTCGTCGTGGGCAACGCCGGGGCCCTGACCTTCGAGCTGCGCGTCTCGGGGCGCGCCGCGCACGGCAGCGCGCGGCTGAGCGGCTACAGCGCCATCGACGCCTTCCTGCCGATCCGCTCGGCACTCGTCGAGCTCGAACGCGTGCGCAACGCCCACCCCGACCCACTGTTCGACGGCAATGCGCTCCCCTACCCGATCTCGATCGGCATCCTGCGCGCCGGCGATTGGGCCAGCAGCGTGCCCGACCTGCTCGTCGCCGAGGGTCGCCTGGGCGTGCAGCTCGGCGAGCCCGTGGCGCTCGCCCGCGCAGCGCTCGAGGCCGCGGTCGCCGAGGCGTGCCAGCGCGACCCGTGGCTGCGCGACCATCCCGTGCGCGTCGGCTGGCCCGGTGGGCAGTTCGCGAGCGGGCAGCTCGACGTCGCGCACCCGCTCGTCGACGAGGTGATCGGCGCCATCGCCATCACCGAGCGCCGAGCTGCCCGCCTCGCCGGAGCACCGTACGGCAGCGACCTCCGCCTCTACGCCGGCATGGGAGGCATCCCCACGCTCCACTACGGACCCGGTGATGTGCGCTACGCGCACGCGCCGCGCGAGCAGGTCCCGATCGACGAGCTCATCGCGACGACGCGATCGCTCGCCCTCCTCGCCGCCCGCCGCTGCGGAGCGCACCTGTAGCGAGCGCGGATGCGGTGGGTCGCGACGCGCGCGATGCGCCCTTCCGGCGGCACGTCGAAGGTGCTGATCCAGGCGCTCGTCCGCACGCCCGTGCGGCACATCGATGCGGACAAGCGGCGCGACGAGCGCTTGCGCCTAGACTGATCGAGGCCGACTGCATCGCAGGCGAGCCTGCGCGACGCCGCGCCGGTCGCCGCAGGTGACTGCCCGGCAGCGCCATCTCCGGTCCGGGCGAGCACGCATCGTCCATCCGGCACCCGCCCTCTCAGCCCGCAGCGGCTGTCACGGGCACCCACAGCATCCCGCTCCACCGCGAGCGCAAGCACGACACGTCAGGAAAGCACGCATGAGAAACGCAAGGACCGCCAAGCCCGCTCGCCATCATCTGGAGCTGCCCGCTCCGGGGCCGCTCAAGAAGGGTGCGCTGCGCGTCACGCCCCTGGGCGGCCTCGGTGAGATCGGTCGCAACATGACCGTCTTCGAGCACGAGGGCAAGCTGCTCATCGTCGACTGCGGCGTGCTGTTCCCCGAGGAGAACCAGCCCGGCATCGACGTGATCCTGCCCGACTTCTCGGCGATCCGCTCCCGGCTGGCCGACGTCGTCGGCATCGTCCTCACGCACGGCCACGAGGACCACATCGGCGGCGTGCCCTACCTGCTGCGCGAGCGCGCCGACATCCCCATCATCGCCTCGAAGCTGACCCTCGCGTTCATCACCGCGAAGCTCGAGGAGCACCGCATCAAGCCGCAGACCCGCCAGGTGAAGGAGGGCGATCGCATCGACGCGGGCCCCTTCGGCCTCGAGTTCCTCGCCGTCAGCCACTCGATCCCCGACGGCCTCGCCGTCGCGATCCGCACCGCGGCCGGACTCGTGCTCCACACCGGCGACTTCAAGATGGACCAGTTCCCGCTCGACGGCCGCACGACCGACCTGCCCGGATTCGCCCGGCTGGGCGACGAGGGCGTCGACCTGTTCCTCGTCGACTCGACGAACGCCGACGTGCCCGGCTTCATGATCCCCGAGGAGGACCTCGCTCCCGCGATCGACCAGGTGTTCCGCACCGCTCCCCGCCGCATCGTCGTCTCGAGCTTCGCGAGCCACGTGCACCGCATCCAGCAGATCCTCGACGCCGCGGAGCGCCATGGCCGCAAGGTCGCGTTCGTCGGCAGGTCGATGGTCCGCAACATGGGCATCGCCGCCGATCTCGGCTACCTCCGCATCCCCGACGGCCTCGTGGTCGAGATGAAGACGCTCGAGAAGCTGCCCGCGACCGACATCGTGCTCGTCTGCACCGGATCGCAGGGCGAGCCGATGGCGGCGCTGTCGCGCATGGCCAACAAGGACCACGTCATCGACATCGGCCCGGGCGACACCGTGCTGCTCGCCAGCTCGCTCATCCCGGGCAACGAGAACGCGATCTTCCGCATCATCAACGCCTTCACGCGGTGGGGCGCGAACGTCGTGCACAAGGGCAACGCGAAGGTGCACGTCTCGGGCCACGCGAGCGCCGGCGAGCTCGCGTACTGCTACAACATCCTCCGGCCGACCGCCGTGCTGCCCGTGCACGGCGAGTGGCGCCACCTCACGGCCAACGCCGCGATCGCGACGAGGACCGGCATCGACGAGAAGCAGGTCTTCGTCGTCGAGGACGGCGTCTCGATCGACCTCGTGGCCGGCCGCGCCCGGATCAGCGGCCGCGTCGCCGCCGAGCAGATCCTCGTGGACGGCACGACGATGGGTGTCGCCACTGAGGCCGCGCTCACCGATCGCCGCGTGCTCGCCGAGGAGGGCGCCATCACGGTGCTCGCGATCATGGAGCACAGCTCGGGCAGGCTGACGGAGCCGCTCGAGTTCTTCAGTCGCGGCTTCGTCGAGGAGGCCGGGTGGGAGAAGACGGCGACCAAGACGATCGAGGATGCGTTGCGGAACGAGTCGGCCGCCGGCTCGCGGAGCCGTGAGGACGTCGAGGCGCTCATCACCCGCGCGCTCGGCCGCTGGCTGACCCGTCGCCACCGTCGCAACCCGGTCATCACGACCATCGTCGTCGAGGAGTGAGCCGGCGCGCCTGAGGCGCGACCGGTCGCTGCCGCCCCCGAGCGTCACGCGCTCGCGGGCGGCACCGTCTTCCGCATCACCGTCTTGCGCTTGCCGATGTGCCGCTCGAACGTGAAGCCCGCCCGCTCGAACATCGCGCGCGTGCCGTTGTGCAGGAACGACGACGACGTGCGCTTCCCGGGCTCGAGCTCGTTGGGGAACGAGACCACCTCGCCCCCGCCTGCCTGGGCGATCAGGTCGAGGGCGCCATCCAGCGCCTCCCGAGCCACGCCCGAGCGCCGGTGGTCGCGGTCGACGAAGAAGCACGTGATGCGCCACGGCGCCGGTCGCGTCTCCCCCGCGTCGTACTGCTTGCGGTGATAGATGTTCGGCAGCTCGGCCGGGCTGCCGTACTGGCACCACGCGATCGCGTCGGCGCCGTCGAAGACGAGCGCTGCGTGCGCGACGCCCTCGGCAATGAGCCGCTGCTTGAACGTCGGTCCGTCGTGCTCGCGCTTCACCGTGCGGTCGGTGTCGCCGTGGAAGTACGAGCAGAAGCAGCCGCCCCAGACGCCGTTGTGCTTCTGCGCGAGCGCGAGCCACGCCGGATACGTCTCTGCCGTGAGCGGCTTGATCACGTGCGACGTCGTCATCGCGGGCAGCCCTCCGATCACGGTCGGTCCGCTCGGTCGCAGGTCCGACCGGCGCGGGTGGCGCCTCACGCTACTCGGACGGCGCGACGCGGGCTATCCCTGGCTGGGTGACGGGCCAGGCTCGACCGTGTCGCGCAGCCGCGGCGCCCACCGGAGCGCGACGAGGGCGAGCACGGCCAGCACCCCGAACATCCACGCCGCCGTCGGGCCGAAGCCGAGCACGTCGCTCAACCAGCCGACCGTCAGCGCGGCCGCCGCCGCCACGGTGTAGGTCACCGCGCCGTAGGCGGAGGCGAGCGCGCCCTGCTGCGCCGTCGCCGCGCCGCGCGTGAAGGCGACGAGCGCCGCGCGGTAGCCGATGCCCGTGCCCGCGCCGAGCAGCGTGAAGCCGGCGAGCGCGAGTCCGGGCGCGACGACCATCGCCCCGACCGCGACGCCGGCCGAGCCGACCGCGAGCAGGAGCATCCCGCTGATCCACGGTGCGATGCGCGTCAGCACCGGGGTGAGCAGCTGTCCGCCCGCGCTCGCGATGAGCAGCAGCGCGGGCCCGACCGCCTGCACGACGGGCTGGCCGAGCTCGGCGAAGACCGTGGCGCTGAAGACGACGCCGATGCTGCTCCCGATCCACGCGATGCTGCCCGTCACGAGCAGGCGCAGCGTGCCCGGGCGGAGTCGCAGGCGGCGCTTGGGCCGCAGCTCCACGGCACCCGACTGGTGCTCGAGCGAGCGGGCGTTGTCGCGACGCCGCAGCACCAGGACGATCGCGAGCGCCACGAGGATCGTCACGGTGATGACGGCATGCGCGAGGAAGACGAGCCGCGGCGCGGCCGCGCCGACGGTCGAGACCAGCAGCTGGGCGCCCACCATCCCGAAGACCGCCCCGATGAGGTTGCCCGTCGCGGTCACCGATCGACCTGCGGCGCCGATGGCGCCGACGACGAGCGCGGACGCAGCGCCCGTACCGAGGCCGCCAGCGACACCGACGAGCACACGGCTCGCGAGGATCGACGCCGCGTCGGGCTGGATCGCGAGCAGGTCGGATGCGACGAGCGCGACGAGGCTGAGCAGCACCAGTGCTGGCGCGTGGCGCGCGAAGCGTGGCCTCGCGAGCAGCGTCAGGCCGATGACGAGCGTGCCCACGTAGAGCACGAACGTCATCGACAGCAGCACAGCGCTCAACCCGAGCTGCTCGCGGTAGACGGGCAGCAGAGGGTTGATCGCGTTCGACGCGACGAGCTGCATGGCGAATGCCGTCGAGACGAGCGTCGTCTGCAGCAGCGCGAGCCGATGCGGGCGATGGGCTGCGGGCACGGTCATCCTTCGTCTGGTGCGACGGGGACCGTGCGCATGCGTGGGAGATCCCGCACGGGCGCTGTGGGGTCGCCGCCAATCCTACCGAGCGCGCTGTCCGTCGCTCCGGCAGGCGGGCCCGAGGTCGTCGACGGGGCCCGGCGGCAACGGGTCGACGCTGACCGCGAGGCGCCCCTCCCCGCAGCCCCGCAGCCCCGCAGCCGATGGTGGATGATCGAGCACATGCGCTGGCCCTGGTCGTCGAGGAACACCCTGCCGCTGCTGCACGTCGACATCGATGAGGGTGAGGGGCCCACCGTCGTGCTCGTCCATGGCATCGCCTCGTCGACGACGACGTTCACGAACGTGATCCCGATGCTGCTGCCCGACCATCGCGTCGTGGCGATCGATCTGCTCGGGTTCGGCGCCTCGCCGTCGCCTGCGGATGCCGGCTACACGATCGAGGAGCACGTCGAGTACCTCGAGCGCACGCTGGCGTCGCTCGATGTCGGTCGATGCATCCTGGTCGGGCATTCCCTCGGCAGCCTGATCGTCGCGCGCTACGCGGCCACCCATGCCGAGGCGGTTCGCGCGCTCGTGCTCGTGAGCCCGCCCGTCTACCTGCCGCCGGATGCCTTCGGCGATCCGGTCGAGCGGACCGCGATGGGCCTGTATCTGCGCGCCTACGAGTTCCTGCGCAGCAACAAGCGGTTCACGATCCGGAACGCCGCCGTGCTGTCGCGCCTCTCCCCGATCAAGGACGTGCTCGAGGTCAGCGAGCGCAACTGGCGGGCCTTCACGCTGTCGCTCCAGCACGCGATCGAGACGCAGACGGCGGTGAGCGACATCGCCGCCGTCTCGGCGCCGGTGCAGCTCGTGTACGGCACGCTCGACCCGTTCCTGATGCCCGGCGGTCTGCGCATCGTCGAGCAGATGCGGCACGTGTCCGTGCATCGCGTCGCGGGCGGCGACCACGTCATCCGGCCACGGATGGCGAGGGTCGTCGCCACCGCGGTGGCGAGCGTCGCGGCGCGGGAGTTCCGCGTCGGCTGATCGTCGGGAGCCGGCCAGCGCGGGCCGGAGACGACAGAAGCCCTGGCCGATGGCCAGGGCTTCCGTCGAGGAGTACTTGGTGGATCTGGGGAGACTCGAACTCCCGACCCCCTGCGTGCCATGCAGGGAGCGACAACCCCCGACTTCCGCCTATTTATGGCCTGGAAATGCACGCTGCAACCCTTCCTGGTACACCCACTTACGCGGGCCTACGTCATGCACTCTTGACCGTACCCTTTACCCGGCCAGGGCGCGCCCAAGGACGAGTTGGACGTGATGTGGATCGGAGTGCGCGTCGAACCCGGGGCCGGAGATTGGTCGATCGTCGATCCCCCGCTGAAGCGATCGCGTTGGACAGGCTCGTCAACGCAAGCGGAAGCAGGCGCAGGACAGCACCAAGAGTGGGTTCTTCGCGTCTACGCTCGGCATCGGCGCACGGCACGCGCGAGCCGCCTTCT
This sequence comes from Agrococcus citreus, assembly GCF_039527715.1. Classification (NCBI taxonomy): domain Bacteria; kingdom Bacillati; phylum Actinomycetota; class Actinomycetes; order Micrococcales; family Microbacteriaceae; genus Agrococcus; species Agrococcus citreus. Next base: position 728,117 of record NZ_BAAAKK010000001.1, read on the forward strand.
TCGCGGGCTCAGCGACCGTACCCAATCTTCAAGCTGGCGCGCACGAACTCCGCGCTGCTCACATCCGTTACCGGAGCTGGCTTGCGTGGTTTGGCGGGCCGAGCCAGGGTGGCTGCGGCTCGGAGCGTCGCCTCGGGAGCTCCAGCGTCCACCGTAACTTCGCCACGGGCGCACCTCGGCCGTGCACAACGAACACGTGGCGGGCTTCGCGTGCATGTTCTGCCAGTGCAAAGGGGCGACCGGCTGTGGGCTCGCCCTCGTCGGCGCGCAACGCGGCGGCCACATCTTCGAGGGCACCGATGAGGCCGTCCAGGAGGACGCGCGTCGCTTCCCCGTTCGTTGTGCAGGGGCCTATCGCGGCGCGGTTTACACCAGATGTAAGCCAGTCTGCAGCGGTATACCGCCCAGGTGTTCAGTCAGCGCACGATGCGGCGCGCTGCTGCGATTGCTTTCTGGGCGAGAGGCCGGGTGCCTGGAAGCTTGTAGAGCAGACCCACGCCCACACCTGCGGCCGGCAGTACCAGTTTGGGAGCGAGCTCCGCTCCTGCGTTCGCCAGTTGACCGCTGTCGCGCGCGGCCTCCCACCAGCCAGGCGCCCGCAAGGCTTGACGTTCCGACTCAATGCCCAGCGGAAGCTCCAGCCGAGCCACGGCCTGACCCACGTTATTGGCCGAGTCCGTCATCGCTCTTGCCGCCCGCATGTGCAGCAGAGTGTTCGAGTTTGCCGTGCGGGCCGCACTGTCGATGCGTGAAGCGACACCCTCTACCGCATCGCGCACCAGGGCGCGGCGAGTCTCACGATGGCTGTCCAGCGCGGAACGTTGTGCCTCGAGGTCGTTAGGTGACTCCTCGAACACTCGGTCCAGTTGCATGACGTCAAGCGCGTCCTGCAGTTCGAAGCAATGAGCGATCACGGCGAGCAGTTCGCAGACCTCGCCCGGGGCACGCTGAACCAGCTCTACTCTCTGTCGCCCCCGGTCGACCGCTTCGATCCTTTCGGCGACTCGACTGAGACGGATGATCGCCCAACTCAGAGCGTCATCGACTGCCCCGACCCTGTCTTGGACGGTGGACCATGTGGTCGCGTCCGTTCGGCCACCTTGGGCGTCCCGCAGACTCAAAGCTCTCTCGATGCTGCTGCGAGCGCCCACCACCTTCGCCAACTCTGCATCCTTTTGGGCGCGAGCCACCTCGGTGAGTCTTGTGTCGATCGCGGCGAGGTACGCCTTGATCTCGCGCATTTCACCCTGACGGGCTACCTGCGCCATCACTCCGACCACTCCGGTAAGGAGGGCCGGATTGGTCAGCATTGCTCCCAACCCGGTGTCCACCCGGATCCATTTGTTGATCACCCCGGGATCGCCGATCATGGCGTAGCTGACACCCGCAGAGCCCGACTCCATGAGTCCGAACTCCCGGACCATGTCAGCGGACTCATCAGTGAGCTTCAGCCACCTGCCCGAACCAGCCATGATGTCCGACGCACCGTCAAGGACCGCATCGGACGCCTGCAGCAGACCGTGGAGTTTATCGAGCCGGAAATCTGTGGAGGTTGCGAGCAGCCCCCGCGAACCGAGGAAGCGCGCAACCGTGGTTCTGTCACCAATTACCGATAGGCCCTCGCCATCGGCGACTATTTCAAGGTGATCTTTCACGTCAAGCCTCCTTGGACGGCCCCAGAGCGTGATGGCTGCCGTCTGGTCAGCATAGGCCTGAAAGCCGGTATTTCGCGGTGGTCGTCGCCGACCAGCCGACCCGAGCGCCTGCGTCTGGTTACACTGCGAGTCAGCCACAAGTGCCCGACGGAGGATTGGACAACCGATGAATGACGAGCAGCTCAAGAAGCGCTTTCACGAGACCTTCGTGAACCCGGACGACGCCGGCATGCCCCTGGACGCGGAGTCCGACGTGGATGCCTACTTCTGGACGGTCCCACGACTGGAGACCGAGGACGCCCTCACGGAGGTCATGCCGGAGGAGGACGAGGAGCAACTGGAGCGGGTTGCGAACGAATTGAACGGTTCTTACCCTGCATGGGCGCGCCGCTCTGACCTCTGAGCTCGGGCTCTCGGCTGGCGGCGGCCTGGCAGTGGAATAGGCCCTCCACGCCGTGCGACGGATGCGCAAGTTGCGACTCATGGAGGACATCGAGGGCGACGCGCTGCGGCTCGAGTGGGACACGGCGAGCCGGATCGGGGTGCGAACTCCGACTGGTCCACCGAGAGCAGTTGACCACGCTCCGAAGCCGGCAAAGTCTGCGCTTCATGAGCGCGGACGACGCAACCGCACCCCTCGGCATACCTCTGGCTGGTGACGCTCCCATGCTTCGTACGTGGACGCAATGCCGCCCGAGCCGATCGAATCCACCGGCGATTCGACGGGCGTGAAGCGCTCGAAGTGAACGTTGCGGCCCGCGGGCGCCGCGCCGGACCCGCGAGGGCGTTCGCCGATTTCACTAGTCGAGCTCCCGTGGCGAACCGCCTGGCTGCGCAGGTCCGGCAACGGCTGCTTCTCCGCGATAGCGACGGCGGTACGCGGGCTCCGCTTCGGCGGCGCCCGCGATCGCGTCCCGGACGCATCGTGACTATCGAAGCGAAGAGTTCGCCAGTGCCTCGACTGGCGGCGTCCACAGTTGCCAACGCGAATGGCTGCCACGAGCGCCTCGTCGTGACCCGTCTGACCACTGGGTGCTTAGTATCCCGCGTGTTCCAAGCGCCTTACGACAGCGTCCAGCGCCATGCGCACAGCCTTTTGCAGGCGCCTTCGCCGTCCCCACCGCTTGATGAGCATTGGACTGAGACTGTAATAGATACGAACCAGACCTCTGCCGATCGCCGTGACCAACAACCGTTCGTCTCTGAAGCGCCGCAACGTCAGCACAGAAGGCGCGTCGTACGAACCATAGACAGCGGTTGCGACATAGCACCCGCCACCCGACGAAGTGGCGGCCGGCTTCGACCTCGCGGCTGCCGCAACCGCTCGTTCCATGTTTTCGCTGGCTTCGGCGACTTGGAACCTGTCAACGAGTTCTCCGTCGGGTCCTTCGTAGAGCCATCTGACGAAAGGCTCCTCGCCTGGCTGCCTCCAACGGTTACGCTCGTTCATCCACTCAAGGAAGTCCTCCGCTGTTTCCTCGCGCAGAACCGCCCACATCGACCACCAACGCGAGTCGTCTGGTTGGTACTCGCGAGACAGGTGCAACATCATCCGGAGTAGCGGGTCAGCCACCGTGGCGGGGTCCAAGTGCCTTGCCTGCCTATAGAGCGTCACGAGTCGATCGCGAAAGTACCAGTTGGCAGCAGCTTCGTGATCATCCGAGAGTCGCATGAGTTCAACGACCTTGTCCATCTGCGGCTTCGCCAACATCTCTGTCGCCCAGTCAGGCATCGGATGCATTTCGTCTTCTCCCCCTCTTATCTACCACCTGAACATAGCCTGATGGCGAACTAAGTCCGGGCAGATTCAGTATCTCGCGTCGTGCTCGTTGTCGACTGGACGGAGTTCGAGAGCGCCGCGGTCTTGCTGAGGGCCCTGCCCATCGTCGTGCCGCCGTCAGGAGTGTTGTGTGCCGCGACGCTCCACGGTCGCACCCTCGCGCGGCGTCTGCTGAATCGGCGCCTCTTGATCGGCGTCAAGCCCTGCCTAAAGAAGATCCTCCGTCCCCGGAGTCACGGCCTCAAATCTCCGCCGTCAAGACGTCGTATCGCACGACATGCACGGTGGCCACGCGAGCGAATTCCAGTCCCGCCGACGTCAGGTGCCCGCTCGTCCAGAGCATGGCCCGCTCACAGCGCCGAGCCAGCGCAGCATGTCGCAGACCCAAGCTTCAGCACCAACCGAGGAGACTCCGTAGCGCTGAGCTGGAGGTCGCGGTGATGGCCTCGACACCAGCCGCTGCCGTTCGACGCGTGCGGCAGCGACGACCGCTGAGTGTTCCCGCTGCCAGCGCTCTCGACGCGCCCACTCAACATGCTCGCTGTGGCGCCGAACTAGATCCGAAAAGTGCCGATCGAGCGCCGCGCGGGACGCACGCTCATACATCGCCCGAGCCCGGATATTGTGAACCGTCCCCGGTTTGATGCCGGTTCCTTTCGAGTCTGGAAGGAAAGATGGTCATCATGCCGAAGCAGATCCCGGAGGAGACGAAGCAGCGAGCGGTCCGGCTCGTGCTCGATCATCTCGATGAGTACCCGAACCTGACGACCGCGTGCGAGACGGTCTCGAAACGGCTCGGCTTCGGTGCCGAGTCGTTGCGCCGCTGGGTGCGGCAGGCGCAGGTCGACGCCGGCGAGCGGCAAGGCGCATCGACGAGCGAGTCGGAGCGCGTGCGGCGGCTGGAGCGGGAGAACCGTGAGCTGCGCGAGGCGAACGCGATCCTGCGGGACGCGGCGGTTTTCTTCGCCGGGGAACTCGACCCCCGACGCCGCTGATCGTCGCGTTCATCGACGAGCAGCGAGCCAAGGGACGCGCGGTCGAGTCGATCTGCCAGGTCCCGCGTCAGCAGGGCGTGCGGGTCGCCGCGCGGACCTACCGGGCGTGGAAGCGCGCCCAGCCCAGCAGCCGAGACCTCGCCGACGCGGTCGTGATCGACGCGCTCCTGGCGACCGTGGGCACGCCGGAGGGCATGTACGGGCGGCGGAAGATGACGGCGCATCTGCGCCGGCAAGGCCACGACGTGTCCCAGCGGCGCGTGGACCGGCTCATGCGTGATCTCGGCCTCAACGGCCGGGTCCGCGGACGCGGCGTGCGGACGACGGTCCCGGATCGGAACGCCGAGCGCGCGCCGGATCTGCTCGAGCGCGACTTCACCGCGCCGGCCCCGAACCAGCGCTGGGTGGCGGACTTCACCTACGTGCGCACCTGGGCCGGGTTCGTCTATGTGTCGTTCGTGATCGACTGCTTCTCGCGCGCGATCGTCGGCTGGCAGGCGGCGACCACGAAGACCACGCCGCTGGTGACCACCGCGCTGCGCATGGGCCTGTGGCGACGCGACCGGGCCGGCCGGCCCGCCGCGGACGGGCTCGTGCACCACAGCGACGCGGGGTCGCAATTCACCTCGGTGAGCTTCGCCGAGACGCTCGCACTGGAGGGCATCGCCGCCTCGATCGGATCGATCGGCGACGCCTACGACAACGCGCTCGCCGAGTCCACGATCGGCCTATTCAAGACCGAGGCGATCCGCGACGACTCACCGTTCCGGACCGGGCCCCTCAAGCAGCTCGAGGACGTCGAATGGGTCACTGCCGAATGGGTCGACTGGTACAACGCCAGCCGCCTGCACACCACCCTCGGCGACGTCCCGCCCGAGGAGTTCGAGACCGCGTACTACGCTCACCTCGAAACGCCATCCCACCCGGTGCTGGCACCCGCATAGGAGCGGCAGAGAACCGGGGACGGTTCAGAAGTGTTCGGGTCGACGCTCGACACTCCGAAAGGCTGAATGGCCTTCCGGGCTCGCAGCAGGTCCTCGGCCTCTTCCGGCGTGTCGCCGATCGCGGACGGGCTGCTGTACTTGCCTGAGAGCTCGCGGAAGCGCCCTCGGGCCTTCCAGCGGCCATCCTTGGTTTCGTAGCACCGGATGGCGCCGAAGGTGCCGAGCGGAGTGCGACGCCTAGCCACGGGTCGCCTCCAGCCACTGCACGAGATCGCCCGCGCGGTAGCGCACCAGCCCTTCGATGCGGCGGAAGCGCGGTCCACGCTGCATGGCGCGCCAGTGCTGGAGCGTCTTTCGGCTCACGTGGAGGGCGGCAGCCACCTCCCGCTCGTCGAGCAGCACGCCCGGGGAGCACTCGTAGAGGTCGAAGCGCACAGCCATCGTTTCGGTCAGGGAAGCAGGATCGTTGAGCATGATCTTGGCATCTGCGGGAGACCTCGCCACGCCCGCGGCCGAGGCTTGGGACGCGTTGGGAACGCTTGGGGCGGATTGGGGCGCCGGCCCGACGAGACCTCGAAAAGCGACCCGAAAAGTGGTCTCGCTCAATCGTCAGTTCGAGTGACGATACGGAAAAACCCCCGGTCAGACGGGGGTTTTCGGTGGATCTGGGGAGACTCGAACTCCCGACCCCCTGCATGCCATGCAGGTGCGCTACCAGCTGCGCCACAGACCCTCTGCTGCTCTCGGAGCAACCAGATCACTGTACAACATGTTCGCGGGAGAAGTCACATCGGCGGGCGTATGCTCATCGCTCGTGCAAGCCACACGTCCCCGCAGGGGGCTCATGAAGGTCTGGGAGCGACAGCATCCCGCCCGGCGCATCTTCACCGGTTTCGTCATCCTCAACCTCGTCGGCTGGGCACTCCTCATGCTGCCGATGTCGAGGCAGGGACCCGGCGGTGCGAGCTGGATCGAGGCGCTGTTCACCGCCGTCTCGGCCGCGTGCGTGACGGGCCTCACCGTCGTCGACACGGCGACTTACTGGACGCCCTTCGGCCAGGTCGTGATCCTGCTGCTCATCCAGCTGGGCGGCCTCGGCGTGATGGTCTTCGCGAGCCTCGTCGGCATCGTCGTCGTCAAGCGGCTCACGCTCGGCTCGCGCCTCACGACGGCGCAGGAGGCACACGCGACGCTCGGCGGCCTCCGCTCCATCGTGGTGAGCATCCTGCGGATCGCCCTCGTCGTCAAGGCTGCCGTCGCGCTCGTGCTGTGGCTGCGCTTCTGGTTCGGCCGTGGCGAAGATCCGCTGCACGCCCTCTGGCTCGGCGTGTTCCACGCCGTCTCGAGCTACAACAACGCCGGCTTCGCGCTGTTCAGCGACAACCTCATGGGGTTCGTCGACGATCCGTGGATCCTGCTGCCGCTCGCTGGCGCGACGATCATCGGCGGCCTCGGCTTCCCGGTCATCGTGCAGCTGCTGCGACACGCGCGCACCCCGCGCCGCTTCTCGATGCACACGTGGCTCGTGCTCGCCGGCACCGCGGCGCTGCTGAGCCTGGGCACCCTCGCGATCGCGCTGCTCGAGTGGAGCAACCCGGGATCGCTCGGGCCGCTCTCCCCCGGCACGCGCATCCTCGAGTCGTTCTTCCACTCGGTGCAGACGCGCACGGCAGGCTTCAACGCGCTCGACATCGGCCAGTTCCATCCGGAGACGCTGCTGGTGATGGATGTGCTGATGTTCATCGGCGGCGGACCCGCCGGCACCGCAGGCGGCATCAAGATCACGACCTTCGGGGTGCTCGCGGCGATCATCCTTGCCGAGGTGCGCGGCGACCCCACCGTGACGCTCTTCGGCAAGCGCCTCTCGCGCGCTGTGCACCGCGAGGCGATCACCGTGGCACTCCTGTCGGTCGCGCTCTGCTTCCTGGCAACGCTCGCGATCATGCAGCTCACCGACATCGACCACGACCGCGCGCTCTTCGAGGTGATCTCCGCCTTCGGCACCGTCGGCCTCTCGACCGGCATCACCGCATCCGTCGGCACGCCGAGCCAGGTGATCCTCATCATGCTCATGTTCATCGGCCGCGTCGGACCCATCACGGTCGCGACGACGATCGCTCTCCGCCCCCGCAGGCTCATGTACGAGCTGCCCAAGGAAAGGCCCATCATTGGCTAGGCTCCGCAATCCCTTCGACCCGACGACCATCGGCTCCGCCTCGTCGGTCGCCGTCATCGGCCTCGGCCGCTTCGGCACCGCCCTCGCGCTCGAGCTCATGGCCCACGGCACCGAGGTGCTCGGCATCGACTCGGACGAGCAGGTGGTGCAGGAGCTCAACGGTCGGCTCACCGCGGTGGTCACCGGCGACGCCACGAAGCCAGAGCTGTTCGAGCAGCTGGGGCTCATCGACTTCGACCGCGTCGTCGTCGCGATCGGCACCGACGTGACGGCGAACATCCTGGTGACGAGCCAGCTGCTGCGCGTCGGCGTCAAGGACGTCTGGGCCAAGGCGCTCGACGAGCGCCACGCGCTCATCCTCGACCAGCTGGGCGTCGGCCACGTCGTGCGCCCCGAGGCCGACATGGGCCGCCGCGTCGCCCACATGGTGCGCGGCGCGCTCGAGGACTTCATCGAGATCGAGGCGGGCTACGCGGCGGTGCTGCTCGAGGCTCCGCTGTCGCTGCTCGCCGTGCCGCTGCGCGAGCTCGGGCTGCAGGCGAAGCACGGCGTCGGCATCGGCGCGGTCAAGCGCGAGGGCAGCTGGATCCTCGCGACCATCGAGATCCGCTTCGAGCGCGGCGACCTCCTGCTCGTGCACGGACCGACGAGCAAGGTCGAGGCGTTCGCTGCGTCGATGGCGAAGCAGCGGATGCGCGCCTAGACCGTCGCGGCAGCGCTCCCCGCCACCGATCGGGCGTCTGCGGCGCTCGGCACGACGGCCGCCGCGATCGCCGTGGTCGCCGGGATCGCGAGCACGAGCCCGATCGACCCGACGAGGGTGCGCACGATCTCCTCCACGACCTCACCCGTCGTGAGCTGCAGGTCGAGCGGCGCATCGGTGAGCGAGAGCACGAGCAGCAGCGGGAGCGCTGCACCGACGTACGCGAAGGCGATCGTGTAGACGGTCGAGGCGATGTGGTCGCGGCCGATCCGCATGGCGCGCGAGAACAGCTCGCGCCGCGTCGCACCGGGGGCCACTGCCCGCAGCTCCCAGACGGCGGATGCCTGCGTGATCGTGACGTCGTTGAGCACGCCCATGCCCGCGAGCACGAGGCCGCAGACGAAGACGTCCGAGAGCTCGACGCTCGTCTGGGTGAACAGCAGCCGCGACTCCTCGGTGCTGGTGCCGAGGATGCGCGATGAGTCGGTGGCGATCCACGCGAGCGCGGCGGTGAGCGCCAGCCCGAACATGGTGCCGAGCAGCGCCGTCGTCGTGCGCGTGGTGAAGCCGTGCGCGACGTACAGCACGATGAACATCACGATCGAGGCGGTGACGAGCGCTACCGGCAGTGCCGGCCGGCCCGACAGCAGTGCCGGCAGGGTGAAGCCGACGATGGTCGCGAAGGCGCCGATGAGTCCCGCGATGGCGGCGAGACCCCGCCACCTGGCGACCAGCAGCACGACGATCACGAACGCCGCCGCGAGCAGCAGCAGCGGCACCTCGCGATCGAAGTCGACGAAGACGTAGGAGCTGCCGAAGCCCACCGCCTCCGGGATGTCGAACACGCGCATCCGGTCGCCCGGGCCGACCTCGCTGAGCGCCTCCGGCGGCAGCACGACCTCGACGAGCCCGCCGTCGTCGAGCTGGGCCGCGACGAGCGAGGTCTCGGGGTCGGCAGCACCGATCGCGGTCGCGTGCAGCATGCTGGCGCCCTCGGTGAGGTACGCCATGCGCTCGGGCATCGCCGAGGCCTGCGGCCAGAGCGCGACGAGCCCGCCGAGCGTCGAGAGCAGCAGCGGCGCGAGGATCAGCCACAGCGTCAGGCGGGATCGGCGGCCGAGCGGTGCATCCGGGACGCGTGCTCGGCCGTGGCCGTGGCCGTGCCCGGTGACGCCGCGAGGGGTTGTCGGCGCGACAGGGTCGCTGTCAGGCGCGACGCGCGAGCGGCCGGGACGATCGCTCCCCCACGCGTGCAGTGGCTCGTCGTCGTCTACGTGCCAGTCCGGGTCGCCGAGGGGTCCTCGATCCGCGCGGCGATGCCGCCGGCTGTCGTCCCCATCCGTGCGATGTCGTCCCACGCCGTCTCCCCGCTGTCCGTCGGCGGGCGCAGGCTATCAACGCGAGGGGCCACGTCGGCGAGCACGCGCCGTTCGAGGGCACGGGTCAGCCGCCGAACGACTTCTCGAAGCCGAGCGTGCGGGCGATGATCGCGAGCTGCACCTCGGTCGAGCCCTCGCCGAGCGTGAGGATGCGGCAGTCGCGCAGGTGGCGCGCCACCACGTTCTTGTTCATGAAGCCCTCGCCGCCCCAGATCTGCGTCGCATCGTTCGCGTTCGCGACCGCTGCCTCCGAGGAGATGAGCTTCGCGAGCGATGCCTGCTCCGTGAACGGCATTCCGGCGTCGATGCGGCGGGCCGCGTCGTGCATGACCGCACGGGCGGCATGCACGCGCGAGCGCATCCGCGCGATCGTGAACGCGATGTGCTGGTTGTCGCCGATCGGGCGACCGAACACGACGCGCGTCTTCGCCCGCTCGACCGCCTGCTCGAGGCAGCCCTGCGCGGCGCCGACGCACAGCGCCGCGAACGCGACGCGGCCCTCGTCGAGCACCGACAGGAAGTTCGAGAACCCCTTGCCGCGCGCGCCGAGCAGGTTGCCCTCCGGCACGCGCACGTCGTCGAGGACGAGCGGATGCGTGTCGGACGTGTTCCAGCCGATCTTGTCGTAGGCGGGCAGCGCGGTGAAGCCGTCGATGGGCGTGGGCACGATGATCGTCGACAGCTCGGGCTTCTCGGTGCCGTCCTTGCCGACCTTGCGGCCGGTGACGCACGTGACGGTCACGACCGACGTGATGGGCGTGCCCGAGTTGGTGATGTACTGCTTGGTGCCGTTGATGGTCCACCAGCCGTCCGCGAGCACCGCCGTCGTCTGCGTCGCTCCCGCGTCGCTGCCGGCCTCGGCTTCTGTCAGGCCGAAGGCGGCGAGCGCCTCGCCGCGCGCGAGCGCCGGCAGGTAGGCGCGCTTCTGCTCCTCGGTGCCGAACTTGAGGATCGGCATCGCCCCGAGCCCGAGACCGGCCTCGAGCGTCACGGCGATCGACTGGTCGACCCGGCCGAGCTGCTCGACGGCGACGCACAGCGACATGTAGTCCTTGCCCTGGCCGCCGTACTCGGTCGGGATCGGCAGTCCGAACAGGCCCATCTCGCCCATCTGCGCGATGATCTCCATCGGCAGGCGGCGCGCCGTGTCGTACTCGTAGCTCGCGGGGGCGACGACCTCGTCGGCGAAGCGACGCACCGTGCGAGCGAGCTCCTGGTGCTCGGCGCTCAGCATCTCGGTGCCGTCGATCACGTCGTCCAGCACTGCGGTGGCGGTCATGACTGGCTCCCATTCGTGGTGTGTGCCCGCTCGACGACGCTCCTGGCGTGCCGGAGGATCGGCTCGTCGACCATGCGTCCCTCGAACGAGAAGACGCCGGGGTTCTCGGTCGCGGCCTGCAGGATGCGGCGGGCGAGGTCGAGCTCGTCGCCGGTCGGCGCGAAGGCCTGCCGGTAGGGCTCGACGTGGTTGGGGTGGATCGCCGCCTTCGCGCCGAAGCCCGACGCCGCGGCATCGACCGCCTCGGCGTGCGCGCCACCGAGGTCGGCGATGTCGGTGCGGATCGCGTCGATCGCCGTCACGCCGAAGGCGCCTGCGGCGAGCAGGATGCGGCTGCGCGTGTGGGCGGCGACGTCGCGATAGGCGCCGGTCTCGTCGCGGCTCGACGTGCCGCCGAGCGAGGCGACGAGGTCCTCCGCGCCCCACATGACGCCGACGACGGCGGGGTGGGCGACGAGCGACTCGACGACGAGCACGCCGCGCGCCGTCTCGCACAGCACGACGACGCGTGCGTCGGGCACGGCGGCGACGACGCGGTCGACCTCGTCGGTCGCCTCTGCCTTCGCGAGCATGACGGTGCGGAAGCGCGAGGCGGCGACGGCGGCGAGGTCGTCGTCGAAGCCGTCGGCGGTCGCCGCGCACACGCGGACGATCGTGCGCGCGGCGTCGAGGCGGGCGCCGACCACGGCGTCGCGCGCCGCGGCCTTCGTGTCGGCGCCGACGGCATCCTCGAGGTCGAGGATCACCGCGTCGGCGCGGTCGGCCGCCTTCTGGAACCGGTCGGGCCGGTCGCCCGGGCAGAACAGCAGCGCCGGGCCCATGCCCAGCTGCTTCGAGTCTGCGGCGGTCATGACTGCCCCTCGGGCGCGGTCTGCATGAGCACCTTCCGCACGGCTCGCGCGACGACGTCGCCGTGCTGGTTGCGCGCCTGGTGCTCGAAGGTCGCGATGCCCTGACCCGGCCGCGACTTCGAGAGCCGCTTCTCGAGCACGCGCGTCTCGCAGTAGATGGTGTCGCCGTGCCGCACGGGCGCGGGGAACGTGATGTCGCTGAAGCCGAGGTTCGCGACGATCGTGCCGAGCGTGAGCTGCCCGACGGAGAGGCCGACCATGGTCGCGAGCGTGTGCATCGAGTTCATGAGCGGCTCGCCGAACTCGGTGCCGGCGCTCCACGCGTGGTCGAGGTGCAGTGGCTGCGGGTTCATCGTGAGCGTCGTGAACAGCACGTTGTCGGTCTCGGTCATGGTGCGGCCGGGGCGGTGCTCGTAGACGACGCCCTCCTCGAGCTCGTCGAACCACAGCCCGCGCTGCGTGACGCGCCGCTCGGGGGCCACGCCGGTCTCGGTCGTCGCGGTGTGGTCGGTCATGCCGATGCCTCCTCGGGGGTCACGGTCGCGAGCTCCTGCCCGCGCGTCACCTGCTCGCCGACGGCGGCGTGCAGGTGCACGGTGCCGGCGACGGGCGCGCGCAGCACGTGCTCCATCTTCATCGCCTCGACGCTGACGACCGCCTGCCCCTCCGCGACGGTGTCACCATCGGCCGCGTGGGTCGCGACGACGGTACCGGGCATGGGGGATGCCAGGGTCGGCTCGGCAGGGCCGCGACCGCGGCGCGAGCGCGGCGGGGCCTCGACGAGCCAGTCCCCCGACGGCAGCCCCACCCACGTGCCGCTCGCCGACTCGACTCGCGCGACGAACGGCAGGGCCGAGAAGCGCTCGCTCGTGCCGTCGGCGCGCACGACCTCGAGCTCGATCTGGGTGTCGGGCACGCCGGCGCGACCGCCGACGAAGCCGAAGTCGCGAGGTGCGGCCTCGCGCAGCACGCGCACGGTCGCGATCCCGTCGCCGTCGCGCAGGCGCACGACGCGGCCGCGCGCTCGGCCGATGCGCCAGCCGTCGCTCGCCCAGGCGCCGAACGCGCGGTGCGCGTGCCCGGTCGGCTTCGATGCTGCGATCGCGAAGGCCTCGCTCGGCACCTCGAGGGCCGCGATGCGCTCGCCCTCGCGGTCGATGAAGCCCGTGTCGAGCTCGCCGGCCTGCACGGCGGGCTCGGCGAGGAGGTCGCGGAGGAACGTCCGGTTCGTCGTGACGCCGAGCACACGCACGTCCGCGAGGGCAGCGCGCAGCCGATCGAGCGCCTCAGCGCGCGAGCTGCCGTGCGCGATGACCTTGGCGATCATCGGGTCGTAGCTCGAGCCGATGCTCGAGCCCGGCTCGACACCCGCGTCGACGCGGATGCCGGTACCGGTCGGCCAGTCGAGCGCGAGGATCTCGCCGCCCGTCGGCAGGAACCCCGCCGCCGGGTCCTCGGCGTAGATGCGCGCCTCGATGGCGTGGCCCGTGAGGGTGACGTCGTCCTGCGCGATCGAGAGCCGCTCCCCCGCCGCGATGCGCAGCTGCTGCTCGACGAGGTCGATGCCGGTGACCATCTCGGTCACGGGGTGCTCGACCTGCAGGCGCGTGTTCATCTCCATGAAGAACGGCTCGTCGGGCCGGTCGGCCGCGACGATGAACTCCACCGTGCCCGCGCCGACGTAGCCGACCGAGCGGGCGGTCTCGACGGCGGCGGCACCGATGGATGCGCGCTGCGCCTCGGTGAGGAGGGGGCTCGGCGCCTCCTCGATGACCTTCTGGTGGCGGCGCTGCAGCGAGCACTCGCGCTCGCCGAGGTGGATGACGTTGCCGTGCGTGTCGGCGAGCACCTGGACCTCGATGTGGCGCGGGTTCGTGACGAACCGCTCGATGAAGAGCGTGTCGTCGCCGAACGACGACGTCGCCTCGCGGCGCGCGGCCGTCAGCGAGGCGGCGAGCGCGCCGGCCTCGTCGACGCGGTACATGCCCTTGCCGCCGCCGCCCGCGGCCGGCTTGATGAGCACGGGGAAGCCGACCTGCTCGGCGCCGGCGATGAGCGCCGCGTCGTCGAGACCGGGCTCGGCGATGCCCGGCACCGTCGCGACGCCGCGCGACTCGACAGCGTGCCGAGCGGAGATCTTGTCGCCCATCGTCTCGATCGCCGACGCGGGCGGTCCGATGAACACGATGCCCGCATCCGCGCACGCCTGCGCGAACCCGGCGTTCTCCGACAGGAAGCCGTAGCCGGGATGGATCGCCTGCGCGCCCGACTCGCGGGCCGCCTCAATGATCTTGGTCGTCGACAGGTAGGTCTCGCGCAGCGGTCCGCTGCCGAGCGAGACGACCTCGTCGAAGTGGTCGCCGTGCGGCGACGGGTCGTCCTCGGCTCGCACGGCGACGGAGCGGATGCCGAGCTCGCGCAGGGTGCGCGCGACGCGGATGGCGATCTCGCCGCGATTGGCGACGAGCACGGTGCTGAACATGGCGGTGTCGAACATGGCGGTCTCGAACAGCGGCATCCCGCTCACATCCTGAAGACGCCGAAGCGCGGCTCGGGCATCGGCACGGCGGTGACGACGTCGAGCGCCATCCCGAGGATGCGGCGGGTGTCTGCGGGGTCGATGACGCCGTCGTCCCAGAGGCGGGCGGAGGCGTAGTAGGGGTTGCCCTGGGTCTCGTACTGCTCGCGCACCGGGCGCTCGAACTCGGCCTGCGCATCCGCCGACCACTCGTCGCCGGCGGCTTCGATCTGCTCGCGCTTGACGGTGGAGAGCACCGATGCGGCCTGCGGCCCGCCCATGACGCTCACGCGCGCGTTGGGCCAGAGCCACAGGAAGCGGGGGTCGTAGGCGCGGCCGCACATCGAGTAGGTGCCGGCGCCGAAGGAGCCGCCGACGACGACGGTGAGCTTCGGCACGCGCGTCGTCGCGACGGCGGTGACCATCTTCGCGCCGTGCTTCGCGATGCCGCCGCGCTCGGCCTCCGAGCCGACCATGAAGCCGGTGATGTTCTGGAGGAAGACGAGCGGCACACCGCGCTGGTCGCACAGCTCGATGAAGTGCGCGCCCTTCATGGCCGATTCCGAGAACAGCACGCCGTTGTTGGCGATGATGCCGACCGTGTGGCCGTGCAGCTGCGCGAAGCCGGTGACGAGCGTCTCGCCGTAGCCCGCCTTGAACTCGTGGAACTCTGAGCGGTCGACGATGCGGGCGATGATCTCGCGAGCGTCGTACGGGGTCTGCAGGTCGGGCGGGATGACGTCGTAGAGCGTCGTGGGGTCAACAGCGGGCTCGTCGCTGCCGTCGCCGAACGCCGAGCCGCTCAGCGGCGCGTAGGCGAACCATCCGGTCGAGCCCGACCGCTGCGCCAGCGCGCCCTGCGGCTGCGCGCGGTCGTCGGCGGGCAGCGCCTCGACCATGTCGCGCACGATCTCGAGCGCGTGCGCGTCGTCGTCGGCGAGGTGGTCGACGACGCCCGAGACCTCGGCGTGCAGCACGCCGCCGCCGAGCGACTCGGCGTCGATGACCTCACCGGTCGCGGCCTTCACGAGCGGCGGACCGCCGAGGAAGATGGTGCCCTGCTCGCGCACGATGACCGTCTCGTCGCTCATCGCGGGCACGTAGGCGCCGCCCGCGGTCGACGAGCCCATCACGGCGGCGAGCTGCGGGATGCCCAGCGACGACATCTGCGCCTGGTTGAAGAAGATGCGGCCGAAGTGCTCGCGGTCGGGGAACACCTCGTCCTGCATCGGCAGGAAGGCGCCGCCCGAGTCGACGAGCGCGATGCAGGGCAGGCGGTTCTCGCGCGCGATCTGCTGCGCGCGCAGGTGCTTCTTCACCGTGAGCGGGAAGTACGTGCCGCCCTTGACGGTCGCGTCGTTCGCGATCACCATCACGTGCCGGCCGTGGACGAGGCCGATGCCGGCGACGACGCCCGCCGACGGCGCATCCTGCCCGCCGCTGCCATCCACGTCCTTGCCGTAGACGCCCCACGCCGCGAGCGGCGCGACCTCGAGGAAGGGGCTCCCCGGGTCGAGCAGCGCGTCGATGCGATCGCGCGCGAGCAGCTTGCCTCGCGCGACGTGCCGCTCACGGGACGCCTCCGGCCCGCCGAGCGCGACGCGGTCGAGCCGCTCGCGCAGCTCGGCGACGAGCGCCTCCATCGCGGAGCGGTTCGTGCGAGCGGCCTCGCTCGAGGGATCGACGTGGGTGGTGAGGGCGTGCATCCCCCTACCGTGCCAGTGCGAGGCTGGGACGCTCGAGCACCGCGGCGACATCGGCGAGGAAACCTGCGGCCTCGCGCCCGTCGAGCACGCGGTGGTCGAACGAGACCGTGATCGTGCAGACGTCGCGCAGCGCGATCACGCCCTCGTGCGCCCACGGCATCTTCCGGACCGCGCCGAGCGCGAGGATGACCGACTCCCCCGGGTTGAGGATGGGGATGCCGCCGTCGACGCCGAAGACGCCCACGTTCGAGACGGTGATGTTCGACGAGGTGAGCTCGGCCATCGACAGCGAGCCCTCGCGGGCGCGCGTCGCGCGGTCCTTGATCGCGGCCGTGAGCGTCGACGCATCCATCGACTCCGCCTCGTCGACCGACGCGACCACGAGCCCGCGATCGGTCGAGACGGCGATGCCGAGGTTGACGTGCGCGAATCGCTCGAGCTCGTTCGTGTCGGCGTGGAACGACGACGTGACGTCGGGCCAGCGCTTCGCGGCGAGCAGGATGGCGCGGCACGCGAGCGCGAGGAACGACGCGTCGCCCGAGCGGGCGAGCGCGAGCGTTTCGGTGACGTCGATCTGGTGCCAGGTGGCGGCGTGCGGCACGCTCAGCGCCGACTGCGTCATGGCGGCGGCGGTGTGCTTGCGCAGCCCCGTGACCTTCTCGCGCGTCGACGCGGGCGCGGGAGCCTGCGACGCCGCACCGGCGGATGCGCCGCCGTGCGACTCGAGGTCGGCTCGCGTGACGAGCCCGTCGGCGCCCGACGGCCGCACCGACTGCAGGTCGATGCCGCGGTCCTTCGCGAGCTTGCGCACGGGCGGCATGGCGCGGTTGGTGCCGCGCTTCGCGCGCTCCTCGCGCTCGAACGGCGCGACGGCCCAGGTGCGCTTCGCGCGCACGGGCTTGCCGCCGTGCACGGTGATCGAGCCGACGAGCACCGACACCTTCTCGGGCTTCGCCTCCGGCTCCACGGCCGCGGGCGTCTCCTCGATCGTGTCGTCCGGGGTCGCGACGGGGCCGGCCTCGGGCGACGGTGCGGCCTCCTCGGCGGCCGGCGCCGGCGCATCCGTCGTGGATGCGTCGCCCGCGACGTCGAACTCGATGAGCGGCGCGCCGACCGCGACGGTCTCGCCCTCGGCGGCGTGCAGGCGCGTGATGACGCCCTCGTAGGGGCTCGGCAGCTCGACGACGGCCTTCGCCGTCTCGATGTCGGCGAGCGGCTGGTTGAGCTCGACGGTGTCGCCCTCGGCGACGCGCCACGAGACGACCTCGCTCTCGGTGAGTCCCTCACCGAGGTCGGGCAGCAGGAAGGTCTTCATCGGGCGGCTCCGGTCGATGCGAGGTAGGAATCGAGGTCGTCGTGCGAGCTGCGGCGGCCGAGCGTGCGGTCGACGGCGTCGAGGATGCGGTCGAGGCTCGGCAGGTAGTCGTGCTCGATCGCCGACGGCGGGTAGGGCGAGTCGTAGCCGGTGACGCGCTCCGGGGCAGCCTCCAGGCTCGAGAAGGCGCGCTCGACGACCGAGGCGATGAGCTCGCTCGAGATCGAGACCTCGCCGGGCGCCTCGTGCGCGACCACGAGCCTGCCGGTGCGGCGCACCGACTCGACGACCGTGTCGACGTCGAGCGGCGAGATCGATCGCAGGTCGATGACCTCGACCTCGATGCCCTCGTCGGCGGCGGCGATCGCGGCGCGCAGCGCCGTCTCGACCGTCGGGCCGTAGGCGGCGATCGTCACGTCGCGACCGCTCGCGACGACGTTGGCCGTGTCGAGGTCGCGCACGATCGAGCGGTCGACCTCGCCCTTCGTGTAGTACTTGCCCTTCGGCTCGAAGAAGAGCACCGGGTCGTCGCTCGCGATCGCGGCGCGGAGGGTGGAGTACGCCTCCTGCGGCGTCGAGGCGGTCACGACGCGGAGGCCTGCGGTGTGCGCGAAGTACGCCTCGGGCGACTCGGAGTGGTGCTCGACCGAGCCGATGCCGCCGCCGAACGGCACGCGGATCGTGAGCGGCACCTTCACGCGGCCCTTCGTGCGGAAGTGCAGCTTGGCGACCTGCGCGACGATCTGGTCGAACGCCGGGTAGATGAACCCGTCGAACTGGATCTCGGCGACCACGCGGAAGCCGCGGTAGCCCATGCCGATCGCCGTGCCGATGATCGCCGACTCGGCGAGCGGCGCGTCGATGACGCGCTCCTCGCCGAAGCGCTCCTGCAGCCCATCGGTGACGCGGAAGACGCCGCCGAGCTTGCCGATGTCCTCGCCCATGAGGAGCACGCGGTCGTCGCCCTCGAGCGAGTCGGCGAGCGCGGCGTTGACGGCCTTCGCGAGGGTGAGCGTCTCGGTGGTCATCGGTTCCCCTCGATGCTGGCTGCGAACGCGCGGCGCTCGGCCTGCTGGCGCTGGATCCGCTTGGTCGGCTGGTCGTAGACGTGGTCGAAGATCGCGTCGGCGCTCGGCGCCTGCGCGTGCTCGGCGGCTGCGCGGAACTCCTTCGCGAGCTCGTCGGCGCGGATCTTCGCCTCGGCGCGGACGGCCTCCATGTTGGCGCCCATGTGCTCGAGCGCGCGCTCGACGCGGTCGATCGGGTCCTTCGCCACCCACTCCTCGAGCTCCGTCTCGCTGCGGTAGCGCTTCGGGTCGTCGGTCGTGGTGTGCGGGCCGCGCCGGTAGGTGACGGCCTCGATGAACGTGGGGCCGCCGCCGGTCCGGGCGCGGTCGAAGGCGATGCGGGCGGCGGCGTGCATCGCGAGCACGTCGTTGCCGTCGACGCGCATCGACGGGATGCCGAATCCGGTCGGTCGGAGCGCGAGCGGCGCGCTCGACTGCACGCGCACCGGCTCGGAGATCGCATACTGGTTGTTCTGGCACAGGAAGACCACGGACGCCTGGAACGCGGAGGCCCACACGAGCGCCTCGCTCACGTCGCCCTCGCTCGTCGCACCGTCGCCGAAGCAGGCGAGCGCGACGTCGTCGGAGCGGTCGAGCTTCGACGCCATCGCGTAGCCGGTGGCGTGCAGGCTCTGCGCGCCGATGATGATCTGCGCGGGCGCCATGTTGATCTCGTGCGGGTCCCAGCCGGCGTGGGCGTAGGCCTTCCACACGTGCGCGAACTCGGCGAGGTCGACGCCCTTCAGCAGCGCGAAGGCGTGCTCGCGGTAGGAGGCGAACACCCAGTCCTTCTCGCGCAGCGCGCGAGCGGTGCCGACCTGCGCAGCCTCCTGGCCCAGCAGCGGCGGCCAGAGCACGAGGTGCCCCTGGCGGGTCAGGGCGAAGGCCTCGGTGTCGAGGCGGCGCACGCGCACCATGTCGACGTAGAGGTTGGTGAGCGCCGACTCGTCGATGTCGGTCAGGAACGGGTCGAGCAGCTCGTTCGGCAGCCTCGAGCCGTCGAGGTCGAGCACGCGGAGCGGGCAGTCGATGCCGACGGCGAGCGTGGGGTCTGGGGCTGGCACGGTGATCGACACGATCGAACCTCCTCGTTCGAAGCGCCTCTTGAGCGCCTGTCGACTCGCACGGACGGGTGCATCCGCGGAGCGTTGCTCGACGCTATCGCCACGACGCAGTTCGCGCAATCAGCGACACGGCGAGTGCGCTTCGCGACCATTCCGACTCTGCCGACCCTGCGCTAGATTGCGCAGTATGCGCATCGTCGATGACACCGACCGGAAGATCCTGCTCGAGCTCACACGGCATCCGAGGATCACGAACGCCGCCATCGCCGAGCAGCTCGGACTCGCTCGCAACACGGTGCAGTCGCGGGTCGCGGCGCTCGAGGCGTCGGATGCGCTGCAGGGCTTCGACCGCCGGTTCCACGCGGCGGCGCTCGGCTACCCGCTCACGGTGTTCATGGCGACGCACGTCGACCAGCCGCGCATCGACGGCGTCGTCGAGCAGCTGCGCCAGATCCCGGAGGTCGTGCAGGCGTTCGGCCTCTCTGGGCAGGCCGACGTGCTCGTGCGCGCCGTCTGCCGCGACGCGGAGGACCTGTACCGCGTCAACAAGCTCGTGCTCGCGTGCGACGGCGTCGTGCGCACCGAGACGTGGTTGTCGATGGGCGAGCTCATCCCCTTCCGGCTCGCGCCGGTGCTCGAGCGCGACCTCGGGCACGGCTGACGCTCAGTCGAGCGAGGTCGGCTGCTCGAGCGCTGCCACGCACGCGTCGCGCCGTGCGCGCAGCGGCGCCGCCTCGCCGGCATCCGCGTCGTCGAGCGCGCCGAGATCGAGGTCGACGGCGCGGAGCGCGGCCCGCGCGGCGCCGCGGACGAGATCGGCGCCCGCGAGCACGTCGCTCACGAGCTCCTGCTTCACGAGCGGCTCGGCGTCGACCGCGACCGCGAGCGCGTCGACGAGCACCTCCAGCAGGTCGAGCGGCGCCTCGGTCGCGGCGATGAGGGCCGTGGCCAGCGCGTCCTCGCGCGCGGCGCGCTGCCCGTCGTCGTCCTCGGGCGTGCCGCGCGCGTCGATGAGCGCGCCGAACGCGACCACGTCGGCATCCGCCGCCTGTCCCGCTCGCTCGAGCAGCGCATCCGCACGGTCGACGAGCGCGTCGGCCTCGCCGGTGATCGTGACGGCCTTGCGGACGAGGCTGATGCCGAGCGCGCCGGCGACCGCTGCGGCTGAGCCGCTACCCGGTGTCGGGTCGGTCGAGCCGGCGCCGCGCAGCAGCTGCTCGACGGTGCGGGACCACACGCGCTCGCTCACGTGGCCGGAGCGTAGACCTGCGGGCTGGACGCGCGCCGGAATGGACCCGGTGGCCGCACGTTGTCTCTCGAGGAGGAACTGATGATGACGATCGATCTGCTGCCCGATGCCACCGCCATGGGCCCGGTGATGCTCAAGACCGCCAAGCTCGCACGACTCGTGCACTGGTACACCGCCGGTGTGGGCCTCGAGCCCATCGCCGAGCGACCCGGCACCGTCGAGCTGGGCGTCGACGGGCGCACGATCCTCGTGCTCGAGGAGGCGCCCGACCTGCGCGGCCCGAACCCCGCCGACGCCGGGCTGTTCCACACGGCGATCCTCTACCCGACGCACGCGGCGCTCGCCGCGGCAGTGGTGCGCATGACGCAGCTGCCGAACATCCAGTTCGCCGGCACGGGCGACCACCACGTCTCGGAGGCGTTCTACTTCGCCGATCCCGACGGCAACGGCGTCGAGCTGTACGTCGACCGGCCGCGCGAGCAGTGGGAGTGGTCGAACGGCCATGTGTACATGACCACCGAGTTCATCGACCCCAACCGCTTCGTCAACGAGCACCTCGACCGCGGCAGCTTCGGCCAGTCGTCGCTCGCGCCCTCCGACGCGAAGGTCGGCCACGTGCACCTGCAGGTGGGCGACGTCGCGACCGCGCGAGACTTCTACGTCGACGCGCTCGGCTTCGCCGAGACGGCAGCGCTCGGCAGCACGGCGCTCTTCGTGAGCGCCGGCGGCTACCACCACCACATGGCGATGAACGTGTGGAACTCGCGCGGCGCCGGCCGCCGCGCCGACACGCTCGGCCTCGGCCGGGTCGAGATCACGGTGCCCGACGCGGATGCGCTGGGCGCGGCACGCCAGCGGCTCACGGCCCGCGGCGTCGCGGTCGCCGACGACGGCCGCAGCCTCCGCTTCGACGACCCCTGGGCGAACGCCATCACGCTGACGCCGGTCACCGCGTAGCATCCCCACCTCGGCCCGTGAGTGGCGCCTCCCGCACCTGAGTGGCGCCTCCCGCGCCTGAGTGGCGCCTCCCGCGCCTGAGTGGCGCCTCCCGCGCCTGAGTGGCGCCTCCCGCACCTGAGTGGCGCCTCCCGCACCTGAGTGGCGCCATCCCGATGGTCCCTCCGGGATGCGAGCGGAGCCCGCCGCGGACCCTGAGCCGGAGACCTAAGGCGCCACTCACCCACCGGACCCGCCACTCACCCACCGGACCCGCCACTCACCCACCGGACCCGCCACTCACGCACCGCATCCGCCACTCACGCACCGCATCCGCCACTCACTTACCGCAGGCCGCGCAAGAGGCGGCGCCGTTCGAGACGACGAGCTCCCCGGTCTCGATACGCGCGGCTCCGCTGTGCTCCTCGACCAGCGGTGCGGGCGCGGCGCCGCCGCGCGGCTACTCGTGCGCGGGGCGGCGGGCGAGGATGCGCTCGGCTCGGGGGCGCATCGCCTCGTCGACCATCTCGCCGGTGTCGAGGGTCGCGACACCCACGCCGGGCGTGAGCGCGGCGAGCACGGACTCGGCCCACGCGATCTCCTCCTCGCTCGGCGCGAACGCTCGCCGAGCGGGCGCGATCTGCTTCGGATGCACGACGGTGCGGCCGCCGAAGCCGAGCGCAGCCCCCGCACGGCAGTCGGCCTCGAAGCCCTCGAGGTCTGCGATCGCCGGATACGCCGACATGAGCGGCGCCGGGAGCCCCGCGCCGCGCGCCGCGAGCACGAGCCGGATCCGCAGGTGCTCGAGCATCGCGGGGCTCGCGGCGCCGAGGTCGCTCCGCAGGTCCGACTCGCCGATCGCGACCGACGCGACGGCCGGGTGCGCCGCGATCTCGTCGAGCCGCGCGATGCCCGCGGCGTCCTCGACGATCGCGTGCAGCCGCGGCGACGCGTCGCCGAGACGCTCGACGACGTCGTCGAGATCGGAGGCGCCGCGCACCTTCGGCACGCGGATGTCGACCCGACGCCCGTCGGCGCCGTCCGGAGCGAGCGCCTCGAGGTCGGCGAGCGCCCCGATCCGCACCTGCAGCCCGGCGGGGCCTCGCTCGCGGAGGAACGCGGCGACCGCATCGCGCGCGACGTCCTTGCGGTCGTGCGCGACCGCATCCTCGAGGTCGAGGATCACGATGTCGGCGCCCGAGTCGACAGCCTTGCCGAAGCGGTCGGGCCGGTCCCCCGGCACGTAGAGCGCGATGGTCATACGATCCCCCGGTCCTTGAGCGCCCGCGCCTGCTCGGGTGTGATGCCGAGCTCGGCGAGCACCGCGTCGGTGTCCTCGCCGTGCTGCCTACCCGTGTGGCGCACCTCGCCCGGCGTCGCCGACATCCGGAACAGCACGTTCTGCATGCGGATGCGCCCCAGCTCGGGATCGTCGATCGGCAGCACCGTGCCGAGCGCGGCGTACTGCGGGTTCGCCATCACGCCCGAGATGTCGTCGACGACGCCGATCGCCGCCTCGACGCGCTCGAACTCGGCGACGACCTCCGCGAGCGTGCGCTCGCCGATCCAGCCGCCGACCGCCTCGTCGAGCTCGTCGACGTGCTCGACGCGCGTGCGACCGGATGCGAACCACGGCTCGGCGACGACGTCCGGTCTGCCCACGAGCGTCATGACGCGCTCGGCGATCGACTGCGACGAGGTCGACACCGCGACCCACCGGTCGTCAGCGGTGCGGTAGACGTTGCGGGGCGCGTTGTTGACCGAGCGGTTGCCGACCCGAGGCTGCACGAGCCCGAGCTGGTCGAAGGCGGTGATCTGGCCGCCGAGCAGCGTGAGGATGGGCTCGATGATCGCCATGTCGATCACCTGCCCCTCGCCGGTGCGCTCGGCGTGCCGCAGCGCGATCGCGCACGCGTAGGCCGTCGCGAGCGCCGTGATGCCGTCGGCGAGGCCGAAGGGCGGCAGGATCGGCGGCCCGTCCGGCTCCCCCGTGATGGCCGCGAATCCGCTCATCGCCTCGGCGATCGAGCCGAAGCCCGGCTGCCGCGACATCGGGCCGGACTGCCCGAAGGCGGTCACGCGCGCGACCACGAGCGCCGGGTTCGCCTCGAGCAGCTGCTCGGGCGCGAGCCCCCAGCGCTCGAGCGTGCCGGGCCGGAAGTTCTCGATCAGCACGTCGGCGCCGCGCGCGAGCTCGAGCAGCAGCTCGGCGCCCTCGGGCTGCGAGAGGTCGAGCGTGGTCGTGCGCTTGCCGCGCCCGAGCGTCTTCCACCACAGGTTCACGCCATCCTTCGCCGGACCGTGCCCTCGGGATGCGTCGGGCCGGCGCGGATGCTCGACCTTGATGACGTCGGCGCCGAAGTCGCCGAGGAAGGTGGCCGCGAGCGGTCCGGCGAAGAGCGTCGAGACGTCGAGCACGCGCACACCGTCGAGCGGACCGCTCATCGCGGGCCACCCTGCTCGGCAGCGGCAGCATCGAGATCCCACGCGAGCCGGAAGCCGATCGCGCTCGAGCGATCGATGCCCGTGCGCAGCCACGCGAGCGAGCGCTCGGGCGGCTGCGGGCCGCCGTCGGCGTACCAGTCCGATCCCGTCACGGCGCGCTCGCTGCCGCCCTTGAGGATCGTGCGCCGCGTGATGCCGTCGGTCATCTCGCTCTCCGTCCAGTTCCACACGCGCGGACTGCGGCGCTCGAGCGATGCGCCCGCGACCTGCCACTCGTGATCCGTCGGCAGCCGCGCGCCGACGGCCGCGGCGAAGCGCCGTGCGTCGTCGAGGTCGACGTGCGTCACCGGAGACTCCGGATCCCCCTCGCGCGGCTCGAGGCCGGCCGCGACGCACGATGCGTTCCACTCGGCCACGCTCACCTCGAGCCGCGCGACCGCGACCGCGTCGAGCCGCGCTCGCACCTCGACGACGCGCTCGTCGTGCAACCGAGGCGGCAGCGGCTTCCACTCCTCGACGTACGGCGCCTCGCCGTACAGCCCCGTCTCGCGCCGCCGCCACTGCACGCGCAGGCCCTGCTCCCCCGCCGCGACGGGCACCGCATCGGCGGGCGGTCGCCCGGTCGAGTGCGGCACGCGGATGCGCTCGGTCGCCCGAGCGGGGAACGCGGCGTCGGCCGCTCCCGGGTCCGGATCGCCCGCAGCCTGCTCGAGCAGCGCCGGCAGCCACGCAGGCTCCTGGCCCCGCACCGCGAGCACGCCCGCGACGCCGTGCGCCGGGATCGTCAGCTCGCCATCGGTCGCGCCGCCCCGCACGACATCCCAGAGCGCGCCCTCCACCGGCGCGAGGAAGCGGCCGGTGACGGCCTCGCCGCGCCGGTTGACGAGCGTGACGAGCGTGAGATCGCCGAGCGTCCACGTCGATCCGAAGACGCCCGCGCGCGCTGCCCCGGTCGTCGCGCCGGCGAGCGGCGCCCACGCGCCCGCCTCGAGCAGCTCGTGGCACGCGCGCTGCACGCGCGAGATCGCCCGCAGGCTCGCGCGGTCGCGCTCGCTCCAGCCCATCCAGACGCCGAAGACGGCATCCCAGACGAGCAGGCCGGTGCCGTTCATCCACGCCGACTGCAGCTCCTCGGCGTGCGAGCGGTTCCACCGGCGCACGCCGTGCAGCATGTGGCGGCGCTCGACGAGCCGAGCGCGCTGCACGCCGGGCGCCTCGGAGTCGGCGAACCACTGCGCCCACGAGACCACGTGGTCGCGGAGCCGCTCGTTGGGCGCGCGCGACTCCCCCTCGAGCGCGAGCGGGCGCTCGCCGCCGACCGCGGCGAGGAACGCCGGATCGGCCTGCTTGAGCGTGTCGAGGAAGACGCCGTCGGCGCCGAGCGCGTCGGCGACCCGCCGCAGCGCCTCGCCGTCGGACAGCGCGCGACCCGACGCATCCGTCTCTCGCCGCGTGCCCGTGTCCCACGGGTTGTAGTCGAGGAAGACGCGCACGCCGCCGGCATGGAGGTCGGCGACGAGCGCCTCGAGCCCGGGCACGTCGCGGTACCAGTCGAACTGGTTGCGCTCGTCGATGCCGATGCACGGGTAGGCGTGCCACAGCACGAGGCCATCGAGGCCGCCGAGGTCGTCGTAGGCGGCGAGCAGCCGCTCGGGCGTGAAGCGGCGCGCCTCCCAGTCCCAGAGCCGCTCGTCCCAGAGCCAGATCTGCGCCGCCACCCGGCAGCGCGACGCCCAGGGTACGACGTCGTAGGCGGATGCGTCGTGCCCGAGCCGCTCTCGCGCGGCAGTGGCGAGCGCGTCGAGCTCGTCGCGCCACGCCGGCCACCGCTCGGGGTCGTCGGGCGCGGCCAGGATCTTCGCGATGTCGAAGTCGGCGTCGGCGAGCCGCGGCTCGCCCAGTGCTGGCAGCGGCACCGCGGTCGGCAGGTCGATCGGTCGCGGCACGAGCGGGTCGAACGCGTTCGTGGGCGCCTCGTCGGGATCGATCACGAGCGAGCCTCCGCGAGCGCGAGCGCGAGCGTGCGCGCGGCGAGGTCGTCGAAGCGCACGCCGTCGAAGCCGGCGAGCGTCGTCCGGTACACACCGCGGATGGGCTCGGCGAGCTCGGCCGGGATCGCCGCCGTCCCCGCGGCGCCCAGCAGGCCGCCGACGCTCGCGCCGACCGAGTCGGTGTCCCAGCCGCCCGCGACCGCGAGGCCGACGCCGCGCGCGAAGTCGTCGCGGCCGCGGAGCGCGGCGAGCGCGAGCAGCGCGGTGTTGCCGAGCACGTGCACCCAGTGCAGGTGGCCGAAGGCGCGGTGGAGCTCGTCGAGGCACGCCTCGTCGTCGAGCTCGCTCGCGGCGAGCGACTGCCCGAGCCGCACGGCATCGGCGAGCCGCGAGCCGCTCGGCACGCTCGCGAGGCCCGCGTCGATCGCCGCCTCGACGCCGGCACCGGCGACCGCGACGGCGGCCGCTCCGGCCATGAAGGCCGCGCCGTGCACGCCCGCACGGCGGTGCGAGAGGCGCGCATCCGCCACCGCGAGGCTCGCCGCGGCGCCGGGGTCGCCCGGGCTGGCCCAGCCGTACGCGTCGGCTCGGATGAGCGCGCCGATCCAGTCGACGAAGGGGTTGCCGCGCTCGGCCGCGTCCTCCGGCTCGTCGCCGGCGAGCAGATTGCGGTACGCGATGCGCTCTGCGGTGAAGACTCGGCCGGCGGGCAGCTGGTCGAGCCAGAGCTGCGCGACCTGCTCGGTCGTCACGCCGGATGCGTCGCCCGCGCGCTCCTGCGCGACGAGCGCAAGGATGGCGAAGTTGAGGTCGTCGTCCTCGGGCATGCCGTCGATGACGCCGTCGAGGCTCGTGGGCCTCGAGCGGCGGTTCCACGGCCAGCGCGCCCCGACCTCGGGATCGAGCCCCGCCTCGGTGAAGTAGCCGCGCACCGGCCAGCGGCCGGTCGACTCGGCAATCGCGCGGATGCCCTCGCGCGGGATCTTCTCGACCGGCTTGCCGACGAGGCAGCCGATCGCGCGGCCGAGCCACGCGCCCCGCAGCCGGTCGTCGAGGCCGTCGGCGACCGCCGTGCGCGGCGGCGCGAGCGCCATGGCCGCCCAGGTGTCGGGCTCGCGCTCGAGCAGCTCGGCCGGGCGCGGCATCGCGGTCGCCGCGTCGGTGACGCGGGCCGCGACGTCGCGCAGCGACCCCTCGGCACGCTCGGGCGTCGCCCCGCTCACCGGCGCCGCGAGGCTCCCGCCGGCCGCGACGAGCTCGTCCTCGAGCGCCGACACGTCGAGCCCGTCGAGGCGCGCCGCGACGAGCGCGTGCGCCGCGAGATCCTCGGGCTGGGTCCAGCTCAGTCGCAGCAACCCGCTCACGCCTCCAGGCCCAGCGTCGCGGCTGCGCTCGCCCGCGCTCGGTGGCGCTCGTCGTCGGCGCGCCACACCTCGCCGGCGACCGCTGCCATCACCGGCCCGCTCGCGCGCAGGTCGAGCCGTGAGGCGGCGCCGACCTCGTCGATCCACTCGGCCGGCACGCCCGCGAGGCCGTGCAGCGCACCCGCGACCGACCCCGCCATGACGGCGATCGAGTCGGAGTCTCGACCGTAGTTGACGGCGCCGAGCACCGCCTCGCGGTAGTCGCCGTCGCACGCGGCGAGCAGGCCGAGCGCGATCGGCAGCTCCTCGATCGCCTTCGTGCGGCTCGGCAGCCGCGCGTCCATCGCGGGCTGCCGGTAGGCATCCCCCACGGTGTCGTACGGGCGCACGGCGTCGCGCAGCACCGCGAGGCCGCCGTCGCGCCAGCCGTCGAGCCGGCGCCCGGCGCCGACGACCGCTTCGAGCGCCGCCCGGGTGCCGTCGCGCGCGAGGCCGATGGCTGCGTCGAGCACGTCGTCGAGGCTCGCGCCGGGCGTCGAGGCGGCCGCGACGGCCGCGGCGAACACGCCCGCCGCCTCGCGACCGTAGCTCGACTGGTGCGCGCCCGCGATGTCGATGGCCTCGGCGTACGCGCCACGCGCATCCCCCGCGTTGACGAGCCCGACCGGCCCGACGTACATCGTCGCCCCGCAGTTGACGACGTTGCCGACGCCGGCCTCGCGCGGATCGACGTGCCCGTAGTGCAGGCGCGCGACGAGCCACTTCTCAGCGAGGAAGACGCGCTGCAGCGGCAGCGCCTCGGCCTCGAGCTCGGGGATCCACTGCACCTGCCCGATCATGCGCGGCACGAGGTGCTCGGCGATGTCGTGCGCGGTGAGGTGCCTGCGCACCTCGGCGTAGACGTCGACGAGCAGGTTCGTCATGAGGGTGTCGTCCGTGACGT
Organism: Agrococcus citreus; assembly: GCF_039527715.1. NCBI lineage: Bacteria > Bacillati > Actinomycetota > Actinomycetes > Micrococcales > Microbacteriaceae > Agrococcus > Agrococcus citreus. Next base: position 756,477 of record NZ_BAAAKK010000001.1, read on the forward strand.
GCCCGTCGCCCTTGTGGTACGGCGCGATGGGCCTGGCGGTGCGCCAGTCGTCGAGGAAGGGCGGCACGATCCCCTCGATGGTGCCGCCGTAGCGCTGCTGGATGGCCTCGGGGGTGTTGCCCTCGGCCGCGCCGCCGAGCGCGTCGGCGACGGCCGCCCCCGCGAGGGACGCCGTGGCGGTGTCGACGAAGGATGCGTCGGTCATGTCGTCTCCGGATCGGTTCGGATGGGGTCAGATCGGTCGGGTGCGCAGCGGCGCGGCCTCGCGCGCCGCCGTGGCGGGTGGCGTGCAGGGCCGGAGCCCTGCACGGCACGGCCGCTACTGGATGGACTCCCACCCGTCGGTCAGCTGCGTGGTGAGCTGGTCGATGTCGATGGAGTTCGACAGGTACTGCTGGAACGCGGGGGTCGCGTACTGGTCCTTCCACTGCGGGTAGTTCACCGCGAGCTGGAAGGGCGCCGCCTCGAGCACCGCGCCGGAGGCGAGCATCTCTGCCCAGCCGGTCTGCCCCTCGGTCGCGGTCGCGAGAGCGTCGCGAGCCTCGCCGGTCGTCGGGATCAGGCAGTCGCCCTCGCCGACGGCCGCGAGGTTCTCGGCCTGCATGTAGTAGTCGATGAAGGCCGCGGCGCGGTCGACGTGCTCGGAGTCGGCAGACACCGAGAGCGTCTGCGGCGAGGTGCCCTGCGCGGCGCCCGCGCTGCCCGCGAGCGGCGGCAGCACCGTCCACTCGAAGCCCTCGGGCGCGGTGTCGGCGATCTGCTGCGCGAGGTAGGAGCCGCCGATGTACATGCCGTAGGTGCCGCCCAGGAAGCCAGGCAGCACGTCGCCGCCGGTCTGCGTGAGCGTGACGGGGTCGAGCGACTGGTCCTCGTAGGCCATCGCGTGGACGGTCTGCGGGATGGCGAGCTCGCCCTCGCCGACCTCGATCGTCGCCTCGCCCTCGGCGTCGACCTCGAAGAACGTGCCGTCCTCGCCGAGCGCGAGGTTCATGAACGGCGCCGTGGGCGACTTGAGGCCCCAGCCGAGGCCGTAGCTGCCGTCCGCGGTGAGCTCCTGGGCGATCGAGCGCAGGTCCTCCCAGGCGAGCGACTCGCCCGTGGGCACCTCGACGCCGGCCTCCTCGAATGCCGCCGTGTTGGCGAAGGCGACGTACGACTGCATGAGCGTCGGCGCGGCGAAGATCTGCTCGTTGGCCGTCACCGTCGTCCAGACGCCCTCGGAGACGTCACCGCGCAGCTCTTCGCTGAGGAACGGGGTGAGGTCGGCGAGGTAGCCGTCGTGGGCGAAGCCCGCCATGTCGGAGGCCTCGTTGTGGATGATGTCGGGAGCGTCGCCGCCCTGGAACTGCGTGACGAGCTGGTCGTGCACGTTGTCCCACGAGCCCTGCACGAGGTCGATCTGCGTCTCCGGGTGCTCGGCGTTCCAGGAGTCGACGATCTCCTCGGTCGCGGCGATCGTGGCGTCCTGGAAGGCGAGCGACTGGAAGGTGAGCGTCACCTCCTCGGTCGGGTCGGTGGTCTCGGTGGCGGTCGGTGCCTGGCCGCCGCCGAACGCGCAGCCGGTCAGCAGCAGGGCGCCGGCCGCGAGCGCCATCGCGGCGCGGGGTGTGCGGTGCATGGTGTCTCCTCGGGTGGATGGATGGATCGAGATGGATGGGTGAGGGCGTCAGCCCTTGACGGCGCCCGAGAGCAGGCCCGACGTCAGGCGGCGCTGGATGAGGGCGAAGAACAGCAGGCTCGGGATGGCCGCGAGCAGCGAGGCGGCCGCGAGCTGGCCGAGCTGCACCTGTCCCTCGGCGCCGACGAACAGCGCGAGGCGCTGCGGCAGCGTCTGGAGCGCCTCGTCCTTGATGAGCACGAGCGCGAAGAAGAACTCGTTCCACGAGCCGATGAAGGCGAACAGGCTCGTCGCGACGAGACCGGGGGCCAGCAGCGGCAGCACGATCGAGATGAGCACGCGCCACTTCGGAGCGCCGTCCATGGCGCCCGCCTCCTCGAGGTCGACGGGGATCGACGCGACGTAGCCCTGCAGCATCCACAGCGCGAACGGCAGCGACCACACGACGTAGACGACGACGAGCCCGCCGAGCGAGTTGCCGAGCCCGATGGGCTGCAGCATCAGGTAGAGCGGGACGATGATGAGGATGAACGGGAAGACCTGCGAGAGCAGGATCCAGCCCGTCGCGAGCTTGCGCAGCTTCGTGCGGAAGCGGGCGAGCGCGTAGGCGGCGGGCAGCGAGACCGCGACGACGATGACGGTCGTGACGAGCGCCACGAGCAGGCTGTTGCCCGCCGCTTGCACGAGGTTGGCGCGGTCGATCGCAGCCGCGAAGTTGTCGAGGTTCCACTGCGCCGGCAGCAGCTGCGGGTCGGGCGACTGCAGCTCGCGCTGGCTCTTGAACGCGGTCGTGAACAGGAACAGCAGCGGGAACGCGAGGAAGATCATGAACAGCACGATCGCGACGTACTGGAGCGCTCGACCGAGCGTGAATCGACGCCTCATGACTCACGTCCCTTCGCCTGCGAGCGCAGGTAGAAGAAGAGGAAGATCGCGATGACGATGACGATGACGTTGCCCATCGCGCTCGCGAGCCCGAAGTTGCCGTAGCGGAACGCCTCGTTGTATGCGAACAGCATCGGCAGCATCGTGCCCCACGCTCCCGCTGTCAGCACGTAGACGAGGGCGAACGAGTTGAAGTTGTTGATGAAGTCGAGCGTCGTGATCGCGATGATCACCGGCTTGAGCGCCGGGAGCGTGACCGCGAAGAACCGCTGCCAGGTGCCGGCGCCGTCGAGCTGCGCCGCCTCGTGCAGCTCGGCGTTGACGCCCTGCAGGCCCGCGAGCAGCGTGATGGTCGTCTGCGGCATGCCCGCCCAGACACCCACGACGATCGCCGCGGGCAGCGCCGTCGAGGCCTGGCCGAGCCAGTTGATGTTGTCGGGCAGCCCGACCGCGCCCAGGCCGCCGTTCACGGCGCCGTAGGTGGGGTGCAGCATCAGCCGCCACATGATCGCGATGATGACGGGCGGCATCGCCCACGGGATGAGCGCGAGCGTGCGCGCGATGCCCTGGCCCCAGAGGTTCGCGTTCAGCAGCAGCGCGAGGCTGAGCGACGCGAAGAACTGGATGATCGTGACCGAGAACGCCCAGATGAGCCCGATGCCGAAGGAGTTCCAGAAGAGCTCGTAGCCGGCGAGCTCGACGTAGTTCTCGACCCCCGTGAACTCGACGGCCGCGTTCCTGGCGGCGGTCGCGTTCGTGAAGCCCAGCGCGATGCCCTGCATGAGCGGCCAGACGCTGAAGATGAGGATGGGCAGCATCGCGGGCAGGAAGAGCAGCCAAGCCCCCTGCTCTGAGCTGAACCGCGATCGTCGCTTGAGCTTCCGCTCGGCGATCGTCACGTCGACAGCGCTCATCGGCGCTCCCTCCTGGTGGTGGACTCCCGCACGACCAGTGCGGGCTCGACGGTGGTGTGCTCGGTCGCCTCGGCATCGCCCCGAAGCACGGCGAGCAGCTGCGCGGCGGCGAGCGTGCCGCGCGCGGCGGCGCCGAGGTCGACGCTCGTGAGGCTCGGGATGGCGATCTGCGCGAGCTCGGTGTCGTCCATGCCGACGACGAGGCAATCGCCCGGGACGTCGATCCCGCGGTCGGCGAGCGCGCGCAGGGCCGCGACGGCGATGAGGTCGTTCGCGGCGACGATCGCGTCGATCGCGGTCGCTCCGGCGCGGTCGAGCAGCGCGCGCACGGCCGGCATCGCCGCGGCGTAGGTGAAGTCGTCCGCCGCGACCTCGAGCGACGGGTCGTGCTCGAGGCCCGCGCCGGCGATCGCCTCGCGGTAGCCCTCGAGGCGCAGCCGGCCGGGCGTCGTGTCGACGGGCCCGTTGACGAAGCCGATCCGATGCGCGCCGCGCTCGAGCAGGTGATCGATCGCGAGCCGCACACCGGCGCGCGAGTCGGCGCGCACCACGCCCTGCCGCGCCGACTCGGGCAGCGAGCCGATCACGACGGTCGGCACGCTCGCGCGGTCGAGCGCGTCGAGCACCTGCGGGCCTGGCCGCAGGGGCACGACGATGAGCCCGTCGATGAGCTGCGGGCCGAAGCGCTGGATCGCGGCGGCGACCGCGGAGGCCTCCTGCGCCTGGGCGACGAGCAGCTGCCGGTCGTCGGCGGCGAGCTCGTGCTGCACGGCGCTCGTCATGCGCGCGTAGACGGGGTTCGCGGCATCCGGCACGATCATGGCGATCTGTCCGGTGCGGCCGGACTGCAGGGCACGCGCGACAGCGTTGGGCCGGTAGCCGAGCTCCTGGGCGACGAGGCGCACGCGGTCGGCGGTCGCAGGCGATGCGCCCTGCCCGTGGAGCGCGCGGCTGGCGGTCGCGACGGAGACGCCGGCGTGCCGGGCGACGGCGGCGATCGTGGGCGTTCCCGCCATGGTCCCTCCGCCCCGGGCGCCTTCGCCCGTCTCGTGCCGATCGAGATTGGAAACGTTTCCAATCCCGTGACCAGGAGCGTACGACGAAAGCCCCGCTCGGCGCAAGCGGCACGAGCTCGCGGCCGACGAGCGGCCGACGAGCGGCCGGCGATCGCGCTCGGGGCGCGCGGAAGGACCGCCCGCCGAGGCGGTCGGGATCAGCGGGACAGCGTGGCCGCAGGCCCGTGGGCCTGCGGGTCGCCGCGCCTACTCGGCGGCGGCCGGTGCCTCGGGCAGCTGCAGGTCGATGACGCCCGCGTCGCGCCAGAGCCGCTCGAGCTGGTAGTACGTGCGCTCCTCCTCGTGGAAGATGTGCACGATGATGTCGGAGAAGTCGAGCAGCACCCACCGGCCGTCGGCACGGCCCTCTCGGCGCACCGGCTTCGCGCCGTCGACGATGAGCGCATCCTCGATCTCTCGAGCGATCGCGCTCACCTGACGCTCGTTGCGGCCGGTCGCGATGAGGAAGACGTCGGTGAGCGGCAGCTGGCCGGAGACGTCGAGCCCCACCAGATCGACGGCGAGTGCCTTGTCGGCCGCGCGAGCCGCGGCGCGTGCGAGCGCGACGGCCCGCTGGTCGGCGCTCATCGAGCGTCCGTGAAGTTGTGCGGTGCCATGCGTGGTCAGAGGATCCCTTGTGTGAGCGCCCACACGATCACGCCGACGACACCCGCGACGAAGACGCCGGCACCCGCCCCGATCGCGACGGGCAGCGTGTTCGAGCGCTGCTTCTGCGGTGCGATCTGCACGCGCGCGTTTGCGTAGGAGGACACGGCGCTCGACGCGCGCACCGGCGCGGTCTCGGGGCTCGTGACCTCGCCGTCGGCGACGTCGGCGTCGACGTCGCTCCCGTCGATCGATGCGCTGCCGCGGCCGGAGGACGCGAAGCCCTCGGGCACGTCGATCGATCCGGTGACGAGCAGGCCGTCGGCGCCCTCGAGCGAGAACTCGGGAGCGTCGGATCCGGCCGGCAGCACGAGCGCGTTCGCCGTGATCGACGAGGCGGACGAGCCGCCGGTGCCCGCGACGCCCTGCTCGCGCAGGTCGGCGATGTGGTGCTCCGACGTGTCGGAGACGACGTTGACGATGACGGGGAGTCGCTGCGACTGGCCGCGCGTCGGCCCGGTGACGACGAGCTCCTCGGCGGCGGCGGCCTCGGCGGCGCGACGGTCCTCGAGCTCGGCGGGCGTCGACTCCGCGACGCGGCGCGACGAGACGCGCGGAAGCTCGACGATGACCTCGTCGATCTCGACGTCGTCGACGTCGGCGTCGTCGATCGTGTCGAGGCCCTGCACGTCGTCGACCTGCACGCTCGAGCGGCGCGCCGACCACGGTGCGGGCACGGATGCCTGCGCCTCGGCAGGAGCGATCTCCGCCTCGATGACCTCGGCGTCGTCGTCGACGTCGATGCGATCCATCGCGACGGTCGCCTCGAGCGCGGGAGCCGGCTCGGGCGGCGTCGGGTCGGACTTCGCCTTCTTGCGGCCGAAGAAGCGACCGGCAGGCTTGGGGCGCGGCTCGTCGTCGACGACCGGCTGCGAGGGCTCGACCGGCTCGGCGAGCGCAGCGGGCACTGCCTCGATCGGCTCGGCGGGCTGCGCCGGCTCGGCCTCGATCGCGTCGACGACAGCCGCGTCGACGGGGGCGGCGGGCACGCTGGGCGTGGAGTGCCGGCCCTCGCGGGGCGGGGCTTCGCTCGGCAGCTCGGAGTCGTCCTCGGGAACCGGCGGCATGCCGCCCGTGCGGGCGAGCTCTGCAGCGCGCTCGAGCTCTCGAAGCTGCCGTCGCGTCAGCGGGCGGCCTTCGTTCGCATCGGTCATGCTGTCAGTCTCCGGTACAAGTCGTGCTTGCTGATGTATTGAACCACCCCGTCGGGCACGAGATACCAGACGGGATATCCGGCGCGGACGCGCGCACGGCAATCGGTCGAGGATATCGCAAGTGCGGGGATCTCCAGCAGTGAGACGCGGTCAGCGGGGAATCCCGACATCGAGAGCTGGTGCCCCGGTCGCGTGACCGCGACGAAGTGCGCGAGCTGCCACAGCTCGTCCTGGTCCTTCCACTCCACGATCGAGGCGAACGCATCCGCCCCCGTGATGAAGAAGAGCTCGGCCTCGGGGTGCAGCTCGCGCACGTCGCGCAGGGTGTCGATCGTGTACGTCGGGCCGCTGCGATCGATGTCGATGCGGCTGACGCGGAAGCGCGGGTTCGAGGCGGTCGCGACGACCGTCATGAGGTAGCGGTGCTCGCTCGGCGAGGCGCTGCGCTTCTGGTACGGCTCGCCCGTCGGCACGAACACGACCTCGTCGAGGTCGAAGTGCTGCGCGACCTCGCTCGCCGCCACGAGGTGGCCGTGGTGGATGGGATCGAACGTGCCGCCCATGATCCCCAGGCGGCTGCGTCGCTCCGGCGCGTCGGCGATGATGCTAGGCGTTGCCGTGCACGTCGTGCCGCTCGCCGCGGTGGGAGACGTCGCGGAACGAGCGCAGCACGATGGCCGAGATGATGAAGATGGCTGCGGCGATGCCGGCAGCGATGTACGGGCCCGCGCCCGGGTCCGCGTGGTGCTCAGCCCCCGCGGCGGCGAGGAGTGTCAAGGTCATCATGGGTGTGCCTCCGATCCAGCATCAAGCCTAGCGCGGCTCAGGGCCGCACCTGGCCGGTGCCGCGCACGATCCACTTCGTGCTCGTGAGCTCCGGGAGCCCCATGGGGCCGCGCGCGTGCGCCTTCTGCGTCGAGATGCCGACCTCCGCACCGAAGCCGAACTCGCCCCCGTCGGTGAACCGGGTGGATGCGTTGTGCATGACGACCGCGGAGTCCACCTCCGCGAGGAACCGGCTCGCGGCATCCGCGTCGTCGGTCACGATCGTGTCGGTGTGGTGCGTGCCGAAGCGGTTGACGTGCTCGATCGCGGCGTCGAGGTCGTCGACCACCCCGATCGCGACGTCCATCGAGAGGTGCTCGGTCGACCAGCCGCCGTCGCCGAGCGGGGCGGCGCCGTCGACGCCGGGGAGCGCCGCATCCGCGTGGATCGTGACGCCGGCCTGCTGCAGCGCGAGCGCGAGCGCCGGCACCGCCGCCTCGGCGATGTCGCGGTGCACGAGCACCGTCTCGAGCGCGTTGCAGACGCTCGTGCGCTGCGTCTTGGCGTTCAGCACGATGTCGAGCGCCATCGGGAGCGAGGCGGCACGATCGATGAAGGCGTGCACGACGCCGGCGCCCGTCTCGATGACCGGCACGGTCGACTCGGTGACGACGCGCTCGATGAGCTCGGCGCTCCCCCGCGGCACGAGCAGGTCGACGAGGCCTCGGGCGCGCATGAGCCGGCCGGCGCCGTCGCGGCCGAAGCGGTCGATCGTCTGCACCGACTCGCGCGGCAGGCCCGCGCGCTCGATCGCGCCCTGCATGGCGTCGACGAGCACGGCGTTCGTGCGCTCGGCCGCCGAGCCGCCGCGGAGCACGACGGCGTTGCCCGAGCCGAGCGCGATGCAGGCGAGGTCGACGGTGACGTTGGGGCGGGCCTCGTAGATGACCCCGATGACGCCGAACGGCACGCGCACCTCGGTGAGGTCGAGACCGTTGGGCAGCGTGCGCTGGCGCAGCACCTCGCCCACCGGGTCGGGCAGCTGCGCGAGCGCTCGCGCCGCGGATGCGAGCCCCGCGATGCGCGAGCCGTCGAGCAGCAGGCGATCGAGCAGGCCGCTCGCGAGGCCGGCCTCGCGCCCGCGCTCGAGGTCATCGGCGTTGGCCGCGAGGATCGCGTCGGCGGCGTCCTCGATCGCGATGGCGATGCCCTCGATCGCCGCGTGGCGCTGCTCGGCCTCGGCGACGCCGAGCGCTCGAGCGGCGCGCTGGCTCGCGGTCAGGAGCGCGTTGAAGTCGTCGAGGTGGTCGGCCATGCCTCGATCCTACGAGGCGGGCCGTGCGGCACCGCGCCGCCCCCGGCGCTCAGCGCTCGGGAGCGGGGTTCGGCTCGAACTCGGTGCCGAGGCGGTCGCCGGCGATGAGACGCTCGAAGAGCGGCGTGGCCGTGACGGTCACGCGCACGCCCGCGTCGGCGGCGAGCCTCGCGGCGTCGACCTTCGTCATGGCGCCGCCCGAGCCGATGTGCGAGCCGCTCGTGCCGAGCCGCACGCCGTCGAGCGGGTCGCCGTAGGGCACGTGCTCGATCGGCGCGGAGCCGGGCTCGTCGGGCGGGGCGGTGCGCAGCGACGCGATGTCCGAGAGCAGGATGAGCCGGTCGGCGCGCACGAGTCGCGCGACGAGCGCCGCGAGCCGGTCGTTGTCGCCGAAGCGGATCTCGTGCGTCGCGACCGTGTCGTTCTCGTTGACGATGGGCAGCATCCGCAGGTCGAGCAGCCGCTCGAGCGCGTTCCGCGCGTTCACCCGGTGCGAGTCCATGTCCATGTCGGATGCGGTGAGCAGGATCTGCGCTGCCACGAGCTCATGGCGCGTGAGGCTGCGCTGGTACCGGTTCATGAGCACGTTCTGGCCGACGGCCGCCGCCGCCTGCTGCATCGGCAGGTCGACGGGCCTCGAGTCGAGCCCGAGGAACGGCATGCCGGTCGAGATGGCTCCCGACGAGACGAGGATGACCTCGCCCGCACGGTGCAGCCTCGCGAGCCCGTCGACGAGCGGCTCGATCTGGCCGCGCCGCTCCCCCGAGATCGACGACGAACCGACCTTGACGACGACGCGCTGCCCTGCCCCGAGGTCGAGGCGCGTCATGCGTCCTCGTCCCAGCGCTGGACCTCGAACCCCTCGTCGTCGGTCCACACGCCGCCGGCGCGCTCGCCCTGGAGGTCGTCGCGCGCGGCCTGCTTCGCGTTCATGCGCTCGTGGTACTCGCGACGACGCTCCTCGGTCGTGCGGCGGTCGTTCTGGTCGAGTCGCGGATCCGTGCCGCGGCTGCCGACGAGCTCTGCGGCCGACGCGACGGTCGGCTCCCAGTCGAAGACGATGCCCGCGCCGGGGCCGATGACCACTGTCGCGCCCGGGACGGCGCCGGCCTTGAGCAGCGCGTCCTCGGTGCCGAGCTTCGCGAGCCGGTCGGCGAGGTAGCCGACGGCCTCGTCGTTGCGGAAGTCGGTCTGCGCGACCCAGCGCTCGGGCTTCGCGCCGAGGATGCGGTAGAGCGGGCCCTCGTGGGTGCCCTCGACCTTGACGACGAAGCCCTGGTCGTCGACGGCCTTGGGGCGCAGCACGATGCGCTCGGCCACCGGCTCGGCGGCCTTCGCGGCGCGGTCGGCCTCGACGAGATCGGCGAGCGCGAACGACAGCTCGCGCAGCCCCGTGTGGGCGACCGTCGAGATCTCGAACACGCGGTAGCCCATCTCCTCGAGCTCGGGCCGCACGAAGTCGGCGAGCTCGCGCGCCTCGGGCACGTCGATCTTGTTGAGCGCGATGAGCTGCTGGCGCTCGAGCAGCGGCGTCTGGCCGTCGGGCACGGGGTACGCCTCGAGCTCGCGGAGGATGACCTGCAGGTCGCTGATCGGGTCGCGGTTCGGCTCGAGCGTCGCGCAGTCGATGACGTGCAGCAGCGCGGAGCAGCGCTCGACGTGGCGCAGGAACTCGAGGCCGAGCCCCTTGCCCTCGCTCGCGCCCTCGATGAGGCCCGGCACGTCGGCGATCGTGTAGCGCACCTGTCCCGACTCGACGACGCCGAGGTTGGGGTGCAGGGTCGTGAAGGGGTAGTCGGCGATCTTCGGCCGCGCGGCCGACATGGCGGCGACGAGGCTCGACTTGCCCGCGCTCGGGTAGCCGACGAGCGCGACATCGGCGACCGTCTTCAGCTCGAGGGTGACGTCGCCCTCGAAGCCGGGAGTGCCGAGCAGCGCGAAGCCCGGTGCCCGGCGCTTCGCGCTCGAGAGCGCCGCGTTGCCGAGCCCTCCCTGACCACCGGCCGCGACGACGAGCCGCATGCCCGCCTGGTTGAGGTCGGCGAGCGTCTCGCCCGACGCATCCGACACGACCGTGCCGACGGGCACGGGGAGCTCGAGCGTGCCGCCCGACGTGCCGGAGCGGTGGTCGCCCATGCCTGGCTGGCCGTTGTCGCTCGATCGGTGCGGCGAGCGGTGGTACCCGAGCAGCGTCGTGATCTGCGGGTCGGCGACGAGCACGATGTCGCCGCCGTCGCCGCCGTTACCGCCGTCGGGGCCCGCGAGGGGCTTGAACTTCTCGCGCTTGACCGAGACGCAGCCGTGGCCGCCGTGCCCTGCGCGCAGGTGCAGCGTCACCTGGTCGACGAATGTCGCCATCTGCTGTCTCCTTCTGTGGTGCGAATGCGAGAACGGGGCGAGCCGAAGCCCGCCCCGTTCATCGGATGTCTATGTTCGTCAGCCTGCGGCGACGATATTGACGACCTTGCGGCCGCCCTTCTGGCCGAACTGCACGGCGCCCGCCTCGAGGGCGAACAGCGTGTCATCACCGCCACGACCGACGCCAGCGCCGGGGTGGAAGTGCGTGCCGCGCTGGCGGACCAGGATCTCGCCGGCCTTGACGACCTGGCCGCCGAAGCGCTTGACGCCGAGGTACTGCGCGTTCGAGTCACGGCCGTTGCGCGTGGACGATGCGCCCTTCTTATGTGCCATGTGTCAGTCCCTTACTTGATCTCGGTGACCTTGAGGCGCGTGAGCTCCGAACGGTGGCCCATGCGGCGCTTGTAGCCGGTCTTGTTGCGGTAGTGCTGGATGCGGATCTTCGGGCCGCGCAGGTCGGTCACGACCTCGGCCGTCACCGTGATCTTCGCGAGGGCGTCGACGTCGGTCGTCACCTTGTCGCCGTCGACGAGCAGCACGGGGGCCAGCTCGACGTTGCCGTTGTCATCGCCGGCGATGCGGTCGACGACGAGCACGGTGCCCACCTCGACCTTCTCCTGCCGACCGCCGGCGCGCACGATTGCGTACACCACGTTGGATCCTCACTGTTGGAACGACTCCCGATCGAGCCGGGACGAAGCTTGTAGCGCGCGCGGAGCCGCGACTTGCGCCAGCGAACAACGATACAGGTTCGCGGCGCATCCGGTCAACACGGGCGGCACCCGCGTGGCGCGCACTACCGTTGCCGGATGGCGATCCTCGTCGACGAGCCCCTGTGGCCCAACCATGGCACGATGTGGGCCCACCTCGTGAGCGACGCGTCGCTCGACGAGCTGCACGCCTTCGCCCGCGCGGCCGGCATCCCGGCGCGCGGCTTCGACCACGACCACTACGACGTGCCGGCGGAGCGCATCGACGCACTCGTCGCGATGGGCGCGGAGCGCGTGCCCCCGAAGGTGCTCGTGCGGCGGCTCATCGCGAGCGGGCTGCGCGTCAAGGAGCGCGACCGGCACCCGCCGCACTGAGCGCGCCGAGCGCCGAGGAGCGCCTGCAGACGCGAGTCGGGCTGCTGCTCGA
>NZ_BAAAKK010000001.1:768390-808444 GCF_039527715.1 Agrococcus citreus
CAGCGCGAGGCGCTCAGCGCTGCTCGTCCGGCTTCGCCGTGATGACGCCCGAGGAAGCGCGGCGCGAGCGCCGAGCGGCCTTGCCGGTGCCCGGCGCGGGCGTCGCGAGCGCGTCGAGCGCGCTGCCGAGGAGCCCGTCGAGGTCGTCGCGCGACGCCTTGGGCGCTGACGGCTCGAGCACGGGCTCGACCGGGATGTCGAGGATCGTCACGATCGGCTCGGCAGCGACGGCTTCGACGGCCGCCTTCGACGGCGTCACGATGCCGCTCGGCTGCTCGCTCGGCTCGCTGCTGGGCTGGCCGCCCCGCTCGCGGCGCGACCGACCGTCGCGCTCGCGCTGCTGGCCACCGCGGTCGCCCCGCTGACCATCGCGCTGCTCACGGCTCTCCTGACCGCTCTCCTGGGTGCCGCGCTCGCCGAGCTGCTGCGTGTCGGGCTCGGCGCTCGGCTGGCCGCCGGCCTGACCGCCACTCTGCTGCTCCCCCTCGGGCTTGCCCTTGCCTGCGGCAGCGATCTGCGAGAGCCCCTTGCGGAGGTCCTCGGTGATCGCGTGCGTGCCGCCGGTCGGCTGCTGCTGCTGGTGCTGCTCGGGCTGCTGCCCGTCGGACTGCTTGCCCCGTCCGCCGCGGCGGCTGCGGCCGTTGCCGCCGCCGTTCTCGGCCTGCTGCTGGCGCTGCGGACGCGAGATCGGCTCGTGGTGCACGATGACGCCGCGGCCGGCGCACACCTCGCACGACTCCGAGTAGGCCTCGAGCAGGCCGAGGCCGAGCTTCTTGCGGGTCATCTGCACGAGCCCGAGGCTCGTGACCTCCGCCACCTGGTGCTTCGTGCGGTCGCGGCTCAAGCACTCGATGAGGCGCCGCTGCACGAGATCGCGGTTCGACTCGAGCACCATGTCGATGAAGTCGATGACGATGATGCCGCCGATGTCGCGCAGGCGCAGCTGCCGGACGACCTCCTCCGCCGCCTCGATGTTGTTCTTGGTGACGGTCTCCTCGAGGTTGCCGCCGGCGCCGACGAAGCGGCCGGTGTTCACGTCGACGACCGTCATCGCCTCGGTGCGATCGATCACGAGCGAGCCGCCCGAGGGCAGCCACACCTTGCGGTCGAGCGCCTTGTCGATCTGCTCCGAGATGCGGAAGTGCGAGAACGGGTCGTCGGTCCCCTCGTAGGCCTCGACGCGGTCGAGCAGGTCGGGCGCGATCGCCTCGAGGTACTCGCGGATCGTGGTGAGCGCCTCCGAGCCCTGGATCACGAGCTTGTGGAAGTCCTCGTTGAAGACGTCGCGGACGATCTTCACGAGCAGATCGGGCTCGGCGTGCAGGCGCTGCGGGGCGGTGCCCGTCTTCACCTGCTGCTGGATGCGCTCCCACTGGCGGGTGAGGCGCTCCACGTCGCGCGTGAGCTGGTCCTCGGTGGCGCCCTCGGCGGCCGTGCGCACGATCACGCCGACGCCCTCGGGCAGCACCTGCTTGAGGATCTTCTTGAGGCGCGCGCGCTCGGTGTCGGGCAGCTTGCGCGAGATGCCGTTCATCGAGCCGCCGGGCACCGAGACGAGGTAGCGGCCAGGCAGCGAGATCTGGCTCGTGAGCCGCGCGCCCTTGTGGCCGACCGGGTCCTTCGTCACCTGCACGAGCACGGTGTCGCCGGGCTTGAGGGCGAGCTCGATCTTGCGCGGCTGGCCCTCGAGCTCGGCAGCGTCCCAGTCGACCTCGCCGGAGTACAGCACGGCGTTGCGGCCGCGGCCGATGTCGACGAAGGCGGCCTCCATGCTCGGCAGCACGTTCTGCACGCGACCGAGGTAGACGTTGCCGATCAGGCTCGACTCGGAGGCCTTCGCGACGTAGTGCTCCACGAGCACGCCGTCCTCGAGCACCGCGAGCTGCACGCGGTCGTGCTTCGAGCGCACGATCATCTGGCGGTCGACCGACTCGCGGCGCGCGAGGAACTCGGTCTCAGTGACGACGGTGCGGCGTCGGCCGGCGTCGCGGCCCTCGCGGCGGCGCTGGCGCTTGGCCTCGAGGCGGGTCGAGCCGCGCACCTTCTGCGGCTCCGTGATGAGCGGCTTCTCGTCCTCGGTCTCGCGCGAGCTCGAGCGGGTGGTGCGCGACCGCGAGCGGCGGCCGCGCCGGTTGCCCGGCTGGTCGTCGTCATCGTCGTCGTCGCCCTCGTCGTCGCGCAGCGCCGGCAGGGCGGGCAGCGCCGCGAGGTCGGGTGCGTGGAAGAGCAGGCCGAAGGGTCCGGCGGGCAGCTCGGGCAGCGCGAGGGCTGCAGCGCGCGGGTCGTCGGAGGGTGCACCGTCGGATGCGTGGGAGCCGGCAGCGGCGTCGTCCCCGACTGCGTCGGTCTTGCCCGGGTCGGTCAGGCCGGGCTCGTGGCCCGGCTCCTCGGCGCCAGCGCGCTGCTCATCAGCGTGCTGCGCCTCAGCAGCGTCGGCGTCAGCGGGCTGCGCGTCAGCACCCCGGGCGTCAGTGCCCTGGGGCTCGGTGGCAGCGCTGTCCGCGGTCTCGGCCTGCACGGCGTCGACGGGAGGCTCCGCGCCGTCGCCCGTGGGCGCATCCGCGACGGCCTTGCGCGTCGTCGCCCGCTTGCGCTTCGGCTTCGAGGGTGCCTCGGCCCCGCCGCCGTCGACGCGAGCGTCGCCGGTCTGGCTCTCGGTCTGTGCGTCGTCCTGTGCCTCGACCGCGGTGTTCTCGGTCGGGAGGGTCGTGTCGTTGTCCACCATCGCTGGCGCGCTCCTGCCGCAACCGGCGCCGCCGGTCGCCATCTCGCTCGCGACCGGGCGCACCCGGCGCGAATCCTTCCTGACATCCCCTCGCGGGGATGGCCCGGGCCAGTCGTGCTGCCCGGAAAACCTTGGCGTGCGCCCGTCGGGCGCGCTGCGGGGAAGTCTACCCCACGCGCGCCCGAGGATCAGGGCAGCGCGACCCGCACCGCGAGCGCGACGAACGCGACCGCGGCGACGAGCGTCGAGACGATCGCGAGCCACCCGAGCGGCTGCACCCTGCGACCGATCCTCGCGCCGATGAGCACGACCGCCGCGAGGTACAGCGCCGATGCCGCCTCGAGGATGAGCATGAGCACGAGCAGGTCGCCGAGCGGGGTCGGCGAGCCCGGGTCGATGAACTGCACGAAGAACGACGCGAAGAACAGGATCGCCTTCGGGTTGAGCAGGCTCGTGACGAGCGCGGTGCGGAACGGAGCGAGCCGCGGCTGGGCGATGATCGGGTTCGGCGCGGTGGGCGGATGCGTGGGGTTCTCGGAGGGCGCGGGCTCGGTGCCGTCCCGCAGCTTCACCCGGATGCGCGTGACCGCGCTGCGCACGAGCCCGATCGCGAGCCAGCACAGGTAGGCGGCGCCCGCCCACGTGAGGATGCGGAAGACGATCGGGTTCGACGAGAGCGCCTGCGCAGAGAGCACCGCGAGCACCATGAGGATCGCGTCGCCGAGGAACACGCCGAGCGTGGCGCGGAATCCCGCGCGCCTGCCTGCCCGCAGCGCGGTGGTCGCGACGTAGAGGCTGTTCGCCCCCGGCAGCAGCACGATGACGATCACCCCGGCGGTGAACGCGGCGAGCGTCGCCCCGTCGAGGCTCATCGCGACACCCGCCGCGCGCGGCCCGAGCCGGTCGCGCTCGCATCTGCGAGGGCGCCGGTGCTGGTTGGATGGGGCGCAGGAGGCTCCATGAACACCGCTCGACCCGCCCACATCGCCGCGCCAGCGTGGCTCGGCGTGCTGCTCATCATCACGGGCCTCCTCGGGCTGCTGGGCGCGTTCTCGCTCTCGGTAGAGCGCATCGAGCTGCTGCTCCACCCCAATGAGGCGCTCGGCTGCGACCTCAACCCGTTCCTGTCGTGCTCGGGTGCGATCGAGTCGAACCAGGGCGAGGTGTTCGGCTTCCCGAATCCGTTCCTCGGCCTCATGGCGTTCCCCGCTCCGATCATCATGGGCGCCCTCACGCTCGGTCGCGTCGCGATGCCGCGGTGGGTGTGGACGGTCTTCTCGATCGGCGTGCTCGGCGGCATGGTGCTCGTGCTGTGGCTCGCGCAGCAGTCCATCTTCGTGCTGGGCTTCGTGTGCCCGTGGTGCTTCCTGGTGTGGCTCGCGATGTACGCGATGGCGTTCCCGCTGTGGGTCTGGGCGCTCGGCGCCGGCGGACTGCCCGCGCCCGCGGGGCTGCGGAGCAGCGCCGCGCGCTTCTCGTCGTGGGGCTGGGTGCTCTCGCTCGCCCTCGCGGTGATCCTCGTCGTGACGATCATGCTCGTGCTCCCGGGCATCCCCCGGTACCTCTTCGCCTTCTAGCGATCCGCCGAGCCTCCCTCAACCGCGGGAGTTCGAGCTCGAGACCCGCAGTTCGGGGAAGCTCGACGGAGCGGCGCGGGTCGGAGGCGTCAGGCGAACCAGAGCGCGAGCTCGCGCGCCGCCGACTCCTCGGAGTCGGAGCCGTGCACGAGGTTCTGCTGCACCTTGAGGCCCCAGTCGCGGCCGAGGTCGCCGCGGATGGTGCCGGGCGCGGCGGTCGTCGGGTCGGTCGTGCCGGCGAGCGAGCGGAAGCCCTCGATGACGCGGTCCCCCTCGAGGCGGATCGCGACCGACGGCCCCGAGAGCATGAACTCGACGAGCGGCTCGAAGAACGGCTTGCCCTGGTGCTCCTCGTAGTGCTCCTCGAGCAGCGCGCGGTCGGGCTGCACGAGCTTGAGGTCGGCGACGACGTAGCCCTTCGCCTCGATGCGGGCGAGGATGGCGCCGGTCAGCTGGCGCTTGACGCCGTCGGGCTTGATGAGGACGAGGGTGCTCTGCATGCCGCCAAGCCTACCGAGGCGGTCGGGGCCCGCTGGGCGCTGCGCGAGCGCCATCTGAGTGGCGCCTTCCGCACCTGAGTGGCGCCTTCCGCGCCTGAGTGGCGCCTTCCGCACCTGAGTGGCGCCTTCCGCACCTGAGTGGCGCCTTCCGCACCTGAGTGGCGCCTTCCGCACCTGAGTGGCGCCTTCCGCACCTGAGTGGCGACTGACGCATCCGTCTGTCGAGATGCGAGTCTGGTCGGAAACGGGCAGCACGGTCGAGGCCGTCGACGGTCGAGAGATCCGCGGGGAGGCGCCGCTCACCTGCCGGAGGCGCCACTCACCTCCCGGAGGCGCCACTCAGACGCCGGAGGCGCCACTCACTGGCGGGAGGCGGGGCGGCCGTCAGGCGCCCGGGGCTCCGCGGGGGTCGAGGCCGCTCGCCCGGCGGCGCCGCTCGATCTGGCGGGCCTTGACGAAGCAGAAGATCCAGAGGCCGACGAGCACGAGCGCGACGGCGCCCCACACGGGCTCGAACCATGTGAGCGCCGCGAGGGCGACCTGCACGCCGAGGCTCACGAACCATCCCCACGCGTGGCGCAGCAGCGGCATCGTCGCGATGAGCAGCACGCCCACGGCCCCGAAGGCGACAGGCCCCGGCCAGTCGCGCGTCACGCCCCAGACGGCGAGCGCGCCGAACGCGATGCCGGCGGCCTCGAGGCCGTGGACGATGCGCAGCAGCGACTCCATCGCACCGCGCGCGGGACGCTCGCGCGGGCTCACGAGCGCTCCTCGTCGGTGATCTCGACGGTCGCAGCCTGGCGGCGGGCGTCCGGCCTGCGCAGCCAGCCCTGCTCGCGCGCGTGGCCGAGCACGTCGCCGAGCAGCGTGATCGAGCCCGTCACGACGACGGCCCCGTCGCGATCGGCAGCCGCCTCGCGAGCCGCCTCGACCGCGGCACCGAGCTCGGGCTCGACGAGCACGCGCTCGGCGCCGAGCACCGCGACGGCCTGCGCGGCGAGGTCGTCGGCCGGGAGCGCGCGCTCGGAGGTCGACTGCGTGACGACGACCTCGTCGATGAGGGGCTCGAGCTCGGTGAGCACGCCGGTCACGTCCTTGCCCACGAGCACCCCGAGCACGAGCGTCACGCGCTCGAGGCCGAAGACCTCGCCGAGCGCGGCGCGCAGCGCGGCCGCACCGTGCGGGTTGTGCGCGGCGTCGAGCACGACGAGCGGATGCGCGCCCACGACGTCGAGGCGTCCCGGCGACGTCGCGGCGGCGAAGCCCTCGGCGAGCACCTGCGCCGTGAGCGGCTGGGTGCCGCCGCCCAGGAACGCCTCGACGGCGACGAGCCCGAGCGCCGCGTTCGCGCCCTGGTGGGCGCCGAGCAGCGGCACGAGCTGGTCGATGTACTCCGCCGCCATGCCGCGCACCGTGATGAGCTGGCCACCGACGGCGACCGCCTGCGAGGCGAGCGCGAAGTCGCGGCCCTCCACGAGCAGCCGCGCGCCCACCTCCTCGGCGCGCGCCTCGAGCACCGCGAGCGCCTCGGACGACTGCGCGGCCGAGACGGCGATCGCGTCGGGCTTGATGATGCCCGCCTTCTCGCGGGCGATCGCCTCGACGGTCGTGCCGAGCCGGTTCGTGTGGTCGAGCGCGATCGGCGTGATGACGGCGACGTCGCCGTCGGCGACGTTCGTCGAGTCCCACGTGCCGCCCATGCCGACCTCGAGCACCGCGACGTCGACCGGCGCATCCGCCATGGTCGCGAGCGCGAGCACCGTGAAGGCCTCGAAGAACGTGAGCCGCCGCTCCCCCGCGGCCTCGAGCTCGGCGTCGACCATCTCGAGGAACGGGGCGACGTCGTCGTAGTTGCGGGCGAACGCCTCGTCGGAGACCGGCTCACCATCGATCGCGATGCGCTCGTTGACGCGCTCGAGGTGCGGGCTCGTCAGCAGCCCGGTGCGCAGCCCGTGGGCGCGCAGCAGCGCATCGATGACGCGCGCGGTCGAGCCCTTGCCGTTCGTGCCGGTGATGTGGATGACGCGGAAGGCGCGCTGCGGGTCGCCGAGCAGCTCGACGGCGCGGCGCGTCGCCTCGATGCGCGGCTCGACCGCGGCCTCGCCCGCGCGCTCGAGCAGCGCCTGGTACGCGGCCTCGGCCGCCTCGCGGTGCTCGAGCGACTCGAGGATCAGGTCGTCGACGCCCTCGGCGCCGTCCAGCTCGGCCGTCATGCGCCCATCCTCTCGATCGTGATCGCCAGCGGCGAGCCGTCGCCCACGCGGTGCGCGGTGCGGCCGTCGGCGAGCTCGCCCATCGTGTCGTCGACGCGGTCGAGCGTGAGCTCGGTCGCGAGCGTCTCCCCCGCCACGAGCGCGCGGTTCGCCTCGAGCGCGGCGACGCCGTGCGCATCGGAGCCGAGCGACAGGCGGATGCGGTCGGAGACGTCGAGCCCTGCCTCCTTGCGCGCCTGCTGCACGGCCCGCACGACGTCGCGGGCGAGGCCCTCGGCCTCGAGCTCGGGCGTCGTCGCCGTGTCGAGCACGACGAAGCCGCCGCCGGGCAGGAAGCCCACGGCCGCCGTCTCGTCGGCCACCTCGAGCACGAGCTCGAACTCACCGGGCTCGAGCACGATGCCGCCGACGACGACGGACTCTGCGCCGTCCGCGCCGGCCTCGAGGGTCCAGTCGCCAGCCCGAGCGGCCTGGATCGCGCGCTGCACGTCCTTGCCGAGGCGCGGACCGGCGGCGCGGGCGTTCACCTGCAGCCGGCGGGAGATGCCGTAGCGCTCGAGCGCGTCGGGCCCGGCGGGCTCGAGCACGACCTCGCGCACGTTGAGCTCGTCCTGCAGCACCGCGGCGAAGGGCGCCACGTCGACGTCACCCACCACGGTGAGGGTCGGCAGCGGCAGTCGTACGCGCTTGCGGGCCTGCTTGCGCAGCGCGTTGCCGACGCTCGCGATCGCGCGCACGGCATCCATCTGCGCGACGAGCACGTCGTCGGCGGGCAGGTCGGATGCATCCGGCCAGTCGGTGAGGTGCACCGAGCGGCCACCCGTGAGGCCCTTCCAGACCTGCTCGGTGACGAGCGGCGAGAGCGGCGCGGCGAGCCGCGCGAGCGTCTCGAGCACCGTGTAGAGCGTGTCGAACGCCTCGGTTCCTGCTCCGTCCTCCGCCACGCCCACCCAGAAGCGGTCGCGCGAGCGCCGCACGTACCAGTTCGTGAGCACGTCGAGCAGCTCGCGCACCGCGAGCGTCGCGCCGGTCGCGTCGAGCCGCTCGAGGCTCGCGGTCGCCGTCTCGACGGTCTTCCGCAGCTTCGCGAGGATGTAGCGGTCGAGCACGTCGGTCGACGTCGTCGAGCGCTGCGCGAGGTACGACTGCCCGCCCCTCGCGCGGTTGGCGTAGGTGGCGAAGAAGTACCAGGTCGACCAGAGCGGCAGGTGGAACTGCCGCAGCGCCTCGCGGATGCCCTCCTCCGAGACGATGAAGTTGCCGCCGCGCAGGATCGAGCCCTGCAGCAGGTGCCAGCGCACCGCATCCGACCCGTAGGCGTCGAACGCCTCGTTGACGTCGGGGTAGTTGCGGCGCGACTTCGACGCCTTGAAGCCGTCGTCGCCGAGGATGATGCCGTGGCTGATGACGTTCTCGAACGCCGGCCGGCCGAAGAGCGCGACCGAGAGCACGTGCATGACGTAGAACCAGCCGCGCGTCTGCCCGATGTACTCGACGATGTAGTCGGCGGGGCTGTGCTCGGCGAACCACTGCTCGTTCTCGAACGGGTAGTGGAACTGCGCGAACGGCATCGAGCCCGAGTCGAACCACACGTCGAGCACGTCGGGGATGCGCCGCATCGTCGAGCGGCCGGTGGGGTCGTCGGGGTTCGGCCGGGTCAGCTCGTCGATCGCCGGGCGGTGCAGGTCGGTCGGGCGCACGCCGAAGTCGCGCTCGAGCTCGTCGAGCGAGCCGTACACGTCGATGCGCGGGTGGTTCGGGTCGTCGCTCTTCCACACCGGGATGGGGCTGCCCCAGTAGCGGTTGCGGCTGATCGACCAGTCCCGAGCGCCCTCGAGCCACTTGCCGAACTGGCCGTGCTTCACGTTGTCGGGCACCCAGTTGATCTGCTCGTTCGCCGCGAGCAGGTCGTCCTTGATCTCGGTGACGCGCACGAACCAGCTCGAGACCGCCTTGTAGATGAGCGGGTTGCGGCAGCGCCAGCAGTGCGGGTACGAGTGCACGTACGAGGCCTGGCGCAGCACGCGACCGGCGTCCTTCAGCAGCTTCGAGAGCGGCTTGTTGGCGTCGAACACCTGCATGCCCGCGACCGGTGCGACGGCGTCGAGGAAGCGGCCGCCGTCGTCGACCGAGATGATCGTGGGGATGCCCGCCGCGTTCGAGACGCGCTGGTCGTCCTCGCCGTACGCGGGCGCCTGGTGCACGATCCCCGTGCCCTCGCCGGTGGCGACGTAGTCGTCGACGAGGATCTGGAACGCGTGCTCGGTGCCCCAGACGGATGCGTCGGCGTAGAAGTCGAAGATCGGCTCGTACCGCACGCCCGCCAGCTCGGCGCCGGTGAGGGTGCGCGAGACGGCGTCGACGGCATCCTCGGCGGAGCCGTAGCCGAGGTCCTTGAAGTAGCCGGCGATCGTCGCGGTGGCGAGCAGGAAGTCGCCCTCCCTCGCGGTCGTGCCCTCGGGGCCGGCGGGCACGACGGCGTACTCGACCGCCGGACCGACCGCGAGCGCGAGGTTCGTCGGCAGCGTCCACGGCGTCGTCGTCCATGCGAGCGCGCTGACGCCCGACAGTCCGAGGGCCTCCGCCCGCTCGCCCGTGAACGGGAACGTGACGGTCAGCGTCGTGTCCTGGCGGTCCTGGTAGACGTCGTCGTCCATCCGCAGCTCGTGGTTCGACAGCGGCGTCTCGTCGCGCCAGCAGTACGGCAGCACGCGGTAGCCCTCGTAGGCGAGGCCCTTGTCGTGGAGCGTCTTGAACGCCCAGATGACGCTCTCCATGTAGGTGAGGTCGAGCGTCTGGTAGCCGCCCTCGAAGTCGACCCAGCGCGCCTGGCGCGTGACGTAGTCCTGCCACTCGTCGACGTACTGCAGCACCGACTCGCGCGCCTTCGCGTTGAAGACGTCGACGCCCATCGACTCGATCTGCGCCTTCTCGGTGATGCCGAGCTGCTTCATCGCCTCGAGCTCGGCCGGCAGGCCGTGCGTGTCCCAGCCGAACACGCGCGGCACGAGCTTGCCGCGCATCGTCTGGAACCGCGGGAAGACGTCCTTGGCGTAGCCGGTGAGCAGGTGGCCGAAGTGCGGCAGCCCGTTCGCGAACGGCGGGCCGTCGTAGAACACCCACTCGGTGCAGCCCTCGCGCTGCTCGATCGACGCCTTGAAGGTCTCGTCGCCCTTCCAGAAGGCGAGGATGCCCTGCTCGATCGCCGGCAGATCCGGGCTGGCGACGACGCTCGCGTCGCCGGTGAGCGGGTAGCGGTCCTGCTGGGTGGGTCGCTGGTCGGTCACGCTGGTCTCCTGCATCCTCTTGCTTCCTGGATGCGGGGACGCTCTCGCGCGGTACCACCCCGCTTGCGGCCCGCTGCCGGGCCGCCGCTCCGCCCGGGAGACCCGGGCCTGCGGCTGTGACGGGCCTGCCCCGTTCGGATCTACTGAGCGTCGCCGCCGTTCTCCCGACCGCTCCCCGGTGATGGCCGGATCGATGCGTGTGGAGTGATCCTACCGCGTCTCGCCGCGCAGGGCGATGCTGCCGGCGCTCACCTGGACGTCGATGGTGGAGGTCGCGTCGCGGTCGTCGTCGACGTCGATCGTCGCGTCGCCGGCCGAGACATCCTGCGTCACGGCGTAGGCGCCGTCGGGGATGCCGAGCTCGACGCTGCCGGCGCTGACGTCGGCGGTGATGGAGGCGGGCTGCTCGCCCGTGAGCGAGCCGATCACGCGGCCGGCGCTGACGTCGAGCGTCACGTCGCCGCTCGACGCGAGGTCGAGCCGCGCCTCACCGGCCGAGACGGAGAGCCCGAGGGAGGCGGCGTCGCCCGCGAGGCTCACGCTGCCTGCGCTGAGGTCGACGAGCGCGGTGCCCCACTCGGCATCGGCGTCGAAGCTGCCTGCCGAGACGTCGACGTCGAGGTCGAGCGCCGCGCGCTCGAGCTCGGCGGGGAGGGTGAGCACGACGCGCTCCTCGCCGCCGCGGTCGCCGAACCAGCGGCCGAAGCCCCACCAGCCCCAGCGGTTCTCGGTCGCCACCCGCAGGGTCGCGCCCTCGCGGGCGAGCTGCCACTGCTGGACGGGACCGCCGTCGGTGGAGGCGTCGAGCGTCGCCTCGTCGATGTCGTCGAAGCGCACCTCGAAGCCCGCCGCCGTGCTGTCGATGCGGAGCGCCTCGATGCCGTCGGCCGAGGCCGACCACGACTGGCTCGTCGGGCTGTGCGCGGCGACGCCGCGCACGACGCCGCCGCCGATCGCGAAGACGAGGCCGATCGAGCCGACGACGATGAAGAGGATGCTGATCCACCGGCCGGGCCGAGTGGTGGTGGGGATGGTCATCGGTTGCCTCCGGTGGCGTCGCGCTGGTCGGTGGAGCGGGGTGCGTCGAGGTGGGCGAGCACGGCGAGGACGCGGCGGTTGCCGTCCTCCGGCTCGAGCTCGAGCTTCTGGAAGACCGCGGAGATGTGCTTCTCGACACTGCCCGCGGAGATGTAGAGGCGGTCGGCGATCGTCTGGTTCGACGATCCCTCCGCCATGAGGGCGAGCACCTGGCGCTCGCGGGGCGTGAGCCGCTCCATGCGGCCGTCGCGACGACGGCGTGCCAGCAGCTGGCTCACCACCTCGGGGTCGAGCACCGTGCCGCCGGCCGCGACCTGCTCGACGGCGCTCAGGAAGTCGCGGATGTCGGCGACGCGGTCCTTGAGCAGATAGCCGAAGCCCGACGGCCCGCTCGCGATGAGGTCGGCGGCGTAGCGCTCCTCGACGTACTGCGAGAGCACGAGCACGCGGGGCCGCTCGCCGCGGGAGCGGATGCCGATCGCGGCGAGGATCCCCTCGTTCGTCCGCGTCGGCGGCATCCGCACGTCGAGGATGGCGAGGTCGGGGTCGGTGGCCGAGATCGCGGCCTCGAGCGCGCTCGCGTCGGGCAGCTGGGCGACCATCTCGTGGCCGGCGTCGGTGAGGAGCCGGGCGATGCCCTCGCGGAGCAGCACGCTGTCCTCGCAGATCAGGATGCGCACGGGACCGTCACCTCGATCGCGGTCGGGCCGCCGGCGGGGCTCGTGAGGGTCAGGGTGCCGCCGACGCCGGCGACGCGGTGGGCGAGGCCGTCGATGCCGCCGCCGAGCTGCCGCTCCGCGCCGCCGATGCCGTCGTCCTCGATGCGCGCCCACAGCGACGCTGGGGCGTCGGCCGCCTGCCGGGTGCGGATGGCGACGCGGATGCGGCTCGCGCGAGCATGCTTCTGCGCGTTCGTGATCGCCTCGGCGATCGCGAAGTAGACGGCCGTCTCCGCGTCGCGAGAGCAGCGGCGGTCGATCCGCGCGTCGACCTCGACGGGGATGGGGCTGCGGGCGGCGAGCGCCGACACGGCGGCGTCGAGGCCGCGGTCGTCGAGCACGGCCACGTGGATGCCTCTCGCGAGCTGGCGCAGCTCGGTGACGGCCGACTTCGACGACGCGTGCGCCTCGTCGATGAGCGCCTTCGCGCCCTCGGGGTCGTCCTCGATGCGGTCGCGGGCCATGCCGAGCTGCATCGCGATCGAGACGAGCCGCGGCTGGACGCCGTCGTGGAGGTCGCGCTCGATGCGGGTGCGGTCGAGGTCGGCGGCCCGCACGGCGCCGTGCCGGCGGTCGCGCTCCTCGCGCGCCTCCTGCTCGAGGCGCTCGCGGTCGTCTGGCACGAGCAGGCCGAGCGTGACGTTGCGATGCGCGATCGCGAGGCCGATCGTGCCGGCCACGCCGCCCGCGAGCGCGACGATGCCGAGCAGCGGCGCCCACTCGACGGGCACGGGGATGCTCGTGAGCGGCACCGTGACGGTCTCGGCGTCGCCGAGGCCCGCGAGCGCGAGCGGCACGCCGAGCCCGACGAGGCCGAGCAGCGGCAGGGTGATGGCGCCGAAGATGCTCGCGAGGAAGAAGCTGAGGATCGCCCGCCAGTGCTGCCCGTCGGAGACGATGCGGAGCAGGCGGTGCGGGATGCGCAGCCAGTCGGTGCGCGGAGAGCCGCGGAGCACCGCGGGCGGTACCGGCGCGCCGTAGAGGCCGGCGACGCGCTCGCGCTCGAACCATGCGACGGCGAAGAGCCCGAGCATCGCGAGCGCGAGCAGCAGGAAGCCGACGAGCACGAGGAGCGTGGGGATGCCGGTCGCGGCGAGCACGAGGATCGTCGTGAGGATGGGGATCCCGACGGAGCCGAGCAGCGCGAGGTGCGCGACGGTCGCGAGGATGGTGCCGGTTCGTTGCATGGCTCCACGCTAGGACTGGCGGGAGCCTCCGTCCCGGCGGATGCCCGGAAGGCTTGCGGGGGCTATCCCCCACCCGCTGGCCGCAAGGGTTTCGACACGCCCTGCGCCTCCGGCGCGGAGCGGCTCGACCAGCCACAGCACGGCCCGCGGCGGTACCCTCGGCGCATGAGCGCCTCCCGCATCCGCACTGCCGCCGCGGCCCTCGTGGTCGCCGCGGCGCTCGTGGCGAGCGGGTGCTCGAGCCCGCCGCCCACGCCCACGGCCGAGCCGTCGCCCGCGGCCGAGACGCAGCCGCCGGCGCAGAGCCAGGCGCAGCAGTGCGCGCAGCTGCTCACGGACGTGCGGGGCATCGCCGCCGACGTGCCGCGCGTCGGCGAGATGCTCGGCACCGACCCGTTCGGCGCGGTCGCGCTCCTCGCCGACATCTCCGGTCGCGTCGCCGACCTCGACCTGCAGGTGACCGACCCCGAGCTGCTGGAGCGCATCGACGAGATCCAGTCCGGCTGGGACGCGATCGTGCAGGACGCGCAGGAGTCGCTCGGCACCGGCGACCTCGGCGCGATCGAGCGGATCGGCACCGCCCTCTCCGACCTCGGCCAGCGCGTCTCCGAGCTGCAGCAGCTGTGCGCGGGCACCCCGTGAGCGCGCGCGCCGGCCGGCTCGCCATGCTCGTCGTCGCGGCGGCGGCGCTGACCGGTTGCGTCGTGCTGCCGCCGCCGCTGCCGACCGCGGCACCGGCGCCCGTGACACCGGCACCGCAAGCGACGTCGAGCGCCCCTGAGCCCACGCAGGTCGCGCCCTCGCAACCGCCGACCGATCCGGCCCCGAGCGAGCCGGCCGCGACCGATCCGGGGAACGAGCTCCCCCCGCCAACGCTCGCGGAGTGCACGGCCGCCGACGAAGCCCTCGCCGCGATCGTCACCCGCTCGTCGCAGGTGCTCGACGCGGTGCCCGCCGACGGGGCCCCTGATTGGGCCGCGGCCGACGCGGTGGTCGCCGAGCTGCCCGCCATGCGCGACGCGTTCATCGCCTCGACGACGAGCGTCGCGCTCGCGGAGAGCTTCCGCGAGCTCGACGAGCCGATCGCCAGCATGGCCGAGGCGGTCGCGTCGCGCGACGACCTCAGCGTGATCCTGCGCTCGGCGTCCGTGGCCCTCGCCGCGCCGGGCGCACTGCTTCCGTGCGCCGGCATCCTGTGACCGTACGCTGACCGCATGACCGCACCGCTGCTGGCGCTGCTCGACGGCACGCTCGCCGATGTCACCGCGCCGCTCGTGCGCGCCGACGACCTCGGCGTCGTGCGCGGCGACGGCGTCTTCGACGCGGCCCTCGTGCGCGTCGGCGCCGATGGCGCGCCGCTCGTGCGCGACCGGCAGGCGCACCTCGATCGCCTCGAGCGATCCGCCGAGATTCTGCACCTGCCCGAGCCGGACCGCGCGGGCTTCGAGCGCGCGATCGACGCGCTCGTCGCCGCGTGGGACTTCGACGCGCAGCCGGAGGCGCTCGTGCGGCTCGTGCTCACCCGCGGCCCGGAGTCGGGCGGCGATCCGACGGCCTTCGCGCTCATGGCGCCGCTCGCCGCATCCGTCGTCGCCGAGCGCGAGCGCGGTGTCGCGATCACGCTGCTGGGGCGAGGGCACGACGGCGACGAGGTCGCGGCGATGCCGTGGCTGCTGCCCGGCGCGAAGAGCCTCTCGTACTCGATCAACATGGCGGCGAAGCGGCACGCGGTGCGGCACGGCTTCGACGACGTCGTCTTCGTCGCGCCCTCCGGGCGGCTGCTCGAGGGCCCCACGTCGACGCTCGTCGTCGACCGCGGAGGCGCGCTGCTGACGCCGTCGCAGGACGGCATCCTCGCGTCGATCACGCTCGAGCACCTCATGCGGGATGCGCCGGGCGCCGGTCTCGAGGTGGCGTTCGCGCCGCTCGAGCCCGACGACCTGCGCACCGCCGACGGCGCCTGGCTGCTCTCCTCCGGTCGGCTCGTCGCGCACGTCACGAGCGTCGACGGCGAGCCGCTCCCGCGCTCCCCGCTCGACGCCGAGGTGCGGCGCATCCTCGACGTCTGAGCCCGCTCAGACTGGCGCCTCCCGCACCTGAGTGGCGCCTCCCGCACCTGACTGGCGCCTCCCGCACCTGACTGGCGCCTCCCGCACCTGACTGGCGCCTCCCGCACCTGACTGGCGCCTCCCGCACCTGACTGGCGCCTCCCGCACCTGAGTGGCGCGATGGCCCGGGACAAGGGCCGCTGGACGTCGACATCCGCAGCCGAGGCGTCGTCGCGTGTCGGAGGCGCCACTCACACGCCGAAGACGCCACTCACGCGCCGGAAGCGCCACTCACACGCCGGAAGCGCCACTCACACGCCGAAGGCGCCCCTCACATGCCGGAGGCGCCCCTCACACGCCGGAGGCGCCACTCAGGTCGCGGAGGCGCCAGTCACTCAGCGGGGCGCCCGCGAGCGCGTCGAGTGGAGCCGGCCGGCTCAGCCGAGCTTCGCGAGCTGCGCCGCGACGAGCGCGGCGATCGCCTCCGGCGGCGCACCCTCGTGGACGACGGCGATGAGCATCGCGCCTTCGCCCGTCACATCGGCCCGGAGCGTCGCCGCGTCACCGGTGAGCACCGCGGTCGCCGAGAGCAGCGGCGTCGCGCTGCCGAGCGTGCCGTCCGGGGTGCCGACGCCCTCGCATGCCGCGCCGAGCGCCTGCACCGCCGCGACGGCGGCGCCGGCTGCGCTCGCACTCGGGTAGCGCACGAGCACGAGGTCGATCGGGCTGCCGGAGGCGGGATCGGCCGCGAGCGACACGATCGCGGCATCGATCGCGCGACCGTCCACGGCGTCGGCCGCGCTCGCGCACGCCCCGCCCGCCCACCGCGCCGCGGCGACGTGCGGCAGCGCGTTGCCGCGCGCGACCGTCGCGGCCGCGGCGACCTCCGTCCAGCGGGCGCTGCGCACCTGGGCGCCGTCCGACCAGCTGAGCGGCGCGAGCGCCGAGGCGGCGGGCAGCAGCGCGACGAGCCGCGTCGGAGCGGGCGAGGGCGATGTGGAGGGCGCTGATGGCGTGGGCGAGGGGGACGACGTCGGCGAGGGCGTCGGCGCATCGGCGGCCTCGGGCAGTGCGTAGTGCGCGGTGGGTGCTGGCGGCTCGGGCACCGCTCGCGGCGGCGCGAGCGGCCTCGCGACCGCGGGCTCGGCTGCCGGGGCGGGACCCTGCGAGGCGAGCGGCTCGGGCGGCGAGACGACCGTGACGGGCGGCTCGGCGGTGACACCGCAGCCCACGAGCGCCGCTCCCGCGAGGAGGGCGGCGGCGACCGTCAGGGGGCGAGGTGCCTGCCTCATGCCCACATGATGCGCCGCGGGCTCCAGAGCGGCCGTCAGCCGCGCGGATCGTTGCGGAACCGTGATGCCGCGGCGATGGGCTCGAGCGTCGACCGCAGGGCGTCGGATGCGCTCGGTCGACCGGGCGTGCCGGCCCACGCGACGAGCGTCGCGCACGCCGCTGCGACGATCGCGACCGGGGCGACCGCGGCATCCGCCGACTCGGGCAGCGCGTCGCGCTCGAGCGCGAGCGAGAGCGCGGCGCGCTCGACGAGCGGCTGCAGGCGAGCGGGCGCGCCGTCGCGCAGCGCCTGCTCGGCACCCATCGCCCGGGCGTCGCGGAGCACGACGGGCGGCGTCGCGCTCCAGGGCTCGACCGCGCGGGCGAGGGCCGCGACGAGGCGGTCGATCGCGTCCGGTCCTCCGGCATCGATCGCGGCGACCGCCCGCCCGATCGCGGCGTCGAGCTCGACCCAGAGCGCGTCGGCCTTGGAGTCGCAGTAGGTGAAGACCGTGCCGCGCGAGACGCCGGCGCGGCGCGCGATGTCGTCGACGCTCACGGCGTCGTAGCCGTGCTCGAGGAAGAGCTCGAGCGCCGCCTCGTGGATGGTCGCGGCGCTCGAGGCGCGCGGGCGCCCCGGCCCCTTCTTCGACTCCATTGGGAATCCTCTCTGCCCTCTATTGTTGCACTCGGTACGACAACCCGCGCCGGAATCGGCGCCCCGAGGAGCCCCGTGACCATCGCCGCTGCGCCCCCGCGCGCATCCTCCGCCCGAGTCGCCGCTGCCGCAACCGTCGGCACCGCGCTCGAGTCGTACGACTTCTACACCTACTCGTACTTCGCCGCCTTCTTCGCCGGCCCGTTCTTCTTCTCGGCGCTCGGCGCGACGGGCGCGCTGCTCGCCTCGTTCGCGACGATCGGCATCGCCTTCGTCGTGCGCCCGATCGGCGCCGTGCTGTTCGGGCACCTCGGCGATCGCATCGGCCGCCGCCGCACGCTCATCATGACCGTCACGCTCATGGGCGTCGCGACCGGCCTCGTCGGCCTGCTGCCGACCGGCGCGGAGTGGGCGGCGCTCGGCGCGGTGGCGCTCGTGCTGCTGCGGATCGTGCAGGGGCTCTCGCTCGGCGGGGAGTGGGGCGGCGCCGTGCTGCTCGCGACCGAGCACGCCGACGCCCGCCGGCGCCCGTTCTTCGCATCGCTGCCGCAGCTGGGCTCCCCCATCGGATCGGTCGCCGCGGGCGGCCTCATGCTCGCGATGTTCTTCGGGCTCGGCCCGGCCGCCATGGCCGAGTGGGGCTGGCGCATCCCGTTCCTGCTCGCGATCCCGCTCATCGCCGTCTCGCTCTACCTGCGCTGGTCGGTCGACGAGACGCCGGTGTTCCAAGCGCTCGCCGCGCGCGGCGAGCGCGAGCGCAACCCGGTGTGGGCCGCCATCCGCACCCAGCCCGCCGCATTCGGCGTCGCGATCCTCGTCGCGCTGCTCGGCATCGGCTCGTACTCGCTCATGAACACCTACACGATGGGTTACGGCGTGGCGCAGCTCGGCTACGACGAGATGCAGCTGCTCACCGCCGCCACGATCGGCGGGCTGCTCCAGTTCGTGACGGTGCCCGGCTTCGGCTGGCTCGCGACGCGCATCGGCTCGGCGCGCGTCGTCGCGATCGGCGCCCTCGGCACGCTGCTGATCGCGTTCCCCATCTACTGGCTGCTCGGCTCGGCCACGTTCGCGGTGCTCGTCGTGCTCATGGTCGTCGGCGGCATCCTCCCGACCGCCTCGTGGGCGGCGCTCGGCGGCACGATGCAGGAGCTCTTCCGCGGCCGGCACGCCTACTCGGCGCTCTCGGTCGCGTACGCGCTCGCCGCCGTCGTCTCGGGCTTCATCCCGTTCCTCACCGACGCGCTCGGCGTCGTCTCGGGCGGCGCGTGGTGGCACCCGGGGGTCGTGCTCGCGGCGCTCTCGGCGCTCACGCTCGCCGGCGCGCTCGGCGCGCAGCGGATGCGTCGCCTCGGCGACGAGGACGCCGACGCCGCGCTCGCGGCCGCCCGGGAGCCGGTGCCGGCTCCCGCCTGACCGCGTCCGGCCGCTCACAGCCTCGGCGGCAGCAGCGCGAGCTCTGCGGGCGTCACGCGGTCGACGCTCGCCGACCACTCGTCGGCGTGCCGCTCGACGAACTGCTTCACGAGCGGGCAGACGGCGACGATGCGCAGCCCCTCCTCGCGCGAGGCGGTGAGCGCGCGACCGATCACCTCGGTGGCGAGACCGTGGCCGGAGAAGCCCGCGTCGACGACGGTGTGGAAGAAGATGCGGCGGCCGTCGTGGTCGAAGAACTGCGCGAAGCCGGCCGCCGCGCCGTCGGCGGTGATCACGAAGCGGTCGGGGTCGGTCTGCCTGGTGACGGAGGTCTCCATGCCCCAACCCTGGCACTCGGCCACCCGCGCGACCAGACCCGACCGGGGAGGCGAGCACCGGGCACGCCCTCGGCCGTCGGCTCGGGGAGGATGGACGCGTGACACAACCGACGATCGCGCAGACCGCGAGCGCCGAGACCGAGATCTCGCGCTCGCGGTTCGTCGCGACGGCGCACCGCGTCGAGGGCCTCGACGAGCTCGCCGAGCTCGTCCGCGCCGCGCGCCGCGAGCATCCGGATGCCCGGCACGTCTGCAGCGCCGCGGTCACCGGCCCGCACGGCGAGGCGAGCAGGTCGAACGACGACGGCGAGCCGGCGGGCACGGCGGGCGCACCCATCCTCTCGGCGATCGCGCACCGGGGCCTCACCGACGTCGCGGTGCTCGTCGTGCGCTGGTTCGGCGGCGTGAAGCTCGGCACCGGCGGCCTCGTGCGCGCCTACGGGGGCATCGCCTCGGCCGCGCTCGACGCGGCGGGCGTGCTCGAGCGCGTGCCCGCGACCGAGCTGCTCGGGCGCGTGCCCGTCGAGGACGCGCAGCGCCTCGAGCACGCGCTCCGCTCGGCCGGGCACCACCCGGTCGTCGACTACGGCGCCGACGGCGCCACGCTCGCGCTCACCGTCGACGACACCGACCTCGGCGACGCTCGCGCCCTGCTCGCTCGGCTCGGCGTGCCGCACGAGGCCCTCGGCGGGCGGATGCGCGAGCGGCCCTCGGGCGCGTGACCCGGCAGTCGCGCGCGACGGCGGCCCGCGGCGGTCACCGCAGCGAGCGCGCCACCTCGACGGCCCGGTCCGCGTAGCTGCCGCCGAACAGCAGGGTGTGCACGAGCAGCGGCTGCAGCTGCTGCATCGGGATGCGGTCCCGCCAGCCGTCGGCGAGCGGCGCGGCCTCGTCGTAGGCCGCGAGCACCGTCTCGAGCCGCGGCAGCCCGAAGAGCGCGAGCATGGCGAGGTCGGTCTCGGCGTGCCCGCCCTGCGCGTGCGGGTCGATGAGCACCGCGCCGGTGTCGACGTCGCTCCAGAGCACGTTGCCGCTCCACAGGTCGCCGTGGATGCGCGCGACCGCCGGCACGCCCGCCGGCTGCGGTGCATCGAACGCGCCCTCGGCCATCCGTTCCACGGCGCGCGCGACCGCGACCGCGGCCTCGCCGCCGAGCCGGCCCCGCTCGACGCAGCGCTCGAGGATAGGGCGCACCGACGTCGTCGCCCACGCCTCGCCCCAGCGGTCGGCGACCGGCGCTCCCGCGAGCAGCGTGCGCGACGAGCCCACCTCGAACGGCTCGACCGCGCCGGGCGGTGGGCAGCAGTGCCACGCCGCGCCGCTCGCGTGCAGCGCGGCGAGGCTGCGGCCGAGCGCCTCGGCGCGAGCCGGCGTCGCTGCGGCCTCCGCGACGCGCGCGACGCGCAGCACCGCGCCCGCCTGCACCGCACCGTCGTGGCGCTGCTCGAGCTCGGCGCGGGCGATCCGCGTGCCGCCCGTCTCCTCCGCCTCGGCGAGCCACGCGAGCCCGGCGGCCTCCATCGCGAGCGCGTGGGGCGCTCCGTGCGGCGGCCGCTTCTCGACATCCATGCCGCCACGATGCCACGGCCCGAGCCTGCTCGCGCCTGCCCGCTCCTGCGCGCCCGATAGCGTTGAGGGCATGGCACGCTCCCCGAGACCCGCGCCGCTGTGGATCTGGATCGTCGCCGCGGCGTGCTTCGCGGTCGCCGCGCTCCTGCAGCGCGACACCCTCAGCCAGGTGCTCTTCGGGATCGCCGCGGTCGCGCTCGCCGTCACCGCGGTGCTGCAGTGGCGCCGCCGCGAGCGCTGACCGTCGCCGTCGTAGACTCGAACCAGCACAACCAGGCATCATGCCGAGCCCTCGGCCCGAGGATCCGGCGCGACGCGATGCCGCGCACATCGAAAGCGAGACGCCATGAGCGCCATGCCCGCAGCACCCGGGATGCCGGAGAAGCCCGCCCTCGAAGGCCTCGAGGCCAAGTGGGGCCAGCGCTGGGAGGAGTCGGGCACGTACCGCTTCGATGCCGCTGAGCTCGACCGCGACGCGATCTACTCGATCGACACGCCGCCGCCCACCGCATCCGGCTCGCTCCACGTCGGCCACGTGTTCTCGTACACGCACACCGACCTCGTCGCCCGCTTCCACCGCATGCGCGGCAAGCACGTCTTCTACCCGATGGGCTGGGACGACAACGGCCTGCCGACCGAGCGCCGCGTGCAGAACTACTACGGCGTGCGCGTCGACCCGACGCTCCCCTACGACCCCGACTTCACGCCGCCGCAGCAGGGCGGCGAGGGCAAGAGCTCGAAGGCGTCCGACCAGCTGCCCGTCTCGCGCCGCAACTTCATCGAGCTGTGCGAGCGCCTCACCGAGGAGGACGAGGAGCGCTTCGAGCACCTGTGGCGCACGCTCGGCCTCTCGATCGACTGGTCGCAGACCTACCGCACCATCTCGGACGACGCCCGCCGCACCTCGCAGCTCGCGTTCCTCCGCAACTTCGAGCGCGGCGAGGCGTACCAGGCGGATGCGCCGACGCTGTGGGACGTGACGTTCCGCACCGCCGTGGCCCAGGCCGAGCTCGAGGACCGCGAGCAGCCCGGCGCGTATCACACCATCGTCTTCACGAGCCAGGACGGCGACCTGCGTGTCGACACCACGCGCCCCGAGCTGCTGCCGTCGTGCGTCGCCGTGGTCGCGCATCCGGACGACGAGCGCTACCAGCACCTCTTCGGCACGACCGTGACGACCCCGGTCTTCGGCGTCGAGGTGCCGTTCGTCGCGCACGAACTCGCCCAGATCGACAAGGGCACGGGCGTCGCGATGATCTGCACGTTCGGCGACGTGACCGACGTCACGTGGTGGCGCGAGCTGCAGCTGCCGAACCGCTCGGTGATCGGCTTCGACGGCCGCTTCGCGGCGGAGGCCCCCGAGGCGCTCTCGAGCGAGGCAGCGCAGGCCGCCTACGCCGAGCTCGCCGGCAAGACGGTCTTCAGCGCGAAGAAGGCGATGGTCGAGCTGCTCCAGGCCGCGGGCCGCATGATCGGCGACGCGAAGCCCATCCAGCACCCGGTGAAGTTCTACGAGAAGGGCGACAAGCCGCTCGAGATCGTCTCGACCCGCCAGTGGTACATCAAGAACGGCGGCCGCGACGAGGCGCTGCGCGAGCGGCTCGTCGAGCTCGGCCGCGAGATCGCCTGGCACCCCGAGCACATGCGCACCCGCTACGAGAACTGGGTGCACGGCCTCAACGGCGACTGGCTCATCTCGCGCCAGCGCTTCTTCGGCGTGCCGATCCCCGTCTGGTACGCGCTCGACGACGAGGGCGAGCGCGACTTCGACCGCGTGCTGCTGCCGACGCCCGACCAGCTGCCGCTCGACCCGACGAGCGACGTGCCCGAGGGCTACGACGAGTCGCAGCGCGGCGTGCCCGGCGGCTTCGCCGGCGAGGTCGACATCATGGACACCTGGGCGACCTCGTCGCTCACGCCGCAGCTCGCGGGCGGCTGGGCCGCGGGCTCGGACCTGTGGGAGAAGCTCACGCCGTTCGACCTGCGCCCGCAGGGCCAGGACATCATCCGCACGTGGCTCTTCTCGACGCTGCTGCGCTCGATGTTCGAGGACGGCCGCGCGCCGTGGAAGCACGCCGCGCTCTCGGGCTGGATCCTCGACCCCGACCGCAAGAAGATGTCGAAGTCGAAGGGCAACGTCGTCACGCCGCTCGGCATGCTCGAGGACCACGGCTCCGACGGCGTGCGCTACTGGGCCGCGTCGTCGCG
The DNA here is from genome assembly GCF_039527715.1 of Agrococcus citreus. Lineage (NCBI taxonomy): Bacteria > Bacillati > Actinomycetota > Actinomycetes > Micrococcales > Microbacteriaceae > Agrococcus > Agrococcus citreus. Next base: position 791,146 of record NZ_BAAAKK010000001.1, read on the forward strand.
GCTCGGCGTCGACGCCACGCTCGACCCGCAGAACCCGAAGATGATCAAGATCGGGCGCCGGCTCGCGATGAAGGTGCTCAACGCGGCGCGCTTCGTGCTCTCGATGGAGGGCGAGGCGGGCGAGGTCACCGAGCGGCTCGACCGCGAGATGCTCGCCGAGCTCGGCGCCGTCGTGCGCGCCTCGACGCGCGCGTTCGAGGGCTACGACCATGCGAAGGCGCTCGAGATGACCGAGGCGTTCTTCTGGACCTTCTGCGACGACTACCTCGAGCTCGTCAAGGAGCGCGCCTACGCGGGCGACGCAGCAGGCCGCGGCTCGGCCATCGCGGCCCTGCGCACGGCGATCGACGTGCAGCTGCGACTGCTCGCGCCCTTCCTGCCGTTCGCGACCGAGGAGGTCTGGTCGTGGTCGCACGAGGGCTCCATCCACGTCGCGGCGTGGCCCGAGGCGAGCGAGCTCGCGGCGGTGCCCGGCATGACGGATGCGGGTGCGACCGGCATGCTCGCAGCCGTCGGCCAGGCGCTCATCGGCATCCGACGCGCGAAGACCGACGCGAAGGCGAGCCAGAAGACGCCCGTCGCCTCGGCCGTGATCGCGGTCCCGGCGGCCCTGCGCGAGCACCTCGAGGCCGCCACCGCCGACCTCAAGGCCGTGGGGCGCATCCGCGACCTGTCGATCGTCGACGGCGACGAGCTCGCCGTCGGCGAGATCGTGCTCGAGGAGGCCTGATGGACATCGGCACCCGCTGGAGCGTCGGCGGCGAGCCGCCGCGCTCGGTGCCGCTCGCGATGCGGGCGGCGATCGACGACGAGGAGCGCACGCTCGTCGAGCTGGGTGCCGATACGTCCACGTGGCGCTGGACGCTCACGTGGCTCGAGGGCCGACCGGTCGTCGAGCTCGACGACGGCACGACCATCCGCCTCGACGGCGACGACGTGCTGGTCACCCGCGCCGACTGACCCCGGTTCTCAACGTCGCGGGTGATCGGGCGAGGCGCACATGCGGCCGTGCTGCCATCTGCGACGTCGAAAGTTCAGTGGTGCGGCGGTGGACCACCGACGCGGATCAGGTTGTTGTCGGGATCCATGAACGAGAACTCCCGCACCCCCCAGGGCTCGTCCTGCATCGGCGTCGCTCGAGCGAGCGACTCGCCCCGCGCCCATCGCGACCGCAGCTCGGCATGGCTGAGCGCGAGCGCGTCGTCGAGGTCGAGCGCGGCGCGGACCGCCTCGACGTCGTCGACGAAGACGTAGGCCATGCCGGCTTGCGAGAAGGGGTCGAAGCCGCCGGTCTCGGAGACGTGCAGCTGCACCCCCTCCGACCGCACGAAGGCGTACCGCCCCGCGGCGGAGACCTCCACGTCGAAGCCGATGCCGCGGTAGAACGCGACCGAGCGGTCGAGGTCGGCGACCGGCAGGATCGGGACCGCAGCTCCGCGCCAGATCGCGACCATGGGGCACACGCTACTCGGCGGGCCGGTCGGTGGCGAGGATCCAGCCGTGGAGCATCGCCATCCAGCCGTCCTCGTCGGCCGCCCACGCCGCCCACGCCGCTGAGATCGCCTGGCGCTCGTGCGCATCCGCGAGTCCGTGCCGCTCGGTGCCGTCGGCGAAGGCGGAGTGCAGCGCGCGCTCCTGCCACTGGCCACCCCAGAACGCGCGGCCCTCGGCCGACTCGAAGCACCACGTCTCGACGTCGGTCTCGATGCTCGCGAAGCCGGCTGCGCGCGCCCACGACTTGAGCTTCGCGCCGGCGTCGCCGTCGCCGCCGTTCGCCGTCTGTAGGGCCCCCATGAGCTCGCGCCAGCGCGCGAGCTCGGGCGCGAGCGGATGGATCGTGGTCGCCGAGTAGACCACCTCGCGCGCCGCGACGAGCTCGCCGACCGCGCGCCAGGCCGTGAGCGCACCGACGGGGTCGCCGAGGTGCTGCAGCACCTGGTGCGCGTGCACGACATCGAAGCGCTCCCCCGGCGCCGGGTCGTACGCGTCGCCCACGCGGAGCTCGACGTTGGCGACCCCCGCCTCCGCCGCCGCGGCGCGCGCGGTCTCGACGACCTCGGCGCTCTGGTCGATGCCGACCACGTGCCCCGTGCTGCCGACGCGCCGCGCGAGGTCGATCGTGATCGAGCCGGGCCCGCAGCCTACGTCGAGCACCCGCATCCCGGGGCGCAGCAGCGGCGCGAGGTACGCGGCGGAGTTCGCGACCGTGCGCGCGGCGTGCGCGCCGACCACGCTCGCGTGATGCCCGTGGGAGTAGCTGACCTGCGACATGGCGCGAGTCTAGAGACGCCCGCTTCTCGACAGGTGCGCGTCCTAGGGTGGAGGGATGACCAATCCCTTCCTCTCCCCCAGCACGCTGCCCTACCAGCTGCCCCCGTTCGCCGACATCCGCGACGAGCACTTCGAGGAGGCGCTCGAGGCCGGGTTCGCCGAGCAGGCGCAGGAGGTGCGGGCGATCGTGACGAAGCGGTCGGCCCCGACCTTCGAGAGCATCATCGAGCCGCTCGAGCGCAGCGGGCAGACGCTCTCGCGCGTCGCGCACGTGTTCTGGAGCATGACGTCGACCGACTCGTCGCCGTTCCTGCAGGAGCTCGAGGAGCGCTACGCGCCGCGCTTCGCCGCGCACGCCGACTCGATCACGCTCGACCCCGATCTGTATGCGCGGATCCGCACCCTGCACGAGCACCCCGACCCGTCGTGGACCGCGGAGCAGCGCTACCTGGTGGAGCGCAAGCACACCGAGATGACCGTGGCGGGCGCCGGCCTCGACCCCGAGGCGCGCGAGCGGCTCAAGGAGCTCAACCAGCAGATCGCCACGCTCTCGACCCGATTCGACAAGCACCTGCAGGCCGACACGAACGACCTCGCCGTCGTGATCGACGACGTCAGCGAGCTCGACGGGCTCGCTGACGGCGAGATCGAGGCGGCCGCGCAAGCAGCCGCCGACCGCGGGCTCGAGGGCAAGCACCTCGTCACGCTCCCGCTCTTCTCGGGCCATCCGTGGCTCGCCTCGCTCACGAACCGCGACGTGCGCCGCCGCATCATGGAGGCCTCGCTCGCCCGCGGCACGCGCGGCAACGAGCACGACAACCGCGAGACGGTGCTCGAGCTCACGGCGCTCCGCGCCGAGCGCGCCGCGCTGCTGGGCCTCCCCACGCACGCGCACGCCATCATGGCGGATGAGACGGCCCGCGACCCCGAGCGCGTCATGGCGATGCTCACCCGGCTCGCGAAGCCCGCCGCGGCGAACGCCCGCGCCGAGGCCGCAGCGCTGCAGGCGCAGATCGACGCGTCGGGCGAGTCGTACGAGCTCGCGTCGTGGGACTGGGACTACTGGACCGAGAAGGAGCGCACCGCGCGCTTCGACGTCGACACCGCGGCGCTGCGCCCCTACTTCGAGGCCGAGCGGGTGCTGTGGGACGGCGTGTTCCACGCCGCGACGCAGGTCTACGGCGTGACGTTCGAGGAGCGCACCGACCTCGTGGGCTATCACCCCGAGGTGCGCGTGTTCGAGGTGCGGAACGACGACGGCAGCGAGGTCGGCCTCTACCTGCTCGACCTCTACACGCGCGACTCGAAGCGCGGCGGCGCGTGGATGAACTCGCTCGTGCAGCAGAACACGCTGCTCGGCCACCCGACGGTCGTGATGAACAACCTCAACGTGCCGAAGCCCCCGGCGGGCACGCCGACGCTCCTCACCTTCGACGAGACGACGACGCTCTTCCACGAGTTCGGCCACGCGCTGCACGGCCTGTTCGCGCAGGTCACGTACCCGTCGTTCGGCGGCACGAACACGTTCCGCGACTTCGTCGAGTTCCCGAGCCAGGTGAACGAGATGTGGATGCTGTGGCCGGGCATCGTCGAGCACTACGCGAAGCACATCGAGACCGGCGAGCCGCTGCCGGCCGACGTGATCGAGCGCCTGCAGGCGTCGGAGTCGTTCAACCAGGGGCACGACACGAGCGAGTACCTCGCCGCGTCGCTGCTCGACCAGGCGTGGCACGCCCGCACGGCGGGCGACACCGTCGGCGACGTCGCGGCGTTCGAGCGCGATGCCCTCGCCGAGGTCGGCCTGCTGAGCGAGACCGTGCCGACGCGCTACTCGACCGGCTACTTCCAGCACGTCTTCTCGGGCGGCTACTCCGCCGGCTACTACTCCTACATCTGGTCGGAGGTCATGGATGCCGACACCGTGGAGTGGTTCAAGGCGCAGCCGTCGATCCGCGAGGCGGGGCAGCGCTTCCGCGAGCGCCTGCTCGGCGTCGGCGGCTCGAAGGACCCGCTCGAGGCGTTCCGCGACTTCCGCGGCCAGGACGCCGACCTCGAGCACCTGCTCAAGCGCCGCGGGCTCGACCCCGCCGAGTAGCGGCGCTCGCCGCTGCGGCACGGCGAAGGGGGCTGCACCGCTCGGTGCAGCCCCCTCCGTCGTCCCCGGCGCTAGGGTGTCGGCCCCGCGACGGGACTCGTGGTCGTAGCGATCACCGTCTCCGCCGTGCCGAGCACGTCGGTGTAGGTGACCGTCACCCGGATGTACTGCCCGATGTCCGCAGCCGACGTGGTGTACGTGTTCGTCGACGATGCGAGCAGCTGGACCCCCGTGGCGAAGGTCGCGTCGGGCGACCGCTCCCACTCGTAGGTGAAGACGACGTCCTCGAGACCGTCACCGTCCTGCACCGGCGCCGCCCGAACGAGCTGGCCGACACTGGGTGCAGCCGGCGTGAGCGAGAGGCCGGTGGGCACATCGTTCACGTTCAGCACGGTGTTGACCGTCGTCGGCGAGGTCGCGGAGTGCCGCAGGCCGGAGGCGTCGGTGAAGTTCACCGTCACCCTCACGTGCAGGCCCGCGTCGGCGTCGCCGGGCGTGTAGCTGCTCGTCGCAGTCGCACCCGAGCCGGTCCCGACCGTCGTCCGGCCGATCTCCTCCCACTCCGAGATGGTGCCGGCGTTCTCGCCCTCGCCACCCCACCAGACGAACTCGACGTTCGTGTACGAGCTCGCGTTGAGGGGCGTGCCGTCGGTGTTGACGAGCGTCGCCGTGATCGGGGCGTTCTCGACAGGCGAATCGGTCGAGATCGTCACCGCGGCCAGAGGCTCGCAGGCCTCCCACGCGTCGCCCGCGGCGTTGAGCACCGCGCAGCCGTCGGAGAACTGCAGCCGCTCGAAGCCACGGATGACATCGATGCCGTCGCTCTCCTCGAGCTCGGCCACGGTGGTGTGCGCGACCTCCCAGTACCCGTCGGGCAGCTGGGTGATCGTGTACGTCGCCATCGGGTTGCCGTAGACCGAGGCGTCCACCGACGTCGCAGCGTTGGGATCCATCACGATCTCGCGCACAATGTCGATGTCGCCCGGGTTGAGCGTCCCTGCGAACACCGCCGCCTGAGCCTGGCCCGCGTTGTCGTAGCGCTGGCCGGTGATGGTGTTGACGAGCTGCACCCTCAGCATGGCGTCGCCGTCGAGGTAGTCGTTGCCACCCCTGCCCTCGATGGTGTCGTTGCCGGGTCCGCCGATGATGATCATGCTCACACCGTCGGCATCGACCGGCGCCGAGTCCCGCATGAACGGGGCGGCGTAGTCGTACGCAGCTCCAGCGGGCCGCAGCAGCTCCTCGAGTCCATCGATGAGGTCGAGGCTCTCCTGCGTCGCCTTGTGCAGCGGGATCTCGCTCGCGGCGATGTCGTCGGGCTCGGCGATCGGTCCCCGGAGCGTATCCGATCCAGAACCGCCCGAGAGCGCCTCCATCTGATCGAATCGCGACGGGAGCGGGTTGTTCGGCTCGAAGGTCCGAGTGAACTGCCAATCCGACGTGACGTTGGCCGACTGGCCGTAGTAGGTCAGCCAGTCGAAGCCGACGTTGCCCAGGTGACGGTCGGTGCCGACGGCGGCGCCGATGAGGATGTCATCGCCACCCTCACCTTCGATGTCGTCGTTGCCGAGGCCGCCGATCACGACGTCCTGGCCACCGAGCGTGTCGTTCTGGAACTGGTCGGCGTTGTCGCCCTGGAGGAGGTCGGCGTGGGAGCTGCCCTCCACCCAGTCGTCCTGCTCGCCGCCGAACACCGTCGCGCGACCTGAGGTGCCGCGCATGATGTCGTCGCCCATGCCGAGGAAGAACGTCGAGCCGTCGCCGCCGCCGTTGACCACGAAGTCGTCGCCGAGTCCACCGAGGCCCAGGTCGACACCGGGACCGACGTGGATGGCGTCGTTGCCCTGGTCGCCGTGGATGGTGTCGTCGCCGAACGAGTCGGTGATGATGTCGTCGCCGTGACCGCCGATGAGCGAGTCGTTGCCCGACCCACCCTCGATGCGGTCGTTGCCCTCGTAGCCCCAGAGCGCGTCGTCGCCCTCGTCACCGGTCATCCGGTCGTTGCCGGCGGTTCCGTGCATCTCGACGTGCTCGTCGCCCGTCCACCGCCACGTGCCGTCAGGCTGCTGGAGCAGGCCGGCGGGCAGCGGGTTCGGCAGCGCCTCGAGGTCGATGATCGGGTCCTGCACGGCGAAGATGTTCGCCGGCAGGTGCGATGCATCCGAGTTGCGCTGGACGAGATCGGAGAACGAGTTCGCCTCGAGCGCGGCGAACAGCTGCTCGCCCTGGTTGCGGAACAGGTAGTAGAACCGGTCACCGAACTGCAGCTGCTCGAGCTGCGTCTCGAAGACGTAGTTGAACGTCGCACCGAGCATGCCGCCGAAGGCGTCGATCCGCTCCGCGAGGCCGCCGACCCAGAAGTCGACAGACTCGAGGCCCGTGGTCGTCGTGCCGCCAGCGTCAGCCCACGCACCCGTGCCGTTCATGAAGTCGAGACGGTCCGCCGGAGCCGTCACCGGCGTCGGTGCGAGGGATGCGAGGTTGAGCTCCGTCGCCGCGGTGACCGAGTTCGTGTCACCGAGGATGAAGAGCTCGGAGGGGGCGAGCCGCTCGATCTCCGCGCGGATGGCCGGCGTCATGCCGGTCCGCGGGATCAGGAGCAGCGGGGCGTTGTTGAGGCCGACCCCGGGTGCCGCCGTGACGGCGTCGGGGAAGTTCTCACCAGTCGTGACGTACACGCGATCCGCACCGGTCGGGAAGAAGTGCTTGCTGATCTCGACCGCTGTGTCGTACCGGCTCGCGCCGGCCAGACGGATGACCGACGCGGGCGTCTGCGCCGTCGTGTACGCCTGGAGCTGCGACTGGACGACGGAGCTGACCGACGGCGTGCCGCCCAGGACCACGATCTCGTCCGGGTTGAGCCGGTCGAGCTGTGCCGCGATCTCGGTCGGGATGGAGGTCGGCGTCACGAGCAGCACCGGAGTGTTGTCCCGCGCCGCGACTGCCGCACCGGCCAGGGCGTCGGGGTAGTTCTGCCCGTTCGCGACGAACACGCGGCTCACCGGAGCGGTGAACGTGTTCGCGATCGCTGCGGACGTGGCGTAGCGGTTCGCGCCGGCGATGCGGGTGACCGGGGCGTCGGTCGCGGAGATCGCGTTGAGCGAGATGAGCGTGTTCGCGTTCACCGACGCCGCGTCACCGAGCACGACGATCTGGTTCGGCGACAGCCGCAGCAGCTCCTCGTGGGTCTCGACCGGGATGGCACCCGCCGCGTCGTTCGCGACGGTCAGGATGGGCTTGCCCAGCGCACCCGCGGAGAGCGCGTCGGGGAAGTTGTAGCCGTTCGTCACGTAGACCGTGTCGGCTCCATCCGGGAAGTGGCGCTGCGAGAACAGCGCGGCGGTGTGGAATCGGCTCGCGCCGGGGAACCGCGAGATGAACTCCGCCCCGACCGGAGCACCGTTCACGAGCATCGCGGCCGCGGCGCGACGCTCGACGATCGTCTCCGCTGCCTCGACCGTCGGGTGCGTGCCGTACGCGGCGACGAAGTTCACGAGCGACGCGTTGCTGCCGCCGCGACCGAAGTTGTTGCCGTTGCGGAGGTTGAGCCCGAAGTCGACCCAGTCGGAGTACGGCTCGAGCGCCGAGTCGCCGGTCGCCGCGAAGAACGACTCGCGAGCGTCCTGCAGCGGCGGGATGCCGGCATCGCGAGCACGGAGCATGTTGATCGTCGCGAGGTCGAGCGGCAGCCCGAGCAGGTTGTTGCGCAGCGTGTCGGTGACGTGCTCGTCGATCTGGCTGCCGACGCGTGCCGTCATGCCGTTGATGAGCGCGCCCGCCGCCTGGTCGGGCGTGAGGGCACCGTCGTTGTCGTACGCGCGCGGGTTCAGGAACCCCTCGAGAAGCGGCACATCGGTCAATCCGGTGGCGCCGCCCGCGTCCTCGCGACCGATCTCCTCCGTCATCATCGAGTGGCCGAAGCGGTAGACGACGTGCGCGAACTCGGCCGTGATGGCAGGGTCGATGCCCGCGTTGTAGCTGTTCTCGTTGAACACGACCGCGTCGATCGTGGGTGCGATGCCGCGAGCGAACTCCTCGAACACGATGTGCTGGTACTGCATCTCGGTCGCGAACTTCGCGGCCTGGAAGAGTCGCTGCTCGTACGTCCAGTCGTCAGCCTGCGGCTGCGGCAGCACGTGCTCGGGCTGCACGTTGGGGTAGGCGTGCGCCTCCCCGCGGAAGGCCTTCGCGAACTCCGCGAGCAGCGCCGGGTTGGCCGTCGTCTGGTCGTTGCGGAGCAGCTCGGTGCCCGGGGCACCGTTCAGCAGGTCCTCGATCTGGCCCACCATGCGGTTGTGCTCGGAGTGGAAGATCGCGTGCACGGCGGTGAGGCCGATGTTCTCGTTGACGCGGCCGTCACCGGCGATGAAGTGCTCGCCGAGGTTCGCTGCGTCGTAGCCGGTGAGGTCCGTACCGGTCACGGGCCGCCCGCTCGCGTCGAACACGGGGAAGCTCGGGACGATGACCTCGCCGTTGTCGTCGAACTGCCTCGGGACGAGGTTGCCGTCGGCGTCGAACAGCGGCGTCGCGCCGTGCGCGATGTCGTCGAGGAAGGCGTGTCCGGTGGTGAGGGCACCCGTCGTCGGGACGGGAGCTCCGGCGTTGCCCTCGACGAAGGTGATGTCGCTGACAGCGGGCCCCGTCGAGACGATGAGCTGCGGCAGGCCGCGTGCCGGTCCCGGCACGAAGTTGCCGTACGGGTCGACGAGCACCTGCGGCACAGCGAGCAGGTCGGCGTCCGTCAGGTCGATGCCGAGGATGGTGCGGGCCTGGTCCTTGACGTCGGTCCAGGTCGCCATGCCTCCCGCGGTGCCCTCGATGAGCTCACCGGTCGCGTGAGCACCGGTCGTGTACTCCCGCAGGAACACCTGGTGGGCCGGGTGCGACGAGTAGGTCTGGTTCTGGTCGACGAACGGCGTGGTGAGGTTCGTGTGCTCCGTGGTGGGGTTGCCGTTCGCGTCCTCGATGCGGTCCGCGCGCGTGAGCACGAGGAAGTTCGTCTGCGACGCCGGGTCGTAGAGCGGGTCATCCTCCTGGAGCGGCACGATGAGCGTGCCGTGGCCGCCCTTGGCGACGAGGTCGAGGCCGTGGTCGAAGAACTGACCGAAGAAGCCCATGAACGTGTTGAACGGCGCCGACAGGCCCTCATCGGGAGCCGTGTTCGGCGTCGTCGCCATCTCGGTGCCGGGGATGAGCGTCGCCGTGCCCGCGTCGATCTGGTTGACGATCGCCGGGTTGCTCGTGGTCTGGTCGACGATCAGGTTGCTGATGACGCGAGGCTCGCTGTCGTACACGAAGCCCTCGGTCTGCGCGTAGCAGGTCTGGCCCGACGGGCCGACGCTGCCGCACACCGCGTTCTCACCGGCGTTGTTGCCCGGCGCGAACGGAGGGACGGGTTCGCCCTCTCGCCAGACGGGGTCGAGCAGCCTCGGGAAGGCGAGGTCGGAGGCGCCGTAGTCCGACTGCGCGACGCGCAGGTTGTTGTACGAGCCGTCGACGGTGCGCACGCCGGCGGGGCGCGCGATGTCGGGCACGCAGGAGCCGCTGGCGTCCTGGGGGCTGGCGCACAGCAGCGTGTAGTTCGAGGGGTCGAGCTCGTCGGCAGCGTGCGCCTCGGAGATCTGGATCTGCCGGAGGATGAACTCCAGGTCGTTCTGGTTGAGCACGAACGACGGATCCTCGTCGGTCACGGCGACCGCGGGCGCGGGCGTGCTGACGACGGCGAGGGGTACGGCTATCGCTACTGCTGACAGCAGTGCGATGGATATCTGCCGCAGCTTGGTCCCGCGATGGCGAGACCTGAACTGCGAACTGCTGGCGGCGAGCTCGTGCACGGTGACTCCTCAGTGCTGTGCCCGGCGCGCGACCGCCGAGCGGTATCGCCCACGGCGGGTGCTCGGCGTCATTGCCCAGCGCCCGGCCCCACGCATGCGCGAGGCCATGGGCTGCTTTTTTCGGTCGAGTCAAACGCTGTTCGTTTACCGGGGAATACTCAAGGGCGCGACGCTGTGGCCACCCTGTGGACTCCTGCACCGAGCGCGCGGCGTTCCCCGAATCGCCCTGTTCCCTGGAGTTCTCCTCAGGTGCTCGTGAGCGTTAGCGGTGGATCCTGGGTCTGCGCTGTGATCGGCCTCTCGATCGACTCTCGCTTACGAGCGGGCCGGGGACACGTCCCAGCCGCGCGCGATCACCGCGAGCGACCCGCTCGGAGCACGAGCCAGATGAAGTACGGGATGCCCACGAGCGCCGTCATGACGCCCGCCGGCAGCTGCGCGGGAGCGATGAGCGTGCGGCCGAGCGTGTCGGCGAGCAGCGTCAGCGTGCCGCCGAGCATCGCCGCGAGCGGCAGCAGCACGCGATGCCGCGCGCCGACGAGCGCGCGCGCGGCGTGCGGGGCCACGAGCCCCACGAACGCCACGACGCCGATCGCCGCGACCGCGGTGGAGGCGAGGGCGACGGCGAGCACGAGCGCGACGACCTGCACCGCCGTGAGCCGCACGCCGAGCAGTCGAGGCGTCGACTCGTCGAGCTGCGCGAGATCGAGGTCGCGATGCATCCACAGCAGCGCGACCGCTGCGACGACGATCGCCACGGCGACCGGCACGACGTCCTCGAAGCCGCGCCCATAGGTGGAGCCGGCCAGCCAGACGATCGCCTTCGCACGGTTCCAGGGATCCGTCACGACGATCAGCAGGCTCGTGAGGGCCGCGGTCGCCGCCGAGAGCGCGAGGCCGGTGAGCACGAGGCGCAGGCTCCCCAGTCGGCGCCAGCCGACGAGCGCGAGCACGACCGCGCCGACGAGCGCGCCGCCACCAAGCGCGCCGCCCGCGACGACCCATCCGACCGCGGCCGGCAGCAGCGTGATGACCGAGACGGCGCCGAGCCCCGCCCCGCCCGCGACGCCCAGCAGGTAGGGGTCGGCGAGCGCGTTGCGGGTGACGGCCTGCACGAGCGCGCCGGACGTGGCGAGCGCCACACCTGCGAGCACCGCGGCGACGATCCGGGGCGTGCGGGTGTCGAGCGTGACGCGCACGGCGTCGCCCGCCCTGCCCGAGAGCCAGTTCGCGACATCGCCGAGCAGCAGCATCCGGTCGCCGAGCAGCACCGCGCCGAGCGTCAGCACCGCGAGCACGAGCGCGGCGGCGACGAGCGGCACCCACGCGCGCCGGACGAGCGTGCGGGCACCGAGCACGGCCATCGACTCGGTCTCGACCGCCCCGGCGACCGTGCGGGCGAGCACGACGATGCAGACCGCGCCGACCAGGCTCGTGACGACGCCCGTCGGCACGTCGAGCGCACCGACGCCGCCGAGCACCGCCCGCATCAGCACGTCGGACCCGACGACGAGCACGGCGCCCGCGAGCGCGGCGAGCGGGATGGCGACGACGTGCCGGGCCGCACCCGGCATGCGCCGGACGAGCAGCCGCACGACGATGGGCGCCGCGAGCCCGACGAAGCCGATCGGTCCGGCGATCGCAACCGCGGCGGCGGCGAGCGCGACCGACGCGACGAGCGTCATGAGCCGCAGCCTGCCCACGCCGACGCCCATGGTGGTGGCCGCCTCCTCGCCGAGCGCGAGCACGTCGAGCCGACGCGCGAGCACGAGCAGCACGGCGATCCCGACCAGCACGAGCGGCACCATCTGCGCGACCGTGCCGATGCCGTTCTGCGACAGCTGCCCGACGCCCCAGGCGTAGAGGCCGGCGGTCTCCTCCTCTGCCAGGACGATCGCGACGGTCGTCACCGACTGCAGCGCGAGCGCGAGCGCCGTGCCGACGAGCACCATCTGCGTCGTCGATCCGCGCCCGCGGCCGATCATGACGACCACGAGCGCGGCGGCCATGCCGCCCGCGAAGGCCAGGCCGGCGCCCCCGAGCCCCGGCAGCGTGATGCCGAACGCAGCCGTGAGGGCGATCGCGGCGCTCGCGCCGCCGTTGACGGCGAGCGTGTCGGGCGAGGCGAGCGGGTTGCCCGTGAGCGTCTGCATCGCGTAGCCGGCGGCGCCGAGCGCGAGGCCGACGACGATCGCGGCAGCGATGCGGGGCAGCCGGCTCTCGACGATCACCGCGGCGTCGCCGTCGTCGCCGCCAAGCCACCCGAGCAGCTCGGTGAGACCGAGCGACGTCGTCCCCTGCGTGGCGTGCCACACCGAGAGGCAGAGCAGGGCGACGAGGAGAGCCGCGCCGAGCGCGAGCCCCCCAGGTCGGACCCGCGTCACGGCGTGGGTGAGAGCGCTGCGACGACCGCGTCGGCGTAGGCCGTCATCGAGCTGACGCCGCCGAACAGCCAGACGCCGTCCGGCAGGCGGTGCACGCTGCCGGCCTGCACGGCGGGCAGACCGGTCCAGATCGCGTTGGTCGCGAGCTGCTCGGTGAACACGTCGGGCGAGCTGCTCACCGTCATGTAGAGGATGTGCGCGTCGTCCGGCAGGGCGATGAGGCCCTCGACGTCGGTGATGCCGAGCCCGTACTGCGCGTCGCCCTCCCCCGCCCAGGCGTTCGTGAAGCCGATCTGCTCGAACACCGCGGGCAGCAGCGCGCCCTCGGCGTAGGGGCGGATCTCGACCTGTCCGGCGTTCTCGTAGCCGTCCATGTGCGCGAGCGGCGTGCCGCCGATGCCCGCGTCGGCCACGGTCGTCGCGATCTCCTCGAGGTGGGCCTCGAAGGCCCCGATCGCGGTCTCGGCGGCGTCGAGCGCGCCGGTCGCCTCGCCGATGAGGCGCAGGTCGTCGAACATCGTCCCGATCGGGTCAGCCGCGTCGGCGCCCTGCAGCACGAGCACCGGGGCGATCGCCTCGAGGTCGGTGTAGGCGGCATCGTCGCGGCCGGCGACGGCCACGATGAGGTCGGGCGCGAGGCCCGCGATCGCGTCGATCGACGGCTCGACGCGCGTGCCGACATCGGTCGGATCGCCCTCGAGCGGCGCTCCCGTGCCCGCCCACTCCTCGTAGCCCGCCGCATCCGCCACGCCGACCGGCACGACGCCGACGGTCTGCAGGTGCTCGACCGCGACCCACTCGAGCGCGACGACGTCGGTCGCCCCTGCGGGGATCTCGACCTCGACGCCGCGGGCGTCGGTGACCGTCACGGCCGACCCGTCGGAGGCTGCGGCCGTCTCACCGGCGGGCTCGGTCGTCCCGCAGGCGGCGAGCGCGAACGCCGAGAGCACGGCGACGCCGGCGAAGAGGGTTCGTCGCATGGTCATAGGGGTCCTTCCTCAGGCGTCGGGTCCGGTCCCCCGGGCTCGACGGTGGCGAGAGTCACGCGGCGCGCGACACGACCGGCTGCCGGCGGATGCGCCGTGGCCGGATGCGGAGGCCGTCGACGTCGACATCGACATCGATGGGCACCTCGTAGGCGGCGGACAGCCGCTCGGACGTCAGCACCTCCTCGGGCGAGCCGGTCGCGGCGACGCGGCCCCGCACGAGCAGCACGACGAGATCGGCGATCTCGGCAGCCTGCTCGAGGTCGTGCAGCACGATGCCGACGGCGACCCCGGCGTCGGCGAGGTCGCGGACGATCTCGAGGATCTCGCGCTGGTAGCGCAGGTCGAGATAGGTGGTGGGCTCGTCGAGCAGCACGATGCCGGTCTGCTGCGCGAGGCAGGTGGCGAGCCACACGCGCTGGCGCTGGCCGCCGGAGAGCTGCGAGACCGGCTGCGTCGCGAGATCGGCGATGCCGGTGGCCGCCATGGCGCGATCGATCGCGTCGTCGCCGTGCGGGTCAGCGGCGCGGAAGCGGCCGCGGTGCGCGAAGCGGCCGTACGCGACGACCTCGCGCACGCTCACGCCTGACGGGTCGGGGTGCGACTGCGCGAGCATCGCGATGCGGCGCGCGAGCTCGCGCTCGCCGAGCCTCGAGGCGTCGGTGCCGTCCGCGAAGACGACGCTGCCCTCCGTCGGTCGGTGCAGCGCCGTCAGTCCGCGGAGCAGCGTCGACTTGCCGCTGCCGTTGGGGCCGACGAGTGCGGTGACGCGACCGGACGCGAGCGAGATCGACGCGCTGTGCACGATCCGCTCGCGGCCGTACGCGAGGCTCACTTCGGTCGCCTGCAGCGCATCGCGTGGATCGATCACGCAGTAAGGTTAGCCTTACCTCACCTCGAGCACAATTCGAGCGGCGTCAGCGGGTCAGGCCGAGAGCTCCTCGATGTCGTCGGCGGTGAGGATCACGGGCGACTCCTTGCCCGCGACCGACTCCTTCGTGACGATCACGCGCTCGACGCCCTCGCGCGACGGCACGTCGAACATGACGGGCGCGAGCACGGTCTCGAGGATCGAGCGGAGCCCGCGCGCGCCGGTCTTGCGCTCGACCGCGAGGTCGGCGATGGCCTGCAGCGCCTCGGGCTCGAAGTCGAGCTTGACGCCGTCGAGATCGAACATCCGCTGGTACTGCTTCACGAGCGCGTTGCGCGGCTCGGAGAGGATCTCGACGAGCGCCGACTGGTCGAGCGGCGACACCGTGGCGATCACGGGCAGGCGCCCGATGAACTCGGGGATGAGCCCGTACTTGTGCAGGTCCTCCGGGAGCACGTCCTGGAAGACGTCGAGGTTCGGCTTGAGCGACGCGACGGGAGCGCCGAACCCGATGCCGCGCTTGCCGGAGCGGTTCGCGATGATGTCCTCGAGCCCCGCGAACGCGCCGGCGACGATGAAGAGCACGTTCGAGGTGTCGATCTGGATGAACTCGGAGTTCGGGTGCTTGCGGCCGCCCTGCGGCGGCACCGAGGCGACCGTGCCCTCGATGATCTTCAGCAGCGCCTGCTGCACGCCCTCGCCCGAGACGTCGCGCGTGATCGACGGGTTCTCGGCCTTGCGCGCGACCTTGTCGATCTCGTCGATGAAGACGATGCCGGTCTCGGCCCGCTTGACGTCGTAGTCGGCGGCCTGGATGAGCTTGAGCAGGATGTTCTCGACATCCTCGCCGACGTAGCCGGCCTCGGTGAGCGACGTCGCGTCGGCGACGGCGAACGGCACGTTCAGCTGCCGCGCGAGCGTCGCGGCGAGGTACGACTTGCCGCAGCCGGTCGGGCCGACCATCAGGATGTTCGACTTCTGGATCTCGACGCCGTCGTGCGCCTTGTCGGCCGATTCGAGCTGCTGCATCGCGGCGATGCGCTTGTAGTGGTTGTAGACCGCGACCGAGAGCGACTGCTTCGCGCTCTGCTGGCCGACGACGTACTCCTCGAGGAAGGCGTAGATCTCGCGCGGCTTCGGCAGCGTGAAGCCCTCCTGCACCGTGGACTCGCCGGCCTCGGCCATGCGCTCCTCGATGATCTCGTTGCACAGCTCGACGCACTCGTCGCAGATGTACACCGCGGGGCCAGCGATGAGCTGCTGCACCTGCTTCTGGCTCTTGCCGCAGAAGGAGCACTTCAGCAGGTCGCCGCTCTCTCCGAGTCGGGCCATGTCGCTTCTCCACATCGTCGTAGGCGCAGGCCGCGCCCGTGCACCGAGCCTAGAACACCCCGCTGACACGAGCATCGACCACGCCGCGGCTCTCACAATCGCCCCCTCCTATGCTGGTCGCATGTTCGCCGCGATCATCGCCGTCGGAGTCGCCGTGCTCCTCCCCGCCCACGCATCCGTCACGGGCACGACGCCGGAGGACGGGTCGATCCTGACCGAGCAGCCGGGCACCCTCAGCGTGACCATGAACGAGGAGATCATCGACGTGCCGGGCGGCGAGGGCACCAACGCGCTCGAGCTCACCGACGACGCCGGCCTCCACTACGGCGACGGCTGCGTGACGGTCGCGGGCGACACCATCTCGCTCGACGCCGAGCTCGGCGGCCCTGGGCGCTACACCCTCGAGTACCAGGTCGTCTCGGCCGACGGGCACCCGGTCTCGGGCCAGGTCGCCTTCACGTTCGAGCCGGCCGACGACGCGCCCGCCGCCGCGGGCTCGTCGAGCGTGCCCACGTGCGCCGACACCGCCGGGGCCGAGACGCCGGCGGCCGAGAACGCGCCGACGGACGAGGCCGCAGCACCGCTCGCCAGCCCGACCTCCGACCCCGTCTCGAGCGAGGCGCCGGGGGTCGACCCCGGCACCGACTCCTTCGGCGCCCTCCCCTCGGTCGCCATCTTCGTGCTCGCCGGCCTCGCCGTCGTCGCGTTCATCGCCTACCGGCTCAATCGGCGCCGCAAGCACATCGGCGAGGCGTGACGCCTCGTCGCTGACGGCGGCCACCGCGCCGGTGGGCCGATGATGCGGCTCACCTAGGCTGGAGCCATGCATGCCGTCCTCGCCGCCGTCGCGGTCACCCTGCTCCTGCCCGCCCACGCATCCGTCATCGGCTCGACGCCGCAGGACGGGTCGGCGGTGACCGAGCAGCCGGGCACCGTGAGCGTGGTGCTGAACGAGGAGATCATCGATGTGCCGGGCGGCCAGAGCGCCAACGCCCTCCAGCTGACGGATGCGTCGGGCCTCTACTACGGCGACGGCTGCGCGACCGTCGACGGCGACACCATCTCGCTCGATGCCGAGCTCGGGGCGGCGGGCGACTACACCCTCGCGTACCAGGTCGTCTCGGCCGACGGCCACGCGGTCTCGGGCGAGATCGCCTTCGCCTTCGAGCCCGTCGACGGGATCGGCGGCCCTGACGGCGCGACCGAGGCGCCGGTGTGCGACGCTGCCGCACCCGCCGCGCCCGTCGAGAGCGAGCCGACCACCACGGAGCCGAGCGCGACCGAGCCGGCCGCCACCGAGGCCGCGGCGCTCGAGACCCCCGGCGCCGCGACCGACGCGCCGGAGGTGACCGCGTCGTCCGACCAGGGCGCCCCGATCGAGAGCGAGGCGCCGGCCGAGGAGGCCGGCGGCCAGCTGCCCTTCCTCGCGATCGGCGTGCTCGCCGTGCTCGCCGTGCTCGCCGTCATCGCCTACCGCGCGAACCGACTGCGCAAGGACCGCGCCGCCGACGACGCCTGAGCGACGC
>NZ_BAAAKK010000001.1:808479-846237 GCF_039527715.1 Agrococcus citreus
GGTCGGCCCTTCGTATCGCGCTGGGCGCTCGGTCAGCCGAGCAGCTGGGGCGCCGTCTTGCGACTCGTCAGCACCTGGTCGATGAGTCCGTACTCCATCGACTCCTCGGCCGAGAGGAACGTGTCGCGCTCGATGTCCTTCGACACCCGCTCGACGTCGTGGTTCGAGTGCTTCGACAGCGTCTCCTCGAGCCACGCGCGCATCCGCAGCACCTCGCGCGCCTGGATCTCGATGTCGGACGCCTGGCCGCGGCCCGCATCCGACGTCGCCGGCTGGTGGATGAGGATGCGAGCGTTCGGCAGCGCCAGGCGCTTCCCAGGCTCACCCGCGGCGAGGATGACCGCTGCCGCCGAAGCGGCCTGCCCGAGGCACACGGTCTGCACCGCGGGCCGGATGTACTGCATCGTGTCGTAGATCGCCGTCATGGCCGTGAACGAGCCGCCGGGCGAGTTGATGTACATGACGATGTCTCGGTCGGGGTCCTGCGACTCGAGCACGAGCAGCTGCGCCATGATGTCGTCGGCCGAGGCGTCGTCGATCTGCACGCCGAGGAAGATGATGCGGTCCTCGAAGAGCTTCGCGTAGGGGTCCTGGCGCTTGTAGCCGTACGGGGTCCGCTCCTCGAAGCTGGGGAGGATGTAGCGGGAGCCGGGCATCTGCAGCGCACTGCCTGCCGCCTGGAACGTGGGAGTCTCCATCAGTTGCCCTCCTGGCCTGCCGCGCCGCTCTCGCTGGCGGGGTTGGGGTCGATCACGTCGTGGTCGGTGCCGCCGCCGCCGGTGACCTGGGCGGCCGAGTCGCGCACATGGTCGACGAATCCGTACTCGAGCGCCTGCTGCGCGGTGAACCAGCGGTCGCGGTCGCCGTCCTCATTGACCTGCTCGACGGTCTTGCCCGTGCGCTCCGCCGTGATCTCGGCAAGGCGCTTCTTCATGTCGAGGATGAGCTGGGCCTGCGTCTGGATGTCGCTCGAGGTGCCGCCGAAGCCGCCGTGCGGCTGGTGCAGCAGCACGCGGGCGTTCGGCGTGATGTAGCGCTTGCCGGGCGCGCCCGCGGTGAGCAGCAGCTGCCCCATCGACGCGGCCATGCCGATGCCGACCGTGACGATGTCGTTCGGCACGAACTGCATCGTGTCGTAGATCGCCATGCCGGCCGTGATCGAGCCGCCGGGCGAGTTGATGTACAGGAAGATGTCCTTGTTCTGATCCTCGGCGGCGAGCAGCAGGATCTTCGCGCAGATCTCGTTCGAGTTGTCGTCGCGCACCTCCTCGCCCAGCCAGATGATGCGATCGCGCAGCAGCCGGTCGAAGACCGACGGCGCGAAGACGGGTTCAGCCACGGGTGACTCCTTCTCTCGATTCGTTCCAACCCTAGGCGGCGCAGCGGCGTGGATCTGCCGTGTTCGCCGCAGGCGGAGGCATGCGAAAGGGCCGGGCGCGAAGCCCGGCCCTCTCGTGTGGGATCAGTCCTCGGCGTGCTCGGCGGCGAGCTTCGCCTCGGCCTCGCGGATCGCGCCCTCGACGTCGTCCTCGTCGACCTCGTTCGACGGGAGGAAGTCGGACAGGTCGACCGTCTCGCCCTTGTCGTCGACGACCGTGACGCGGCCGAGCAGCGTCGAGAGGGTCTTGCCGCGCAGGATGTCGCCCAGCAGCACGGGCAGCTGGCCGTTGGCCTCGAGCGCGGTGACGAGCTCCTGCGGCGCCATGCCGTACTGCGCGGCCTGCTGCACGATGATCTGCGTCAGCTCCTGCTGCGTGACCTGGAGGTTCTCCTCCTCAGCGAAGCGGTCGAAGAGCATCTGCTGCTTGAGCACCTTGCGGGTCTCCTGGCGGACCTCCTCGCCGTGCTCGGCGTCGTCGGCGCGGCTCTCGGCCTCGAGGTGGCGCACGACCTCGTCCTCGACGACTGCCGCCGGGACCTCGATCTCGACGGCCTCGACGAGCTCGTCCTGCAGACGCTGGCGAGCCTGCTCGGCCTGCGCGAGGCGACCGCTGCGGCCGGCCGACACCTTGAGGTCGTCGCGGAGCTCGGCGATCGTGTCGAACTGGCTCGCCATCTGGGCGAAGTCGTCGTCGGCCTCGGGCAGCTCGCGCTCCTTGACGGCCTCGACGACGACCTTGACCTCGGCGTCCTTGCCGGCGTGGTCGCCGCCGACGAGCTTCGAGGTGAAGGTGGTCTCCTCACCGGCGGTGAGCGACTCGACGGCCTCGTCGATGCCGTCGATGAGCTCACCGGAGCCGACCTCGTACGAGATGCCGCTCGCGCTGTCGACGACGTCGCCGTCGATGGATGCGGTGAGGTCGAGCTGCACGAAGTCGCCGTTGGCGGCCGGGCGGTCGACCGTGACGAGCGTGCCGAAGCGGCTGCGGAGCTCGTCGAGCTCCTTGTCGACGGCCTCCTCGCCGACCTCGATCGCGTCGACGGTGATGGTGCGACCCTCGACGGTCGGCAGCTCGAAGTCGGGGCGCACATCCACCTCGATCTCGAGCACGAGCTCGCCGGAGAAGTCCTTGACCTCGGGCCACGCCGTGACGTCGGCCTGCGGGCGGCCCATCGGGCGGATGCCGGCCTCGGCGACGCCCTGGCGGTAGAACTCGTCGATCGACTCGGAGACGGCCTGGTTCAGGATGTCCTCGCGACCGACGCGCTGGTCGATGATCGCCGAGGGCACCTTGCCCTTGCGGAAGCCGGGGACGCTGATCTGCTCGGCGACGGTCTTGTACGCCTGGTCGATCGCGGGACGCAGCTCCTCGGGCTGCACCGCGATGGTGAGCTTCGTGCGCGTGTTCTCGATCTTCTCGACCGTGGTCTTCACGAGGTGGTCTCCTGGGGTTCGTCGGTGTGCGGGGCGCTCTGCCCGCGACGCGCGTGGGCACGCCGGATCCGCCGCGAGAGGGCGGACCACCGCCCGAGTCTACCGGCCGCGAGCCTGTGCGCTCCAATCCGCAGGTTCGCCGGTGACGAACCACCGGCATGACCGCGCTGAACCTTATCGCTCCGCCTGCAATACTCAGGCTCGTGGAGACGACCCTCGAGCAGTGCCTCGTGCGCGCCGCCGACGGTGATGAGCGTGCCTTCGCCGAGGTGTACGACGCCACGGCGCCGCGCGTCTTCGGGCTCGTGCTGCGCATCCTCGTCGACCGGGCGCAGGCGGAGGAGGTCGCGCAGGAGGTCTACCTCGAGGCGTGGCGGCAGTCGAAGCGATTCGATCCCGAGCGGGGCGCAGCCATCAGCTGGCTGCTGCAGATCGCGCATGCCCGCGCGGTCGACCGCGTGCGCTCCTCGCAGTCGCAGCGCGACCGCGACGCCCGCATCGGCGTGCGCGACTCCCCCGTGCCGGTCGACCTCGTCGCCGAGCAGGCGGAGGTGTCGCTCGAGGCGGCGCGCGCTCGCAGGGCGCTGCGCGAGCTGAGCGACCCGCAGCGCGAGGCCATCGAGCTCGCCTACTTCGACGGGCTGACGCAGACCGAGATCGCCGAGCGCGTGGGGGCGCCGCTCGGGACGGTCAAGACCCGCTTGCGCGACGGCATGGTCCGGCTGCGCGGCATCCTGGGGGTGACGACATGAGCGACGACCAGCGATCCATCGACGACCTCGCGGCGGCGTACGCGCTCGACGCGCTGAGCCCCGCCGAGCGCGCGCGGTTCGAGGCAGAGGCGACGCCCGAGGCGCTCGCCGAGGCGGCCCGGCTCGCCGACACGGCGACGCTGCTCTCGGGTGACAGCGTCGCCCCGCCGCCCGGGCTCCGCGCATCCGTGCTCGACGCGATCGCGCGCGAGCCGCAGCTGCCGGCCGAGCCGCCCGTCGAGGCGCCCGCCGCCGTCGCGCCCGCGCCGTGGGACGAGCCGATGTCGGTCGAGCCGCCCCGCGCGGCCGTCGGCACCGGTCCGGCCGAGCGCCGCGCTCGCGCGCGCTGGCGCCCGCTGCGCACGATCGGCGCGATCGCGGCCGGCTCTGCGCTGCTGCTCGGCGGCGTCGCGCTCGGCACGCAGCTCGGCGACGACTCGCGGAACGAGGCGCTCGGCGCCGTCGTGAGCGCGGCTGACGCGGAGCGCGACGAGGTCGAGCTGGCGGACGGCTCGAGTGCGACCGTCGTCTGGTCGGCCGAGCGGCGGCAGTCGGTCATCCTCTTCGACGGGCTGGGCTCCGCTCCCGAGGGCAGCACGTACCAGGCCTGGTACATCGGCGCGGACGGCGCCCAGAGCGCGGGCACGTTCGACGCGAGCGGCGGCGTCACCGCGTTCCTGCTCGACGGCGGCTTCACCGCCGGCGCGGCGGTCGGCGTGACGGTGGAGCCCGACGGCGGCTCCGACGCCCCGACGACCGACCCCATCCTCGTCGTCGAGACGTAGCCGCTCCCCCGCTTCCGCTCGCGGGGAACGCGGCTGCAGCCGCCGTCTTCGCCCAGGTGGAGCGGCGCCCGCGCGCCGCCGTCTCGAGACCACGCCCACCACTGCGATACTCAGCACGATGACCGAGTCGCCTGCCCCGCGCGAGCCCGACGCGTCGCGAGGCCGGCTCGGCCCGGTCGCGATCGTGGTCGCATCCGTGGCGCTCATCATCCTGTGGAGCTCCGGGTTCGTCGGCGCGGAGCTCACCGCGCGGGCCGGCGGCGAGCCGATCACCGTGCTCGCCTGGCGCTTCACCGTGCTCGCAGGCATCCTCGTCGCAGTGATGCTCGTGCTGCGGCGGCGCTGGCCACGGCGGAGCAGCTGGTTGCGGCAGGGCACGATCGCGCTGCTGAGCCAGGCGGGCTACCTGCTGCTCATCTTCGAGGGCGTGCGCGCGGGCGTCGACGGCGGCACCGCGGCACTCATCGCCGCGCTGCAGCCCATGCTCGTCGCGACGGTCGCCGGCCGCGTGCTCGGCGAGCGGGCGACCGGATGGATGTGGCTCGGCATGATCGTGGGGCTCTCGGGCGTCGCGCTCGTCGTCACGGGCGCGCTCGGCGGGGTCGGCGGTGCGGGCACGCCGCTGTGGGCCTACCTGCTGCCCTTCGCGGGCGTGCTGTGCCTCGGCACCGGCACGGTGCTGCAGCGTCGATGGCACCTGCACGACGACCTGCTGCAGACACTCACGATGCAAGCGGTCGTCGCGGGCGCCGCGTTCATGGCCGTCGCTCTCGTGCGCGGCGAGGCAGCGGCGCCGACGGAGCCCGACGTCTGGTTCGCGGTGCTGTGGCTCGTGCTGCTGTCGAGCCTCGGCGGCTACGTGCTCTACGTCACGGTCACGCGCTCGCACGGCGCGACGTTCGTGAGCACGATGCTCTACCTGACCCCGCCGACGACGATGCTGTGGGTCTGGCTCGTGTTCGGCGTGCCCATCAGCGCACTCGGGATCGTCGGCCTCGCGGTCGCCGCCCTGGGCGTCGCGATCGTGCTCGTCGCGCAGCGGCGCGCCGCGCGCAGCTGAGCCGAGGCGCGTCGCGCTCCTCCGCGGCTGCCGCTCCCCCCACGAGCCGAGGCGATTCGAGGCCCCGGCCTCGGAGCGAGGTGAGACTCGCCTCCCCGGGCAGCCGAACCTCGCGCTGTGACGCGAGCAGTTGCGGCGCACTGGGGATCGTGCTGGGGCCTACCCTGCAGCCGCGTCCGCACGATGCCGCCACCACACACTGAGTGGCGCGGCAAGTGCCCAGACCGAAGTGAAGGCGCTGACAAGCATCGCGGCGCCGAGATCCTGCCACCACGACAGCGTGACTCCTGCAGCCAGGAGACCCGCGAATCCCGGCAGTTCAAGCAAGAGCGCGTCAGGGGCAGGGATACGAAGCGCATGCCTGCCTCGATGTCTCTCGATCCAACGAGTCGGGAACTCCACCACCGCGGACGTCAGGATCACCGCGAGCACGAGCATGAGCGGGTTCACCTCGCTGTCAAGTGCGGCGGGCCCGAACAGAGAGACCGCGAGCACGAGCAACCAGCTGACGACGGCTACCACACCCAGGAACCAACTGACCCGCGCCAGAGAGTGCAATGTCAACTCCTCCGTAGGGGCATGGGCAGTGAGCCTCTCTGGTGCGATGGACCTGAAGATCAGCGGTTGATCCAGAAGGGATAGTCGCACGTCGCCGACGCGAACATCACCGTGCACTGGCCGGAATGGCACGGCTGCCTTGTCTTCGCTGGCATCTCGCCACGAGGAGAAGGTCGGGGCGACAGGATTCGAACCTGCGACTTCTCGGAGCCGAACGAGCTCGCAGTGTCCGTCGAGTGCCGCGAAATCCGCGACATCACGCATGCCATCCGGATCACGTTCGCGCACGACCAGCAGGGCGATCGTGGGCAGCAGGTGGGCACTGGCCGATGCGCCACGGCGCGTCCAGCCGGTGCTGCGGAACGGAGCGCCGCCTCAGCCACCGCGACGCGACCGTGGCCTCATCCGCCGAGACGCACGAGCTCCTGGTTCATGGCCCCCGTGAATGCCACGCCAGGCACATGAGCGGCGTCGAAGTGGACGCAGCACCACATCGTGCCACCGTAGGAGACGGCCGCGACGCCGAGCCGCACGTTGCCGGCGAGCACCGCGGCCGGCCAGAGGGCCACGAGCGGTGCTCCCGCAAGACGGAGCGTGGTATCGGGGCCGCGCACGTTCGTGACGAATGCTGCCACGAGGCGCTGCCGCCGAGCGACGCGATCCATGATCCGCGCTCCGATCGGGCCACGCATGAGCTCGAGCGTCCCCTGCTCTCTCGCACTTCGCTTGTCCTCGCGAGTCCGCGCGGCGATCAGACGCAAGCGCTCGTCCGGGTCGGCCAGGGCGAGCGGCAGCCGAACGAGCATCACCCCAACCTGATTGCCCGCAGATCCCCGCCGCCGAAGCGCGACCGGCACCGACACCGGCAACTGATCCGGGATCGGCTCACCTGCAGCGCTCAGGGCCGCCCGCAGCCCCGACGCCACTCCGGCGAGCAGCGCGTCATTGACCGTAGCGCCGCGCAGCCGCATGCGTCCGGCGAGCCCGTCAAGGTCGGCGCTGAGGAATGTGAGCCCACGACCCGGGCTTCGGTCGCCGAGGAGCATGGTCGGTGCGAGGTCGTTGCGGCGCAGCGTCTCGCGCACGCGATGCACACCCGCGCCCCGACCCAGCAACATCGACCGCGCGCCGCGCCGTGATCGAGCGGGCACTGGGTGAGCCACCACGGGACCCGGTTCCGCAGCCTCGAAGAGGCGCTGGACGATGCCGACCGCCGCTGCCCCGTCGGCGAGCGCGTGATGGACGCGGAGCACGATGCCCCCCTCCGCCTCGCGGGCGCTGGGCACCACGAGGAGCTCCCAGAGCGGACGTTCGCGACTGAGCGGCTCATTCATCAGCGCGGCACACATCCGCTCGAGACCGGGCAGGCCGTCGACGCGCTCGACGAGGCGGACGTGCTGCTCGAGGTCTGGTGTGGTCGCGAGCCAGTGGTGGCGACGTCCCCGCGAGGACAACGACCGGCACAGCTCCGGCGCTGCAGACACGCGGTGGCGCAGAGACGCACGCAGCTCGGCCATGTCGGGAGCGCCATCCGCACCGACGAACCCGCCGGGCGCGAGCAATCCCGCCGCGAGGAAGACATTGACCTGACCATCACGGTCGAGGATGAGGTTGGCCTCATCAGCCGCCGCGAGCGGCTCTCGCACCGGGCGCATGGCGACCACGGTAGCCGCAATGGCGGTCGCTCTGGAGCGTGCGTGGAGCCATCACCGACCCCGGCGACGGGTCGCGCTGCGCTCCGTCGGTCAGGACCAAGGGCCCTTCCCCGCGCCCGTGGTGCCGCGATGGGATACCCGTATGACACCTCAAGCGCGCAGCCCGATGGTCGAGTCGCTGCCCGGCATCGGCATCTCCCTCGGCGCAGGCGCTGGGCTCGTGGTCGGACTCGCGATCGCCGGTGGCCCCGGGATCGCTCTCGGAGCAGGCATCGGCGCGGCGGTCGGCCTGCTCGTCGGCGCGGTCGCCCGGGACACCCTCACCCGCCGATGAGCGCGGGCGCGAGCGCTGAGCCAGGTCGCGGGCTAGACCGAAGGATGGAGCGTGCACGGTGAGCGAGCGCGTGGTGGTCGCGATCGATGGCGGTGCGGCGAGCGACTCCGCGATCGACTGGGCGATCGACCGCGCGGCGGTGATCGGCGCCCACCTGGAGATCCTGACGATCGTCGACGTGCACTGGACGCGGCCGAGCGGTGCCGATCCCGGTCTCGCCGCGCACGAGCGTGTCGTCTTCGAAGCCGGGCAGAGGGTCGCTGCCAGCGGCATCTGCCCGCACTGGTCGACCACGGTGCACCACGACCGCGTCGTACCGGGCTTGGTGGCGGCGACGCGACGCGCGGAGCTCGTCGTCATGGGCTCGCACAAGCCCGTTCACGCTGTCGGCAGCATCCACGGGACGCTCCCGCTGGTCGTCGCGGCGCGCGCCGTCTCGCCGATCGTCGTCGTGCCGGCCGGGTGGACGCGCAACGCCGGACCGGTCGTGATCGGCGTCGATGACCGGTCGGGTACCGCTGCCATGCACTTCGCGGCAGCGGAGGCCGACCGCGCCCACACGACGCTCGTCGCGGTGCGTGCGTACGACGTGCCGCCGATCGTCGCGCGTGCATGGGGGACGGCCGACGAGCCGCTCCGACGTGCCGAATCGCTGCAGCTGATCATGCTCGACTCGATGCTGTCGGCCGTCCGGCGCGATCGAGGGCAGCTCGAGATCGCCGCGACGGTCGCGCGCGGCAGACCTGCGCTCGTCCTGGCCGAACATGCGAAGGACGCGAGCCTGACCGTGGTCGGCCGTCATGCATCGGATGGCACGGCGCAAGCCCGCCTCGGGCCGGTCGCGCACGACCTCCTGATGAACCTGCCGAGCCCCGTCGCCGTGGTGCCGGAACGGAGCACGCCACCGAGACGCAGAGCGTTGTGAGCGAGATCAGGCAGCCTGGCGTCAGCGTCTCGATCCGGTGACAGGCGAGGAAGACACCATGACGTTCGGGCAATCGATCCCGTGTGGTCCTTCGAGCTGACCGATCGGGTCGTCGTACAGGGGCCCACCCTCGCAGGACTGTGGAGCCTGGCGGTGCTGCTGCCGACGCTGGCCGTGCCGGTGCGCAGGCTGCGCGACGCCGGATACGCATGGGCGCACGCCCTCTGGCTCCTGGTGCCGCTCGCGGGGATGATCGTGGTGGCGCTGCTGTGCGCACAGCCGTCGCGGGCCGCGCCCAGCTCCACAGCTGCGAGCGGCGTGCAAGGCGCACACCCGCCGTCGAGCTGAGCAGCAGTCGCAGACGGCGCAGGGGTCCTTCGGCCCTGTCTGCCCGTGAGGCACGCACGCATCGTGGTCTCGACGACGTCGAATGCCGGCGCTCAGCGAGAGGAGCGCATGATGCGTGCAGCAGTGGTTCGCCGGTTCGATGAGGACATCGCGATGGAGGACCTGCCCGTCCCCGAGCCCGGCGTCGGCCCGGTGCTCGTCCGCATCGAGGCCAGCGGGCTCTGCCACACCGACATCCACGCCGCCCGAGGCGACTGGCCGGTCGTGCCCGGGCTCCCGTTCATCCCAGGCCATGAGGGCGTCGGGATCGTCGAGCAGCTGGGCGACGGCGTCTCCCGTCTCGCCGTGGGAGATCGCGTCGCGCTGCCCTGGCTCGGGCACGCGTGCGGGCACTGCCAGCACTGCATCGACGGCCGCGAGACCCTCTGCCTCGAGCAGCAGAACACCGGCTACAGCATCGACGGCGCACTCGCCGAGTATGCGGTGGCCGACGCCCGGTACGCAGTGCGTGTCCCGGACGGTGTGCGGCCGGTCGACGCCGCCCGCTCACGTGCGCGGGCGTGACGACCTACAAGGCGATCAAGGTCGCTGGCGTCGCACCCGCAGAGCGCGTCGCCGTCTTCGGCATCGGCGGGCTCGGCCACCTCGCGGTCCAGTACGCGCGCATCGTCGGCGGCCTCGTCACCGCGATCGACGTCACCGAGGAGAAGCTCGAGCTCGCGCGTGCGCTGGGCGCCGACGACGTGATCAACGCCTCGGAGGTCGACCCGGTCGACGCTCTGCTGTCGACGGGCGGCGCCGACGTGGCGGTGGTCCTCGCCACCTCATCGAAGGTCTTCGAGCAGGCGTATCGCAGCCTGCGCCGCGGCGGCCGGATGGTGTGCGTCGGCCTGCCGAAGGACGGGGTGTTCCCAGTGCCGATCTTCGACCTCGTGCTCGGCGGCAAGTCGGTGCTCGGTTCGATCGTCGGGACGCGAGAGGACCTCCGTGAGGTCTTCGCGCTCCACGCCGCGGGCCGCACCCGCGTCATCACCGAGACGCGAAGCCTCGAGGACGTGCGCGGCTCGATGGCCGAGGTGCTCGCCGGCACGGTCCCGGCACGCATCGTGTTCGAGTTCTGAGCCGCATGACGTGCGAGGTCGACCATGCGCGCGCGTGAGCCTTCCGCTCGGCCGACGCCGCAGGCGGCGACAGGTGCCCCGCTCCTCGTCGCCGCGATCGTCATGGGATTCGGCGCGGTGCAGGTGCTGGCGACCGACGCGAGGCTCAGCGGAGGATGACCAATGGCGCATTCGCGTTCATGAGCACATCGTGGATGGTCTCGCCGACACCGAGCGCCGTCTCCCCGCGCGAGCTCCCCAGCAGCAGGAGCGCCGTGTCGCGCGAGGCGTTGAGGATCGCGTCGGCAGGGTGGCGCTGCGCGACGACTGCCCGCACGTCGAGATGCGGATAGGCGTCGACGGCGGCACCGCGAGCGGCGAGCACCACCGCCTCGCCCGTCGCTGACCGCTGCGAGCCACCACCCCTGGCCACCGCATGCACGATCGTCAGCGCGCAGCCCCGATCGTCCGCCTCCTGCGCTCCGCGCAGGGCGAGGTCCGCTGCGTTGCCGAGACCATCGACGGCCACCACGACTCCGGTGCGCAGGCGGAGGTCGACGGAGGGCACGACAGCCAGCGCGCCGCGCAGCGCGGCGGCGAGCTGCAGCGAGCGCACCCCGAACGTCCTGCCGCGCACGAAGCCAGTCTTGTCAGAGCCGATCACGAGCAAATCCTCCGGTCGAGTCGCCCCGACGAGCGCGTCTGCGACGCGACCCCCCTCGATCTCGGTCGTGACGGATGCGCCAGGGTACGCATCGAGCAGGTCTGCAGCCGCCTCAGCGAGCACCCGAGCCAGCTGTCGCGCGCCGTGCTCGGCACCGACGCCGCGAAGCTCGACTGCGTCCTCGACCCCGAGGAGGTGCAGCGGATGCTGAGGGAGGGTCCGGCGAGCCGCCCACGCGAGCGCGGCGCGGCTCGCGGCTGCGCCATCCACGCCCACGACGGAGCGCCCGCCGGCGCCGATCAGCGCATCGGGCTCATCCGGCCCTCTCCTGCGAAATGGCACCGCGCGTTCGCCGCTCATGGCCATGGTCCTCCGAGGTGGGCTGATCGTCACCTGATCATGGGGCGTAGGGTGAGCGCACAGCAGGGCCGTTGGTCCCGCCAGTTCCGCCGCTCGAGGAGATGTGTGAACGCCGATCCGTCCGTGCACTTCCCGGACCTCCCGCGGTCGGAGCTGGAGCAGGCGATCTCCGAGCTCGTCGACAAGGCGAATCGCGTGCTCGACACCCAAGGCCGGCTTCGGCAGCTGCTCGTCGCAACTCGCGCGGTAGGGGACGCGCTCGAGCTGCCCGTCCTGCTGCGTCGCATCGCTCAAGCAGCAGTCGATCTCGTGGGAGCGCAATACGGCGCGTTGGGGGTGATCGGCGTCGACGGCGACCTGGAGCAGTTCATCCACGTCGGCCTCGATGACGAGACGGCAGCTCGCATCGGTGAGCTGCCCCGCGGCCGCGGGATCCTCGGCGCCGTCATCTCGGACCCCACCCCCATCCGCCTCGACCACTTGAGCAGCGATATGCGGTCGCACGGCTTCCCTGCCCACCATCCCGCGATGAGGAGCTTCCTCGGTGTGCCCGTCCGGATCCGGGACGAAGTGTTCGGCAACCTGTACCTGACCAACCGCATCGGAGGGGGGCCGTTCACCGACGAGGACGAGGAGCTCCTCATGGCACTCGCCACGTCGGCTGCGGTCGCCATCGACAATGCGCGCTTGTACGGCGACGCCGAGCTGCGACAGCGGTGGGCGCTCGCGTCCGCGGAGACCGCCGCTGCGCTGCTGGACGCGCAGACGCTCGAACCGCTCCAGACGGTCGCGCAGACGATCGCTCGCCTCACCGACGCCGCCGTGGTGTGCTTCGTCGAGCTCTCGGAGCGCGGTGGAGCATTCGTGGAGAGCGCGTGGGGCGACGAGGCCGATGCCTTCCGGGACCGGGTCTACCCGGCGGCCGCCTCCATGAGCGAGACCGTCATCGCATCGGGCAATCCACGACTGTCGCCCGGGGTCCCCTATCCGGATTCGCCGTTCGAGATGACGGGCCCCGCGATGGTCGTGCCCATCAACCGCGCGAACGGCACCCGCGGTGCGCTCGCCATCGCCCGTCCGAACGGTGCATCCGCATTCCGCGACCCGGACCTCGACATGGTGATGGAGTTCGCGGTTCATGCGAGCGTCGCGCTGGAGCTCCGGAAGGCGCGGCTCACGCACGAGCGCCTCGCCCTGCTGGAGGACCGCAACCGGATCGCTCGGGACCTGCACGACAACGTCATCCAGCGACTCTTCGGTGCAGGACTGGCTCTGAATGGCGTGGACCGGGAACGCCTGCCGCCGGCAGCGCGGGCGAAGGTCGAGCTCGTGACGGACTTGCTCGACGAGGCGATCGCCGAGATCCGCAAGTCGGTGTTCGCGCTCCACGCGACATCGCCCCACAGGCCAGCCGCGCGTCACCGCCTGCTCGATGTCGTCAGCGGCGCCGCCGACGCGTTCCCGAATCCCCCGCAGGTGTCGCTCGAGGGAGATTTCGATCGACATGTTCCCGAGAGCGTCCTTGCAGACCTCGAAGCGGTACTGCGCGAGGGGCTCTCGAACGCGGCTCGACATGCTGCGGCCGACAGCGTCTCCGTGCGCGTCGCTGCCCTCGCCGAGGAGATCCGCGTCACGGTTCGCGACGACGGACAGGGACCCGCGGGCGCGATTCGATCGAGTGGACTGACGAACCTGTCGGAGCGAGCCCGCGCCTGGGGTGGCAGCGCCGCGCTCGAGGCGGATCCGGCGGGAGGATCGGTGCTCGAGTGGCGCATCCCGACCCCGGCGCGCGAGGAGGGGTCGACATGATCAGGGTCTTCCTGGTCGACGACCACGAGCTCGTCCGCCGCGGCGTCGCAGACGTCCTGGAGCGGGAGGCGGGCCTGACCGTGGTCGGCGAAGCGGGCAGCGTTCGCGACGCCATCGCGCGGGTCGATGCGACACGACCCGACATCGTCGTGCTGGACATGCGGCTCCCCGACGGAACCGGCGTCGATGCCTGCCGGGAGATCCGCTCCCGTCATCCCGAGCTCCCCTGCATCATCCTGACGGCGTTCGATGACGACGCGGCGCTCGATTCGGCTGTGCTGGCCGGAGCGAGCGGCTGGCTGCTCAAGGACATCCGCGGAGCCGGCCTCGTCGACGCGATCCGCGGCGCGGCAGCGGGCCGTCAGCTGATCGCTGCTGAGCTGCGCCGTCGCGCTGGTCAGCGGCTCATGCAGCGCCAGGCGACTGCGCGCGACGGCCACGTCGAGCTGACGCTCCGAGAGCGCCAGATCCTCGATCTGATCGCCGAGGGCATGACGAACCGGCAGATCGGCGATCGGCTGGGCCTCGCCGAGAAGACCGTGAAGAACTACGTCTCGGGCCTGCTCGACAAGCTGGGCTTCGAGCGACGCACGCAGGCCGCCGTGTACGGCGCCGCGCATCACCGCACGAGCTGACGCTCCGAGCAACGCCCGGCCGACGGCCCGGCTCCCGTCGACCGCTCAGTCCTCAGGTGCGCCTCACGCGCCGACCACGAGCACGGGTCCGGGCGGGTCGATGACGAGCGAGTGGCTGACCGAGCCCAGGAAGAAGCGAGCGAGCTCGCGTGCGCCGTGGCTCCCCACGACCAGCAGCCGAGATGCGCCTCCCGCTCGCCGCAGCACCTCTCTGGCCGACCCCATCTCAAGCCTTCCATCCGGTTCAGCTCCCCGGTCGCGAGCCAGGTCGAGAGCGTCCGAGAGCAGGAGTCGATGCATCCGCTCCGTCATCTCCACATCCGATTCCGTGGGGTACTCGTCGAAGCCGATGCTCGGGGCTGCGGGGATGTCCCATGCGTGCAGCACCGTGAGCGCGGCGCCGAGCCTGTGCGCTTCCGCCGTCGCCACCTCGAGCGCCGTGACCGCCTCTCGGGTGCCATCGATGCCGACCGCGACGGTCGCTGGCCGAGCGCGCTCCGAGGCAACGGGGATGACAGCCACCGACCCTCCCTCAGGCCGACCCGCGAGGCGAGCGCCGAGGCTCCACATGCTCCTCCTGCCGCCCGACGATCCCCCGACGACCACCAGCACGTCGCTCGCGAGCCGCTCCTCCAGCGCGTCGATCGCGGCTCCTCGCACGGTATCGGTCTCGAAGCTGCCCTCAGGATGAGCCTCACGCAACGCGTCCGCGAGCTCCATCAGCGCGATGCGCGCCGTCGACCGCTCGCCTGTCGCTGCCAAGTACTCGCCTCCGACGGCCCTGCCTCCGATCGCGTGGACGATCTGGACAGGCGTGCCCAGCGCGTACGCGGCCGACCACTCTGCGGCTGCTCGCGATGCCGGCGAGCCATCCCAACCCACGACGATCTTGGTGAACCTCATGCGACGAGCATCGCCGATCGACCCCTGCTCCGCCGGGCCGAAGGTCCTACCGGCCGAGCTGTCGGTCGCGCTGATCGGCTGCGCGGAAGCGGCGACTCCGCGAGAGCGCGCACCTCGGTGGGTCGAACGTCCCTGTCGCTCACGCGCTCCGACGCTCGACAACAGCCGAGGAGACGTCCTGAAGGCATTGGTGCACGACGGTCCGAGCTCGATCGCCTGGCAGGAGGTACCGGTATGACCGGCTCGCAAGCAGTCGAACCTGCCCGGATTCGAGCATCGTCGTGCTCGCGCGGTGGGTCGCACAGTCCTCCAGGGCCTCACCGCCGACCCGCGCGTCAGGGACCTACGGCCCTGGCCGTGGCCGGAGCGACGCTCGACCATGTCGGCATGATCGACAACCGCCTCGCTCGCACCGCGCTGCTCTGCCTCCAGGCCTTCGTCGGCGTGACGGCCGTGGCCGGGGGCGGCGCCTTGATGATCGGATCACTCGATCCGGGTCTCGCCACCGCGATCACCCCGTCGCCCGAGTACCTGCGGGGCTCACCGTTCTCGTCCTATCTCGTTCCGGGCGCGGTGCTCGCCATCGTGCTCGGCGGCGTGCACCTGCTCTCCTTCGCATGGCTCCTTCGACGGCAGCGCTGGGCGCTCCTCGCCGCCGCCGTCGCCGCCTTCGACACACTGATCTGGATCTTCGTCCAGATGATCATCATCCCGTTCAGCGTCCTGCAAGCGGTCTACTTCACCGCCGGTCTCGCCGAAGTCGGCTTCCTCCTGCTGCTGCTGGGAGTGACGCGTGCGGCGGCGCCGACGCACAGCGCCGCACGGGCGATCGACGACCGGGCAGATCAGGGCACCATCACGCTGTGAGGGACCTTCGCCCTTCCGCCGGGGCATCGTTCGACGGAGGGTAGGTGCATGACGTCGCACACCCCGCCCGCATTCCGACGCCGCTCGCCTGGCCCCGTCCACGACGCCGTGCTGGACCGGTTGGACGCCTGGTGGCGGGCCGCCAACTACCTCTCGGTCGGGCAGATCTACTTGCTGGACAACCCGCTGCTGCGTCGGCCGCTGATGAGGAACGACGTGAAGCCTCGACTCCTGGGCCATTGGGGTACCACGCCCGGGCTCAACTTCATCTACGCGCATCTCAACCGAGCCATCCAAGAGCGCTCCCTCCACACCATCTATGTCGCAGGCCCCGGTCACGGCGGACCCGGCATGGTCGCGAACGCCTATCTCGACGGCACGTACAGCGAGGTCTACCCGCAGATCCCGATGAGCGAAGACGGCGTCCGGCGCCTCTTCCGCCAGTTCTCCTTCCCGGGAGGCATCCCGAGCCACGCCGCGCCCGAGACACCCGGCTCGATCCACGAAGGCGGAGAGCTCGGCTACGCGCTGTCGCATGCCTACGGCGCGGCCTTCGACAACCCCGGCCTGCTCGTCGCGGCGGTGGTCGGCGACGGCGAGGCGGAGACCGGGCCGCTCGCGACCAGCTGGCACTCCAACAAGTTCCTGAATCCAGTGCAGGACGGGGTCGTCCTGCCGATCCTGCACCTCAACGGCTACAAGATCGCCAACCCGACCATCCTCGCCCGAATCCCCGAGTCCGAGCTGCTCGATCTCATGCGGGGCTACGGTCACACCCCCTATGTCGTCTCGGGCGGCTTCGACGACGAGGACCCGATCGCGGTCCACCGGCGCATGGCGGAGACCCTCGACCTCGTCCTCGACCAGATCGCAGACATCAAGGCGGCGGCCGTTGCCGGCGACCTGTCCGCACGTCCCTCCTGGCCGATGATCATCCTTCGCACCCCGAAGGGCTGGACGTGCCCGAAGGAGATCGACGGCCTCCCCGCAGAGGGCAGTTGGCGAGCACATCAAGTACCGCTCGCGAGCGCCCGAGACACCGACGAGCATCTGCGGATCCTGGAGCGCTGGTTGCGCTCCTACCGCCCCGAGGAGCTCTTCGACGAGGCAGGGGCGCCGGCCGCGCGCACGACCTCTCTCGCTCCCGAAGGCGACCGCCGCATGAGCGCGAACCCGGCAGCGAACGGCGGACTGCTGAAGCAAGACCTCGTGCTGCCTGACTTCCGACAGCACGCGGTCGAGGTGCCGTCACCCGGCGCGACGATCCACGAGCCGACGCGCGTCCTCGGCGGGTGGCTCGCCGATGTGGTGCGAGCGAACCCGACGACCTTCCGCATCTTCGGGCCCGACGAGACCGCTTCCAACCGGCTCGGCGCGGTGCTCGAGGTCACCGACAAGCAGTGGAACGCGGAGCGCCTGCCGTCCGATGAGCACCTGGCCCCAACGGGCCGCGTGATGGAGATGCTCAGCGAGCACCAGTGCCAGGGGTGGCTCGAGGGATACCTCCTCACGGGGCGGCACGGTGTCTTCACCAGCTACGAGGCGTTCATCCACATCGTCGACTCGATGCTCAATCAGCACGCCAAGTGGCTCAAGGTGACCAAGGAGATCCCCTGGCGACGGCCCATCGCATCCCTGAACTACCTGCTCTCGTCCCACGTCTGGAGGCAGGACCACAACGGCCTCTCGCACCAGGATCCCGGCTTCATCGACCATGTCGTGAACAAGAAGGCGGATGTCGTGCGTGTCTACCTGCCGTTCGACGCGAACACGCTGCTGTCGGCCTACGACCACTGCTTGCGCACCGTGGACTACGTGAACGTCGTGGTCGCCGGCAAGCAGCCGACCTTCGACTGGCTGCCCATGGATGCGGCAGTGGCGCACATGACGCGCGGCATCGGCATCTTCGAGTGGGCCGGCACGGAGGTGCCGGGAGAGCAACCCGATGTGGTGATGGCGTGCGCAGGCGACGTGCCGACGCTCGAGACGCTCGCCGCCGTCTCGATCCTGCGGGCGGAGATGCCGGAGCTGAAGATTCGGGTGGTCAACGTGGTGGACCTGATGCGCCTGCAGTCGGAGGACCAGCATCCGCACGGCCTGAGCGAACCGGCGTGGGACGCCCTCTTCGGCGTCGACCGACCCGTCATCTTCGCCTACCACGGCTATCCCTGGCTCATCCATCGCCTCACCTACCGCCGAGCCGACAACCCGCACATCCACGTGCGCGGCTACAAGGAGGAGGGCACCACCACGACGCCGTTCGACATGGTGATGCTCAACGACATGGACCGCTACCACCTGGTCATCGACGTGATCGATCGCGTCCCCGGTCTCGCAGAGCGCTACGGGCCGCTGCGCCAGCGGATGCAGGACGCCCGCCTCGCCGCGCGCCAGTACACCCGGCAGCACGGTGAGGACATCCCCGAGGTGTCCGACTGGACGTGGAGCGGCGCCACGGCAGAGCGCGCACCGGACACGAACACCGGCACGGGTCACGTCTCGGTAGCCGACAGCACGGGCGGCGACAACGAGTAGCAGGGCCGCCGCGAGCGCCTCGTACCGTGCACCGCGCACCGCGCACCGCGGGACGTTGGACCCTCCCGGGCGCCGCTCATCGCGCATATCGTCCCTGCCAGGCACTGGAGGACACGAAGAAGAGGCGACGATGCGGGCGATCGAGGTCGAGAACCTTCGGAAGGCGTACGGGGCGTCGCGCGTCGTCGACGGTGTGTCGTTCGACGTCGACGAGGGCGAGGTGTTCGCGCTGCTGGGACCGAACGGCGCCGGCAAGACCACGACCGTCGAGATCCTCGAGGGCCACCGCCGGGCCGACTCGGGGACGCTCTCGGTGCTCGGCTTCGATCCGGCATCGAGCCCTCGGCAGTTCCGCGAGCGGATCGGCATCGTCCTGCAGGAGGCGGGCTTCGACGAGGACTTCACCGTCACGGAGCTGCTGCGGCTGCAGCGGGGCTACTACCCGCGTCGCCTGGATGTCGATGACCTCATCGCGCAGGTCGGACTCGACGAGAAGCGCACTGCCCGGGTGAAGACGCTCTCCGGCGGCCAGCGACGTCGGCTCGATCTGGCACTCGGGCTCGTCGGCGCCCCCGACATGCTGTTCCTCGACGAGCCCACGACCGGTTTCGATCCCTCGGCCCGCCGACATGCGTGGGACCTCGTCGAGCGCTTGCGCGGACACGGTACGACGGTGCTGCTCACCACGCACTACCTCGATGAGGCCGAGCACCTCGCCGATCGCGTCGCAGTGATGGTCGCCGGTCGGATCGTCGCGATGGGCACACCCGCCGAGCTGACCGCGCGCCAGCGCCACGTCGTCGTGTCGTTCCGCCTGCCTGCCGACGCACCCTTGGAGAGCCTCCCGGCACTCGGCGGCACCCCGGTGACGGACGGCGCCGCCTGGACCCTGGCGACCGAGCATCCGACTGCAGCGCTGCATGCGCTCTCCGGCTGGGCACTCGCTCGCGGCGTGGAGCTCCCAGCCCTGGAGGTGCGGCGCCCGTCGTTGGAGGACGCCTACCTCGAACTGGTGGGCGCAGAGCTCGCGGGCGAGCACGTCGGTGCTGTCCCGCCGACGGTGCGGTCGTGAGCGAGCGCGGTGCCGCAGTGCTCGCGGCCGAGCACGCGCCGAGCCGCGCCAGGATGGCGATCGATCAGCTCGTGCACGCGACGGTCGCCCTGTGGCGGACGCAGGTGGTGCTGATCTTCACCTTCGCGATGCCGCTCGTCTGGCTGATCCTGATCGGACTGCTCGCTGGCAACGACGCGGTCGGCGATGACGGTGTGCGCGTCATGCAGTTCGCCGCCCCGACCGCCATCGCGATGGGCACGTTCTTCGCCACGATGCCTCCCGTCGCGATCTCCGTCGCTGAGAGTCGGGAGACGGGCGTCCTCAAGCGGCTGCGCGGCACTCCCCTGCCGGCATGGGCATACCTCATCGGGCAGGTCGGCGCGGCGGTCGTCTTCGCCATGGCGTCTCTCCTCCTCACGCTGCTGCTCAGCGTCGTGCTCTACCAGGTGCAGCTCAGACCCGAGACCCTCCTCGCCTCGGTCACGACGCTGATCCTCGGCGTGCTCTCGTTCTCGGCCGTCGGCCTCGCGATCGGCTCGATGAGTCGCACCGCCGCGATGGCCGAGGCCGCCGCGATCGGCGCTGCCGTCGTGCTGTCGTTCATCTCCGGGCTGTTCCTCGTCGGCGCAACGCTGCCCGGGTGGCTCGACGCGATCGCGAACGCCTTCCCGCTGAAGCCGTACGCGAGCTCGCTGCAGGACCAGTTCAATCCCTTCGTCGAAGGGAACGGATGGGACGCGGGACGCCTCGCGATCGTTGCGGCATGGGGGGTCGTCGGCGCCCTCGTGAGCATGCGAGCGTTCCGATGGGAGCCGCATCGCACGCGCGGCGCCGCCCCCGCCCGTCGAATCCTCGCCCCGACCGCGGCACGCGGCGCGCTCACCGCGTCGCTGCAGCCCACAGTCGGACGCCGGCCATCCACGCTCACCCTGGTCGTGGCGCAGTCGGGCTCGGCGCTCCGCACGACGTTGCGCCGGCCGGGAGACGTGTTCTTCTCGCTCATCATGCCGGTCGCCCTCTTCGCCCTCCTCGTCGCCGTCCAGAGCGCCGACTCGCTCCCCGACGGCCGGCCGGCGTCGGCGGTCGTGGCGGCGAGCATGGTGACCTGGGGCGCGGGCGTCATCCTCTTCATGAACCTCGCCGAGCAGGTGGCGCGCGCGCGCGACCAGCGGCTGCTCAAGCGAGTCCGCGGCACGCCCCTGCCAGTGAGCGCGTACCTGATGGGCAGGACCGTCGCAGGCGTCGCTCTCGCACTCGTCGTCCTCGCGTGCGTCCTCGCTCTCGGCGCCGCCGCATTCCAGCTGCGGGTGGACGCACTGGGCATCCTGCTCGGCGTCGGCACGCTGCTGCTCGGCGCGATCGCCCTCGCCGCGTGCGGCTTCCTGCTCGTCACGCTGGTGCCGAGCGCTCGGGCGGTCGGGGCAGTAGGGCTCGTGATCCTGTTCCTCCTGTCGTTCTTCTCCGACGTGTTCCTGACCGCAGGACCCGAGTGGATGGGCGTCGTCGGTTCGCTCTTCCCGCTCAAGCACCTGCAGAACGGACTGGCTGCGGCCTGGGCGCCCGGATCGGCACCGCTGTGGCCGCACCTCCTCGTCCTGGCCGGTTGGGCAGCGGCTGCCGGTGCGTTGGCCGCTCGACGGTTCAGGTGGGCGAGCGGCTCTGCCGAGGGGACGCGCTGATGGTCGTGCCGCTCCCGTCGCCGTCTGCGGCGCAGCCTGGCTCGGAGTCGCCGTGGCGACGGCTGTACCTGGTCGCGGGGTGGTGCTCCATCGCGTTCGTGGCGCTGCTCCTCACCGCCCTCGCGCTCGACCTGATCGCGCCGCCGCCGGTCGAGGGTGGAGCGGAGACCCTCGAGTTCATCGCCGCGCACAAGGTCGTCTACATCGCCGAGCAGCTCCTCTGGGTGCTGCCCAACATCCTCACCGTCGTCACGTTCCTCGGACTCGCGGCAGCGCTCGTCCCCGTCGATCGTGGACTCGCCCTGCTGGGGGGCGTGATCGGTGGGCTGCCCTGGGCGCTCTTCCTGGCCATCCCGACGACGAGCCGCGGATCGCTGACGCTCGTCTTCCTCAGCGACCGCTACCTGGTCGCGTCTCCGGACGAGCGCAGCGTGTATGCGGTGGCTGCGGAAGCGATCGTCGCCGAGAACAACACCCCCTCTGCGGCGGGGATGCTCTCGGCGTTCGGGATCCTCGTCGTCTCCCTGATCATGACGAGGAGCGACCTGCCTCGTTCGCTCGCCTGGATCGGGGTCGTCACGGGTGCGCTCGGCATCGCGAGCGAGGCGCTGCGCTATGCGGTCCCGGCCTTCTACTGGACCTACGGGATCCTCCTGTGGGTGTGGTTCATCGGAGCCGGAGTCACCCTGCTCCGTCACGCGCGCCGAGCAGAGCGGCAGCGACGCACGAGGGCGGGCAGATCGCCGGAGTGGTCGAGGTGAGCGTTCGTGAGCACGACGGCGTCGATCGCGCCCGGCGCGACGGGGAACGGCGTCCGGCTGCGATCCCGCCCGCTCCGTCGATAGGACCATCGCCCCTTCCGCGGTCACCAAGGTCCCGCGAAGGTCGACGCATGCACGAGCCTTCCCTGATCGCCACGCCGACAACGCCCACGCGGCCCGCTCCCGGACCCCGAGCGGCGGCGAGCGCCGCTCCCCCGTCGCGCCCCGGAAGCACAGCCCCTCGAGCGCGCAGCACCGATGTCGTGGTGCAGATCGCCGACGACGGCCACTACATGGATGGATGGGTCTGGGCAGCCGAGCTCGCCCAGGCCACGCAGGCGCCGCTGCGGCTCGTAGGCGTCCTGCCCCATATGCCGGACACGCAGGATCGCCGGCTGGTCGAGTCGTGGATGAGCGCTCGGCACTCCGCGAGTGCTCGGCTCACCGCGGCGCTCCTGGCTGTCCGTCGTCGGTATCCGGCCGTGCGCGTCACCGGCCAGCTCTGCACAGAGGGAGCAGCGCTCGTCGCCGCGAGCCGTCATCCCCGAACCGACATCGTGGTGCTTCCGACTCCCTGAGTCGTCGAGCACACCGTGGCGCGGTGATCCGGATCAGACCCGGCGAGCGCTGCATGCTGAGCCGCGGGCGATGGGCACGGCTGGGGCTGCTCGGCCGGGCGGCTCTCTTGCTGCTCATCACGCCGCTCGGAGCGTGGACCCTCCCGAACCCCGTCATGGCCGCGGGACTGGTGCCCCTCTCGACGAAGCGCTTCGACAGCTCCCTCGCCGAAGACGTCCGACGCTGGTTCGACCGACGCGCGGCGCGCAGCGGGACTTAGGGCCCTGCCGACGCCCGACGGCAGCGCGCACGATGAGACGTGTCGGACCTGAATCGAAGGAGCCCCCCAATGACTGAGAAGGTCGTCGTCGCCGTTGATGGTGGCACCGCGAGCGCGTCTGCCCTCGACTGGGCTGTCGATCGAGCGCGGAGCGTGGACATGCACTTGGAGATCACCACCGTGGTCGACATCGATTGGATCCCGCAGGTCGGCCCGGACCCTGTCCTGCTCGAGCACGAACGGATCGTGGAGGAGGCAGGGAGAAGGGTCGAGTTCAGCGACGTGCCCGTGGACTTCTCGACCACGGTCCACCACGCCCGGCCGGTCCCCGGACTCGTCGACGCCTCACGGCGCGCGGACATCCTGGTGATCGGTTCGCACAAGACCCGAGGGATGACCGGGCTCATCAATGGCACGCTGCCGCTGGCTGTGGCTGCGAGGACGCACTGTCCGCTCGTCGTCGTGCCTGTCGACTGGGAGCCGAGCGAGGGGCGCGTGATCGTCGGCGTCGACGACGAGACCGGCAGCGCCGCCGTGGCGTTCGCCGCGGTCGAGGCGGACCGCGCGCACACGACCCTCGTCGCCGTCCGCGCGTGGGAGATCCCACCGCTCGTCTACGGCGCGTGGGCTGCGATCGAGTCGCCGTTCGACGCCGTCGAGGAGTCGGAGAGACAGGTGCTCGACAGCGAGCTCGATCGGATCCGAGCCGAGCACGCGCAGCTCTCGATCGGTGCCGTGCTCGAGCGGGGCCGTCCATCAGTGACGCTCGCGAAGCACGCCGACGGTGCACGGCTGGCTGTCGTCGGCACGCACGGGCGAGGGGCGATCGCCGGCCTGCTGCTCGGATCCGTGGGACACGACTTGCTCATGAACATGCCCTGCCCTGTCGCCATCGTGCCGAACCCGGTACGCGAGCAGCACGGCGAGTCCATGGAGCCGGCCCGCGAGCAGCGTGGCGACGAGTGAGGCAGTCGACGCGGCGACGACCTGTCGCTCTCAGCCGCGGGGGTCCGGCTCTGGCCGTGCGCGGACCGAGAAGATGACAGAGAACGTGGTGGTCGCGGTCGACGGAGGTACTGCGAGCGCAGCAGCGCTCGACTGGGTGATCGATCGAGCACGAAGCGTCGACATGCGGCTGGAGATCACCACGGTGGTCGACGTCGACTGGATGCCGCAGATCGGGCTCGAGGCGGTGCTGATCGAGCACGAGCGCACCCTGCAGGAAGCGGCGACCAGGGTGGGGGCGAGCGGCGTCGCCGTTCGCTGCTCGACGACCGTGCAGCGCGATCGACCGCTTCACGGTCTGCTCGCTGCTGCGCAGCGTGCCGACCTGCTGGTGATCGGGTCGCACAAGTCGAGCACCGCGGTGGGGATCATCAACGGCACGCTTCCCCTCGCCGTCGCGGCCAGGACGCGTTCACCGCTCGTCGTCGTGCCCGTCGGCTGGCAGCACAAGGAGGGTCCCGTGATCGTCGGCGTCGACGACGAGACCGGCACCGCCGCGATGGCCTTCGCCGCTGCCGAGGCCGATCGCCTCCAGACGACGCTCGTCGCCGTCCGCGCGTGGAAGCTGCCACCAGCGGCCTACGGTGCCTGGCCCCCGGACTCCTCCCCGTACGACGACGTCAAGCGCGCTGAGGGCGCACTGCTCGAGACGATGGTGTCGCCGGTCCGCGCCCGGCACGAGCACCTGCCGATCGACAGCCTGCTGGAAGACGGACGCCCGTCGGTCGTCCTCGCGCAGCGCGCGAGCAGCGCGCAGCTCGCAGTCGTGGGCAGCCATGGACGCGGGGCGGTCGCCGGACTCCTCCTCGGCTCGGTGGGGCACGACCTGCTGATGAACATGCCGAGCCCCGTCGCGATCGTTCCACGTACGGCTCGGTCGGAGGCGGAGGGGGTTCCCGAGCCTGCGGCGAGACCTGGCGCGAGGACCCTCCGCATCGAGCTGCAGACCGCGTCGTTGGCGGTCACCTTGTTCGGGCTCGGCGCTGGGACGCAGCAGTGGCAGTTCGTCGGCACCGTCGACGGACATCCGGCGTTCCGC
Organism: Agrococcus citreus; assembly: GCF_039527715.1. Classification (NCBI taxonomy): domain Bacteria; kingdom Bacillati; phylum Actinomycetota; class Actinomycetes; order Micrococcales; family Microbacteriaceae; genus Agrococcus; species Agrococcus citreus. The sequence goes on from NZ_BAAAKK010000001.1 coordinate 832,961, forward strand.
AGTCCCACGTTCGCTGCGCCGTACACCTGGGGAGGGATTCCCCTGGGCAAGACCGTTGCGCCGCGGGAGGAGTGGGCTCCCGGCATGACGGAAGCGCTCGACGAGCTCGCGCTCGAGATCGAGCGAGCCGGATGGACCGAGCTCAGTCGAGGTGAGCGGCCGTGGGACATCACGTTCGAGAGATCGTGACGTCCTCGCCGTCGATCGACTCCAGGCTCGGTGGCCGACCACTGCACCCGCCTCGACCGACGCCGGTCGAACGCTGTCCCGCGCCTTGCGCCGCGCGCGGAGGGCCTGCGCGGAGCGACTGGCCTTCCGGTGCCGCGACGGCTCCATCACCTCGATCGCGACGGGCGCGTACCGTCGGCACCACATGTCGAAGACACTGCGGCAGGAGCAGACGGTGACGGGAACCCCCGACCACGCGCGGATGCGTTTCCTCGAGCATCTGCCGCGCTTCGTCTTCTTCACGGGCAAGGGCGGCGTCGGCAAGACGTCGGTCGCATGCGCGACCGCGCTGGAGCTGACCGCGTCCGGCAGGCGCGTGCTGCTGGTCAGCACCGACCCGGCATCGAACATCGGACAGGTGTTCGGCATCGTCATCGGCAACGTCGTCACGGGTGTTCCTTCGGTGCTGGGGCTCTCGGCGCTCGAGATCGATCCGGAGCAGGCGGTGGCCGACTACCGCGAACGCATGATCGCGCCGGTCCGCGGGCTGCTGCCTGACGACGAGATCGCCGCGCTCACCGAGAGCCTGTCCGGCTCCTGCACGACCGAGATCGCGTCCTTCGACGAGTTCACGGGCCTGCTGACCGATGATGCGGGATACGGCGGATTCGACCACATCCTCTTCGACACAGCGCCCACCGGTCACACGATCCGTCTGCTCCAGCTGCCCGGTTCATGGACCGAGTACCTGACGACGGGCGGCGACGCGTCGTGTCTCGGGCCGCTCTCCGGACTCGAGAAGCAGAAGACGGCATACGCCGACGCCGTTCGCGCACTCACCGACCCCTCTCGCACGCGACTGGTGCTCGTCAGCCGGGCCCAGCCATCCGCCCTGAACGAGATCGATCGCACCTTCGCGGAGCTCGCGGCGATCGGGATGAGCGAGGGCTACGTCGTGATCAACGGGATCCTGCCCGAGGTCGCCGGAGACGAGCCGATCGCGACCGCTGTCCGGGCACGGGAGGACGCGGCGATCGCTGCGATACCGCCCCGGATCGCCGGCCTGCCTCGCGATCTCATCCAGCTCCAGCCCGCGAACATGGTCGGCGCGGAGGCGCTCGCCACACTGTTCGCTCCAGCGGCACGGGCCGCGGGCTCCCGAGGAGACCAGCCGACCGACACGCCTTCCGACGCTCCGCTGGTGATGCTCGTCGACCAGATCGAGCGCGACGGACCCGGCCTCGTGATGTGCATGGGCAAGGGCGGCGTGGGCAAGACGACCATCGCGGCGGCGATTGCCGTCGCGCTTGCGCACCGCGGGCACGATGTCCTCCTGACCACCACTGACCCCGCTGCGCACCTGACCGAGACGCTTGCCGGCGACGTCGAGCACCTGACCGTCTCGCGGATCGATCCCGAGGATGCCGTGCAGCGCTACCGCGCGCATGCCATGGCCACCAAGGGCAAGGGGCTCGACGAGGAGGAGCGAGCGGCCCTGGAGGAAGACCTCCGATCGCCCTGCACCGATGAAGTCGCGGTGTTCCACGAGTTCTCCCGGGCGATCCACGAGTCACGACGACGATTCGTCATCATCGACACTGCCCCCACGGGGCACACGCTGCTGCTCCTGGACGCGGCTGGCTCGTATCACCGCGATATCACTCGGCAGATCGGCGGGAAGGCGACCTTCGTCACCCCGCTCATGCGGCTCCAGGACCCTGAACGCACCAAAGTGCTGCTGGTGACGCTGGCGGAGACGACTCCGGTGCTCGAGGCCGAAGGCCTCCAGCACGACCTCGAGCGCGCAGGCATCCACCCATGGGCCTGGGTCGTCAACAACTCCATCGCCGCCGCGCATCCCCGATCGTCGTTCCTCGCGCTGCGTGCCAGCCATGAGGCGGAGCAGATCGCCCGAGTCCGTCAGACCGCGAGCCGAGTGGCGCTCGTGCCGCTCCTCGAGCGCGAGCCGATCGGCGCCTCTCGGCTCCTGACGCTCGCTGAGGGCGTGCGCGACGAGCCCTGACCAGCTCGCATCCCTTCTCGCGGCGCTGAGGCGATGGGCAGACACGAGTCACCGTCGAGCGGGCCAGCCGTGGTCGGGGCGACAGGATTCGAACCTGCGACTTCCCGCCCCCAAAGCGGGCACTCTAGCCAAGCTGAGCTACGCCCCGTACGGGATCGCTCCCACACGAGTGGCGAGTCTACCGGGGGCGAGCGCGCGCGGCCGCCCACGCACGCCCCGGCCGGGCACGGGGATCGACCCCTTCCTCGCTCCTAAACCCCGTTATCCGGGTCCAGGAGTGAGAAAGGGGTCAACCCTACGGGCGAGGAGCCCGTGACCGATCACCCGAAGGTGAACGAATACGCCTCGATACCGGCGGGCACCGTCACCTCGATGGTCCCCTCGCCGCCGGCATCCGCTCGCAGCAGCTCGTACGACCTCGGCGTGCCCGAGACCGCGAGCTCGACGCGCTCGCCATCGACATCGGCGACGACCGTGCCGTCCCCCGCCAGCACCATCCGCACCTCCTGGCCGCTGTACTGCAGGCGGATGCGCGCCTCGTCGCCCCGCGGCGTCGCGAACTGCGTCTCGAGCTGCCAGTCGCCGTCGAGGGCGAACGTGTCGCCCGGCTGCTCGGCCGGGTAGGCGAACGCCTCGGTCTGCGCCGAGTAGCGCTCCTCGCCGCCGAAGTTCTGCACCTTCGTCGTGCCGAGGTACGACTCGGGCGTGATCGCGGCGTTCTCGGGGGTGTCGTCGCTCAGCTCGGTGACCGGCGGCAGCTCGACGCCGGGGTTCGCCTGCTCGAGCAGCTCGCGGATCATCTGCTCGCCCTCCCGGTACTGCCCCTCGCCGAAGTGCACGTTGCGCACGGTGCCCTCGGCGTCGATGAGGTAGCGCGCGGGCCAGTAGGCGTTGCGGTAGTTCGTCCAGGTGGACAGCGAGTTGTCGATCGCGACCGGGTACTCGATGCCGAGCGCCTCGGCGCCGGCGACGACGTTGGGGCGCTCCTTCTCGAAGGCGTACTCGGGGCTGTGCACGCCGATCACCTGCAGGCCCGCATCCGCGTAGGCGTCGTGCCACGCGTTCATGTGCGGCGTGGAGCGCTGGCAGTTGATGCACGAGTAGGCCCAGAAGTCGACGAGCACCACTTGGCCGCGCAGCTCGGCGAGGTTGATCGGCTGGTCGCCCTCGGTGTTGAACCAGGAGTCGATGCCCCGGATGCTCGGGGCCGTGCCGCACTCCTGCAGCTCGGTCGCGCCCGGGTCGCATAGGTCGAGGTCCTGGTTCTCCTCGGTCTCGAGACCGCCGATCGAGATGGCCTCCTGCACCTGGTCGTTGCCGGCGATGTACTCCTGGATGGCCGAGGTGTAGTCGGGCACGAGGCGCTGCAGCCGGGCCGGCACGTCGAAGACGAGGCCGAGCGCGAGCAGCAGCATGAGCGCTCCCGAGACGATGCGGATGATGCCCTGGCGCTTGCGGAACGCCGCGATGCGCTCGGCGAGGCCGCGGCCCGCGAGCGCGAAGAAGAGCAGCGGGAGCGCCGCACCGATCGCGAACGAGACGGTGAGCACGACCGTGTCGATGCCGATCTGCCCTGTGGAGCCCGCGACCGTGATCGCGGCGAGCACGGGTCCTGCGCACGGCACGTAGACGGCGCCGAGCGCGAGGCCGAGCGGGAAGCCCTGCAGCCGACTCGACTTCTCGCCTGCCTTCTGGAGGAAGGGCAGCTTCTCGAAGGGCTTCTCGAGCAGGTGCTGGAACCGCGGCACGATGAGGCCGACGCCGATGAGCGCGAGCACGATGATGCCAGCCCAGCGCAGCACGTCCTGCGGGAGGCCCAGGAGGCTGAGGATGAGGCTCGCGACGAGCGTCATGAGCGTGAAGCTCACGACGATGCCCGAGATCACGAGGTAGGGGCGCCAGCGGGAGACCGTGCGCACCCTCGGCCGAACCCGCGTGGCGGTCGCGAGCCCGCCCGCTCCATGGCCGTCCGCGTCGTCGTCGGCCGACGCATCCGCCGCTCCGCTCGACCCGCGCGCGGACTGCATACCGCCGGAGAACAGGATGACCGGCAGCACCGGGATGATGCATGGCGAGATGCCGGTGATGAATCCACCGAGCAATCCGATGAGGGCGAGCATGGTGCCTCCTAGGCAGGTTGCACTCTCTTCGGCGCCGAGGCCCTGCCGGATGGAGCCGGTCGCGTCCGCGAGCGCTTCCAATCCGCTTCGAGAGGAGCTCCGAACCCCTGGCATCACCGGCTCACGGCCGGACAACCACCAGGGAAGGCAGAGCCAGATGCTCACCAAGAAGAACCCCAAGCTCGCCGGGCTCGTGCTCGCCAGTGCTGCGACCTTCGTGCTCGCCGGCTGCTCGATGGGCGGCTCGACCACGGCCGACGAGACCATGGAGCCGACGACGGCGCCGATGACCTCCGAGGAGCCGATGGAGTCGGAGTCGGCCGAGGCGATGGACCCCGCCTACGACAACCTCGTCGGCGCCGGATGCGCGATGTACGACGAGCAGGTGCCGGACGGCGCGGGCTCGATCGTCGGCATGTCGCAGGACCCCGTCGCGGTCGCTGCCTCGAACAACCCGATGCTGACGCAGCTCGTCGCGGCGGTCTCCGGCCAGCTGAACCCCGAGGTCGACCTCGTCGACACGCTCAACGGCGACGAGTTCACCGTCTTCGCGCCGGTCGATGACGCCTTCGCCGCGCTGCCCGCCGAGACGGTCGAGATGCTCCAGACGCCGGAGGGCGCCGAGACGCTCAGCTCGGTGCTGACCTACCACGTGATCCCCGGCCAGATCGCGCCCGACGCGATCGCCGGCACGCACATGACCGTCCAGGGCGAGGAGCTCATGGTCGACGGTGAGGCCGACATGATGATGGTCAACGGCGACGCCGCGACCGTCGTCTGCGGTGGCGTGCAGACCGCCAACGCGACCGTCTACCTCATCGACTCGGTGCTCATGCCGCCGTCGATGGGCTGATCCAGCACCACACGCACGCACGAAGGGGCCGGTCCGCGAGGACCGGCCCCTCCGCTGTGCCGTCTCGAGCCTTGCGGACCCCGTCCACCGAAGCGGACCTGGTGCACCGGTCCCGATCGGTGGGAGGGGTCCCGTTGCGGGCCAGGAGACCGCGGCGCGGCACGGCGGCTAGCTAGAGCGAGCGCTCGCGGATCATGCGCGAGAGCTCGAGCCCCGAGTCCTTCACGGTGCGCTCCTGCGTGTCGTAGTCGACCCGCACGATGCCGAAGCGCTTGTGATAGCCCCACGCCCACTCGTAGTTGTCCATGAGCGACCAGTAGAAGTAGCCGTGGACGGGCACGCCGGCGTCGATCGCGTCGAGCACGGCGCCGACGTGGGAGCGGAGGAACTCGACCCGCTCCGCGTCGTGGATGCGCGGCTCGCCCGTGGCCGCATCCGTCTCAACCTCGTCGTCGTAGGCGGCGCCGTTCTCGGTCACCCACAGCTCGATGCCGCGCGAACCGGTGTACTGCTCGTGCAGCCGCTGCAGCAGCGCCGTCAGGCCTGCCGGGTTGACCTCCCAGCCCATGTTCGTCGTCGGCACGTCGCGCGGGTGCACGTGCACGCCCTCGGCGGCCGGGTAGGGGCTCGCGATGGGCCGGTCGGTCGGCGCGTCGTTGACGACCGGCACCGCGGGCACCTCGAACGAGACGATGTCGTCGTGGTAGTAGTTCACGCCCAGCACGTCGATGGGCGCCGAGATGATCTCGAGATCGCCCGGCTGCACCACGGCGTCGAGGCCGAGGTGGCCGACGTCGGCGAGCAGCGACTCGGGGTAGGCGCCCAGCACGATCGGCTCGATGAAGAAGCGGTTGTACTGGTCGTCGAGCCGGCGCGCGGCGTCGACGTCCCGGGCGCTCGTCGGGTCGACCGGCGATGCGGGCTGGAAGTTGAGGGTGATGCCGACCCGCTCGGCGCCGGCCTCGCGCAGCGCGGTGACCGCCATGCCGTGCGCGAGCAGCAGGTGGTGCCCCGCCTGCAGGCCCGCCTCAGCGCTCTGCCTGCCGGGCGCGTGGGCACCGGCCGTGTACGAGAGGAACGACGAGCACCAGGGCTCGTTCATCGTCGTCCAGTTCGTGACGCGGTCACCGAGCGCCTCGTGCACGGTGAGGGCGTACTCGACGAAGCGGCTCGCAGTGTCGCGGCTCGTCCACCCGCCGAGGTCCTCGAGCGCCTGCGGCAGGTCCCAGTGGTAGAGCGTGAGCCACGGCATGATGTCGGCGGCCAGCAGCTCGTCGACGAGCCGCGAGTAGAAGTCGAGGCCCTTCGGGTTGGGCTCGCCGCCGTCGGGTCGCACGCGCGCCCAGCTCGTCGAGAAGCGGTAGGTCTGCAGACCGAGCCGCTGCATGAGCGCGACGTCGTCGGGCATCCGGTGGTAGTGGTCGCATGCGACGTCGCCGGTGTGGCCGTCGATCACGGCACCCGGGACGCGCGCGAACGTGTCCCAGATGCTGGGGCGGCGGCCGTCCTCGGCCGCGGCGCCCTCGATCTGGTAGGCGGCGGTCGCGCCGCCGAGGATGAGGTCTGTGGGGATGCTGCGGTGCACCGCTCGAGCGTATCCCGACCGGATGCGGCTGTCGGATGCGCCGCCGGGATGCGGTAGATTCGTCCAGTCCCGCTGTCTGCAGACGGCGGTTCGCGGGCGTAGCTCAATGGTAGAGCCTCAGTCTTCCAAACTGATTACGCGGGTTCGATTCCCGTCGCCCGCTCCACCGCAGCCGTCGATCACCGCGTGAGCAGCAGCGCAGGCTCCTCCGCCTCGATCGACACCCAGCCCTGCACCTCGCTCCACGCGAGCGGTGCCTCGTCGTACATCGGCTCGATGATCGACCACATCGCTTCGTGGTCGCTGCCGTAGTAGAAGACCTCGTAGACCTCGCCGTCGGATCCGTTGCCGTCGAGATAGCCGATGCCCGCGTCGAGCAGCGCGTCGCCCGCCGCGAGCTCGACCATGAACATCTCCTCCCACGCGGGGTCGTCCGGCTCCGCGGGCACGTCGGAGAACCGCATGATGATCGATTGCCCGACGTCCTGGAGCACGGGATCGACGTCGTCCCAGTGCTCCTCGAGGCGCTCGCCGTGCTCCTCGTCGGTGATGGGAGCGCCGACGGCGATCGAGGAGGGCGGAGGGAGCACGACGCACGCGGTGAGGCCGAGGAGCGCCGACGCTGCGACCAGGCTCGCTGAGAGCGCGGCACGGCGTCGCGCCGTCGCGTGGATCGCGAGCATTCGAAGGTCCTCCGCACTCATCGGTCGTGCACCCTCGCGAGCATACGGGCGGGCGGTCGGCGCGCTCGCCTCACAGTCGCACGCAGTAGCGTTCCGGTGTGCAGGAGAGGCTGATCACCCGTCCGCGCAGGCAGGGCTCCGCCCGCCTCGGCGCGGCGCTCGTCGGTGCTGTCACGCTCACGCTCGTCGCGTGCGTCGCGACGCCGCCCTCGACGCCCGACGACCCGGCCATCCCCACGACGCCCTCGCCCGCCTTCACCGACGTGGCGCCCGCGCCGACGACGAACGGGCCCACCGATCCCCCGGTGCCGACGACCGCGCCCGGCGAGTTCTCGTACGGCGACACGGTCACGATCCACACCGACCGCGGCTCGACCTGGGAGGTCACCGCGATCCGCTCCATCGACCCCGCCAACAGCCTGGCCGCGTCGACGGGCGCGACGCCGCGCGCGGGCGAGCGGTTCGTCGTGCTCGAGCTGGAGATCGCGAACGTCGGCGTCATCACGACGCATCCGATGCACGACATGACCTTCGCCTACCAGCCGGACGGCGGGCCGTTCACCGACCAGAACTCGGCGTCGACGGCGGCAGCGCCGAACGACCTCGGCTACATCTGGGACTTCGCGCCCGGCGACCGCGAGGTCGCCGAGGTCATCGTGGCCGTGCGCGAGGACGACCCGACCGGCTCGTGGGTCATCAGCCCGTCGGAGTCGGGGATCGACGCGGCGACGCTGTATCGGTGGCGCTGACCGACGCAGGGGCGTGATCTCGACTCGCGCGCGACCCGGGGGCCGCGAGCGGCTCGATCGGCGTCAGAGCTGGCAGCCGGGGCACCAGTAGAGCTTGCGGGCCTGCATCGTCTCGAGCGCGATCGACGTGCCGCAGCGGCGGCACGGCAGGCCCTCGCGCTTGTAGACCCAGTGCCGGTCGGCGCGGTTCGCGAGCGCCGCGGCACGCCGAGCGCCGCGGAGCCCGTCGATCGTGAGCATCTGCCCGGTCTCGACGCCGACGCGCAGCAGCTTCACCCAGTCGCGCCACAGGGCGCGCAGCTCGTCCTCCGGCACCGCGCTGCCCGGGCGATGCGGGTCCATGCGGGCGCGGAAGAGCAGCTCGGCCCGGTAGACGTTGCCGATGCCTGCGACGACCGACTGGTCCATCAGCAGCTGCCCGATCGCCTGGCCTGATCGCGACGCGCGCGCGACGAAGCGGTCCTCCGCGCGACGGCGCGACTCGGTCGGCGCCTCCGGGTCGGGACCGAGGCGATCCGCGAGCGCGCGCACCTGCGACGGCTCGAGCACCTCGCACACGGTCGGTCCGCGCAGGTCGGCGACGGCGGCGGAAGTGAGGATGCGCACGCGCACCTGGCCCACCGGGTCCGGCGGGAAGTCGGCCACCTCGCTCGCCGTCTCGCGCTCCCCCGCACGAAGGCGCGCGAGGCGCGGAGCGCCGATCGACGCGATCGAGTCCTCGTGCTCGCCGTCCATGCCCGCGGCTCCGCGCATGCCGGTCTGCCCCATCCGACCGACGCTCGCGAGGATCGTCGGGTCGACCGAGATCGCACCGGCGAAGTCCCACGCGCCGTAGATGCCGAGGTGCACGTGCAGCACGCGGTCGGGAGCCGTCGCGGTGCCGTCGAAGCCGAGCAGCAGGTGCTTGCCGATCGCCTCCGACGACGTCATCGTGCGCCCGTCGAGCTCTGCCGCGCCCACCTCGAAGCGGCCCTGCGGGCTCGACACCGCGGCCCGGCTGCCGACGAAGTTCGCCGCGAACTGCCGGGCGATGCGATGGACGGAGTGGCCCTCAGGCATGCGACACCGCGGGCATCAGCGGATCTCGTGGCCCGCGATGCCGCCCGTCGTCTCGTACTCGCCGAGCTGCGCGACGCGGCGCGCGTGCCGCTCCGCACCCGTGAAGGGCGTCGCGAGGAACGCGTCGATGATCGCGAGCATCTCCTCCTCGGAGTGCTGGCGCGCCCCGACGGCGACGACGTTGGCGTCGTTGTGCTCGCGCGCGAGCTCCGCGGTCGCGAGGCTCCAGGCGAGCGCGGCGCGCGCACCCTCGACCTTGTTCGCGGCCATCTGCTCGCCGTTGCCCGAGCCGCCGAACACCACGCCGAGCGCCTCGACGCCCGCGCGCTGGTCGCGCACGACCGCGCGGGCGGCGTTGATGCAGAAGGCCGGGTAGTCGTCCTCGGCGTCGTACGCCGCCGGGCCGTGGTCGATCGTCTCGTGGCCGAGCGCCTCGAGGTGCGCGACGAGCCGCTTCGACATCTCGAAGCCGGCGTGGTCTGTGGCGACGTGGACGCGCATCACGCCTCCGTCTGCTCGTCGAAGACCGGACCGCGGGTGCGCGAGCGCTTGAGCTCGAAGAAGCCGTCGACGGATGCGGCGGCCACGACGCCGTCGAAGAGCCGCAGCGCCTCCTCGCCAGTCGGTGCGGGGCTCACGACCGGGCCGAAGAACGCGACGTCGCCGACCGCGACGACGGGCGTGCCGACGTCGTCGCCGACCAGGTCCATCGCCGCCTGGTGGGTGGAGTGCAGGGTCTCGTCGTGCGCATCCGTCTCGTCGGCGAGCGACGCGGCGAGACCGACCTCGGCGAGCGCCTCGGCGATGATCGCGTCGTCGTCCTTGCGGTGGCCGGGGTGGATGCGCGTGCCGAGCGCGTCGTAGAGCGGCTTCACGATGTCGTCGCCGCCGGCGGCGCGAGCGGCCGTCACGAGTCGCGTGAGGCGCATGCTGCGCGGCATGCGGGCGCGGTACGACTCGGGCAGGTCGCGCCCCTCGTTGAGGATCGCGAGGCTCATCACCTGCCAGTCGACCTCGAGGCCGCGGGTCTCGGCGACCTCGCCCAGCCAGCGGGACGTCATCCACGCCCACGGGCAGGTCGGGTCGAACCACATCCGCACGCGCGGCTGGGGGTCGGTGGCTGCAGGCAGCGTCGTTGCACTCATGCCTCGATGGTATCGACGGCACGGCTGGGCACGGGGCGGCCGGGACTACGCTGGACCCACTTGTACAGCGTTCCACTGCACCGGTGCCTCCCACTGCTCAGCGCCACGATCGCGCCGCACGGAGGCACTGCACGAATCACCGAAGGAGTCCAGCGTGCCCGGAGAGAACCTCACTCGCGTCGAGGCCCAGGAGCGCGCGGCGCTCGTCCAGGTCGAGAGCTATGACGTCGCCCTCGACCTGACGACCGGGGACGAGGTGTTCCGATCGACGACGACCGTGCGCTTCACTGCCGAGGCCGGGGCGTCGACGTTCATCGACCACATCTCCCGCACGGTCCACTCGGTCGCGCTCAACGGCACCGAGCTCGACGTCGCGAAGGTCAACGACGGCGTGCGCATCCAGCTCGACGACCTCGCGGCCGAGAACGAGCTCACGGTCGTCTCCGACGCGCTCTACGTCAACACCGGCGAGGGCCTCCACCGCTTCGTCGACCCCGTCGACGGCGAGGTCTACCTCTACTCGCAGTTCGAGGTGCCCGACTCGCGGCGCGTGTTCGCGGTGTTCGAGCAGCCCGACCTCAAGGCGACGTTCCGCTTCACCGTCACCGCACCGGCCCGTTGGCAGGTCGTCTCGAACCAGCAGTCGCCCGAGCCGGTCGTCGACGGCGAGACCGGCACCTGGAGCTTCGAGCCCACGCCGCGCATCTCGAGCTACATCACCGCGCTCGTCGCCGGCCCCTACGAGGTGACGCGCTCCGAGCTCACCTCGAGCGACGGCCGCGTCGTGCCGCTCGGCATCTTCTGCCGCGCCTCGCTCGCCGAGCACATGGACGCCGACTACATCTTCGACATCACGCGCCGCGGCTTCGCCTTCTTCGAGTCGCAGTTCGGCGTGCCCTACCCGTTCGAGAAGTACGACCAGCTCTTCGTGCCCGAGTTCAACGCGGGCGCGATGGAGAACGCCGGCTGCGTCACGTTCACCGAGTCGTACGTGTTCCGCGCCCAGGTGACCGACGCCATCCGCGAGCGCCGGGTCGTCACCGTGCTGCACGAGCTCGCCCACATGTGGTTCGGCGACCTCGTCACGATGCGCTGGTGGAACGACCTGTGGCTCAACGAGTCGTTCGCCGAGTGGGCGTCGACGCTCGCGACCGCCGAGGCGACCGAGTGGACGAACGCCTGGACGACCTTCCAGGCGATGGAGAAGACCTGGGCGTACCGCCAGGACCAGCTGCCCTCGACGCACCCGATCGTCGCGGAGATCCGCGATCTCGAGGACGTGCAGGTCAACTTCGACGGCATCACGTACGCGAAGGGCGGCTCGGTGCTCAAGCAGCTCGTCGCCTGGGTCGGCCTCCCCGCCTTCATGCAGGGCGTCGGCGCGTACTTCCGCAAGCACGCGTGGGGCAACACCGAGCTCGCCGACCTGCTCACCGAGCTCGAGGCCGCGAGCGGCCGCGACCTCGGCGAGTGGAGCCGCCTGTGGCTCGAGACCGCGGGTGTCAACACGCTCCGCCCCAAGATCGGCACGACGGCCGACGGCATCATCACCTCGTTCGTGATCGAGCAGACGGCGCCGGCGGAGTGGCCGACGCTGCGACCGCACCGCCTCGCGATCGGCTTCTACGAGGAGGAGGACGGCAAGCTGCGCCGCACCCACCGCGTCGAGCTCGACGTCGACGGCGCCGAGACGGCGGTCCCCTCGCTCGTCGGCCACATCCGGCCCGCCCTCATCCTCGTGAACGACGACGACCTCGCCTACGCGAAGATCCGCCTCGACGACGACTCGATGCAGACGGCGCTCGAGAGCCTCCGCGACATCGAGGACCCGCTCGCGCGGGCCCTCGTCTGGGGCGCAGCCTGGGACGCGACCCGCGACGCCGAGACGCCCGCGAGCGACTACGTCGAGCTCGTGCTCGCCAACATCGGCGCCGAGACCGAGTCGACGACCATCCGGCTCGCGCTCTCGCAGCTCGGCCTCGCGGCGCGCTCGTACGTGCACCCGTCGCGCCGCGCCGAGACGATCCGTCGCGTCGGCGACGGCCTGTGGCAGCTCGCGGCAGCGGCCGAAGCGGGGTCGGATGCGCAGTTCCAGTTCGTGGGCGCATTCGCGGGCCTCGCATCGACGCCCGAGCACGTCGAGGCGCTCCGCGGCCTGCTGAGCGGCGCGACCGCGCTCCCGAGCCTCGAGATCGACGCCGACCTGCGCTGGCAGCTGCTCGACGGCCTCGTGCTGAACGGCGCTGCGGGCGCGGCGGAGATCGACGCGGAGCTCGCGACCGATGACACCGCGACCGGCCGCCAGTTCGCCGCTCGCGCGCGCGCCACCATCCCCACACCGGAGGCGAAGAAGGCCGCGTTCGCCTCGGTCGTCGACCAGGCGGGAGCGTCGAACATGATCGTGCGCTACACCGGCCTCGGCCTCGCGCACGTCAACGACGCCTCGGTGCTCTCGGGACTCGTCCCCCGCTACCACGACGCGATCGGCCAGGTGTGGGAGTCCCGCACCTACCAGGTGGCCGAGGCGCTGCTCGTGGGCCTGTACCCGGCGTCGCTCGCGAACGAGGAGCTCGCGCAGGCGACGCGCGGCTGGCTCTCGGCGAACACCTCGGCCGTGCCCGCGCTGCGGCGCATGCTCGTCGAGCACCTCGCCGGCGTCGAGCGCGCGCTCGCCGCGCAGGAGCGGGACGCCTGATCGGAGTCGCGGGGATGTTCGAGACGAGCACGCCGGACGGCGTCGACTGGGCGGCGGTCGCCACCTGGTGGGAGGCATGGGGCGCACCCATCGGCATCCTGCTGGTGATCGTCGGCGCATTCATCGCGTTCCGGATCGTCAGGACGGTCATCGGCCGCGTGGTCGGCGGCGTCGTGAGCGGTGTGAAGCGCCGCGCC
>NZ_BAAAKK010000001.1:846256-848716 GCF_039527715.1 Agrococcus citreus
CCCCCCCCCCCGACACCGAGGCGCTCTCGAACTCGCCGCTCGCGCAGGTGCGGGTGGTGCAGCGCACCCGCGCGATCGGCAGCGTGCTCAACACGATGCTCGCGTGGGTGATCGCCGCGCTCGCGCTCATCCTGATCCTCAGCATCCTGGGCGTGAACGCCGCCTCGCTCGTCGCGATGGCAAGCTTCCTCGGCGCGGCCGCCGGCATCGGCGCGCAAGGCGTCATCAAGGACTTCCTCAACGGCCTGTTCATGGTGTTCGAGGACCAGGTGGGCATCGGCGACGTCGTCGACCTCGGCGCCGCCTCGGGCGTCGTCGAGTCGGTCGGCATCCGGGTCACGCAGGTGCGCGACGTCGAGGGCACGCTCTGGTACGTGCGCAACGGCGAGATCGTGCGGGTCGGCAACCGCTCGCAGGGCTGGGCCCGCGTCATCATCGACCAGGCCGTGCCCTACGCCTCCGACGTCGACCTCGTCGAGCAGCGGCTGCTCGACGTCGCGACCGCGATGAGCGAGGAGCCCGCGTGGGAGGGCCGCGTCATCGACAAGCCCGAGACGTGGGGCATCGAGTCGGTCTCTCCCGACGCGGTCGTGCTGCGGCTCGTCGTGCGCACGCGCGCGAACGCGCGCGACGATGTCGCTCGCGAGCTGCGCCGGCGCGTGAAGGCGGGCCTCGACGAGCTCGGCCTCGACCTGCCGTCGGTGCAGAAGGTCGTCGGCGACGGTCTGGAGGCGCAGCCGTGAGCCAGTCGCTCCACGACGCCGTCGGCGGCGAGCCCTTCTTCCGCGCGCTCGTGCACGAGTTCTACGAGCGCGTCTGGGTCGACGACGTGCTGCGGCCGATGTACCCGCAGGACGACCGGTCGGGCGCGGAGGACCGCTTCCGCATGTTCCTCGAGCAGTTCTGGGGCGGCGCCGCAACCTACAGCGAGCAGCGCGGGCACCCGCGGCTGAGGATGCGCCACGCCCCGTTCCCGATCGACCCGACCGCGCGCGAGCGCTGGCTCGAGTGCATGCGCGGCGCGCTCGACGTGCTCGACCCCGCTCCCCTGCACCGCGCGGAGCTCGACGACTACTTCGAGCGAGCCGCGACGGCGATGCTCAACCGCAACCCGCTCATCCGCTGACCGAAGGAGCCCCCGGTGCCCGATCCCTCGTCAGACCCTGACGTCATCGTCATCGGGGCCGGCCTCGCGGGCCTCGTCACCGCGTGCGAGGCGCTCGATCGGGGGCGCACCGTCGCGCTCGTCGAGCAGGAGGGCCCGCAGTCGATCGGCGGCCAGGCGTACTGGTCGTTCGGCGGGCTGCTGCTCGTCGACTCCCCCGAGCAGCGCCGGCTCGGCATCGCTGACTCGCCAGGCCTCGCGCGCGCCGACTGGTTCGACGCCGCGGGGTTCGACCGCGACGAGGATGCGTGGGGCCGCGAGTGGGCCGACGCCTACCTCGAGTTCGCCCACCGCGAGCTGCGCCCGTGGCTGCGCTCGCTCGGCGTGCGGCTCTTCCCCATCGTCGGCCACGCCGAGCGCGGCGCCCGCACGCCCGGCGGCCACGGCAACACCGTGCCGCGCTTCCACATCGTGTGGGGCACCGGCCCCGGTCTCGTCGCGCCGTTCACCCGCCGGCTGCGCGACGCCGTCGCCGACGGGCGCGCCCGGCTGTCGTTCCGGCACCGCGCGACGCGCCTGCTCGTCGAGGACGGCCGCGTCGTGGGGGTGGCCGGCGATCGGCTCGTCGACGACGTCACGGTGCGCGGCGAGCCGTCGAGCCGCGAGGTGGCCGGCGGCTTCGAGCTGCGCGCCGGCTCGGTCGTCGTCGCGACCGGCGGCATCGGCGGCGAGCTCGAGCGCGTGCGCGAGCTGTGGCCCGCGCGCCTCGGCGCCGCCCCGCGGGAGGCGGTGCGCGGCGTGCCGCTGCACGTCGACGGCTCCGGGCTCGCGATCGCGAACGACGCGGGCGCGCGGCTCGTGAACGGCGATCGCATGTGGCACTACACCGAGGGCATCGCCAACTGGGATCCGGTCTGGCCGCAGCACGGCATCCGCATCCTGCCCGGTCCGTCGAGCCTGTGGCTCGATCACCTCGGGCGCCGGCTGCCTTCGCCCAACTACCCCGGCTTCGACACCCTCGCGACGCTCACCCACTTGCGCGAGGTGGGCGCGGAGCACTCCTGGTTCGTGCTCACGCAGTCGATCGTCGAGAAGGAGTTCACGCTCTCGGGCTCGGAGCAGAACCCCGACCTCACGGGCAGGAGCGTGCGGCGGCTCGCGCAGCGCGTGCTCCCGGGCGCGCCCGCGCCCGTGCAGGCGTTCCTCGACCACGGCGAGGACTTCGTCGTCGCGAACAGCCTCACCGAGCTGCTCGACGGCATGCAGCGGCTCGAGTCGGGGCTCGACCCCGTCACGCGCGGCCCCGGCATCGACCGCGCCGCCGCCGTCGCCGCGATCGAGCAGCGCGACGCGGC
>NZ_BAAAKK010000001.1:848722-881928 GCF_039527715.1 Agrococcus citreus
TCGCCGACCCCGACTCGACCGACCCGCAAGCCGTCGAGATCCGGCGCGCGCGCGAGTACGTCGGCGACCGGCTCGTGCGCACCGCGGCGCCGCACAGGATCCTCGACGAGCGGCACTGGCCGCTCATCGCCGTGCGCCTGCGCACGCTGACGCGCAAGACGCTCGGCGGCATCCAGACCGATCTCGACTCGCGGGCGCTCGGGGCCGACGGGGCGCCGATCCCCGGGCTCTTCGCGGTCGGCGAGGCCGCGGGCTTCGGCGGCGGCGGCGTGCAC
Source organism: Agrococcus citreus (assembly GCF_039527715.1). Classification (NCBI taxonomy): domain Bacteria; kingdom Bacillati; phylum Actinomycetota; class Actinomycetes; order Micrococcales; family Microbacteriaceae; genus Agrococcus; species Agrococcus citreus. The sequence continues at coordinate 848,998 of NZ_BAAAKK010000001.1, forward strand.
GGCTACCGGGCGCTCGAGGGCACGTTCCTGGGCGGATGCCTGCACACCGGCCTGCGAGCGGGCCGCGTCGTCTGACGGCACCGTTCCCGTCGAGGCTGCGGGTGGATATGCTCCGTCGCAAGCGGCCGCGCCCGGGGCCGGCGTCCACCTCTCATGGCCCTCGGGGGGCTCGCGTTGTCGGTTCCCGCTCTCGCCGCCGTGCGGCGATCGGCGATCTCGTGGATCGTCCGGTCGGGCCTGCGCTACTGCCTCGCGGTCTGGCTGCTGCAGCGGCTCGTCGTCCAGGCGGTCGCCGTCATCGTGGTGGCGATCGTGGGCGGGCCCGCCTACGCGCCTGACGGCTTCTTCGGCGTGCTCTACCGGTGGGACAGCGGCTACTTCGCGTGCATCGCGACCTACGGCTACCTCGGTCAGCCGTGCGACGGCGGCTCGGGCATCGAGCGGATCGCGTTCTTCCCGCTCTACCCGATGCTCGCGCACGCCGTCGCGTGGGTCGTCTCGCTCGGCGCCATGGGCGCCGCGAGCATCGCGTTCGCGCTGTGGCTCGTGTCGGCGGTCGCCTCTGCCGTCGCCACCGTCGGCGTCTACCGCGTCGCGCAGCTCGAGCTCGGCGCGAGCGCCGCCCGGCGGGCGACGGCCCTGTTCGTCTGCAGCCCCTACGCGGTGTTCCTGGTCGCCTCGTACTCCGAGTCGCTCTACCTCGCCGCCGCCGTGTGGGCCTGGTACGCCTGCCTGCGTCGGCAACACTGGCTCACGGGCGTGCTCGGCATCGTGGCGACGGCGACCCGGGCGAGCGGCATGTTCCTCGTCGTCGCGCTCGTCGTGCTCTACCTCGTGCGCCGCCGCCGCGACGGCGAGCCGGTCCGGATCGTGCAGCTCGCGGCAGTCGCGGCATCGGCGCTCGGCACCCTCACCTACTGGACATGGCTCTGGCTCGCCACGGGCGACCCGCTCGCGTGGTTCCACGCGCAGAGCGAGGCGTGGAACCGTCGCACCCGCTGGCCGTGGGAGACGCTCCTCAACCAGGGCATCCACGTGCTCCGGGAGCCGGAGCTCGACTGGCAGCTGCAGGCCGCCTTCGAGGTGGTCGCGGCCGCCGCCCTCGTGGCCGCGGTGGTCGTGCTCGTGCGCCGACGGGCGTGGGCACCGGCGACGCTCGTCGGCACCACCGCGGCCTCGCTCATGACGAGCACGAGCTACCTGTCGCTCGCCCGCAACACGCTGACGCTCTTCCCGCTCTTCATCCTGCTCGCCGATCTCACGCGAGGCCGGCATCGACGGTGGTTCTGGATCCTGCTGTGGACCGGATCGGCGCTGCTGCTGCTCCACACCGTGCAGCTCGCGCTCGGCAACTGGGCGGATTGAGCGCCCGGCGCGGGGACGACGAAGCGCCCCACCGATCGGTCGGCGGGGCGCTGCGTCGTGCGGGTCAGCGGCTGAAGTTGCCGCGGTAGTGCTCGTAGACCCAGCCGATCATGACGATGACCAGCAGGGCTCCCGCGATGGGGACGATGAACGTCGGCCCGGCGATCGACAGGAACAGGAGCGCGAGCGCACCGGCGAGCGAGATCGGCCACCAGCTCCACGGGGAGAAGTGTCCCTCGTCGGGGTCGGCGTCGTCGATCTCGGCCTCGAGCAGGTCGGACGGGTGCTCGCCGCCCTGGCCCCGGCGCGTGAGCACCAGGTAGAACGCGATGAACGTCGACATGACGCCGGTGAGCGCGAGCCCGAGCGTGCCCGCCCACTCCACGCGGCCGTCGTACGAGCCCATGTGCCACAGCGTGTAGGCCGCCGCGCACACGTAGAAGAAGACGGCGAGGATGACCAGGATGATGATGTTCGAGCGCATGTCAGCGCACCTCTCCGTCTGCCAGGTCGACCACGGGCCGCTGCGGTGCATCCTTCATGTCGCCGATGCCCACGCCGTACTGCGGACCGGCGTTCGGGTGGTGCAGGTCGAAGGCCGGCGACTCCGAGCGGATGCGCGGGATCGACGAGAAGTTGTGTCGCGGCGGCGGGCAGCTGGTCGCCCACTCGAGCGAGCGGCCTGTGCCCCACGGGTCGTCGACCGTGACCTTCGGCGCGGTCCGCGCGGTGATCCAGACGTTCCAGAGGAACGGGATCATCGACAGTCCGAGGATCATCGCGCCGACCGTCGACACCTGGTTCATCCAGGTGAAGCCGTCCTCCTCGAGGTACGTGTAGTAGCGGCGCGGCATGCCGATCACGCCCAGCCAGTGCTGGATGAGGAACGTCATGTGGAAGCCGATGAAGAGCATCCAGAAGTGCACGTGACCGAGGCGGTCGTTGAGCATCTTGCCGGTCCACTTGGGCCACCAGAAGTAGAAGCCCGAGAACATCGCGAACACGACCGTGCCGAAGACGACGTAGTGGAAGTGCGCGACCACGAAGTAGGTGTCGGAGATGTGGAAGTCGAGCGGCGGCGAGGCGAGGATGACGCCCGTGAGGCCGCCGAACGTGAACGTCACGAGGAAGCCGAGCGCCCACAGCATGGGCGACTCCCACGTGATCGAGCCCCGCCACATCGTGCCGATCCAGTTGAAGATCTTCACGCCCGTGGGCACAGCGATGAGCATCGTCATGAGCGCGAACCACGGCAGCAGCACCGTGCCGGTGACGTACATGTGGTGCGCCCACACGGTGACCGACAGGGCCGCGATCGCGATCGTCGCTCCGACGAGCGTGTTGTAGCCGAAGATCGGCTTGCGCGAGAAGACCGGGATGACCTCGGAGATGATGCCGAAGAACGGCAGCGCGATGATGTACACCTCAGGGTGGCCGAAGAACCAGAAGAGGTGCTGCCACAGCACGGCTCCGCCGTTCGCGGGGTCGTAGATGTGGCCGCCGAAGATGCGGTCGAGCGCGAGGCCGAAGAGCGCGGCGGCGAGCACGGGGAAGACGATGATCACCAGCAGCGAGGTGACGAGCGTGTTCCACGTGAAGATCGACATGCGGAACATCGTCATGCCGGGGGCGCGCATCGTGATGATCGTCGTGATGAAGTTGACGCCACCCATGATCGTGCCGAAGCCGGTGAGGGCGAGGCCCAGCACCCAGAGGTGCCCACCGATGCCCGGCGAGAACGCCGAGGTGCTCAGCGGCGTGTAGGCGAACCAGCCGAACGAGGCCGCGCCCTGCGGCGTCAGGAAGCCGGCGACCGCGATGAGCGAGCCGAAGATGTACATCCACAGCGCGAGCGCGTTGAGGCGCGGGAACGCGACGTCGGGTGCGCCGATGTGCAGCGGCATGAGCACGTTGGCGAAGCCCGAGAACAGCGGCGTCGCGAACATCAGCAGCATGATCGTGCCGTGCATCGTGAAGAGCTGGTTGTACTGCTCCTCCGTCGGCACGACCTCGAGGCCCGGCGCGAACAGCTGCGCTCGGATCAGCAGCGCCATGACGCCGCCGATCAGGAAGAAGACGAACGAACCGATCAGGTACATGTACCCGATGGTCTTGTGGTCAGTGGAGGTGATCCACTTCACCAGGATGTTGCCCTTGCGCTCCGCGGTCGGGCTGACCGTGGTGGGGGGCGTCGCCGTGGCGGTCATCAGTTGCCCTCGTTCTCGTTGGTCGTGTCCACGTCCTCGTCGCGGTCGGGATCGATGCTGTCATCGCCCGTGGCGGGGTTGATCGACTCGTCGAGCGGGCCGACGAAGCCCTGCTGCTCGAGCCCCTCGAGGTAGGCGTCGTACTCCTCCGGGCTGACGAGCTCGACGTTGAAGAGCATCGCCGAGTGGTACTCGCCGCACAGCTCGGCGCACTTGCCGGTCAGGATGCCCTCCTGGTCGCCCGTCTCGAAGTACATGTGGTTCGTGACGCCGGGAAGCATGTCCTTCTTGTAGAGGAACTCGACGATCCAGAAGGAGTGCGCGACGTCGCGCGACTCGAGCGTGATCTCGATCGTGGAGTTCGTCGGCAGGTAGAGCGTCGGCAGCGTGCTCGCGTCGAGGTCGTTCGTGCCCGGCACCTCCTGCACCTGGATGCTCTGGTAGTGCACCGGGTCCTGGCCCTCGCGGTCGTAGACGAAGTCCCACGCCCAGCGCTTGCCCCAGACGGTGATGGAGTAGTCCGGGTCGTCGATCGGCTCCTCGATGATCGCCTGGTCACGCGCCGTGAAGGCGAAGAAGCCGGCGACGAGGATGACGGGCACGATCGTGAAGAAGATCTCGATCGGCATGTGGTAGCGGAGCTGCACCGGCAGGCCGGTCTGGCCCCTGCGGCGGCGGTACGCGACCGCGGCCCAGATCATGAGGCCCCACGTGATGAGGCCGACGACGAGCAGCACGATCCAGGAGGTCGTCCACAGGCCCATGATGCGGTCGACGTGGTTCGTCAGACCCGGGGTCGACGGCATCCACCCCTGCATCTGCGCCTGGGTGCATCCGGCCAGCGCAAGAGCGACCACCACCGCGAGCGGGGCAGCGATCCAACGGGTTCGACGATTGCGCAATGTCTTCCTCCGGGTCGGTCAGCGTCTCCATCGATCCTAGTACCCACAGACCGCGCCCAGGACCCTGCCACGCGCCTCACAACCGGGGATGGAACGCCGAAACGCCGCCGATCCGGAGGGATCGACGGCGTTTCGTCGGCGTGGGCCGCTGGCCTAGTGGAAGGAGTCCCCGCAGGCGCACGAGCCGCCCGCGTTGGGGTTGTCCATCGTGAAGCCCTGCTTCTGGATCGTGTCCTCGAAGTCGACGGTCGAGCCGTCGAGGTAGGGCACGCTCATGCGGTCGACGACCACCTCGACGCCGTCGAAGTCGCGCACGACATCGCCGTCGAGCATCCGCTCGTCGAAGTACAGCTGGTAGATGAGGCCCGAGCATCCGCCGGGCTGCACGGCGACGCGCAGCCGCAGGTCGTCGCGGCCCTCCTGGTCGAGCAGTCGGCGCACCTTGTCGGCTGCGGTCGCGGTCAGGGTGACGCCATGCGTCGCAGCATCGGGCGTCGCCGCTTCGGGCGCGGCCACCTCGGACACCTGCTGATCCGTCATGTGCGGCTCCTCTCGTCAGACTCTGCCTGGACAACGCCGGGCAGGGCCATCCTATTCCGTGCGGTCGCCGGCACGCGCGAGCAGCAGCGCCTCCGCGCCGATCGCGCGCCGCAGCACGCCGAGGTGCTGCGACTCGTTCGGGCTGTGCGCCATCGTCGCCGGGTCCTCGACGCCCGTCACGAGGATCTGCGCGCCGGGGAACTGCCGCACGAGGTCGGCGATGAACGGGATGGAGCCGCCGATGCCGGCCTCCACGGGTGCCGCGCCCCACGCATCCGCCATGGCCTGCTTCGCCTCGGTCGCGCCCCAGCCGGTCGCGTCGACGAGGAACGGGTCGCCGAGGTCGACGCTGTCGAACTCGACGTGCGCGCCGAAGGGCGTGTGGGCGCGGATGTGCCGCTCGATCGCGGCGAACGCGTCGGTCGCCGACTGGCCCGGAGCGATGCGGGTCGAGAGCCGGAACCGCACCGTCGGCAGGATCGTGTTGGATGCGTCGGGCACGCTCGGCGCGTCGACGCCCGTGATGGTCGCCGCCGGCTTCGCCCACAGGCGCCGCAGCAGCGGACCGGTGCCGACGAGCTCGACGCCGTCGAGGACGGCCGCCTCCTCGCGCAGCTGCTCCTCGGACTGCTCGGGCACGTCGAGGTCGGCCTCGGTGAGCCCTTCGATCGCGACCGAGCCCTGCGAGTCCCAGAAGCTCGCGGCGAGCTTCGCGAACGCCATCATCGCGTCGGGGACGGCGCCGCCGACCATGCCCGAGTGGCTCGCGTGGCCGAGCGTCGTGAGGCGCACGTTGAGCGCGACGTTGCCGCGCAGCGCGACCGTGAGCGACGGCACCTCCGTCGACCAGTTGTCGCTGTCGGCGACGACGATGAGGTCGGCGCTCAGCACGTCGGCGTGCAGCTCAAGGAAGCGCGAGAACGAGCGGGAGCCGTGCTCCTCCTCGCCCTCGATGAACAGCGCGATGCCGACCTCGGGGTCGAGCACCTCGGCGAGCGCCCGCACCGCCGCGATGTGGGTGATCACGCCCGCCTTGTCGTCGGAGGCGCCGCGGCCGTGCAGCCGGCCGTCGACCTCGGTGGGCTCGAACGGCGGGGTGCGCCAGAGCGACTCGTCGCCCCACGGCTGCACGTCGTGGTGCGCGTAGAGCAGCACCGACGGCTTGCCGTTCCGCGCGGCGCGCGTCGCGAGCACGGCCGGCTGGCCGAGCGCCTCGGAGTCGCCGATCGGGGCGCGCTCGATCGAGACGCGCTCGAAGACGCCGGTGCCCTCGGCGAGCGCAGCGACCGCCTCAGCGCTCGCCTGCACGTGTCCGGGGTCGTACGCATCCCACGCGACGCTCGGGATGCGCACGAGTGCCCCCAGGTCGTCGACAGCGCGGTCGAAGCCCGCGTCGACGGCGGCGAGCACGGCGCGATCGCGGTCGGAGAGCGCGGAGAGGTCAGGAGAGGCAGCAGTCATGCGCTCGATCCTAGGCGCGGGGCAGGCACGTGGGCGGCGGTACGATGGCACCATCCCGCTGGCCATCTCGAGAAGGACCTCCCTGTGGCGCTGTTCCGCCGTTCTGCCGACGACAAGGCCGCTGCCGCTCCCCAGCCGGAGGTGCGCCGCACGCCGAAGCAGTCGGAGCAGGTCGCGCGCAACCGCCGTCCGCTCGTGCCCGCCGACCGCAAGGAGGCGCGCAAGCAGTCGCAGGACAAGATGCGCGCCGAGCGCGAGAAGGCTCGTCGCGGCTTCGAGCAGGGCGACGAGAAGTACCTGCCGGCGCGCGACAAGGGGCCGGTGCGCCGCTACGTGCGCGACTTCGTCGACGCTCGCCTCTCGCTCGGCACCCTCGCGATGCCCATGATGATCGTGGTGCTCGTGCTCACGTTCATCAACGACGACCAGTGGCGTCTCATCGCGAACCTCGTGCTGTGGGGCTTCGTCGTCATGGTCGTGCTCGACTCCGTCATCATGGCGTGGCAGCTGCGCCGCGCGATCCGCAGCAAGTTCGGCGAGAAGGATGCCAAGGGCCATGGCTGGTACGCGACCATGCGGTCGGTGCAGCTGCCATTCATGCGCATGCCGAAGCCGCAGACGAAGCTCTTCAAGTACCCCGCCTGACCCGGACCTGACGCCGGGTGGTCACCTCACGCCGCTCGCGCTCGCGCGGGTGGTCACGACGCGCCGTGCGCGGCGCGTGCCGCCCGGCGTGTCGTGACCACCCTGCTGCGCGAGGCGGGGTGGGGCGGATGCGCGGCGCTGGCTAGCGCTGCGCGGCGAGGCCGCGGTTCAGCTCGCGCGCCCAGCCCGGGCCGCGGTAGATGAAGCCCGTGTAGCCCTGCACGAGCGCGGCACCGGCGGCGAGCCGCTCGCGCACGTCGTTGGCGGTCTCGACGCCGCCGACCGAGACGACGTCGACCTCGGCGGGCAGCGCCGCGCGCAGCAGCCGCAGCACGGCGAGCGACCGCGCGGCCACCGGCGGTCCCGAGAGGCCGCCCTGGCCGGCGCGCGCCACCGCATCCGCGTCGGTCCGGAGGCCCTCGCGGCTGATGGTCGTGTTCGTCGCGATGACGCCGGCGAGCGCGAGCCGAGCGGCGAGCGCTGCGATGCCCTCGACCTGCGCGTCGTCGAGGTCGGGCGCGATCTTCACGAGCACGGGCACGTCGCCCGCCTCGCCGCGGATGGCGGCGAGCAGCGGCTCGAGCAGCCGCTCGTCCTGCAGGCCGCGGAGCCCCGGCGTGTTCGGCGACGACACGTTGACGGCGAGGTAGTCGGCGACGGGCGCGAGCAGTCGCGTCGACGTCAGGTAGTCGCGCTCGACGGCAGGGGCGTCGTCGGCGTCGACCACGCGGCTCTTGCCGATGTTCACGCCGATCACGGGCCGCGAGCGCGCCTCGCGCGCCGCCGCGATGCGGTCGGCGGCCGCGGCCGCTCCCCCGTTGTTGAAGCCCATGCGGTTGACGAGCGCGCGGTCGTCGACGAGCCGGAACAGCCGCGGCTGCGGGTTGCCCGGCTGCGCGTGCGCGGTGAGCGTGCCGACCTCGACGTGGCCGAAGCCGAGCGCGCCGAGGCCCGCGATCATCGTCGCGTCCTTGTCGAAGCCCGCGGCGACGCCGAACGGCGTCGGGAACTCGCGGCCGAGCGCGCGCGTGCGCAGCGCCGCGTCGGCGCGCACGCCCGGGCGCGCGACCCCGATCGCGCGGATGGCGGCGGCACCCAGGTGGTGCGCGGCCTCCGGGTCCATGCGCGAGAACCCGTGCCGGAAGACCTGCTCGTAGGCGGTCACGGCGCGGGCTCCTCGTCGGGCCGCTGATCCTCGCGGAGCGCGCGGATGGCGTCCTCGAAGTCGTCGAGCGAGTCGAACGCGTTGTAGACGCTCGCGAAGCGCAGGTAGGCGACCTCGTCGAGCCGGCGCAGCGGCGGCAGCACCGCGAGCCCGATCTCGTTCGCGTCGATCTGGCTCGCGCCCGTCGCGCGGATGGTCTCCTCGACCGATTGCGCGACCCCGGCGAGGTCGGCGTCGGTGACGGGGCGGCCGCGCACCGCCTTCCGCACGCCCTCGATGACCTTCTCGCGGCGGAACGGCTCGAGCACGCCGGAGCGCTTCACGACCGAGAGGCTCGCCGTCTCGGTGGTCGTGAAGCGCCGGCCGCACTCGGTGCACTGGCGACGGCGGCGGATGGAGGTGCCGTCGTCGGTCGTGCGCGAGTCGACGACGCGCGAGTCGGGGTTGCGGCAGAAGGGGCAGTGCATCAGCGCGCATCCCCCTCGAAGCGGGCCTCGATCGCCTCGCCGTGGGCGGGCAGGCCCTCGGCCGCGGCGAGCGCGGTGACGGCGGCTCGCACCTCGGCGAGGGCGTCGCGGTCGTAGCGCACGACCTGCTGCGGCCGCAGGAACGTCGCGGCGCCGAGCCCCGCGACGCGCCGCGCCTGGCCGCCGGTGGGCAGCACGTGGTTGGAGCCCGCCGCGTAGTCGCCGAGGCTCACGGGCGCGTGCGCGCCGACGAAGATGGCGCCGGCGTGGCGGATGCGCGTGAGCAGCGCGTCGTCGTCGGCCGTCAGCAGCTCGAGGTGCTCCGGCGCGTACGCGTCGCTCACCCGGGCGGCCGCCTCGAGGTCGGCGACCAGCACTATGGCCGACTGCTCCCCCGTGAGCGATGCGCGCACGCGGTCGGCGGCCGCCGTCGCGGCCGCGCGGCGTGCGACGGCCGCGTCGACGCGGTCGGCGAGCTCCGCGTCGTCGGTGACGAGCACCGCGCTCGCCAGCTCGTCGTGCTCGGCCTGGCTGACGAGGTCGGCGGCGACGAGCTCGGGGTCGGCGCTCGCGTCGGCGATCACGAGGATCTCGGTCGGTCCGGCTTCCGCGTCGACGCGCACCACGCCAGAGACGACGCGCTTCGCGGCGGCGACGAAGACGTTGCCGGGGCCGGTCACGACGTCGACCGCGTCGAGGCCGATGCCCGGCACGCCGTGGGCGAGGGCGCCGATCGCGCCGGCGCCGCCCATCGCGTAGACCTCGTCGACGCCCAGCAGCGCGCACGCGGCGAGGATGGTCGGGTGCGGCAGCCCCGCGTGCTCGGCCTGGGCGGGGCTCGCGACGGCGATCGACGCGACGCCGGCAGCCTGCGCGGCGACGACGTTCATGACGACGCTCGAGGGGTAGACGGCCTTGCCGCCGGGCACGTAGAGGCCGACGCGATCGACGGGCTGCCAGCGCAGCTCGACGACCGCGCCCGGCGCGAGCTCGACGCTCGTGGGCGGCGGGACCTGCGCGGCGGAGCCGACGCGCACGCGGGCGATCGCGGTCTCGAGCGCCTTGCGCACGACGGGCGCGAGGGTCGCGAGGGCATCGGCGATCGCGTCGGCCGGTACGCGCAGGGCGTCGGGGCGCACGCGGTCGAACCGCTCCGCCTGCTCGAGCAGCGCCTCGGTCCCGCGCTCGCGCACGTCGCGGATCAGCTCGGCGACCGCCGGCAGCGCCGCCTCGACGTCGATCGCGGGCCTCGGCAGCAGGGCGCGGAGCTCGCGATCGTCCGGAAGGGTCGTCAGGTCGATTCGTCGGAGCACGGGTTCCATCGTATTCGCGCGGCGCCCCTCCGGCCGCGAGTGGTCACTCCCGCGCCTGAGTGGTCACTCCCGCACTTGAGTGGTCACTCCCGCGCGTGAGCGGTCACTCCCGCGCCTGAGCGGTCAATCCCGCGCCTGAGCGGTCAACCCCGCGCGTGAGTGGTCACGGCCCGCAGGTACGTCGCCGCCTCCATGACTGACGTGGATCTGGCAGTCAGGCAGGGACGCATCCACCGCGCCCGGGACTCACTTCCCGGATGCGCAACGCATCCACCGCCGTCGCAACTGGCTTCGCCCGCGCACGACTCACGCGCCCGAGTGACCACTCACGCGCGGAGCTGACCACTCACGCGCCCGAGCGACCACTCACCCGCGGAACTGACCACTCACATCCCGGAGGCGCCACTCACACGCCGGAGGCGCCACTCACGGCGCGGGGCGGCGCGAACCTGCCCGCTAGGCGATCGAAGCGGGGCCCAGCAGGCTCTTCAGCTCGCCGAAGAGGTCGCTCGAGACGCGCACCTGCTGCGGCAGCGCGAACACGCGCTCGACCTCAGGGCGCTCGAGCGAGAGCCGCACGTCGGTCGGGCCCGCGTGGCGCTCGAGCAGTCCGCGCAGCTCGCGCATCGCCGTCATCGACGCGCGCCGCTCGGGGATCCGCAGCTCGAGCGGCCGCGTCTCGTCGACCGGCTGCACGTCGGGGGTGTCGATGCTGTTCGCGTGGATCGTGAAGCCGTCGTCGCGCGTGCGCACCCGCCCGCGCACGACGACCACCTGGTCGGCCTGCAGCGTGTGCCGGAACTCGGTGTAGCTCTTGCCGAGCACCATCACCTCGAGCTCGCCGCCGAAGTCCTGCAGCGCGAAGATGCCGTACGGATTGCCGGAGTTGCGCGCCACGCGGTGCTGCACGCTCGTGACGAGGCCCGCGAGGATGACGGTGTCGCCGTCCTCCGCGGTCTCGGCGAGGTCCTGGATCTGGTGCGTCGCGTGCTTCGCGAGCTCGAGCTCGAGCCCGGCGAGCGGGTGGTCGGAGACGTAGAGGCCGAGCATCTCGCGCTCGAAGGCGAGCTTGTCCTGCTTGCCCCACTCCGGGCGGTCGGGCACGCGGTCGGCGACGGTGTCGAGGTCGTCGAAGATGTCGCCGAACAGGTCGACCTGGCCGTTCGCCTCGTTGCGCTTGATCGAGATGGCCGCGTCGACGGCATCCTCGTGGATCTCGAGCATCGCGCGGCGGGTGCCGCTCATGGTGTCGAACGCGCCCGACTTGATGAGCGACTCGACGGTGCGCTTGTTCGCGACGCCGAGCGGCACCTTCTTGAGGAAGTCGTGGAACGAGACGTACGCGCCCTCGCGCTTGCGCGCGGCGATGATGCCCTCGACGACGCCCTCGCCGACGTTGCGCACGGCACCGAGGCCGAAGCGGATGTCGTCGCCGACGGCCGTGAAGTAGAGGGTCGACTCGTTGACGTCCGGCGGCAGCACCGTGATGCCCATCCGCCGGCACTCCGACAGGTAGATCGCCATCTTGTCCTTGGAGTCGCCGACGCTCGTCAGCAGCGCCGCCATGTACTCCGCGGGGTAGCGCGCCTTGAGGAAGGCGGTCCAGTAGGAGATGACGCCGTAGGCGGCGGAGTGCGCCTTGTTGAACGCGTAGTCCGAGAACGGCAGCAGCACGTCCCAGAGCGCCTTGACGGCCTCGGCGGAGTAGCCGCGCTCGCGCATGCCGCCCGAGAACGCCTCGAACTGCTTGTCGAGCTCCGACTTCTTCTTCTTGCCCATCGCGCGGCGCAGGATGTCGGCCTGGCCGAGCGTGTAGCCGGCGACCTTCTGCGCGACCGCCATCACCTGCTCCTGGTAGATGATGAGGCCGTAGCTCTCGCCCAGGATCTCGGCGAGCGGCGCCTCGAGCTCGGGGTGGATGGGCGTGATCGGCTGCTGGCCGTTCTTGCGCAGCGCGTAGTTCGTGTGCGAGTCGGCGCCCATGGGGCCCGGCCGGTACAGCGCGATGACGGCGGAGATGTCGCCGAAGCTGTCGGGCTTCATGAGCCGCAGCAGCGAGCGCAGCGGCCCGCCGTCGAGCTGGAAGACGCCGAGCGTGTCGCCGCGCTGCAGCAGCTCGTACGCCGCGGGGTCGTCGAGCGGCAACGTGTCGAGGTCGATCTCCTCGCCGCGGTTCGCGCGGATGTTGTCGAGCGCATCCGAGACGATCGTGAGGTTGCGCAGCCCCAGGAAGTCCATCTTGATGAGCCCGAGCGCCTCGCACGCCGGGTAGTCGAACTGGGTGATGATCGCGCCGTCCTGCTCGCGCTTCATCACCGGGATGATGTCGATGAGCGGGTCGGACGACATGATGACGCCCGCCGCGTGCACGCCCCACTGTCGCTTGAGGTTCTCGAGCCCGCGGGCGGTCTCGAAGACCGTCTTCGCCTCGGCGTCGGTCTCGATGAGCGCGCGGAGGTCGCCGGCCTCCTTGTAGCGCGGGTGGTCGGCGTCGAAGATGCCGGAGAGGGGGATGTCCTTGCCCATCACCGCGGGCGGCATCGCCTTCGTGAGCCGCTCCCCCATGCCGAACGGGAAGCCGAGCACGCGCGACGAGTCCTTGAGCGCCTGCTTCGACTTGATGGTGCCGTACGTGACGATCTGGGCGACGCGCTCGGTGCCGTACTTCTCGGTGACGTAGCGGATGACCTCGCCGCGGCGCCGGTCGTCGAAGTCGATGTCGAAGTCGGGCATCGAGACGCGGTCGGGGTTCAGGAAGCGCTCGAAGATGAGGCCGTGCTCGAGCGGGTCGAGGTCGGTGATGCGCATCGCGTACGCGGCCATCGATCCGGCGCCCGAGCCGCGGCCGGGACCGACGCGGATGCGGTTGTCCTTCGCCCAGTTGATGAAGTCGGCGACGACGAGGAAGTAGCCGGGGAATCCCATGCCCGAGATGACGTCCATCTCGTAGGCCGCCTGCTGGTGCACCTTCTCGGGCACGCCGCCCGGGTAGCGGCGCTCGAGCCCGACCGCGACCTCGTGGCGGAACCACGTGTCCTCGGTGTGGCCCTCCGGCACGGGATAGCGGGGCATGTAGTTGGCCTGCTCGTCGAACTCGACCGAGCAGCGCTCCGCGATGAGGAGCGTGTTGTCGCACGCCTCCGGCAGGTCGCGGAAGAGGTGCCGCATCTCGGCGGCCGACTTGACGTAGTAGCCGCCGCCCTCGAGCTTGAAGCGGTTCGGGTCGTCCATCGTCGAGCCCGACTGCACGCACAGCAGCGCCTCGTGGCTCTTCGCGTCCTCGGCGTGCGTGTAGTGGAGGTCGTTCGTCGCGAGCAGCGGCAGGTCGAGCCGCCTGCCGATCTCGAGCAGGTCCTCGCGCACGCGCTTCTCGATCTCGAGGCCGTGGTCCATGATCTCGAGGAAGTAGTTCTGCGCCCCGAACAGGTCGCGGTACGAGGCCGCGGCGTCCATCGCCGCGTCGAACTGGCCGAGCCGCAGCCGCGTCTGCACCTCGCCGGAGGGGCAGCCGGTGGTCGCGATGAGCCCCGCCGAGTGGCGCTCGAGCAGCTCGCGGTCCATGCGGGGCTTGAAGTAGAAGCCCTCCATCGAGGCGTACGACGAGAGCCGGAAGAGGTTCTTGAGGCCCTCGTTGTTCTCGGCGAGCAGCGTCATGTGCGTGTACGCGCCGCCGCCCGAGACGTCGTCGCCGTTCGAGGCATCCGCCCCGCCCCACTTGACCCGCGTCTTGTCGGAGCGGTGCGTGCCCGGCGTGATGTACGCCTCGGTGCCGATGATCGGCTTGACGCCCTGTGCCTTGGCCGCTCGCCAGAACTCGTAGGCGCCGAACACGTTGCCGTGGTCGGTCATCGCGACGGCCGGCATCTTCTGCTCCTCGACCGCCTGCATGAGCTCGCTGATGCGGGCTGCGCCGTCGAGCATCGAGTACTCGGTGTGGACGTGGAGGTGCGCGAAGGAGTCTGCCATGGCCCCTCGATCCTACGGCCGGACGCCCACGCGACAGGCCGTCCCCCTACTCCGAGCGCACCTGCTCGAGCGCTGCCGCGAGGTCGGCGGGGTAGCTCGACTCGAAGGTCACGCGCTCCCCCGTCGCCGGGTGGCGGAAGCCGAGCCGCATGGCGTGCAGCCACTGCCGCGAGAGGCCGAGCCTCGACGCGATCGTGGGGTCGGCGCCGTACATCGTGTCGCCGAGGCACGGATGCCGCCTGGCGGCCATGTGCACCCGAATCTGGTGGGTGCGGCCCGTCTCCAGCTCGATCTCGAGCAGGCTGCCGCCGCGGTAGGCCTCAAGCGTCTCGTAGTGCGTGATCGCGTGCTTGCCGCTCGAGACGACCGCGAAGCGCCACTCGCTGCTCGGATGCCTGCCGATCGGCGCGTCGATCGTGCCGACGAGCGGATCGGGGTGCCCCTGGACGGCCGCGTGGTAGATCTTCTCGACCTCGCGGTCGTGGAAGGCGGCCTTGAGCGACGCGTAGGCGCGCTCGCTCTTCGCGACCACCATGAGCCCGCTCGTGCCCGCGTCGAGCCGGTGCACGACGCCCTGCCGCTCCGCGGCGCCGGAGGTCGCGATCTGGAAGCCGGCCGCGGCCAGGGCGCCGATCACCGTGGGCCCCTGCCAGCCGACGCTCGGGTGGGCGGCGACGCCCGCGGGCTTGTCGACGACGACGATGTCGTCGTCGTCGTGGACGATGCCGAGATCGGGCACGGGCGTCGGGACGAGGCGCGGCTCCTCGCGCGGCCGCCACGAGACGTCGAGCCAGGCGTCGGCGCGCAGCCGATCGGACTTGCCGAGCACGACGCCGTCCTGAACCGCGCCGCCGTCGTCGATCATCGTGACGATCGCGGTGCGCGAGAGGCCGAGGAGCTTCGCGAGCCCGGCGTCGGCGCGAGAGCCGTCGAGTCCCGGTGGGACCTGCAGGAAGCGGGACTCCATCAGGGGCGGTCTTCTGGGTCGAGCGGCTGCGTCGCGTCGCGGTCGGCCTCGGCGCGCGCGGGCGCGTCGCCGCGCGGCTCATCGGTGCGGCGCACACCGTCGAGCCCGATGTTCAGCAGCACGAGCAGCACGACGCCGATCATCGACGAGACGATGAAGATGTCAGCGACGTTGAAGATCGCCGGGAAGCCCCACACCTGGATGAAGTCGATCACGTGACCGACGAAGAACCCGGGCTCGCGGGTGAGCCGATCGGTGAGGTTGCCGAGCGTGCCGCCCAGCAGTCCACCGAAGGCGACCGCCCACAGCCGCGAGCGGATGCTGCGCAGCTGCGTCGCGATGAAGACCACGACCGCGGCGGCGAGGATCGTGAAGATCCACGTCGAGCCGGCCGCGAAGGAGAACGCCGCGCCGGGGTTGCGCACGAAGTGCCACTGCAGCAGCTCGCCGAGCACCGGCCGCTGCTCGCCCTCGGTCATCTGGGCGAGCACCCACTCCTTCGAGAGCAGGTCGCCGACCCAGACGACGAGGGCGGTCCCGAGGACGAGCCCCAGCATCCGCCAGGACGACCTCGGGACCGCCTTCGTGTCTTCAGCCACCGAGCGCTCAGGCGCCGCCCTGGCCGCCGAAGGCGAGCGAGGACGAGCGGTCGAGGTCGCGCAGCTGGCTCTCGATGTAGCCGCGCAGCTTGAGGCGGTAGTCGCGCTCGAAGCTCTTGAGCTCGTCGATCTTCTGCTCGAGGCTCACCTTCTGCTGCTCGAGCTTGGCCTTCTTGTCGTCGTACTCCTGCTCGAGCACCGACTTGCGCTGCTCGGCCTGGTCCTCGATCTGCTGCGCGGCGGTCTCGGCAGCCGCGATGAGCTCGTCGCGGCGCGCCTCACCGGCGGCGACGTGCTCGTCGTGCAGGCGCGTGGCGAGCGCGATGAGGCTGTTCGCCTCGCCGCTCGCGGCGGGAGCGGCGGCCTCTGCGGGTGCCGCCTCTGCCTGGGACTCACGGGGCTGCTGCGCCTGCTGCGGCTGCTCGGCGGCCGCCGCGGCGTCGACCTGGCGCGCCTCGGCATCGGCGAGCTGCTGCTTGAGCTGCTCGTTCTCAGCCCGGAGCTCGTCGAGGGCTGCGGTGTCGACCTCGGGTGCCGGAGCCTCGGAGGTCTGGGCGAGCACGGGCGCTGCGACCTCGCCGCCCGACCGGAGCTGCTCGTTCTCGGCGCGGAGGGCGTCGTTCTCCTCGGTGAGTCGACGGAGCTCCGTGACCACCTCGTCGAGGAAGTCATCGACCTCGTCCTGGTCGTAGCCGTCGCGGAAGCGCGTCGTCTCGAAGCGCTTGTGGACGACGTCGTCAGGAGTCAGTGCCATGGCGTGCCTTTCTTGCTCGGCTGCCGCCCCGAGCGGGCCTGCAGCGCAGATTCACTGTACCCGTCGCAGACGGCGTGCTGACGATCCTAGCCCGAGGGCGAGGTGGCGCCGGGTCAGGCGAAGCGGAAGGGGCTGATGATCGCGATGAGGATGATGAGCGCGAGCATGAGCACGAGCATCGCGAGATCGAGCATCGCCCCGCCGATCCGCACGGGCTTGACGAAGCGGCGCACGAAGCGCAGCGGTGGGTCGGTGACGCGGAGCAGCCACACCGACAGCACGAGCCAGAAGCCCGAGGGCTTCCAGTCGCGCCGCAGCTGCCGCACGAGGTCGAGGATGATCCGCGCCCAGAGGACGTAGAGCACGAGGTTCGCGGCGGTGTAGAGGATCCACGCGAGGACCGAGACGATCGTCACGGTGTCGATGGGAGCGGGGTCGGCACGGGAGGGCTGCTCGCCCGTCAGTGGGCGAAGACGGCCGCGTCCGTGTCCTCGTCGACCGAGCGGCCGCCGGAGACGGCGATGTGCTCGGGCGTCAGCAGGTAGACCTTGGTCGTCACTCGCTCGATGCGGCCCTCGAGGCCCTGCGTGAGCCCCGCGGAGAAGTCGATCAGTCGACGCGCGTCGCCGTCGGTCATCTGCGAGAGGTTGATGATCACGGGGGTCCCGTCACGGAACGCCTCCGCGATCGCCTTCGCGTCCTTGTACTGGCGCGGGTGCACCGTCAGGATCTCGCTCATGTCGCTCACCTTCTGCGCCGGGCGGAGCTTGGTGACGGGCGCGCGGCGCGGCTCCTCCACCCGCTCCCGCGGCTGCGGGGCACGGTCGTGCCGGTCGTGCTCTTCGGTCCGCTCGACAGGGCGGACCTCCTGGGTCAGCTCGTCTTCCTCGGCGAAGCCGAAGTAGATCGCAGCCTTCTTCAGTGCGTTGCTCATGGGATCCTCCTCGTGGCTGGGTTCACGCTATCCGGCGGCCGGGCGGTTGCCCGTGATTGCCGTGCCGATTCGCAGGTGTGTCGCGCCGTGCTCGAGGGCCTCGCGCCAGTCGGCGCTCATGCCCGCGGAGATCCAGTCGGCGGCGGGGTCGACGGCTCGGACGCGCTCAGCGTGACGCGCGAGTCGCTCGAAGGCGGCACCCGGCTCCTCGCCGAGCGGCGCGACCGCCATGACGCCGCGAAGTCGCAGCGCCGGCGACGCGGCGACGCGCTCGGCGAGAGCGTCGAGGTCGCCGGGGACGACGCCGCCTCGGCCGGGATCGTCGGTGAGGTTGACCTGCACGAGCGCGTCGCGCACGGGCCGCTCCTCGTCGCCACCCTCGAGGGCCTCGACGAGCTCGATCGAGTCGATCGAGTGCAGCACGTCGGCGTAGCGCGCCACCTGCCGCGCCTTCTTGCGCTGCAGCTGGCCGACGAAGTGCCACGTGAGGTCGAGGTCGGCGACGGCCTCGGCCTTGTCGCGCGACTCGGGGTGCCGACTCTCGGCGAAGTCGCGCTGCCCCGCCGCGGCGAGCTCGCGCACGAGCTCTGCGGGGTGGAACTTCGACACCACGATGAGCGTGACGCCGCGCGCCTGGCACGCGTCCTCGAGCTGCTCGAGGAACGCGGCCAGACGCGCGGCGGGGGCGTCGGTCACGGTGTCAGCGCAGGAAGTCGGGGAGGAACTCGTCCTCCTCCTCGTCCACCTGCGTGAGCGGCTGCACGGGACCGGTGAGGTGGTCGGCGACCGGCGGCGTCGGCACGGCGTGCGTCGACACCGGGCGACGGTCGACCTCGGGCTCGGCACCGCCGCTCGACGGGCGGAGCCCCATGTCGGTGCGGGCCGCGGTGCGGATGACGGAGTCGTCCTCCTTCGCCACCGGTCCGGGGCCGTCGAAGCCGGCGGCGATGACCGTCACGCGCACCTCGTCGCCGAGCGTGTCGTCGATCACCGTGCCGAAGATGATGTTCGCCTCCGGGTGCACGGCCTCCTGCACGAGCTTCGCGGCGTCGTACGTCTCGTGGATGCCGAGGTTGCTGCCCGCCTGGATCGACAGGAGCACGCCGTGCGCGCCGTCGATCTTCGCCTCGAGCAGCGGGCTCGCGACGGCGAGCTCCGCCGCCTTGATGGCGCGGTCGGCGCCGCGGGACGAGCCGATGCCCATGAGGGCGCTGCCCGCGCCCTGCATGACGCTCTTGACGTCGGCGAAGTCGACGTTGATGAGACCCGGCGTCGTGATGAGGTCGGTGATGCCCTGGACGCCCGCGAGCAGCACCTGGTCGGCCGTCTCGAAGGCCTCGACCATCGAGATGCCCATGTCGCTGATCTCGAGCAGGCGGTCGTTCGGCACGACGATGAGCGTGTCGACCTCGTTCTTGAGCGCCTCGACGCCCGTCTCGGCCTGCTGCCGACGACGGTTGCCCTCGAACGAGAACGGCTTCGTCACGACGCCGACGGTGAGCGCACCGAGGCTCTTGGCGATGCGCGCCACGACGGGAGCGCCACCGGTGCCGGTGCCGCCGCCCTCGCCCGCGGTCACGAAGACCATGTCGGCGCCCGCGAGCGCCTCCTCGATCTCCTCCGCGTGGTCCTCGGCAGCCCGACGACCGACCTCGGGGTCGGCGCCTGCGCCGAGGCCCTTGGTGAGCTCGCGGCCGACGTCGAGCTTGACGTCGGCGTCGCTGAGCAGCAGCGCCTGTGCATCGGTGTTGATGGCGATGAACTCGACCCCTCGCAGGCCGAGATCGATCATGCGGTTCACGGCGTTCACGCCGCCGCCGCCCACGCCGACCACCTTGATGACGGCGAGGTAGTTGTTGTTGGAAGTCACGGTTCCGGCCCCTCGATCGAACTCTCAACCTCTAGTTGAAGTTTAGAGAATTCCTCACTTCATGCTGACGAGTCCGACGCTACGGGCGCGTGGGGCAAGCGGTCGGGAGCGACTCGGTGTGTCGCGCGCACGCCGACCAAGAAAAAGAATCGTCAGGTTCGCGGGCTCACGAGCCGCGCACGACGGGGTGCTCGGGAGCCCGCACGTCGAGCACGCGCGCGACCGACGGGTCCTGCGTCGCGATGAGCGCGGCGACGACATCCGCCTTGAGGCGGCTGTCCTCCGCACCGCCCCACTGCACCGACTGGCCGCTCGCGAGCGTGAGCCGGATGTCGGAGGGCGTGGGCGCCTCGATCGACTGCGTGGTCGAGAGCACCTCGGTCGGCACCGAGACGAGCACGGTCGCGACGGCCTCGAACTCGGGGCTGCCAGGCTCGACGCCGACGAGCCGCGGCAGCGATCCGGTGGTCGCGTCGACGCCGCCGAGCACGACACCGGCCGCGTCGATCACCCGCTCGCCGCCGTCGGCCGGGATGATCGCCACGGGTCGGCGCTCGACGATGCGCACGATCATGGTCGACGGGGGCACGACCTCGAGCCGGAACGACTCGATCTGCGGGATCGCCTGCAGCTGCGCGGCGACGCCCTCCTCCGTGACCGTCGCGATCGGCTCGCCGACGTGGCCGCCGAGCGCGGCCTGGACCGCCGCAGGGTCCAGCCGGTCGGCGCCCTCGACCCGCACGTCGCGCACGGCCATGAGCGGCGACCAGACGAGCCCGACGAGCAGCGCGAGCGCGAGCACGAGGCCGCCGATCGCGAGCAGGCCGGTGCGCAGCTGCTTGCGCCGGCCGGCGGTGAAGCGACGCACCTCGGCGCGCTCGCTGCGGATGCGCGCGCGTCGCGCCTGCGCCGCCGCGCGCTTCGCCTCCCGCGCCCGCTCGCGCTCGTCGGCGCGCTGGTGCTTCTGCGCGGCTCGCCACTCGCGGTCGACGCGCTGCGCGTGCGAGCCCCGCTCCGGCTCGACGTCGACCTCGACCGCGGGCGCGGGCGCCTCGTCGTCGAGGCCCTCGTAGGCGCTCAGCGCCCAGCGGCGCCGCGGCGGCTCGGCGGCGCCCAGCGGCTCGCCGTCGGGATCGAGCTCGGGCTCGGCGTGCTCGGCGTTGGATGCCTCGGCGTGCTCGTCGACGTCGGCTCGGCGCCGCCACGACCGGGGCGCGGGCGCGTCGAGCGTGCGCTCCGCGTCGTCGCCCGGCGTGCTGTCGAACCCGTCGGGCCGCCTCACGCGCGGTCGCCCACCTCGAGCGCCGAGAGCACCTGCGGGATGATCCGGTACACGTCGCCGCACGAGAGGGTCACGATGATGTCGCCCTCGCGCGCGATCGCCGCGGCCCGCTCTGCAGCCTGCTGCCAGTCGGGCAGGAAGTCGACGCCGCGCGGGTCCTCGAAGCGGTCGGCGACGAGCGCGCCCGTCACGCCCGGGATCGGGTCCTCCCGCGCGCCGTAGACGTCGAGCACGACGGTGTGGTCGGCGACGCGCTCGTACACGGCGGCGAACTCGCCCGCCATGTCGCGCGTGCGGGTGTAGAGGTGCGGCTGGTGGATGGCGATGATCCGGCCCTCGCCGATCACGGTGCGCGCGGCGGTGAGCGCGGCGTCGACCTCCGCCGGGTGGTGGGCGTAGTCGTCGAACACGCGCACGCCGCGGCGCTCGCCGTGCAGCTCGAACCGTCGCCCCGTGCCGCGGAACGCCGCGAGCGCGTGCGCCGCGTCGGCGGGAGCGACGCCCATCGCGACGAGCGTCGCGAGCGCGCCGGCCGCGTTCACGGCGTTGTGGCTGCCGGGCACGCCCGCCTCGAGCTCGATCCGCTCCCCCGCGACCTCCACGGTGCAGCTCGCGACGTCGCCCGTGCGGATGTCGACGATGCGCACGTCGGCGCCCTCGGCGCGGCCGAACGTGATGACGCGCTCGTGGCGGATGAGCGCGCGCACCCGCTGGGCGCCCGGGTCGTCGGCGGAGATGACGACCGCCTCGCTCGCGCGGTCGGCGAACTCGGCGAAGGCAGCGTCGAACGCCGCCGGTGTGCCGTAGTGGTCGAGGTGGTCGGTGTCGACGTTCGTGATGAGCGCGACCGCGACGTCGTAGAGCAGGAAGGAGCCATCGGACTCGTCGGCCTCGAGCACGAACGCGTCGGAGGTGCCGTGACCGCTCGACGCGTCGATCCCGGCGATGACGCCGCCGTTCACGAAGCCCGCGTCGATGCCGAGCCCGTGCAGCCCGACGACGAGCATGCCGGTCGTGGTGGTCTTGCCGTGCGCCCCTGCGACGGCGACGACGCGCTTGCCGCGCGCGAGCACGTGCAGCGCCTGCGACCGGTGCAGCACGGGGATGCCGCGCTCCCGCGCCGCGACGAGCTCCGGGTTGTCGGGCCACAGGGCGCTCGTGACGACGATCGCGTCGACGTCGGCCGGCAGGTGCGCGGCGTCGTGGCCGATGCCGACCTGCGCGCCGCGCTCGACGAGCCGGTCGACGGTCGCCGAGCCCGAGCGGTCGGAGCCCGAGACCGCGAGCCCCGCGTCGAGCATCATGTGGGCGATGCCGGACATGCCCGAGCCGCCGATGCCGATGAAGTGCACCCGCTCGATCGTCTCCGGGATCGGCTGGGTGAGATCGGGTTCGATCACGACTGCCTCCTCGTGGCCGCGGCCCGTTCGATGAGATCGCTCATCCGGTCGCTGCCGTCCGTCGCGCCCGCCCCCGCGCTCGCGGTGGCCATCTCGGCGATGGCGTCGGCGTCCCGCAGCAGCGGGACGAGCCGGGCGCGCACCCATTCTGCCGTGAACTCGCCGTCGTCGACGAGCAGTGCGCCACCAGCGGAAACCTGGTCTGCGGCGTTCATGCCCTGCTCGCCGTTGCCGTAGGGCAGCGGCACGTAGACGGCGGGCAGGCCGACCGCCATGAGCTCCGAGACCGTGAGGCTGCCGGCGCGGCAGACGACGAGGTCGGCGGCGGCGAGCGCGAGGTGCATCCGGTCGAGGTACTCGATCGCGACGTAGTGCTCGACCGAGGCGGGCTCGAAGTCGGTCTGCCTGCCGCCCGAGAGGTGCAGGATCTGCCAGCCCGCGTCGACGATGTCGGCAGCGGCGGCGACGATCGCGCGGTTGATCGAGCGCGCCCCCTGCGAGCCGCCGGTCACGAGCAGTGTGGGCCTCGCCGGGTCGAGCCCGAGCTCCGCGCACGCCGCGTCGCGGACGCCCGCGCGGTCGAGCCCGGTGATCTCGGGTCGCAGCGGCATGCCGACGAGCTCGCCCTCGAGCTTCGTCGCCCGGTAGGAGAGGCCGACGAACGACGTCCAGCGAGCGCCGAGCACGTTCGCCATGCCGGGCTTCGCGTTCGCCTCGTGGATGACGATCGGCACGCGCTCGAGCCGAGCCGCGCGGTAGGCGGGTGCCGACGCGTAGCCGCCGAAGCCCACCACGACGTCGAAGCGGCGGTCGCGGATGAGCGCCCGCACCTCGCGCACCGCGCGTCGCCACCGCGCGGGGAAGCGCAGCGCGGCCACGTCGGGGCGGCGCGGGAACGGCAGCTTCTCGATCGTGACGAGCTCGAGCTCGGCGCGCGGCACGAGCTCGCGCTCGAGGCCCTCGCGGGTGCCGAGCACCACGAGCTCGGCGTCGGGGTGGCGCTCGCGCAGCCGCTGCGCGGTCGCCAGCAGCGGGTTGACATGGCCGGCGGTGCCGCCGCCGGCGAGCAGGACGCGCATCATGCCCTCGCCGCGGCCGAGGGCAGCTCACCGCGCACGCGCGGGTTGTCGACGCGCTCGAGCGAGAGCACGATGCCGATCACGAGCAGCGCGGCGATGAGCTGCGAGCCGCCGGAGGAGATGAACGGCAGCGGCACGCCGAGCACGGGCAGCAGGCCCAGCACGACGCCGATGTTCACGATCGCCTGGCCGATGAGCCAGACGGTCGCGGCGCCCGCGACGACGCGCGTCATCTGCAGCGACGCCTGCCGCACGATCCGCAGCATCGTCCACGCGAGCAGCGCGAAGAGCGCGAGCACCACGGCGGCGCCGAGCAGTCCCAGCTCCTCGCCGATGATCGCGAAGATGTAGTCGTTGTCGGCCTCGGGCAGCCACGACCACTTCGCGCGCGAGTTGCCGAGCCCGACGCCGAAGAGTCCGCCGGCGGAGAGCGCCCAGGTGCCGTGGAGCTGCTGCCAGCAGCCCGAGTAGTAGTCGGCGTCGGTGCAGCCCTGCACGAACGCCGAGATGCGCCGCACGCGCGACGGGCTCGAGAGCACGACCGGCACCGCGAGCAGCACGAGGCCGGCCACGGGCAGCAGCAGGTGCCACCACTTGACGCCCGCGAACCAGAGCGCCCCGAACGACAGCATCACCATGATCACGACGGTGCCGAGGTCGCTGCCGAGCAGCACGAGGCCGATCGAGAGCCCCGCGACGGGGGCCGCGGGGATCCACGCCTGCCAGAAGCTGTCGATGCGCTTCTGCTTGCGCGTCATGATCATCGCGAGCCACACGCAGAGCGCGACCTTGACGAACTCCGAGGGCTGCAGCGAGAAGCCGCCGACGCCGATCCAGTTGCGGTTGCCGTTCGCGCCGAAGCCGAGCGGCGTGAAGACGAGGATCTGGAGCGCGATGCCGAGCCCGACCCCGACCCACGCGAGGCGCTGCCACAGCGTCGCCGGCATGCGGGCCGCGAACAGCATGAGCACGATGCCGATCGCGGCGAACGCGCCCTGCTTCGCGAAGTCGGTGAAGAACGAGTCGTTCGCGACGTAGCTCTCGACCGACGACGACGAGAGCACCATGATGAGCCCGAACGCGACGAGGAAGAGCGTCGTGCCGAGCAGCAGCGCGGCGTTGAGCGTCGGCGCCCCGAACATCGAGCGCACGCGCACGAGCGCGCGGCGGCCCATCCGCTCGGCGCGGCCGCCCTCAGCCGTCGAGACGGGAGCCGTCGTCGTCACCATGGGCTCCCCCTTCTCGATCTCGCTCGGCTCGGACTCGCTGTGCCCGCACGGCCTCGGCGAATCGGTCGCCCCGGGCTGCGTAGTCCTCGAACTGGTCCATGGATGCGGCCGCCGGCGCCAGCAGGACCGTCACGCCGGGCGCGGCGTGCGCTGCGGCCGCCTCGACGGCCAGCCGCATCACGGCTCCAGTGTCCGCCGTGTCGACCTCGACGAGCGGGATGCCCGGCGCGTGTCGCGCGAACGCCTCGAGCACCGGGTCGCGGTCGATCCCGATCGCGACGACGGCGACCACGCGCGCGGCGTGCCGCTCGACGAGCGGCGCGACGTCGGCGCCCTTGAACAGTCCCCCGACGATCCAGACGACGCGCTCGAACGCGCTCAGGCTCCCCTCGGCCGCGTGCGGGTTCGTCGCCTTCGAGTCGTCGACCCAGCGCACGCCGTCGATCTCGGCGATGAGCTCGGTGCGGTGGCGGTCGAGCCGGAAGGAGCGGATCGCGCGCAGCACGTCGACGGGCTCCGCGCCGAACGCGCGCGCGAGGGCGGCGGCGGCGAGCACGTTGCGCGTCATGTGGGGCGAGCGGAGCCCCGCGGGCTCGAGGTCGTCGAGGCTCGCGAGCTCGAGCGCCTGGCGGTCTCGGGCGTCGAGGAAGGCGCGGTCGACGAGGATGCCGTCGACGAGGCCGAGGTCGCTGCGCCCCGGCACGCCGAGGCCGAAGCCGATCGCGCGGCAGCCCTCGACGACGTCGGCCTCCTCGACCATCCGCTGCGTCGCGGGGTCGTCGACGCCGTAGACGGCCGCGACCCGCGCGTTCCGGTAGACCTTCGCCTTCGCCGCGCGGTACGCATCCGCCGACCCGTGCCAGTCGAGGTGGTCGTCGTCGAGGTTGAGGCACGCGGCCGAGTGCGGCCACAGCTCGCCCGGACCCTCGCTGGACATCGCGTGCAGTTGGAAGCTCGAGAGCTCGACGACGAGCACGTCGAAGCCCTCGGGGTCGCGCACCGCGTCGAGCACGGGCGTGCCGATGTTGCCGACGGGCGCCACCCGGAAGCCCGCCTCGCGCAGCATGTGCGCGGTGAGCTGCGTCGTGGTGGTCTTGCCGTTCGTGCCGGTGACGAGGATCCACTCGGCGGCGCGCACCTTGTCGCGCACGCGCCACGCGAGCTCGATGTCGCCCCAGACGGGGATGCCCCGCTCGGCCGCGGCGAGCAGCCACGGGTGGTCGGGGCGGAGGCCCGGCGAGGCGACCACGAGCTCGGCCTCCGCGATCGCGTCGGGCACGGCATCTCGGCCGGCGAGCGCGATCGGCACGCCGAGCACGCCGAGGATCGTGCGTCGCTCGTCGTCGACACGCTCGGCGACGGCGGTGACGGCGGCGCCGAGCTCGACGAGCGTGTCGACGACGGCGAAGCCCGTGACGCCGACGCCGAGCACGGCCACGCGGAGGCCGCGCCAGTCGGCGTGCCAGGAGGTGAGGTCGTCGAGCCGGGTCATCGCGGGTGCACGGTCCACTCGAAGTAGAAGGCGCCGACGGCGGCGGCGACGAAGAGGCCCGTGATGATCCAGAACCGCACGACGATCGTGACCTCGGCCCAGCCCTTGAGCTCGAAGTGGTGGTGCAGCGGCGTCATGAGGAACACGCGCTTGCCGCCGGTCGCCTTGAAGTACGCGCGCTGGACGATCACCGAACCGGTCACGACGATCGGCAGGCCGGCGACGAGCAGCAGCAGCAGCTGGGTGTCGGTCATGACCGCGAAGCCGGCGAGCGCGCCGCCGAGCGCGAGCGAGCCGACGTCGCCCATGAAGATCTGCGCGGGGCTCGTGTTCCACCACAGGAAGCCGATGAGCGAGCCGACGATCGTCGCGGCGAGCGTCGCGACGTCGAGCGGCTGCGCGATGTCGTAGCAGCGCGCGACGTTCTCGGCGGCGAGCACGGCGGAGCACGACTGGTTGAACTGCCAGAAGGCGATGAAGACGTAGCCGACCATCGAGAGGATCATCGACCCGGTCGCGAGGCCGTCGAGGCCGTCGGTGACGTTGACGGCGTTCGCCGCCGAGACGTTGATGACGGTGATCCAGAGGACGAACACGATCGCGCCGAGCGCGCCCCACGGTGCGAGGTCGAGCCAGGGGATGTCGCGGATGCCCGAGATCACCGGGTCGACGAGCGGAGCTCCCGCGGGGCCCGCCGGAACGGTCAGCACGAGCACGGAGAAGACCACCGAGACGATCAGCTGACCGGCGACCTTCGCCCAGCCGCCGAGCCCGAGCGAGCGCTGGTTCGAGATCTTCAAGTAGTCGTCGACGAAGCCGACGGCACCCATCCCGACGATGAGCAGCAGGATGAGCAGCACCGGCACCGTGGGAGGGTCCTGGCCGAGCAGCTTGCCGCCGAAGTACCCGGCGAGCATCGCGACGATGAACACGAGCCCACCCATCGTGGGCGTGCCGCGCTTGACGTGGTGCGACTGCGGGCCGTCGTCGCGGATGAACTGGCCCCAGCCGATGCGCGCGAAGCCGCGGATGAAGAGCGGCGTCGCGAGCAGCGAGACGAGCAGCGCGATGCCGGCGGAGGCGAGGAGCACGAGCATCAGCGGCCGCCCATCCGGTCGGCGAGGGGCTGGAGGCCCGAGACGTTCGACGACTTGAAGAGCACGACGTCGCCGGCGACGAGCTCGCGCCGCAGCAGCGCCTCGGCCTCGTCGGCCGTCGCGACCCAGGTGGTGTCCTGGCCGAAGGACGACTCGAGCTCGGCGGCGTCGTGGATGGGCTTCGCGCCCTCGCCGACGACGACGAGCCGGTCGATGCGCACGCGGACGGCGAGCCGGCCGAGCCGGTCGTGCTCCTCGACCGCGTGCGGGCCGAGCTCAGCCATCTCGCCGAGCACCGCGATGGAGCGGCGGCCGGCCTGCCGGGTCATGTGGGCGAGCGAGCGCAGCGCCGCGGCGGTCGAGTCGGGGCTCGCGTTGTAGGCGTCGTTGATGACGGTGATGCCGCCGCCGGGCTCGAGCAGCTCCATGCGACCGCGCTCCGCGCGCGCCATCTCGCCGAGCGCCTCGATCGCGCGGTCGAGGTCGAGCCCGAGCGCGTCGGCGACGGTGAGCGCGGCGAGCGCGTTCATGACGTGGTGCTCGCCCAGGATCCGCAGCCGGAGCCGCCAGGTCTCGTCGCCGCGGTGGATGGTCGCGACGGTGCCCTCGAGCGTGGAGTCGATGTCGCTCGCGCGAAGGGCGACCGGCTCGTCGCTCGTGCCCTCGTCGGTGCCGAACCACGCGATGCGCGCCCTCGTGGCGGCAGCCATGCCGCGCACGCGCTCGTCGTCGCGGTTGAGCACCGCGACGTGGGTCTCGCCGAGGTCGCGCACCATCTCGGTCTTCGCGCGCGTGGTCGTCTCGATGCCGCCGAACTCGCCCGCGTGGGCGAGGCCGACCTTGAGCACGACCCCGAGGTCGGGGTGCGCCATCGCGGTCAGGCGCGCGATGTCGCCCTCGATGCTCGCGCCCATCTCGAGCACGAGGTAGCGCGTCGACTCGTCGATGCGCAGCATCGTCATGGGCGCGCCGACCTCGTTGTTGAAGGACTTGACGGGGCTGACGGTCGAGCCGTGCTGCTCGAGGATCGCCTGCAGCATGTTCTTCGTCGTGGTCTTGCCGTTCGAGCCCGTGACGCCGATCACGGTGAGCTCGCCGGTCTCGCGCACACGACGGATGACGTCGGCGGCGAGCGCGCCGAGCGCGACGACGCCGTCGGCGACGACGATGTGCGGCACATCCTGCTCGAGCGGTCGCTCGGCGACGACGAGCACGGCACCCGCCGCGATCGCCGCGTCGACGAAGCGGTGGCCGTCGGTGACCTCGCCGGGCATCGCGAAGAAGACGGAGCCGTCGGTGAGGAGCCGCGAGTCGGTCTCGACCGACCCGGTGACGGTGACGTCGTCGCCGTGCAGCTCGCCGTCGACGGCGGCCGCGATCTCGCTCGCGCGCAACCGGAGCATCAGGCCCAGCCGGCCTCGTGCAGCGCGAGCCGCGCCTCGTCGCGCGCGACGAACGGCTCGCGTCGACCCGCGACGTCGCGGTAGTCGGCGTCGCCGGGGCCGGCCCACAGCACGGTGTCGCCCGGGCCCGCGAGCTCGATCGCGGCGCGGATCGCGGACTCCTCCGGGGACGACTCGATGACGGGCTTGTCGCCGGCAGCGGCGCGGACGCCTTCGAGCACCTGCGCGCGGATGCTCGCGGCGTCCTCGGTGCGCGGGTTGAAGTCGGTGACGACGACGGCGTCGGCGAGCTCCGCCGCGATGCGGCCCATCTCCTGGCGCTTCGTCGCGTCGCGGTCGCCGTCGGCGCCGAAGACCATCACGAGCCGGCCCTCGGTGACGCGGCGCAGCGCCTGCAGGGTCTGCGCGAACGCGTCGGGGCTGTGGCCGTAGTCGACGAAGACCGACGGCCCCTCGTCGCCCGAGACGCGCTCGATGCGGCCCGGGAGGGTCGCGCGCATGCCGCGGTCGATCACCTCGGCGACGCCCTCGATCTCGAAGCCGTCCTCGACGAGCATGAGGATCGCGATCGCGGCGTCGACGGCCATGTGGCGGCCGATGAACGGGATCTGCACCTCGATGGCGCCGCCGTCGATGCCGGTGAGGGTGAACGAGGTGGAGACGGCCGTCTCCTCCCAGATGTCCACGTGCCAGTCGGCGCTGCGGTCCGGATCGCTCGTCACGGTCGTGACGGGGATGCGGCTCCGCTCGGCGACGCGCACACCCCAGTCGGTGTCGACGCAGACGACGCCGCGCTGCGCGCGATCGGGCGTGAAGAGGTCGAGCTTGACGTCGAAGTAGGCGTCCATCGAGCCGTAGTCGTCGAGGTGGTCGTGGCTCAGGTTCGTGAACGCGACGACGTCGAACACGACGCCGTCGATGCGGTGGCGCTCGAGCGCCTGCGCGCTCACCTCGAGCACGGCGGCGCGCACGCCCGCCTCGCGCATCCGTGCGAGCAGCGCGTGCAGCTCGCTCGCCTCGGGGGTCGTGAGCTTCGAGGTGACGACGAGGTCGCCGACGTGGCGCTCGGCGGTCGTCGACAGGCCCGTGACGAAGCCGAGGTCGGCGAGCAGGCCCTCGAGCATGAACGCCGTGGAGGTCTTGCCGTTCGTGCCGGTGATCC
This sequence comes from Agrococcus citreus, assembly GCF_039527715.1. NCBI lineage: Bacteria > Bacillati > Actinomycetota > Actinomycetes > Micrococcales > Microbacteriaceae > Agrococcus > Agrococcus citreus. The sequence continues at coordinate 878,297 of NZ_BAAAKK010000001.1, forward strand.
CGAAGAGCTTGGGCGGCTCCTCGTCGGTGCGGTAGACCCACGCGGCGATCTCGCCGAGCGCGGCGCGCGGGTCGTCGACGACGATCACGGGCGCATCCGTCTCGAGCATCTCGGCGCCCGCCGGGTCGGTGACGATCGCGACCGCGCCGCGCTCGAGCGCGGCGGCTGCGAACTCGGCGCCGTGCCGGTGGGCTCCCGGGAGCGCGGCGAAGATGTCGCCGGGCTGCACGTCGGAGGACTCGATGGTGATGCCCGTGACCTCGACGCCGTCGAGGTCGGCCGACACCGGCAGCTCGAACGCATCGACCAGCCCCGTGATCGGCCGGGCCGCGGGGTGCTCGGGTCGCAGGATCCTCGGGGTCACGCCCGCCACGGACATCCTCTCCTCAGTCTTCTCCACCGCGGTGCCGCTCACGGCAGCGCCGCGCAGGGGGTCACGGCTGATCCGCCGTCCACTCGAGCGGCACCTCGGAGGCCGGGGTCGTGCTCGGGGGGATGTCGTAGTGGCGGATCAGAAGGTTCACCATATCGTGGAAGGCCGGGATGGCCCCGCCGCTCGTGCGGATCGTCTGGGGGCTGTCGAACAGCGTCAGCACCACGAACTGCGGGTCGTCGACGGGGAAGACGCCCGCGACCGAGATCATCATCCGCGAGGGGTCGTAGCCCGAGCCGTCCTCGTATGCCATCTGCGCCGTGCCGGTCTTGGCGGCGATCCGGTAGCCCTCGATCGGGAAGGTGTCGTAGCCGTAGTCGGTGACGACGTGCTCGAGCACCTCGAGCGTCTGCCGGGCGGTCGACTCGCTCACGACGCGCTCCGCTCCGCCGACCTCGGGGCTCGAGACGGTGCCGTCGGCCTCGGTGCAGCTCGCGATGAGTCGCGCCGGCAGGTGCTCTCCGCCGTTGGCGAGCGCCTGGTACGCGGAGGCGAGCTGGATGGGCGTGGCGGCGATGCCCTGTCCGAACAGCACGTTGAGCCGGGTCTGCGGGTCGAGCCGCTCGGCGGGGCGCATGGGCACGGGCTGCTCGCCGGCGAAGCCGACCGCGGTCTGCTCGCCGAAGCCGAAGCGCTCGAGGTAGTCGAGGTAGTCGGCGCGGTCCATGTCCTCGGCGAGGCGCACCATGCCCGAGTTCGACGAGTTCACGAGCACGCCCGCGGCCGTCCACTGCTCGACGGGGTGCGAATGGGCGTCGCGCACGCGCACGCCGGGCTCGGTGTAGGTCCACGGCACGCTGAGCTCGTCGCGCGGCGAGATGAGGCCGAGGTCGAGCATCGCGGCGAACGAGAACGTCTTGAAGATCGACCCCGGCTCGTAGGCGGCGGTGAAGGCGCGGGAGCCCCGGTCGCGCTGATCCGTCGCCGTCGGGTCGTTCGGGTCGACGCTCGACGACTCCGCGACGGCGGCGAGCGTGCCGTCGGTGCGCATGATGATGGTCGTGCCGCTGCGGGCGCGCAGCTGCGCGGTGTACTGCTCGGTGAGCTGCTGCACCTGGTACTGCACGTCGGCGTCGATCGTGAGCTGCACCGTGCCGCCGTCGACGGCGGGGTTCGTCACCATCGACCCGGGGATGGGCGTGCCGTCGGCCGAGCGGTCGAAGGTGCGTCCGCCGTCCTCGGCCGAGAGGCACGCGTCCTCGCTGCGCTCGATGCCGGCGAGCGGTTCGCTCTGCCCCATGAAGCCGACGAGGTTGCCGGCCACGGAGCCCGCGGGGTAGACGCGCTGCGGGTTGAGCCGCAGGTAGACGTAGGGCAGGTTCAGCTCGCGCACGGCCTCGAACTGCGTCGCGGTGAGGCCGCTCGAGAGCAGCAGGTAGTCGGAGTCGGGGTTGCGCTCGAGCTCCGCGAGGATCATGGCCTGCAGGTCGAGGGGATCCTGGCCCGTGATCGCACCGATCCGCTCGAGCGCCTCACCGCCGGTCACCGTCTCGTCGACGCCGTCGACCCCCGGCAGCAGGTCGCGCGTGTACTGCGGCGAGATCGTGAGGTCCCAGCGGTCGACGCTCTCGGCGAGCACCGTGCCGCCGGCGTCGACGATCGGGCCGCGCGTGCCGAAGATCGTCTGCGAGACGCCGCGCCGCCCATCCGCCTCGGCGTTGAGCGCCTCGGCGCGCACGAGCTGGATGTCGGCGAGCCGCACCACGAAGGTCGCGAGCAGCGCGAGCGTGAGCACGGCGACGATCGTCGTGCGCACGCGGTTGCGGCTGCGGATCCGCTTCACGGCCAAGGGAACCTCCGCTTCGGGCTCGCGTCGGCGAGCCTCGGTCGAGTCGAACGCGCGTCAACGCACGGTAGCGGCCGAGTGGCGCAGCGGCGGGCCGCCACGCCCTCACTCCCCCGCGGTGGTCGTCAGCAGGGTGCCGGGGGCGGGCCCGTCGACGACCTCGGCGGGCGCCGGGGTGGTGGGCAGGGCCGTCTCGCCGGCCGGCAGCAGCATGCCCGGGTAGGGGCGCGCGGCCTCCGCCTGCACGTGCTGCACCGTGGCCGCGACCTGCGGCGCCTCGGCCAGCAGGGCGTTGGGCACGTAGATGCCGAACTGGTCGAGCGCGGGCGCCTGCATGTGCAGCGCGTCCGGGCCGCCGGCCGTCGCCTCGCCCGAGAGCGTCAGGAACTGCGACGGCTGGCCCGCGAGCATGCCGAGGTCGTCGGCGGCGACGGCGACGTGCTGCGGCGAGGCGAGCACGGCGATGTCCTCGGCGAGCGTCTGCTCGGTGCGCGCGAGCGCGGTCGACTCGCCCTGCAGCGCGCTCAGCCGGTAGGCGCCCTCGCTGATGACGACCGAGAGGCCGAGCTGGGCGACGACGATGCCCGCGAGCCCGACGAGCGCGACGATGCCGTGCACGAGGCGCGGCGCGCGCCGCGGCGCGACCGCCGGCAGCGCGCGCAGGTGGCGCTCGCGCTCGGGCTGCGCGTGCCGCTGCGGCGCGCCGGTCGGCAGCGCGTGGAGGTCGATGACGGCGGCAGTGCTCATGACGGCTCCCGGTTGGTCGAAGCGGAGGTCGAGGGCAGCGACACCGGTCGGATGCGCTGCGCTGCTCGGAGTCGGACGGGTGCGGATCGGGGATTGGCGGCGCGCTCGGCGTCGTCGGCGAGCTCCGCGCCCTTGACGAGCAGGCGCAGGTGCGGCGCGTGGTCGGGCAGCTCGGCCGGCAGGTCGAGCGGGGCGGTGGAGGACGTGGCCGCCTGCAGGGCGCGCTTGACGATGCGGTCCTCGAGCGACTGGTATGCGAGCACGACGAGCCTGCCGCCCTCCGCGAGCGCGTCGATCGCGGCGGGCATCGTCCGCTCGAGGATGGCGAGCTCCTGGTTCACCTCGATGCGCAGCGCCTGGAAGACGCGCTTGGCGGGGTGGCCCTGGTTCGACAGCGCGCGAGGCGTCGCGGCCTGCAGGATGTCGACCAGCCGCTTCGAGGTCTCGATCGGCGCCTCGTCGCGCGCGGCGACGATGGCGCGGGCGTAGCGGTCGGCGAGCTTCTCGTCGCCGTACTCGCGGAAGAGCCGCGCGAGGTCGCGCGCGCTGCGCTCGGCGAGGATGGTCGCGGCGGTCACGTCGCCGTCCTGGCCCATCCGCATGTCGAGGGGCGCGTCCTTCGCGTAGGCGAAGCCGCGGTCGGCGGCGTCGAGCTGCAGGCTCGAG
>NZ_BAAAKK010000001.1:881944-961740 GCF_039527715.1 Agrococcus citreus
GTCGAGCAGGATGCCGTCGGGGGCGTGGGGGCCGGCGGCCTCGACGGCGAGGTCGATGCGGTCGTAGGTCGCCTGGACGGGCCGGAAGCGGTCGCCGAAGCGCGCGAGGCGCGAGCCCGCGAGCCGGATGGCGTCGGGGTCGCGGTCGATGCCGGCGACGACGAGCGTGGAGTGCGCGGCGAGCAGCGCCTCGGTGTGGCCGCCCATGCCGAGCGTGCCGTCGACGACGACGGGCGCGCGCCCGGCAGCGGCGGCTGCCTCGATCGCGGGGGCGAGCAGCTCGAGCGTGCGAGCGAGCATCACCGGGGTGTGGAGTGCGGATGCGTCCATGTCGTGTCCCATCCCGACCCGGCCCCTGATCCCCATCCGTTCGACGCGCCACCGGGGAAGGTGCGGCGCGGCGGACAGCTGGGGGTCACGGGCCAGGTCAGAAGATGCCGGGGATCACCTCCTCGGTCGTCGACGCGAAGTCGGCCTCCTTGGCCGCGTAGTACTCGTTCCAGGCCGTCGTGTCCCAGATCTCGGCGCGGCTGCCCGCACCGATGACGGTGAGGTCGCGGCCGAGGCCCGCGTAGTCGCGGAGGTTCGCGGGGATCGTCACCCGGTGCTGGCTGTCGGGCTGCTCGCTCGACGCGCCCGAGAGGAACAGGCGGAGGAAGTCGCGGGCACCCGCGGAGGTGAGCGGCGCCTGCCGGATCTGCTCGTGCACCCGCTCGAACTCGCGGATCGAGAAGACGTAGATGCACCGCTCCTGGCCGCGTGTGAGCACGAGGCCGCCCTCGAGCTCCTGCCGGAAGCGGGCGGGGAGGATGACGCGGCCCTTGTCGTCGAGCTTGGGCGTGTGGGTGCCGAGGAACACATCGCCCCCTCTCGTCCGGCCTGCGAGAACCGCCGACTCCTGCCGACTTCCTCCACTCTACTCCACTAGCCGCCACGCGTGCCGGAAATCGCGCCGCGAATCGCGGCTCTTCCTCAAGATTCCGCGGGGATCGGCGGTGGAGGGATTTCCCGCCGCTCGCGGCTCGCGCGCGCCGTCCGGGCACGACGGCGTGGCCCGGCGCGGCCGGCAGCGCCCCTGGCACGCGAAAGGGGCCAGCGCGCATCGCGCTGGCCCCGTCGTGGAGGTGTGTGGAGGGCTGAGCCCTGGAGTCTTGGCCCTAGCCCCTCGTGTTGCGGTCGTCCCACTCCTGGGCGAGCCGGTCCATGAGGCCCGGACCCTGCTTCGCAGCCGCCGGTCCCTGGCCCGGCCGTCCCTGCGCGGCGGCGTCGTCGCCGGTCGCGGGCTTCGAGGCCGACAGCGCCCAGAGCGCACCCACGACCGCGACGCCGAACCCGGCGACGCCGATGACGGCGAGCTTCATCAGCACGCCGACGACGACGAGGACCAGGCCGACGGCGATGCCCAGCACGCCGATCGCGACCTTCGTGTAGTCGACGGTCCGCGGACCGCTCGACGTGTTCACGATGTCAGCCTCGTGCTTGTAGAGATTGCGCTCCATCTCGTCGAGCAAACGCTGCTCGTGCTCGGAGAGGCCCATCTCGCACCCCCTTCGCTCGACTGGTGCGGATGGCCAGTCTACGCGTCTCCGCTGTCAATAGCATGTGGGATGTGTCCGCCCAGCAGCGATTCTCCCGAGCCGTCGACGGCTCCCTCCAGCAGTACCTCGATGCGCGCGAGCGCGCCCTCACCGAGATCTCGGCCGATGCGGCCCCGCTCATGCGGCTCGTGCGCGAGATGGTGTCGGGCGGCAAGCGCGTGCGCAGCTCGTTCGTGCTGTGGGGATGGCACGCCGTCGCGGCGTCCCGGCCGGGTGCGCCGCACACGACGGGCACCGAGCAGGACCCCGAGTGGGTTGACGTCGTGGGCGTCGCGACGGCGATGGAGCTCTTCCACGCCGCCGCGCTCGTGCACGACGACATCATCGACGCATCCGACACTCGCAGGGGCAGGCCCGCGATGCACCGAGCGCTCGAGGCCGTGCACCGCGACGGCGAGTGGGTGGGCGACGCCGCCTCGTGGGGATCGAGCGCCGCGCTGCTCGCGGGCGACCTGCTGCTCAACTGGGCCGACGACCGCATGCTGCTCGCGTGCCGCGGCGCGGCGCACGGCGACGCGGTGCACGACGCATACCGACGGATGCGCGAGGAGGTCACCTTCGGGCAGTACCTCGACGTGCTCGAGGAGGCCGCGTGGATCCGCCAGGAGCCCGCGGCGCTCCTCGACCGAGCGCACACGGTCGCCGTCTACAAGTCGGCGAAGTACTCGGTCGAGGCGCCGCTGACGCTCGGCGCACTGCTCGCGGGCGCGAGCGACCGCCAGCTCGACGCGCTCGCGGGCTACGGGCTGCCGGTGGGCGTCGCGTTCCAGATGCGCGACGACCTGCTCGGCGTCTTCGGCGACCCGGCCGTGACGGGCAAGCCCGCCGGCGACGACCTGCGCGAGGGCAAGCGCACCGTGCTCATCGAGATCGCGCGGCAGCGGCTCACCCCCGGCGTGCGGACGATGCTCGACGAGCTGCTCGGCGACCGCGAGCTCGACGAGCGCCAGGTGGCGATCCTGCAGGACGCGATCCGGCGGTCCGACGCGCCCGCGCGCCTCGAGGCGCTCATCGACGGCGCCGTCGGCGAGGCGCTCGAGTCGCTGCACGAGGGCGAGCTCTCGCGCTCCGCCGTGCTCGAGCTCGAGCGGCTCGCCGACACGGTCTCGAAGCGCGACAGCTGACGCCGTGCCCGCTCGCCGCAGGTTCCCGAGCGCGAAGCCCGCGGCCCGCGCCCGCTACGCGAAGCGACGGCAAGGGCGGCTCGCCCGCGTCGACAACGACCTCACCGCGGAGCAGTGGGCCGACCTCCTCGCCGCGTGGGAGGGCTGCGCCTACTGCCGGGCGACGGATGTCGCGCTGCAGCGCGACTGCGTCATGCCGATCTCGCGCGGCGGGCGCTACACCCTCGAGAACGTGGTCCCCGCCTGCCCGTCGTGCAACGCGAGCAAGCACAGCAGCGAGGTCACGGGGTGGCTCCGGCGCAAGCGGCTCGACGAGCGCGCGTTCCTGCTCCGGCACGCGACGATCCTGCCGACGCTCCTGCGCTGCGAGGACGAGCCGGACTAGCCGAGCAGCTGCGCGGCCTTCCGCACCGAGGCCTTGCCGCCGGCGCGCATCGCGTCGATCGGCGTCATCCCGAGCGAGTCGTCCTCCGCGAGCAGCCAGTCGATCGCCTCGTCCTCGGTGACGCCGAGGTCGTGGAGCACGAGCAGCGTGCCCCGCAGCTCGCTGAGGGGCTCGCCGTCGCGCACGCACAGCGCGGGCACCTGCAGCGTGCCGTTGCGGCGGGTGGCGGGGAGGCGGTGCTCCTCGATGAGGCGGTGGATGCGGCCGACCGGCTGACCGAGCAGGGTCACGAGGTCGGGAACGGTGAGCCATGCGGTGTCGTGTGTCACGCTCCCATCCTGGCATTGCGGCGTGGGTCATCGGCAAGCGCCGGTCCGCCGCCTATCCTCGCCTTCGTGCCCGTCGACCCCCGCGATCCCGTCATCGGACGCACGATCGACCGTCGGTACGCGGTCGGCGAGCGGATCGCTCGCGGCGGCATGGCAAGCGTGTACGAGGGGCTCGACCTGCGGCTCGACCGCAAGGTCGCCGTCAAGGTCATGCACCCGCACCTCGGCGACGACGAGCACTTCCGCGAGCGCTTCATCCAGGAGGCGAAGGCGGCGGCGCGGCTCGCGCATCCGAACGTCGTCAACACCTACGACCAGGGCGAGGACGACGGGCTCGCGTGGCTCGTGATGGAGCTCGTGCCGTCGATCACGCTCCGCGACCTGCTCGCGGAGCGCGGCCGCATCACCTCCGAGCAGTCGCTCGACGTGCTCGAGGCGATCCTCGCGGGCCTCGCCGCCGCGCATCGCGCGGGCATCGTGCACCGCGACCTCAAGCCCGAGAACATCCTGCTCGCGCACGACGGCCGCATCAAGATCGGCGACTTCGGCCTCGCGCGCGCGGCGACCCAGAACACCGCGACCGGCAAGGCGCTGCTCGGCACGATCGCCTACCTCTCCCCCGAGCTCGTCACCCGCGGCCTCGCCGACGCGCGCAGCGACATCTACGCGGTGGGCATCATGCTCTTCGAGATGCTCACGGGCCAGCAGCCGTTCGTCGGCGACGAGCCGATGCAGATCGCCTTCCAGCACGCGAACGAGCAGGTGCCGCTGCCGTCGAGCGTCGCGAACGGCGTGCCGGAGGCGCTCGACTCGCTCGTGCACTGGGCGACGCAGCGCGACCCCAACCTGCGGCCCTCCGATGCCTCGGAGATGCTCGCCGAGCTGCACGCGGTGCGCGAGCGCGGGCTCGACAGCCCCACCACCGTCATGCCGTTCGTCGCGGAGGACGACCGCTCGACGACCGTCATCGAGCGGCCCCGGCCGCAGCGGCGCCGCCAGCTGGCCGAGCCCGAGGTCGTGCACGACGCCGGCGACGGGGTCGCGACCACCGCGCTCGCGCGGCGCGTCACCGTGCGCCGACGGCGCGGGATGCTGTGGCTCGCGATCGTGGTCATCGGCGCGCTCGTCGCTGCCGGCATCGGCTGGTGGTTCAACCTCGGGCCGGGCGGCAGCGCGACCGTGCCGTCCGTGGCCGGCGAGACGCAGGAGGCGGCGCTCGCGCTGCTCGCCGCCGAGGGCATCGAGGTGGACGGCACCGTCTCGGAGCCCGACTACGACACCCCGGCCGGCCACGCGCTCCGCACCGATCCGGGGGCGGGCACCGTGCTCGCGAACGGCGAGGCCGTGCAGCTCGTCGTCTCGTCGGGCCGCCGCAGCCTGCCGCCGCCCGCCGTCGCCGGGATGCCCGTCGACGAGGCGCGCGCCGCGATCGAGGCCGCCGAGTTCACGGTCGCTGACGGCGAGCCAGACGCGGTCTTCGACGGCGCCACGGCCGGCACCGTGCTCGCGGCGTTCACGCCCGACGGCACCGACGTGTCGCAGCTCGAGGCGATCGAGGAGCGCACCCCGATCGCCCTCCGGGTCTCGCTCGGGCCCGTGCCGGCCGAGGCCGGCCAGGTCGCCGCCGAGGCGCAGGCGGCGCTCGAGCAGGCGGGGCTCGTCGTGGACTTCTCGGCGCAGGAGCACTCCGACGAGGTCGAGCAGGGGCGGCTCATCTCGCTCGCCATCCCCACCGACCGGCAGCTGCGGCGAGGGGACTCGATCTCGGGCGTCGTCTCGCTCGGACCGGTCATGGTCGACGTGCCGGACGTCGTGGGCATGACCATCCCGGACGCCGTGCAGGCGATCCGCGACGCGGGCCTCGTGCCCGACCTGCGCACGAACGTGCCGGAGCCGCTCCAGGCGCTCGCGGCGATCCTCTCGCAGGACCCGGGCGCGCCCGGACCGGTCGTCGAGGGCACGACGGTCGTGATCGACGCCACCTACTGACGGAGCCCCTAGGGGCGCTGGGCGGCGCGCAGCTCCTCGGCGACGAGGAACGCGAGCTCGAGCGACTGCATGTGGTTGAGCCGCGGGTCGCACAGCGACTCGTAGCGCGACTCGAGGCCGAGCTCGTCGATCTCCTCCGAGCCGCCGAGGCACTCGGTGACGTCGTCGCCCGTGAGCTCGACGTGGATGCCGCCCGGGAACGTCCCGACCGCTCGGTGCGCCTCGAAGAAGCCGCGCACCTCGTCGACCACGTCGTCGAAGCGGCGCGACTTGTAGCCGTTCTTCGTCGTGATGCCGTTGCCGTGCATCGGGTCGGTGACCCACAGCGGCGTCGACTCGAGCGACTTCGAGGCCTCGAGCAGCGGCGGCAGGGCGTCGCGGATGCGACCGGCGCCCATCCGGGTGATGAACGTGATGCGGCCGGGCTCGCGCTCGGGGTCGAGCCGGTCGACGAGCGCCTCCATGTCGGCGGCGGTCGTCGATGGGCCCAGCTTCACGCCGATGGGGTTGCGCACCCGTGAGAAGAAGTCGACGTGCGCGCCGTCGATCTCGCGCGTGCGCTCGCCGATCCACTGGAAGTGGCTCGAGGTGTTGTAGGCGAGGCCCGTGCGCGAGTCGATGCGCGTCATGGCGCGCTCGTAGTCCATCAGCAGGCCCTCGTGGCCCGTGAAGAACTCGACGCCGCGCAGCTCGTCGAAGTTCGCGCCCGCGGCCTCCATGAAGCGCACGGCGCGGTCGATCTCGCCGGCGAGCGCCTCGTAGCGCGCGAACGACGGGTTCTGCGCGAAGCCCTTGTTCCACGAGTGCACCTGGCGCAGGTCGGCGAAGCCACCCTGCGTGAAGGCGCGCACGAGGTTGAGCGTCGATGCGGCCATGTGGTAACCGCGCAGCATCCGCTGCGGGTCGGCCGTGCGCGACTCGAGCGTGAAGTCGTAGCCGTTGACGATGTCGCCGCGGTAGGCCGGCAGCGTCAGGTCGCCGCGGGTCTCGGCGTCGCTCGAGCGCGGCTTGGCGAACTGCCCGGCCATGCGACCCATCTTCACGACCGGCATCGCGGAGCCGTACGTGAGCACGACCGCCATCTGCAGGATCGTCTTCACGCGGTTGCGGATGTTGTCGGCCGTGGCGCCCGCGAAGGTCTCGGCGCAGTCGCCGCCCTGCAGCAGGAACGCCCGGCCCTGCGCGGCGGCGGCGAGCCGATCGCGCAGCATGTCGACCTCGCCGGCGAAGACGAGCGGCGGGGCGCTGCGCAGCTCGCGGCGCACCTGCTCGACGGCGTCCTCGTCGGGCCACGCGGGCTGCTGCTTGACCGGCAGCGCGCGATACGCGTCGAGGCCCTGCTCGATGGAGCCGCGCTCGTCGGCGTCGGGGATCGCGATCGTGTCAGTCATGCTCGCCTTCGCTTCCAGCGGCGCGGTGCGCGCCACGGATCAGTCTACCGAGCGGGTCGGCCGCCGCGGTTCGCGGCGAGCGCCCGGCGCTCCGCCTCGACCCGCGACTTCACGCTCGACGCGTAGACGTCGATGTACTCCTGGTCGGAGATGCGGTTGAGCGCGACCATGATCTCGTCGGTGATGGACCGCAGCACGAAGCGGTCGCCCTCGAGGTTGTAGTAGCGCGAGAAGTCGAGCGGCTCGCCGAAGATGATCCCGATGCGGCCGACCTTCGGGAGCCGCCGGCCGATGGGCATGATCTTCTCGGTGTCGACCATGACGCACGGCACGACCGGCACGCGCGCGTCGAGCACCATGCGCGCGACGCCGGTACGACCGCGGTAGAGCTTGCCGTCCGGGCTGCGCGTGCCCTCGGGGTAGATGCCGATCAGCCCGCCGTCCTGCAGCTTCTGCAGCGCGGCGTCGAGGCTCTGCGAGCTCTTCTCGCCGCCCGAGCGGTCCATCGGCAGCTGGCCGACCGCGAGGAAGAACCACCGCATGAGCCGGCCCTTGAGGCCCTTGCCGTTGAAGTAGTCGGACTTCGCGAGGAAGTAGACGCGGCGGTCGATGACGAGCGGCATGAGGAAGGAGTCGATCACCGAGAGGTGGTTGCCGGCGATGATCGCCCCGCCCTGCTGGGGGATGTTGTCGACGCCCACGACCCACGGCCGGAAGACGCGCGTCATGTACGGCCCGACCACCCAGTGCCGCATCAGCCAGTAGAACATCGCACCTCCCAGAGGCCTCGAGCCTAGGGCAGTCGTGCGTGCCGCACAGACATGCGGCGGACGTGCGAGGCCCCGGCACGCGCGACCATATGATGAGGAAAAGCACGACAGCCGAAGGAGTCCCAGTGCCACAGCTCACCGTCCCCGAGGGCGTCACGCCGCCCGTCGTCCCCGCGGACCCGGAGGCGAACGTCACGGACCTCCTCGAGGAGACGCTGCTCAACCACCCCGATGCGCCGCTGTTCGCGGTGCCCGAGGGCGAGGGCTGGCGCGACATCTCGACGCGCGAGTTCCACCGCCAGGTGATCGCGCTCGCGAAGGGCCTCGTCGCGGCGGGCGTGCAGCCGGGCGACTCCGTCGGCTTCATGTGCAAGGTGCGCTACGAGTTCTCGCTCGTCGACTTCGCGCTCTGGTACGCCGGCGCCCGCATGGTGCCCGTGTACGAGACGTCGGCCCCGTCGCAGATCCAGTGGATCCTCTCCGACGGCGGCGCGACCCGGGTCATCCTCGAGGACGCCGACCTCGTGTCGCGCTTCGACGAGGCGCACGGCGACCTGCCCGCGATCACCGACGTCTGGCGCATCGACCGCGGCGACCTCGACCGGCTCGTCGAGCAGGGCAAGGATGTGCCCGACGACGAGATCGAGCGCCGCCGCTCGCTCGCCGTCGGCAGCGACATCGCGACGCTCATCTACACCTCGGGCTCGACCGGCCGCCCCAAGGGCACGATGATCACGCACTCGAACTTCGTCGAGCTGTGCCGCAACGCCCGCGTCGTCATGAAGGATGTCGTCGGCCCCGGCACGTCGACGCTGCTGTTCGTGACGCAGGCGCACGTGTTCGCCCGCTTCATCTCGGTGCTCGCGATCGCCTCGACGGTGCGCGTCGGCCACCAGTCCGACACGAAGAAGCTGCTCGCATCGCTCGGCTCCTTCCGCCCCACCTTCTTCCTCGCCGTGCCGCGCGTGTTCGAGAAGGTCTACAACGCGAGCGAGCAGAAGGCCGAGGCCGGCGGCAAGGGCAAGATCTTCCGCCGCGCCGCCCAGGTCGCCGTCGCGCACTCGAAGGCGCTCGACGCCGGTCACGTGCCGCTCCCCCTCAAGCTGCAGTTCGCGCTCTTCGACCGCCTCGTGCTCAACAAGCTCCGCACCGCGATGGGCGGGCGGGTTAAGTACGCCGTCTCGGGCTCCGCCCCGCTGTCGACGTTCCTCGCGCACTTCTACCGCTCGCTCGGCATCCGCATCCTCGAGGGCTACGGCCTCACCGAGACCACCGCGCCGCTCACCGTGGGCCTCCCCGACCGGTTCAAGATCGGCACGGTCGGACCGGCGCTGCCCGGCAACGGCGTGAAGATCGCCCCCGACGGCGAGGTGCTCGGCAAGGGCGTCGCCGTGTTCGCCGGCTACTGGCAGAACGAGCAGGCGACGCAGGAGGCGTTCACCGAGGACGGCTGGTTCCACACCGGCGACATCGGCTCGCTCGACGCCGACGGCTACCTCACCATCACGGGCCGCAAGAAGGAGCTCATCGTCACCGCCGCGGGCAAGAACGTCGCGCCGAACACGCTCGAGGACCCGATCCGCTCGAACACGATCATCGGGCAGCCGGTCATCGTGGGCGACCAGAAGCCGTTCGTCGCCGCGCTCATCACGCTCGACGCCGAGATGCTCGCCACCTGGCTCGAGAACCACGGCCACGACAAGTCGATGTCGCTCGAGCAGGCCGCCGCGCATCCCGCGGTCGTCGAGGAGGTGCGCGGCGCGATCCAGCGCGCGAACCGGCTCGTCTCGCGCGCCGAGTCGGTGCGCAAGTTCGCGATCCTGCCGATCGAGTTCGTCGAGGCGTCGGGCTACCTGACGCCGAAGATGTCGATCAAGCGCCACAACATCATGAACGACTTCAAGCCGCAGATCGACGACATCTACGCGTCGAACTCCACGGCGCACGACGTCGGCGAGTGAGCCGCCGGTGCTCTCGGTGATGGGTCGGCCGCTCGCATGATCGTCCCGAACGCGCCGCAGAGCACCGCGGCGGTCGCCGACCACTACGACGAGCTCGACCTCATCTACCGGCGGGTGTGGGGCGAGCACGTCCACCACGGCCTGTGGACGACGGGGCGCGAGTCGCCCGACCAGGCGGTGGAGGCGCTCGTCGACACGGTCGGCGACCGCTTGCGCCTCGAGCCCGGGCAGCACGCCGCCGACATCGGCTGCGGCTACGGCGGCACCGCGCGCCGGCTCGCGACCACGCGCGGCGCTCGGGTGACCGGGTTCACGCTCTCGGCCGAGCAGGCCGCGTACGCGGCGGCGCACCCGGTCGACGGCGTCGACATCCGCGTCGGCGACTGGCTCGAGAACGATCTCGCGGATGCGTCGGTCGACGCGGCCTGGTCGATCGAGTCGAGCGAGCACATGGTCGACAAGCAGGCGTTCTTCGACCAGGCGCATCGCGTGCTCGCGCCCGGCGGCCGCCTCGTCGTCTGCGCGTGGCTCGCCGAGACGGGCGCGACCGGCTGGAAGGTGCGGCACCTGCTCGAGCCGATCTGCCGCGAGGGCCGCCTGCCCTCGATGGGCACGCGCGAGGAGTACGAGGCGATGGCGCGCGCGGCCGGCTTCGAGGTCGTCGGCTTCGAGGACGTCAGCCGCCGCGTGGCGCGCACGTGGACGATCTGCGCCCGCCGGCTCGCGCGCGCGCTCGTGACCGACCGCGACATCCGCCGCATCGCCCTCCCGGCGCGCAACCGCGTGTTCGCGCTGTCGTTCCCCCGACTCATCGCCGCCTACCGCACGGGCGCGATGCGCTACGGCATCTTCACGCTCGAGAAGCGCGACTGACGCGGTTCAGTACCAGGGGGCCTTCCGCACCTCGGCCATCGCGACGCTGCGCATCTCCTTGTCGAGCGCCTGCAGGTAGAGCCTGCCGTCGAGGTGGCCCATCTCGTGCTGCAGCAGCTGCGCCATGAGACCCTCCCCCTCGAGCACGACCTCCGCGCCGTCGAGGTCGACGCCCTCGACGCGCGCGAACGGGTGCCGCGGCGTGGGGAAGCCGAGCTCGGGCACCGACAGGCAGCCCTCGTCGACGAGCTCGGGCTCGCCGCGCACCTCGACGATGCGCGGGTTGAGCACGTAGCCGACCTGCCCGTCGACGTTGTAGGAGAAGGCCGCCTTCGCGACGCCGATCTGGTTGGCGGCGACGCCCGCGCGACCCGGCAGCCGCACGGTGTCGAGCAGGTCCTGCACGAGCGCGGCGGTCGCGGGCGCGCCGGGGTCGACCTGCGCGGCGCGCTCGCGCAGCACCGGGTCGCCGAAGACACGGATCTCTCGCACGCTCATGCCGGGCGCACCACCGCGATGAGGTCGCCGGCCTCGACCGGCGTCGTGCCCGTGAGCGCCATGCGCTCGATCGTGCCCGCGATGGAGGTGGTGATCGCGGCCTCCATCTTCATCGCCTCGATCGTCGCGATCGGGTCGCCCGCGGCGACCGTGTCACCCTCGGCGACCTTCACCGTCACCGCGCCCGCGAACGGGGCGGCGACGTGGCCGGGTGCCGACGCATCCGCCTTCTCCGCCTTCTGCTTGTCGACCGTCACGGAGCGGTCGCGCACGTAGACGGGGCGCAGCTGGCCGTTGAGGACCGTCATGACGGTGACGATCCCGTCGTCGTCGGGCTCGCCGACCGCCTCGAGCTCGACGTTGAGGGTGACGCCGCGGCCGATGCCGACCTGGTGCTCCTCGCCGTGCTGCATGCCGTAGAGGTAGTCGATCGTGTCGACGACCGAGAGGTCGCCGTACTGCTCGCGGACCTCCTTGAACGCGGCGGTGGGGCCGGCGAAGAGCAGCTCGTTGAGCGCGTCCTGACGGTCGGCGCCGGGCTCGCGCAGCCGGTCGAGCTGCTCGGTCGTGAGCGGCGTGACCGAGATGTCGACGTCGCGGCCCTCGAGCACCTTCGAGCGGAACGGCTCGGGCCAGCCGCCCGGCAGGTCGCCGAGCTCGCCGGCCATGAACCCGATGACGGAGTCGGGGATGTCGTACTTGCGCGGGTCGCGCTCGAAGTCGTCGGGGTCGACGCCCTGCGCGACGAGCTGCAGCGCGAGGTCGCCGACGACCTTCGACGACGGCGTCACCTTCGTGGGACGGCCGAGGATGCGCGAGGCGGCGGCGTACCAGTCCTCGATCTTCTCGAAGTCGTCGGCGAGGCCGAGCGCGATCGCCTGCTGGCGCAGGTTCGAGAGCTGCCCGCCCGGGATCTCGTGGCGGTAGACGCGGCCGGTCGGGCCCGGCAGTCCCGACTCGAACGGCTTGTAGAGGCGGCGGACCGCCTCCCAGTAGGGCTCGAGGTCGCTCGCCGCGTCGAGCGAGATGCCCGTGTCGCGATCGGTGTGCGCGACGGCCGCGATGAGCGCCGAGAGCGACGGCTGGCTCGTCGTGCCGGCCATCGGGGCGCTCGCGACGTCGACCGCGTCGACGCCGGCTGCGGATGCGGCGAGCAGCGTCGCGAGCTGGCCGCCGGCCGTGTCGTGCGTGTGGAGGTGCACCGGCACGTCGAAGCGCTCTCGGAGCGCCGCGACGAGCTTCGACGCCGCACCGGCGCGCAGCAGTCCCGCCATGTCCTTGATCGCGAGCACGTGCGCCCCCGCGTCGACGATGCGCTCGGCGAGCGCGAGGTAGTAGTCGAGCGTGTAGAGGTCCTCGGCCGGGTCGAGCAGGTCGCCCGAGTAGCACAGCGCCACCTCGGCGACCGTCGTGCCGGTCGCGAGCACCGCGTCGATCGCGGGCCGCATCTGGTCGACGTCGTTGAGCGCGTCGAAGATGCGGAACACGTCGATGCCGGTCGCGGCTGCCTCTTCGACGAACGCCTCCGTCACCTCGGTCGGGTACGGGGTGTAGCCGACGGTGTTGCGGCCGCGCAGCAGCATCTGCAGCGGGATGTTCGGCATGCTCTCGCGGATGCCCGCGAGCCGCTCCCACGGGTCCTCGCCGAGGAAGCGCAGCGCGACGTCGTAGGTCGCGCCGCCCCACGCCTCCATCGAGAGCAGCTGCGGCGTCATGCGGGCGACGTGCGGCGCGACGGCGACGAGGTCGGCGGTGCGCACGCGCGTCGCGAGCAGCGACTGGTGCGCGTCGCGGAACGTCGTCTCGGTGACCGCGAGCGAGGTGCGCTCGCGCAGCGCCTTCGCCCAGCCGGCCGGGCCGAGCTCCTGCAGCCGCTGCCGCTCGCCGTCGGGTGCGGGCGCCTCGAGGTCGATCTCGGGCAGCTTGATGGCCGGGTTGATGACGTCGACGGCCTCGCCGTTCGGCTGGTTGACGGTCACGTCGGCGAGCCACGCGAGCACCTTCGACGCGCGGTCCTTCGGCGGGTTGATGCGCGTGAGCTCGGGGTGCTCGTCGATGAAGTGCGTCGACACGTCGCCCGAGCGGAAGTCGTCGCTGTCGAGCAGGTTGAGCAGGAACGGGATGTTCGTGGCGACGCCGCGGATGCGGAACTCGCTCACCGCGCGGTGCGCGCGCCGGATGGCCGTATCGAGGTCGCGGCCGCGGCACGTGACCTTCGCGAGCATCGAGTCGAAGTGGGGGCTGACCTCGGTGCCCGGGTTGATCGTGCCGCCGTCGAGGCGCACGCCCGCGCCGCCCGGCGAGCGGTACGCGGTGATGCGGCCGGTGTCGGGGCGGAAGCCGTCGGCGGGGTTCTCGGTCGTGACGCGGCACTGCAGGGCCGCGCCGTGCATCCGGATCTCGCCCTGCGTGAGCCCCAGGTCGGCGAGCGACTCGCCCGCGGCGATGCGGATCTGGCTCGCGACGAGGTCGACGTCGGTGATCTCCTCGGTCACCGTGTGCTCGACCTGGATGCGCGGGTTCATCTCGATGAACACGTGCTGGCCGGCGCGCTCCCCTGCGGTGTCGAGCAGGAACTCGACGGTGCCGGCGTTGACGTAGCCGATCGAGCGCGCGAAGGCGACGGCGTCGCGGTAGAGCGCGTCGCGCTGCTCCTGCGAGAGGTTCGGGGCGGGCGCGAGCTCGACGACCTTCTGGTGGCGGCGCTGCACCGAGCAGTCGCGCTCGAACAGGTGCACCGTCTCGCCCGAGGCGTCGGCGAGGATCTGCACCTCGATGTGGCGCGGGCGCACGACGGCCTGCTCGATGAACATGGTCGCGTCGCCGAACGCGCTGTCGGCCTCGCGCATGGCGGCCTCGAGCGCGCCCGGGAGGTCCTCGCGGCGCTCGACGAGCCGCATCCCTCGGCCGCCGCCTCCCGCGACGGCCTTGCAGAAGACCGGGAAGCCGAGCTCGTCGGCGCCGGCGATGAGCGCGTCGAGGTCGGTGGTGGCGGGGGTCGAGGCGAGCACGGGCACGCCCGCGGCGATCGCGTGCTCCTTCGCGGTGACCTTGTTGCCCGCCATCGCGAGCACCGAGGGTCCGGGGCCGACGAACGTGATGCCCGCCTCGGCGGCGGCGGTCGCGAGCTCGGGGTTCTCGCTCAGGAAGCCGTAGCCCGGGTAGATGGCGTCGGCGCCGGCGTCCTTGGCGACGCGGATGATCTCGCTCACCGTCAGGTAGGCGCGCACCGGTCGGCCCGGCTCGCCGATCTGGTACGCCTCGTCGGCCTTCTGGCAGTGGAGGGAGTTGCGGTCCTCGTGTGCGTACACCGCGACGGTGCGCACGCCCAGCTCGTTCGCGGCGCGGAAGGCACGGATCGCGATCTCGCCTCGATTGGCGACAAGCAGCTTCGAGAACATGCGGATTCCTCCGAACAGTGCGGCGACGCGGGCTTTCCAATCTAGTGCCGCTAGGCTTGGCCGCCGTGCACGTACTCTCGATCAGCTCCCTCAAAGGCGGTGTCGGCAAGACGACCGTGACGCTCGGTCTCGCCTCCGCCGCCTTCGCCAAGGGCCTCCGAACGCTCGTGGTCGACCTCGATCCGCAGTCCGATGCCTCGACCGGCATGGACATCGAGATCGAGGGCCGCCTCAACGTCGCCGACGTGCTCGCGAACCCCAAGGACAAGGTCGTCCAGCAGGCGATCTCGCCCTCCGGCTGGACGCAGGGGCACGGCGGCACGATCGACGTCCTCATCGGCTCGCCCTCCGCGATCAACTTCGACGGACCGCATCCGACCATCAAGGACATCTGGAAGCTCGAGACGGCGCTCACGACCGTCGAGAACGACTACGACCTCGTGCTCGTCGACTGCGCTCCGTCGCTCAATGCGCTCACCCGCACCGCGTGGGCAGCGTCCGACCGCGTGCTCGTCGTGACGGAGCCCGGCCTGTTCTCCGTCGCCGCCGCCGACCGCGCGCTCCGCGCGATCGAGGAGATCCGCCGAGGCCTGAGCCCGCGCCTCCAGCCGCTCGGCATCGTGGTGAACCGCGCACGGCCGCAGTCGCTCGAGCACCAGTACCGCATCCAGGAGCTCAAGGACATGTTCGGGCCGCTCGTGCTCGAGACGATCCTGCCCGAGCGCACGTCGATGCAGCAGGCGCAGGGCGCTGCCCGGCCGCTGCACGTGTGGCCCGGCGAGGGCGCGCAGGAGATGGCGCTGCAGTTCGACGAGCTGCTCCAGACCGTGCTGACCGCGTCGGGCCGCATGGGCGACGAGGCTGCCTCGGGCCGCAAGGTGCCCGCGCCGACCGCCGCCGTCGACGCGACCGCCGCTGCCGAGCTCGAGGAGGCCGCGGCCGCCGAGGCAGCCGACCCCGACGCGACCGCCGCCGAGCCCACCAAGTAGCAGCGCCTTCCCCCTCCCGCACCCGCGCCGCCGCGAGTGGTCACGCCCGCACCTGAGTGGTCACTCCCGCACGTGAGTGGTCACTCCGGGATGTGAGTGGCGCCTCCCGCGCGTGAGTGGCGCCTCCCCCACCTGAGTGGCGCCTTTCGCGCGTGAGTGGCGCCTCCCGCGCGTGAGTGGCGCCTCCCGCACGTGAGTGGCGCCTCCCGCCGGCACGGAGGCACCTGCCGGACGCGAGCTACGGAACGAAGCCGTGCCACCACCATCCCTGCGCGCATCGACGACCACAGACCATCTCGCGCCTCACGACTCCCCGGACCCGACCTATCCGCGTGCCGCTCGCTCCGAGAGGCGCCGCTCAGATTCAGAGGCCGCCACTCACGCGCGGGAAGCGCCACTCAGGTGCGGAAGGCGCCACTCAGGTGCGGATGGCGCCACTCAGGTGCGGAAGGCGCCACTCAGCTGCGGAAGGCGCCAGTCAGGCGCGGGAGTGACCACTCAGGCGCGGGATTGACCAGTCAGGCGCGGGAGTGACCACTCACGCAGGCGGGGCGGAGCGCGGCGGAGTGGGGCGGGTCAGGCCGTGCGGCTCTTGCGCGCGCGGCGCGCAGCGAGCTCGTCGACGTGGCTCTCGTCGACCCTCGTGACCTCGAGCTCGATGAGCTGGGTCTCGACCTCGCGGAGGACCTTGCCGACGGCGATGCCGAAGACGCCCTGGCCGCGGCCGAGGAGGTCGATGACCTCGTCGCTCGACGTGCAGAGGTAGACGCTCGCGCCGTCGGAGATGAGGGTGGTCTGCGTGAGGTCGCGGACGCCGGCCTCGTGGAGCTGCTGGATGGCGACGCGGATCTGCTGCAGCGAGATGCCGGTGTCGAGCAGTCGCTTGACGAGCTTGAGCACGAGGATGTCTCGGAACGAGTAGAGCCGCTGGCTGCCGGAGCCGTGGGCGGTGCGCACGGTGGGCTCGACGAGCCCCGTGCGGGCCCAGTAGTCGAGCTGGCGGTAGGTGATGCCCGCAGCGTCGGCGGCGATCGCGCCGCGGTAGCCCACGGCGTCGGACTCCTCGGGCAGGCCGTCGGTGAACAGCAGGCCGGCCTCGAAGCGGCCGGCGGCGCCCGCGTCGGTGCCGCCGTGGGTATCGTCCAGGCTGCCGTCGCGCATGGCCGTTCCTTCCGCAGTGCTGGGCTCAACCTTCAAGAAGAGATTGAGTGTTAGGCCCCACCGTAGCGACCCGATGCCCCGCCGCCGTGCATCTCGTGCCCGGGGCGGCGTGTCGGACCGAGTCTACGCCCTGCCGCCCACGAACGGCTCGACGCGCTGGTCAGGAGCCGAGCGCCTCGCGCGTCAGCAGCTCCCGCACGGACTGGATCTGACCGGCGAGGTCGCGGGCCGCCTCTGCGGCCTTCGCCTGGCTGCCGGTCTCGCGGCGGCCGCGCATGGGCTTGAGCGCCGACTCGATGAGCGCGGCCTCGCGCTGCGCCGACTGGCGCATGCCGCGCAGGTGGCGCGGCTCGATGCCGTAGCGCTGCAGCTCGACGAGCGCGCGCAGCGCCTGCACCGCGTCGTCGCCGAACGGCTCCGCACCCGGGATGAGCTGCGCGGAGATGGCGTCGGCGAGCAGCTGCTTCGTCGCGCCCGCCTCGGCCTGCAGCTCGGCGCGCGAGAGCCGCCGCTCGACCGCGAGGATCGACGGCGCCTCGACGCGCACGTTGGCGCCCGGGACCTGCGGCGTGCGGCCGGCGTCGATGTCGTCGAGGTGACCGAGGATCACCTTGAGCGGCAGGTAGTGGTCGCGCTGGAGGGTGAGGATGTAGCGCAGCCGCTCGAGGTCGGCCGCGTCGAACTTGCGGTAGCCCGACGGCGTGCGCTGCGGCGAGATGAGCCCCTGGTCCTCGAGGAAGCGCAGCTTCGACGGGGAGAGATCGGGGAACTCGGGGCCGAGCTTCGCCAGCACCTGGCCGATGGAGAGGAGTCCCGCGGGCTTCCTCGCCGCCTGTGCGCTCACGCCCGCGGTTCGAGGTCGAGGCGGGAGCGGTAGAAGGTGAGGCGGAACTTGCCGACCTGCACCTCGGCGCCGTCGTGCAGCACCGCGCGGTCGACGCGCTCGCCGTCGAAGTAGGTGCCGTTGAGCGACCCGAGGTCGCGCAGCTCGAAGGCCGTGCCCTCGCGCGTGAACTCGGCGTGACGGCGCGAGACGGTCACGTCGTCGAGGAAGATGTCGGCGTCGGGGTGGCGACCGGCGATCGTCGAGTCCTGGTCGAGCAGGAACCTGGCCCCCACGTTGGGGCCGCGGCGCACGACGAGGATGGCCGAGCCGGAGGGCAGCGAGGCGACCGCCTCGCGGTCCTCTGCGGAGGTGCCGGAGAGCATCGCCGCGAGCTGCGCGCGGTAGTCATCACCCCACGACTGCGTGCTGTCGCCGTCGGGGCCCGGCTTCCCGGCGTCGTGCTCGGTCATGCGCTTTCCTCCACGCGGACGGTGCCGGCGGAGCCGGCGAGTGTCGTTCAGCATACGGGTTCGAGGCTTCGTCCGGACTCGGAGCCGCCGTCGCCTGAGAGGCCCACCCTAGCGAATCGGAGCGCCCCGCGTGACGCTCACGGCAGGCCCGCGAACTGGCGCAGCAGCGCCGCCGTCGCCGCGGCGGCAGCGACCGCGACGATGAAGGGCGCCCGTACGGCGAACAGCCCCGCCGCGACCGCCACCGCGGGGATGCGCGCGTCGAGCACGATGCCGTCGCCGCCGCCGAGCGCCTGCACCGCGACGAGGCCCGCGAGCAGCGAGACGGTGAGCAGCTCGAGGGTGCGGCGCGGCCGCGGGCTGTCGAACAGCCGCGGCGGCACGGCGTAGCCGAGCAGCTTGATGGCGAGCACCGCGATGCTCGCGAGCAGCAGCAGGTGCCAGGTGGTCATGCGTGCTCCCCTCGCGGATGCGTCGTGTCCGGATGCCCTGCACCGGCGGCCGCGCCCGGGTCGGGCAGCGTCGACTCGTGCTTGGGCCCGAGCCAGTTCGAGAGCCCCACCACCACGCCGACGGCCGCCGCGACGATCACGGGCAGCCCCGCCGGCAGCACGGGCAGCAGCGCGGTGGCGAGCACGGCGCTCGCCGCCGCGACGGCGACAGCCTGCCGCGCGCGCAGTCGCGGCCACAGCAGCCCGACGAACGCCGCAGCCGCCGCGGCGTCGAGCCCCCACTGCTTCGGGTCGCCCAGCAGGTCGCCGAGCACCGCGCCCGCGAGCGTCGCGAGGTTCCAGCCGATCCAGATGCCGACGCCCGTCACCCAGAACCCGACGCGCTGCGACCGCGGCTCCGGCTGCGCGAGCGCGACCGCGGTCGACTCGTCGATCGTCACGTGCGCCGCGAGCGGCATCATGAGCCCCCGCGGGTCGACGACGCGCCGCATGCTCATGCCGTAGAGCGCGTTGCGCAGCCCCAGCATCGCTGCGCTCGCGACGCCCGCGATGCCGCCGCCCGCCGCCATCACGCCGATGAAGGCGAACTGCGAGCCGCCCGAGAACATCAGCAGGCTCAGCACCATGGTCTGCCACAGGTCGAGCCCGGACGAGATCGCGAGCGCGCCGAACGAGAGCCCATAGGCGCTCGTTGCGACGACGACGCTGAGCCCCGCGCGCCACGCGCGCCGCACCGCATCCGTCTGCACCGATCCAGCCTACGAGTGGTGCCAGGTGCTCGTCGCCCGCCGCCGCTAGCGTGGTGCCATGCACCTGATCGTCGGCGAGGACGGCCTCGCGCGCCCGCCGTGGGCGGCGACCGACCCGCTGCTGCGCGACTACTACGACCGCGAGTGGGGCATGCCCGTGCGCGACGAGACGGGGCTGTTCGAGCGGCTCTCGCTCGAGGCCTTCCAGTCGGGGCTGTCGTGGGCGACGATCCTGCGCAAGCGACCGGCGTTCCGCGAGGCGTTCGCGGGCTTCGAGGCGGATGCGGTGGCCCGCTTCGACGACGACGACGTCGAGCGCCTGCTCGCCGACGCCGCGATCGTGCGCAACCGCCGCAAGATCGACGCGACGATCGGCAACGCCCGCGCGACCGTGGCGCTGCGCGAGCAGGGCGGCCTCGCCGAGCTGATCTGGTCGTTCCAGCCGGAGTGCACCCCGACGCCCGAGACGCTCGCCGACGTGCCGACCGTCTCGGCCGAGTCGCTCGCACTGTCGAAGGCGCTCAAGCGCCACAGCTTCGCGCACGTCGGGCCGACGACGATGCACGCGCTCATGGAGGCGGTCGGCGTGATCGACACCCACCTCGTCGGCTCGCACCGACGGGGCTCGAGCGGCGTGTGGACGGCCGACGGGCGCCGAGCAGTGGACGGACGAGCAGCGGAGAGGCAGCCGGCATGAGCCGCATCCTGATCGTGCAGTCGCGGCCCGAGGACGACGTCGCCGGCGCCGAGCTCGAGGCCATGGTGCGCTTCGGCCGGCTCGACGAGTCGCGCATCCACCGCGTGCGGCTCGACCGCGACCAGCCCGAGATCGACCTCCGCGACGTCGACGCCGTGCTCATCGGCGGCGGCCCGGCGAACTTCAGCGACGACCCCGAGCTGCGGCCCGCGGCCCACGCGGGCGTCGTGCCGTGGCTGCAGGCGCTCGCGGTGCGCGTCATGCGCGACGACATCCCCTACCTCGGCGCCTGCCTCGGGCTCGGCGCCGTCGTGCACGCGCTCGGCGACCGGATGATCCGCGGAGTCGCCGAGTCCGTCGCTCCCGTCGAGCTGAGCCTCGTCGGCGACGACTGGCTCACCGAGGGCCTCCCCCGAGCGTTCACGGCGTTCGGCGGGCACAAGGAGGGCATCCGCGAGGCGCCCGCGGGGTCGCCCGGCCTGCCGGTGGCGACGCTCGCCGTCTCGGCCGCGTGCGTGCACATGCTGCGGGTCGGCGAGCACGTCGTCGCGACCCAGTTCCATCCCGAGCTCGACGCCGACGGCCTCGAGCAGCGCATCCGCGCCTACCGCGACCACGGCTACTTCTCCCCCGACGAGGTCGACGACCTCGTGCGGGCGGGCAGGGCCGCGCACGTCGAGCACCCGCAGACGATCCTCGCGCGCTTCGCCGAGCGCTACGCGCTGACGCGATGACGCGCGGTCGAGTGGTCGTCGCCTTCGACGCGTTCAAGGGCAGCCTCACCGCGCTCGAGGCGTGCGAGGCCGCGGCGCGCGGCGTGCGCGACGCGATGCCGGGCACCGACGTCTCGCTCGTGCCGATGGCCGACGGCGGCGAGGGCAGCCTCGACGCGCTGCTCGCCCGCGGCGGGGAGCGGCGCTCGACCGAGACGGTCGACGCGATCGGCAGGCCCGCCCTCGCCCACTGGGCGCTCGACGGGCAGCACGCGGTGATCGAGCTCGCGCAGGCGGCGGGGCTGCCGCAGGTCGAGGACGCGCCGCTGCGGCCGCTCGAGGCGACGACGGCGGGCCTCGGCCGCGTCGTGCTCGCGGCGCTCGACGAGGGCGCGACCGAGGTGACCCTGCTGCTCGGCGGATCGGCCACGACCGACGGCGGCACGGGCGTGCTGCGCGCGCTCGGCGCGAGCCTCACGGATGCGTCGGGCCAGCCGATCGCGGACGGCGGCGGCGGCCTCGCCGCGCTCGAGCGCCTCGACCTGCGCGACCTCGACCCGCGAGCGCTCGCCGCCCGATGGCGCTTCGTCACCGACGTCGACGCGCCGCTCACGGGACCGCGCGGCGCGGCGGCGGTGTTCGGGCCGCAGAAGGGCGCGACCACGCACGACGTCGTGCTGCTCGACGACGCGCTCGGCCGGCTCGCTCGCGTCGCGGCCGCGGAGCTGGCCATCGACGAGCGCTCGATCGCCGACGTGCCGGGCGCGGGCGCCGCCGGCGGCATCGCGAGCGCGCTGCGCGCCCTCACGGGCGGCGAGATCGTCGCGGGCGGCGTGTGGTTCGCGGCACTCGCGGGACTCGACGACGCGGTCGTCGGCAGCGCGCTCGTGCTGACCGGCGAGGGTCGCTTCGACGAGCAGTCGGCGGGCGGCAAGGTCGTCTCGGTCGTGCACGACGCGGCCGTGCGGCACGGCGTGCCGCTGTGCGTGCTCGCGGGCGCCGTCGACGCGCGCGCCGCCGCGGCGATGCGCGTGCCTGCCCTGTCGATCGCCGCCGGCGCCGCGAGCCTCGCCGACCTGCAGCGCGACGCGGCCGACCTGCTCGCGGCGGGCGCCGCATCCGTCGCCCGGCTCGCCCTGCGCTAGCGGGCGAACGCAGCACGCGGCGTCTGGACACGCCGCCCGGCGGGGTTCAGACTGCCCTCATGGATGAGGCGGGCCCGCCGATCCGCACGCCTGACCAGCGCCTGCGCGTCTTCGTCAGCTCGACGCTGAAGGAGCTGGCGGAGGAGCGTCAGGCGGTCCGGTCGGCCATCGAGTCGCTGCAGCTCGCGCCGGTGATGTTCGAGCTGGGTTCGCGGCCGCACCCGCCGCGCTCGCTCTACCGCTCCTACCTCGCGCAGAGCGACGTCTTCGTCGGCATCTACGGCGAGCGCTACGGCTGGGTCGCGCCGGGCGAGGCCGTGTCCGGGCTCGAGGACGAGTACGCGCTCTCGGGCGACCTGCCGTCGCTCATCTACGTGCTCGAGCCCGCGCCGGACCGCGAGCCGCGGCTGCGGGCGCTGCTCGACCGCGTGCGGTCCGACGACCGCACCTCCTACCGCTCCTACCGCGACGCGGCGGAGCTCGCTGCGCTCGTGCGGCAGGACCTCGCGACGCTGCTCGCGGAGCGCTTCGACGCGGGCAGGGCCCGCGCGCGCGGCCGCGCGGCGCCGGGCATCCCCGCGCCGTACAGCGCGATGCTCGGGCGCGACGTCGAGCGCGACGCGCTGCTCGGGCTGCTCGCCCGGCCCGACGTGCGCATCGTGACGATCGTCGGCGACGGCGGCATCGGCAAGTCGCGGCTCGCGATCGAGGTCGCCGGCGCGGCGGCCGCCGCAGGCTCGAGCGTGGCGTTCGCGATGCTCGAGACGATCACGGTGCCCGAGCGGGTGATCACCGTCATGGCGCGCGCGCTCGGCGTGCGCGACACGGGCGACGCACCGCTCGAGGAGAAGGTGGTCGACGCGCTCGCCGACCGCGACGTGCTGCTCGTGGTCGACAACGTCGAGCACGTGCTCGCCGCGGCGTCGCTGCTCGTGCGGCTCATCGGTGCCGCGCCGGGCCTGACGCTGCTCGTGACGAGCCGCTCGCCGCTGCGCGTGCGCGCCGAGCGACGCTTCCCGCTCGGGCCGCTCGGCCTGCCCGAGCCGGGTGCGAGCCCCGCTGCGATCGCGGAGGCGCCCGCCGTCGCGCTCTTCGTCGAGCGCGCGACCGCGGTCCGCCCGGGCTTCCGGCTCACGCCGGCGAACGCCGCGACCGTCGCGGAGATCTGCCGACGGCTCGACGGCAGCCCGCTCGCGATCGAGCTCGCGGCGGCCCGCCTGCTGTGGATGCCGGTCGACGAGCTGCTGCGGCGGCTCGAGTCGGCGCTCACGCTGCTCGTCGGCGGCGCCCGCGACCTGCCCGAGCGCCAGCGGGCGCTGCGCAGCACCATCCAGTGGAGCGTCGACCTGCTCGAGCCCGGCGCCGCGAGAGCGCTGACCGCGCTCGCCGTGCCGGCCGGACCGTTCCTCGGCGCGACGGCGGAGGCGGTGCTCGGGGCGGCGGGGATCGACGACCCCGTCGGCGCGATCACGGCCCTCGCCGAGGCGAGCCTGCTGCGGTCGGAGGAGCGCGGCGACTCCCCCGTGCTCTCGTTGCCCGCGCTCGTGCGCGCCTTCGCTCGCGACGCCGGTCCCGCCGAGCTGCTCGAGTCGGCGAAGACGGCCTGGATCGACCACTACCGGCGGGCTGCGGCCGACGCGGCGCGCGAGCTGCGCGGCGCATCGCAGCTCATGACCCTGCAGCGGCTCGAGCTCGAGGTGGAGAACATCGGCGGGGTGGTGCGGCTGCTGCTCGACGATCGCCGGCTCGACGCGGCGGCCGAGCACGCGTGGGCGCTCTACCTGTACCTCTGGATCGGCGGCTACCTCGGGCTCGTGCGGGAGTGGATGACCGAGCTGCTCGCCATCGCCGAGCGCGAGGGCATCGCGCTCGCCGTGCGCACGCAGGCGATCGCGCTCTACTACACGCACGCGCCGCGCTTCTGGCAGGAGCCGACCGCCGACGTCGTGCCCGGCATGCAGGCCTCGCGCGACCGGTTCGCGGAGGCCGGCGACGCGGGCGGCGCGGCGCTCGCGGATGTCTCGATCGGCCTCGGACTGCTCGACCGGCCCGAGGGTCCGGACGTGCCGGGCGCGATGGCGGTGCTCGAGCGCAGCGGCGCCGCCTTCCGGGAGCTGGGCGAGAGCTGGGGCGAGGCCATGACGCTCGTGATGCTCGGCCGCATCGCGCTGCTGACGGGCGCCGTCGACGAGGCGCTCGAGCGCTTCGAGCAGAGCCTCGCGCTCGCGACCGCCGAGCGCGAGCTGCTCGGCATCGTCATCGCCCGCAACCACTGCGGCTGGGCACGGCTGCTCGCCGGCGACCTCGCCGGGGCTGCCGACGACATGAGCGCGAGCCTCGACGAGTCGCTCGCGCTCGGGCACGACGAAGGGGTCGCCTACGGCCTCGAGGGCTTCGTCGGCGTGCGCGGCGCACAGGGCGACGCGGCGGCCGCGGGGCTGCTCCAGGGCGCGGCCCAGGCGCTGCGCCGTAGGAAGGGTGCCCTCAACCGGAGCGGCTTCGACTTCTCGACGCCCATCGTCCAGCGGCTCCGCGACGCGGGCGCGGGAGCGGTCTTCGACGAGGCCGCGGCGAAGGGGACGACGATGCCGCTCGCCGAGGCGATCGCGCTCGTGCGGGAGCCATGAGCAGCGGCCGGCACCGACGGCATCGTCCCGGCGATGACCGGCTGCTCGCGGCCACGCGCTGGACGGGCCTCGCGATCGTGCCGTTCCTGGTCATCGCGGTGGTGGTGCTCTTCACCGCCCCCGAGCGCAGCGGCGAGCTCTTCGCGTGGCCGATCGCTCCCCCGATGTCGGCGTACCTGCTCGCCTCGGCGTACCTCGGCGGCATCGCGTACTTCGTCGCGGCCTGGCGGGAGCATCGCTGGCACCGCGTGCGGCACGGGCTGCCGGCGGTGCTCGTGTTCGCGGGGGCGCTGCTCGTGACGACGCTGCTCCACCTCGAGCGGTTCTCGCAGAACCTGCCGTTCTGGGTGTGGCTCGCGCTCTACGCGACCACGCCGGTCGCGGTCGCGGCGCTGCTGCGGCTGCAGCGCGGCTCCGACCCGATCACACCCGACCCCGACGACGTCGCGGTGCCTCGAGCGGCGGGCGTGGCGCTCGCCGTCATCGGCCTCGGCGCGCTCGCCGTGGGCGCGGCGGCGCTCGTCGCGCCCGCGTGGGTCGCCGAGCTGTGGGCGTGGCAGCTCACGCCGCTCACGGCTCGAGCGACGGGTGCGGTGCTGACGCTCACGGGCGTCGTGAACCTCGCGATGCTGCGCGACGAGCGCTGGACCGCGTTCCGCATCCTGTTCGGCGCACAGCTGCTGAGCCTCGCGGCGATCGTTGTCTCGCTGCTCGTGCGCCGCGACGACCTGCTGTGGGAGCGGCCGCTCACCGTGCCGTTCCTGTGCCTCATCGCGCTCGCGGTGCTCTCGTACGGCGGTGTCACCGCGTGGTGCGAGCGCCGGCTGCGCGCCGCGCGCGCCACCGGTTGACGGCGCCGACCGGATCGGCGGCGGATGGGGCGG
Source organism: Agrococcus citreus (assembly GCF_039527715.1). Classification (NCBI taxonomy): domain Bacteria; kingdom Bacillati; phylum Actinomycetota; class Actinomycetes; order Micrococcales; family Microbacteriaceae; genus Agrococcus; species Agrococcus citreus. Next base: position 906,977 of record NZ_BAAAKK010000001.1, read on the forward strand.
CTCAGGCCGCGGCGTCCTCGAGCGCGCCCGCCGACCGCAGCAGCTCGAGCGCGCGCACGCGCTCTGCCGTCGTGCCGTGCACGGCCATGATGAGCTCGTCGGCATCGGCCTCGATCTGGAAGCGGCGGAGGGTCGTGACCGCCTCCTCACCGGTGCCGAGCGCGGTGTTGCGCACCATCGACGCGATGTGCGCCGCCTGCGGGCTCGCCGCGAGCGCATCCAGCTCGTCGTCGCCGACCTGCTGCGCGATGGGGCTGTCGCGCAGCAGCAGGCTCCGCACGCGGGCGCGCACGAGCTGCCGCTGCATCGTCATCGCCTCGTCGCGCGTGGGCGCGACGACCGCGTTGATGCCCGCGATCACGAACGGCTCGGCGAGCTGCGCGCTCGGCTCGAACCGCTCGCGGTAGACCGCGACGGCCTGGTGCAGCGCGTCGGGCGCGAAGTGCGAGGCGAACGCGTACGGCAGGCCGAGCGCGGCCGCGAGCTGCGCGCCGAACAGCGAGGAGCCGAGGATCGTGAGCGGCACGTTCGTGCCGTGGCCCGGCACGGCGCGGATGCCGGGCACCGTCGGCTCGCCCGACAGGTAGCCCTGCAGCTCGACGACGTCCTCGGGAAAGCGCTCGGATGCGCGGATGTCGCGGCGCAGCGCCGTCCAGGTGCGCTGGTCGGTGCCCGGCGCGCGCCCGAGCCCGAGGTCGATGCGGCCCGGGTGCAGCTCGGCGAGCGTGCCGAACTGCTCGGCGATCACGAGCGGCGAGTGGTTGGGCAGCATGACGCCGCCCGCGCCGAGCCGGATGGTCGAGGTGTGCGCCGCCACGTGGGCGATGAGCACGCTCGTCGCGCTCGAGGCGATCGTCGCCATGTTGTGGTGCTCGGCGTACCAGACGCGCGCGTAGCCGAGCCGCTCGGCGGCCTGCGCGAGGTCGACGGAGCCGGCGAGGCTCGCGCCGGCCGTCTCTCCGGGGGCGATCGGGGCGAGGTCGAGCACGGAGAGACGCATCCGTCCAGCCTAGGCCGGGCGGATGCGGGGCGCCGTGGCCTTCGCTCTCAGCGGATCAGATCGCCTCGAGCACCACCGCGGAGCCCTGGCCGCCGCCGCCGCAGATGCCGCTCGCGCCGATCGAGCCGCTGCCGAGCTGCTGGAGCCGGCGCGCGAGGTGCCCGACGATGCGGGCGCCGGATGCGCCGATCGGGTGGCCGAGCGACACCGCGCCGCCGTTCGCGTTCACGATCTCGGGGTCGACGCCGAGCTGCCGGGTCGACGCGACGCCCACGGCCGCGAACGCCTCGTTGATCTCGACGGCCTTGAGGTCGCTCGCGGCGAGCCCCGCGCGGCCGAGCGCCTGCTCGATCGCGTCGGCGGGCTGCGAGTGCAGCGAGACGTCGGCGCCGGCGACGAAGCCGGTCGACACGATGCGCGCGAGCCCAGCGATGCCGTGCTCGGTCGCGTAGCGGTCGGAGACGAGCACGAGCGCGGCGGCGCCGTCGGTGATCTGCGACGCGTTGCCGGCCGTGATCGAGCCGTCGGGGCGGAAGGCAGGGCGCAGCGCGGCGAGCGACTCGACAGTCGTCTCCGCGCGCACCCCGTCGTCGGTCGCGACCGTGACGGTCTTCCTGCCGGCCTTGACCTCGATCGGCACGATCTCGTCGTCGAGGGAGCCGTCGGCCTGGGCCCGCGCGAGCCGGGCGTGGGAGGCGGCGGCGAACTCGTCCTGCTGCTCCCGCGTGATCTCGAATGCCGCGTTGAAGCCGTCGGTCGACTCGCCCATCGGCACGCGCTCGAAGGCATCCGTGAGCCCGTCGAACTGCATCGTGTCGGTGAGCCCGAGCTGCCCGAACTTGGCGCCCGCGCGCATCGGCGCGGCGTGCGGCGCGAGGGTCATCGACTCCTGGCCGACGGCGACGACGACGTCCGCCTCGCCGAGCTGGATCATGCGGTGGCCGGTCACGATCGCCTCGGTGCCCGAGAGGCAGACGGCGTTCACGCCGAGCGCGGGCACGGTCATGGGGATGCCCGCGCCGACGGCGGTCTGGCGCGGCGGGTTCTGCCCGACGGTGGCCTGCAGCACCTGGCCCACGATGACCGCGTCGACCTCGGTCGGCGCGACGCCGGCCTTCTCGAGCGCGTGCTTCGCGGCGTGCGCGCCGAGCTCGGTCGAGGGCGACTGGGCGAGCTGGCCCAGGAACTTGGCGAACGGGGTGCGCGCGTATCCGGCGATGATCGTCTCGGGCATGGTGCTGCTCCTTCGCAGTCGGGATGCCTCCACGATACCCGCGCGCTGCCGCTCGCGCGGGCGCTCGCCGTGCGCGAGGATGGTGCCATGGCCGACTCCCCCACCGCCCTGTTCGTGTGCGTGCACAACGCCGGCCGCTCGCAGATGGCGGCAGGCTTCCTGCGCGAGCTGTCCGGCGGCGCCGTCGAGGTCCGGTCGGCCGGCTCCATGCCCGCCGAGCGCATCAATCCCGTCGCCGTCGACGCGATGCGCGAGGTCGGCGTCGACATCACCGCCGAGGTGCCGAAGGTGCTGACGACGGACGCCGTGCGCGCCTCCGACGTCGTGATCACGATGGGCTGCGGCGACGCGTGCCCGATCTTCCCCGGCAAGCGCTACGAGGACTGGGAGCTCGACGACCCGGCCGGTCAGGGGATCGAGGCGGTGCGGCCCATCCGCGACGACATCGAGCGGCGGGTGCGCGACCTGCTCGACTCGCTCGGCGTCCAGCCCGTTCGCTGATTGCGGGAGTAGAACGGAGGGCACCGATGAGAGGAGACGCAGCCATGAGCGATCAGCAGCACCAGCAGAGCCCGGACGACCTCACCGTCGACCCGGAGGACCGCGACGTCGACCCGCTCGACGAGCGGCAGGACCCGGAGACCGAGGAGGACACCGTCTCGGGCGGTGCGCCGCAGCCGCCGGCCTGAGCCGCGTCGACGATCGTGCCGAAGGGCCGGGCGGTGCGCCCGGCCCTTCGTCACGCGGTCAGCGGTCGGTGCGCTGCTCGTCCGCGGGCCACTGATCGGCCGTGTCCTCGTGGCCGGCGGTCGCGGTCGGGGTTGCGCCCTCCTCGTACCACTGCTCGGCGGCGTCCTGGTGCCCGCCCTCGGTGGGCGTCCCGGGCGTCGCGCCCGCGGAGCCGTCCGACGCATCCGCCGATCCGCTCCCCTCGCCCGCGATGTTCACCATCCACAGCACCCCCCAGCGATCGACGAGCATGCCGAACGTGTCGCCCCACGGGGCCTCGACGAGCGGCTCCAGGATCCTCGCGCCGTCCTCGAGGCCCTGCCAGTAGCGGGTGAGCGTCGCGGCGTCGTCGCCGGAGAGCGAGACCTGCTGGGTGCCGGTCGGCTGCGGCATCGACGACGGCGTATCGGCGCCCATGATCGTGTGGCCGTCGGCGGTCGTCAGCTGCGCGTGCATGACGAGGTCCGCGTCGTCGGGGCCCTCGCTCATGCCGGACTCGCCGAACGTGCTCACGACGAGGTCGCCGCCGAACACGCCGTGGTAGAAGTTCATCGCCTCGCGCGCGTCCCTGCCGAACGCGAGATAGGGGTTGAGCAGGATTGCCATGTTGACTCCTCACATGCGGCCGCTCGGCCGCGTGCGGCCAGCATGGCGCAGCCGTCCCGCCCGCGCCAGGGTCTCGCGCCGAGGATGCGCCGAGGATGCACCGTCGCGCGCCCCGCCGTAGCATGACCGAGCACACCATGCACGATTGCGAGACCGGGTGGACGACGGCACCGGGCAGGAGCCCGCGCGGACCGCTGCAGCGGACGATCCTCGGCGTGCCGTCGAGCCCGAGGCGCCGGAGGCGTCGGTCGCACCGGCTCGGCGTCGCCGGCGCCGGTGGTTCGTCGGTGGTGCAGCGCTCGCCGTCGCGGCGATCGCCATCACCGGCTCGATCGTCTCGTGGAGCTCGCAGTCGAGCGCCGAGACGCTCGCGCACCGCATCGAGGCGTGGCACGCCGAGCACGGCCGCGCGGGATGCGAGCTCGACGTCAGGATCGTGAGCGCGGTGGGCCTGCAGCAGCGCGCCGAGGATGTGCTGCGCGCGGCCGAGCACGTGCCGAGCGCCGAGACGCTGCTCGGCGAGCGCGAGCGCACCGTCTTCGGCGAGCGCCGCGAGGCGCTGCTGCGCACCCTCGCCGACGGCGGCTTCGTCACCGACGACGACCGCGCGGTCGCACGCACGTGGCAGGCCCGCGCCGCCGCAGCCGCCGATCCGACGTCGTTCGACGTGCTCGCCGCGTGCCTCGAGGACACGGCGGCCCGCCGCACGCCGCTCAAGCAGGTCGCGCCCGACCAGGCGCCGGACCTCGAGCGCGAGCTGCGGGCGCTCGGCGACCCCCGCGACTTCGACGACGCGCGGATCGACCGGCTCGAGGCCGCGATCGGTCAGCTGCTGCCTGCGACCGTCGCGATCGCGCAGAGCCGCGTCGACCTCGCGTCGCTCGAGGCCGACCTCCCGCTCGTGCCCCAGCAGGCGCTCGCGTCGGTGCGCGACGCCGACGCGCACCTGCGCGCGCTGCTCGAGCTCGTCGGCGGCGCGCACTCCCCGGCGGACGTGCTCGACCTCGTCGAGGGCCTCGCGATGCACGTCGCCGCCGGCTGGGTGGCAGAGGCGTGGCAGCTCGAGGCCGCCGGCGATCTCGACGCCGCGAGCGCGTGCGCCGCGTCGGCCGCGTCATCGCGGGCGGCGATCGCCCAGGCGGCACCGCGTCCGATCACCGACCGAGGACCGGCCGGCCCGCTGCTCGCGCGGCCGCCGCTCAGCGAGCCGCCGCCGCTCACGACGCCCGAGCCGACGCCGAGCGTCGGACCGGAGGGCGGCGCTTGGGGGCCGGTCGATCCGGGACCGTCGGCACCCGCGCCATCCGATCCCGTGCCGTCCGAGCCGGCCCCGGTCGAGCCGGGTCCGATCGAGCCGGGCCCGACCGAGCCGGCGCCGACCGACCCCGCGCCCGAGCTCGGTTATCCGCCAGCGCCCGACCCGTCGCTCGCGCCCGGCGATCCGACGCCGGCGCCCTCGCCGGAGCCGTCGCCGGGCAGCTGATCTGCCCTGCCGGTCGGCCCGCGCTGCCGGTCGACATGCGCTGCCGGTCGACCCGCAGGGCCGGTCGACTAGCGTGGACGGCATGACGCAGACGACGATCCAGGTGTACGGCGCCGACTGGTGCAGGGACTGCCGCCGCACGAAGCAGCAGCTCGAGGGCCTCGCGGTCGACTTCGCCTACATCGACGTCGAGCACGACGACGCGGCGGCGCAGCGCGCGCAGGAGATCGCCGGCCGCATGAACATCCCCGTCGTCGTCTTCCCCGATGGCTCGCACCAGGTGGAGCCCTCGAACGCCGACGTCGAGGCGAAGCTGCGCGAGCTCAGCCTGCTCTGAGCCTCGGCGGACGGGTCCGCGGGAGGCCTCAGGCGCCGACGGCCGCCGGCAGCCGCAGCTCTGCGGTGAGCCCGCCGTCGCTGTTGCGACGCAGGCCCACGTCGCCGCCGTTGCGGCGCGCGAGCTCAGCGACGATCGCGAGCCCCAGGCCCGTGCCCGCGACGTTCCCGCGCTCGGCGCCCGGCGCGCGGTAGAAGCGCTCGAAGGCCTGCGCGATCTCCTCGTCGGCCATGCCGGGCCCCGTGTCGGCGACCTCGAGCAGCACGGAGGCGCCCTGCACGCGCGCGGAGAGCCGGATGCGCCCGCCGTCGGGCGTGAACTTCAGCGCGTTCGTGAGGAGGTTCGTGACGGCGCGCACGATGTCGCTGCGCGAGCCGAGCACCGCCGCGTCATCGGCGTCGACCGTCACCTCGAGTCCGCGCGGATCGCTGACGACCCGCAGGTTCGCGACGACGTCCTCGAGCAGGTCGGCGCATCCGATCGGCTCGGGGTGCTGCGGTCGCGTCGGGGCCGTCGCGCCGCCGCTCAGGGTCAGCAGGTCCTCGACGAGCTCCGAGAGGCGGTGGGCGTTGCGATCGATCACGGCGAGCCAGGCGCGCTTGCTCTCGTGCACCGATCCCGAATCGGCGAGCAGCTCGGTGTAGCCGACGATGCTCGTGATCGGGGTGCGCAGCTCGTGGCTCGTGGTGGCGAGGAAGTCGTCGCGCTGCCGCTCGAGCTCGGCGCGGATCGATCGTGCCGACTGCCGCTCGACCTCCGCCTCGACCTGCGCCTGCTGCGCGCGGAGGATCGAGGTCACGTCGAGCAGCTGCACGGCGAAGCGCGCGCCGTCGCCGTCGACGGCGTTCGCCGCCATCGTGATCGTGCGCCCCTCCGGAGTGGTGACCGTCGTCTGCTCGGCGCTGTGGAGCGCTCGGGCCGAGGCCTGCTCGATGCTGCCGGCCCAGGCGTCGCCCTCGCCGAGCTCGCGGGCGAGCAGGCGACGGGCTGCCCGGTTCATCCACACCACGCGGGTCGCGTCGCCGTCGCGCTGCGCGATCGCGAGCCCGACGCGCGCGTCGACGAGGCTGCCACCCAGCAGCTGCGTCGACGCGTCGAGCTGTCGCGAGACGGCCCGCAGCTCGTACTGCGCGGCGGTGAGCACGACGGCGAAGCCCGCGAAGGTCACGAGCAGGGTCTCGAGCAGCGCGGCACCGACCGTCACGTCGAGGCCGGTTGCGCTGAACGGCCCGCCGCCCGCGAGCGTCAGGCCCAGCATCGCGAGCGACGCGACGAGGCTCTCGACGAGCACGACGCGGATCGGGAAGCGGAAGGCGGCCCAGGCGAGGAACGGGTAGAGCGTGAAGGCGAGCGGCAGCGCCTGGTCGACGTGGAACACGAACCCGATGGCGACCGCGAGCAGCACCGCCTGGACGAGCATCTCGGCGGCGCTCGCGCGCACCGGCACGGCTCGCGGGAGCACCGCGAACGGCGTGATCATGAGCACCGCCGCCGCGTGCGACGCGGCGACGAACGGCGCCGTCGGGAAGAAGGGATTGCCGTCGGCGACCACGATGGCGCCGACGAGCACCCCGGCGAGCATGGCGGCGACCGCGGCCGCGACCGCGAACCGCAGCGCGGCCTGCAGCGACGAGAGCCGGAACGGCCGCCGCCACGCCTGCAGCACGCTGAGCGACACCGCGACCTCGAGGCCGTTGGCGACGGCGAACGCGAGCGACACGAGGAGCGGTCGCCCCGCGAGCGCGTTGGCCGAGGCGGTCACGACCACGACGAGCACGAGCGCGGCAGGGATGCGGTCGCGCGGCACGAGCAGCGCGAGCCCGAGCGACAGCCCCGCGGCCGGCCACCAGACGGCGACGCCCGTGCCCTGCGGCGCGAGGATCGCGCCACCGAGCGAAGCGGCGAAGATCAGCACCGCGGCGAGCAGCCACATCCACCACGTCAACGGCCTCCGCGAGGGCGCATCCGCCTCCGCGTAGGGCGCCGCCTCCGCGGCAGTGGTGCTCATAGAGGAGCACGCTACGCGTCCGGGCGGGGTCCGTGGGACCGGCGCCGCTCAGGATGCGAGCAGATCGGCGGGCTCCAGCACGATCACCGGCGTGCGGCGGCGGCGCCTGCGCGAGTACGCCTCCATCGTCGGGCCCTCGCTGTAGGCGTCGAAGCCGGCCCAGAGCCGCTCCCGCTCGATGCCCTGCGCCTCGCGCGCCCGCACCGCGCGACTGCCGCCCGGGAGGTCGACGACGGCCTCCGGGTGCGCTCGGAGGTTGAGCCACCACGCCGGGTGCGGCTCATCCCAGCCGTTCATCGCCATCGTGATGAGGTTCGCACCGTCCTCGTAGTAGGCGACGATGACGGCACGGGGCCTGCCCGAGCGACGACCGGTGGTGTGGAGGCGCAGCATGCCGTACTTGCCCGGGCGCGGACGGGTGAGCCCGAACCGACCGCCCGTAGCGCGGTAGAGCGCCCGGTGCACGACCCACGCGGTGCGCACGAACCAGCGCGGCGGGACCTTCGGCAGCTGCTCGACCTCGGCCATCACGGGACTCCTCTCGGCCTTCGGCATCAGCGTAGGCACGCGCGTCGGGGCCGCACAGGGGGTCATCCCCCGTGCTGCCCCCGGGCCTGCCCACCGCTGAGCGATGCCGCCTGCTCGGGCGTAGGCTCGCGGCACACGCAAGAAGGAGCACGACCATGCGACTGCCAGCGGGGCTCGCCGTCACCGCCGTGCTGCTCGGTGCCACCGCCTGCGCGCCCGCCGGTCCCGCCCCGCAGCCCTCGATCAGCGCCGTCGCGAGCGCCGCGCCCCCCGAGCCCGCCGCATCCGCCTCGCGCATGCCCTTCGAGGTCGGCTCGATCGCCGCGCCGGCGACCGTGGCGACCGGCCTGCAATCGCCGTGGTCGGTCGCGTTCACCGACTCGGGCGGCGCGCTCGTGAGCGAGCGCGACACCGGCGCCATCGTCGAGCTGTCGCCGAGCGGGCAGCCGACGACGATCGCGCAGATCGCGGGCGTCGCGCACGGCGGCGAGGGCGGGCTGCTCGGCATCGCCATCGGTGACGGGCACCTCTACGCGTACGTCACGACCGCCGACGACAACCGGGTGCTGCGCGCGAGCCTCACGGGCGAGCCCGGCGGGCTGGCGCTCGGGCAGCCCGAGACGGTGCTCGAGGGACTGCCCGCCGCGGGCAACCACAACGGCGGCCGCATCGCCTTCGGTCCCGACGGCATGCTCTACGTGACGGCCGGGGATGCCGGCCAGCCGAGCCGCGCGCAGGACCCGGCGAGCCTCGCCGGCAAGATCCTGCGGCTCGAGCCCGACGGCTCGATCCCCGCCGACAACCCGACGCCCGGCTCGGCCGTCTACTCGCTCGGCCACCGCAATCCCCAGGGGATCGCGTGGGCGGACGACGGCTCGCTGTGGGCGACCGAGTTCGGTCAGGACACGTGGGACGAGCTCAACCGCATCGAGCCGGGCGCGAACTACGGCTGGCCGGTCGTCGAGGGCGCGGCGGGCGACGCGCGCTTCGCCGACCCCGTGCAGCAGTGGGCGCCGAGCGAGGCGAGCCCGAGCGGCATGGCGCACGCCGACGGCCGGCTGTGGATCGCGAACCTGCGCGGGCAGTCGCTGCGCGAGGTCGACCTCGACGCCCCCGGCGAGTCGACCGTGCACTGGCTCGCGGAGCTCGGGCGGATGCGCGACGTCGTCCTGGCGCCCGACGGGGCGCTGTGGGCGGTCACGGGCAACACCGACGGCCGCGGCGCACCGGCCGAGGGCGACGACCGCATCCTCGCGTTCGCTCCGTAGCGCGCCAGACGAGCTGCGCCCGCGCGGCGCGCTGGCCAATGGCTCGGATATGCGGCAAGGTCGGAGCCATGACTCTGAGCAATGACGCTCGCCTCGGCCTCGACTCGCTCGCGGTGCACGCGGGCCGCGACGACCTGATGGCGCTGGGCGTGCACGCCGCCCCGATCGACCTCTCCTCCACCTACGCGCTGCCGGGCGTCGACGCCGGCGGCGACGCGTACGAGCGGCTCGCGACCGGCGGTGACGTGGGCGACGGATCCGCCGTCTACCAGCGCCTGTGGAACCCGACCGTCGCGCGGTTCGAGCGCGCCCTCGCGCAGCTCGAGGGCGCCGAGGAGGCCGTGGCGTTCGCGTCGGGCATGGCCACGACGACCGCGGTGCTCACCGCGGCGCGGCAGCGGCGCGGAGCGCACGTCGTGGCGGTGCGACCGCTCTACGGCGGCACCGACCACCTGCTCGCGAGCGGCCTGCTCGGCACCGAGACCACGTTCGTCGACCGCGTCGACCAGGTCGCCGCCGCCGTGCGGCCCGACACCGGTCTCGTCATGGCCGAGACCCCCGGCAACCCCACGCTCGAGCTCATCGACCTCGACGCGCTCGTCGCGGCCGCGGGCGACGCGCCCGTGCTCATCGACAGCACCTTCGCGACGCCCGTGCTGCAGCGCCCCCTCGACCACGGCGTCGCGCTCTCGCTCCACTCCGCGACGAAGTACATCGGCGGGCACGGCGACGTGCTGGGCGGGGTCGTCGCGTGCGACGCCGACTGGGCGGCGGCCATCCGCCCGGTGCGCGCGATCACGGGTGCCATCGCGCATCCGCTCAGCGCCTACCTCATGCACCGCGGCCTGCAGACGCTGCCGCTGCGCGTGCGCGCGCAGCAGGCGACGGCGCAGCTCGTCGCGGAGGCCGCCGGCGCGATGCCCGGCGTGCGCGCCGTGCGATACCCGGGCCTGCCCGGCTGCGACCCGCTCGGGCTCGTGGGCCCCGGTCGCCAGATGGCGGGGCCGGGCTCGGTGCTCGCGCTCGAGGTCGGCTCCTACGCGCTCGCCGCCGCCGTCGCCGAGGGCGTGCGGCTCTTCACGCACGCCGTCTCGCTCGGCAGCGTCGACTCGCTCATCCAGCACCCCGCGTCGCTCACGCACCGGCCCGTCGCGCCCGAGGCGAAGCCCCACGCGGGCGTGCTGCGGCTCTCGATCGGCCTCGAGGACGCCGACGACCTCATCGCCGACCTGCGCCAGGCGCTCGAGGCAGCGACTGGCAGCTAGAACTCCTGGTAGACCGCCGGGTCCTGATCGGCGAGCCGGCCGTCGGGGCGACCGAGCGCCGTGATGGCTGCGACCTCGTCGTCGCGCAGCGCGACGTCGAGGGCACCGAGGTTCTCGCGCTGCCGCTCGGGCGACGCGGCCTTGGGCAGCGGCACCGCGCCGCGGGAGATCGCCCACGCGAGCACCACCTGGCCGGCCGTCGCGCCGTGCGCGGCGGCGACCTCGGCGATCTCCGGCCGGTCGAGCAGGTCGTTGCCGCGACCGAGCGGGCTCCACGCCTCGGTGATGATGCCGTGCTCGCGGTCGTAGGCGAGCTGCTCCTCCTGCGGGAAGTACGGGTGCAGCTCGATCTGGTTCACCTCGGGCAGCACGCCCGTCTCGGCCTGCAGTCGGTCGATGTGCTCCGGCAGGAAGTTGCACACGCCGATGGCGCCGATGAGCCCGCGCTGCTTGGCCTCGACGAGCGCACCCCAGGCCTCGACGTACCGCCCCACCTCGGGGTTGGGCCAGTGGATGAGGTACAGGTCGATGCGGTCGAGGCCGGTGCGCGCGACGCTCTCCTCGATCGTCGCGATCGCGGCGTCGTGCTCGTGGTGCCGCCCCGGCAGCTTCGAGGTGACGATGAGCTCGTCGCGGGCGATGCCGTGCCCGGTCGCGCGCGCGGCGGCGCCGACCGTGCCCTCGTTCTCGTAGTTGAACGCGGAGTCGAGCAGCCTGTAGCCCGCGCCGATCGCCCGCTCGATCGCGGCGCCACCCTCGCGACCCTTGAGCCGGTACGTGCCGAAGCCGAGCACGGGCAGGGTGAGGCCGCCGTGGGCGGTCGTCGTGGGGATCATGGTGCTCCTCTCGGGCTCACCCTACGGCGACCGCCCCGTGCGGGTCACGCCGCGACCCTCAGGGACGCAGCAGCACCTTGCCGACGCGACCGGGTGTCAGGCTCGCCTGCACCGCGCCACGGATGTCGTCGAACGGATGGATGCCCGAGACCGGGAGCGTCAGGTCGCCCGACGAGATGCGCTCGGAGAGCTCGCCGAACAGCCGCTGCTTGACCGCCGGGTCCATGCGGCGCCCGACGATGCTGCCCCAGAAGCCCCGGACGGTGATCTCCCGGAAGATGAGGTCGCCGACCCCGAGCTCGAGCGTCGGCGCATCCATCGCGCCGAAGGCGACGAGCGTGCCGCCGTCGCCGACGACCGAGAGCACGTCGCCCGCGGAGCTCCCGCCCACCGAGTCGACGCCGGCGACGATCGTCTCGCCGCCGGTGAGCTCGCGCACGCGGTCGGCCCAGCCCTCCTCCGCGGTCGAGACGATGTCGCCGATGCCCGCGTCGCGCAGCTCGTCGATCGCCTCGGCGCGCCGCACGAGGCCCACCACGCGGATGCCGCGCGCTCGCGCGAGCTGCGCGACCATGCGGCCGACCGCGCCGTTCGCGGCGTTCTGCACGAGCCACTGGCCCGGCTGGAGCGCAAGGTCGTGCAGCAGGCTGATCGCGCTGAACGGCATCGCGATGAGCTGCGCCGCGGCCTCGTCGGGCAGCCCCTCGGGAGCGGGCACGAGCCCGGCGGCGTCGGCGACGAACTGCTCGGCCCAGACGCCGAACGCGCCGGCGATCACGCGGTCGCCGACGGCGAGCGACTCGACCCCGTCGCCGAGCGCCTCGACGACGCCGACCGCCTCGGTGCCGCTCGCGGCGGGCAGCTCTGGCACGAAGCCGTAGGTGCCGCGCACGGTCCAGAGGTCGTGGTTGTGGATCGTGGCGAGGGTCGTGCGCACGCGCACCTGACCGGCACCGGGCTCGGGAAGGGGGCGGTCGACGACGTGCAGGACGTCCTCGGGCTCGCCGAACTGCTCATGGACGATGGCACGCATGCTCGGGTCCTCTCGTTGCCTGACGGATGGTGGATGGGCTCACGACGATCGGCGCGAGCGCGCGCGCCACCAGTGGCGCAGCGCATCCCACGCTCCGGTCGACCAGAGGGCGACCGCGACGAGCACGGGCTGGAAGAACAGCCTGCCGAAGCGGGCCGCGTCGGTGTCGAGGCCGAAGCCGGCGCGCGCATTCAGCCACTGGGAGATGTTGCCGGGGAAGACGGCGATGAAGAAGGCGGCAGCGATGAGGCCGACCCAGACCCACCAGCGGCGCAGGACGAGCAGCGCGAGCCCGAGCACGATCTCGACGACGCCGGAGGCGAGCACGACGAGATCGGGGTCGAGCGGCACGAAGTCGGGCACCTGGGCCTGGAACTCCTGTCGCGCGACCGTGAGGTGGCCGATGCCCGCGAGCACGAGCGAGGCGCCGAGCAGCACGCGGGCGATCGTGCGACCGATCGACCGGCGCGCGCCCGGCGCCTCGGCCTCAGTCATCCGAGACCGAGATCGTCACGTCGATGTTGCCGCGCGTCGCGTTCGAGTAGGGGCAGACGGTGTGGGCCGCGTCGACGAGCTCGCGAGCGCGGGCCTCGTCCACGCCCGGCAGGACGACCTCGAGGTGCACCGCGAGCGTGAAGCCCCCAGAGCCGTCCGGGCCGATCTGCACGCGGCTGCCGACGCTCGAGTCGGTGAGCTTCTCGCGCTTCTCGCGCGCGACCGCCTGGAGCGCCGAGTGGAAGCACGCGGCGTAGCCGGCCGCGAACAGCTGCTCCGGGTTCGAGCCCGCACCCGTGCCGCCCATCTCGGCCGGCACGGCCATCTCGAGGTCGAGGGTGCCGTCGATGGTCGCGACGCGGCCGTCGCGGCCCGCTCCGGTCGACAGTGCCTCTGCGGTGTACAGCACGTCCATGGTGCTCCTCTCGTCTGGACGGCGCGATCGCGCCGTCATGGTGCTCCGGTGACCGACGAGGGATCGTCGGCCACCGCGTGCATGGATGCCGTGATGCCGTGCAGGGTCGCGAGCAGCTGCGCTCCGTCGACCGTGTCGCCGAGCCCTAGGCCGCGCGCGACGGCGGCGGGCAGGTGCGCGAGCTCCGTGCGCAGCTCGTCGCCGCGCGCCGTGGGGCTGACGCGCACGACGCGCGCATCGGCGTCGCTCCGCCGCCGCTCGACGAGCTCGTCGCGCTCGAGCCGCGCGAGGAGCGGCGAGAGCGTGCCGCTGTCGAGCTGCATGCGCTCCCCCAGGTCCTTCACGCTCTGCGGGCCCTCGACCCACAGCGTGACGAGCACGAGGTACTGGGGGTAGGTCAGCCCCCACGGCTCGAGCAGGCTGCGGTACGCCTGCGTCGTCGCGCGTGCGGCGGAGTAGAGCGCGAAGCAGACCATCTCGTCGGTGATGGGCTTGGCTGCAGGCATGGTCCGAGCCTCGCACAGAAACAGATTGTGCACAACTCAATCTACGCAGCTCGTCCGCTACCGTCATGCCATGCGCTCCCCCGCCGTGGCCGTGTCGGCCTGCCTGCTCGCGCTCACGACGGCGATCAGCGCGTGCTCGACGAGCCCCACGCCGACGCAGGAGGACGACGGGGCGTTCCTGGTCGCGTCCGCCGAATCGCTCGAGTCGAGCACGACGACGCGGGGCGGGCGGACGCTGCTGGAGGTGTCGGAGCCCGGCTACACGGTGCTGCTCGAGCCGGATATGCGCGCGCCCGGCAACGAGCCCGTGACCGGCACGCTGCACGTCGCGGACGGCTGCCTCGAGGTCGCCGTCGACGGCGACCGGGCGCGCATCGGCGCCGTGATCGCCGGGGCCATCGGCATGGGGCCGAGCTCGCTCGTCGACGACGGCGCGACGCTCCGGTTCGGCGAGCGACTCGAGCTGGTCTCGACAGCCGCGCCGTCGATCGATGAAGCACCCGCGTCGTATCGGGCCGCGTGCCCCAACATCACCGGGCTGCTGGGCATCGGGCCCTGACCGTCGCGCCGACTGCCAGACCCCCGACGATCACCGCTCGGGCGCGCGTCGCGACCGCATCTGCGCGAGCGGCAGCGCGAGCCGTGGATTGCCCTCGAGCACTGCCTCGTGCCGCTGCAGGAAGTCCCAGTAGCCCTCGGTGAACGCCGACTCCTTCGCCGCCTGCTGCGACGGCCACCACCGGCCCATCCGCTGCAGGTACGCGCCGCCCGACACATACGGCTTCGTGCCGACCATGCCGCCATCGGCGAACTGGCTCATGCCGAAGACGTTCGGCACCATCACCCACGGGTACGCGTCGACGAAGAGCGAGAGGAACCAGCGGTTCACCGACGCGGGAGCGTAGCCCTCGAGCAGGAACCAGTTGCCGAGCACCATCAGCCGCTCGATGTGGTGCGCGTAGCCGTGCTGCAGCACGCGCTCGAGCACGGTGCGCACGGGGATGGGCAGGTCGTCGGGAATGCCCTCGCCCGAGTACCACCACGGCTCGAGCTCGCGCGTGAGACCCAGCGCGTTCGCGCCCTCGAGCTCCGGGTGCGCCCGGTACATGCCGCGCATGTACTCACGCCAGCCGATCACCTGGCGGAGGAAGCCCTCGAGCGACGGCAGCGGCACGTCGCCGCTCGCCTCGAGCACCGCATCGACGACGTCGTGCGGCGTGAGCAGGCCGAGGTTGAGCGCGGGCGTCAGCACCGAGTGGAAGAGGAACGGCTCGTCGGCGGCCATCGCGTCCTCGAAGCGCCCGAAGTCGCCGAGGCGCTCGTCGACGAACGCGCGGAGCCACGCGCGCGCGTCATCGTGCGTGACGGGCAGCCAGAAGTCGCGCGCGTCACCGGGGTGGTCGGGGAACCGCTCGCGCACCTCCTCGATCACCTGCCGGGTGATGGCGTCGGGCTCGATCCGAGGCAGCTCGGGGATGCGGATGCCCGTCTTGGGCAGCGGCTCGCGGTTGTCGGCGTCGTAGTTCCAGCGGCCGCCCGCCGGGCTGTCGCCCTCCATGAGGATGCCGGTGCGCTGCCGCTGCCAGCGGTAGAAGTCCTCCATGCGGGCTCGCGGGTGATCGCGGAACCATGCGTCGAGCTCCACCTCGGGCGTGAGGAACGCGACGTCGGCCCATCGCTTCGTCTGCACGCCCGCGCGCGCCGCGATCCGGTCGATCCGCCGGTCGACGCCGCGGTCGGAGGCGCGCATCCACGCGAGACCGGTGATGCCGTGCTCCCGGATGAGGTGCGCGACGCCCTCCGAGAACGAGCGGCCGTCGGTGTGCGGCACGTGCCGCACGGTGCGGCCCTCGTCGCGCCGGCGCTCGACGTAGTGGCGCATGGCCGAGAGCACGAGCACGATCTTGTGCTGGTGGTACGGCAGGCGGTCGAAGAGCTCGGCCGACTCGACGAGCAGCAGCTCGTCGATGTCGTCGTCGTCGAGCGCGGGGTGCCGCTCGAGCAGCTGCGTGCCCAGGATGAGCGCCGCCCGCCGCGGCGCGCCGCTGCTCGTGCTCGACACGCCGGGTCCGCTCAGCCGATGGGCCGGAGGCCGTCGGGCGTCTCGACGAGCAGCTCGAGCTCGTCGGGCGAGGGCCAGCCCTGCAGCTCGTGCACCCCGCGATCGGCCTCGATCCACGCGATGCGCTCGTCGTCGCTCCAGTCGCGGCCCTCGCTGATCGACAGCATCGCGAGGCGGCCGTCCTGCACCCCGAGCATCACGTCGAACGATCGTCCCTCGACCGCGGTGTAGCGGCCGATCACCGGCAGGTTCGCGTCGCCGGGCACGGCGAGGGGCGCACCCGCCGGCACGGCGAAGCCGATGCCGGGCCAGAAGCCCTCGGGCTCCGGCCCCTCCCAGCGCACGGCGCGAGCCGCCGCCAGCTGCGAGCGCAGCTCGGGCGCGCCGAAGCCGTCGGTCGCCGCGAGCAGACGGTCGGCGAGGGCGCGGACGTCGTCGGGGACCTCGACGAGCTCCTCGGCCGGCTCATCCTCGACGCCCGCGACGGCAGTCGCGGCAGCCGCATCCGATCGTCGCCCGAGCCACCAGCCGCCGATCGAGATCGCGCCGGCCGCGGCCGCGAGCAGCGCCCGCGGACGATCGATGCCCGCCGCGCGCACGCGGTCGTGGAGGCGGGCGTCGAGCGCCTCGCCCGCCTCGGCGATGCCGAGCGTCGCGCCGGCCGCTCCGACGACCATCCCGAGGCGAGCGCCGGCCGACAGCGCCGCTCCTGCTTCGGTGCGCAGCAGCGCCCACGTGGACCACGCGGTCAGTCCCGCCATGGCCGCGCGATAGCCGAGCCGGCGGCCGGGCGTGAGGACGCGGGGATCGATGAGGGTGAGCGCTGCGACCGCAGCGCTCGAGACGACGCCATGGGCGACGCTGTCGGCGTCCCCGAGGGGCGAGAGGGCGGAGCGGAAGGTCGACGGCATGGTCGCGAGCGTACCGACGGCAGCTGTCCCGCGGCCTCGGCGACTCAGTCGCGGAGGACGGGCCGGCGCTCGCCCGCGGTCACCGCGAGGTCGAGCCGGTTGCCGGGCGGGGGCATCGGGCACACGTAGTGGTCGCTGAACGCGCAGGGCGGCAGGAACGACCGGTTGAAGTCGAGCGTCGTGCGCCCGGCGTCGTCGGGCAGCGGCGGGCGCAGGAAGCGGAACGGGTAGGCGCCGTCGTCGCCGGTGTCGTCGCCGGTCGCGTCGCGGAAGACGATCGCCAGCTCGCCGTCGCCCCGAGTCGCGGTCAGCGAGCGCCGCTCGCCGAGCAGCGTGAAGTCGAGCGTGCCGGCGCCGCCCTGCGTCGTGCGGTGGCCGTCGACCTGCTCGACCTCGATCGGCTCGTCGCGCGGCATCCAGTGCGCCTCGACGACCCACTCGGGGTCGGGGCGCCAGGCCGCGATCGACTGGAGGCGCACACGACGCTCGGCGCGGGGGTCGATGCGGCGGAGCGCAGGCACCCCCTCGCGCACGAACGCCCGCACGAGGCCATCGCCCGCTCGGAGCGTCTCGCCCGCGCGCAGCGTGACCGCGTCGGCGACCGGCGCGCCGTCGGTGCGCTCATAGCCGGAGCCTGCGAGCCCCGCGCCCACGACGGCATCCCCGTCGGCGCGCCAGCGGCCGGCCACGCCCTCGACTGATCGCTCCTCGCCGCTCAGCCACACCGTGTCGGCGAGCGCCGCGATCCCGTGCGGGCCGGCGACGAGCCGCCAGCGCGCCTCCTGCCACCACTGCCACGCGGCCTCGAAGTCGGCTGCCGTCTTGGCTCGTGCATCCATGTCGGTCCTCCTCCGCCAGGCTAGCGACGAGCGCCGCGCCTAGACTCGGAGGGTGACGTTCACCCGCAGCATCATCGCGGTCGCCGACGCCGATCCGGGCAGGCTCGCGCTCTCGGGAGACGGCGAGCGCGTGTCGTACGGCGAGCTGCGCGACGTCTGCACGCGGATCCGCAGCGGCATCGAGGTGCTGCTCGAGGGCGCCGCCCCCGGTCGCACCGACGCCGAGACCGGCGGGGTGCCGATCATCGCGGTCTCGCTCTCGCGCGCGATCGATGTGGCCCGCTGGATCAGCGGCGTGACGTCGTTCCGGGCGATCGTCGCGGTGCTCGACCCGCTGTGGCCCGAGGAGCACCGCCTCGAGACCATCCGGCGCGTCGACCCAGCGCTCGTCATCACGGACGACGCCGACTTCGAGGCGTCGCTCGGCGCGCTCGAGCCATGGACCGGCACTGCCGTCTCGCTCGAGCGCTTCGACGCGCTCGCCGAGACCGCGCGCGTGCCTTCGGGGCCGGAGGTGCGGCCGCGCGACGAGCCGTTCCTGCTCCTGTTCACGTCGGGCACGACCGACCTGCCGAAGGGCTTCCTGCGCTCGCGCGGCAGCTGGGACCACAACGTGCGCATCAGCCGCGCCTACCTCGACGCTGAGGACGGCATGGCGACGATCGCGCCTGGGCCCGTCTCGTACAGCCTGACGCTCTACGCGCTCGTGGAGGTGCTCGCCACCGGTGGCTCGCTGCACCTGCAATCCGGCTTCGACGCGGTGGCCGCCGTGCAGACGATCGAGCGCGAGCGCGTCGAGCGCTTCGTCGGCGTGCCCTCGATGCTGCTCGCGCTCGCCGCGGCAGCTGAGCGCTCCGCGAGCGTGGATGCGCTCGACTCGCTCCGCACGGTCATCACGGGTGGCGCCAACCAGAGCGAGCGCATCCGCTCGGTGTTCGAGGCGGCGGCGCCGCGAGCGCGGCTGCGCAGCTACTACGGCGCCTCCGAGATCGGCTTCATCGGCTACAGCGACGCGGGTGACGGCACCCGGCTCACGCCCTTCGACGGCGTCGAGGTGAGCGTGCGCGACGACGCCGGCGAACCGGTGCCCGACGGCGAGATCGGCACGCTGCACGTGCGCGTCGCCTCGGCGGTCGAGCGGTACGTGTCGGCGACGAGCGACGAGCGCATCACCGACGCCGAGGGCTGGTCGAGCGTGCACGACCTCGCCTCGATCGAGGGCGGTGCCATCGTGCTCGCGGGCAGGGCCGGCGACATCGCCGTCTCGGGCGGGCACAAGGTCTCGCTCCCGCAGGTCGAGCGAGCGCTCGCGACCGTGCCCGGCTGCGAATCGTGCTGCGCCGTGGCGCTGCCGGACGCGTCGCTCGGCTCGATCGTCGCGGTGGTCGTCGAGGGCGAGGCCGAGACGGTGCCGCCGAAGCAGCGCATGCAGCAGGAGCTGCGCCGCCTGCTCGCCCCGCAGTTCGTGCCGCACCGCTACTACCGCGTCGCCGAGCTGCCCCGCACGGCCGGCGGCAAGGTGCGCCGCGGCGCGGTCGCCGAGCTCGTCGCCGACGGGACGGCGGAGCGGCTGTGAGCGGGCAGCGCGCGTTCGTCACCGGCTTGGGAGCCGTCACGCCGAACGGCCTCGACCTCAGCTCGACGTGGGATGCCGTCGTCGCCGGTCGCAGCGGCATCCGCCCCCTTGAGGGCGTCGACGTCGCCGACCTCGCGGTCAAGGTCGGCGGCGAGGTGCGCGGGTTCGACCCGCTCGCGCACGTGTCGCGCTCCGACGCGCGGCGGCTCGACCGGCACGCGCTCTACGCGGTCGCGGCCGCCGCCGAGGCCATGGCGGGCTTCACAGCGGCCGACCCGACGCGCTTCGGCATCACGGCGGCGACCGGCTCCGGCGCGGTGTCGCTGACGCAGGAGGCGGTGCGCGCGCTCGACGCGCACGGGCCTCGGCGGGTGCCGCCCGGCGTGGTCGTCTACGGCGGCGCGGATGCGGCTGCCGCGTTCCTGAGCGAGCGGTACGGCGCGCGCGGGGCCGGCGTCGGCACCTCGGCGACGTGCGCGAGCGGGGCCGTCGGCCTCGGCGACGCGCTGCGCGCCATCCGCCACGGCTACGCCGATGCCGTGCTCGTCGTCGGCGCCGACGACTGCCTCAACCGCGTGAACCTCGCCGTGAACTCGATGCTCGGCGCGCTCGCGCCCGGGTACGCCGACGAGCCGTCAGCCGCGTGCCGACCGTTCGATCGAGCGCGCAGCGGCTTCGTCATGTCGTCGGGGGCGGCCGCGCTGCTCGTCGAGTCGGAGGAGCACGCGCGTCGCCGCGGTGCCGACGTGCTGGGCGAGATCGTCGGGTACGGCGTCACCTCCGACGCGTTCCACGCGACCGCCCCGCGGCCCGATGGCAGCGGCGCGGCCGCCGCGATGCGGCAGGCGCTCGACGACGCGCACCTCTCCCCCGACGACGTCGACCACGTCAACGCGCACGGCACGGGCACGCCCCTCAACGACGCGATGGAGGCGGCCGCGCTGCGCTCGGTCTTCGGCGACGCGCTCGGCTCGGTGCCCGTCAGCTCGACGAAGTCGACGACCGGGCACCTGCTGGGCGCCGCCGGCACGCTCGAGGCGGCCCTCTCCGTGCTCGCGATGCGCGACGGCGTCATCCCACCGACGATCAACCTCGACGACCCGGAGTTCCCCGAGCTCGACGTCGTCGCCCTCGAGGCGCGGCCCGCGACCTCGCGCACCGTGCTGTCGAACTCGTTCGGCTTCGGCGGCCACAACGCCGCGCTCGTGCTGCGCAGCGTCTGAGCGGCGTCAGAACGCCGGCGGCACCCCGAGCCCCTCGAGCACCTCGCGCACGCGGTCGCTCGTGAGCGCGCGCTGGAGCGCCGCGATCGCGGGCGAGTCGGCGTTGCCGGCGCGCGTCACGAGCGCCACCTCGAACCGCTCGTCCTGCTCGACGACGAGCCCGTCCTCCTCGGGCGTGAGCCCGATCTGGCGCGCGAACGACGGCAGGTTGTAGACGGCATCCGCCTCGTCGTAGGCGGTGTTGAGCTGCAGCAGGTCGACCTCGGTGATCTCGAGGTTGCGCGGGTTCTCGACGATGTCGCTCACCCTCGCCGCGTAGCGCTCGACCGCAGGATCGAGCGTGATGATCCCGTTCTCGGCCAGCAGCTGGAGGGCGCGCGCCGCGTTGGCCTTGTCGTTCGCGATCACGACGCTGCCACCCTCGGGAAGCTCGTCGAGCGAGCCGAGGGAACGCGAGTAGAACGCGACGACGGTCTTGTAGACGGGCTGCACGACGACGAGGTCGGCGCCGTTGCGCTCGTTGAACTCCTCCATGAACGACTCGAACTGCACGACGTTCGCGTCGATCTCGTCGTTCTGCACGAGCACGTTGGGCTGCACGTAGTCCGAGACGGGCACGAGCTCGACCTCGAAGCCCTCCTCGATCACCTCGGCGGCGGCCTCGACGGCGTCGGTCATCGGGGTGACGGTCGCGGCCACCCGGATCGTGACGGTCTCGGACGCATCCGGCTGGGACGCATCCGGCTCGCCCGCCGCGGCGCAGCCGCTCGCGAGCATGGCGACGGCGGCCGCCGCTGCGGCGACGAGTCGGATGCGGTGCCGGATGCGGTGGTCGGTTCGGAGGTGCATGGGGTGCCTTTCGAGGTGGGTGCGGTGCGTCAGCGCTTGTCGAGCGCGGTCGAGACCCTCTCGCCGACGGTCTGCAGCAGCAGCACGCCGACGATGACGATCGCGATGATCGAGTACATGAGCGGGTAGTCGTACTCCTGGTAGCCGAAGCGGAGCGCGAAGTCGCCGATGCCGCCCCCGCCGACGATGCCGAGCACGGTGGAGTACGAGATGAGGCTGATCGCGGCGGACGTCAGCGCGTAGACGAGGCCCGACCGCCCCTCGACGAGCAGGAAGTGCACGACGGTCTGGCGCACATCCGCCCCCATCGACCTCGCGGCGTGCAGCACGCCCGGCGGGATCTCGAGCAGGATCTGCTCGACGAGTCGGGCGTAGATGGCGACCCCGACGAAGCAGAGCGGGAAGGTCGCGGCCTCCGTGCCGAAGGTCGTGCCGTAGAGCGCCCGAGTGAGCGGGATGAGGAAGACGACCAGCAGCAGGAACGGGAAGGAGCGGATGACCGACACGTACAGGTTGGCGACCCGCCACACCGGCTTCCGCTCGCGCGGCCCGCCAGGGCGGGTGAGGAAGATGGTCACGCCGAGGGGCAGCCCGAGCACGATGGCGGCGGTGAGCGAGACGGCGAGCATGTAGCCGGTCTCGGCGAGCGCGATGCCGATCTGGTCGGCGTTCGCCGCGAGCGACGCGAGCGCGTCGGTCATGCGCCGAGCATCCGCTCCGCGTGCGCGAGGTAGCTCGCGTGCTCGCGCCCGTAGTCGGCCCGCACGACCGGGAAGACGCGCTGCAGCACGCCGCGCTCGAGCACCGCCACGCGGTCGCAGATCGCGCCGACCGCTTCGAGCTCGTGCGTGACGAGCACGACGGTGGTGCCGAAGTCGCGTCGGGCGTCGCTCAGCAGCTGCAGGATGCCCTCGGTCGTGCGGGTGTCGAGCGCGCTCGTCGGCTCGTCGGCGAGCAGCAGGCCCGGCCGGGTGACGAGGGCGCGGGCGATCGCGACGCGCTGCTGCTGACCGCCGGAGAGCTGCGCCGGGTAGTGGTCGGCGCGGTCGGCGAGGCCGACGTAGTCGAGCAGGCTCTCCACGTGCTGCGGGTCGACGGCGCGCTGGAGCTTGAGCGGCAGGGCGACGTTCTGGCGCACGGTGCGGTTCGAGAGCAGGTTGAAGCCCTGGAAGACCATGCCGATGCGGCGGCGCAGCTCGCGGATCTCGCGGTCGCGGAGCGCCGCGGGATCGGTGCCGAGGATGCGCACGCGGCCGCTCGTCGGATGCTGGGCCGCGTCGAGCAGTGCGAGGAGCGTCGACTTGCCGGCGCCGGATTCGCCGATGACGCCGATGATCTCGCCGCTCGCGATGTCGAGGGTGAGGTCGTCGAGCGCCTTCGTCGCGCCGTAGGCGACCGTGACGTGCTCGAGGGATGCGACGGGGTCGCTCGTGGACATGGCTCGACCTTCTGGCGTGCACCTGGGGGTTTGTTGCTCTCAGTCCAACAATAGCGCGCTGAGCCTCCCGGCCGCTGACTCAGTCGGTCGACGCCACCAGGTGCTCCGCGAGCGTCGCGAGCGCCGCGCTGCCCGCCAGGTCGCCGGCGAGCAGCGGAACCTGCGCGATCGGGATGCCGCCCACGGCCGCGCGCAGCCGTTCGAGGTGCCGCTCCTCCTGCTCCCGGCGCTCGGCGAGGAGCGCCCCGGCATCGGCGGGAGACCGACGGTTCACGACGATCGCGGCGGGCTCGATGCCGAGCTCGGTCAGCTGCCGCATGACGTCGATCGACTCCGCGACGGGCAGGCGCTCGGCGATCGTGACGACGACGAACGACGACTGCTGCGCATCAGTCACGACGCTCCCCATGAGCGCGAACCGGTCGCGCCGCGCGACGAGCGTGCGCCGGAGCTCGGCATCGGCGCTGGGCGCCTCGTCCTTGACGCCGACGATGCCGCGCGCGGCCGCGGCGAAGCGCTCCGACCGGTCGCGACTCGCGAGGAGGGTCCCGGTCCAGCTGCTGAGCTGCTCGGGGAGCGCGAGCAGGCGCAGCGTGTGGCCGGAGGGCGCGGTGTCGAAGACCACGAGGTCGTAGGCGTCGCGGCTGCTCGCGATGAGCTCGGCGACGCGCTCGAGCACGGCCGACTCGTGGCTGCCGGGTGCCGACCTCGCCTGATCGAGGTGCTGCTGCGCCGAGGCGTGGAGCCGATCGGGCAGCAGCCGCCGCATGGTCGCCGCGACCGAGGCGAAGTGCCGGTCGATCGTCGACTGCGGGTCGATCTCGATCGCATCGACCGATCCGCGCTCGAGCGAGAGGACGCGCACGGCCTCATCCGAGAGCTCGCGGTCCCAGACGTGCCCGAGGTTGTGCGCCGGATCGGTGGAGACGAGCAGCACGCGCCCGCCGTCGCGAGCGCGCGCCACCGCGAGCGCCGCGGAGACCGAGGTCTTGCCGACGCCTCCCTTGCCGCCGACGAAGAGGACGCGGCGCGACCGCGCGAGCGCTAGCAGCATGCGACGTGGTCCAACGGCGAGCGCGGGATTCCGACGCGCGTGTGCCAGGCGTGGAAGTCGTCCCACACCGCCGGCAGCAGCTCGGCGGAGTAGTAGGCAGCGGGATCGGGCACGCCGAGCGCCTCACCGAGGACGACGATCATGAACAGGTCGTCCTCGTCGCGCTGCTCCCGCAGGAAGGTGCGCCGGTAGGGGCCGGTGTAGAACTCCTGCAGCCCATCGCGCAGCGCGCCCCAGCGCCGGGAGCGACGCTCCCGGCGCTGGGCCCCGCCGTGGGCGGGTGTCACGTGCTCAGACTTGCTCTCGCGTGGCGACGAGCTGGAGATCCTCGTCCTCGTGCTCCGGCGGACCCTGCACGGCACGTCGCATCGCCAGGACCGCCTCGACGGCGACCCAGACGCTCGAGACGATGATGACGATGTCGATCGCGAACAGCAGCCAGTCGGGGTTCTCCGGCGCGGCGAAGCTCGTGAGCTGCTCGATGGCCGCCCAGAACGACATGACGAAGACGAGCACGAGCGGGATGATCGCCGGCCACGGGTTGCGCCGCTTGCGCAGCAGCATCACGGCGATGATCGACAGCGTCAGCGATGCCAGGAGCTGGTTGGTCGTGCCGAAGAGCGGCCAGATCCGGAGGCCTCCCTCACCGCCGAGCCCCTGCGAGAAGGTCAGGCCCAGGCCGACGACGACCACGACGAGCGTCGCCGGGATCTTCGTGATCTTGACCTTGAACGCATCCCCGATCTCCTGCACGACGAAGCGGAGCAGTCGCATGCCGGTGTCCATCGTCGTGGCGGCGAAGAGCACCGCCATGGTCGCGAGCACCGTCGCGCTGAGCGATGCCGGAAGGCCCAGGCCGTTCTCCATCAGCGCGCCGCCACCCTGGACGAAGGCCGTGACGCCACCGGCGCCGAAGGAGCTGTAGATCTCCTCCCACTCGGCGACCGAGCGGAAGCCGCCGATCACGGCGAGGATCGTGCCGAGCGACAGCATGCCCTCGCCGACGGCGCCGAAGTAGCCGACGAACCGGGCGTCGGTCTCCTTGTCGATCTGCTTCGACGTCGTGCCCGACGAGACCATCCCGTGGAAGCCCGAGATGGCGCCGCACGCGATGGTGACGAACAGCAGGGGCACCATGCTCGGCGTGCCCTCGGGCAGGTTCGTGTTGAACATCGGGGCGACGATGTCGGGCGGGTTCGCCGAGAACAGCGCACCGAGGAGGACCGCACCGAAGAGCAGGATGAGGCCGACGAAGAGCTGCACGCCGTTGATGTAGTCGCGCGGCTGCAGCAGCACCCAGACCGGCAGCAGCGAGGCGATCGCGCCGTAGATGAAGAGCACGAGGATCCACACCGTCGCGGGGCTCATGCCGAGGGTCGACTCGGGCAGCACGACCGGCACGCTGTCGCCGAGGACGATGAGGGCGTAGAGCGCGACGACACCGACGATCGTGACGGGGATGAGCGGCCAGCGCATCCGGTAGACGGCGACGCCGACGAGCAGGGCGACGATGATCGCGCCCCACGTGGGGATGACGGCGGTCGGCGTGCTGATGAGCAGGTTCTTGATCACGACCGCGAAGGCGGCGATCACCATGAGCAGCAGCAGGAAGATGACGACGAGGAACAGGTTCGCCCCGCGCTTGCCGATGTAGCGGCCGGAGAGGGCGCCGATCGACTTGCCCTTGTTGCGGAGCGAGGCCCACAGCGCGCCGAGGTCGTGCATGCCGGCGAAGAAGACCGTGCCGATCGTGACCCACAGGAGGGCGGGGAGCCAACCCCAGATGACGGCGATCGCCGGGCCGACGATCGGCGCGGCACCCGCGACCGACGTGAAGTGGTGGCCCCAGAGGATGAACTTGTTCGTCGGCACGTAGTCGATGCCGTCCTTGAGCTCGTGGGCCGGCGTCGTGAAGCCGGAGTTGAGCTGGTACACCCGCTTGGCGAGGTACTTGGAGTAGAAGAAGTAGCCTGCGGCGAACATCGCCAGGCCGATGAGCATCAGTGCAAGGGAACCCATCCGAGTCCTCCCCCTTCGTCGCGCGCCTTCGCGGATCTGGCTGGGCACCGTCGGTGCCGCCTCGCAACGACAGTATCCGAATCTTAGGATCTGCCCAGAATCGGCTGGGCGTGGCGCTGATCGCCCACGGCCTCGATCCGATCCCGCCGCGCACGACGCGCGTCGATCGGTCGCTAGGGTCGGGGCGTGCCATACCCCGCTCGCGCACCCGCGTGGCGCTACGCGCACGCGGAAGCCGCAACCGCGCTCGGTCCGGAGGCCGTGCTCAGCGCGGTCAGCGTGGAACGGCGAGCGCGACCATGACGACGACGGCCTCCCGCCGAGAGCGACTGCAGGCATGGAACGAGCGGTTCCTCGTCGAGGAGCGCCACCTGCCGCTCGCGGCTCGGCGGCGGCTCTACGCGACGTCGAGCGTGCTGATCGTCATGGGCCTCGCCGCCTTCACGGTCCTGCTCGTCGGCGTGCTGACGCAGTCGGGTCTCGCTCAGCTGGACGAGCCGGTCGACGCATGGTTCGACGGCTTCCGCTCGCCCGACACGACAGCACTCATGATCGCGCTCGCGATCGTCTTCGGACCGATCGCACTGCCGGCCATCGTGCTGGTCGTGGTCACCGTCTGGACGATCGCCGCGAAGCACATCTGGCGACCGCTCCTGCTGGCAGTGGGCATGCTGGCAGGCGTCGCGCTCGCCCTCATCATCGCGCCGATCGTCGGACGGCCACGGCCGCCGATCGCCGACATGCTGTTCGGCACCGACCACACCTCGTCGTTCCCCTCCGGGCACGTGCTCGGTGCATCCGACTTCTTCCTGCTGCTCGCGTTCCTGCTCGCGAGCCGCGTCCAGCAGCGGTGGTTCACCGCGTCGGCGGTCGCGGTCGCCGTCGTGATGATCGTGGCGCAAGCGGCGGGGCGCATCTACCTGGGCTACCACTACCTGAGCGACGTGAGCGCATCGATCGCGCTGTCGATGGTGATCGTCGGGGTCGTGATCGCCGTCGACACGCGGAGGACCGCGAGGGTGCCGGGCGAGCGCGCAGCGGCGACGCCGATCGTGGCGGAGCGCTGAGGCCGTCGCGAGCCGTCAGGGTGTTGCGTGGAAGAACGCCGAGTCAGCATGGCGGTGACGAGCGGCGCCCTCGCGCAGGTGGGTACGGTCGAACCATGGCTCCCGCGGACCGCGCCCGCTCCCCTCGCCCGACCGGTGGGGTGGTGGCGGGCGCGCTCGGTCTGGATGCCGTGCTCGTCGTCGGCTTCGCGGCCGTCGGCCGGGCGAGCCACGAGTCGGGCGTGCTCGGCGAGGGTGGCATGGGGCTGATCACCACCGCGTGGCCGTTCCTCGTCGCCCTCGCCGTCGGCTGGATCTTCAGCCCCGGGTGGCACGCTCCGCTCGCGCCGCTGCGCACCGGCGTGCCGGTGTGGGCCGTGACCGTCATCGGCGGGATGCTGCTGCGCGCCGTCTCTGGGCAGGGCACCGCGGTGCCGTTCGTCGTCGTCGCGACGCTCACGCTGCTGGCGCTGCTCGTCGGCTGGCGCCTGCTGGCGACGCTCGCGCGGCGGCGCGTCAGCCGGAGCTGACGGCGGGCGTCACGCGGTCGGCGACCCCGGGGCCGCGAGCACCAGCAGGCTGCTCGAGGCCGTCGCGACGATCGCGCCGCTCGCGTCGCGGATCTCGCCCTCCGCGAAGATCACGCGCCTGCCGGGCTTCGTCACGCTCCCGGTCGCGGTGAGCGTGCCGGATGCGAGCGTGACGGCGCGCAGGTAGTTCACCTTGATCTCGATGGACGTGTAGCCGACGCCCGCATCGAGCGTCGTGTGCGCAGCGCATCCGACGACGGTGTCGAGCAGCGTGCAGAGCAGACCGCCATGCACGGTGCCGAGCGGGTTGTAGTGCTCCTCGCCGGGGGCGCAGGTGAAGACCACTCGCCCGGGCTCAGCCTCGACGAGCGTGCTGCTGCTCAGCACGGCCATCGGCGGTGGCGGGATGGTGCCGTCGCGCAGGGCGCGCATCAGCTCGAGCCCTGAGAGCCCCGCTGCCGCCGTCCTGGCCTCGGCGGGATCGACCCAGGTGACCGTCCTGCTGCGCTCCGTCATGGTCCTGCTCCCGTCGTCCGCACGTCGGACCGACGCTATCGGGGTCTCGCGCCGTTCGCCCGAGCCGCCGCTTCCCAGACGCGCGCGCTCTGGGCGGAGACGTGCGCGTCGTGCGTCTGCTGCCAGTTGAGGCCGCCGCGCGCGAACGTCGCGAGCACGGCGGGCGGCACGTCCTGCAACGCGGTGGGGGTGTCGAGCCATGCGCAGTCGCGCACGTGCACGAGGTCGACCGCGCGCGCATCCGCCCGATCGTCGTAGCGCCAGGGCCCGCCGATGCGGCCGAGCCACAGGAAGCCGCCCTCGTCGCGCGTCCAGACGAAGGCCCCCTCGGGCGCGTCGGCGAATCGCTCGATGCGGCGCGCGAGCCGCTCGTCGAAGGCAGCAGCCGATGCCGCCGCCTCCGATGGATCGGTCGGCACCCGCGGCAGCACGCCGCCGAACCCGCAGAGCCCCTCGCGGAGCGCCCGTTCCACGGCGGCGCCCTCCGCGACGTCGGGCCGACGCGATCGCATCGGCGCGCGGTAGACGGGCGGCGACGGGATGGTCACCCGTCGCCCTGCAGACCGGCTGGTGGCGTCAGCGCCTCGGCGAGCATCACGAGGATGCCGCTCGGGCCGCGGACGTACGTCAGCCTGTACATGTCCCGGTAGTTCGCGACGCCGCGCAGCGGAAGGCATCCGTGCGTCGCCGCGATCGCGAGGGCTTCGTCGAGGTCGTCGACCGAGAACGCGACGCGATGCATGCCGATCTCGTTCGGTCGCGTCGGCTCGGTCTCGATCGCCTCGGGGTGGAGGTACTCGAAGAGCTCGAGCCGGCCCTGACCGTCGGGCGTCGCGAGCAGCGCGATCCTCGCGTGGTTGCCGTCGAGGCCCACCGCGGTGTCGGTCCACTCGCCGCGCACCTCGTCGCGCCCGACGACCGTGAGGCCCAGGTCGGTGAAGAACGCGATGGCCGCCTCGAGGTCGCCGACCGCGATGCCGACGTTGTCGAGGGTGATGGCCATCCGGGGCTATCCCTCCGGATGCTCGGCGTGATCCGTGACGTCGGGCTCGGCTCGGAGCGCGTCGGCGATCGCCTCCTCAGGGCGGGGCGGATCGGCCTGGTCGGACTCGAGCTCGGGGATGCTGTGCTCGCCCGGGCCGGGAACGTGGTCGTGCGCGGCGGGCTGGTCTTGAGGGGACACGGCGGATCCTTCGGTCGACGACGGCGACAGCGTATGCGATGCGGATGCACGCAGCATCGATGCCGGGCCCGGATGCGACGAAGTCCCGAAGACCGATGGCCTCCGGGACTCTCTGTCGGGCTGACAGGATTTGAACCTGCGACCCCCTGACCCCCAGTCAGGTGCGCTACCAAGCTGCGCCACAGCCCGTCGATCTTGCGATCGAGCTGCCCGAAGGCAACTGCAACAGACTAGCGCATTCGCGACGCCCCGGAGGCACCCGGGCGGCTGCAGTGGAGTCGTCAGCGGTTGTTCACAGGGGCGGATGCGTGTGGGTGGCCCGTGGGAGAGTGCGGCCATGTCGAAGAAGACAGCAGCCCCCGCGCAGGCGGCTCGCCCGCTGCTGCCGGTGCCGCTCGACCCGGCGGCGCTCGAGGGTCCGGTGTGGCTGCGGGGTCCGCGGCCGGGCGACGTGGCGGCGGTTCCCTCTGAGGTTGAGGAGTCGGCTGAGGCTGCTGTCGTGACGCCGGCGGATGTGGCCGAGTCGGCGATGCAGGCGGTCGTGGGGATCGATGCGGCGATCGCGTCGCTGCAGGCGATGCGCACCCACTTCCTGGCAGGGCTCGGCCGGCTCGCGATCGATCAGGCGCTCGCCGAGCGGCTCGATACCGGGGTCGCGGTCCGCGACCTCGCGGCCGAGCTCGCGCTGCGGGAGCGGCGCTCCGACCGCACCGTCGAGGCCGAGGTGTCACAGGCGATCGACACCGTCGAGCAATGGCCCGCGACGCTGCACGCGTGGGGTGACGCGAGGATCAGCCGCGGCCACGTGAGCGTGATCGCCGAGATCGGCGCACCGCTCAAGACCCCCGAGGCGCGGGCCGCGTTCGAGGCGGCGCTCCTCCCGCACGCCGAGGCCACGACGCCCGGCCGGTTGCGGGCGATCGCGCGCCGCGAGCTCACGAAGCTGCTCGAGCAGCCCCTCACCGAGCGACACCGCGCCGCAACAGACCGGCGGGCGGTGTCCGTCACCGATCTCGACGACGGCATGTCGATGCTGCGCGCCATCGTCCCGACCGTCCTCGCGCACGGGATCCTCGACCGGCTGAGCCAGATGGCGCGAGCCGGCGACGCAGACCCCGACGACCACCGCACCTACGACCAGCGGCGCGCCGACGCGCTCTGCGACCTGAGCCTCACCGGCGAGGCGACCGACCGGGCGCTGCGCGGCATCCGCGCGCAGGTCTCGATCGTCATCCCCGCGACAGTGCTCACCGGCGACGGCACCGGCAGCGACGCAGCCAGGCGCGAGGATGCGCGGCTCCGCACCGGGCAGCTCGTCGACCCCGAGACCGCCCGCATGCTCGCCGGCATGACGAAGCTGTGGACGCGGGTGTTCACCGACCCGGTCAAGGGCCACGTGGTGGCCGTCGACGGGTACCGGCCTCCGCGGAAGCTCAGGCAGCTGCTGCGCGAGCGCGACCAGCGGTGCCGGTGGCCGGGCTGCACCGCGAAGGCCGAGCATGCCGACATCGACCACACCATCCCCTGGGCAGAGGGCGGCCTGACCGAGGTCGGGAACCTCGCCCACCTGTGCCGGCGACATCACACGCTCAAGGGCGCCACCCTCGCCGGCGGCAGACGATGGCAGGTGCGGCAGCTCGGGCACGGCGTGCTCGAGTGGACCTCACCCGAAGGACGCATCTACGTCGACGAACCCGAACCGGTCGGGCCGCGCTTCACGGAACGCTACGCCGACAGCTACACCGACTGGCTTTGGAAGGGCGTCATCGGGCCCGAGCCCGAGACTCCGTTCTGAGCCTGGCCTCGACGCGCGGCCGGCTTCGCCGGCAGCTGCTCGACCATCGGTAGGCCGGCCTCAGCGGCCGGAGCGGCGACGCACGAAGTCGGCGAGGTCTGCCGACTGCGCCAGGCGCGACGGCTCGTGCACGTACATCATGTGTCCCGCCTCGTAGTAGCGGTGCTCGAGGTTGGAGCGCAGCGACTCGGGGATCTGCAGGTGCGCGACCGAGTCCTCGGCGGCCGAGAACGGCGTCGCTCCGTCGAACCAGCCGTAGGCGAAGTGCACGGCGAGGTGCGGGTTCTGCCGCATCGCGCGCGAGAGCCGATCGATCACGTAGACGGGCGCGTTCTCGAACTCCTTGTAGCTCCACTGCTCGTTCACGCCCAGGCCGAAGACGTGGAACGGGCCGGTGTCGCGCACGCCGAGGTCGTGGTGCACGTAGTGCTGGAAGGCGGCCGCGTACGGGCCGAGGATGGCGTCCATCGACGGGTCGGCATCCATGTGCTCCGCGATCCCGCTCGCCGACGGCCCGGTGAAGCGGGAATCGAGCCGGCCGACCGTGAGCCCGCGATCGCGCAGCAGCTCGCCGAAGTAGCGCCAGTGCTCGATGCGGAGGTCGGCGCGGTCGACGTACGACTCCGACAGCCCCGTCAGCCGCGCGACGGTCGCCACGGCATCCGCTCGCTCCGAGTCGGTCAGCCGCGCGCCGCGCGACAGCACGAAGGGGTAGTCGCGCGCCGCGTACTCGCGCGCCTCGTCGACGACGTCCTCGAGCGCACGCCCCTCGTGGAAGCCGTGCTGCCACGCCGTCGCCGCGTAGAAGGGCAGGTACATCGCGTGCGCGCGGTCGCCGCCGCGCTCGAAGTTGGCCGTCGAGAAGTCGAGCACGCTCGAGATGAGCAGCAGCCCGTTGAGGTACATGCCGAGCTGCTCCTGCAGGAGCTGCGCGAGACCCGCAGCGCGCGTCGTGCCGTACGACTCCCCCGCGAGGAACTTCGGGCTCAGCCACCGGCCCTCCGCCGTCACCCACTGGCGGATGATCTCGGCGACCGACTCGATGTCGGCGGTGAAGCCGTGGAACTCCTTCGCCTTCTGTCCCTCCACGGGCCGCGAGCGCCCGGTCG
The DNA here is from genome assembly GCF_039527715.1 of Agrococcus citreus. Classification (NCBI taxonomy): domain Bacteria; kingdom Bacillati; phylum Actinomycetota; class Actinomycetes; order Micrococcales; family Microbacteriaceae; genus Agrococcus; species Agrococcus citreus. Next base: position 938,870 of record NZ_BAAAKK010000001.1, read on the forward strand.
ACACCGGGTCGATGAAGACGATGTCGGAGACGGCGAGCAGCGACTCCGGGTTGTCGACGACCGCGTACGGCGGCGCGGCGAGCGAGCCGGCGTCGCCCATGACCACGCGCTTCGGCCCCAGCACGCCCATGTGCAGCCAGACGCTCGCCGATCCGGGGCCGCCGTTGAACGCGAACGTCACCGGGCGCGTCGTCGGGTCGGCGTCGTCGGCGGTGTAGGCCGTGATCGCGACCTGCGCCCGCGGCTTGCGCCCGCGGAAGACGTCGTCCTCGACCTTCTCCTCCCACAGCACGACGCGACCCGCCCTCGCCGTGTAGGCGAGCTCGCCCTCGGGTGTCGTCAGCCGATGCTTCGTGGTGACGAGCTCGTCGACCGCGTGCACCTCGGGCGTCTTCGCGGTCTCGTCGGCAGTGGGCTTGGCGTCGTTGGTCTCGGTCACTCGACCGACCCTATCGAGCGCGCGTCAGCGATCGCGCGCGTCGCGCAGGGCGCGCTCGACCCGAGTGGCGAAGCCCGTCGCGCGACCGAGCAGCCCGTCGGCGCGCGACGCGATGCGATCGCGGTCGAGCAGGTGCGGCGGTCCGGTGCGGATGATGTGCGAGCACGCGAGGTCCTCGCAGATGTACGTGCCGATCGAGCTGCCGGTGTCGCCGCCGGGGCCGGCGAGGCGGGCGCTGAAGAGGCGCACCTGGGTCGCGGGCTGCGTCGAGTGGCAGAGGGCGCACATCGCCGCGATGCCGGGGCGGAGGCCTCCGGGCGCCGACCGCACGACGAGGCCCACGAGCCGGTCGCCCTGCCAGAGCACCATGTAGCCGAGCCGCGACGAGTGCGGGTCGCGCCAGCCGAGGTACTCGCGCTCGTCCCAGATCGTCTCGTGCAGGCCGGGGATGGGCAGCTGCTCGAGCTCGCGCGGCGTGGCGTTCACGAAGCACGCCCGCAGCTCGGTCTCCGTCACCTCGCGCATGCCATCGACGCTAGCGGATGCGCCTGCGAGCAGGAGGGGGTTTGCCGCCGTCGGGCCTCCACCCAGGAGAGTCCCGACGGCGGCAAGTCTGTGTCAGGCGGGCAGCAGCTGCCGGGCCTTGGCCATCTGGTCGGCCATGTGCTCGATGACGCGCACGACCTGCGAGGAGTAGCCGTACTCGTTGTCGTACCAGACGTAGAGCACGAGGTGGCGGCCGGTCGCGATCGTCGCGAGGCCGTCGACGATGCCCGCTCGGTTGTTGCCGACGAAGTCGGTCGAGACGACCTCGGCGGAGTCGGTGAAGTCGATCTGCGCGCGCAGCGCGCCGGTGAGCGACGTCTGGCGCAGCAGCTCGTTCACCTGCTCGCGCTCGACGTCCTGCGCGAGCGTGAGGTTGAGGATCGCCATCGACACGTTGGGGGTGGGGACGCGGATCGCGTTGCCCGTCAGCTTGCCCTCGAGCTGCGGCAGCGCCTTCGCGACCGCCTTCGCGGCGCCGGTCTCGGTGAGCACCATGTTGAGCGCCGCCGAGCGGCCGCGTCGCGCGCCCTTGTGGAAGTTGTCGATGAGGTTCTGGTCGTTCGTGTACGAGTGCACGGTCTCGACGTGGCCGTGCTCGATGCCGTACGCGTCGTCGATGATCTGCAGCACGGGCGTGATCGCGTTCGTGGTGCACGACGCCGCGGTGACGATCGCGTCGTCGGGCGCGATCATGTCGTGGTTGACGCCGAAGACGATGTTCTTGAGCGGGTTCTTGCCCGGCGCCGTGAGCACGACGCGCTCGACGCCCGGGCGACCGAGGTGCTGGGCGAGGCCCTGCTCGTCGCGCCACCGACCGGTGTTGTCTACGACGATCGCGCGCTCGATGCCGAACTCGGTGTAGTCGACGGTCTTCGGATCGTCCGAGTAGATGACCTGGATGAGGGTGCCGTTGGCGAGGATCGTCGATGCCTCGCGATCGATCTCGATCGTGCCCTGGAAGGCGCCGTGCACCGAGTCGCGGCGCAGCAGGCTCGCGCGCTTCTCGAGGTCGTCCTCGCCGCCGCGGCGCACGACGATCGCGCGCAGGCGCAGGCCGAGACCGCTGCCGGCGTGACCGATGAGGATGCGGGCGAGCAGGCGCCCGATGCGGCCGAAGCCGTAGAGCACGACGTCGGTGGAGTCGTCCTGCGACCAGGAGGGCAGCGCGGCGACGTGCTCGCGCGCCCAGGCGTCGAAGCCGGTCGCCGGCGCCTCGCCGAGGATCAGGCCGAGGTCGAGCGAGATGCCGCGGAGGCCGAGCTCGTCGACGATGCGCAGCACCTGGATGGAGTCCTCGATGCTGAGCACGCGCTCGCCCACGCGGCGTGCCCACTTGTGCGCCTTGAGGATGTCGATCGGCGACTGGTTGACGAGCTTCTTGCCGTGCACGTGCGTGACCACGTCGCGCTCCCGGTAGAGGCGGCCGATGATCGGCACCGCGGACTCTGCGAGGGCGAGCCGGTCGAGCCACGCCTGGTGGGCGCTCTCGACGGCGGGAGAGGAAGCGTTTGTCACGCCTTCACGATAGGCAAGCGCGCGCCCCTGTATCGGCTCAGACGCCGTTCAGGATGGCCGCAACGTCACTGGCGCGAAAGTTCCGGCGAACTTTCGCCCGATCGTTCAGTCGACGTACGACTTGCCGAGCTTCCAGTAGCCCGTGAACGTGATGCGCCGCTTGTCGATGCCGCGGTCGCGCACGAGGTGGCGGCGAGCGCCGGTCGCGAGCGCCTGCTCCCCCGCGTTGTAGGCGTAGCCGAACGCCTCGGGCATCCGCAGCCCGCGCAGCTCCTCGAGCGCCGCCTGGCCCTCGCGCACGTCGCCGCGCTCGACCCAGCGGATGTCGATGCCGGCCGGGCGGGCGAACTCCTGGATGTCGTCGCGGTGGCCGACCTCGATGACCGCCGTGCCGCGCGCGTCGTCCGCGAGCGAGCCGCAGATCCCGGCGATCGCAGGGAGCACCGACTCGTCGCCGACCATGAGCACCTCGCCCTCGAGGCCGTCGTCGTTGTAGAGGAGTCCCTCGTCGAGCAGCACGGCGCGCTCGCCGGCCTTCGCCGCCATCGCCCACGCGGCGCCGGGGCCCGGGTCCTCGTGGCACACGAAGTCGATGTCGAGCTCGCCCGAGTCGAGCCGGAAGCCGCGCACCGTGTAGTTGCGGATCCACGGCCGGTCCGACGCGCGCATCGCGAGGTACTGCGGAAACCACGTCGACGGGCTCTTGGGCACGCGCAGCTCGTCCTGGCCCTCGCGGCGCATGAAGAAGCGGAACCACTGGTCGTAGCCCTGCGGCACCATGGCGTGCACCTCGTCGCCACCGAGCGTGACGCGTCGGATGTGCGGCGACACCTGCTGGTTGGCGAGCACCTCGAGCTCGACGAACTTCGGTGCGACCGCCGCGACGCGCTCGGGTCCCGCCATGCTGGCCTCCTGGTGCTCCGGCCTCAGGTGAGGCAAGCCTTACCTGTCCAGCGTAGCAACCAGCACGCTCCGCCGCATCCGCGCCCTACGATCGAGGCAGCATGCAGCTCACTCCCGGTCGACGAATCGCCGCGCTCTTCACCCTCGCGCTCGGCGGCTTCGGCATCGGCACCACCGAGTTCGCGACCATGGGCATCCTGCCCCTCGCGGCCGCCGAGCTCGTGCCGGGCTTCGACGCCGACCCGGCCGGCGGCATCGCGCACGCCGGCTGGATCATCACCGCGTACGCGCTCGGCGTCGTCGTCGGCGCGCCGCTCGTGTCGATGTGGGCGGCACGGATGTCGCAGCGCACCCTCGTGCTGCTGCTGGTCGCCGCGTTCACCCTCGCGAACCTCGCGAGCGGGCTCATGCCGAGCTTCGAGCTCACGCTCGTCGCCCGCTTCGTCGCGGCCCTCCCCCACGGCGCGTACTTCGGCGTCGCCTCGCTCCTCGCCGCGCGCATCATGGGACCGGGCCGGCAGGGCGCCGGCATCGCCCTCGCGCTCTCGGGCCTGACCATCGCGAACGTCATCGGCGTGCCGCTCGGCACCTGGCTCGGCCAGGTCGCCGGCTGGCGCTGGACCTACGTCGCGGTCGCGATCATCTTCGCGCTCACGCTCGCCCTCGCGCTCGCGTTCCTGCCCAACGTGCCGGGCGACCCGAGCCGCAGCGCCAAGCGCGAGCTCGCCGCGTTCCGCAGCGGGCGGCTGTGGCTCATGATCGCGGTCGCGTGCGTCGGCTTCGGCGGTTTCTTCGCCGTCTACTCGTACGCGGCCGAGATCGTCACGCGCGTCGCGCTGCTGCCGGAGTCGGCGATCGCCTGGCTGCTCGCGACCGTGGGCCTCGGCATGACGATCGGCAACGTCATCGGCGGCTGGGCGAGCGACAAGAGCATCCGCCGCACGATCGTCATCGCCTTCCCGTCATTCATCGTGTCCCTGGCGCTCTTCGCCCTGCTGGGTGCCATCCCGGTCGCGCTCTTCGTGCTCGCGTTCTGCATCGGCGCCACGAGCTCCACGCTCGTCCCCACGATCCAGGCACGCATCATCCGCACGGCCGGTGAGGCCGAGCTGCTGGGCGCCGCGACGAACCACGCTGCGTTCAACGTCGGCAACGCGCTCGGCGCTGCGCTCGGCGGCGCGGTCATCGCCGGCGGCTTCGGGTACCTCGCGCCGTCGTGGCTCGGTGTCGCGCTCGCGGCCGCGGGCTTCGCGCTCGCGCTCTGGAGCCTGCACATCGACCGCGGTCCCGACACGGCCGCGCACTCCGTCGTCGCGACCGTCGTCGGCCCGACCACGGCCGGCATCGAGGTGATCGACCGATGAGCGATCAGCGACCGATCGACGAGTGGGCGACGATCCTCTGGGACGACGAGATCACCCTCCAGCCGTACGTCGTGCACGTGCTCGAGCGGCGGTTCGGCGCCTCCCGCGAGCGCGCCGCGGAGCTCATGGAGCTCGCGCAGCGCGACGGCCGCGTCGCCGTCGCGCACGGCGCGCGCGAGGAGCAGGAGATGCACGTCGCCGGGCTCCACGCCGACGGGCTGCTCGCCACGCTCGAGCGGGTGGAGCCATGAGGTCGTGGCAGCGGGTCGACGACGGCGCGAGCTGCTCGATGCTCGCCGAGGAGGCCGACATGCTCGCAACGCTCGGCCGGCAGGTGCTCGGCCTCCACCGCGCGGTCATCGACCGCACGGCGATCGAGTCCGACCCGGTCATGGCGCGCCTCTACCCAGACGCCTACGACGATGCCGCCGACGCCGCCGAGTTCCGCAGGCTCGCCTCCGGCGACATCGCGTACGCCCGCATGCAGTCGATGACGCGCATGGTCGTCGACCTCGAGTCGGCGCTGCCGACCGAGGCCGACAGCGACGTCGTGCAGCTCGAGGTCGACGCCGAGGGCGCGGATGCGTGGCTGCGCGCACTCGGAGAGGTGCGGCTCGTGCTGCACGTGCGCACCCGGCAGGACAAGCACGAGCTGCCGGATGACGTGACCGACGAGGACATCGCGCAGCTGCGCGACGTCATCGACTGGGTCGGCTTCGTGCAGGGGACGCTGCTCGAAGCGCTGGATGGGAAGATGTTGCGATGAGGTTCCTGTCGATCCAGTCGCACGTCGCCTACGGGCACGTCGGCAACTCCGCTGCCGTCTTCCCGCTCCAGCGCATGGGGCACGAGGTGTGGCCCGTGCTCACCGTCAACTTCTCGAACCACACGGGCTACGGCTCGTGGGGCGGTCCGCTCATCCCCGCCGACGACGTGCGCGCGGTCGTGCAGGGCATCGAGGATCGCGGCGTGCTCGGCACCGTCGACGGCGTGCTCTCCGGCTACCTGGGCGGCGAGGAGATCGTCGACGTCGTGCTCGACGCCGTCACGCGCGTCAAGGCCGCGAACCCGCTCGCGACATACACGTGCGACCCCGTGATGGGCAACGCGAACTCCGGCTGCTTCGTCGCGCCGACCATCCCGCCGCTCATCCGCGAGAAGGCGCTCCCCCACGCCGACATCCTCACGCCCAACCAGTTCGAGCTCGGCTTCATGACCGACACGTCGCCCGACACGATCGACTCGACGCTCGAGTCGGCCGACCGCATCCGCGACCTCGGTCCGCGCGCCGTGCTGGTCACGAGCGTGCTGCGCCCCGATCGGGAGCCCGACACGATCGAGATGCTTGCCGTCGACGACGAGGGCGCCTGGATCGTGCAGACGCCGCACCTGCCGTTCAAGGCGAACGGCTCGGGTGACGTGACGAGCGCCGTCTTCACGGCGCACTACCGCGAGTCCGGCTCCGCGGTCGTGGCGCTCGAGAAGACCGCGTCGAGCGTCTTCGACCTGCTGCAGACGACGCTCGGCTCGGGCGAGCGCGAGCTGCGCCTCGTGCAGTCGCAGGAGGCGTTCGCCCACCCGCAGATGCAGTTCCGCGCCCGCCAGGTCCGCTGACGACCCCCGCGTGAGCGGCGCCCTCCGCATGTGAGTGGCGCCTCCCGCACCTGAGTGGCGCCTCCGGTGCCTGGGTGGCGCCTCCCGCACCTGAGTGGCGCCTCCCGCATGTGAGCGGCGCCTCCCGCATGTGAGCGGCGCCGTCCGCATCTGAGTGGCGGCTTCCAGGGGTGAGTGGCGACCTACTGCTGCTCGCCGGGGAAGTCAAGGCGGCCTTGATGGTCCATCACGGATGGCCGCGCCCTCACCGCAAGCGTTCGCCGACGGCGCCCACGGGATGCCGCGGGCACCACTCAGATGCGCAAAGCGCCGCTCAGGTACCGGAGGCGCCACTCACACGCCGGAGGCGCCACTCACACGCCGGAGGCGCCACTCAGCTGGCGATCCCCTACGTGCGGCGCTCGCGCTTCTCGCGCACGCGCATGTTCACCTGGATGGGCGTGCCCTCGAAGCCGTAGTCCTCGCGCAGGCGGCGGGTGATGAAGCGGCGGTAGCCCGGGTCGAGGAAGCCGGTCGTGAAGAGCACGAAGGTCGGCGGGCGCGTCGACGCCTGCGTCGCGAACAGGATGCGCGGCTGCTTGCCGCCGCGGAGCGGGTGCGGATGCGCCGCGACGATGTCGGCGATGAACGCGTTGAGCTTGCCGGTCGGCACGCGCATGTCCCTCGACTCGAGCGCGGTCTCGAGCGCCGGCACGAGCTTCTCGAGGTGGCGGCCGGTGCGCGCGGAGATGTTGACGCGCGGCGCCCAGTCGACGTGCGCGAGGTCCTGCTCGATCTCGCGCTCGAGGTAGCGGCGGCGCTCGTCGTCGAGCTGGTCCCACTTGTTGAAGCCCAGCACGAGCGCGCGGCCCGACTCGAGCACGAGGTCGATGATGCGCACGTCCTGCTCGGAGATCGGCTCGGTGACGTCGATGAGCACGACGGCGACCTCCGCCTTCTCGAGCGCGGCCTGCGTGCGCAGCGTCGCGTAGAAGTCGGCGCCCTGCTGCAGGTGCACACGACGGCGGATGCCGGCCGTGTCGACGAAGCGCCACACCCTGCCGCCGAGCTCGATCTGCTCGTCGACCGGGTCGCGCGTCGTGCCGGCGATCTCGTTCACGACGACGCGCTCCTCGCCCGCCGCCTTGTTGAGCAGGCTCGACTTGCCGACGTTCGGGCGGCCGAGGATGGCGACGCGACGGGGACCGCCGATCTCCTCCTTCGCGACCGCCGAGATCTCGGGCAGCTTCTCCATCGCGAGGTCGAGCATGTCCGCCACGCCGCGGCCGTGGACGGCCGAGACGGGGATGGGCTCGCCGAGGCCGAGGCTCCACAGCGACGCCGCCTCGAGGTCGCGGCGGGCGTCATCCGCCTTGTTCGCGACCAGCAGCACGGGTCGGTTCGACTGGCGCAGCATGCGGACGACGTGCTCGTCGGTCGAGGTCGGTCCGACGTTGACGTCGACGACGAAGAGCACCGCGTCGGCGAGGTCGACGGCGACCTCTGCCTGGAGCGCGACCGAGCGGTCGATGCCGCGCGCGTCGGGCTCCCACCCGCCCGTGTCGACGAGCGTGAACTGGCGACCCGACCACTCCGCCTTGTACGAGACGCGGTCGCGCGTGACGCCCGGCGTGTCCTCGACGACGGCCTCGCGGCGGCCCAGGATGCGGTTCACGAGCGCCGACTTGCCGACGTTCGGCCGCCCGACGATCGCGAGCACCGGCAGCGCCGGCAGGATGCGGATGGCGTCGGGACCCTCGTCGGCGAGGTCGAGGAGGGCGGCGTCCTCCTCGTCGAGCTCGTAGTCGGAGAGCCCGGCGCGCAGCGCCGAGACGCGTGCCTGCTCGGTCTCGACGTCGTCGTGCTCGATCGGGCTGTCGTCGATCGGGTTGTCGTCAGTCATGGTTCTCCTCGGTCACGAGGCGCACGATGGCCTCGACCGTCTCGTCGAAGGTCAGGTGAGTGGAGTCGACGACGGTCACGCCGTCGGCTGCGGTCAGGAAGTCGGACACCGTCGAGTCGGCGGCATCGCGGGCGGCGAGGCGCGCGCCGACCTGGTGCTGGTCGCCGCCGACGTCGCCGAAGCGGCGGCGGATGCGCACGGCCTCGTCGGCCGTCAGCAGCACCCGCACGTCGGCGTCGGGCGCGACGACGGTGGTGATGTCGCGGCCCTCGGCGACGATGCCGGGCTCCGCGACGCGGATGATCTCGCGGAAGCGCTCGTTCACGGCGCTGCGCACGGCCTGCACGCGGGCGACGCCCGAGACCGCGGCCGACACGCGCTCGGTGCGGATCGCGTCGGTCACGTCGTGCCCGGCGATCGTCACGCGCTGGCCCGCCGCGTCGACGGTGACGTCGACGTCGAGCCCGTCGAGCGCGGCGACGACCGTCGCCTCGTCGTCGGTCGAGCCGCCCTGCTCGAGGATGAGCCAGGTGATGGCCCGGTACGCGGCCCCCGTGTCGAGGAACCGGAAGCCGAGCGCCTGCGCGACGGCGCGCGCGACCGACGACTTGCCGCTGCCGGCCGGTCCGTCGATCGCGACGACGGTGCTCGTTCGGGCGCTCACGCGACGACCTGCCAGCCGAGCGCCTCGAGCGCGTCGTGGAGGTGGCGCACGGCCTCGGGCAGCACCGTGATCTCGGCGACGCCGAACTGCGCGCCCTCCGCGTGGTCCATCCGCACGTCCTCGAGGTTCACGCCGGCGTCGCCGATGTCGACGAGCAGCCGCGCGAGCTGGCCCGGACGGTCGTCGACCCGCACCTGCACGCGCGTGAAGCGCGTGTGCGTGCCGTGCTTGCCCGGCAGGCGCGCGACGCCGTCGTTGCCGGCGCGCAGCGCATCCGCCACCGCCTTGCGGCTCCCGGATGCGTCGAGTCGATCGAGCGCGTCGACGAGCGTCGCGAGGTCGCCCTGCAGCGCGCGCAGCTGGTCGACGACGGCCGGGGCATTCGCGCCGAGGATCTGGATCCAGAGCGCGGGGTCGCTCGCGGCGATGCGCGTCACGTCGCGGACGCCGCCGCCCGCGAGCCGCAGGGCCTCGTCGGGGGCGTCCGCGAGCCGCGCGGCCATGAGCGACGAGACGAGCTGCGGCAGGTGGCTGATGATCGCGACCGAGCGGTCGTGCTCGTCGGGCGTCGACTCGATCGGCACGGCACCGAGGTCGAGGATGAGGTCGTCGACGAGGCTGCCGCGCTCGTAGGAGATCTCGTCGTGGCCCGCGATCACCCAGGGGCGGCCGACGAACAGGTCGCCGGAGCCGGCGAGCGCGCCGGAGCGCTCGCGCCCCGCCATCGGGTGCGAGCCGAGGTAGCGGCTGATGTCGGCGCCGAGCTCGCGCAGCTGGGCGAGCGGCACGGCCTTGACCGAGGCGACGTCGGTGACCACGGCATCCGGGAACGCCGCGAGCTCCTGGGCGACGACCTGCGCCGTGACGTCGGGCGGCACGGCGACGACGATGAGCTCTGGCGCGTCGCCGGGCTCGGCGAGCCGGCCCGCGCCGTAGTCGGCCGCGAGGCGCATGGCCGTCGGGCTCGCGTCGGCGAGCTGCACCTCGACGCCGCGCGCCGCGAGGCCGAGGCCGATCGACGTGCCGAGCAGGCCGGTGCCCACGATGCGCACGGGGCCGCGCAGTCGGTGGGTCACGGGCGCTCCTTGCGTGCGGGATGGGGGCGTGCGGGGGTGGGGGCTACGGCTGCGACCTCGAGATCGTGAGGATGGCGCCGCGTTCCATGGTAGTGAGTTCCCGCACCTGCCCGGACCGCAGGGTGCCGAGGTGCAGCGGGCCGAAGCTGCGCCGCACGAGCTCGACGACCGGGTGGCCGACGTGGTCGAGCATCCGCCGCACGATGCGGTTGCGCCCGGAGTGGAGCGTGAGCTCGACCATCGAGTGACCCTGGGAGGGCTTGCCGACCAGCCGCGCGGCGTCGGCGTGGATCTCGCCGTCCTCGAGCTCGAAGCCGTCGAGCAGCCTGCGGATGACCCGCTGGTCGACGGCGCCGCGCACCTTCGCGACGTAGGTCTTCTCGACGCCGAACGACGGGTGCGCGAGCACGTGCGCGAGGTCGCCGTCGTTCGTGAGCAGCAGCAGCCCCGAGGTGTCGGTGTCGAGCCTGCCGACGTTGTAGACGCGCTCCTCGATGGGATCGGTGAACTCGCGGAGGTCCGGCCGACCCTGGTCGTCGGCCATCGTCGAGATGACGCCCGTCGGCTTGTTGAGCATGAGGTAGCGCTTCGTCGCGTCGAGCTGGACGGCGGTGCCGTCCACGAGCACGTGCGCGTCGGGCCGGATGCGGCTGCCGAGCTCGGTCACGACCGTCCCGTCGACCGAGATGCGGCCAGCGACGATCATGTCCTCGACGACGCGGCGGCTCGCGACGCCCGCGGCGGCGAGCACCTTCTGCAGCCGCTCGCCCTCGGCGCTCGGATCGGCGGCGCGCGTGTCCTTGGCGGTGTCCTTCGGTGTCACAGTCCCAGCTCCTCTTCCCCGTCCGGCAGGAGGGGCGATATCGGTGGCAGCTCGTCGAGCGAGTTGAGGCCCAGCTGCGTCAGCAGCAGCTCGCTCGTCTCGTAGTGGATGGCGCCCGTCTCGGCGTCGGCGAACGCCTCGCGGATGAGCCCGCGGCCGAGCAGCGTGCGCACGACGGAGTCGACGTTGACGGCTCGGATCGCAGCGACGGCGCCGCGCGTGATGGGCTGCTTGTAGGCGATGACGGCGAGCGTCTCGAGCGCCGCTTGCGACAGCCGCGTCGGCTGCTGCGTGAGCACGAAGTCGGCCGCGTCGACGTCGTACGCGGCGCGCACGTAGATGCGCCAGCCGCCGCCCACCTCGCGCAGTTCGAAGCCGCGCTCGGGTCCGTCGCCGAGCCCGTCGTAGTCGGCGCGCAGCGCCTCGATCGCCGCCTTCACGCGCTGCACGGGCGCGCGCAGCGCCGTGGCGAGGTGCACGGCGCCCTGCGGCTCGTCGGCGACCATGAGGATCGCCTCGATGCGGCGCTCGAGCGGCAGGTGGGAGCGGTCGACGCTCGGGGCGTCGACGGCGTCGTCCGTCACCGCATCCGTCTCAGCCATGGTCATAGTCTGCCCCCAGAGCGACGAGGTCCTCGTCGCGGAAGTCGTGGCCGGTCCAGCTGATCGACAGCTCGCCGAGCGGCTCGAGCTGCTCGAACGTGACCGCCGCGTGGCGGTAGAGCTCGAGCACGGCGAGGAAGCGCGCGACGATCACGCCGCGGGTCCCCTCCCCCGCGATGAGCTCGCGGAAGGTCGTCGTCCCGGACTGCCGCAGCTGCGCGACGATGTGCGCCGCCTGCTCACGGATCGACACGAGCGGCGCGTGCAGGTGCGCGAGCCCGACCGTCGGCAGCTGGCGAGGCGTGAGCGCGAGCAGCGCGAGCGCGGCGAAGTCGTCGGGCGACAGCGTCCACTTGAGCTCAGGGCTGCGCTGCCGGAAGCGGTCCTCGAGGCGCACCGAGCGGGGATGCCGGGCCGACTCGGCGCCGAGCCGCTCGCTCACCCAGAGCGCCGCCTGCTTGAACGCTCGGTACTGCAGCAGCCGCGCGAAGAGCAGGTCGCGCGCCTCGAGCAGCGCGACGTCCTCACTGTCGACGACGTCGCCCGCGGGCAGCAGCGAGGCGATCTTGAGGTCGAGCAGCGTGGCCGCGACGACGATGAACTCGCTCGCCTGCTCGAGCTCCTCGTGGGTGTCGAGCGTGCGCACGTAGGCGATGAACTCGTTCGTGACGCGGCCGAGCGCGATGTCGGTGACGTCCATCGATCGGTTGCCGATGAGCGTCAGCAGCAGGTCGAACGGGCCGTCGAAGTTGTCGAGCGCGAGCCGGAAGCCGCCGGCCTCCGCGTCGCTGCCCGCCGGGTCGGTGCCCGCGTCGTCGGGGCCCGCGGCGTCAGGCGATCGCGCCACGGGAGATGAGCTCGCGGGCGAGCTGGCGGTGCGCCTCCGCCGCCGCGTGCTCGGGCGCGAACTGCGTCACGGGCTGGCCTGCGACGGATGCGTCGGGGAACTTCACGGTGCGACGGATGACGGTGTGGAGCACGACGTCGTCGAACGCCTGCACGACGCGCTCCATGACCTCGCGCGCGTGGAGCGTGCGGGCGTCGTACATCGTGACGAGGATGCCGTCGAGCTGCAGCGCGGGGTTCAGTCGGTCCTGCACCTTGTCGATCGTCTCCTTGAGGAGCGCGACGCCGCGGAGCGCGAAGAACTCGCTCTCGAGCGGGATGAGCACGCCGTGCGCGGCGGTGAGCGCGTTCACGGTGAGCAGTCCGAGCGAGGGCTGGCAGTCGATGAGGATGAGGTCGTAGTCGTCGGCGACGCGGCGGAGCACGCGTGCGAGGATCTGCTCGCGGGCGACCTCGTTGACGAGGTGCACCTCGGCGGCGGAGAGGTCGATGTTCGCGGGGATCACGTCGAGGCCCTCGACGCTCGTGTGCTGGATCGCGTCCTTCGGGTCGAGGCGCGGGTTGAGCAGCAGGTCGTAGATCGTCGTCGCGTCGTGGTTGTCGACGCCGAGGCCGGCGCTCAGGGCGCCCTGCGGGTCGAAGTCGATCGCGAGCACGCGGCGGCCGTACTCGGCGACGGCGGCGCCGAGGTTGATGGACGTCGTCGTCTTGCCGACGCCGCCCTTCTGGTTGCACATCGTGATGATGCGCGCGGGACCGTGGCTGCGGAGCGGCTTCGGCTCGGGGAACTCGCGGGCGGGACGCCCCGTGGGCCCGAGCGAGGGTGCCTCCATGCCGGTCAGGGTCTCGTTGCGCGTGCTCACGTCTCCGAGTCTAGGAACGCCGCGGCGCTTCGCCGGGAGGCGGGATCGGCGTGTATCTCAACCTCTGGTTGAGGCTGACCGTATGCTTCGCCGCGGTCGGACACCGGTGGAGGCGAGATCCGCCGACCGTCCACGGGATGAGGCGATCCTGCCGCACGAGCCCCGCGCCTCCTCCGCTCGTGACCCGTCGATGCCGAGGGCGAGTCCTGACGCGACGTCCTCGCGCTTGGCCCGGTTCGCAGCGCCGCCGAGCAGCCTCGAGAGGCTCTCGAGCGGATGCGCGGTGCTCGGCCCGAAGGTCAGCGGATCCCGCTCGAAGTCTGTGACGGCCATGGCCGATGCTCGCCGCGCTGGAGCACGAAGAAGAGGAAGCAGAGGAACGCCGATCGCTCCCCGCTCGCGATGCGCGGCGGCATGAGCTCCGGCGGCGTCAGCGGTGACGGCGGCGGCTCCTCGATCGCAGCGATCGAGAATCCCGACCGGGTGAAGGCTGCGGTCATCGCGCGCAACGGCCGATGCCACATCGTCAGCACCGCGGGCTCGCCGTCGAAGTCGAACTCGTCGGAGTACCGCCGTGTCGCGAAGTAGTCCTCGTGAGGATGCGACAGGAGCCGCACCGTCGGGTGGTTGACCGAGACGATGAGCCGGCCGCCGGGCCGGAGCACCCGGCGCAGCTCGGCGAGCGGCGCGTCCCAGTCCTCGAGGTAGTGGAGCACGAGCGAGGCGATCACGTCGTCGAAGGCGCCGTCGGCGAACGGCAGCGGCTCCGCGAGGTCGCCGACGTGGAGCGGCACGTCGTCGCCGAGCCGCTCACGGGCGAGGGCGATCATCGCCGGACTGGCGTCGATGCCCGTGACCATCGCCCCTCGCTCGCGCAGCAAGACGGTCAGCGGTCCCGAGCCGCACCCGGCGTCGAGGATCGTGCGACCTGCCACCTCGCCCGCGAGGTCGAGCATCGCCGGGCGCTCGTAGTGCGCGTTGAGCAGGCTGCCGGCGTTCTCGGCGTCGTAGCGCGCGGCGAAGGCGTCGTAGTCGGCGGTGTCCATCGACGCACGCTACCGGGCGCGCGGGTGCGCGGTCGTGTACATGTCGCGCAGGGTGTCGGCCGTGACATGCGTGTAGATCTGCGTCGTCGCGACGGATGCGTGGCCCAGCAGCTCCTGCACGACACGGACGTCGGCGCCGCCCTCGAGCAGGTGGGTCGCGAAGGAGTGGCGGAACGTGTGCGGCGAGACGTGCGGCACGTCGGCCTCCTCCGCGACCCGCTGGACGATGTCCCACGCCGCCTGGCGGCTGAGGCGCCCGCCGCGGGCGCCGAGGAGCAGCGCCGGCCCGCCGCGCCCCTTCGTCGCGAGCGCCGCCCTCCCCCGCACGAGCCACGCGTCGAGCGCCGCGCGGGCGTACGAGCCGACGGGCACGAGCCGCTGCTTCGCGCCCTTGCCCGTCACCTTCACGAGCGACTCCGCGACGTCGTCGACGTCGAGCGCGATGAGCTCCGAGACGCGCGCACCGGTCGCGTAGAGCAGCTCGAGCAGCGCGCGGTCGCGCAGGCTCGCGGGGTCGTCGCCCGACACCGTCTCGAGCAGCCGCTGCATCTGCGACACGGAGATCGCCTTCGGCAGCCGCGAGGGCTGCTTCGGCGGGCGCTGGTCCTTCGCGACGTCGTCGGCCGCGACCCGCTCGTCGACGAGCCAGCGGTGCAGCGCCTTCGCCGCCGACAGGTGCCGCGACACCGAGGCGGGGGCGAGCCCTCGATCGGCGAGCGAGGTGCGGAATGCCGCGACGTCGTCGGCCGAGATCGCCGACGCATCCGTCACGCCGCGCGCGTCGAGCACCGCGAGGTAGCCCGTCAGGTCGCGGCGGTAGGCGGCGATGGTGTGCTTCGACAGGCCCCGCTCGATGGCGAGCTGGCGCAGCAGCCGCTCGACCGCCTGGGCCGGCGTCACCGGTGCGCCGGATGCCAGTCGAACGGCACGTCCGCGGGGTGTGCGACAGCGCCGTGCGGGGCGGTGCCCCGGGCTCGCATCGCGGTGAGCGCGAACGCCGCCGACAGGAGCGTGGCGTTGTGCAGGCGCATCGCGAGCGCCGCGTCGACGATCTCGTCGAGCGGCACCCAGCGGCGCTCCATCTCGGCCTCCTCGTGGAACCGCTCGAACGCATCCGGCAGCTCGTGCACGTCGGTCGCGAGGTAGACGCGGATGATCTCGGTCGAGCCGCCGCCGCTCGTGGAGACGTCGATGAGCGTGCGCCACGTGTCGGCGGCGAGGTCGGTCTCCTCGGCGAGCTCGCGCTGCGCGGCGGTGAGCGGATCCTCGCCGTCGACGTCGAGCAGGCCGGCCGGCAGCTCCCACAGCGTGCCGCCCGCGGGATGCCGGTACTGGTGCACGAGCATGAGCTCGTCGCGGTCGTTCATCGCCACGACGGCGACGGCACCGGGGTGCACGATCACCTCGCGGCGGATGCGCGTGCCGCCGAGCTCGAACTCCTGCGCCTCGACGCCCCACACGCGACCGGCGAACAGCTGCTCGCGCGCGAGCATCGGCTGCGCGCCGAGCGCGTCGGCGAGCATCAGGCGGTCGCCTCGGCCTCGTCCGCGTCGTCCGTCTCGTCGAAGAGCTTCGAGGCGCGCTGGCGGTCGAGCGCGGCGGCGACGAGACCGCGGAAGAGCGGATGCGCGTCGTTCGGCCGGCTGCGCAGCTCCGGGTGCGCCTGCGTCGCGATGTAGAACGGGTGCCCCGGCATCTCGACGTACTCGACGAGCGTCCCGTCGGGCGAGAGGCCGCTGAAGGCGAGGCCCGCCGCGGCGATCTCGTCGCGGTACGCGTTGTTGACCTCGTAGCGGTGGCGGTGCCGCTCGTGCGAGACGTCGGCGCCGTAGAGGCGCGCCGCGAGCGAGCCCTCGGCGAGCTTCGCCTCGTACAGGCCGAGCCGCATGGTGCCGCCTAGGTCGCCGCCGTGGATGTGCTGCTCCTGCTCGGCCATCGTCGCGATCACCGGTGCGGGCGTCGCCTCGTCGAACTCGGTCGAGGATGCGCCCTCGATGCCGGCGAGGTTGCGCGCCGCCTCGATCACCATGCACTGCAGGCCCAGGCAGATGCCGAGCGTCGGGATGTCGTTCTCGCGCGTGAACTTCAGCGCGCCGAGCTTGCCCTCGATGCCGCGGATGCCGAAGCCGCCGGGCACGACGATGCCGTCGAGCTCGCCGAGCTGCGCGGCCGCGCACTCATGCGTCTCGCACTCGTCGGAGCGGATCCAGCGGATGTTGACCTTCGTCTGGTTCGCGAAGCCGCCGGCCTTGACCGCCTCGGTCACCGACAGGTACGCATCCGGCAGGTCGATGTACTTGCCGACCAGGCCGATCGTCACCTCGTGCTTGGGGTTGTGCACGCCGTCGAGCACGGGCTGCCAGCGCGACCAGTCGACGTCGGCCGCCTCGAGCCCGAGCTGCTCGATGATGTACGAGTCGAGGCCCTGCTCCGTGAGCATCGTGGGGATGTCGTAGATGGAGGGCTTGTCGATCGCATTCACGACCGCGCGCTCCTCGACGTCGCACATGAGCGCGATCTTCTTGCGGTTCGCGTCCGACACGGGCCGGTCGCTGCGCAGCACGAGCGCGTCGGGCTGGATGCCGATCGAGCGGAGCGTCGCGACGGAGTGCTGGGTCGGCTTGGTCTTCTGCTCGCCCGAGGCGCCGAGGAACGGCACGAGCGAGACGTGCACGAAGAAGACGTTCGCGCGGCCGAGCTCGTGGCGGATCTGCCGCGCCGACTCGATGAACGGCTGCGACTCGATGTCGCCGACCGTGCCGCCGATCTCGGTGATGATGACGTCGGGCTGCGGGTCGCCCTCCGACTGCAGGCGCATGCGGCGCTTGATCTCGTCGGAGATGTGCGGGATGACCTGCACGGTGTCGCCGAGGTACTCCCCGCGGCGCTCGCGCTCGATGACGCGCGAGTAGATCTGGCCCGTCGTGACGTTCGCCGCCTGGTTGAGGTTGACGTCGAGGAAGCGCTCGTAGTGGCCGATGTCGAGGTCGGTCTCTGCGCCGTCGTCGGTGACGAACACCTCGCCGTGCTGGAACGGGTTCATCGTGCCCGGGTCGACGTTGAGGTACGGGTCGAGCTTCTGCATCACGACGTGCAGCCCTCGAGCGGTCAGCAGGTTGCCGAGCGACGCGGCAGTGAGCCCCTTGCCGAGCGACGAGACGACACCACCCGTGACGAAGATCTGCTTGGTCACCTTGGGGCTTGCGACGGTCCCGTTTGCACTTTGGTTCACGGGCTTCGAGCCTAACCCACCGCGCGCGCGCCGACCAGCAACTCGCGGGCGTGGGCCAAGGCGGTGTCGGATGCGGTGCCCGAGAGCATGCGGGCGAGCTCCGCCAGGCGCTCGTCACCGTCGACCCGCGCGACCTGCGACGCGGTGATCCGGCCGTCGGTGCCCTTCACGACGCGCACGTGGCTCTCGGCGAAGGCCGCGACCTGCGCGAGGTGCGTCACCACGATCACTTGGCAGTGCTCCGCGAGCCGCGCGAGCCGCCTGCCGATCTCGGTCGCCGCGGCTCCGCCCACGCCGGCGTCGACCTCGTCGAACACCATGGTCGGCACGCTCTCGTCGGCGAGCGCGACCTCGATCGCGAGCATGATGCGGCTGAGCTCGCCGCCCGACGCGCCCTTCTGCACCGGTCGCGGATCGGCGCCCGGGTGCGGGGCGAGCAGCATCGTGACCCGGTCGCGGCCGCTCGGCCCGAGCTCGGGAGCCTGCTCGACCTCCACGATCAGCCGCGCGTCAGGCATGGCGAGCGCACGCAGCTCGGCGCCCACCGCGCGCTCGAGGTGCCGCGCCGCCTCGAGCCGCAGCGCGCTCAGCCGGTCGGCGACAGCGGTCGCGGCATCGAGGTGCCGCGCCTCCTCGGCGTCGAGCCGGGCGAGCTCGGCGTCGTCGCCCTCGAGCTCGACGAGCCGCAGGGCGGCACCCGGTGCGGCCTCGAGCGCCTCGTCGAGCGAGCGGCCCAGCCTGCGCTCGAGCGCCGTGAGCGCGGCGCGCCGCTCCTGCACCTCGTCGAGGCTCCGCTCGGGCCGCTCGAGGTCGTCGAGGGCGCGCACGATCGACGAGGAGGCCTCGAGCAGCAGCGCATCCGCCTGCACGAGCAGGTCGAGCGCATCCGCGAGCGATGCGTCGTCACCCGCCGCGCGCTCGACGAGCCGGCGGGCGTGTCCGGCGAGCGAGAGCGCGTCGGGCACGTCGTCGTCGCTCGAGAGCGCGCCGCGCGCCTCGGCGAGCTGCATGCGCAGCGCCTCCGAGTGCTCGAGCCGGTGCGCGAGCGCCGCGAGCGCGTCCTGCTCGCCGGGCTGCGGGTCGACGGCCTCGAGGTCCTCGAGCTCGGCACGGATCGCGTCGGCCTCGGCGACGCGCGAGTCGTGCGCCGCACGGATGCGCGAGGCCGCCTCGCGCGCGTCGGCCCACGCCGCGTGCTCCGCCCGGTACTCGGCGAGCAGCTCGCGCAGCGGCTGGCCGGCGGCGCGGTCGAGCGCGTCGGCCTGCGCCTCGGCCGAGCGGAGCCGCTGCTGGTCGGCCTGCCCGTGGACCGCGACGAGCCGGTCGGCGAGCTCGCGCAGCAGCCCGGCGGGCACGGCCGCGCCGCCCGCTTGCGCGCGGGACCGTCCCTCGCGGGTCAGCGCGCGACCGAGGATGAGCTCGCCGTCGTCGACCGTGCCGCCCGCGTCCTCGACGAGTGCCACGGCATCCGCGTCGTCGACGATCCACACGCCCTGCACCGCGGCACGCGCCTCGCCGGCACGGATGACGCCGGCGTCGGCGCGCTCGCCGCGCAGCAGCGCGAGCGCCTGCACGAGCATCGTCTTGCCCGCGCCGGTCTCGCCGGTGATGGCGGTGAAGCCCGCGCCCACCGGCACGCGCGCCTCGTCGATCACGCCCAGCGAGCGGATCGTCAGCTCGTCGAGGCGCGTCACGGTCGTGGCCGCCGGAAGCCCTCGACGGGCAGGTGGAACTTGGCGACCAGCCGGTCGGCGAAGGGTGCGCGCGACAGCCGCGCGAGGCGCAGCGGCCGGTCGTCGCGCGTCGCCTCGACGCGGGAGCCCGGTGGCAGCGGGAAGGATCGGCGCGAGTCGCACCACAGCATCGCGGCGCTCGTCGAGTCCTCGGCGATCGTGACGGCGGGCGTGGCCGTCGGTGCGACGACGAGCGGCCTGGTGAAGAGCGCGTGCGCGCCGAGCGGCACGACGAGCAGCACCTCGGCGGTCGGCCAGACGACGGGTCCGCCGGCCGAGAAGGAGTAGGCGGTCGAGCCGGTCGGCGTCGCGAGGATGACCGCGTCGGTGCCGAACGAAGAGATCGGATGGCCGTCGATCTCGAGCAGCGCCGAGATCATGCGGCCGGCGCCGTCCTTCTCGATCGCCGCCTCGTTGATCGCCCAGGTCTCGTGCACGAGCGCGTCGCGCTGGAAGACGCGCACGCAGAGCGTCAGGCGCTCCTCCACCTCGTAGTCGCGCAGCAGCGCTCGCTCGACGACCTCGGCGGTCTCGGCGACCTCCGCCTCGGCGAGGAAGCCGACGTGGCCGAGGTTGATGCCGAGCAGCGGCGCGCCGATCTCGCGCTGCAGCTCCGCGGCGCGCAGGATGGTGCCGTCGCCGCCGAGCGTCATGATGAGCTCGACCTCGTGCTCGTCGCCGGCGCTGTGCGGCTCGACCTCGTCGAGCCCCTGCCTGCCCTCGAGCAGCACGTCGCGATCCTCGGCGAGCACGACGGGGATGACGCCCGCGGCGAGCAGACGCACGGCGATCGACGCCGCCGTCGCGACGGCCTCCTCGCGCCCGGGGTGGAACGCGAGCAGGAACCTGCGGTCGGTCACCGCGCCTCCCTCGACAGTCGTGCGGATTCGTCCAGCCATTCTGTCGGATTCGTGCCGCCCGCAGCCGTGAGGTGGGCGAGGTACTCGAGGTTGCCGCGACCGCCCACGATGGGGCTGCCGATGAGGCCGGCCGTGCCGAGACCGGCGTCCCAGGCCGACCACAGCACCTGCTCGATGGCCTGGGCGCGCAGTCCCGGGTCGGTGACGATGCCCTCTCGGACGCCGGTCCTGCCCACCTCGAACTGCGGCTTGATGAGCACGATCCAGTCGGCGTTGGGCGCGGCCACGCCGCGCAGCGGCGGGATCGCGAGCCCGAGGGAGATGAACGAGAGGTCGGCGGTGATGATCGTCGGCGGCGGGTCGATCGACCCGGGTTCCAGATCGCGCACGTTCGCGCCCTCGACGAGCGTGACCGGGAGCGCCGCGGGGTCGAGCTGGAACTGGTCGTGCCCGACGTCGAGCGCGGTCACGTGCGCCGCGCCGCGAGCGAGCAGCACCTGGGTGAAGCCGCCCGTCGAGGCGCCGGCGTCGAGGGCGCGCCGGCCGGTGGGGTCGACCGCGAACGCGTCGAGCGCGGCGATCAGCTTGTGCGCGGCCCTCGAGACCCACGCGTCGCCGCCGGAGACGGCGATCTCGACGTCCGCGGCGACCTTGAGGCTCGCCTTGAGCGCCGTGCGGCCGGCGACCGTGACGAGGCCCTCGGCGATGCGCTGCTGGGCCTGGCTCCGGCTGCGGGCGAGCCCGCGCTCGACGAGCGCCTGATCGAGCCGGACGGCGCCGTCAGCGATCGGGTCAGCCACGCACCGCGCCGAGCTCGGCCTGCAGCCGGTCGTGGATGCGCGCGAGCTGGTCGGCGCGCTCCTCGAGCGGCTGCTGCTCGAGCAGCTCCAGCTCGTCGACGAGCCCGTCGGTCGCGCTGTCGTGGTCGGTCATGCTCCCGAGGCTAGCGAATCGATCGCCGCGAGCTCGTCGGCGCGCGAGAGCCTCGCCGCACTCGGCCGGTCGAGCCCGCGCTCCCGCTCGTCGGCGAGCGCAGCCTCGAGCGTCTCGCGCAGCGGCCGGTGCTCGCCGCCTGCCGAGCGGTAGCGCGCGCTCGAGCGCTGCGCGTGCGACGCGATGGCCGCGGGCAGGGTGAGCGGCAGCGCTCGAGGGCCGGCCCAGTGGCCGATGGCCTGCGCCTCGAGCTCGGCGTCGCTCGCGAGCACGAGCTCCCCGGAGTGCCCGGTCAGCTCCCGCGCCATCGCGAGGTGCGCGTGCAGCGTCATCTCGGCTCCGACGGCGTTCACGACGTCGCTGCGCGACCACGCGTGCTCGGCGACGAACGCCGCGAGGTCGCGGACGTCGATCGTCTGGGTGGGCTGGTCGCGTGCCGGTGCGAGCACGGGGCCGTCGCCTGCGAGCGCGAACCTGCCGACCCAGTAGCCGAAGCGGTCGCTCTCGTCCCCGCGCCCGCCGATGAGTCCCGGCCGCACGATCGCGAGCCGCTCCCCCAGCCGTTCGCGCGCCACGCGCTCGATCCAGGACTTCGCGCCGCCGTACTCCTCGCCCGAGGCGTCCTCGGGCACGAGCTCGTCGTCCTCGTCCGCGCCCACGGGAGCGCCGTCGAGGCGCTGCGCGGAGACGGAGGAGATGCAGGTCCAGTGGCGCGCGCGACCCGCGAGCTCGTCGAGCGCGGTCGAGGCGTGGGCGGGCACGCGGCTGACGTCGACGACCTCGTCCCACTCGCCCTCGAGCGCGTCGTACGCGCCGTCGCGATCGCGATCCCCGACCACGAGGTGCGCGCCGTCGGGCACCGGCCCGGAGGCACCCCGCGCGAGGCACACGACCTCGGCGCCGAGCGCCACATGGCGCGCCGCGACGGCTCCGCCGAGCCACCGCGTGCCGCCCAGCACGAGCACGCGCCGGGGAGCCGCCATCCCCTCCACGGCAGTGCTCAATCGATGCCCGCAGCGCGCGCGGCAGCGACGGCTGAGCCGATCCCGTGGAGCCACGGATCGCCGTGGCCCGGCAGCACCGCCGTCGCCCCCGTGCCCTCGAGCACCGCGAGCGAGGCGAGCGCGAGCTCGGGATCGTTGGTCGCGGCGGCAGCGACCACGCGCGGCCCCGTCTTCGCGGTGTACGGATCCAGCGTCACGAGCGCATCGCCGACGATGACGGCGTCGCGGTCGGGCAGGTGCAGGGCGACGTGCCCGTCGGTGTGCCCAGGCGTCGCGAGCACGCGCGGCGCGCCCGGCACGTCGAGCGTCGTCCCGTGCTCGAGCGGCGAATGCTCTCGGATGCCCTGCACGCGGAGCGCGCCGACCGTCACCATCGCGGTGAGGATCGGCAGCCCCGCCGGGAAGCGGAGCGGGTACAGCAGCCTCGGTCGTGCGGGTCGGTAGCTGTAGGGGTGCGCGGCGATCGGCGCGTCGCCGGGGTGCAGCCAGATGGGCACGCCCGCGTCGCGCAGCCCCGCCGCCATGCCGAGGTGGTCGAAGTGCGCGTGCGTGAGGACGAGCGCTCGCACGTCAGCCGGTCGACGGCCGATCGCGGTGAGCGCTCGCGCGAGGTGCCGATGGCTCGCCGGGAACAGCGCGTCGACGAGCGTAATCGCGTCGCCGTCCTCGATGAGGTACGCGTTCGTGGAGGCGTGCTGCAGCACGTGCACGCCAGACGCGATGTCGCGGCGCAGCACGGCCTGCCGGCGGCTGCGGACCGCGCCGCGGGGACGCCGTGGGTCACGGGAGTGGCTCATGCCCCCATCCCACTCCAGATGCGCGTCGCGCACCAGCCCCGGGCCTCCGGCCGTTGCTTCCGGGCATGAAAAAAGGGGCCCCAGATGAACTGGGGCCCCTTTCCAAAGAAAGTCCGGCGGTGTCCTACT
>NZ_BAAAKK010000002.1:0-32144 GCF_039527715.1 Agrococcus citreus
GGCTGCGCGTTGTCGCCGAGGTCCTTCGTGGTGATGTCGAAGGCGCGCGACGTCCACGCCTTGCCGATCGAGATGTCGACGCTCCCGATCCACGCGCCGTCCTGACGCACGTGCGCGACCAGGTTGCCGCCCGCGTCGACGACGGCGATGTTCATGGGCTGACCGATCTCATCGGCCTTCGCCTCGGCGGCGGCGATGATGCGGCGGGCGTCCTCAAGGTTCACGGTCATGAGCTCCTCCTTGGTTACGGCGCCCCTGCACACGGCCGGGGCGCCTCTCGATGACGGAGGCTGCGATAGAACCGCCGTCGAGCCGGTCACGCGATTCAGCGCGCGACCGGCAGGCTGGTGATGCCGCGGAAGACCCACCCGTCCCAGACGGTGGACCGCGAGTCATCGACGCGCAGCTTCGGGAAGCGCTGGTAGAGGCGAGGGAGCGCGACATCGCCGACGATGCTCTTCGCGGCCCAGCGTCCCGCGCAGAGGTGCGAGCCGCTGCCGAAGCCCAGGTGCCCGCGTGAGCCGCGCGACGTGTCGTACTCGTCCGGCCGGTCGATCAGGTCGACATGGCGATTCGCGCTCGCCAGCAGCAGGCCGACGTTGGACCCGGCGGGGATGCGGAAGCCCTCGACGTGGGTCTCCACGGTCGACTCGCGTGGCAGCATCCCGATCGGGGAGATCCATCGCACGGTCTCTTCGAAGGCCTCTGCCCAGCCCGTCTGGGACTCGATGAGGCGGTCCCGCTGCGCGGGGTGACGGTCGAGCGCCCACACCATGCCGGTGATCATGTGCTGAGGCTCGTTCATGCCGCCCGAGATCGTGAGCATGACGTTCGTGCGGACGGCCTCCTCCGGGAGACCGGCGTGCAGGAGGTGCGATGTGATCGATGAGTCAGGGGCGGTCCGGAGGCGGGGCAGCAGCTCGTCGAGGCGCTCCTGGACCTCGGTCACCGTTCGCTCGGCACGACGCCAGATGTCGTCGTCGTCGAGGATGTTTCCGATGCCGGCGATAAGGGAGGTCGACCAGCGTGCCATCTCCTCGTCGGTGACGTCGGAGAAGCCGAGCATCTCGATCAGGCAGCGGCTGGCCACGGGGGCAGCGAAGTCGCGGTTGAGGTCGACCTCGTCGTCAGGGACCTCGGCGAGTCGGTCGAGCCGCTCCGCGACGATCCGCTCGAACCGGGGCTGCCAGTCCGCGCCGATGCGCCGTGGCCGCAGCGCCGGATTGATGGCCTCGCGTTCGACCGCGTGCTCGGGGTCGTCCTTCCGCAGCATTGGGCGCCCACCGAGGGCGCGCACCATGGTCGAGACCTCCTGGCGCGCGGTGAACGTGTCGGCATCCTGCTCTGCCGTGCGGATGGCGGACGGCGACGTGAGGAGGAAACGCGAGATGCGAGGGACGTGCACGACGGGTCCCAACGAACGCCAGCGTTCGTACGCTGCGTACGGGTCTCGCATCAACTCCTGAGGATCGACGTCGTCGACCGGTGCGTCCTTGACATCCGCAATAGTCATCAGAATCTCCCGGCTCGCTGGGGGCAGGCGAGCCACGCTGCGCGCCCGTCACCGTCGCCGGGCACGCCTTCAGTCTCCTGCTTGCGTCAGCCGTCGTCACCCGGTTTTGCTCGTTCTGCAACACCGGTGGAGCCGTGGAACCGCTGGGACGAGGGCTCGGCCGAGCGCCGCGCCGCGAGATCGCGGACCGCGCGGATCCGGGCTGGCGCCGCGCCGGGCAGCGTGACGAGGACGACGTCCGTGGGTCTCGGCGGCTCTAGGAGCGGCAGGTATCGGAGACCCGAGCCGTCGACCGCGGTCGGGGGAGACGCCCGCCGCATGACGAGCGAGTAGCCCAGCCCCGCGCCGACCATGCCGAGCACGAGATCGAAGTCGGGCGATCGCCAGCGGATCCGTGGTTGGATCCCCAGCCGAGACATCAGCTCGAGCGTGTGGATGCGGCTCGGAGCGATGTCGAGCAGGATCATCGGCTCGTCCGCCAGCTCGGAGAGCGAGACGCAGCTCTCGTGCGCGAGTCGATGCTCGCTCGAGACGACCGCTTGCGCCTCGGTGGTCGCCAACCGAGCGCGGTTGTACTCCGGCGGCACGTCGATGTCGTACAGGAGGCCGATGTCGACCGTCCGTCGCTCGAGGCGCTCGAGGATCGAATCCTGATCCCCGTGGATGAGCTCGAACTGGAGACCGGGCAGTTCTCGCGCTGCTGCTGCGAGCAGGCCAGGCAGGACCGTCGCGCCGAGCCGACCGCTCGTTCCGATCCGTACGAGTCCGCGAACCTCGCCCGCGCCCCCGACCGCAGCGGAGAGGTCGCTCGCCTCGGCGAGGATGGCGCGGGCGATGTCGAGCGCGGCGAGTCCGTCGTTCGTGAGGCGCGCTCCGTGCGCGCGCCGCCGCACGAGCAGGCGGACCCGGAGGGCGTCCTCCATGGCGGTGATCGCGTCGGCGACAGCCGAGCTCGACGCGTGGAGGGCGCCCGCAGCTGCCGCGATCGAGCCGCTGTCGGCGACAGCGACGAAGCACTCGAGCTGGCGCAGCGTGAAGGGCGTCGAGGGAGTCGGAGGCTGCACCAGGCCCGGGCCGAGTCGGCCCTCCGCATCGTCGTGACGGCTCATGTCATCTCCCGAGAAGTCGGAACGCCGACTCTACCGGCTTGGTTCGCCGAGAGTCTCCGCTTTTCCCGGCGATGCGGATGTGGTTCGGTCGTCGTGGCAGCAACGATGAGGCCGACCCGAGAGGACATCGACGACGATGGCAACGATCACCTACATCCACTCCGACGACCGGATCCAAGAGATCGAGGTCGCCGACGGCACCTCCGTCATGCGGGCTGCGCTCGAGCACGGCGTCGACGGCATCGTCGGCGAATGCGGCGGACAGGCCATGTGCGCGACCTGCCACGTCTACGTGGACGAGGCGGCGTCGTTGCCCGAGATCAGCGACGACGAGGACGAGATGCTCGACTGCACCGCCTGTGAGCGGACGAGCGCGTCGCGCCTCGGCTGTCAGTTGCGAGCTGGACTCCACTTCTCCAACATCGCGGTGCGCGTCCCGGAGCGCCAGGTCTGATGGACGCCGCGACAGGGCGCATCGTCATCGTCGGTGCGGGCCATGCCGGGGTGGAGGCCGCTGAGGCCCTCCGCCGAGAGGGCCATGAGGGCGCCATCGTGCTGGTGGACGCCGCTCCGGACCTGCCCTACCAGCGTCCTCCGCTGTCCAAGGAGTACGTGGCTCAAGCAGGGCCGGCTCCGCTGCCGCTGCGCGGACCGTCGTTCTACAGCGAGCGGCGCATCGAGCTGCGGCTGGGCGAAGCAGCGGCCCGGATTGACCGCGCGCGCCGGGAGGTCGAGCTCGAGGGGGGCGAGCGCATCGGCTACGACGCACTCGTGCTCGCGGTCGGTGCCCACGGACGCGTCGCGGCGTGCGAGGGTGCCGACCTGGACGGCATCATCGGCCTCCGGACCGTGCGCGACGCCGAGGTCATGCGCGAACGGCTGGAGCGAGCCCAACGGGTCGTCGTCGTCGGCGCTGGGTTCATCGGCCTCGAGTTCGCGTCGGCTGCCGAGGATCGCGGGGTGCCCACCACCGTCATCGACTTCGCGGCGCGCCCTATGCAGCGCGTGCTGTCGCCGGCCATGTCGGCCCGGTTCGGCCGTCTGCACACGGATCGGGGCGCGACGCTCGTGTTCGGCGAAGGCCTCGAGCGCTTCGAGTCGGATGGACAGGACCGTGTCGGTGCCGTCGTCGGCACGAGCGGCACCCGCTACCCGGCGGACCTCGTCGTCGTGGGCCTCGGCGTCGTGCCCGCGGTGGCCCTCGCAGAGCACGCCGGTCTGCGGATCGACAATGGCATCGCCGTCGACGAGACGCTCCGCTCCAGCGATCCGGCGATCTTCGCCATCGGCGACTGCGCCTCCTACCCGAGCGCGCATTGGCCGGGTCGCATCCGTCTTGAAGCAGTCCAGAACGCGACGGACCAGGCGCGCACCGTCGCGCGGTCGATCCTGGGCCGCGACGAGCCGTACACCGCTGTGCCGTGGTTCTGGACCGTGCAGGCCGGCGAGAAGCTGCAGATCGCCGGAATCGCGCGGCCCGACATGGGCACGGTCGTGCTCGGCGACCCGTCGACCGGACGGTGCAGCGTGCTCGGCTTCAGCGATGGGACGCTCGTCTGCGTCGAGAGCGTGCAGGCTCCGGCCGACCACATGGCGGCGCGCAGGATTCTCGCGGGGAGGCGTCGCCCCACGATCGAGGAGGCCAGCGCCGAGGGGTTCTCGCTCAAGGCCTTCGCGGCCGCGGCCGGCTGACCCGGCCGCGCCTCGACTGGGGACTCAGTCGACGACGCTTGGGTCGTCGAGCGCCGTGCCGCGCTCGTACGGCCCGAAGAAGAGGTCGGCGCCGTCCTGCGTGAGCGCGGTGCCCGAGGCCCGCGTGCCGTCGAACGCGGCGATGGTCGCGAACGCCATCCGCCGCGACGGGTCGTCCGGGTCGGCGATCTCGATCGCCCAGCCCGCCGACGTCTCGACGATCGACGGGTCGGCGATCGTGACGCGCATCATGCCGCCGTGCGCGGTGAGCGTGACCGAGCCTCGGAACGCGAGCCCGATCGCGCGCGGGAAGCGCAGGCCGGTCTCGGTCGCCTCGGCGCCCTCCGCCGCCTCGACGGTGCCGTCGCCCATGCCGCGCACGTAGTCGAGCAGCGACGCCTTGATGCCCCAGTCGAGGTGGCCGCCGAGCGCGGTCATCGGGGCTGCGGCCAGGGGAGGGACCGCGCGAAGCGGATGAGCGCCCGCGTGCGCTCAGTGGGCTCCGGCGTCGCCGGCCAGATGACGTCGACGCCGACGGGCGGCACCACCGGTGCGATCTCGAGCATGACGACAGGGTAGCCCTCGTAGCTCGCCGGGTTGGCGGGCCGCTGGACGAGGATGCCGTAGCCGAGGCCCCTGCCGACGAGCGCGCGCACCGCCTCGTAGCTCTGCACGCGGTGCCGCACGCGTGGCGTCAGGCCCCGCGCCGCGAACATCGACATGGTGTGCTCGCTCGAGGGCGGCGCATCCAGCAGGATCAGGTCTCGGTCGATCAGGTCCTCGAGCCGCACCGATCCTGCTGCCGCGAGCGGGTCGTCGCCCGCGACGACGACGTGCGCCGGCAGCTCGAAGAGCTTCGCGCGCTGCGGCTCCCCGGGGATGAGCGTGTCGTAGACGAACGCGACATCGACGAGCCCAGCCTCGAGCCGGCCCTCCAGCCGGTCGTGCGTCGCCTCGACGATCGCGAGCTCGACGCGGGGATGCAAGCGCGCGAAGCCCTGCAGCAGGGCAGGGAGGATCGTCGGCGCGAGCGTCGGGTAGCAGCCGATGGTGATGGGCCCCACGAGCTCGCCGGGGGCTCCCTGCAGCGAGGTCTCGAGCTCTCGCGCCGACGCGAGGAGCGCGCGGGCGCGAGCCACGACATCGGTCCCGGTGCTCGTGAGCGTGAGGCCGCGCGCTCGGCGTCGCACCGTCAGCTGCATGCCCAGGCTGCGCTCGAGCTCGCTGAGCGCCTCCGAGACCGCGGAGGGCGAGACGTGCAGCCGTGCTGCCGCGCCGGCGACGGTGCCCTCGTCGGCGGCGCACACGAGGAACGAGAGCTGCCGCAACGTGAAGCTGGGGGAGTCGAGCAGATCCATAATGCGGTTTCTCCGTGGTTGTAATGACGATCAATCCGCTTTCCTCACCGTAGCCGAGCGGGCACACTCGAGGGAGTGCACCGATCGCCGACGTGCACCGACCACGAGGACGTGTCATGCCGAGCAACGAAGCTCCCGTCGCCGACTGGGTGACGATCCCGGACCTGGACCGCGACCCCTTCCCGATCTACGAGCGCCTGCGTGCCGAGGGCGGCGTGCACTGGGTGCCGGCCGTCGGCCGCTACCTCATCACCTCGTATGCGGCGGTGCACGAGACCGAGCTCGACCAGTCGACGTTCTCGGCGAACGAGCAGGGCTCGCTGCAGATCCGCGCGATGGGCCACTCGATGCTGCGGCGCGACGACCCGGAGCACTATCTCGAGCGGAAGGCCTGGCAGCCAACCCTGCGGCCCGGCGTCGTCAAGCGCCACTGGCGTGGCATCTTCGAGACCACGGCAGAGCACTACCTCGACGAGATGATCGCCAAGGGGCAGGCGCAGGGCGGTGCCGCCGACCTCATCTGGGACTTCGCCGCGCCGTTCGCGGCAGAGAGCCTGCGCCAGATCATCGGGCTGCACAACGTCACGCAGCAGGACATGCAGCGCTGGTCGCAGACCCTCATCGACGCGACCGGCAACTACGCCGACGATCCAGAGGTGTGGGCGAAGGGCAAGCGCTCGTTCGACGAGGTCGACGCAGCGCTCGACGAGATCCTGCCGTGGCACGCCGCGAACCCGAACGAGTCGCTGCTGTCGCAGCTGCTGCGCATCCCCGACTACGAGATGCCGATCGAGCGCATCCGCGCCAACGTGAAGATGACGATCGGCGGCGGCCTGAACGAGCCGCGCGACGTGCTCGGCGTCGCAGCCTGGGGGCTGCTGACGCACCCCGAGCAGCGCCGCGCGGTCGAGGCCGACGCGAGCCTCTGGCACGCGGCGTTCGACGAGACGCTGCGCTGGGTCGCGCCCATCGGCCTCTACTCGCGCCAGACCACCCGCGAGGTCGAGCTCACCGGTGTGCGCCTGCCGGCGGGCGCGCGGCTCGGCATCTGCATCCTCTCGGCCAACCGCGACGAGCGCGTGTGGGACGACGCATCCGCCTTCGACGTGCGCCGGGAGGTCAAGCCGCACCTGGCGTTCAGCAAGGGCGTGCACGTCTGCCTCGGTGCGTGGGTCGCCAGATCCGAGATCGCCGACGTGGCCCTGCCGATGCTGTTCGATCGGCTGCAGGGGCTCGACCTCGTGCCGGATGAGCCGGCCGAGATCCGCGGATGGGTCTTCCGCGGCATGCGCAGGATGCCCGTGCGCTGGTCGTCGGTCGCGTCGAGCGCCGCTGCGGCGCCCGCGGCCGCCGACCGCCTCGAGCCGCGCATCGAACCGCGGATCGCCGTCGTCGGCTCGGGGCCGGCGGGCTGCTTCACCGCGCAGGCGCTGCGGCGCCGGTTCCCCGCGGCCACGCTCGAGGTGCTCGACGCGCTGCCGGTGCCCTACGGGCTCGTGCGCTCGGGCGTCGCGGCCGACCACCGCGGCACGAAGTCGGTCACCGCGCAGTTCGACCGCCTGTTCCTCCACGAGGGCGTGCGCTTTCGCGGCAACCTCCGGCTCGGCACCGACGTGTCGCTCGACGAGCTGCGCGGTGCCTTCGACGCCGTCGTGCTCGCGACCGGCATGCACGCCGACCGCGACCTCGGCGTCCCGGGCGCGCAGCTCGAGGGCGTCCACGGCGCCGGCCGCATCACGCGGCTGCTCAACGCGCACGCCGACGAGGGCGAGGCCCCGTCGCTCGGCGAGCAGGTCGTCGTCGTCGGGCACGGCAACGTCGCGATGGACCTCGTGCGGCTGCTCGCGCGCGACGCGCAGGGCCTCGAGGGCACCGACATCGACGACGAGGCGCACGAGCGGCTCGCGGGCCGGGTGCGGGTCGTCCACGTCGTCGGCCGCAGCGCCCCCACGGCCGCGAAGTTCGATCCCGTGATGGTGCGCGAGCTCGCGAGCCTGCCGGGCGTCGCCCACCGCGTGCACGGCGCCGCGCTCGACGCGATCGAGGAGGGCAAGGACGCCCGAGCCGACGCCGTGCGGGCGCTCGGCTCGCTCGAGCCGGTCGAGCCACGGGTCGAGGTCCACTGGTGGTTCGGGCTCGCGCCGGTGCGCATCGAGGGCGACGACCGCGTGGAGCGCATCGTCTTCTCGAGCGCCGAGGGCGATGTCGCGCTCGACGCCGATTCGGTCGTCACGGCGGTCGGCTTCGAGGCGGACGAGGATGCGCCGACGGCCGCGGGCGCGCATCCCGACGGCCGCGTCGAGCCCGGGCTCTACGTCGCCGGGTGGCTGCGCCGCGGCCCGCGCGGCACGATCCCCGACCAGCGGACCGACGCGCGCGAGCTCGCGCGGACGATCGCCGAGGACATCGACGCGGGAGCGGTCACGATCGGCGCTCACGGTCTCGAGCCGCGGCCGGCCGAGATCGGCTTCGACGGGTGGCGGCGCATCGACGTGCTCGAGCAGCTCGGAGCGGCCCCCGGCCGCGAGCGCGCGAAGCTCAAGGCGGTGGCGCGCATGCTCGAGGTCGCCGCCGACAGCGGCATCCCGCTGCCGGAGCTCGACATCGAGGACGAGGGGAGCGGCGGCGGGCTGCCGGTCACGGTGCTCTTCGGCTCCGAGTCGGGCGGGGCGGAGCTCGTGGCCGACGAGCTGCGCCGAGCGCTCGCCGACCGGGCCGAGGTCGACGTGCGCGATCTCGCCGACGTCGCGCCCGGCGACCTCGACGCATCCCGACTGCACCTCGTCGTCTGCTCGACGTACGGCGACGGCGAGGTGCCGACGGCAGCGCGAGCCTTCCACCGGTCGCTCGTCGATGACCGCCCCGACCTCAGCGCCATCCGCTACGCGGTGCTGGGCATGGGCGACCGCAGCTACTCGAAGACGTACTCGCGCGGCAGCGAGCTCATCGACGAGGCGATGGCGGCGTGCGGCGCGGCGCGCGTGGGGGAGTACGGCCGCCACGACGCCGGCGGTCCGGTGTCGGCGACCGAGGCGGCCCGGGAGTGGGCGGAGGGCGTGCTCTCAGCCGCGGCGGTGCGCTCGGCCTGATGCCTCGCGGCGCCGACCGCGACGGTCGGCGCGGCGGGCGCAGTATCGTCGCCAGCATGACGCGACGACCCCGCTCCGGCCTGCAGCTCGAGCTGCGTCACGACGAGCTGCGAGCGGTCGTCACCGATGTGGGTGCGTCGCTGCGCGCCTTCTCGGCCGGCGGTCGCGACCTCGTGCTGCCCTTCGGCGCCGACGAGGTGCGGCCCGCCTACCGCGGCACGACGCTCGTGCCGTGGCCCAACCGCGTCGTCGACGGTCGCTTCGCCTTCGGCGGGGTCGAGCGGCAGCTGCCGCTCACGGAGCCCGAGCGCGGGCACGCGCTGCACGGCTTCGGCAGCTGGCTCGCGTGGTCGGTCGTCGAGCACGACGCGTCGCGCGTCGTGCTCGGGCTGCAGATCGAGCCGAGCCTCGGCTATCCGTGGCGCATCGGCGTCGAGACCACGTTCTCCCTCGGGGCGCACGGCCTCGAGCAGCAGGTGCGGGCGACGAACCTCGGCGACGACGCCGCGCCCTGGGGCACCGGGCCGCACCCGTATCTGCGCGCCGGCGACGCGCCGCTCGACGAGTGGACGCTCTCGCTGCCCGCCTCGACGGTCCTGCTCGTCACCGACGATCGACTCGCGCCCACGGGCCTCGCGCCCGTGGAGCGCGACGCCGAGCGCTTCGACTTCCGCGAGCCGCGTGCGATCGGGCACGTCGAGATCGATCACGCCTACACCGACGTCGAGCGCGACGACGACGGGCTGGCGCGCGTGCGCGTGACCGACCCGGACTCCGGCCAGGGCGTCGAGATGGCGTGGGATGCGTCGTGCCCGTGGGTGCAGATCCACACCGCCGACCTGCCCGCGGGACCGTCGCATCCCGGGCATCGCGCCGGGCTCGCGGTCGAGCCGATGACGTGCGCGCCCGACGCGCTCAACGACGAGCGCTACGCGTTCGACACCGGTCTCGTCGTGCTCGAGCCGGGTGGGACGCACGCGGCATCGTGGTCGATCGCGCCGGTGCGCGCGTGATCCGGCCCGCGCCCGGTTGCTAGGGTCGATCGCACACCACGAGGGAGCGATCGATGACGGCGAGCAGCCACGCGAGCGGCACCGCCGCAATCCAAGAGGGCCGCACGTCCCTCGGCATCGAGCTCGGCTCGACGCGCATCAAGGCCGTGCTCGTCGCGCTCGACGGGACGCCGCTCGCGACCGCCTCGATCGGCTGGGAGAGCGAGCTCCGGGACGGCCGCTGGACCTACGCGCTCGACGATGTCGACGCCGGCGTCCGCGAGGCGTACTCGCGACTGCTCGACGAGGTGGAGCGCGAGCACGGCATCCGACCGACGACCTTCGGCGCGCTCGGCGTCTCGGCGATGATGCACGGCTACCTCGCGTTCGACGCCGACGGGGAGCTGCTCGTGCCCTTCCGCACCTGGCGCAACTCGAGCACCGGCCCCGCCGCGGCGGCGCTGTCGGCGGCGTTCGGCAGCAACGTGCCGCTGCGCTGGTCGGCTGCGCACCTGCTGCAAGCGGTCATCGACCGCGAGCCCCACGTGCCCGACGTCCGCTCGCTCACGACGCTCGCGGGCTACGTGCACCGGCGCCTCACCGGCCGCCACGTGCTCGGCGCCGGCGACGCATCCGGCATGATGCCGCTCGACGCGTCGGGCACGGCCTTCGACCCGGCGGCGCTCGCGGCCTTCGACGAGCTCGCGGCGCAGCACGGGGCGTCCGGCATGGCGATCGCCGACCTCCTGCCCGAGGTGCTGCTCGCCGGTGCGGACGCGGGTTCGCTCACCGAGCAGGGTGCGGCGTACCTCGACCCGACCGGCGCGCTCGAGCCCGGGGTGCCGCTGTGCCCGCCGGAGGGCGACGCGGGCACGGGCATGGTGGCGACCGCTGCCGTCGCGCCCGGCACCGGCAACGTGAGCGTCGGCACGAGCGTCTTCGCGATGCTCGTGCTCGCGGAGCCGCTCTCGCAGCCCCATGAGGAGATCGACATCGTCGCGACGCCCTCCGGCGATCCCGTCGCGATGGTGCACTGCAACAACGGTGCCGGCGAGCTCGACGCGTGGGCGGGCCTGCTCGGCTCGTTCGCCGCCGCGATCGGCCACCCCGTCGCTCCCGACGCCGTCTTCGAGGCGCTGCTCGGCTCCGCGATCGAGGGCGACGCGCAGGGCATGGTGCTCTACAACTACCTCGCGGGCGAGCACAGCATGGGCGTCGAGGAGGGCAGGCCGCTGCTCGTGCGGCTGCCCGGCTCGCCGCTCACGCTCGGCGGCTTCGCGAAGGCGCACCTGCTGAGCACGTTCGCGACGCTCCGCCGGGGGATGCGCGTGCTCGCCGACGAGGGCGTGCGGGTCGACGAGATCGTCGCGCACGGCGGCGTCTTCCGCACGGCGGGCGCGGCGCAGACGCTGCTCGCGGCATCGCTCGACGCGCGCGTGCTGCTGCGCAGCGGCGCCTCCGAGGGCGGCGCGTGGGGGATGGCGCTGCTGAGCGCGTTCCGCGTCGTCCACCCGGATGCGCCGCGCGGCGCGCTCGCGGAGTGGCTCGTCGAGCTCGCGGGCGACAGCGCGGCGACGGTCCAGCCGGATGCCGCCCTCGTGGACGAGTGCGCCGCGTACTTCGCGCGCTGGGAAGCGGCCTTCGAGCTCGAGCGGCGGGCAGCAGCGCTCGTCCGCTGACCGCCGCCGAGCCGCTGTGCGCGGATCGGCAACCCGCACACCGGCACGCGATAGCCGTCGCCCCGGGGCTCTGTGAGCATGGCCGTAGCCGCTCGCTGGTGCGCGGCGGACAGGGGAAGCATGCCGGATGTCATCGTGGTCGGAGCGGGCTCCGCAGGGTCGGTCATCACGCGCCGCCTGCTCGACGCGGGAGCGACCGTCACGCTGCTCGAGGCGGGCGGATCGGACACGAAGCCGACGATCGACGACCTCGGCCGGCTCGGAGAGCTGTGGCTGAGCCCCGACGACTGGGGCTACCACACGACGCCGCAGGAGCACGCGCTCGGCCGTCGCATCCACTGGCCCCGCGGCAAGGTGCTCGGCGGCTCGCACTCGCTCAACGCATCGATCTACGTGCGCGGCGCGCGCGGCGACTACGAGCGATGGGTGCGCGAGGGCGCGACCGGCTGGGGCTGGGACGACGTGCTCCCCGTCTTCCAGCGCATCGAGGCGTACTCCGGAGGGGCGAGCGAGCTGCGCGGCGGCGACGGCCTCCTCGACGTGACCGACCGCTACCCGCGCAACCCGATCTTCGAGTCGATCCACGACGCGTTCGTGGGCATCGGCGTGCCCGCGAACCCCGACTACAACGGCGCCTCCATCGACGGCGTGAGCTGGATGCAGCTGACGACCCGCGGCGGCGTGCGCCTGTCGACGTGGCGCGCCTACATGCTGCCCGTCGCCGAGCACCCCGCGCTCACCGTGCGCACCGGCGCGTGGGTCCACCGGCTGCTCGTCGAGCAGGGGCGCGTCGTGGGCGTGGAGGTCGAGGTCGACGGCCGGCTCGAGCAGCTGCGCGCCGATCAGGTCGTGCTGAGCGCGGGTGCCCTCGACACCCCGCGCATCCTGCTGCACTCGGGCATCGGCCCGGCA
Source organism: Agrococcus citreus (assembly GCF_039527715.1). NCBI lineage: Bacteria > Bacillati > Actinomycetota > Actinomycetes > Micrococcales > Microbacteriaceae > Agrococcus > Agrococcus citreus. The sequence continues at coordinate 12,345 of NZ_BAAAKK010000002.1, forward strand.
GGGCACCTGGGTGACGTCGACATCCCCGTCGTCGCCGACCTCCCGGGCGTCGGCGAGAACCTGCACGACCACTTGCTCGTGCCGTTCGTCTTCGAGACGACCGCCCGGCCCATCCCGACGCGCGTGGAGTACGAGCCGGTCGCGATGGTGCACTCGTTCACGACCTTCCGCCCGGGCCTCGACGTGCCCGACACGCAGCCCATCTGCTTCTCGGTGCCGATGGCGCCGGTCGGCGACGACGTCACCGGCACGTGCTTCACGCTCCAGGCCGGGCTCGTGCGGCCCGAGTCGCGCGGCACGCTCCGGCTCGCCTCGAACGACCCGCACGAGCTGGCGCTCATGGACCCGCACGTGCTCGAGCGACCGGAGGATGTCGCGAGCCTGCGCGCCTCGATGCAGCAGGTGCTCGAGGTCGGCGCCCACGCGGCGCTCGCCGACGAGTGGGGCGCGCGGCTCGTGCTGCCGCACGCGGCGGATGCGGTCGACGACGCTGCGCTCGACCGCCACATGCGCGAGTGGCTCACGACCTACCACCACCAGGCCGGCACCTGCCGCATGGGCACCGACGAGCGATCCGTCGTCGACCCGACCACGTTCGCGGTGCACGGGCTCGCAGGGCTCCGCATCGCCGACGCGTCGATCATGCCGAGCGTGCCGAGCGGCAACACCAACGCGCCGTCGATCCTCATCGGCGAGCGCGCATCCGACGTGCTCATCGCCCAGCGGTGAGCGAGACCCGAGCAAGAGGAAGAGGGATCATGGAGACGTACGAGAGCCTGCTGGCAGCCGTGAGCGCCGAGGACGGCACGCCGGTGATCGACCCGGCGACGGGCGAGGCCTTCGCGCACGCACCGCGCGCATCGATCGACGACCTGGAGCGCGCGATCGAGGCGGCGCGGGCGGCGCAGCCCGCGTGGGCCGCGCTGGGCGACGACGCGCGCCGCGCGGCGCTGTCGGCCGCCGCGGACGAGGTCGAGGCGAGCGCCGAGGCGCTCGCCCAGCTCATCGCGAGGGAGCAGGGCAAGCCGCTCAGCGGTCCCGGCGCCCGCTTCGAGGTCGGTGCGGTCGTCGGCTGGCTGCGCGCGACGATCGCGACCGAGCTCGAGCCCGAGGTCGTCGTCGACGACGGCCAGTCGAAGGCGACCGTCTACTACCGGCCGATCGGCCTCGTCGGCGCGATCGGCCCGTGGAACTGGCCCGCCATGATCGCCACGTGGCAGTTCGCGCCCGCGCTCCGCATGGGCAACGCCGTCGTCATGAAGCCGAGCGAGTACACGCCGCTCAGCGTGCTCGCGACCGCGCACCTCGTGAACCGGCACCTGCCGGAGGGCCTCTTCACGGTGCTCGCCGGCGACCGCGAGCTCGGCGAGGCGATCGGCAGCCACCCCGCCTTCGGCAAGGTCACCTTCACGGGATCGGCTGCCACGGGCCAGGCGATCATGCGCGCCTCGGCCGACAACCTCACGCGGCTCACGCTCGAGCTGGGGGGCAACGACCCGGGCATCGTGCTGCCGGACGTCGATGCGAAGGCGATCGCCGAGAACCTCTTCTGGGGCGCCTTCATCAACACCGGGCAGACGTGCGCGGCGCTCAAGCGCCTCTACGTGCACGAGGACGTCTACGACGACGTGGTGCGCGAGCTCGCAGCCGTCGCGGGCGCGATGCCGATGGGACCGGGCACCGACGAGCAGAACGTGCTCGGGCCGCTCACGACGCAGCAGCAGTTCGACGTCGTCGACCGGCTCGTCGAGGACGCGAAGGCGCGCGGCGGCAAGGTGCTGCTCGGCGGCGAGCCCGACCGCTCGGCGGCGGGCTGGTTCTACCCGACGACGCTCGTCGAGGGCCTCGACGACGACGCCGACCTCGTGCGCGAGGAGCAGTTCGGGCCGGCGCTGCCGATCCTGAAGTACACCGACATCGACGACGCCGTCGAGCGCGCGAACCGCGGCGAGGCGGGGCTCGGTGCGAGCGTGTGGTCGTCCGACCCGGAGGCTGCGCGCGACGTGGCCGCGCGCATCGAGGCGGGCTCCGTCTGGATCAACTCCCACGGCACGATCCACCCGATGGCGCCGTTCGGTGGCGTGAAGGGCTCAGGCTACGGCCTCGAGTTCGGCGTGGAGGGGCTCAAGGCCATGGGCGTGCCGCAGGTCATCCACGGCTGATCGACAGCGCACGAGCAAGGGCCCCCGCGCTGCGGGGGCCCTCGCTCGTGGTGCGGCGCGCGGCCTTCAGCCGATCGTCACCGGTCAGCGGATCGCGACGTGGTCGTCGCCGTCGTGGCCGTGGTGACCCTCGTGGCCGCCGCGCTCGTCGCCGCCCTGCTGGTGGCTGTCGTGCTCGTGGCCGCCCGATCCGTGGTCGTGCCCGGCGCACGTGCACGCGCCCGCCGCGCAGCCGCATCCGCCGTGCGCCTCGGGCACGTCGAGCGCCGGGTTGCGGTCGAGGAAGCCGTACGGCTTCACCCAGAACCCCGAGTAGTCGACGGGCATGATGGGCCAGTCCTCGGGACGCGGGATGTGCGTGAGGCCGAACGAGTGCCACACCACGACGTCGCCGCCGTCGACGGCGCCGCCCGCCTCGACCGACGCGGGCAGTCCCGCGCCGCCCGAGTGCTGGTTCGGGTACCGGCCGGCGGGGAAGAGGTCGTCGTCCTGGTGCGCCGTGACCCAGAGGTGCTTCGTCGCGAACGTCGCGCGGTCCCAGACCGTCGAGGCGGGATCGGCCATGAGCGTCGCCCGGGCCTCGGGGATGAGCTGGTACTCGGTGGGCCGGCCGACCGCGTTCGTGCGGCTCGACGAGCCGACGTGCCACGTGCGGCCGAGCGCCCCGTCGCCCTCGAGCCCCGAGGCCTCGCCGATGCGGTCGCGCCGGTAGCCGAAGGCGTTGCCCCACGGGTTGGCCTCGCCCATCGGGATGCGCACGAGGTCGACCTGGTCGACGTAGTTGTCGGTGCCGTCGATGTCGAAGTCGAGGCGGGCGCAGAAGATGTGCTGGTGGATGGGCGCGTAGAGCGCGGGTGCGATCTCGGTCGCGTGCGGCAGCTCGAGCCCCGGCAGGTCGGCTCCGGCGAACACGATGCCCGTGGCCTTCGCCTCGAACTGGATGGAGCCGTCGAGGTAGAGGTACCAGAAGAACCCGTAGTCGTAGTTGCCGACCGTCGCGAAGTACGAGATGACGAGGCGGCGGGAGCGCCGCCCGTGCACCGTCTCGCCGTCGAGCTCGCGGTGCTTCCACAGCACCCCGTAGTCCTCCTCGTGCATGCAGACCGCTCGAGGGATGGTGATCGACTCGCCCGTGTCGGCGGCGAGGTGCGCGTCGAAGTAGTGGATCGCGCCGAGGCAGTCGCAGCCGAGCTGCAGCGCGTTCGCGTTCTTGCCGAGGTTGTACTCCCCGGCGTCGAAGTAGCTGATCCAGCGGCGCGTCTCGGTCGTGTCGCCGTAGGGGACGACCATCTCGGGCACGCTCGCGCGGTGCAGCACGGGCCGCAGCTCGTCGCCGTCCTGCCAGCCGAGCTGGTGCAGCACGAGGCCCTCGCGCATCGAGAAGCCGACTCGGAACCGCCACTGCTCCCACTCGACCGCAGCGCCGTCGACCGAGAAGCTCGGCCCCTCCGGCATCGTGATCTCGAGCGGCTTGAGCGACGTGCGCCGCTCGCCGACGGAGGCGTCGTCGTAGTTGGCGTCGAGGTCGGGCATCGGCACCTGGCGCTCGTCGACGAGCTTCGCCACCCGCCTGCCCGTGACGTCGACCATGAGCACGAGTCCCTCGACGGGGAACGACCACGGGTTGTCGCCCTCGCGGGGCGGCATGAACGTGAGCGAGCGCATCATGCGCTTGCCCACCTCGTCGGCCTCGCCGAACTGCCCGGGCGCGAGCGGCACGACGAGCGCGCGATCCATCTCGTCGAGGCCGCGCGCCTCCATCGCCCGCCGCCACCCCGCATCCGCCTTCACCACGGCGTCGACCGTCTCGTACTCCTCCAGCAGATAGGGCGGCTGCCCGTAGGGAGGCTCCGCGGTCGGCAGCACCACGATCGACTCGACGCGGTCGTCGTCGAGCGCCACGAGCGCCTCGCGCACCCGGCCGGTCTCGGTGTCGAGCAGCGTCGAGAGCACGCGACGCCCGAGCGGCTGACCGGGCTGCCAGGCGGCGAGCGCGGCCTTGGGCGGGTCGACGAGCAGCTGCAGCGGGAAGCGCGTGTCGGGCAGCAGCTCGCCGGCGGTATCGAGCGCCGCTCGCACCCGGTCGATCTCGGTCGGCGTCAGTCCGTCGAGCGGATGCGTCGCCTCGAGCACGTGCGAGTCGCGCGCACCGTGGGTGTGGGTTGCGTCGGGCATGGGGGACCTCCTCGTCCAGCGTGCCTCCACGCTAGGCGGCGGGGCGGGCGCCGTGTTGCCCGTCAGCGCAAGGAGATTGCCGCGGACCGCGCAGGCTCCAGCGCCTCGGCAGCGGGCTCGAAGCCGCTCCCGGCGGCCGGCTCGTGCGCGGTGGCCGTGCGGTACTCGGTGGGGCTCTGCCCGAAGGTGGCGCGGAAGAGCCGTGAGAAGTGGGCGGGGTTCACGAGTCCCCAGCGGGCGGCGATCCGGGCGATCGGCACCTCGGCCAGCTGCGCGTCGGCGAGATCGCGTCGGATGTGCTCGAGCCGGCGCTCGCGGATCCAGCCGGCGACCGTGACGTCGTGCTCGGCGAAGACCGCGTGCAGGTGGCGGGTGGAGATGAAGTGCGCTGCGGCGATCTGCGTCGGCGAGAGCTCGGGATCGCCCAGCAGCCGGTCGATCGTCCCGAGCACCTCGTGCAGCAGCTGCCGCCGGGGGTCGCGGCGGACGCCCTCCTTCAGCTGCGTGTGGATGAGCGTCATGAGCAGGTCGAGCCCGGTGCGCGCGAGGCGCTGGCCGTGCTCTGCGGGCAGCTCGCCGAGGCTCTGCGCGAGCCCGACGAGGAAGGGGTTCACCACTCGGCCGAGCAGCGACTCGAGCGGGAAGGCGGTCGCGGTCACGGCCGCGAGCTCCTCGCGCGGGATGTCGAGGTAGCCGTGGGGGAAGGTGAGCACGACGAGGCTCGTGTCGCCATCGAAGCGCAACGAGTAGGGGCGCGAGGTGTCGTAGATCGCGAGGTCGCCCGCGTGCAGCAGCGCGACCCGGCCGTCCTGCTCGATCAGCTCCTCGCCCGAGAGCTGGAGGCTCACCTTGATGAGGTCGGTGGCGCCGCGGCTCACGAGCGCAGGCGTGCGCGCGACGATGCTCGCGGAGTGCTCGATGCGGAAGACTGAGACCTCGCCGACGTCGACGCGGCTGGCGCGGGCGCGGAAGGGTCCATCGCCGAGCGGATGCACGTCGAGGGGCACGAAGTGCTCGGTGACGTCGCGCCGCCACTCGTCGATGCCCACGAAGGGCATCTGCAGCGGCGGGAACTCGAAGATCTCTGCCAACGGTCCTCCTGTGGCCACGTCCGCGGCGTCGCGGTCGTGGCTCCAGGATAGTTGAGGAGCAGTCAGTCGAGGGCCTCGTCGATCGACGCGCGGATCGCCCCGAGCAGCTGCGGCAGGTGCTCGTCCTCGATCGCGAGCGGCGGGCGGATCTTCAGCACGTTGCCGTGCGGGCCGATCCGGCTCAGCAGCACGCCGCGAGCCTTGATGCCCTCGACGATGCGCTTGGTGGTGGTCGCGTCCGGGATGCGCCGCGCCGCATCGCCGAACACCCCGAAGCCGAAGAAGAGGCCGTCGCCCTTCGTCGGGCCGAGCCGGTCGTAGCGCGCGGTGAGCGCATCGAAGTCGCGGCGCACCTCCGCGCCCAGGCGCGCAGCGCGCTCGACGAGCCGCTCGTCGTCCATGATGCGCAGCACCTCGTGGCCGACCGCTGAGGAGACGGGGTTGCCCGCGAAGGTGTTGAAGAACTCGTTGCGGGAGCCGAACTCCTCGAGCAGCTCGTCGGTGGTGATGACGGCCGCGAGCGGGTGGCCGTTGCCCATCGGCTTGCCGAGCGTGACGAGGTCGGGCAGCAGGCCGTGCCGCTGGTACCCCCAGAGCCGCTGGCCCGTCCTGCCGAGGCCCGCTTGCACCTCGTCCGCGATCACGAGCCCGCCCGCGGCGCGCACCCGCTCGGCGATGCCCTGCACGTAGCCCTCCGGGACGCGCGGCAGGCCCTCGGTCGAGAAGATCGTCTCGAGGATCACCGCGGACATCCCGTAGCCGTGCTCGAGCAGCTGCTCGATCGCGCGATCGACGGCCGCGAGGGCCTCCGCGAGCACATCCGCCTCGGCGCGCTCGCGGTTCGCGGCGTCGTCGAGGTCGGGCACGGGGAAGGCGCGGACGTTCGGGTCGAGGCCCTCGAAGGTGCGCAGCCCGGTCGTGATGCCCGCGAGGAGCCGCGTGTTGCCGTGGTAGCTCCAGTCGGTGACGAGCACCCCGGTCGCGCCCGTATGCTGCGCCGCGAGCCGGAACGCGATCTCGTTCGCCTCGGAGCCGCTGTTGGCGAAGAGCACTCGGTCGAGCCCCTCCTCGAAGCGCGACAGCAGGTCCTCCGCGTAGGCGACGACGCGGTCGTTGAGGTACCGCGTGTGGATGTTGAGGGTCGCGGCCTGTGCTCGGAGCGCCTCGACGACGCGCGGGTGGCTGTGGCCGACGTGCGGGACGTTGTTGTACGCGTCGAGGTAGCGGGTGCCGTCGGCTGCGGTGAGCCAGACCCCACTTGCCGAGACCAGCTCGATCGGCTGGTCGTAGAAGAGGGGGGAGTGGCGTCCGATGGTCGCGAACCTGCGATCGAGCAGCGACGGGTTCATGCCGGTGTCCCTTCGTGGTGGGGCGCATCCGCGGCGCGCCACGGTGCACGGTCGCCGGCCACGAACGCGGTCGCAGCGCTCAGGACCCTGGGTGCGATGGCTTCCGCGATGAACGCCGAAGCGGGGTCGCCCGGCCGGCCGGCTGCCCAGCCCAGGTAGCTGAGGCCGCGCGCCAGGTCGAGCGCGTCCCACGCTGCGTGCTCGGTTGCAGAGAGCGGGCGGATGGCCTCGTAGCCCTCGAGCAGCGCTCGCTCGTACTCGGCGGCCCGAGGATGCCCGGTGTAGAAGAACAGCGCCGTCACCAGGTCGAAGACGAACCAGCCGGTGCCGAAGTCGTCGAAGTCGATGAGCACGAAGCCGTCCCCGCAGCGCAGGATGTTCTCGGGCGTCGCGTCGGCGTGCACGACGCCGTAGCGATCGGGACCGGTGCCGAGTCCGCGGAGCCGGTCGTGCAGGGCCGGCGCCGCGGTGTCGAGCAGTGCGCGGGCCTCGGCGTCGAGCGAGCGCAGCGCGCGCGGATCGCCCCACAGCGGCGCTCGCCCCGCGAGCCCGTCGGCGTCCCAGGCCGCGCGCTCGAACCCATCCGGCACGCCGATGCGCGCTGTCGCGACGTGCAGCTCGGCGAGCATCGCGCCGATCTCGGTGAAGGCCGCGGCCTCCGGAGCGTGGGTGCCGTCGACGGCTGCGTCGACGTCGCCGAACTGCTGCGCGTCGACGAGCCACCGCTGCAGCGACACGAGGTGCACGCGGTCGCCGGTCGTGACCCGGGCGAACGGCGAGCCGTCGCGCGTCGCCAGCACGTCGGGCACGGGCACGCCGGCGTCGCGCAGCGCGCGCACGTACTCGAGCTCGGTGCGGATCTCGCCATCGGAGTGGTAGCCCGACCGATGGACCCGGACGGCGTACGAGGCGTCGTCGACATCAGCGCGGAAGACGTGGTTCTCGCGATGCTTCACGAAGGCGATCGGAGCGTCGCTCGACAGCCCGAAGGCGTCGAGCGCGAGTCGCGCGACCGCTGCAGCCTCATCGATGTCCATGGTCCCTGCTTCCCCAGCTCGGCTCGAGCTCGTGCGCGCTACTCTGCCAGAACGCGAGTCTGGTCGCTAGACTCTGAGTCTAGGACGAGAGGGGACGGCGATGGAGGCATCAACGCTCCGCGAGCGCCGGCTCGAGCGCTCGCGCGCCGACCTGCTGCAGGCGGCGCTCGACATCATCGCGCGCGATGGGCTCCCCGCCGTCTCGATCGAATCGGTCCTGCGCGAGTGCGGCATGGCGCGCGCCACGCTGTACGCGCACTTCCCCGGTGGCCGGGATGCGCTGCTGCGCGCCGCCTACGACCGTGCCGGCCGCGACCTGCTCGACCTCGCCGAGCGTGACGCATCCCGCGAGGAGCACTGGCGCGGCCGGATGCTGAGCTACGCCCGGACGATGATCGAGTACTCGGCATCGCCGTCGCTCGGGCACTTCTACAGCGTCTCCGGCCCGCACCTCATGGGCTTCCGCAGCTCGCGAGGCGTCGGGTCGCAGGGCTACTTCGAGACGTTCCGCGACGCCCTCGTCGACGCGGCGAGCAGCGGCGAGCTGGCTCCCGGCGCAGACCCGCAGGCGCTCGCGATCCTGCTGTCGAGCAGCCTGCGCGACGCGGGCATCGCGCTCGCGCGCCACGAGACGACGACGTCGGCGGTCATGGCGTCGATCGGGCTGCTGCTCGACGGCATCGCCGTGCGCCGACAAGCACCGAGCAGCAGCGAGCACCGAGCAGTAGCAAGCACCGAGCAGTAGGAAGCACCGAGCAGCAGGCCGCGCGGCGCGCACGACGAGGGGACCGACATGGACAGCAGGAGCGAGCAGCGGAGCCGCGTCGCGGTCGTCACCGGGGGCGGCACGGGGATCGGCGCGGCGGTCGCCGAGCGCCTCGTGCGCGACGGTTGGCGCGTCGCGATCGTGGGGCGGCGCGAGGAGCCGCTCCGGGCCGTCGCGGAGCGCACCGGAGCGACGCCGATCGTCGCGGACGCGGCCGACCCCGGCGACGCGCAGGCTGCGATCGATCGGGTCGTCGCCGACCTCGGTGGCGTGGATGCGCTGATCGCCAACGCGGGCGGCCACGGCTTCGCGACGCTTGCCGACACGTCCGATCAGGCGTGGGCCGAGAGCATGCGCGGCAACCTCGACTCGGCCTTCGTGATCGCGCGTCATGCGATCACCCCGCTGCAGGCCGCTCGCGGCTCGATCGTCTTCGTCTCGTCGCTCGCCGGCCTCGCCGCCGGGCCCAGCACGGTCGGCTACACGACCGCGAAGCACGCGCTCATCGGGCTCATGCGGTCGATCGCCCGCGACTACGGTGCCGCTGGCGTCCGCGCGAACGCCGTCTGCCCCGGCTGGGTGCGGACGCCGATGGCCGACGCCGAGATGGACGAGTTCGCGCAGGCGGCAGGTCTCGCGGGGCGTGCGGAGGCGTACGCCGAGGTGACGCGCGACGTGCCGCTCGGCCGGCCGGCGGATCCGGCAGAGGTCGCCGAGGTCATCGCGTTCCTTGCCTCGACCGGCGCCTCGTACGTGACGGGCGCGGTGCTGCCCGTCGACGGCGGCGCGACGAGCGTCGACGTGCCCACGATCGCGTTCTCGCGCGCAGGCATCTGACGCGGAGCGCGCTGTCGGCGCGCTCATAGTCAACGCATTGGCGCTGGCAGGCAACCCGTTCATCGCCGAGCGCGGCACGATGAGTCGCACCAAGCCCCATGAACGAAGGAGTCTCGTGGCTGCCGAAGCACAACGTGGTGCACTCAAGCCGAACCAGCTCGGTGTACCTGCGATCGTCTTCCTCGTCCTCGCGGCCGTCGCGCCGCTGACGGTCGCGATCGTCGTCCTCCCGCTCGCGATCGGATTCGGCAATGGAGGCGGCATCCCGGTCGCCGTCATCGTCGTCGCGGTCGCGCTCCTCCTCTTCGCCATCGGGTACGCGCAGATGTCGAAGGAGCTCGTCAATGCCGGTGGCTTCTACGCGATCGCCGTGAAGGGGCTCGGTCGCACGGCGGGGCTCATCACAGGGCTCATCGCGACGCTGGGCTACAACTTCTTCGTCGCCGGAGCGCTCGGCACGATCGGCTTCTTCACCGGCGCTGTCGCGCTGCCCGCGCTGTTCGGGTTCGAGGTGCACTGGTTCATCGCCGGCGTGGTGCTGTTCATCATCGTCTTCCTGCTGGCGCGCTCGGGCATCCACATGAGCGCGGTCGTGCTGGGCATCGCCCTCGTGCTCGAGACGCTCATCCTGTTGGCGTTCGCGATCGCCGTACTCGTGCAGACGGGCTTCAGCATCGAGGCCTTCACCCTGGCGCTCAGCCCCGAGATCCTCGTGGGCGGCTCGATCTGGATCGCGTTCCTGCTGGTCGCGACCGCCTTCATCGGCTTCGAGGCGACGGCGCTGTTCGGCGAGGAGGCACGCGACCCGCGCAAGACGGTGCCGCGCGCCACCTACACCGCCATCATCAGCATCGGCGTCATCCACGCCTTCGTGGGCTGGGCGATCGTGAGCGCCGTCGGCGTGCCGGGATCGCAGCAGGCCGCCCTCGAGAGCCTCGAGGCCGGTGACCTGACGCTCGTGCTCATCGACACCTATCTCGGTCCGATCGTCGGGATGGTGGCGCTCGTCCTCCTCGTCGTGAGCCTGTTCGCCGCCCAGCTCGCGTTCCACAACTCGGCCGCCCGCTACCTCTACGCGCTCGGGCGCGTGCGCGTGCTGCCGCACTGGCTCGCGAAGACGAACCGCAACGGCGCTCCCGAGCGGGCGCAGATCACGAACCTCGTCTTCGCGGTCGTCGTCGCCGGCATCTTCGCGCTCGCGGTCGAGACCGATCCGGAGGGCAACCCGCTCCCGCCCGTGCTCACGTTGGTGCCGGTGGGTCTCGGCTTCGCGACCCTCGCCATCATGATCGTGCAGACGATCGCGGCGCTCTCGGTCGTCGTCTACTTCCGGAAGCGCAAGGATCGGCGGCTGTGGAGCACGCTCATCGCACCGGGTCTGGGCTTCCTTGCACTGCTCGGCTTCAGCGTCGGGGCGATCTTCAACTTCACGCTCGTCGCGGGCTCCGACGCGCTCTACGTCCAGCTCATGCCGTGGCTGCTCGTGCTCGCCGTCATCGGCGGCATCGGGTACGCCGCCTACCTGCGGTCGCGGCGTCCCGACGTCTACGAGGAGCTCGAGAACGACGTCGAGCGCTTCGAAGAGGTGCCGGTCGAGCGCTGACCCGCGCCCGCCCGCTCCGAGCGCATCCCGCCCTCCCGATCTCCATCGGGGCGGCGGGATGCGCTTCGTCGTGCGTGCAGCCGGCGACCGAGCCGCTCACGATGGCGCGGCGCAGCGCGCACCGCCCGCCCTCGATCAGCCGAGCAGGCCCATCGCGCCGGTGACGATGAGCGCCGCACCGCCGAGCACCGAGAGGCTGATGATCGCCCAGCGCACGACGGTGCGGTCGACGAGGTGCGCGAGGCGGTTGCCGAGCAGCACGCCCGCGACCACCGGCACTCCGAGCACGACCCACGCCCACAGCGGCCAGTCGGGCGAGCCCTCTGGCGCGACGAACGGTCGCACCGCGACGACGGCCCCGCTGATGAGCACCCAGAACGGCTGCATCGTCGCGACGAAGGTGCGGTCCTGCCAGCCCGAGACGAGCGAGTAGACGCCGACCGCGGGCGCGCCCATGCCGACGCTCGAGTTCAGCACACCGATCGCGGTGCCGGTGGCGAGCCGCAGCACTGGGCCGTCGTGCGTGCGCGCCCGGCTCGTGAACGCGACGGTGATGAGCACGCCGACGATCGCGATCACGCCGACGAGCACGCGCAGCAGGTCGGTGTCGAGGCCCTTCGCGAGCAGCATGCCGGGCACCATGAGCACGAGCGCCGGGATGGCGATCCACAGCAGCCGCCGCCAATCGACCTCGCGCCACACCTTCGGCAGGATGATGATGCACGCGAGCGCGCCGTAGAGGTTCACGACGAGCACCGCGGCGAGCGGGCCTGCGACGAGTGCGACGGCGGGCGTCACGACGAGTCCCCAGCCCATGCCGATCATGCGCTGACCGGTCGCGCCGATGAGCACCGCGACGAGCGCGACGACGAACGAGACGAGGTCCACCGCTAGCGCAGGTCCGCGTCGATCGCGGCGGCGGTCGCCACGACGGCGCGCCCGAGCATGTCGGTGTCGGGCTCGCCGACGGTCACGACCGCGACCGACGCATCCGTCGACCGTCGCCCGCGGATCGGGGCGCCGACCGAGGTGATGCCCTGGATCACCTCGTTGGCGCTCACCGCCCAGCCGCGCGACCGCACCGACTCGACCTCGGGGTGCATCGGCCCGTCGTGGCCGAGCGCGCGCCAGGTCGCGTCGTCGAGCATCGCCTGCAGCGCGATGCCGGGCGCGCCGAGCGCGATGGGGTGTCGGTGGCCCGGGTGCTGTGCGACGGATGCGTTGACGCCGCGGGGCACGGCCGTCACGAGGGTGACAGCGTCGTCGCCGTCGCGCACCGTGAGGAACGCCGTCATGCCGAGCTCGTCGGCGAGCTGCTGCAGGTGGGGGAGCGACGCCGACTGCAGGTCGTGCTCGACGTCGCGCGCGAGCACGACGAGCTGGGGCCCGAGCGACAGCAGGCCGCCGGCGCGCACGACGAGCCGGTGCTCCTCGAGCGTGCGCACGAGGCGGTAGGCGACCGAGCGGTGCACGCCCAGCAGCTCGGCGAGCGACTGGATCGACTGGCTCCCGTGGTCGGCGAGCAGCGCGAGCGCGGTCAGGCCGCGCGAGAGGGTCTGCGAGCCGCTCGTGTCGGCACCGGCCGGTGGCCGTGCCGCTCGGGTCTCGGGCATCGTCGCTCGCTCTCATCAAGCATCCGACGTCGGATGCTGTCGCAAGCATAGAACAGCGCGTTCAGATAGCGGCACGGGCCGGCTGCGCGCGGGCGGACAGATCACAGCCAGGGCGCGGGCGTCCGTGCAGGCGCGCCGAGTGCGCGATGGGCTGCGGCTCGGCGGTGATGAGGTCGCGGAAGCCCGGGCACTGCGCGAAGTCGCTGTGCTCGCACGACTGCAGATGCCGGATGACGGCGAGCGCGGCCTCGAGCTCGGCCTGCCGCTGCTCGAGCGCTGCGACCTGCTCGGCGAGCATCGCGTGCCGCTCCGCGGCGCTCGAGGTGCCGAGCACCGCGCGGATGGTTGCGAGCGACATGCCGGCATCCTGCCCGCGCAGGATCGTGCCGATGCGCATGCGCGCCGACTCGTCGTAGCGGCGCTTGCCGCCGACGCGCGTCGCGGGCGCGAGCACGCCCTCCGACTCCCAGTGCCGCAGCACGTGCGGTGCGAGCCCGAACTCGGCCGCGAGCTCGCCGATCGACAGCAGACTTGACCTCATGCTGACATGAAGTCACATGCTGGTGCGCATGGCAACTCCCAACCCCGATCTCCTCGACTCCATCGTCATCGGCGGCGGCCCCGCGGGCCTCCAGGCCGCCCTCACCCTCGCTCGCGTGCATCGCTCCGTCGCGCTCGTCGACGAGGGGCCGGGTCGCAACGCGACCGCGTCGCACATGCAGAACGTCGTCACGCGCGACGGCACGCCGCCGGCCGAGTTCCGCGCCATCGCCCGCGACGAGGTCGCCGCCTACGCGACCGTGCGGCTCGTCGACGGCCGCGTGGTGACGGCCGCGGCGCAACCGGATGGCGTGACCGTCGAGCTCGCCGACGGGCAGCGGCTCGAGGCGCGCTCGCTCGTGCTCGCGACCGGCGTCGCCGATCTGCCGCTGCCGCTGCCCGAGCTGCAGCGGCACTGGGGCGGGCAGGTCGCGCACTGCCCGTTCTGCCACGGTCACGAGCTCGGGGCGCGCGTGATCGTGCTCGGCGGCGAGCCGATGCGCGAGCACCCCGTGCGCATGATGGTCGGGGTGGCGCAGCACCTGACGTGGCTGACGGATGGCGTGCCGCAGGAGCGCGACGTCGCCGCGGCTCTCGAGCGGCTCGGCGTCGTCGTCGACGAGCGACGAGCGACGGGCGTCGTGGAGCGGGACGGCGCGCTCGTCGGCATCGCGCTCGAGGACGGGACGCAGCTCGCGTGCGACGGCGTGCTCGCCGGCGGCGCGTGGGTGCAGGCGTCGCCGCTGCCGGCGTCGCTCGGGTGCGCGATGCTGCCCGACGGCGCGATCGAGATCGACGAGGTGGGCGCGACGAGCGTCGCTCGCGTCTTCGCCGCCGGCGATGCGGCCCACCGCGCGACGGCGGGACCGGGGCACTCGGTGATCGCGAGCGCGGCCGCCGGACAGATGGCCGCGCTCGGGGTCGTGCGGCAGCTGATCGGCTAGGACCCTCGCCGCCGGCACGTCAGCCGGCGGCCAGCAGTCCGGCGACGCCGCTCGCGATCACCGCGGCGCCGCCCGCGAGCGAGAGCACCACGATGGTCGCGCGGGCGGCGCGCTCGGGCACGAGGTGCGCGATCCGGTGCGCGAGCAGCGTGCCGAGCGCGGCCGCCGCGGCTGCGCCGAGCCACGCCCACCACGGCCACTCGGGGAACCCCGAGGGCACGAGCAGCTGGCGCCCGGCGAGCGTCGCGAGGTTGAGCACGACCCAGAAGGGCTGCATCGTCGCCGCGAGCACGCGCGGGTCCCAGCGGCTCACGAGGGCGTAGACGCCGACGGGCGGTGCGCCCACGCCGACCGCCGCGTTGAGGCTGCCGATCGCGAAGCCCGAGGTGATGCGGGTCGTCGGCCCGTCGAGCGTGTGGCGCGTGCGCGTGAACGCGACCGACACCAGCAGGCCCGCGATCGCGACGACGCCGACCGCGATGCGCAGCGCATCCGTCGGCACGACTCGAGCGACGAGCAGCCCGACGACGCTCGCCGGGATGGCCGGCACGAGCAGCCACGTCAGGCGGCGCCAGTCGACGTCGAGCCAGACGCCCGGGAGCATGAGGATGCAGCCGATCGCCGAGAAGATGCAGTTGAGCGGCACCGCGGCGATCGGGCCTGCCACCATCACCGAGACCGGGCCCATCACGAGCCCGAAGCCGAGGCCGATGACGCGCTGGGCGACGGTCGCCACGAGGAGTGCCGCCGCGTAGAGCAGCAGCGTGACGGGATCGATCACGCGGTCGATGCCGCGGGGTGCAGCGTTGCAGCGCGATGCGCCGCCGCCACGCCCCTAGACCTCGACCGAGTCGCCCGGCTCGAGCCGGTGGTGCTCGCCACCGCCGTGCTGCACGGCGCCCTCGATGCGGGCGTGCGCCATGGCGAGCCCCATCGGCGAGAGCGGAGCGTCGTGCACGGCGAACGTGCCGCGCGGCTTGACCTCGGCGACGAAGTCCATCACGTCGCCGATCTTCAGCCACGGCGCGCCCGCGGGGGCCGCGAGCAGCGCGACCGGCACGTCGGGCGTCGTGTACGAGTCGCCCGGGTAGTAGAAGCGCTCGTTGACGAGCACCCCGAGGTTGTCGACGAGCGGGATGGAGCGGTGGATCTCGGCGTGCTTGCCGCCGAAGAACCGCAGCCGGAACGGGCCCGCGTTGACGCGCTCGCCGGCCTCGACGACCGTGACGTCGAAGCCCTCGGCGGCGGCGGCGACCCCGGCGGGCGCGAAGATCGGCACCGAGGGGCGAGCGGCGCGGAGCGCCTGGAGGTGCGCCTCGTCCCAATGGTCGGCGTGCTCGTGGGTGATGACGATCCCGACGAGGCCGCGGGCCTGGATGGGGCCGGTCTGGTTGCCCGGATCGATGACGAGCTGCTGCCCCTCCTCGTCGAGGACGATGCAGGCGTGCTCTCGCTTGGTCACTCGCATGCACTCCACGATAGGCGCTGATGGGCGGCGGCGCGCGAGTGGGCACGTCGGCCGCCGCGCGTATCCCCGAGTCCGTGTCCCTAGGCTGTGGCCCGTGCGCATCGTCGTCGCCTCGAACCCCACCGCCAGCCTCGGGCGCAACGGCGCGCTCGGCGCGATCGTCGCGGCGCGCGTCGCCGACCTCGGCCACGAGGTCGAGCACATCGCCGCCGCGAGCTATGCGGGCCAGCTCGAGCAGACGCGCTTCGCGATGATCCGAGCGGAAGCGTTGGTCGTGGTGGGCGGCGACGGCATGGTGCACCTCGGCGTCAACATCGTCGGCGGCACCTCGAAGCGGCTGCTCGTCATCCCCGCCGGCAGCGGGAACGACTTCGCGGCCGGTCTCGGCATCCGATCGACCCAGGCGGCGCTCGACGGGCTCGAGGCCATGCTCGCCGCCGTCCCCGACCGGGTCGACCTCATCCGCATCGAGCATCCCGACGGGGTCGCGATCGCAGCCGGGATCGTGTCGGTCGGCTTCGACGCCGACGTCAACGTGCGCTCGTTCCGGTTCACCCGGGTGCCCGCGCGCATCCGCTACCAGGCGTCGATCCTCGCGACCGTGCTGCGACCGCGGCACCGCACGTTCCGCGTGCGGCTCGACGGGGGAGCGGAGCGCTCGTGGCGCACGCTCGTCGCCGCGATCGCGAACAACCGCACGTTCGGCGGCGGCATCCCGGTGGCGCCGAGCGCGTCGCTGCGCGACGGCCGGCTGACGGCCGTGTTCGCCGACGAGCTGCGATACCCCGCGTTCATCGCGCTGCTGGCGCGCGTGTTCCGCGGCACGCACGTGCGCGATCGCCGCATCACCGTGACCGAGTGCGAGACCGCCGAGATCGCGAGCGACGAGACGGTCATCGTGTGCGCCGACGGCGAGATCGTCGGCCGGCTGCCCGTGCGCTGCAGCGTCATGCCGGGCGCGCTGCAGGTGCTGCGGCTGCCGTGAGCGAGGCGTCGGCGGCTCTGCGGTACCGATCTGCGGGTCGTGCTCGCCTATACCCGCCGATCCGTACCAGGCTCCGCGAGGCCGGGCACGGGCACAAGGCTCCGCTGCGGAACTGCGGGTCGCGAGGCTCTGCACCCGCAACTGCGTACGAGGATCGCGAGGGCGCGCTCGATTTTGCGCGGTGCTGGATCGTGTGGCACACTATCCAGGTTGCAATCGCGGCAAGCGAGCGCAGAAGGCCCCATCGTATAGCGGCCTAGTACGCCGCCCTCTCACGGCGGTAACGCGGGTTCGAATCCCGCTGGGGTCACAGTGAGACAGCGCCCCCGGTCATCGACCGGGGGCGCTTCGCTGTCTCAGCGGACGAGTGCCCGTGCGTCGCCTAGGTGCCCTCGGCGCCCCAGCGTCCGAGCGCCTCGATCGCGTCGTGCAGGGCGAGTCCGCGCTCGGTGAGCGCGTACGCCCGCGTGTTGTGCCGCAGCGGCAGGCGCGACAGCACGCCCGCGGCTTCCAGCTCGCGCAGCCGCGTCGCGAGCATGTTCGTCGGCACGCCGAGGTCGCGCTGCAGATCGCCGTAGCGCTGCGGCCCGTCGAGCAGTCGCTCGACGATGCGCAGCGCCCACCGCGCTCCGACGACGTCGAGAGCGGCGCCGAGGTCGCTCACGCCGCCGGG
This sequence comes from Agrococcus citreus, assembly GCF_039527715.1. Lineage (NCBI taxonomy): Bacteria > Bacillati > Actinomycetota > Actinomycetes > Micrococcales > Microbacteriaceae > Agrococcus > Agrococcus citreus. Next base: position 29,588 of record NZ_BAAAKK010000002.1, read on the forward strand.
GCTGCGTCCGGCTTCATCCAGAACGGCGAGTAGTGGTAGCCGTCGGGGTCGTCGAACTGGCGCTGGTACATGAACGGATAGTCGTCCGTGTCGCCGATCCTCCCGCCGGCGGCGCCCGCGCGCTCGACGAGCTCGTCGACCGCCTCGCGGCTGCGGAGGTCGAACGAGACGGTGACCTTCGAGGGGGTGTCGGGTGCGCCGATCAGCTCCTCGACGCCGCCGATCGCCGCGTACATCTCGCGGCTGCCGAGCATGACGTACTGCTCGGGCGCGATCGCGAAGCACGACACGTTGTGGTCCGACATCTCGGCGTTGAGGCTCCAGCCGAGTGCGGTGTAGAAGGCGGTCGCGCGCTCGACGCTCTCGACCGGACACGTGATGAAGAGGCTCACACCGCCACACTTGCAAAATGCAAGTGTGGCGTCAAGCCCCGATCGCGAACGGCCCCCGGCATCGCGCCGAGGGCCGTGCGTCGAGGTCGTCAGGAGGCGGGCTTGAGCGCGCCGCGGAAGAATGCCGCGAGCTCATCGCGCGCCGTGAGCGGCAGCACCTGCGAGACGTAGTGGTCGGGCCGAACGACGACGATCGCGCCGTCGCGCGAGATGCCCCGCTCCTCGAAGATGTCGATGTCGGGGTGCTTCGCGTAGACGTTCTCGAGGTTCACGAGCTCGAACGGTCCGACGGTCGGCTTGAAGGCATCCGGCACGTCGTTCAGGTTCACGTCGTGGTGGCCCTGCTGGTAGATGACGCGCACGTCGAACAGCGAGCTCGAGTCGCGGCCCGCGGGCGTGTGCACCGCGATGGGCGACTCGGGGCCGGCGAGCCACTCGGCGAGCTCGCGCACGGCCGAGGCCTCGGCGGGCGCCGCGCGGTCGGCGAAGACGTAGATGCGGTAGCGCCCGTCGGCCGCGTGGAAGTGGCCGAGGTGGGCGGGGTTCGTGTCGCAGACCTTCACGACGCGCGCCGACTTGAAGCGCTTGCCGAGCGGGAAGCCGGTCGCGAGCTCCTGGTGGTCGGCGGTGCCGACGATCATCGACGGCTCGTACTCCGTCATGAACCCGGCCGGGAACTCGGCCGTTCGCGTGTAGAAGTCCGCGACCTCCTGCGGGCTGCCGAGCTCGGCGGCGGGCTTCGCCATCAGCGTCGACCACTCCTTGTCGAAGTCGATGAGGTTCTGCGCGACCACCTGGCGCTCGAGCGAGTAGGTGTCGAGCAGCGCCTCGGGCGCGCGGCCGTCGAGCACGTGTCCGAGCTTCCAGCCGATGTTCCAGCCGTCCTGCATCGAGACGTTCATGCCCTGGCCCGCCTTGGCGCTGTGCGTGTGGCACGCGTCGCCCGCGATGAAGACGCGCGGCGAGCGAGTGCCGCGCTCGTCGGCGGGCACGTCGTCGAAGCGGTCGGTGAGACGATGGCCGACCTCGTAGACGCTGCTCCACGCGACGTTCTTCACGTCGAGCGTGTACGGCGCGATGATCGCGTTCGCCTTGGCGATGATCTGGTCGATCGACGTCTTGCGCACGTTGCCGGCGTCGTCCTCCGGCACCTCGCCGAGGTCGACGTACATGCGGAAGAGGTAGCCGCCCTCGCGGGGGATGAGCAGGATGTTGCCGCCCGTGCTCGACTGGATCGCGCTCTTCGTGCGGATGTCGGGGAAGTCGGTGTTGGCGAGCACGTCCATGACGCCCCACGCGTGGTTGGCGGACTGGCCCGCGAGCGTGCAGCCGATCGCCGCGCGCACGCCGCTGCGGGCGCCGTCGGCACCGACGACGTACTTCGCGTGGATGACGCGCTCGACGTCCTTCTGGCTGCCCGAGGTGTGCGCGAGCGTCACGCGCACGGGGAAGTCGCCCTCCTGTGTCACCTCGAGCGCCTTGAACTCGTAGCCGTAGTCGGGCGTGAGGCGGCCCGGCGCGTTGTAGGCGGCCTCGGCGAAGTAGTCGAGCACGCGCGCCTGATTGACGATGAGGTGCGGGAACTCGCTCACGCCGGTCGGGTCGTCGGGCGGGCTCGCCGTCTTGATGATGCGCGAGGGGTCCTCGGGGTCGGGCGCCCAGAAGGCCATCTCGGTGAGGTGGTACGCCTCGGCAGTGATCCGCTCGGCGAAGCCGAAGGCCTGGAAGGTCTCGACGCTGCGCGCCTGGATGCCGTCGGCCTGGCCGATCGCGAGGCGCTCGGGGCGGCGCTCGATGATGCGCACGTTGACGTCGGGGAATTGCGCGAGCTGCGCGGCGGTGATCATGCCCGCGGGGCCGGTGCCCACGATGAGCACGTCCACTTCGTCGGGGAGGTCGGCCGGCCGGTCGAGGCCGACCCCAGCGGCGGGCTGCATGCGCGGGTCGGTGGACACGTATCCGTGGTGGTGGAACTGCACGGCAGCTGCCTCACTTCTCTGTGGGACGTCGGACGACATCGTCTCGTGATGTTCTCTATCTGAACACCAACTTCAATTACTGATTACGAGCATAGGGCGAGGGCGGATGCGCGACAAGCACCGGTCTAGAGGAACGGCCGCACAGCATCCGGACCCCGTCCACCTCCCCGGACCCGGTGCACCGGG
>NZ_BAAAKK010000002.1:32184-74918 GCF_039527715.1 Agrococcus citreus
CGAGCACCCGCAGCCCGGCCGCCCGTGCTGGGGCGCCGCACAGGCGGAGGCGTGAGGCTTGCCCCGTCTGAGAGGAGACGCCCATGCAGTGCCCGAACGACGCGACGACCCTGGTGATGAGCGAGCGGAGCGGCATCGAGATCGACTACTGCCCCGAGTGCCGCGGCATCTGGCTCGACCGCGGAGAGCTCGACAAGCTGATCGAGCGCTCCGAGCAGTCCGCGCCCGGCTCCGCGCAGCAGCAGCCGATGCCGGGCCGCCCCGGCGACCAGCCCCGCTACGGCCAGCAGCCGGGCGCCGAGCAGCCCTACGGCCAGCAGCCCTACGGCCAGCAGCCCTACGACCAGCCGCGCTCCGGCTCGAGCGACACCGTGGGCAAGATCGCCGACAAGGTCATGCGCACCGTGCAGGAGCGATCGAGCGATCAGCGCGGGCCGCGCGACCAGCAGCGCCGCGGCAGTCGCGGCTGGCTCGGCGACATCCTCGGCTGAGGCCCGCTCAGCCGAGCAGGCCGAGCTCCCGCACCTGCGAGCGCTCGTCGTCGAGCTCGGCGACGGATGCGCGCAGCTGCGCCTCGACGTCGGGGTCGAGCTCGAGGCCCTCGACGATCGTCCACTCGCCGCCGGCGGTCGTCACCGGGAACGACGAGACGAGCCCCTCGGGCACGCCGTACTCGCCGCGCGAGATGACCGACATCGAGGTCCAGTCGCCGACGGCGGTGCCGCGCGTCCAGTCGCGCACGTGGTCGATCGTCGACGAGGCGGCAGAGGCGGCCGACGACGCGCCGCGCGCCTCGATGATCGCCGCGCCGCGGTTCGCGACGGTCGGCACGAACGCCTCCTTCACCCACTCGCGGCCGACGAGGTCGACGGCCGGCTCCCCGCCGACGGTCGCGTGCGTGATGTCGGGCACCTGGGTCGCCGAGTGGTTGCCCCACACGATCATGCGCCGCACGTCGGCGACCGCCGCGCCCGTCTTCGCGGCGAGCTGGGCGATCGCGCGGTTGTGGTCGAGCCGCGTGAGCGCCGAGAAGCGCTCCCGCGGGATGTCGGGCGCCGCGGCAGCCGCGATGAGCGCGTTCGTGTTGGCCGGGTTCCCCGTCACGGTGATGCGGATGCCGTCGGCCGCGTGCTCCTGCATCGCGCGCCCCTGCGCGGCGAAGATCGCGCCGTTCGCGGCGAGCAGGTCGGCGCGCTCCATCCCCTTCGACCGCGGCCGCGCGCCCACGAGCAGCGCGTGGTCGGCGCCCTCGAACGCGACCGACGCATCCGCCGTCGTGTCGACCGACGCGAGCAGCGGGAAGGCGGCGTCCTGCAGCTCCATGACGACGCCCTCGAGCGCCGGCAGCGCTTGCCGCACCTCGAGGATGCGCAGCCGCACCGGCTGGTCGGGGCCGAGCATGTCGCCGGCGGCGATGCGGAACAGGAGCTGGTAGCCGATCTGGCCGGCGCCGCCGGTGACGGCGACGGTGATGGGTGCGCGCATGCCCCCATCGTGGACCCTCGCCCCTGACCGCCGCCAGGGCGCGGTCACAGCCAGTGCCGGCGCTTGAACGCGAGATAGAGGATGCCGGCGAGCGCGAGCATGAGCACGATCGCGAACGGGTAGCCGAGCAGCCAGTGGAGCTCGGGCATGTGACGGAAGTTCATCCCGTAGATGCCGGCGATGAGCGTCGGTGCGAAGAGGATCGCCGCCCACGACGTGACCTTCTTCGTCTGCTCGTTCTGCTCGATCTGGTGCTCGGTCATCGACCGCAGCTCGTCGTTCTGCCGCTCCGCCACCCGGGCGGAGGCGAGCTGCAGCATGCTCGCGAGCAGCGCACGGTCGCTGTCGAGCCGCGCCGACGTGTGCTGGGCGTGGTCGTCGACGTCGCGCAGGTGCCGGCGCAGCTCGAGCTCTCGATCTCCCAGGCGCGCGGCGGCGCGCTCGACGAGGTCGCTCATCGGGTCGGCAGCGCGCTGCAGGCCGAGCACGCGCCGCATCGCGCGGTAGATGTCGACCGTCGGCGGGTCGGCGTCGCCGAAGAACGCGTCCTCGATGCCGGCGACCTGGTCGTGGATCTCGAGCGCGAGCTCGGTGTGCGCGTCGGCGACGAGGTCGAGGATCGCGTAGAGCACGACGCGCGGCGTCGGCTCGAGCGCGTCGTCCCTCCTCGCGAGCCGCTCGCGCACCTGCCGGACCGCGTCGTCGCCCGACCACGAGACCGTCACGACGCATCGCTCCCCGACGATCGCGTGCACGTCGAACACCGCCAGCGCGCCGTCTGCGCCGGTCGCGATGCGATGCGTCACGCAGAAGTCCGTGCCGTTGTACGACTCGAGCTTCGAGCGCTGCCCGCGCGAGACGACGTCCTCGACGAGCAGGTGGTGGAGGTCGAGCTCGTCGGCGACCTCGCGCACCTCCGCCTCGGTGGGGTCCACGAGGTCGACCCAGGCGAAGCCGTCGTGCTCGGCGGCAGTCTCGAGCACGCGGTCGAAGGGCACCGCATCCGCGATGCGGCGCCCGGCGGCCCAGACGGAGGCGTCAGCGATCGGCATGCGTGGCCCGATCGAGGGGCGGGGCCGGATGCGGATGGGTCACGGTGGGACTCTACGTCCGGCCGGCGCGCGGCGCGCTGTTCGCCGTCAGAGGAGCGGCACGGCGCGCCGCGTAGACTTGCACGATGGGCCGAGCGAGGCCCGGTCGCGCTGGGCAGCCAGCGCGAGGTGTGGCAGCACCGTGGCAGCACCGCGACAGCACGGCGCGGGTCAGCACAGGGGGAACGGATATGGGCAGGACGCTCGCAGAGAAGGTGTGGGACGACCACGTCGTCGTCAAGGGCGAGGACGGTGCGCCCGACCTCATCTACATCGACCTCCACCTCGTGCACGAGGTGACGAGCCCGCAGGCCTTCGACGGCCTCCGCCAGGCGGGCCGCGGGCTGCGTCGCACCGACCTCACCGTCGCGACCGAGGACCACAACACCCCCACGCTCGAGATCGACAAGCCCATCCAGGACCCGACGAGCCGCAAGCAGATCGAGACGCTGCGGCAGAACGCCGAGGAGTTCGGCGTGCGCATCCACTCGCTCGGCGACAAGGAGCAGGGCATCGTGCATCTCGTCGGCCCGCAGCTCGGCCTCACGCTCCCGGGCGTCACGGTCGTCTGCGGCGACTCGCACACCTCCACCCACGGCGCGTTCGGCGCGATGGCGTTCGGCATCGGCACGAGCGAGGTCGAGCACGTCATGGCCACGCAGACGCTGCCGCTCAAGCCGTTCAAGACCATGGCGATCAACGTCGAGGGCGAGCTGCGCCCCGGCGTCACCGCGAAGGACATCATCCTCGCCGTGATCGCGAAGATCGGCACCGGCGGCGGCGCCGGCTACGTCTTCGAGTACCGCGGCAGCGCCATCCGAGCCCTCTCGATCGAGGGCCGCATGACGATCTGCAACATGTCGATCGAGGCCGGCGCCCGCGCGGGCATGGTGGCGCCCGACGAGACGACCTACGCCTACGTCAAGGACAAGCCGCACGCGCCGAAGGGCGCCGACTGGGATGCCGCGCTCGAGTACTGGAAGACGCTCCCCACCGACGACGACGCCGTCTTCGACGCCGAGGTCACGATCGACGCGAGCATGCTCGAGCCGTTCGTCACGTGGGGCACCAACCCGGGCCAGGGCGCGTCGCTCTCGGGCGAGGTGCCCGACCCGGCCTCGTTCGACGACCCCAACGACCGCGCCGCCGCCGAGCGCGCGCTCGAGTACATGGACCTGGCCCCCGGCACGAAGCTCAAGGAGATCCCGGTCGACACCGTCTTCATCGGCTCGTGCACGAACTCGCGCATGGAGGACCTGACGGCCGCCGCCGACATCCTCCGCGGCCAGACGAAGGCGCCGGGCGTGCGCGTCATGGTCGTGCCGGGCTCGGCCCGCGTGCGGCTCGAGGCGGAGGCCGCCGGTCTCGACAAGGTGTTCAAGGACTTCGGTGCCGAGTGGCGCTTCGCCGGATGCTCGATGTGCCTGGGCATGAACCCCGACCAGCTGGCACCGGGGGAGCGCTGCGCCTCGACGTCGAACCGCAACTTCGAGGGCCGGCAGGGCAAGGGCGGTCGCACGCACCTCGTCTCGCCGCTCGTCGCCGCCGCGACCGCGATCCGCGGCACGCTGTCGAGCCCCTGGGACCTCCAGGCGCAGAGCACCGACGCGCGCGACACCCAGCACGGCCAGCAGACCGAGGAGGCCTGACATGGAGCAGATCCGCACGCTGACCGGGCCGATCATCCCGCTCGAGCGCTCGAACGTCGACACCGACCAGATCATCCCCGCGGTGTTCCTGAAGCGCGTGACGAAGACGGGCTACGACGACGCCCTCTTCCACTCGTGGCGCCAGGACCCCGACTTCGTGCTCAACCAGGAGCCGTACCGGCACGGCGGCATCCTCGTCGTCGGCCACGACTTCGGCACGGGCTCGAGCCGCGAGCACGCCGTGTGGGCGCTCCGCGACTTCGGCATCACCGCCGTGCTCGGCCCGCGCTTCGGCGAGATCTTCCGCGGCAACGCGGGCAAGCAGGGCCTGCTCGTCGGCCAGATCTCTGAGGAGTCGATGCAGGCGCTCTGGGCGGTCGCGAAGGCCGAGACCGGCGCGTCCGTCACCGTCGACCTCGAGTCGCGCACCGCGATCGCGGACGGGGTCAGCCATGACTTCCAGATCGATGACTACACTCGCTGGCGGCTGCTCGAGGGCCTGGACGACATCGCCCTGACCCTCCGCGACGAGGACGCGATCACCGCGTTCGAAGCGAGCCGACCGGCGTGGCTGCCCACGACGCAGCCCGTCAGGGAAGGAACCCAGTGAACCTGACCGAGTTCTCCAAGAGCGCGGGCGCCGCGGTCGGCATGAACGTCGACCGCATCACCGTGCGCGGCGGCAAGCCGCTCAACGGGCGCATCCAGATGAAGGGCGCCAAGAACCTCGTCACGAAGGCGATGGTCGCGGCGCTGCTCGGCGAGACGCCGAGCGAGCTGCGCAGCGTGCCCGAGATCAGCGACGTCCGCGTCGTCGAGGGCCTGCTCGAGCTCCACGGCGTCACCGTCCGGCGCGACGGCGACACGCTCCGGCTCGACCCGTCGAACGTGCGCACGGCGCACGAGACGTCGATCAACGCGCACGCGGGCTCGAGCCGCATCCCGATCCTCTTCTGCGGACCGCTGCTGCACCAGCTCGGCGAGGCGTTCATCCCCGACCTCGGGGGCTGCCACATCGGCGACCGCCCCATCGACTTCCACCTCGAGGTGCTCCGCAACTTCGGCGCCGTCGTCGAGAAGCTGCCGAGCGGCATCCGCATGTCGGCGCCGAACGGCCTGCACGGCGCGAAGATCCAGCTGCCGTACCCCTCGGTCGGCGCGACCGAGCAGGTGCTGCTCGGCGCGGTGCGCGCGAAGGGCCGCACCGAGCTGAAGAACGCGGCCGTCGAGCCCGAGATCATGGACCTCATCGCGATCCTGCAGAAGATGGGCGCCGAGATCCAGGTCGACACCGACCGCACGATCCGCATCGAGGGCGTCGACCGCCTCTTCGGCTACCGCCACACGGCGCTGTTCGACCGCAACGAGGCAGCCTCGTGGGCGTGCGCGGCGCTCGCGACCGGCGGCGACGTCTTCCTCGAGGGCGCTCGCCAGCCCGAGATGACGACGTTCCTCAACGTCTACCGCAAGGCCGGCGGCGCCTTCGAGATCGAGGACGACGGCATCCGCTTCTGGCACCCGGGCGGCGACCTCAAGCCGGTCGTCGTCGAGACGGATGTCCACCCCGGCTTCATGACCGACTGGCAGCAGCCGCTCGTGGTCGCCCTCGCGAAGGCCAACGGCATCTCGATCGTGCACGAGACGGTCTACGAGCAGCGCTTCGGCTTCACGGAGGCGCTCGTCGAGATGGGTGCGCGCATCCAGATCCACACCGATTGCCTCGGCAGCCACGCGTGCCGCTTCGGCGCGCGCAACTACCAGCACTCCGCCGTCATCGCGGGGCCGGTGCAGCTGCACGGCGCCGACGTCGTCGTGCCCGACCTGCGGGGCGGCTTCAGCCACCTCGTCGCGGCGCTGACCGCGGAGGGCACGAGCCGGATCTCGAACGTGGGGATCATCGCGCGCGGGTACGAGCGCTTCATCGAGAAGCTCGAGACGTTGGGTGCCGACTTCGACGTGGAGGGCTGATGACGCTGCCCGGCAAGCCGCCGCGGGAGGAGCGTGAGCCCGTCTACCGCGGGCTCGCCGCTGTCGTCCTGCCGGCGGTCGCCGCGATGGCGAAGCTGCACATCCGCGGGCACGAGCACGTGCCGGCGAAGGGCGCGTTCGTGCTCTCGCCCAACCACTACAGCGAGATCGACCCGATCATCATGGCGGTCGCGATCTACAAGTCGGGCCGCATCCCCCGCTTCATGGCGAAGGCGAGCCTCTTCAGGATCCCGGTGGTCGGTCGCATCCTCGCCGCGGCGGGGCAGATCCCCGTCGAGCGCGCGGGGCGCTCCTCGCACGGCGAGCCGATGGAGGCCGCGCGGCAGATCGTGCGCGACGAGCTCGGCGTCATCGTCTACCCCGAGGGCTCGCTCACGCGCGACCCGAAGCTGTGGCCGATGCGCGGGAAGACGGGTGCGGTCCGCATGGCGCTCGAGGCCGGCATCCCGCTCATCCCCGCCGCGCACTGGGGCACGCAGCACCTCATGCCCCGCTACGGCAAGGCCATCCACCCCTTCCCGCGCAAGCGAATCGACATCCTCTTCGGCCCTCCGGTCGACCTGAGCGACTTCGCGGGCCGCACCGACCAGGTGGCGATGACCGCGGCGACCGACCGGCTCATGGCCGCGATCGCGGGCCTGCTGGGCGAGCTGCGCGGCGAGGAGCCGCCCGCCGAGCGGTGGAACCCGGCGTCGGCCGGGCAGTCGGAGATCGGACGCTTCGAGGACGGCGACGACAGGCAGCTTGGTGCCTGAGGTCGCCGTGCTCGGCGCCGGCAGCTGGGGCACGACGTTCGCGAAGGTGCTCGCCGACGGCGGTGCCGACACCGTGCTGTGGGCTCGCCGGCCCGAGGCCGCGCGCGAGATCGACGAGTCGCGCCGCAACACCCGCTACCTGCCCGGCATCACGCTCCCGGCGTCGCTGCACGCGACGAGCGACATCCGTGCGGCGCTCGAGGGCGCATCCCAGGTCTACCTCGCCGTGCCGAGCCAGCAGCTGCGCCCGATGCTGCGCGAGCACGGCGACGCCATCGAGCCGGATGCGCCCGTCGTGAGCCTCATGAAGGGCGTCGAGGCGGGCACGGGGCTGCGGATGAGCGAGCTCATCGCCCAGGAGCTCGGGATCGACGCCGGCCGCATCGCGGTCGTCTCGGGGCCCAACCTCGCGCTCGAGATCGCGCAGGAGCAGCCGACCGCCGCGGTCGTCTCGTCGGTGAGCGCGATGACCGCGCGCGACGTCGCGAAGCGCGCGCGCAACGACTACTTCCACTCGTTCATCAACACCGACGTGATCGGCACCGAGTTCGGCGGCGTGCTGAAGAACCTCGTGGCGCTCGCGATCGGGATCGTCGACGGCGTCGGCCACGGCGAGAACACGAAGGCGTCGATCATCACGCGCGGCTTGGCAGAGCTGACCGACTTCGCCGTCGCGCACGGCGCCGAGCGCGAGACGCTGCGCGGCCTCGCGGGGCTCGGCGACCTCATCGCGACGTGCGGATCGCCGCTGTCGCGCAACTTCACGGCGGGTCGGCTGCTCGGCATGGGCTACTCGCGCACCGACGTCGTGGCGCGCATGGAGCAGGTCGCCGAGGGGCTCGCCTCCGTCGACCCCGTCGCGCAGCTCGCCGAGGCGAAGGGGGTGCGGATGCCGATCCTCGAGCAGGTGCGGCTCGTGCTCGACGGGGCCATGGACCCGCGCGACATCGCCCCGCACCTGACGACCGACGACGAGCCGATCGAGGAGTAGCACCGTGCCAGACACGCACCCGGGAGCCGCGCAGCGGATCCGCGTCGCCCTGCTCTTCGGCGGGCGCTCGAGCGAGCACTCCATCTCGTGCGCCACCGCGGGCAGCGTGCTGCGGCACCTCGACCGCGAGCGCTTCGAGCCCGTCGTCGTCGGCATCACGCCCGAGGGCGCGTGGACGCTCTGGGACGGCGACCCTGCCGACCTCACGCTCGAGGCCATGCCCGTCGTCGCCGACAACGGCTCGCGCGTGCGGCTGCCGCAGGTCGCGGGGGAGCGCGAGCTGAGCGTGCAGGACGAGGGCGGCGAGCGCTCCGTGCCCGTCGACATCGTCTTCCCGATCCTGCACGGACCGTTCGGCGAGGACGGCACGGTGCAGGGCGCGCTCGAGCTCGCCGGGCTGCCGTACGTCGGCAACGGGGTGCTCGCGAGCGCCGTCGGCATGGACAAGCACTACACGAAGACGGTGCTCGAGCACGCGGGCATCCGCGTCGCGCCCTGGATGACCGTCTCGCGCCGCGAGTGGCTGCGCGACCCCGACGCCGTGCGCGCGAGGCTCGGCGACTTCCCGATGCCCGTGTTCGTGAAGCCCGCGCGAGCGGGCTCGTCGGTCGGCGTGAGCCGAGTGGCGTCGGTGCTCGACTTCGACCACGCGATGGAGGTCGCCCTCGCCGAGGACACGCGAGCGCTCGTCGAGGTCGGCGTCTCGGGCCGCGAGGTCGAGCTCGGCGTGCTCTCGGGGCGCGCGGGCGAGCTGTCGCGCGCGTCGCTGCCCGGCGAGATCGAGCTCGACGAGGGCCGGTTCTACGACTTCGACCTCAAGTACCGCGGCGGCGCGGGCGCGCGGATCGTGTGCCCTGCGCCCTTCGACGACGAGACGCTCGCGGCGCTGCAGCACACCGCAGTGCGCGCCTTCGAGGCGATCGAGGGCGCGGGCCTCGCCCGGGTCGACTTCTTCGTCTCGCCCGAGCACGGCATCGTCGTGAACGAGATCAACACGATGCCGGGGTTCACCGCCATCTCGATGTTCCCGGTGCTCTGGGAGGCGACCGGCATCGGCTACGCCGACCTCATCACCGAGCTCATCGAGCTCGGCATGCAGGAGGACCGATAGCCGCCACCCTGCTCACGGTCGGCCACGGCCGGCTCGATGGGGATGCGCTGCGGTCGCTGCTGACGGATGCGGGCGTCGAGCTCGTGGTCGACATCCGTCGCTTCCCCGGCAGTCGCGCGAACCCGGCCGCCGCGCGCGACGCGATCGCGGCCGAGCTCGGCGACGGCGGCGTCGACTACCGCTGGGAGGAGCGGCTCGGCGGTAGGCGGCGGCTGCTCGCGGCCGACGACGCGGTCTCGCCCGACGACTGGTGGCGCGTCGCCGCGTTCCGCGCCTACGCGGCGTGGACGCGCACGGAGGAGTTCTCGGAGGGCATGGCGGCGACCCTCGCGCTCGCCGGCGGGCGCCGCACGGCCGTCATGTGCTCGGAGGCCGTGTGGTGGCGGTGCCACCGCCGCGTGGTCGCCGACGTCGCGACGGTGCTGCACGGGGTCGAGGTGCAGCACCTCATGCACGACGGATCGCTCAAGCCGCATGCGCCGAGCGAGACGGCGACGGTCGTCGACGGCGCCGTGCGCTGGCCCGCCGCAGCTAGCGGCTGACCGCCGCAGCCACACGGGCGCGGCTCGGGACGCGGGTGAGGGCGACGCCGGCCAGGCTGATGAGCCCGCCCAGCAGCGCGAGCGGCGGCGGCACCTCGCTGAGCAGCGCCCACGCCATGCCGGTCGCGATGACCGGCACGAGGTAGGTGGTGATGGTGAGCCGGCCTGCAGGCATCCGCTTGAGCGCGTACGCCCAGGCGAGGAACGCGATGGCGGTCGGCACGAGCCCGAGGTAGGCCACGCCGAGCGTCGAGGCGAGCGGGGCGACCGCGAGCTGCCCGACGAGCGAGCCGGCCCACGGCAGGCTGCCGACGACGCCGATCACGACGCCGATGAGCGTGACCTGCAGCCCGGGCAGGCTCGCGAGCAGCGGCTTCTGCAGCAGCACCGCGATCGCGTAGGTCACGGCCGCGAGGAGCGCGAGCGCGACGCCGAGGAGGCTCAGCGAGCCGGTCGCGGTCGCCGCTCCGATGATGGCGATGCCGCAGAACGCCACGATCGCGCCGATGATGAGCCACCGGGGGAAGCCCTCGCCGAGCAGCGAGCCGGCGACGATCGCGACGATGAGCGGCGCGACGTTGACGAGCATCGCGGCGGTGCCAGGGTCGAGCAGGTGCTCGGCCGCGTTGAGCGCGAGGTTGTAGACGAGGAACCACGAGATGCCGAAGGCGCCGAGCAGCGCCCACTGCCGGCCGGTCGGCCGCACCCAGGCGCCGTGCACGAGCTGGGCGATGCCGAGCGCGAGCGCGGCGACCGAGAGCCGCCCGAGCGTGAGGGCACCGGGATCGAAGTCGTCGGCGACCGCGCGGATGACGACGAACGCCGAGGCCCACGCGAGGAGCGTGGTGACGATCGCGGCGACGACGGTCGCTCGAGCACGGAGCGGGGCTGCAGTCACCTCGCGAGCCTACGCGCGGCCGGCGGGTCGCCACGAGCCGCACGTCGGACGCGCTTCGGCAAGATCCCGCCACGCGGAGGCCTGGCAGGATGCGGGGATGAGCGAAGACGCCAAGGAGACACTCGTTCGCTATCTCACGGTGCAGCGAGATGCCCTGCGCTGGAAGCTCGAGGGGCTGTCGGAGCGCGACGCGCGCATGCCGATGACGCCCACGGGCACCAACCTGCTCGGGCTCGTCAAGCACGTCGCGTCGGTGACCGCCGACTACCTCGGCGCGTGCGTCGGGCGACCGTTCCCGGAGCACCTCGCGTGGAACGACGACGACGCGGAGGACAACGCCGACATGTGGGCGGGGCCCGACGAGTCGCTCGAGTCGGTGCTGGCGCTCTGGGATCGTGTGTGGGCGCACGCCGACGCGACGCTCGAGGCACTGCCGCTCGACGCGTCGGCGCACGTGCCGTGGTGGGGCGACCGCGGCGACACGACGCTGCACCGGCTCGTCGTCCACCTCATCGCCGAGATCGCCCGGCACGCGGGGCACGCAGACATCGTGCGCGAGTCGATCGACGGTGCCGCCGGGCTCCGCGACGGCGTCTCGAACCTGCCAGAGGGCGATGTGCAGTGGTGGGCCGCCTACGTCGAGCGGCTCCGCGCGACGGCCGAGGCGGCGGGGGACTGACGCCGCCCGCCACCTCGACCGCGCGCGAAGGCCTTCGCTGCCGCTACAGGCCGTGCGGATTCTCGGGGTCGTTGCCCTCGGCGGGGTCGGCCTTGGGGTCGGTCTCGGGGTCGGTGTCGCCGGTCAGGGCCTCGGCCTCGCCGGGATCGCCATAGCCGCCCTCGACCACGGGCTCGTCCTGGCTGGCGTGGTCGTGGCCGGCCTGCTCGTGGCCTGACTGCTCGTGCTGGTCGCTCATGGCTCCCTTCCTCTCGCGGCGCCGTCGCCGCACACGCCCGACCGTACGCCGCCTCCCTGAGGGCCGACCGCATCCGCCGCCGCGGCGACCGGTGGCGGATGCTTCAGGCGGCGGATGCGTCAGGCGCTGACCGTCAGGTGCCCGCGGGCTGCGTCGATGCGAGCGGCTGCGAGGGCCTCGGCGGCCTCGAGCGGGGTGATGCCGCGCTCGCGGGCGCTCGCGAGCACCGCGCGCACCGTGTCGCCGATGCCCGTGAGGCGCTCGGCGATCGCCGGCCACTCGAGGCCGTCGGCCATGCCCTGCAGGTGGATGACGCCGCCCGCGTTCACGACGAAGTCGGGCGCGTAGACGATGCCGCGCGCGGCGAGCCGCTCGGCCCCGGAGTGCTCGGCGAGCGGGTTGTTCGCGGGGCCGACGACCGCGCGCACGGGCAGCTGATCGATGGCCTCGTCCGTCAGGATGCCGCCGAGCCCGGCGGGCACGAACACGTCCGCGGTGGTCGTGAGCGCGGCGTCCGGTGCGATCCAGCGGGCGCCGAGCTCGTCGGCGAGCTGGCGCTTGCGCTCGTCGATGTCGGTGACGAGGAGCGTCGCGCCATGGCCCGCGAGCATGCGCGCGAGCCGGCCGCCCACCTGGCCGAGGCCGGAGATCACGAACGAGCGCTCGTCGATGCGGTCGGAGCCGAACGCGGCCTCGAGCGTGGGGGCGATCGACGAGTAGACGCCGAGGGCGGTCGCGCCGGCGGGCTCGCCCGCGCCGCCGTTCTCGGCCGGGAGCCCCACGACGTGCTCGGTGCGCTCGCGCACGACGAGCATGTCGTGCTCGGTCGTGCCGACGTCCTCCGCGGTGCGGTAGCGGCCGTCGAGCGACTCGACCATGTCGCCGAGGTCGAGCAGCGCTGCGCGCCGGCGCTCGGAGTCGACCGGGACGCCGAGGGGGAGCGCGATCACCGACTTGCCGCCGCCCGCATCCAGGCCGGCGGCAGCGTTCTTGAGGGTCATCGCGGCCGAGAGGCGGAGCGCGTCGGCCTGGCCGTCTGCCCAGGTCGGGTAGGTCCACATGCGGCAGCCGCCCAGCGCGGGTCCGAGGACGCTCGAATGCAGTGCGACGGTGATGACGAGACCGCTCCTCGCGCCCATCGACGTCAGGACGCGTTCGTGCGAGAACTCGGGGATGGCGCTCATGGCAGCTCTCCTCAGTGCATGGCGCCGTGGATCTCACGGCGCTGTGAGTGAATGCCGCGGGTCGCGCGGCTGCCTCGATCATCGCCCTGATGCGCGATGCGCGCAAGCGGTGCGCGCTCGATTGCGCGGGGCGCGCAAGCCGGCGGTGGAAGGGTCAGTCGGAATGGGCATGTCGACCTGTCCGGTTGCGCGCAGGTGGATCGCATCGCGCATGCGGAGCGCGTCGGCGCACGCTCGCGCGTGTGACGACTACTCGACCGGACGCATCCGCCCTCGCCGCGACCGCGCTCGCGCCGCCGCCCGCAGGTCGTCGACGAGCGGCACGCTCGCGAAGGCGAGCAGGATGCACGCGGTCGGCACGACCGTGAGGAACCCGATCGCGCTGTAGGCGAGCGCGCCGAGCAGCCCGCCGGCGAAGAACGTGCCGACCAGGAGCGTGTGGAGCCCGAGCCGCCCGAGGTCGGCGCGCACCGGCTCAGGGTCGCCGCGCCGCGTCGGGTAGGCGAGCTTGCCGAGCTCGATGCCGATGTCGGTGATCATGCCCGTGACGTGCGTCGTGCGGATCTGCGCGTTGGAGATCTTCGTGATGATGGCGTTCTGCAGGCCCATCGTGAGCCCGAGGAGCGCGATGAGCGCCCAGCTGCGCTCGGTCGACGACAGCTCTTGCGCGAGGAGGCCCACGAGCAGCACGAGCACGGCCTCGACGAGCAGCACGTTGGCGTAGCGGCTGCGGAGCCCGCGCCGCCTGCCCCAGTTGAACAGCATCGCGCAGGCGGCGGCGCCCGCGACGAACGCGACGATGCCGATGAGGCACAGCAGCGCGATGTCGACCGCGCCGGTGGCGAGCATGTCGGCGAGCATCGCGGTGAGGCCCGTCATGTGCGACGTGTAGAGGGCGATCGCCATGAAGCCCACCGAGTTGACGATGCCTGCGGTCAGGGCGAGCAGCACGGCGAGGTCGCGGTTCGAGCGCACGGTGCGGTCGGGCCCGGCGAGGCCCCGCACGTGCGCCCGGATGCGCGCACCCGCGCTCGGATGCGCCTCGGAGGCATGAGCTGACGCCATGCCTCCGAGGCTAGTGCTGCTGGGGCGCGAGGCCCCGGGCCGTCAGCGGCCGTTGCGCCCGATGTCGGCGTCGTCGCGGCCGTCGTCGTCGACGACGATCTCCTCGCGCTGCACGGGCACCTGGATCGTCTGCATCTCGGTGACGACGCGGCGGCGGAGGCGCGGGGCACCGGCTCCGGTGCCGGCGACGCCCTCGGAGTCGTCGGAGCCGCCGTCCCGACGATCTCCAGCGCTCGAATGGCGTCGCTCATCGTGCGCGTCGGTGCCTTGGGCTTGCGCGTCGCGGTCGAGCACATCGCGTCCGTCACGAGCGTCCCGGTCGTCGTGCGACCCTCGGCCGTCCTGATCGGCGCGCATGCCGGCCCCGGCTGCTGCCCCCGCAGCGGCGCCCGCACCAGCGCCCGCGCCGACGCCGGCACCCGCTGCGCCGTGCGCCATCGGGGGCTGCACGCCGTAGTAGCGGTAGAGCTCGGCCTCGTGCTCGACGGTGAGCTCGGTGGCGTCGTCGATGCGCGGCGCGTCCTGCACGAACGACTTCTCGAATGGCACGTGCACCTCGGCGCCGCGCTCCGTCGCCTCCGAGACGGGAACGAACGACTCGTGCGTGCCGAACAGGCCGGTGTGCACGGTCATCCAGGTCGGGTCGTCGGTGCCCTCGAGCACGAAGACCTGTCCCACCTTCCCGATCCTGCGACCGTCGCTGCCGAAGACCTCGCGGCCTGGGAGCGCGTCGATGTTGCCTTGGAACGTCACGATGTACCTCCATCGGTGCGGTTCCTCGCTGCGCTGCGGGCGTTCGGCCCGCCGCGCCCAGCGAGGGCGGCTGATGCCTGTCGCGACCGTATGCCCGCATCCTGAGCGTGCCGTGACAACGTGGCGCGCAGCGAGAGCCGGGCGTGCAGCGACCGCTGGCGCCTCAGGCGATGCGGAAGCCCTGCTCCCCGCGCGGCTCGACCTCGTCGCGGTCGACGCGATCGACGCGTGCCGAGGGCGGGCCGTGCGCGAGCCATCCGGCCATCGCGTCCACGGCATCCGCCGTGCCCTCGACCTCCGCCTCGACGGTGCCGTCGAAGCGGTTGCGCACGCTGCCCGCGACGCCGAGGCGCTCGGCCTCGGCGCTCGCGGCCCAGCGGAAGCCGACGCCCTGCACGCTGCCGTGCACGACGAAGCGGCGTCGGATGCGGTGGGTCGTCACCGCTGTCGCGGCTGCTCCGCGTTGGGCTCGTCGCCCGCGTCCTGCACCTGCTGGGGCTGGTCGGCGTCGAACCCCTTCGAGCGCGGCTCCTCTGCCTGCTCGTGCAGCATGCCGTCGCCGTGCACGGCCTCGCCCGTCTCCTTGTCGACGCCCGCCCCGGCCTGGCCCTCGGATGCGTCGAACTCGTTGTGGCGCGAGTCGAACGAGTCGGCGCCACCGCTGCCCGACGGGGGAGCCTGCTGGTAGATCTGGTCGTCCTCGCGGTTGTCGTGCGTGGCCGTCGTGTCCTGGCCGAGGGCGTCGTCGCCGCGCTCGGGCTGGCCGGCTGCGGTGTCGGGCTGGTCGGCGCCTCGGTAGTCGGGCGTGCCCTCGCGGCTGTCGTGCTGGGGGTTGTCGTCGTGCGTGGCCATGATCGCTCCTCAACGTGCGCCCGGGCGGCGCTGTGGCAACACGCTACGACCGCTGCCTGTGGGTCGACAGAGCATCGTCCCGATGGCGGCGCCGCTGTCCAAGTCGCGTCTGGCGCGGCATGCGGATGCGGCGCAGGATGCCCGCAGGAGGTGTGCCATGGCGCAGTACACGGATGGCTTCAGCGGCTTCGCGGTGCCCGACCTGGAGGTGGCGAGGTCGTTCTACAGCGACGTGCTCGGGCTCGCGACGGGCGAGGAGATGGGGCAGCTCTCGATCACGCTGCCGGGCGGCGCGAAGGTGTTCGTCTACCAGAAGGACGATCACCGCCCCGCGGTGTTCACGATCCTCAACCTCGTCGTCGGCGACGTCAGGGCAGCGGTCGACGAGCTCGTCGGCAAGGGGGTGCGCTTCGAGCGCTACGACGGCTTCGACCAGGACGAGCGGGGCATCGCGAGCGGCATGGGGCCGGACATCGCGTGGTGCACCGACCCCGCGGGCAACATCATCGCGGTCATCGGCAGCTGACGCGGCGGGGCGTCGCGGGACCGAGCAGCGGTGCTCGGGTCGGCGCCTCGCGCGTCGCCGGTAGGCTGACCTGTTGTGGCACTCACGATCGGCATCGTCGGACTCCCCAACGTGGGCAAGTCGACCCTCTTCAACGCTCTCACCAAGAACACCGTGCTCGCGGCGAACTACCCGTTCGCAACGATCGAGCCGAACATCGGGGTGGTCGAGCTGCCGGACGAGCGGCTGACGCGACTCGCCGAGATCCACGGCTCGCAGCGCATCCTGCCCGCGGCGCTGTCGTTCGTCGACATCGCCGGCATCGTGAAGGGTGCGAGCGAGGGCGAGGGGCTCGGCAACAAGTTCCTCGCGAACATCCGTGAGGCGGATGCGATCGCGCAGGTCGTGCGCGGATTCGGCGACAGCGACGTCGTGCACGTCGACGGTGCGGTCGACCCCGCCTCCGACATGGAGACGATCAACACCGAGCTCATGCTCGCCGACCTGCAGACGCTCGAGAAGGCCATCCCGCGGCTCGAGAAGGAGCTGAAGGGCAAGAAGGTCGACGCGGCGGTGCTCGCGGCTGCCGTCGAGGCGAACGAGATCCTGAACTCGGGGCGCACGCTCTCGCAGGCCGGCTTCGACACGACGCCCATCAAGGAGCTCGGGCTCCTCACGGCCAAGCCCGTCCTCTTCGTCTTCAACGTCGACGAGGAGGTGCTCTCCGACGCCGACAAGAAGGCCGAGCTGGCCGCGCTCGTCGCACCGGCGAAGGCCGTCTTCCTCGACGCGCAGGTGGAGTCGGAGCTCGTCGACCTCGACCCGGCCGAGGCGCTCGAGCTGCTGCAGTCGCTCGGCCAGGAGGAGTCGGGGCTGGACCAGCTCGCCCGCATCGGCTTCGAGACCCTCGGCCTGCAGACCTACCTGACCGCCGGCCCGAAGGAGTCGCGCGCGTGGACGATCCGCAAGGGCTGGACCGCCCCGCAGGCCGCCGGCGTCATCCACACCGACTTCGAGCGCGGCTTCATCAAGGCCGAGGTCGTCTCGTTCGAGGACCTGGATGCCGCGGGCTCGATGGCCGAGGCGAAGGCCGCTGGCCGCGTGCGCATCGAGGGCAAGGACTATGTGATGGCTGACGGCGACGTCGTGGAGTTCCGCTTCAACGTGTGAGCATCGCGCAAGTTCCGCGCTTTTAAGCGGAAGTTGCGGCCGTCTCGACTGCCGAGTCCGCAGATAGTCCGCGGGAGCGGCCGAGCAAGGGCTTCTCGAGCAGGACTATGACTTAGCCTGCACAGGTGTCAGACCTTCCTCAACCCGATGGCGAAGGAGCCGAGGACGCCGAGCCGGGACCGGACGCCCATGATGCCGCCGCGAATTTCAGCGCACTGGACATCGCGCGAGCCATCGCGCCGCAACTCGAGCGCATTCGTGAGTCGATCCTCAAATCCCTAGAACCGGTCGTTCGCCAGTACGCCGAGCTCTGGAAGCCCGCGCTCGAGCAAGCGAGCCGTCGCATCCTCGCGCTGGCGGCTGGCGCGAACGAGGCGGTCCTCCGCCTCCTGTTCCCACGGAACCTCCACACCATCGCCCTCGAGCGGCGGCTGGGAGAGCTTGACTCGATCATCGCTGACGGATACCCGGTGGCGTATGTCCCGCCCGCGAGCGTGGTCGAGCGCCTACTCAAGTCGGAAGACTCGGCGTCGCGACGAGAGGTCTGGGGTAGGAGCCGACGCACAATCCTTGACTCCTGCCGGACCGAACTTGCACTCGTGCGAGATCCCGGTATCAAGTGGTTCGCGGTACGTGTGGGCGAAGCGATCGACGCGGTCGAGTCCGGCTTTGTCGCGGCGGGCCAGACGCTGGCGGTGAACGTCATCGACTCAATTGTCGAGCACCGCGTGGGACGTCCGCGAGGCCATTTCCGGCCCGGCAAGTTCCCAAAGAGTAAGGACTTGCTCCCGACAGCGCTTCTGGTGCTCCGTCCTCTGGTTCCCATGCTTACCGGCCAACGACCAGGCTTCGAGGAACGGCGGCGTCTGAACAGGAACCTGACGGCGCACGATCTGACGCCCCATCAAATCTCGAAACTCAACGCGTCTCTCGCAATCGCGCATGCGACGGCGCTCCTGCGTGCGCTTCAGGACGGAGTCCGGTTCGTCGAGATGTAAGACGACCCTTCTTCGAGGCTTCGAGTGGACGCGACCATGAGTCGACTTGCTGCCGACCGAGTACGGTCTTCCGCGGTCGGCCACAGATGCCCGTAGGTGTTGAGCGTGGTCGTGGCCTTGGCGTGGCCAAGCGCACGCTGCACCGTCACGACGTCGCAGCCGGCAGCGATGAGGCCGGATGCGTAGAAGTGCCGCAGGTCGTGCAGGCGGAAGTGGGCGAGCCCGGCGGAGTCGATCGTCTTCCGCCACCAGTAGTTGACGGTGTTCTGGTGTGGTGGGTTCCCGTGTGCGCCAACGAACAGCCACTGCTCGTCGCCTCGGACCCCGATCTGCTGTGCGTGCTGGGCGATCATCGTTACGAGCTCGTCGGGCAGGAAGACGTCGCGCTCGCTGCCGTGCTTCGGGGGAGTGACCGACACCTGGCCGGCCCCGGCCCGCTGAACCTGCCTCTCGACGTGCAGTTGACGGCGCAGGAAGTCAACGTCTGAGAGCTGCAGCGCGGACACCTCTCCGAGCCGTAGGCCCGCGAACGCGCACAGGGCGAGGTAGAGCCTGAACCAGTCCGGTGCCGCTGTCAGAGCGGCGCTCACAGCCTCGGGGGACGGTATCTGCATCGCGTGCTCGGCGCGGCGGAGACGGGGGAGCGTGACGCCCTCGGAAGGGTCGCGCGCGATGAGTCGATCGCGAGCTGCCGCTCGAAGCACGGCGCGCACGTTGCCGACTCGAGTGCGAATCGTCGAAGCTGCGAGGCCGTCCGTCTGCATCCGCTTCACCCACGTCTCGACGTGCGAGCGACGCACCTTCCCGAGGGGGGTGCCGGCGAACGTGCAGCCCTTGACCGCGAGCCGCATCGCTTTGTCTGTGTTGTCGGCCCACACTTGCCGCTGCGACCAATCCGCGAAGTAGGCGTCGAGCGTGGTGCGCGACATCTTGGGATCGACGTATGCGCCGGTGACGACGGCGGCGGTCACCTCGTCCAGCCATGTTTGGGCGTCGATCTTGCGCGCGAAGTGCCGGGAGTGCTCCCTCCGCTCCTCGTCACGGTAGCGGGCTCGCCAGGAGCCGTTAGGACGCTTCTGAATGCTCGCCATCTGCGCGTCCTTCCGTGAATCTCAGCCGTGCCTCGTCAACGCGTGTGGCGATCTCCAGTTGTGACGAGAGATCCGGCTCTTGAGTTCGGCTGGCCCTCTTCGCGCGGTCCACGTCGCTGGCCTCTCCCGGCTGCGAGTCGCACCACATCGGCGCGTCAGTCCTCTGGCAAGGCGGCGGACCTGATTGGCGCAACATCGCCCGCGAATGGGAACGCGAAGCCCACGACTACCAGACCGAAGCGATCGCACTCCGCGCACAAGTCCACGCACTGACACAGGAAGACCGATGACCGACCACGACCCCTGGGCGAAGGTCCGCACCGAGCAGGCACCAGAGCCCGTTGCGCTCCTTCAGAAGCTTGGCCTCGCAACCGACATGCCCGCATGGTGGCGCGCACCAACCGCGGGTGGCGAGCCAGGCACGTACATCCTCAATCCGAAGTTCCTCTCTCCGCACGACATTCAGCAGCTCGCGGCGCTCACTCTCGGCGGCTACTGGATCAAGACGTTTCCCCGCCGGGACCGCATCCGCATCGTCCTCAGCAAGGAACAGCCATGAGCGACGACGACCTCAAGGCACTCGTGCAGCAGCACCGCACCGGTGAATCCGCGACCACGCCACCAGACCCGACGAACGCGCCCGCGTCGTCACCCACGGAAACTACCCACCGAAAGGCACACTCATGACCAGCACGCCCATCGACAGCCAGCTCGACGCGCTCCGCACCAAGGGAAGCACTCTCATCGCCGGCTACAAGCAGCACATCGCCGAGATCCAGAACGACGAGTCGCGCTCAGCGCAGTGGAAGCGGGAGCAGTCCGACGACGCCTACAACGCGGCGCAGGCCGAACTGCGGGAGCTGCTCACGAAGGAGGAGAAGGCCATCGACGATGCCATCGCGCACCGGACTCGGACGCTCACTGGCAGCCACAAGCCCCTCACTGGACACGATGCAATCGCGGCCCGTGATGCAGAGGACCGTGTCACGGGCATCACCGACAGCTCGAAGGCACTCGACATGATGCAGCGCGCCATCAACAGCAACGACCCCAGCCTCGCCCAGGCGCTCCTGACGCGCTCTCTGCAGTACGGCTTCGCCGAGGCGGTCAGCGCCTACTCCTCGGCCTACCCGGCGACGGGCACCACGCTCAACGAGATTGAGGCCCTCAGCCGGCACAAGAGCCTCAACGCCGACATGGCGAGGCAGTTCTTCTACGGAGCGATCAGCCCCGCCAGGTAGCGGACTCACTGGATGGGTCGAGGTCACGGCGATCAACGCTGGGCCTCGACCCATCCAAGAGGAGAGCGACGTGGGAGGGACCCTGTGGGCGACTTGGCTGGGAGTCCACCGGGGCGGTGACCCTTCTCTCCCCACGACAATCTCGAGCCTGTTTGCACCGGCCGCTAGCCGACCTGCCAGGACGCTCTCGACCTCACCTCGTGTTGCGACGCACGCTTTCGATGATTGCCGTCAATGCCCGCGGGACCGGGGTTCCGTGGAACTCGACTCTGCCAGCTGTTGAGGTCTCGACCCATACGTTGACCGGCGTCGGCTCGGCCGACTCGTTCTTGGCTATGACATGAAGCCGGATGACCTGCGACCACGGGATGAGGTGAGCGTCAGGAGCGCCGTTAAAATCAAAATCCTGATCGAGACGGATGATGCCGGACCTGGTGAGCACGCGCAGATGCACTGCGATCTCGGATTCCCGGGCGGACGCACCGGTTCCGACGTGACCGTAGTCCAGCCATGCCGATCGCCCTTCGATCTCATCGTCGCCCACCAGCATCGTTACCGCGGCCAACGCAGATCGGTATGTGGCTGACGCGTCGGGGTGGGTGCCCGTCAGGGCTAGATGGAATTGCTCGTGCAGTGCATGCGGATCCAGCATTGCTACTCCTTCTGACGGTCAATGCTTGCAGGCTATGCCTTCATGACGCATCGCCACATGTCGCTCTCCCGCAGGGAACGATTGCGCAGCCGAGAGCGTCTCGAGACATTGCGACGGTTCCGCTAGCCGCGAGCCGCTTCTGTCGCGCCTGAGGGAGCCTACGAGGGCGACTCAGATACCAGCAGCGGGACGGCTTCGGCTGCGACGGCCGCTCCGTTGCCGGAAGCAGCTTCCTCGCCGAAATACAGGCCGGCGAGCGCCCCATCGGGGTAGACGACCGGCCCACCGGAGTATCCGGTCCCTGCTCCGGGCTCTGTGAAGAGGTAGCCGTATCGCGTGCCAAGCGTGGTCCGGGCGAGGATGGGGGTCGGGTGCTGTGGCCACGGGGCGTCGCCCGCGGTCGGGAATCCGAAGACGAACAATCGTTGCCCGACCCCA
Organism: Agrococcus citreus; assembly: GCF_039527715.1. Taxonomy (NCBI): domain Bacteria; kingdom Bacillati; phylum Actinomycetota; class Actinomycetes; order Micrococcales; family Microbacteriaceae; genus Agrococcus; species Agrococcus citreus. Next base: position 53,562 of record NZ_BAAAKK010000002.1, read on the forward strand.
GGGCTTGTCATCGCCGCGGGAAGATCGAAAGCACCGTAGGCATGCTCCAGGCGTGCGAGATCAGCGCCGTAGTGGCCGGCTCCCAGCGCCATCGCGTCGAGCAGTCTGCCCGGCTCAGGGCCTGTCTCGTGGAAGTGGAACAGCGGCGTGCGACCGCTTGGATCCTCGGCGAACAGAGGCAGTTCCAGCCGCGTGCCATCGGGCAGTAAGGCGGCGAGGCTGGGTGCCCACGTCGACCAGTCGCTGGTAACGGCAAGTTCGTGCTGGCCAATATGACCTGCGGTCAAGAGATACGGCCTGCCGAGCACGCGAGCCAGGAAGCCGGTTCCACCGACCGTGGCGCCCCGGGGCTCGGCGAGGATGGGGATTGCCTTGGTACGCGCCTCGGATATGCCAGTGGCCGACAGCTCTATCACGCTCCAAAGATACGATCTGCAACTTCGACCTGTGACGGAGCCGTAGCGCTCGGCCCTACCCGTGGCGGCGGCTGGCGGGGGGCTGCCTCGTCAGCGGGGCCGGGCTCACGCTCCTGGTTGCCATCACCTCAGCGAGGGCATAGCGGTACGAGAAAGACGCCTCACCTCCGTCGCCTGACCACGACTGGCGGGGTCTACACCCCCTCACCCCCGCCCAGCTCGGTCGGCATAGTGAGCTATCTCTCCCCGTGTGGAAAAAAACGCGGGGAGAGATTGGTCACTAAGCCGACCGTGTGAGGCAGACGGCGTAGAGGGGGCGCCTCCCCATCGCGGTTCTACGCCTGTTCCCCACCATGATGGGAGCATGCCCGGTGATCCACTCTCGCCCCTTTCCTTCCTCGCGACCTCGATGCACGCGCAGAAGGGGGTTTACGCCTTGCTTCTGGGTTCAGGCGTCTCGACGGGCGCTGGTATGCCCACGGGCTGGGGAGTAGTTACCGACCTGATCCAGCGTGTCGCGGCGAGCCGTGGGGAGGGCCTCCTCGAGGACCCGGCCGCTTGGTGGAGAGAACTCGAGGGCGAGGAACCCGGATATTCGGCCGTGCTTGAGAAGCTGTCCCAGGCGCCGGGCACCCGCGCCGAACTGCTCGCTCGCTACTTCGAACCAACCGCCGAGGAGCGCGCAGACGGCATCAAAATGCCTACTGTTGCGCACAGGGCGATCGCCGAACTAGTCAGCGACGGCTATGTCCAGGTGGTTCTGACGACGAACTTTGATCGGCTCGTGGAAGACGCGATACGTGAGGCTGGGGTGCAACCCCAGGTGATTGACACGATTGAGGCGATCCAAGGCATGAGGCCCCTGACGCGCGGTGCTCCCACCGTCGTGAAGCTGCATGGGGACTATCAGCAACTCAACACCCGTAACACTGTCGAGGAACTCTCGACCTACCCCGAAGAACTGGCGAGGCTGCTGTCCCGCGTCTTCGACGAATACGGCTTGGTTGTGGCCGGCTGGTCGGCTGAATGGGACCACGCGCTCGTCGACCTGATCAAAGCCACCTCCGCGCGGCGGTATCCGATGTACTGGGACTCACGCAGCAGCAAGGGGGAGGCGGCGAAGGGGCTGATCGAGTTTCGCGACGGGCGCTCAGTACCTGCTGCGGACGCCGACGCCTTGTTCTCCGATTTGAGAGGCGCAATCCGCTCGCTGGAGGGTATGGCTCAGTCTCCGCTGACGACAGCGATGACTCTGGCGACGGCGAAGCGGTACTTGACGGACCCGACCAAACGGGTTGCTCTAGTTGACCTTTTCGATGATCTGGCGGGTAGCGCGCAGCTTCCGCCTGCCGACGTGGCCGACGTTGAAGGTCTCGATGAGTACCTGCTGGAGGTGCGCGCGGCAGCTACGCCTCTCGCGAGAACGCTGTATCACTGCGTGCGTTACGCGGACGCCTCGATAGACGCGCTCCTAGCTGGAGCGGTTCGCTCGGCGGTGGTTCCCGCCGCGCGTGGCGGACAGCCGACCCGCGATTGGGAGCTGTACCCCGCGGTCCTTGCTACTTACGCCGTTGGTCTCGCCTCACTGAAATTCGGTCGTGACGACACTCTGCTACGAGTGCTGAACACGCGCTCCGGCCGTCCGCTGAGCTACTCGGCGCAAGAAGAGGCCGCGCTCGGTGGTCTGATGCACCCGTGGGTGGCGCTGGGCGACCTGCTCGACAATCGGCTGCAGCTGCCTCGGTTCGGGGGCACGCGGTACAAGACTCCTGTCGAGAAGCTTCTGCAGGTTGATCTTCAGGCAGTGCTGAAGGACGACATCTCTGACTCGGACGTTGTCGAGCTGATGCCTCACGTCGAGTTCCGGATTCAGGTCGCGAACTCGGCGTCCCTGTCGGCCGGCGAAACGATGCGAGGCGTCCACGCTGGCGCAGCCGCCGACTTTCGGCTCTGGCATCGCTCGAATGATGACGACGCGCACGTGCCGCGTATGCGCCTCGAGCGAGCCATTGCATCGGGCGACGCCCCGGCTTGGGCGTCGCTGCTGGAAGGCTCGGAGGTGCTGGCCGAAGTGGTCGAGCAACTCCGCAAGAACCGTCGGTACTGAGGCCTCTTGAACTGCACTCGAGCGGGCTTGATCCCTTTGGAGAGAGTTCGTGCCGCGGCCTGACGAGCGGGACAGCTAGGTGGTAGACCCGCTGTCCGCGTGTGCACAAAATGCGCCTATGCCGACCGTGGCGCAGAGGCAGGGGGAGGGGAGGGCAGGGTGTTGACACCGGCTCGGAATGGCCTACTCCGAGGCCGAGTCACTAATCCTTCTCCGCGGATGTCGCGCCTCCCAGGGTAAAATCGAGATCCGGAAAGTACTGTGCTGGGCGGAAGAGGCTCGCGGAGCTCTCGAAGCGGGGTCCCTCTACGGTATGAGCCGGAAACTCCGCGTCGGAGAGATCGAGGCCAATCTGGGCCGCGCCGTGAGCCCAGCCATAGAGACTCAGGCCCAGGTTGGTGTAGCCGAACCGCAACATGTCCTCGTCATTGGGCCAGTGACTGATAAGCCCCTGCGCCTTCAAGACCTCGATCGCTTCGGTGGCTGCCCATGCCGGATGGTTGGCGTCGTCGAACAGGTTCTTGATCGCATCGAAAGGCAGGGACCACGCACTCTGTTGAAGGGCGGTTGAGGCCGTATCGATCTTGTCCACAAGGATCGCGTCGCGCATGCTCGTGTAGAACGCGTAGTGCAAGCGCACATGGCTCGCGGGCATCGCCTCGAGGATCGCGAGGAAGGCGACGCCTCGGTCGTCCCCACTTTCGCCTGTTCGGGATGAAGCGATGATGCCCGACGCGTACCGCTGCTGTACAGAATCATCGAACAGGGTGGACTCGCCAGTTGAGCGGGCCAACACCCGCTCGCTAACCGGCTTGTCGATCATCCCCTCCGGCGTCATCTCACCCGCGTCCTTGGTGATCTTCAACCATCGACTAAGGCGCGTCTCCCAGGCCGTTGCCATGGTTTGCCCCGTGACCTTAACGGTGGGATGTACGAGCTGCGAGTACGCGTAGGCGGTGGCCACGGAGAGCGCCGCGCCCGGACTGTGGACCAGTAGCTCGCCTGCTACTGCTGCGATCTGGTCTTCAGCGGCCATGCGGCGAGAGTAGCGCAGCAGGCGGACTTCCCTCGACGCCGACAGGGGAGGGTTGCATACCCTCCCCCTGCCCGTTTCGGCGCCCCGGGAGGCTAGCGCTCATACCCCCCCCGGATCCGCAACCCTTTCTGGCGCCCGATCTGAGATCCCGAGTCGCCTGGTGTGAAGCGCCTAGGTGCTGGGCGTCGTGTCTCTGGCGGCTGCTTCATCGGTCACAGCGTGTAGGAGGATCGCTTCCCTGGGTCGTTGTCCTCACGCCTCTTGCGCAGCAGTTCCTCGATCTCGTCGTTGAGGCTGGTGTCGCGGTGCCGGCTCACCAGCCTCACGATCCCTGTGGCGGCCACCACTGCAGTCACCAAGCCCGCGGCAAGCCCCGTAAAACTTGCGATGTCGGGGAGCGAGAAGTTAGCGCCATTCGCCGCAAATTGCTCGACGACTACCACCGCGATCGCCGCGAGCGCTGCCATCGCTACGGAGGTGGCTGGCAACCAGGCGAAGGAACGGCGCTCCGTCAGGCGCTCGCTGATGAGAGTCGCGTCCGGGGGGATTTCCGCTCTAATCGCCCTGTTGAGTTCGGCGCGCGTTTCAGGCTCCGCGCCGATCGCTTGAGCTGCAGCTGCAAGTTTCTCGACCTTCCTCACCCGCGCGGGAACCCGCTGGGTGGTGATCAACGCGACGATGACGGTGCCGATTGCGGCGATCAGCCCGGCGAGAATCACAGCGGTGGGGTCGTCCATGCGTCGACCATACGCGGACCCCTGATCGACGGAGGCCTCTGCGGGTGAAAGCCGCTTAGCACCGCAGAGGCAGAGAAGCCGCGTGGGAATGGGTGGCGTGAACTTCTGACGGGCGGCCGCTAGATCCACTCGCGGTTCCGCAGGTGCCCTTGTGCATATTGATCCGCGCGAAGCGCAAGCGAGTCTCGGAGCAGTTCCTCCGCGTGATCGCACGTGTCGAGCCACTTTCCCATGCTGCTGTCAAGCACCTGGATCAATCGCCGGACATCGCTCAAGAAGCTCCCTATGGGCTGTCTACGGAACTTACCACCGGGCGTGCGCTCACCGTGCTGATGAATTCCGAAGACCAGCGACTCGTGATGAGAGATGCGATTCCGACCATTGCGGACGCGACGGAGTAGACCTTCGGCATCAATGCGAGTCACACTCGGCCACTCGCGGTCGAAAACACTGTGGAGCGCTGGAGCCCACAAATCAGCGTCGTAGTCTGCCTGCCTGACGAAAGATCCATCCCGATGCTTGATCTGCCCACCCTGCTCGAATAAGCCCGCCCAGGTTCCAAAGTTGAGCTCTGCAACCATCTGACCAGGCGAGAACCGCGTGGGTAGCCTGTTCGACGCCTTCGCGATCGCGCCGCGGGTGCGGTAGTCGAGGACATGTCGAGGATCGTTGTACCACTGCGGGCCATCGACCGACGTCAGCTCGCGATGGATGCGCTCGCGCAGGAGGACCTCGGCGAAGTGCACGAGCTCAAGCAGCGCTCCTGCCAGCTCGACATCTAGGACGTAGAGTCTGCTGCCGGCCGCCTGATCACCGCCGAAGGGCCGAACGTACGCGCGGAAACGATCGCGAGCAAGCGATCCGGCTAGCGACGCTGAAGCCTGCGGCGAAAGTTGACCAAGCACGCCTGTCAAGATATCCTTGACAGCGAAGTCCCCGTCCATCCAGGGGTTCAGATACCGTCTCGCTGTACAGCGCGACGGTATCTCTCTTTCCGGAGCGCGTAGGACAGTCATGCCCGAGTCGAGTGCTTCGCTGGCCGCGCGGCCCTTCTCTGCTCAGGGGCGCCCGGTGCCGGCTTCTGCGGCACAAGTGGTCGAGACGGCGGCATGTCGCCGCCCGCGAGCGATCGCTGACTCAGGTGCTCGTACAAAGCGAGTACCCCGTCGTGTGCGTGCTCGAGCGAGCCCCAGTAGCCGATAAGTCGTCGCTGTGAGCGATCCGGCTCCGGTGAGACGGCTCGATAGTAGGGCTCGCGGTTCGGCCCCATGACAAGCAGTCGTATGACGGCCGGCGGCCTCCCGTCGAGCGGGTGCAGCACGTCCCACTCGCATGGCCTGATCGTCACGTGTTCGAACGTACATTCGAAGAGGCGCGACTCGCCAACTGACTGCTATTGAACATTCCTCAGCATATCGAGATCTTCAGCGATGGTGCGCAGCTCGCTGGCGATGCCGCTGGCGTCGGCTCCCTTGTCGAGTTCGTCGGCAATCTGCGTCAGGCGTTCGATGGGGTCGGGTGAGGCGTCGATGCGTGGAGCCTAGCTACCAGCCGCGGATGCCTTGCACTTCGCCGTCGTCGGGCTTGTCGACGTGCGGAGGTGCTTCCCTGACGTGGCCGCAGGCTCGGCAGCGCTCGTCCCACATGAGCGCACCGCACTGCTCACAGCGGTCGTCGAGCTCGTCGAAAAGGCACTTTTGCCTCATATTGGGGCCTGTTTGTACCGTATCTGGCGCTGGACCGAAAGGGGCAATTCCGACAGGCTTAAAGATCCGCATGACTACAAGTGAGGACGTCACATGAAGCCGAACGAAGATCACTCCAACTGCTGCTGCAAGAAGGCGTACAGCGTGCAGGAGGCGGCGTGGAGCGTAGGTGCCGGCGTCACCACCATCAACGAGGCGATCCGCAATCACTACCTCATCGCCACCTACATCGGCCCGAAGAACACCAAGCCCGTCATCCGCGCAGCCGACCTCGAGCGCTGGCTCGACGCGCAACCCAACGACAAGTGACGCGGCTGAGTCCGCAGAAAGTCCGCAAGAAGTCCCGCGCACGGCAGTACCGGCCAAGGGTCCGAGTGCCCAGATCCTGCTAAAACACAGGGGAGTCAGCGTCTCCCAATGCTCCGCAGGTCATTCGGCAACGTTCCGCTTCAACGTGTAGAGACCTTCTGAGTTCTGCGGACGCACACTGGGGCTCCGGCTTCAACAGCCGCGGCTCGAATGCGGTCCTCAGCAGTCGGCCACAGGTGCGAGTAGGTAGAGCGTCGTGTCGCCTTCGCATGGCAAAGCGTGCTGCACCGTCAAGAGGTCGCAGCCTAGAGCGTGCGGTACACCGTGCGGCGGTGCCCGATGGTGAGCACGAGCACCACCAGGTGGTCATCCTCGATCGTGTAGATGACGCGGTAGTCACCGACTCGGACGCGCAGATAGCCGGGGTGGCCGCTGAGCGCCTTCACGGTCGCTGGCCGCGGGTCGTCCCGGAGCAGGGCGAGGGCGGCGAGGATGCGCGCTTGCACGGGCCGGTCGAGCTTGCGCAGCGCTCTCGCAGCACCCTTCGACAGTTGGACGTCGTAGCGATCAGCCAATGTTGAAGCCGAGCTCGCGCGCGAGCGCCGACAGCGGCACCGTCTCCTCGCCCTGCGCGATCGCTCGCGCCGCTTCCTCCGCGGCCGCGGCGTCCTCTGCGTCCTCGAGCGCGGCCAGCGCGCGACGGGACAGCTCGACGTCCATGACGACGACGGTCTCGCGACCGTGCTCGGTGATCGTGATGGGTGTGCGGCGCGCAGCGTCGATCGTCTGCGCCCAGCGCTGCCTCGCAGCGGTCGAGGGGATCGAGGTCATGGCTGGATTGTACATTTTCGCGTTGTTCGTGGCAATGCTCGAAGCGCTCCCCTCGGTCAGCGCCTGCGCCGCAGGGCTGCACGGATCGCGCTGCGCGCTCAGCGCGACGAGCATCGGGCCGACCTGGATGTCGGTGACGACACCGGTCGCGGCACGATCGACGGTGCGCGCGCTCCTGCGGTCAGAGCGTGATCCGGGCGCTGCCGATCACCGTCTCGACCGTCTGGAACGCTTCGGTGGCCGCGAACGCCTCCGCAGCCTCCCAGTCCGGGAATCGCAGCCCCGCGCCGTCGGTGCCGAAGTGGGCCGAGACCACCAGGTAGCCGCCGCTGCCGGGGTAGACGCCGGAGGCGGGCGCGCAGTCGTCGCCCGTCACGCGGTCGGGTTCGTGGAGGTGCGTGCGGAGCTCGTAGAGCTTCCCGCTGAGCGCACCACTGGAGTCGTAGTCGTCGAACTCATAGATCGCCGTCGACTGCGCCAGCCCCTCGGCGGGGAGCGCCTCTGCCCGTTCCGTGTCGGAGATGACTCGGAAGGGGATCTGGGATGGGGTGCATGCGGGCACGTCGAACACGCGGTCGCGCTCGTCGAAGAAGACCGTGATGCGCTCGTAGCCTGTCTCGTCGGTGATGGCGAGGTCGCCCGGGGAGTCGGATGTGAGCCGCGGTTCCACCTGCCACCCGGCGGGGGTGGTGAGCGTCAGCCAGTCGTCGACGGCGAGCTCTTGCCACTCAGCGCTGTCCGGGCGCTCGGTCGGCGCGGCGCCTGATGGTGAGGGTGTCGCAGACGACGCGGGCTCCGTTGGTGCTGGCGGCGAGGCGGCTGCGCTCGGAGTCGCGGTCTCGGTCGACGCCGCGAGCGGGCCGGGGGCGCAGCCGGCGACCAGCAGGAGCACGGGCAGGCAGGCGATCGCGATTGCGGGGCCGCGGGTCGCGCGAGTCATGGAGTCCTTCGGCGTCGATGGGCGGTGCGTTCGTCCGGGATGAGGCGCCATGCCTTCGGCGGAGAGGACGTTCGCCGAGCGTACTTCGGCTATCGGCTATCGGCTGCTGATGCCCAGCGCCTTGCCGATCGTCCAGTCATCCTCCAGCGCCTCGAGCATGAACGACGCGAGGTCCCCGCGCGGGATGGATCCGGTGAGCTTCCCCTCGTCCGTGACCTCCAGGGCGGTCCATCGGCCGAGCGGCTCCTTGTCGGTCAGCCCGGTCGGTCGCACGATGGTCCAGTCGAGCGTCGAGCGCTGCACCACGGCCTCCTGCTGGTCGTGATCCGCCAGGGGCTTCGCCAGGAGCACCTTGGTGACGTAGCCGAAGAACCCGGGCAGCTGGGAGGCCGAACCGCCCGCGCCGAGCGACGACTGCACCAGCAGACGCCTGGTCCCTGCGGCCTCCATGGCGGCGACGACGCTGCGGGTGACGGCCGTGCGCTGCAGCGGCTTGCCCTTCGCGCCACCGACGGTGATGACCACGGCGTCGGCACCCGAGACGGCCTCCGCCGCCGTGGCCGGCTCGGCGGCATCCCCCGTGATGACGCGAGCGCCGGGGACGGAGCCACCGGAGCGGGAGACGATGGTCACCTCGTGGCCGGCCTGCTGTGCACGTGATGCCAGCGCAGCGCCGGTGCCGTGCGAGCCTCCGATGAGGGTGATCTTCACGTCGCGCGCTCCTTGATCGATGTCACCGCCACGCTATCGGGGCTCAACAAGCTGGCGCGGTGTGCGGGGACGGGTGAGCGTACGGTTGCTGCATGACGGAGCAGCAGCGCTACTCGGTGGTGTCCGTGCATGACGGCTACGAGGTGCGCGTGTACCCCGCGCACATGCTCGCTCAGGTGGAAGCCGACGGGTCGTTCTTCGAGGCGGGCAATCGGGGCTTCGGGCCACTCATCCGCTACATCACAGCGTCGAACATCTCGATGACGGCGCCGGTGATCCAAGCGCCCAGCGCGGAGCAGCAGTACACGGTGAGCTTCGTGATGCCGGCGGATGCCACGCGCGTGCCGGCTCCGGCCGACGCCTCGGTCCGCACCGTGAGCGTTCCCGAGAGGCGGGTTGCCGCGCGGAGGTTCAGCGGTGGCTCGAACGAGACGCGATACCAGCAGAACGCCGACGCGCTCGAGGCAGCGCTCGCGCGGGATGGCACGGCTGCAGCCGGACCGGTCTACTTCGCTCGCTACGACCCGCCCTGGAAGCCCGGATTCCTGAAGCGGAACGAGGCGCTCGTCAGCCTCGCGTGACGCACCGCACGCGATGGCTCGCTCTGACGCCCGGTCACGTGCCCGGCTGCTGTCGCCTCTTCGGCTTCCTCCAGGTCGCTACGACAGTCTGATCCCATGACGAATCCGACCGCCGCCATGCTCGTGATCGGCGACGAGATCCTCTCGGGCCGCACGCGCGAGGCGAACGCGTACCACCTTGCCGGTCGCCTCGGGAAGCTGGGCATCGACCTGCGCGAGATCCGCGTCGTGCCCGACGACCACGACGTCATCGTCGACGCGCTCAACGCACTCCGTGCCGCGCACACGCACGTGTTCACCTCCGGCGGCATCGGCCCGACGCACGACGACATCACTGCGGATGCCGTGGCCGACGCCTTCGGGGTCGGCATCGACGTGCGCGACGACGCCCGCGCGCTCCTGCAGGCCGCGGTGGGCCACACGAGGACGCTCACGCCGGAGCACCTCCGCATGGCGCGCATCCCGCACGGGGCCGAGCTCATCGACAACCCGCTCAGCGGTGCACCCGGGATCAGCATCGGCAACGTCCACGTCATGGCCGGCGTCCCGGCGATCTTCGTCGCCATGCTCGACGCGGTGCTGCCGAGCCTCGAGTCGGGTCGGCCGGTCCTCTCGCGCGAGCTGCGCTTCGAGGTGGGGGAGGGCCGCATCGCCGCGCCGCTGCGCGACCTCGCTGCCGAGATGCCCGACCTCAGCATCGGCTCGTATCCCTTCCATTCCGGATCGGTCTACGGCACCAACATCGTCGTCCGCGGCACCGACGCCGACCGCATCGATCAGGCGATCGAGCGGCTCGAGGCCATCCGTCGCTCGCACGGCTGAGCCGAACCCGCCCCGATTCGCGTCGTCCGCGACGCTGTGCCAACCTTCGAGCGTGAGCGGAACAGTGGACCGGGACGAGATCGTCGCGCAGATCGTGGCCAAGCTGACCGAGAAGCACCCGGACTACGACCGCGACGAGGTCGAGCGCGTGGCCCGCGCCGAGCTCGCCGAGCTCGAGAACAGCCCGGTGCAGGACTTCCTGCTCGTGCTCACCGAACGTGCGACGAAGAAGCGGCTCAAGCGCAAGCCGTAGCGCGAGCCTGAGGCGTCCATGAGCGACGCCTCCTTCCGCGACCGCGTCGCCACGCCTAGCATCCGTGGTGTGGCAGCCACTCGAGCGGATGCGTCGTCCAGCGCGGTCGTCGCGGGCGTCGCGCTCGCGATGGCAGCAGGTGCCGCCGTCGCGCTCGCCGCGGCCGACGTCATCTGGCTCGGCACCTCTGACGCCGACGGCGCGGGCGCGATGCTCCTCTACGTCATCGGGTGGACCCTGCTCGTCTGGGCAGCGCTCGTCGGGGTGGCCGTCGTCGTGCACCTCGTCCGCTCCGCCGCGGCTGGCCGACGCCTCGCACCGATCGAGATCGTGCTGCTCATCGCGACCGCAGCCGTGGTCTCGGGCGTGCTGATCGTGCATCCGCTGGTGGGGAGCGGCCAGGGCTTCGGCGGCTCGATCGGCTGAGCGCGCCGAGCGGGCCGTTGTCCGCAAGGTCACAGCGACCCCGCGAGAGACTGGCTGGATGGATGCACCAGCGCGCTCACCGCTCGACCCCGACCTCGGGCGCGTCCGCGTCCGCGGCGCCAGGGAGCACAACCTCAAGAGCGTCGACCTCGACATCCCGCGCGACGCGCTCGTCGCGTTCACCGGCATCTCGGGCTCCGGCAAGAGCTCGCTCGCGTTCGGCACGATCTACGCCGAGTCCCAGCGTCGCTACTTCGAGTCGGTCGCGCCCTATGCGCGCCGACTCATGAGCCAGGTCGGCAGCCCCGACGTCGACTCGATCGAGGGGCTGCCGCCGGCCGTCGCCCTGCCGCAGCAGCGCTCCGGCGGCTCGGCGCGCTCCACGGTCGGCAGCGCCACCACCATCGCGAACGTGCTCCGGATGCTCTACTCCCGCGTGGGCACGTACCCGGAGGGAGCGCCGATGCTCCTCGCCGAGGACTTCTCCATGAACACCGTGCAGGGTGCGTGCCCCACGTGCCACGGCCTCGGTCGCGTGCACGACGTGCCGGAAGCGCTCATGGTGCCCGACGACTCGCTCACCATCCGGGAGGGCGCGCTCGCGGCGTGGCCGACGGCGTGGCACGGCAAGCAGCTGCGCGACAGCCTCATCTCGCTCGGCTACGACATCGACATCCCGTGGCGCGACGTGCCGCGCGAGCAGCAGGAGTGGGTGCTCTTCACCGATGAGTCGCCCCAGGTGCCCGTGTTCACTGACCGCGAGCCGGCCGAGGTGCGGAAGGCCGTCGCCGAGGGCGTCGAGCCCCGCTACATGAGCACCTTCCAGGGCGTGCGCAGCTTCGTGCTCAACACCTTCGCGGGATCGAAGAGCGCGCGGATGCGCGAGCGCGCCGCGTCGTTCATGGTGAGCGTGCGCTGCCCCGAGTGCGGCGGCAGGCGCCTCAAGCCCGAGGCGCTCGCGGTCATGTTCGAGGGCCGCGACATCGTCGAGCTCGCGGCGATGCCGCTCGACGACGTCGCCGCCGTGCTCCGTGCCGTGCTCGAGCCCGACTGGACGCCGCGCGGCACGTCCGGCACCGCCGCACCCGAGCAGCTGCTCGCGGCTCGACGCCTCGTCACCGACGTGCTCGCGCGCCTGTCGCCGATCATCGACCTCGGGCTCGGCTCGCTCTCGCTCGACCGGGCCACGTCGACGCTGTCGTCGGGCGAGCTGCAGCGGATGCGGCTCGCGACCCAAGTGCTGTCGCAGCTCTTCGGCGTCGTCTTCGTGCTCGACGAGCCGTCGGCGGGACTGCATCCGGCCGACACCGAGTCGCTGCTGCGCATCCTCACGACCCTGCGCGACACCGGCAACACCGTCTACTTCGTCGAGCACTCCCTCGACGTGATCCGCCAGGCCGACTGGATCGTCGACATCGGGCCGGGGGCCGGCACCGAGGGCGGCGCCGTGCTCTACAGCGGCGAGCTCGAAGGACTGCGCGACGCGAGCGACTCGGTGACGCGCCGGTACCTCTTCGATGCGCCCGACGTCGAGCTCGAACGCGTCGCGCGCACTCGGCGACCCGGTGACGACCGCGTCGAGCTCATCGACGTGTCGCGGCACAACGTGCGCGACCTCACCGTCGCGTTCCCGCTGGGGGCGCTCACGGCGGTCACGGGCGTCTCCGGCTCGGGCAAGTCGACGCTCGTCGTCCAGGCGCTGCCCGAGCTGCTGCAGGCGAGCCTCGCCGCCGAGGTCGACGAGCACGCATCCGGCACCGACGAGCGGCCCGCAGCGCCCGAGGATCCGCTGTCGCAGGGCACCGTCTCGGTCACCATCGGCCGAGCGCGGGGCCCGAAGGAGCGACTGCGGCGCATCGTGCAGGTGAGCCAGCGGCCGATCGGGCGCACGTCGCGGTCGAACGTCGCCACCTACACGGGGCTCTTCGACCGGGTCCGAGCCCTGTTCGCGGCGACGCCGGAGGCTCGCGGTCGCCGCTACAGCGCGAGCCGCTTCTCCTTCAACGTGGCCGCCGGCCGCTGCCCGACGTGCAAGGGCGAGGGGACCATGGAGGTGGAGCTGCTGTTCCTCCCGACCGTCCACGCGCCGTGCACCACGTGCGGCGGCAGCCGCTACAACCCGGAGACGCTCGAGATCGAGCTCGACGGCAAGTCGATCGCCGACGTCCTCGCGATGAGCGTCAGCGACGCCCGAGCCTGGTTCACCGACGTCGAGGTGCATCGCCACCTCGACGCGCTCATCGACGTCGGGCTCGGCTACGTCGCGCTCGGGCAGCCGGCGCCGCAGCTCTCGGGCGGCGAGGCGCAGCGCGTGAAGCTCGCATCGGAGCTGCGACGGGGCCAGCGCGGCGACACCCTCTACCTGCTCGACGAGCCCACGTCGGGGCTGCACGCGGCCGACGCCGACCGGCTGCTCGCGCACCTGCACCACCTCGTCGACGGTGGCAGCACGGTCATCATGGTCGAGCACGACATGCGGATCGTCGCCGAGGCCGACTGGGTCGTCGACCTCGGACCGGGGTCGGGGGATGCAGGCGGCACGGTCGTCGCGGAGGGCACGCCCGAGCAGGTCGCGTCCGATGGCGCGAGCCGCACGGCGCCCTATCTCGCGGCAGCGCTGCAGCACACAGCCGCGGCGTAGCATCGCCGCATGCGGATGATCATCGGTGCCGGACTGCTGATGGTCGCTGCTGCCCTCGGTGGTTGCACGAGCGCCGTCGTCCTGACGGCGGCTCCGAACCCGATTCCCGCCTTCACGCAGGCACCAGCGGCATCGACCAGCTGCGTGGGGAACCAATCGGACATCGGCGTCCCCGAGGGCGCCGAGCAGATCCAGGAGGCGGTCTACTCCGCCGACCTCCCGGACGCTGTGTCCATCGGGGAGCGGCCGGCGTTCGACACGATGCCCGACGACGGCACTCGGATCGAAGCCTTCGTCTATGTCTGCATGCAGGAGCCGATGACCCGCGATGGGCTCATCGAGACAGCGACCAGCATCGCTGTCGCGATCGAGGCGCAGGGCGCGGCGAGCCCTCTCCACCGGCTGGTCGTCATCGCCCGCGACCACGGCGAGCTCGTCGAGCATTCGAGGGTCAGCACGGCGTTCCAGCTGCACGACTGGTCTGACGGCGCCGCAGTCGACGCGAGCCGCTGGGAGTAGGGCACCCGATGAAGTTCCTCCTGACCTCCGGCGGCATCAGCAACCCGCGCATCGCCGACGCGCTCGTCGAGATGCTCGGCAAGCCGATCGCCGAGTCGACCGCCCTCATCATCCCGACCGCGGTCCACCCGTTCCCGGGCGGCGCGAGCATGGCGTTCGAGGCCATCACAGGGGCGGCGTCGAGCCCGCTCGCCGGGCTGGGCTGGAAGTCGCTCGGCGTGCTCGAGCTGACGGCGCTGCCGACCATCCGGCCCGCGAGCTGGGCGCCGATGGTGCGCGAGGTCGACGCCCTGCTCGTCTGGGGCGGCGACGTGCTCTACCTGTGCCATTGGATGCGGGAGTCGGGTTTGGCCGAGCTCCTGCCGTCGCTCGACGCGGTCTACGTCGGCGTGAGCGCGGGCAGCATCGCGGTGACGCCCTACAACTGCGACGCCGAGTTTGACCTCGAGTTCGTGCCAGACGGCAGCGACATGGCGTCGAGCGCCGAGCCGCTCGGGCTCGTCGACTTCACGATCTACCCGCACCTCGACGATCCCGACATGCCCGACACGTCGCGCGCCAACATCGAGCGATGGGCGTCGGGCATCCCGGTCCCGACGTACGCGATCGACGACGCGACGGCCATCGCGGTCGTGGACGGCGAGGTCGAGGTCATCTCCGAGGGCCAGTGGGAGCGCTTCCCGCCCTCGAGCGCCGATCCGGCGGCGCGGTAGGGATCGGAGCAGACCGCATGGACGCGGACGTCGTCGTGGTCGGGGCTGGCCTCGCCGGGCTGCAGAGCGCTCGGCGGCTCGAGGCGAGCGGTCGCTCGGTCGTGGTCGTCGAGGCGGAGGAGGCCGTCGGCGGCCGGATCCGCACTGACGTGATCGACGGCTTCCGCTGCGATCGAGGCTTCCAGCTGCTGAACCCCGCGTACCCCGCTGTCCAGCGGTGGATCGATGTGGAGGCGCTCGAGCTGCAGCGCTTCGGGGTCGGCGCGACCGTGCGCACGGGGGATCGCGCGGTCACGCTCGCGCATCCGCTCCGGCATCCCCGGCACCTGCTCGCCACCGCGACGAGCGAGCTCACGCCCGCGGCCGACCTGCTCGCGCTCGCTCGCTGGCTCGGACCGACGCTGCTGCGAGCCAGGACCGCCTCGCGCGCGACGAGCGACGAGACGCTGCGGGCATCGCTCGACGCCGCCGGGATGACCGGCCGCCTGCGACGGGACGTGCTCGACACGTTCCTCGCGGGCGTGCTCGTCGAGAGCGCCGGTGAGAGCTCGGCGAACTACGTGCGACTGCTGCTGCGCTCGTTCGCGTTCGGCGCGCCGGGGCTCCCGAGACAGGGGATGCAGGCGCTGCCCGACCAGCTGGCGGCATCGCTCGCGGCGCCGGTGCGGCTGCGCACCGCTGCGCGCGACATCCGCGAGACGGGAGACGCCGTGCAGGTGGCGACCGACGACGGCATCATCCGCGCGAGGGCAGCCGTCGTAGCCGTCGGGCCGGATCGGGTCGGTGAGCTCTCGGCGCTCCCTACGCCTCCGACGCACGGGCTGACGACCTGGTGGTTCCGAGCGACGGGGCAGCCGCGCACGGGCCCGTTCCTGCTGCTCGACGCGTCCCGACCCGGTGGGGGACCAGCTGGTCCGATCTGGAACGCCGCCGTCATCTCCGAGGTGGCGCCGTCGTACGCCCCGAGCGGCGAGCACCTCGTGCAGGCCACCACGCTGCTCGACCGCCCCGACGGCCGTGCGAGCGAGGCCGACGTGCGCCGCGACCTCGCCCGCCTGTTCGGCACCTCGACGCGGCGGTGGGAGGTGCTCACGCACCACGTCGTGGAGCACGCCGTGCCTGCCCAGCTGCCCGGGCCCATCCGCCGCGGCCCCGTCTGGACGTCGGAGCGCGTGCTCGTCACGGGCGACCACCGCGAGACGGCATCGATCCAGGGAGCGCTCGTCGCGGGCGATCGTGCCGGTCGAGCCGCGGAGCGGCGGCTCAGCGGGCGCAGCTGATGCAGGTCGTCGCGTCCGGCCGGGCCTCGAGCCGCTCGGGTGCGATCGGGCCGCCGCACACCGCACAGATGCCGTCGTCGCCGGCGGAGAGCCGAGCCGCCGCAGCGTCGATCGCGGCGAGCGCGGCGACCTCCGTCTGCCGCAGGCCCTCGAGCCGCGACCACTCCGACGACAGCGAGACCCCGTCGGGATCGTGCTCGTCGTCGTCGTGCTGCCGCTCGCGCATGCTGCGCAGCTCGGCGAGCTCGCGCTCGACCTCCTCGAGCGCCGCGACGAGCTCCTGCCGACGGGCGGCGATCCCGTCCGCTCGGCTGCTCGTCACCGCGCGCACCCCGCGTACGGGCGCGAATCCGTCCCAGGGCGAGCAGCGATCATCCGGCCAGGCTAGCTGTACCGGGTCATGCGGGTTGAGAGCGCGCACCGGCTCGCTGCGCTCGGAGCCTCGGACGATTGCGCTTCGGCAGGGTCTCGTCGGTCGGACGGCGAGGCGTGACCCTGGTCGACGCGACGGTGCGCTTGCGCATCCGCTCCTGTCACCGTCGGAGCGCGGTCTTCGACGAACAGCGCTGAGCGCGCTCCGCTGATCGGATCGGACCAGGAAGGTCGGGTCCAGTCGCGGCCGGTCGAGGAGGATCGTCTGCGAACGGAGGGCCACATGATCGGCACGCTGAACGCCCTGGTCGACCTGGTCGAGCGCAACCTCGGCGAGCCGCTCGACGTCGCGGCATTCGCGCGATCGCACGGCACGACCGAGTACCACCTGCGGCGGATGTTCTCGTCGCTCGCGCGCATGCCGGTATCGGAGTACGCGCGCCGTCGGCGGATGACGCTCGCGGCCGCCGACCTCGCGGCCGGGGCGCCCGAGCTGCTCGAGGTCGCGGTGCGCTACGGCTACGGCTCGGTCGAGGCGTTCGGGCGCGCGTTCCGGTCGGTGCACGGCATCGGACCGAGCGACGCGCGCCGAGACGGCGGCCCGTTCAGCACACAACCACTGCTCAGGTTCCGCTTGAGCGTCGAAGGGAGCACACCGATGGATGTCAGCATCACCGACCGGCCGGAACTCGTGCTCGTGGGGCACGCGGCGCAGGTCCCGCTCATCCACGAGGGCGTCAACCCGCACATCCAGCGGCACATCGCGAGCATCGCGCCCGAGGAGCACGTCAGGCTCAAGGCGCTCAGCGACACCGAGCCGTCGGGCATCCTCGCCGTCACGGCCGACCTCGAGCCGGATGCGCCGGAAGGGTCCGAGCTCACCTACCTGCACGGCGTCGCGCTCGCGCCGGAGAGCTCGGTGCCCGACGGCCTCGACGTCATCCGCGTGGACGCGGGCACGTGGGCGGTGTTCTCGTCCCGCGGCGCGTTCCCGGATGCGCTGCAGCAGCTCTGGGCGGCGACGGCGACGGAGTGGTTCCCCTCCAACCCGTGGCGGCTGCGGCCAGGCCCCACGATCCTGCGCTACCTCGAGCTGACCGAGAGCTTCGCGCACTGCGAGCTGTGGATGCCCGTCGAACGGGCGTGAGCGGCGCCGCTCGCCGCACCTGACCGGCCGGGCGCCGGGCGCGACCCCGGAGGCTGAGAGACTTGCGGGATGACCGCAACACTCGTCGCTCGGGGCCTCGCCGGCGGGTACGGCCACCGCACGCTCTTCGACTCGCTCGACCTGACCGTCGCGCCCGGCGACGTCGTCGGAGTCGTCGGCGCGAACGGCGCCGGCAAGTCGACGCTCCTGAAGCTGTTCGCGGGCGTCGACGAGCCGCAGGCCGGCACGGTGGCGCTCGCGCCCGCCGACGCGTTCGTCGGCTGGCTGCCGCAGGAGCACGAGCGGGTGCCGGGCGAGTCGGTCGCCGAGCACATCGCGCGGCGCACCGGATGCGCGGAGGCGACCCGGGACATGGACGCGGCGGCCGAGGCGCTCGGCGACCCCTCGCTCACCGCCCCCGGCGTCGACCCCGCTGACGCATACTCGGCTGCCCTGGAGCGCTGGCTCGCGAGCGGCGCCGCCGACCTCGAGGAGCGCATCCCGGTCGTGCTCGCCGAGCTCGGCCTCGAGCTGCACGGCGCCTCGATCGAGGAGGCGATGATGACGTCGCTCTCGGGCGGGCAGGCGGCTCGCGTCGGGCTCGCGGCGCTGCTGCTGTCGCGCTTCGACATCGTGCTGCTCGACGAGCCGACGAACGACCTCGACCTCGACGGGCTCGAGCGGCTCGAGTCGTTCGTGCAGGGGCTCCGCGGCGGGGTCGTGCTCGTCAGCCACGACCGCGAGTTCCTCGCCCGCTGCGTGAACCGAGTGCTCGAGCTCGACCTCGCGCAGCACTCGAACCGCATCTACGGCGGTGGCTACGACGCGTACCTCGAGGAGCGGGCCACGGTCCGCCGCCATGCGCGCGAGCAGTACGACGAGTTCGCCGACAAGAAGGCCGATCTCGTCGCTCGGGCGCGGACGCAGCGCGAGTGGTCGAGCCAGGGCGTGCGCAACGCGATGAAGAAGTCGCCCGACAACGACAAGATCCGTCGCAAGGCATCGACCGAGTCGAGCGAGAAGCAGGCGCAGAAGGTGCGCCAGATGGAGAGCCGCATCGCGCGCCTCGACGAGGTGGAGGAGCCGCGCAAGGAGTGGCAGCTCGAGTTCACGATCGGCTCGGCGCCGCGCTCGAGCTCGGTCGTGTCGACGCTGAGCGGAGCGGTCATCCGCCAGGGGGCGTTCACGCTCGGCCCGGTGTCGCTGCAGGTGAACGCGGGGGAGCGGATCGGCATCACGGGGCCGAACGGTGCCGGGAAGTCGACCCTCCTGCGCGCGCTGCTCGGGCAGCAGGCGCCCGGCGAGGGCTCGGCGAGCCTCGGCGCGAGCGTGCAGGTGGGCGAGATCGATCAGGCGCGCTCGCTGCTCGCCGGCTCGCAGCCGCTCGCCGCGGCGTTCGAGTCGCTCGTGCCCGAGCTCGCATCGGGCGAGGTGCGCACCCTGCTGGCGAAGTTCGGCCTCCGCGCAGACCACGTGGGCCGCCCGGTCGACGAGCTCTCTCCGGGAGAGCGCACGCGCGCGGCGCTCGCGCTCCTGCAGGCACGCGGCGTCAACCTGCTCGTGCTCGACGAGCCGACGAACCATCTCGACCTCGCGGCCATCGAGCAGCTCGAGCAGGCGCTCGAGTCGTACGACGGCACGCTGCTGCTCGTGACGCACGACCGACGGATGCTCGCGACGGTCGAGACCGACCGGCGCTGGCACGTCGAGGCGGGCCAGGTCACCGAGCACTGACACCGGGCCCGCGTCGGACCGCTCCTGCGATCCGGCCGCCGCACGGTGAAGCCCCGGAGACCGTTGCACGCGGTCGCCGGGGCGCACGCCCTGTCCGCACCTGTGAGCACATCGACTGAGCTGTCTCCAGGTCTAGCGCATCGGCCGCCTCCGCGGGCCTCGTCGGAGGGCGCGTCGACCGGGTCTGAGCGAGTCCTGCGGCGCCCTTGGGCGGCGGCTCAGCACCTGGGCAGGCTCTGCGCGAAGCGTAGGGAGCACGGCCGCGGATCGCGGCGGATGACCGCGGGCCCCGGTCTACCGTCGAGTCGATGGACGAATCGATCAGCGTTGCCGAGCTCGCCGACGAATTCGGGCACACCGACGCCGGGCGAGCCATCCGCGCATTCCTCCGCAGCCCCGACGACGGCTACGGGCCGTTCGCCGGCCATCTGTTCCGCAGCCTGTGGAGGCTGAGCCCCGAGCAGGCCGAGCGCGTGCGGCAGCGCTTCAGCTGAGCCGTCCGAGCGGGCCCGCAGGCCCCGCGCGCCCCGCGTGGCAGCGCAGCACTTGAGGCAAAGCGCGCGCAGCCCTGGGCGTCCGTGCGCTGCGGCGTCGCTAGCCTGCGGCCATGGACGTCGAGCCGCCCCCGCCGATCGCCTACACCGACGCGCAGATCCGCGCGATCGTGGCGAACCTCAACGACTCGGTCGCGGGCGTCGAGACCCTGCGCGGCTGGGTCGCGCGGTCATGCCTCGACCCCGCGGCGCTCGAGGAGACGCCGGATCGCGCCTACCTCCACCTCGCCGGCGTCGACGGGCACGGCCGCCCCGTCGTGCTCGTGCTCGAGCAGCACCGGTGGTCGCGCGCGAACGGCGCGCGCCACTTCCGCTTCGGTCGCGCCGCGCAGCGCACGCCCCACGCGTAGCTCTGCTGCTGCAGCTTGAGGTACAGCAGCGTGTCGGTGTCGCGCACGCCTTCGATCGAGCGGATGTGTCGCGACACGAGCTCGAGCAGGTGCGCGTCGCTCTCGCACACAAGCCGCGGGTCCGGCCGAGCATGCGCGGATTGTGCCGCGAGCGGACGTCCCTGGTCCGGCCGCGCCGTCGAACGTAGGATGAGAGCGCATTCCGTTCAATATCGAAGGAGATTCTCATGCGCGCATGGCATTTCGTCGGCACCCACAAGGACTTCGAGCGAGTCGACATCGCCGAGCCCACCGCAGGTCCCGGCAAGGTCGTCGTCGATGTGAAGGCTGCGGGCCTGTGCCACTCCGACGTCGGCATCCTCGAGGACGAGAAGTGGCTCGAGAACATGAAGGAGCTCCCCGTCGTCCCCGGCCACGAGACGGCCGGCGTCATCAGCGAGGTCGGCGAGGGCGTCACCGAGTGGAAGGTCGGCGATCGCGTCGCCGTCTGGCCGATGGCCGAGTTCATGGGCTACATGGTGGACGGGGCGTGGGAGGACCGCGCTGAGGTCTCGACCGAGGCCCTCGTCGCCATCCCTGACGAGGTCACCTACGCGCAGGCCGCCGCCGCGACCGACGCCGGCATGACCTCTGTCGGTGCGCTCTCGACGGCTGGCGTCGAGGCGGGCATGAAGGTCGGCATCATCGGCTTCGGCGGTCTCGGACAGATCGGCGCGCGCGTGGCGAAGCTCCGCGGCGCGGACGTGTACGTCGCCGAGATCAACGAGTCTGTGTGGGCCCGGGCTCGCGAGGCGGGCGCGACGGAGGTCGCTGCGTCGATCACGGAGTTCGCCGACGCTGAGCTCGACGTCATCATCGACTACGCGGGCTTCGGCGTGACGACGGCGGATGCGCTCAAGGCTGTGAAGGCCGGCGGCCGCGTCGTGCAGGTGGGCATGGGCAAGCTCGAGGCGACGATCGACACGTACTCGCTCATCCTGGGCAAGAAGCAGCTGCACGGCTCGGTGGGCGGCAGCAAGGAGGACATCGTCGAGACGATGCGCCACCTGGCCTCGGGCGACCTGCAGCCCGCGATCACCGAGATCGACTTCGAGGAGATCGCATCCGGTGTCCAGCAGCTCGCCGACGGCACCGTCGTCGGTCGCCTGGTCGCGAAGGTCGCCGACTGACCT
>NZ_BAAAKK010000002.1:74952-103888 GCF_039527715.1 Agrococcus citreus
TCAGCCGCGGCCCGCGACCTGGATGATCACCGTCAGCAGGACGCACACGACGATCGGGAAGGCCGTGAGCCGACGGACGAAGCGCGCCTGCTCGCGCTCGCCGCGCACGTGGCTGAAGCGGTACTGCTGGCTCCAGAACAGCCGCCAGTGCGAGCGCGGGAACAGCTGCGCCCACAGGCACAGCGCGAGCACGACGCCGATCGCGACCTGCGCGACGACGAGACGGGTATCCATCGCTCGAGCGTAGGTCTCACTGCCGGGCCGGATGCTGGGACGTGCCGTCCGGCCCGCCGACGGAGCAGCGTGCGCGCTCCGAGCGCATGCGGTCGATGAGGCGCGGGGGCTGTGAGCGACGCCCTGCGAGGAGTGGTTCCCCCCGACCCGTCACCGCACGCCCCACGCGTAGCTCTGCTGCTGCAGCTTGAGGTACAGCAGCGTGTCGGTGTCTCGCACGCCCTCGATCGAGCGGATGCGTTGCGACACGAGCTCGAGCAGGTGCGCGTCGCTCTCGCACACCACCTCGACGAGCACGTCGTAGGTGCCGGCGGTGATGACCACGTAGTCGACCTCCGCGAGCGCGGCGAGCGCCTCGGCGACGGGCTCGAGCGCCCCGGACGCGCGGATGCCGATCATCGCCTGGCGCGCGAAGCCGAGCTGCGTGGGGTCGGTGACGGCGACGATCTGGACGACGCCCGAGTCGGTGAGCCGCTTGACCCGCTTGCGCACCGCGGTCTCGCTCAGCCCGACCGTCTCGGCGATCGTCGAGTAGGGCGCCCGGCCGTCGCGCTGCAGCTCGGCGATGATCGCCTTGTCCTGGGCGTCGGGCAGGCTCACAGTCGCGACCACGCCTCGCTGAGCACGCTGCGCAGGATCTCGCCGATCTCGTCGAAGTGGCGCTGGTCGCAGATGAGCGGCGGCGAGAGCTGGATGACGGGGTCGCCGCGGTCGTCGGCGCGGCAGTAGAGGCCCGCGTCGAAGAGCGCGCCCGAGAGGTAGCCGCGCAGCAGTCGCTCGCTCTCGTCGTCGTCGAACGTCTCGCGCGTGTGCTTGTCCTTCACGAGCTCGATGCCGTAGAAGTAGCCGTCGCCGCGCACGTCGCCGACGATCGGCAGGTCGAGCAGCCCCTCGAGGGTCGAGCGGAACGCGCCCTCGTTCGCGCGCACATGCTCGAGCACCCCCTCGCGCTCGAAGATCTCGAGGTTCGCGAGCCCCACGGCGGTCGCGACGGGGTGGCCGCCGAACGTGTAGCCGTGGGCGAACGACGCGCCGGGCTCGGCGAACGGCTCGAACAGCCGCTCGCTCGCGATCATCGCGCCGAGCGGCGCGTAGCCAGAGGTCAGGCCCTTCGCGCACGTGATGATGTCGGGCTGGTAGCCGTAGCGCTCGGCGCCGAACATCGTGCCGAGCCGGCCGAAGGCGCAGATCACCTCGTCCGAGACGAGCAGCACGTCGTACTCGTCGCAGATCTCCCGCACCCGCTCGAAGTACCCGGGCGGCGGCGGGAAGCACCCGCCGGCGTTCTGCACGGGCTCGAGGAAGACGGCGGCGACCGTCTCCGGCCCCTCCTGCTCGATCGCGACCGCGATCTGGTCGGCCGCCCAACGGCCGAACGCCTCAGGGTCGTCGCCGTGCAGCGGTGCGCGGTAGATGTTCGTGTTGGGCACCCGGAAGGTCGAGGGCACGAGCGGCTCGAACTGCGACTTCAGCGGCGGCAGGCCCGTGATCGACAGCGCGCCGTGCGTCGTGCCGTGGTACGCGATCGCTCGGCTGATGACCTTGTGCTTCATCGGCTTGCCGGTGAGCTTGAAGTAGTTCTTCGCGAGCTTCCACGCGCTCTCGACCGCCTCGCTGCCGCCGCTCGTGAAGAACACGCGGTTCAGCTCGCCGGGGGCGAGCGATGCGAGCTTGTCGGCGAGGTCGATCGCGCTCGGATGCGCGTACGACCAGAGCGGGAAGAACGCGAGCGTCGATGCCTGCTCCGCGGCGACGGTCGCGAGGTCGATGCGGCCGTGGCCGAGCTGGTTGACGAACAGGCCGGCCAGCCCGTCGAGGTAGCGCTTGCCGCGGTCGTCCCAGATGTACGCGCCCTCGCCCCGCACGATGACGGGCGCCTGATCGGCGTTCGCCATGCGGGTGAAGTGCATCCACAGGTGGTCGGCGGGGGAGGACATGGTGCTCCTTGCGGTGAGGTGGATGGGTCGGATGCGCTGGGGTGCGTCAGGTGGCGACCGGCACGCACAGCACCGGTCGAGTGCTCAGGTGCAGCAGCTTGTGGGGCGTCGAGCCGAGGATCGCACCGCGCATGGGGCTCTCGCCCCAGGTGCCGACGACGATGAGGCGGGCGTCGTGCTTCTCCGCCTGCGAGAGCAGCGCATCCACGGGTCGAGCCGAGACGAGCTCGGTGATCGCCTCGACACCGGCGGCCCGCGCCTGCTCGATGGCGTGGCGCACGGCCGCGCCGCCGAGCTGCTGGAGGGCCGCCTCGTGGCTGCGGCGCTCGTCGCCGACGCCGCCGGGCGGCTCGGTGCCGTAGACGACCACGAGCGGCTCGCCGAAGCGGCTCGCGACGTCGATCGCCGTGGTGAGCGCCGCCCGGGCGCCGGGCGACTCGTCGTAGCCGAGCACGATGGTCATGCGCGCGGCCCCTCGCCGCGACCCGAGGTCACGTCGATGCGGACGATGGGCTGCTCGGCCGTGCTCGGCCGCTCGTCCCAGAATCGGCGATCGCGGAAGTACC
Organism: Agrococcus citreus; assembly: GCF_039527715.1. Taxonomy (NCBI): domain Bacteria; kingdom Bacillati; phylum Actinomycetota; class Actinomycetes; order Micrococcales; family Microbacteriaceae; genus Agrococcus; species Agrococcus citreus. Next base: position 77,690 of record NZ_BAAAKK010000002.1, read on the forward strand.
AGATGATCATGAGCACGACGCCGGTGACGAAGATGCCGATGCCGATCACGAGCGGCGGCCCGAGGCCGAACCACGCGGTCTCGGTGTAGGAGTTCTCGGGGTTGCCGTAGTCGATGATGGCCGCGACGAGCAGCCAGATGAGCATGAGCGAGCCGAGCACGGGGCCGACGCCGATGAGCAGGAAGCTCTTCACGCTCTTCGTCAGGCGCTTGCGGAAGTAGATCGCGCACGCGATGCCGGTGAGCGCGTAGTAGAAGGCGATGAGCAGGCCGAGCGCGGTGAGCGTGTCCCACAGGGCGGTCTCGCTCAGCAGTCCGACGCCGAGGTAGTAGGCGATCGCGATGCCGGCGACCCACCACGTCGAGACATCCGGCGTGCGGAAGCGGGGGTGGATGCGGCCGAACATCTTGGGCAGCGCGCCGCGGCGGGCCATGCTCAGGCCGGTGCGAGACGCCGGGATGATCGTCGTCTGCGTCGAGGCGATCGCCGAGGTCGCGACCGAGAGCATGACGACCCACGCCCACGGGCCCATCGCGTCGCTCGCGATCACCTGGAAGATCGCATCCTCCTCCTCGGCGTTCTCGGCCAGGAAGGCGTCGCCGGCGAGGGCGACGACAGCGATCGTCACCGAGATGTAGGTGACGAGCAGCACGACGGTCGACCAGATGGCCGCCTTGCCGGGCGACTGCGACGAGTTCGTGGTCTCCTCGGTGAGGTTGACCGCGGATTCCCAGCCCCAGTAGGCGAACACGCCCAGCAGCAGTCCGGCGGTCACGCCCTCCCAGCCGCCGCCGAAGGGGTTGAGCCACTCCCACGACGGCGTGATCGAGTCGAAGGCCGACGAGTTCGAGAACACCTGCCAGAGGGCGACGACCGCGAAGACGAGCAGCGACACCATCTGGAAGATGATGAGCACGTTCTGCAGTCGCGCCGAGATCTCGGTGCCCCACACGCAGATCGCGGTCATGAGCAGGATGAGCAGCACGGTGAGCACGCGGATGAGCACGGGGTCGTAGGCGAGATCCTCGAGCCCGAAGGTGAGGAGCGAGTAGCGCACACCGACCTCGGCGAGCGAGCCGACGATGAGCACGCCCGTCATCGTGATCGCCCAGCCGCCGATCCAGCCGAACCACGGCCCCATCGCCCGCGTGACCCACGAGAACGTGGTGCCCGAGTCCTGGTCGACGGTGTTGAGGTAGTAGAACGCCGAGGCGATGAGCAGCATCGGGATGAAGCTCGCGAGCATGATGCCCGGAGCGTGCACGCCCGTGTAGAGCACGAGTCCGCCGATGATCGCGGCGATCGTGTAGGCGGGGGACGTCGACGCGAGACCGATGACGAGGGCGTCGAAGAAGCCGATGGCGTTCGGCTTGAGGCTCGGCCGGTCGGCGGTCGCCGGGCTGGTGCGGTGGTCGGTCACGACTGCTCCCTTGCGTGGTTCCGGCGGATCCGGCGCCTCAGTCGAGGCCCAGGTGCTGCATCCGTCCTTCTTGGACGATGACACTACTGATTCCGTCGTCCCTGCACTAGAGTCCTGCTCAACAACGTCGACCGCGTGCGATCCCGCACGGCGCGACGCTGTGCGAGAGGAGCTTGTCGATGCGGATCCTGCTGGTGGGTGCCGGAGGTGTCGGAGGTGCGTTCGCGGCGGTCATCGCGCGGCGCGACTTCTTCGAGAGCGTGGTCATCGCCGACTACGACGAGGCGAGGGCGCAGAAGGCGGCCGCGGTCGACCCGCGCTTCTCCTCCGCGCAGGTCGACGCATCCGACCCCGAGTCTGTGGCCGCGCTGTGCCGCGAGCACGGCATCACGCACGTGATGAACGCCGTCGATCCCCGGTTCGTCATGCCGATCTTCGACGGCGCGCTCGCGGCCGGCGCCGACTACCTCGACATGGCGATGAGCCTCTCGAAGCGCCACCCGGAGGAGCCCTACGCGAAGGTCGGGCTCAAGCTCGGCGACGAGCAGTTCGCCAAGGCCGACGAGTGGGAGGCCGCCGGCCAGCTCGCGCTCGTCGGGATCGGCGTCGAGCCCGGCATGTCCAACGTCTTCGCCCGCTTCGCGGCGGACGAGCTCTTCGACCACATCGACGAGCTCGGCACGCGCGACGGCGCCAACCTCGCGGTGCACGACGACGACGGCAACGAGATCTTCGCGCCCTCGTTCTCGATCTGGACGACGATCGAGGAGTGCCTCAACCCGCCCGTCATCTACGAGCGCTCCCGCGCCGACGACGACGGCGGCTGGTACACGACCGAGCCGTTCAGCGAGCCCGAGGTGTTCGACTTCCCCGAAGGCATCGGACCGGTCGAGTGCGTCAACGTCGAGCACGAGGAGGTGCTCATGATGCCGCGCTGGATCGAGGCCGACCGCGTCACGTTCAAGTACGGGCTCGGCTCCGAGTTCATCGGCGTGCTGCAGACCCTCCACACGCTCGGCCTCGACCGCACCGAGAAGGTGCGGGTCGGTGGCGTCGAGGTCTCGCCGCGCGACGTCGTCGCCGCCTGCCTGCCGGATCCCGCATCCATCGGTCCCGTCATGACGGGGAAGACCTGTGCAGGCGTCTGGGTGCAGGGCACCGGCAAGGACGGGCAGCCGCGGTCCACCTACCTGTACCACGTGGTCGACAACGCGTGGTCGATGGAGGAGTACGGGCACCAGTGCGTCGTGCTGCAGACGGCGATCAACCCGGTGATCGCGCTCGAGCTGCTCTCGACGGGTGAGTGGTCGGGCGCGGGCGTGCTGGGTCCGGAGACCATGCCGCCGAAGCCGTTCCTCGAGAAGCTCGTCGAGTACGGCCTGCCGTGGGGTCAGATGGAGGTCGCGCCGCGGCCCTGAGCCTCGGCGGGCCTGAGGCCGCGCAGTGGAGCGCGCTCAGCCCTCCTCGGGCTCCCGCGGCGTCATGTACCACTCGACGAACCGGTGTGCCCGGCCGTCGGGCGCGAGGTGGACCTCCCAGAGGTTCGTGTACGACTCGTGCCCGGGGTAGGCGATCGTGCCCTTGATGATGCCGAGCTCCGCATCCTCGATCAGCACGCGCAGGTCGTGCTCCGGCAGGGTCGGCTCGTCGTCCTCGCTCCACATCGCGACGATCGCGTCGATGCCGCGTGTCGGCTCGGGATCGTTCGGCCGGAACCAGTACTCGGCATCGTCTGTGAAGATCGCGCGCACATCGGCCGCGTCCTTCGACTCCCAGGCGCGGATGTAGCCGTCGAGCCATCGCTGAGCAGGCGTCATGCAGCGTGTCTACCGCAGGCCACTGCCCGGCGCTAGCGGGTCTCGACGCGATACGTGACGTGCGTCACGAGCGACGTCGACGCCGCGATCGCCGGCCGCGTGCTGGGCCTGGGCCATGGCGGCCGCCGGTCCATCGGTGACGAAGTGGAAGGTCGTGCCGCCGTCCATCTCGATCGGCTCGCGCTCGAAGTGCGTGAGCACGAGCACCGGTGCGCGGTAGGGCGGCTCCTCGCCCCACCAGCCCCGCCACGGCCGGTCCCACTCGCCGCGGATGGGGCCGAACAGGTTGCGCCCCATGATGTATGCGCCGTGGCCCAGGATCCCCGCGATCTCGGCGGCGTTCTCCTCCTGGGCCTCGAGCATCCAGCGGTGCAGGTCCTCGCCGCCCAGCCCGAGCGGGTGCTCCTCGCTCTGGTCGACACCCGCGACGAATCCGTCGACGGACACCCCCACATCGCACGTGACCCTGCCCATCCGTGCCTCCTCCGTTCGCTCGCTGCATTCTCGCCCCCGCCGCGCCGCGCGTCGATGCCCGCGCTGTGTGACGCCCGGTGACGGCACAATGCGGCGTATTGCCCGGCAATGGCTAGCGTTATGGGATCGCGCCGCTCGGCGCACCAGCCCCGGAGGAACCATGACGAACGAATCCAGCCGCTCGGAGATCGACGCCCACCTCGCCCAGCGCGGCTCGCGCCGCAGGCTCGGCATCATCGCCGCGGTGACCGCTGGCGTCGTGGTGGCGGGCGCCGCGGCGGCAGCGGTCGCCGTGCAGGCCGGTTCGCAGGCGGCGGCCGACGACCTCATCCCGCTCCGCATCGGCGACACGTCGCAGAGCGACTTCCAGGACACCATCGTCGAGGTCGGGCGCGAGAACGGGCTCGACATCGAGTTCGTCAACTTCGACGACCCCTACCTGCCCAACACGGCGCTCGTCGCCGGCGAGCTCGACGCGAACGTCTTCCAGCACGTCGCCTGGCTGAGCCAGTTCAACCGCGAGAACGGCGCTGAGATCACGCCGCTCTTCTCGACCGTGGTGACCGCGTGGGGCCTCTTCTCCGAGGACCACGCGACCGTCGACGAGATCGTCGACGGTGCGCGCATCGCGGTGCCCGACGACCCCTCGAACTTCTCGCGCTCGCTCTTCATCCTCGAGGCGGCCGGTCTCATCGAGGTCGCGGACGACGCCGGCGTCTTCCCCGGCGAGGAGGACATCATCGCGAACGACCGCGGGCTCGAGCTCGTCCGCATCGCGCACGAGTCGGTGCAGACCGCGTACGCCGACCCGTCGATCGCCGCCGTCGTCATCGCGGTCGACGACTTCGATCCCGCGCTCGCCATCACGAGCGAGGATGCGCTGCAGCTCGAGGACTCGTCGGCGACGTCGTCGAGCCCCTACGTCCTCATCGCGGCCACGACGCCCGACCACCTCGACGACCCGGCCTGGCCGCTGCTCGAGCAGACGTATCGCGACGCGCGGGTGGAGGCCGCGCTCGAGGAGGAGAAGCGGGGCGAGGCGTCGATCGTCGAGCTGCCGGTCGACGACCTCCGCGCCGCTCTCGCGGAGCTCAGCGCGCAGTAGCCCGAGCACGCACCCGGACCGACGACCTCGGGGTGCGCTCGCGCCCGGCCAGTGAAGGAACCATGACCGACCGCATCCGCCTGACCGGCGTCACGAAGCAGTTCGACTCGAAGGCGGGTGGGGCGCTCGCGCTCGACAGCATCGACCTCTCGGTGCGAGCGGGTGAGATCTACGGGCTCATCGGCCGCTCCGGCGCCGGCAAGTCGACGCTGCTGCGCACGATCAACGCGCTCGAGCGGCCCAGCTCGGGAGAGGTGCTCGTCGACGGGATCGACGTCGGCGGGCTGAGCGCCGAGGAGCTGCGCCGGCTGCGGCACAAGATCGGGATGGTGTTCCAGCAGTTCGGTCTGTGGAGCTCGCGCTCCGTCTACGACAACATCGCCACGCCGCTCAAGCTCGCCGGCTGGAAGCAGGACGCGATCCGCACGCGCGTCGCGGAGCTGCTCGACTTCGTGGGGCTCGGCGGCAAGGCGTTCGCGCGGCCGCGCCAGCTCTCCGGCGGGCAGAAGCAGCGCGTTGGCATCGCGCGCGCGATCGCGAACCGGCCGTCGATCCTGCTCGCCGACGAGGCGACGAGTGCGCTCGACCCGCAGACGACCGGCGACATCGTCGCGCTGCTCCGCTCGATCAACGAGGAGCTCGGCATCACGATCGTCGTCGTCAGCCACGAGATGGACGTCATCTCGAGGCTCGCCGACCGGGTGTCGATCCTGAGCCACGGCGCGGTGGTCGAGAGCGGCGACATCCACCAGATCCTCGCGCGCCCGCAGCACGTCGAGACTGCAGCCCTGGTCGCGCCGTATGCGCGGACGGCACTGACCGACGCCGACCGGCAGCTGCTGCGGAGCGAGCACGCGAGCCGCCGCATCTCGGTCGTCATCGACGACTCGCTCGTGCACGACCCGCTCCTCAGTCGGCTGGCGCGCGAGCACGGCGTCGACTTCGCCATCATCCAGGGCGGCGTCGAGCGGGTGAAGCGGCGCCCGTACGGGCAGCTGAGCCTCGCGCTCCACGGGGCCGACGGCGACGTCGACCGCTTCGTCGCGCAGCTCTCCGAGCGCGCCGAGGTGGCGCAGTGGTGAGCGCGACGGATGCCGTGGCGAGCCTGATCGACCTCGACAGCGACGTGCCCCGGGTCGCCACCGCGCTCGGCGAGACGCTCTACATGGTGACGGTGTCGTTCTTCTTCGCCTCGATCCTGGGGCTCCTGCTGGGCATCTTCCTGTTCGCGACGCGGCGGGGGCAGCTGCTGCAGAACAGGGTCGCCCACTTCGTGCTGAACCTCGTCGTGAACACCTTGCGTCCCATCCCGTTCATCATCCTGCTCATCGCGCTGACGCCCGTGACGCGCGCGCTGATCGGCACGAGCATCGGTCCGTCCGCCGCCATCCTGCCGCTCACGATCGCGGCAGGCGTCGGCATCGCGCGCGTCGCCGAGTCCAACCTCGTGGGCGTCGACCCGAGCGTCGTCGAGGCTGCGACCGCGGTCGGCGCCAGGCCCCTGCACATCCTGTTCGGCTTCGTCGTGCGCGAGGCCTTCGGGCCGCTCATCCTGTCGCTGACCTTCATCTTCGTCGCGCTCATCGACGCGACCGCGGTGGCGGGCGCGGTCGGCGGCGGCGGTCTCGGCAACCTCGCGCTCACCTACGGCTACCAGCGCTTCGACTACGCGATCATGCTGCTCATCGTGGTCGTGCTGATCGCGCTCGTCCAGCTCGTGCAGGTGCTGGGCAACCGGCTCGCTCGCAGGTTCCTCTAGATGGTCGCCGAGGGCGGGCGACTCCTGGTCGTGGGCGGCGGCGTGCTCGGGCTCGCGGTCGCCGCCGCGGCCGCGGAGGACGGCTGGCGGGTGACGCTGCTCGAGCGCGAGGACGCGCTGTGCACGGTGGCGAGCGGCACGAGCCTGGCGTGGGCGAACGCGCTCGCGAAGCGTCCCGCCTCCTATGCGGCGCTCAGCCGCGAAGGGATCAAGCGCCACGCGGCGGGTTCCGCCGCCGCGACCGAGCCGTGGTTCACGCCGATGCCGGCAGATGTCCGAGGCGTCACGGTGACCGAGGGCGGCATCGTCGACGTGGCCGCGTTCGCGCGAGCGCACGCGGGTGCGATCCGCGACCGCGGCGGCATCGTGCGCGTCGGCGCATCCGTCGCGCGCATCGAGGCGGACGCGACCGGAGCCGTCGCAGTGCTCGGCACGGGGGAGCGGGTCGGAGCCGACCGGGTCGTGCTCGCGGCCGGCGTCGGCACGCCGGCGCTGCTCCGCGGGCACGGCGCGCTCGCGCCCATCGACGTCGTGGGGCCGATCGGCGCGATCGCGCGCGTGCGCGCGCCGGCCTCATGGAGCGCCGGGCTGACGGTCGGCGACGAGCTCAGCGCGCGTCCGAGCGGCGCCGGTGAGCTGCTGCTGCAGTCGGCCTCGCTCGAGGAGGCGATCCGCGACGGGTCGCTGCCGCTCGACGAGCGCGCGTGCTGGCGTCGGCTGCGCGCGATCGCGAGCCGCCACGGCCTCGCGCTGGAGGACGACGACCTGCAGGGGTTCGGCTTCGCGCACCGGCCGCAGCCCGTCGACGGGCTGCCCATCGCGGGCTGGGCGACCGATCGCCTGTACGTGGTCGTGGCGCACAGCGGTGTCACGCTCGCACCCGTCCTGGGCTGCCTCGTGGCGGCCGAGCTCGGCGGCGAGCGGCAGATCGAACTGCAGGGCCTCCGCCCACCCGGTAGCGTCCCGAACGACAGCGACGAGGAGCACATCCATGGCCACTGACACACGCACCGCGAGCCGGCTGCTCGAGCAGCTCCCGGCGAGGCAGGGCTTCGGCGACGCCACGCTCATCCGGCACCGCGAGGGCAGCATCGACCTGGGCGGCGGCAACCCCGACGTCGCGGCGCTGCCGACCGACCTCTACCGCGACGCCGCTCGCGACCTCACCGAGGGTGCCGGGTTCGCAGCGTCGCTGCGCTACGTGCCGGCACCGGGCATCCCGGCGCTGCGCGCGTGGATCGCCGAGCGCGAGGGCGTCGACGCCGAGCGCGTCATCGTCACGACCGGCGGCGCTCACGGGCTCGCGCTCGCGGTGCTGGGGCTGCTCGACGCCGGCGACGAGATCGTCGTCGACGACCCGGTGTATCCGCTGTTCCTGCGCACGCTCGACCTCGTGGGTGCGCATCCCGTGCCCGTGCGCGTCGGCGCCGGCGGCATCGACGTCGACGAGCTCGAGCGACGCCTCGACGCCGGGCTGCGGCCGAAGGCGCTCTTCACGGTGCCGACCTTCCAGAACCCGTCGGGCGGCACGCTGTCCGACGAGCACGCCCGCCGCCTCGCCGGGCTCGCCGAGCGGTTCGGCTTCATGCTCATCCTCGACGATCCCTATCGCGAGGCGGGCTTCGAGCCCGGTGCGATCGACGTGCGCTCGCGGCTGCTCGACTCCGAGCGCGTCGTCGCGGTCAACACGTTCTCGAAGACGCTCGGACCAGCGCTGCGCGTCGGCTGGATCGTGGTGCCGACGGCGCTCGCTGAGCGCTTCGTGCGGCTGCGCAACCGGCTCGACGGGCTGACGAGCGGCACGCTGCAGGAGCTCGTGCTGCGCATCGTGCAGCGGCCCGAGTACTCGGAGGCGCTCGCGGCCGCCGGCGTCGGCTACGGCCGCAAGGCGCGGGCGCTGCAGCAGGCGCTCGAGGCGCGCTTCGGCGACGAGATCGAGATCACCGAGCCGAGCGGCGGGTTCTTCCTCTGGGCCCGGCTGCTCGGCGAGGCCGACTTCGAGCGGTTCCACGAGCTCGCGCAGGACGAGGGCGTCTTCTTCCAGCGCGGCGAGTGGTTCGCCGTCGACGACGATGCGCACCTGCGGGGCACGCTGCGGCTGTCGTTCAGCGAGCAGCCGGTCGAGGCGCTCGTCGAGGGCGTCGACCGGCTCCACCGCGCCTGGCGACGGCTGCGCGACTGACGCGGGCCCCGTCAGCCGCCGAGCGGCAGCACCGAGATCTCGACGTGGCGCGGGTGGTGCGGCCGACCGCGCAGCTGCGACTCGATGAGCGACACCTCGTCGATCGTCCAGGTGCGCGAGGCGTAGGTGTCGAGCATGCGCAGCCAGCGGATGGCGCTGCGGTGCCGCGGCGGCCTCGCGAGGGTGACGTGCGGCACGAAGCGCTGCCCGTCGGGGAAGGCGCCCGCGACGCTCGCGGCAGTGCGCACGCGCTGCGCGAGGTGCTCGAGCTCGGCGCGCCCGCGGTCGACGCCCATCCACAGCACCGCCGGTCGGTCGGCGTCGGGGAACGCGCCGGCGCCCGACAGTCGGCAGTCGAACGGCGGCAGGTCGAGCAGCGCTGCGCGGAGGCGCTCGTCGAGCGGTTCGAGGATCCGCTCCGACACGTCGGGCAGGAACCCGAGCGTCAGGTGCAGCCGGTCGACGGGCGTCCACCGCAGCCCTTCGCGCGGGTCGAGGAACTCGGCGAGGTCCTCGCGCACGTCCGCGGGCGGCACCACCGCCACGAACATCCGCCGACCCATGCACGGACACTACGCCCGCGAGGGTGCTCGGGGTACATTTCGGGGCATCGGCGAGCGAGGGGAGCGGACGATGGGGTTCAGCAAGGGCGACGAGGTGGCTTGGAGCACGAGCCAGGGCGAGACGCACGGCACGGTGCAGGAGCGCCGCGTGCGCGACTTCACGTTCGACGGGCAGCGGTTCCGGGCGTCCGACGACGAGCCGTACTACGTCGTCGAGTCGGCGAAGACCGGCGCGAAGGCCGCCCACAAGGAGTCGGCGCTGCGCAAGCGCTCCTGACGCCGGCGCGCCAGCACAGGCCCTCGCGGCGCCACTGCGGGCACTGGCGCCGCGGCGCGCGCGGCACCTACGCTGGCGCGCATGGGCGAGCTCCGCATCCGCACCACGATCGAGTGGCACGCTCCCGCCGCGGCGATCATCCTCACCGACGAGCAGGTCGCTGCGCTCGGCGGGCCGAAGAACGCGCCCATCACCCTCACGATCGGCGACGCGACCGTGCGCACCCGGATCGGCCAGATGGGCGGTCGCAACATGGTGGGGCTCAGCACGGAGCGCCGCGAAGCGCTCGAGGTCGAGGCGGGCGACGAGGTCGATGCCGTCATCGCGCTCGACACCGACGAGCGCGAGATCGCGCTGCCGCCGGAGCTGGCTCAGGCGCTCGCCGACGCCCCGACCGCGAAGGCGGCGTTCGATGCGCTCGCACCGTCGAAGCGCAAGGAGATGGCTCGCTCCATCGGTGAGGCGAAGGCGCCCGAGACGAAGCAGCGCCGGCTCGAGAAAGCGCTCGACCAGCTGCGGCAGGTCAGCGCCGGCTGAGCTGCTTGCGCATCACCACGCGCGGGAAGCCGCCCGAGACCGCGTCGGTGCGGGTCGCGAGCTCGAAGCCCGCGCGCTCGAACATCCGGCGCGTGCCGACGTAGGCCATCGTCAGGTCGACCCGCTCGTCGCCGTTGTCGACGGGGTATCCCTCGACAGCAGACGCGCCCTGCGACGCGGCGTAGGCCACAGCCCCGTCGAGCAGCGCGTGCGAGATGCCGCGGCCGCGGTGTCCCGGGCGCACGCGGATGCACCAGATCGATCACGCGGGCTGGTCGTCGACGTGCGGGATGCGGGTCGACCGCGCGAACGGCAGCTCCGCGCGCGGCGCGACCGCGGCCCATCCGACGACCTCGTCGCCGTCGTAGGCCAGCACGCCGGGCGCGACCCGCTTGCGGGTGAGCGCCTCCATGAAGGCGCCGCGGTCGGGGCCGCGCAGCTCGGCGTTCATCTTCGAATCGATGCGGTGGCTCAGGCACCAGCAGACGGATGCGTCGGCGCGCTTCGGCCCGATCATCGTCGTGACGTCGTCGAAGCGCGCGTGCGTCGCGGGCCGGATCTCGAAGTCGTCCATCACTCTCCTCGTCGTCGGAGCCACGATGGCACGGCGTGCCCAGCAGACATACCCTGCAGCCATGGTGATCGAGGCATCGGGCTCGGGAGCAGCCTGACCATGCTGGAGGCGCTGCTGTGGGGCGCGATCGCCTCGTCGTCGCTCGTGCTCGGCGCATGGCTCGCGACCCTGCGCCGGTGGTCGGATGCGGTCGTCGGCATGGTGCTGGCGTTCGGTGCCGGGGCGCTGATCGCGGGCGTCTCGTTCGAGCTCGCGGAAGCTGGCGTCACGGAGGGCGGGCCGGTCGCGGTCGGCGTCGGCCTCGCGGCGGGCGCGCTGGCCTACTTCTTCGCCGATCGTGCGGTCGAGCAGCGGTCGGGGCGCGGGGGCGGGGGCGCCTCGGGCGTGCCGCTCGCCGTGGGCGCGCTGCTCGACGGCGTGCCAGAGCAGGCCGTGCTCGGGATCGGGCTCGCCACCGGCGACGGGGTGAGCCTCGCGCTGCTGGTCGCGGTGTTCGTGTCGAACCTGCCGGAATCGGTCGGCTCCTCGGCCGACATGCTGGGCGACGGGCGGTCTCGCCGCTTCGTGCTGCTGCTCTGGATCGGCGTCGCCGCCGTCTGCACGCTCGCGGCGGTGGCGGGCCGAGCGATCGCGGAGGTCGCATCGCCGACGCTCACCGGGGTCGTCGACGGATTCGCGGCGGGCGCGCTGCTCGTGATGCTCGTCGACGCGATGATCTCCGAGGCGCGCGCGAAGGGCGGGCAGGTCGCCGGTCTCGCGACCGTCGTCGGGTTCGCAGCTGCGGCGGCGCTCTCGCTGCTCGCTTGAGGCCGGCAGAGCGGCCGACTCCGGCCGTCAGGGCCGCGGCGGCGCGAGCTCGTCGAGCCGCTCGAGCCGGTCGGCGGCGCGCGCCGCCCGCTCGGGCTCGGTCAGCTCCCACCAGGCCTCGCCCCGCTCGCCGAGCCCCTCCTTCGCGAGCTGCACGCGATCGCGTGCGCGCTGCGTGTCGGCATCGCTCGCCGCGCTCCGGACGGCCGAGCGCGCCCGCCCGAGGTGCGAGCGCAGCCGGGTGGCGGCATCAGCCGGCAGCGAGGGATCCTCCGCTCGCCAGCGGCGTCCGTCGACGACGATCCAGCGGCCGTCGTCGGTGCGGCTCGTCTCCCGCATCCGCCCTCAGCGCCGTTCGACCGGGATGCGCCTGGCCTTCGCGGGCACCGCATCGAGCGCGACGCGCACCGTCAGCATCCCGTCCTCGTAGAAGGCGGTGATCTCGTCGTCCTTCGCGCCGAGCGGGAGCCGGACGGTGCGTGCCAGTGCGCCGTAGCGGAACTCCGAGCGCTGCTTCTCGCGGGGGTCCGGGTGCCGCTCGGCGTGGATCGTCAGCACGCCGTGCTCGACCTTCACGTCGATGTCGCGTGCGGGGTCGAGGCCCGGCAGCTCGGCGTGCACGACGAACGCGTCGTCCTCGACGAGCTCCTCGACGCGGATGCCGGGGAGTGGGCCCTTGCCGTCCCAGCCGCCCATGATCGCGAAGGCGTCGAACCACTCCGTGAACGGTGGGAAGACCGGGTACCTGCGTGAAGCGTCCGCGGTCATGTCGAGCTCCCTCCGTCGTGCCCCATGTCTACTCCGGTTCCCGGGAGGACTCAATGGAGCGCGCGTCGCACCACCGCCGCCGCTGCCATGACAACCTCGGTCGCGGATGCTTGGATGGCGCCATGACCGATCCCGACGTCGTCCGCGTGGTGCAGGCGAGCCGCTTCATCGCGGCTCCCGCCGACGTCATCTTCGAGCACATCGCCGACCCCGCGAAGCAGCCCGCGTGGGACGGCAACGACAACCTCGCCGAGGCCGCCGACGGGCAGCGCGTGCGCGGCACGGGGGAGGTGTTCGCCATGACGCTCACCGGCAACGGCGCGGTGCGCGAGAACCACGTCGTGGAGTTCGAGGAGGGCAGTCGCATCGCGTGGAAGCCCGCCGAGGAGGGCAAGCCGCCCATCGGCCACGTGTGGCGGTGGGACCTGGAGCCCGAGGGCGAGGGGACGCGCGTGACCCACACGTACGACTGGACCGACCTCCAGGATGAGACCCGGCTCGAGCGTGCGAAGCGGACGCAGCCGGCGAACCTGCTCGCCTCGATCGACCGGCTCGCGGGGCTGCTCGAGGGCTGACGAGGTTCTCCACACGCTGCAGAACTTTCGAACAGATGTTCGACAGCGTGGTAGAATCGGATGCGACGGGAGGCCACCGAAGGCGGTGGCCGCGGAGCAGTTCCGATGGGGGTTCCGATGGCGCAGTGGGTGCAGGGCAGGTCGCCGGAGGCGTCCGACCTGCGGGCCGCGCTCGATGAGGTCCAGCACCGCATCGACGCGGTCCTCGCCCGCTTCGAGCTGCTCGGCGACGCTGAGCGGTGGGATGCGCTCGCGGCGATCGGCGAGCTGGTCAAGCGTGCCGACGGGGCGTCGGTGCGCATCGCGGGGCTCGTCGAGCAGGCGTCGCCCGCGCTCGACGCACCGTCGCTCGCGCGATCGTTCGGCTACCGCAGCACGCGCGATGCGCTGCAGCACGAGCTCGGCGTCACCGCGGGTCGCGCGACGTGCATCGTGCGCCTCGCGCTCGCCGCGACGCCGCGGCGAACGCCGACGGGCCTGCCGTTCGAGCCGCGCTTCCCGCATGTCGCGGCGGCGTTCGTCGACGGCGCCATCGCGATCGACCAGGCCCGAGCGATCGTCCAGCCCCTCGACGAGGGGAGGCTGCGGGTCGCCGAGGACGACAGGCTCGCCGCGGAGGCATCGCTCGTGGCAGACGCGGTCGGTGAGATGCCAGCGAGGGAGCGGGGCTACGACGACGCCGTGCCGTCGCCGCCCGAGGTGCTCGCCACGCTCGCGCGAACGTGGCTGCAGGCGCTCGACCCCGATGGGGCCGAGCCGCGGGAGGAGGAGCGCGTCGCGCAGCGCGCGTTCACGCTCGCGCAGTGCCGCGACGGCATCTTCCGCGGCCGCGTCGCCCTACCGCCCGACCAGGGCGCGGCGGTCCACGCGGTGCTGAACGCCTACGGCTCGCCGCGCACGACGAAGGGTGCGCCCGGCGAGGAGCAGCCTGCCGACGGTGATGACCGCACCCCGGAGCAGCGCAACGCCGACGTGCTCGCGGGCATCTTCTCGGCGCACGCGCGCTCGGGCGACGCCCCGCGGCCGGGCAAGGAGGCGCCGACGCTGCTCGTGGCGGTCACGCGCGCCGAGCTCGAGCGGCACGCGGCCGGCGAGCCCGGCTTCTGCGAGATCGTCGAGACCGGCGAGGTCGTGCCCGTGCAGCTCGCGGCTCGCATGACGTGCGATGCGTTCATCCAGCCCGCGCTCGTCGACGACGACGGCCACGTGCTGCGGCTCGGCCGCCGCAAGCGGCTCTTCTCGAGATGGCAGCGGCTCGCGATCATGCTCCGCGACAAGCACTGCCTCGGCTGCGGCGCCCCGGCGTCCTGGAACGACGTCCATCATGTGCGCACGTGGGCCGACGGCGGCGACACCGATGTCGACAACGGCATCCTCGTCTGCTCGCGCTGCCATACCGAGGTCCATTCGGGCCGGCTGCGGGTCGAGCGCGACGGCGGCAGCAGGTGGCGAGTCCGACGAGCGCTGCTGCCACCCGTCCGCCCGCCGCGCGGGATGGCACGGCGAGCGGGGTCGATCGCAGCCCTCGGCGGGGCGGTCGAGCGCATCCTCGCCTCGACCCGGTAGCATGGGAGCGACGTCAGCCCGCTGGTCACCGTCCGAGCCGCATCGCGACTCGCCCGTGCACCGCAGTCGACGTCACCGGCACGACGAGCCGCCGCACCGAGGTCCGGTGCCCGTCGGAGCCTGAACACCGGGGCCCGTACCCGCGGCCCCGCCTCGAATGGAGGACATGTGGCCGACGCCGCAACCATCGATGCGCCCGAGACGGCGACACAGCCGTCCGACGCATCCACCGAGACCGACGCGTCTCCCGAAGCACCGGCGCGCGACCGCGACGCCCTCATCCCGCAGCTCGCGCGCGCCGTGCGCCAGGTCGAGGCGGGCGTCAAGCGAGGCAGCGCCTCGCGGTCGACGCGCGTCAAGCTCCAGGTCGTGGCCATGCTCGCGCGCGAGGAGCGCGCTCGCGTGCGTGCCGACAAGGCGCTCACCGATGCCGAGCGCGCTGAAGACCTGAAGCGGCTCGACGGCATCGCCGTCATCCTCGCGAAGGCCGCAAGCCGGGAGCCGACGCTGCTCCCGCTGCTCGGCGACGGCGCCCCCATCACCGACGCTGTGCGCGAGCGCAAGCGCGAGATGCTCGAGGCCGCAGGCATGGAGCCCGAGCCCGAGGTCTCCTCCGCGCCCGCGCCCGAGAGCACCGAGCCCGCCGCGCCGCAGGTCGTGCCCCCGTCGGTGCACCGCGTGCAGCTCGCGAACCCGTTCCTCGAGCCTGACTTCTCGCACGTGCGCCGCAAGCCCGAGCGCGACCGCCTGGCAGGCTTCGACCTGCTCTCGCCGCTCTTCCTCTCCTTCGAGGTCGCGTCCGACGGCAAGCCCGCCTGCATGCCCCTGCCCGAGCCGAAGCAGCGCATCGCGCCCGGCGGCAAGGAGCTCATGCACCACCAGTCGCAGCTCGTGCAGGCCGCTCGCGACGGGCACCGCACGTTCCTGCTCGCCGACGAGCCCGGCCTCGGCAAGACCGCGCAGGCGCTGCTCGCCGCGCAGGCGGCGGATGCGTTCCCGCTGCTGGTCGTCGCACCGAGCGTCGTGAAGATCAACTGGGCGCGCGAGACCGAGCGATGGGTGCCCGGCCGCCGCGCCGCGGTGCTGCAGGGCGACGGCGACCAGCTCGACGCCTTCGCCGATGTCGTCATCGTCAACTTCGAGGTGCTCGACCGCCACATCGGCTGGCTCGAGCGCTTCAACTTCCGCGGCATGGTCGTCGACGAGGCGCACTTCATCAAGAACACGCGCTCGAAGCGATCGCGCCACGTGCTCCAGATCGCCGGAGCGCTGCGCGAGCGGATCGGCAACCCGCTGCTCATGGCGCTGACCGGCACGCCGCTCATCAACGACATCGAGGACTTCGCCGCGATCTGGCGCTTCCTGGGCTGGATCGACCAGAAGGAGCCCAACGCGCGCCTCACCGACGAGCTCGAGGGCATCGGTCTCACGCCGATGGATCGCGCCTTCTACCCGGCGGCGCGCAAGGCGGTCATCGACATGGGCATCGTGCGTCGCCGCAAGATCGACGTCGCCTCCGACATCCCGGCCCGCCGCATCGCCGACATCCCCGTCGAGCTCGATGAGGCATCCGTGCGATCGATCCGCTCTGCCGAGCGCGTGCTCGTCGAGCGGATGGTCGCCCGCTACGACGCCGCGATGTCGCAGCGCTCCGCCGACGCTCGCGACGACTCCCGCGTCGACGACGAGCTCGTGCGCCGCATCGCGCGCAGCGAGGTCGAGACGCAGGAGGGCGCCACGGGCGAGAACGTCTTCGCGCTCGCCCGCCGCATCGGCCGCGCGAAGGCAGGCCTCGCCGCCGACTACGCGGGTCAGCTCGCCCACTCGGTCGGCAAGGTGGTCTTCTTCGCCAAGCACATCGACGTCCTCGACGAGGCCGAGCAGACGCTCGCGAAGGCCGGCATCAAGACGGTCTCGATCCGCGGGGACCAGTCGCCCACGCAGCGCCAGAAGGCGATCGACGCCTTCACCGAGGACGACTCGGTGCAGGTCATCGTCTGCTCGCTCATGGCTGCGGGCGTCGGCGTCAACCTGCAGGCGGCAGCCGACATGGTGCTCGCCGAGCTCTCGTGGACCGACGCCGAGCAGACGCAGGCGATCGACCGCATCCACCGCATCGGCCAGTCGATGCCGGTGACGGTCTGGCGCATCCTGGCCGCGCAGACGATCGACACGCGCATCGCCGAGCTGCTCGACGCGAAGGCGGGCCTCGTCGGCCGCGCGCTCGACGGTGCAGTGGGCGACGAGCCGACGACGGGCGACCTGCGGCTCGATGCGGTCTCGGGCATGCTCCACGACGCGATCGCGGCGCGCATCCGGCAGGGCTGAGGGCCCGTGCCCGACGCCGTCTTCGGTGATCCGCGGCTCGCGGCGGTCTACGACGCGCTCGATGCGGGTCCGAATGAGCATGGCCGGTCGGACCTCGAGGTCTACGAGCGGCTCGTCGTCGACGAGCTCGGGGCGAGGACGGTGCTCGACATCGGCTGCGGCACGGGCACCTTCGCGCTCATGCTCGCGGCGCGCGGCCTCGAGGTCACGGGCGTCGACCCGGCCGCCGCATCCGTCGACGTCGCGCGAGCGAAGCCCGGGGCGGATGCCGTGCGCTGGGTGGTCGGCACGGCCGACGCGCCGACGGCATCCGCGGGCCGCTTCGACGTCGTCACGATGACGGCGAACGTCGCGCAGGTCTTCCTCGACGACCTCGACTGGCACGCGGTGCTCGTCGCGGCGCGGCGCGCGCTGCGGCCCGGCGGCACGCTCGTCTTCGAGTCGCGCCGGCCGGAGCGTCGGGCATGGGAGGGCTGGACGCGCGACGAGACCCGCCAGGTCGTCGACGTGCCGCACGAGGGCGCCGTCGAGGAGTGGGTCGAGGTCACCGACGTCGACGGGCAGTTCGTCACGTTCGAGTCGCCCACGATCTTCCACCGCGACGGCGTGCGCATCGAGTCGACCTCGACGCTGCGATTCCGCCCGCGCGAGGCGATCGAGCGCTCGCTCGCCGCCGCGGGCCTCGAGCTCGTCGACGTGCGCGACGCCCCCGACCGGCCCGGCCGCGAGTGGGTCTACCTCGCCCGGCGCTCGCCCCGACCCGCCGGTTGAGCGTCTGCGTCCGAGTTGCGCTCGACTCGGACGCGGATGCTCAACCGCCTCCCGGCCTGACGCTCGGCAGCCGGGCTCAGCTGGCGGTGGCGTCCTCGAGGGCGAGCTCGCGCGCTCGCTCGAGCGCCTGGGTGAAGGTCGATGCCAGCTGGGCACCCGAGAGGCCGAGGCGCATGTCGAAGACGAAGAACGGCACGCCGTTCACGCCGAGCTGCTGCGCCTGCTCGATGTCGGCGCGCACCGCCGGCACGTAGCGCTCATCGGCGAGCGCCTCGCGGATCTGCGCCGCGTCGAGCCCTGCCTCCGTGCCGATCGCGACGAGCGCCTCGACGTCACCGATGTCGGTGCCACGCTCGAAGTGCCCCGAGAGCAGCGCCTCCTTCACGGCATCCGCGCGGCCGTGCTCCTTCGCGAGGTGCAGCAGCTGGTGCGCACGCAGGCTGTTGGCGACGACGAGCCGGTCGAAGTCGTACTGCAGGCCCTCGCCGGCCGCCTGCTCGGTGACGTGCGCGAACATCTGCCGCACCTGCTCGACGGGCATCCCCTTGCGGCTCGCGAGGTACTCGACCTCGGTGCCGTCGTAGTGCTCGGGGAGCGTCGGGTCGAGCTGGAACGAGTGCCACGTGACCTCGACCTCGTCCCGGTGCTCCCAGGCGCCGAGCGCCGTCTCGAATCGGCGCTTGCCGATGAAGCACCACGGGCACGCCACGTCTGACCAGATGTCGATCTGCATGCTGGGAGCCAACGCGACGCCGCGCTGTCTGATTCCCCGCGCCGAGATCCGGTTGCGCGGGCCGGGCTCAGCGGGGCAGCTCGTCGATGAGCGCGTCGGCCTCGGGGTCGTCCCAGTCGTCGAGGTCGACGTCGTCGTCGGTCGCGACGACGGGCACCGCCACGGCGTCGTCGTCGGTCGCGTCGTCGTCGCCGAGCCACGCATCCGCCGCGGACTCGAGCTCGTCGTTGTCCTCGTCGTCGAGGTCGTCGTCGTCGCGCTCGTCGTCCTCGGCCAGCTCGTCGCGCAGCCACTGCGTGAGCTCGCCCTCGGCGTCGGCATCGACCATCGCCTCGACGCTCTCGTCGTCGAGCGGCAGGATCGCGGCGACCTTGTCGCCGTCGCGCGCGACGATCGTGTCGTCGTCACCGTCCTCGCCGATCACGCGCTCTACCGACTCGTGCCAGCTCGCCAGGATGTCCTCGACGAGGGCCGCCAGCCGCTCGCGCTCCTCCTGCCAGTCGGTCATCGCGCCTCCCCGGGTGTCGTCGATGCGGCATCGGATGCTGTGCCCGATGCCGCGGTCGGTCCAGTCTGCACCAGCCTGAGCCGACGCGCCTTGAGCATGTAGTCGATCGCGGCGACGATGTGGAGCCCGGTGCCGAGCAGCATGAGCATCACGCCGACCGGCATCGCCCCCGGCAGCACCGTGTGCCCGAGCAGCAGCACGACGATCGCCACGAGCAGCAGCGCCGTGCGGATCTTGCCGAGCCATGAGACGTGGATGCTGCCGTCGCGCGCCTCGCGGCCGGCGAAGACGACCGCGAGCACATCCATCCCGAAGATGACCGCGAGGATCCACCAGTC
This sequence comes from Agrococcus citreus, assembly GCF_039527715.1. Lineage (NCBI taxonomy): Bacteria > Bacillati > Actinomycetota > Actinomycetes > Micrococcales > Microbacteriaceae > Agrococcus > Agrococcus citreus. The sequence continues at coordinate 96,792 of NZ_BAAAKK010000002.1, forward strand.
GACGACGCCGGCGATGGCGAGCGAGAGCGTCACCCCGATGATGCCGATGCGGTCGGCGATCGGGTCGAGCACCTCGCCGAGGCGCGACTCCTGGTGCAGCGCCCTCGCGAGCACGCCGTCGATCCAGTCGGTCGACGCCCACACGGCGAGCAGGATGACCGGTGCCCACGACCCATCCGCACCGGTGACGACGAGCCAGCAGACCGGCACGAGCAGCGCGAAGCGCACGAGCGTGATGGCGTTGGCGACGGTGAAGACGCGCTGGAAGTAGGGGTCGTTCGGATCGCGTTCGCGAGCCGGGGTGAGCGCCATGCCCCCTTGATAGCACAGCGCCTCAGCGAGTCGCGGCGCCCCAGCGACGGGTGGCGAAGCCGACGGCGATGCCGATGAGCGCACCGATGATCGACTCGACGAGCCGGTCGACGAGGAGCTGCTCGACGGGCGTCGGCGTCGCGAGGTGCACCGCGAGCAGCGCGAGCGGGGTCACGAAGACCATGGCGACGCCGTAGTTGCGGCCCACGAGCATCTCGACGCCGAAGGTGCACAGGGCGACGAGCAGCACGATCACGAGATCGGCGGGCCGCAGCAGCAGCGCGGCCGCGGCGAGCAGCACGCCGAGCGTCGTGCCGAGCACCCGGTGCGTGCCTCGGGCGAGGCCGGCCGCGAAGCTGCCCGACGCGATCGGCACGACCGCCGAGACCATCGCCCAGTACGGGTGCCCGATGCCGAGCAGGGTGGCGAGAGCACCCGCGAGCAGCACGCTGATCGCGTAGCGGGCGACGCGGCGCAGCTGCACGCGGCTGCCGGGGGAGAGGCGGTAGCTGCGCACGACCGGTTCGTGGGGGAGCGGCAGCTGCCGCCGCGCGCGCCGCAGCATCGTGCTCGCCGAGCCGACGAGCACGGAGAAGAGGGCGGATGCGGTGGCACCGCGGTCGCGACGCCCGCGTCGGCGATCGACATGTCGGGGATGGAGGCGGAGCCGCTGAAGGCGAAGAGCGCGAACAGCGGGCCGGGCGGATGCCAGTCCTCGGCATCCGAGACCGTCGAGACGACCGCGGCGAAGAGGGCGCCGCCGACGATCATCGGCCACGCGGGTGACGGCAGCGTCGCGACGAGCGAGCCGAGCCCGACCGCGACGACCATCACGACGGCGGCGGTCGACTGCATGACGACGCGCGGCAGCTGCACGCGGTTGCGGCCGTAGAGCGCGGTGAAGGCGCCGAACGCGGCCCACGCCGACCACTCGCTGTGGCCGAGGGCGAGCAGCACGAGCAGCGGCACGAGCGTGCTGATCGTCGCGCGGATCGCGACCCGGTGGGCGCCGTCGTGCGGCCCGAAGGCGAGCAGCGCGTCCCGGTACTCGCGCACGCTCATGGCGCGTCCGGCTTCGCGGCCTCGAGCCCCAGCCGCACCATCTCCACCACCCGCGCCGCGAGATGCTCGCGAGAGCCCTCGTCGAGCGAGCGGAGCGGACCGTCGACCGTGAGCATCGCGAAGCCGTGCACCGCCGACCACGCGAGCGCCTCGGCGCCGGGCCGATCCGCGGCGCTCAGGGCGCCGGCATCCTGCAGCGTGTCGAGCGCGCGCTCGAGCTGCTCGTACGGCGTTCGGCCGCTCGCGCCGCGCGCGTCGGGGTCGTGCGCCGAGTCGAGGTCGCGGTGCGCGCGGAACGCGAGCTGGAAGAGCCCGGGCTCGCGCCACGCGAACCGCAGGTAGCCGATGCCCACCGCGCCGAGCACGCCGTCGGCCCACGTCCTGCCCTCCGCGGGCGGGACGGCGGCGATCTCGTCCTCCATCGCGTCGGCCACCATGCCGAGGGTGCGCAGCACGAGCGCCGACACGAGCTGCTCCCGGCTCTCGAAGTGCCGGTAGACGGCCGAGGGCGCGACCTCGACGATGCGCGCGAGCTCGCGCAGGCTCAGCGCCTCGGGTCCGGATGCGCGTGCGGCGTCGACGCCGGCGTCGAGGAGCGCCCGACGCAGATCGCCGTGGAAGTAGCCCGATCGTGCCATCGCCCTTGACGCTACCGTGGCGCGGCACTAATGTGAACGCCGTTCACAACGAGGTGCGCGAGGAGCGGTCATGGCAGTCCAGATGGTGTTCCCGAACCACGCGGTCGCCGACGTCGCTCGGTCGACCGCCTTCTACGAGGCGCTCGGCTTCGAGAAGAACCCTGTCTTCAGCGACGAGACGACGAGCTGCATGGTGCTCACCGAGCAGGTCGCGATCATGCTGCTCGAGCACGCGAAGTTCGACGAGTTCCTCGTCGGCGACCAGCGCCGCGCTCCCGAGGGCACGCTCGAGAACCTGCTCGCGCTGCTGCTCGGCAGCCGCGAGGAGGTCGACGCGTTCGCGGCTGCGGGCGCCGGCGCAGGCGGTATGCTCTCGAAGCCGGTGGAGGACAACGAGTGGGGCATGTACGGCGGCCAGCTCACCGATCCCGACGGCCACATCATCGACTTCTTCCACATGGAGGCGCCGCAGGCCTGACCTGCCCCGCCTCCCACGCACCGGCGCGCGGACCTCGCGGGAATGCGCGCGCCCGGTCCGCGTTGCCTTGACGCATCACACGCGAGACGGAACCCATGCAGATCGACACCCAGCCCACGCGCGCGACCGCGCGCCCCGCCCCCGAGCGCCTCCCGGCGGGCGGCGCCGTCATCATCGCCACGCTGCTGGTGTCGGCATTCGTCGTCATCCTCAACGAGACGGCCATGAACGTCGCCATCTCGACGCTCGTCGCCGACCCGGTGCTCGACATCGACGAGCGCGCAGCGCAGTGGCTCACGACCGCCTTCCTGCTCACGATGGCGATCGTCATCCCCATCACCGGCTGGCTCATGGCGCGGTTCACGACGCGCACCCTGTTCGTCGCCGCGATGACCGCCTTCGTCGTCGGCACCGTGCTCGCCGGCGTCGCTCCGTCGTTCCCGCTGCTGCTGCTCGGGCGCGTGGTGCAGGCGTCCGGCACCGCGGTCGTCTTCCCGCTGCTCATGACCACCGTTATGCAGCTCGTGCCGCCCGCCCGGCGCGGCGCCTTCATGGGCACGATCTCGCTCGTCATGTCGGTCGCGCCCGCGCTCGGCCCGACCCTCTCCGGCACGATCCTGCAGTTCGCGTCGTGGCGCTGGATCTTCCTCGGCGTCGCGCCGCTCGCGCTCGTGATGCTCGTCGTCGGTGCGCGCAGCCTCAAGCGCGGCACCGCGAAGCACCCGCCGCACCTCGACGTCGTCTCGATCCCGCTCGCCGGCCTCGGCTTCGGCGGTCTCGTGTACGGCCTCTCGCTCATCGGTGCGGCCGACCTGCCCGCCTGGCAGCTGCCGACCGCGCTCGGCGTCGGCGTCGTGTCGCTCGCGCTCTTCATCCTGCGGCAGCGCCGCCTGCAGCGCACCGACGACGCGCTGCTCGACCTCCGCACCTTCCGGCACCCGCTCTTCACCGCCGCGGTGGTCGTGATGGGGCTCGCGATGGCCGCGATGTTCGGCACGCTCATCATGCTGCCGCTCATCCTGCAGGACTCGATGGGGCTCGAGCCCGTCCAGGTCGGCCTCATCACGCTGCCCGGCGCCCTGCTCACCGGACTGCTCGGCCCCGTGGTCGGCCGGCTCTACGACCGCTTCGGGCCGAGGCCGCTCGTCATCCCCGGCGCCCTCGTCATCCTCACGGCGCTCGTGCTCTACACGCAGCTGCACATCTCGACGCCCTGGTACGTCGTGCTCGCGATGCAGGTGACGCTGAGCCTCGGCTTCGCGTTCACGTTCCCGCCGCTGTTCACCGTCTCGCTCGGCGCGCTGCCGAAGCACCTGTACGGGCACGGCTCGGCCGTGCTGAGCACGGTGCAGCAGGTCGCGGGCGCGGCGGGCACCGCCGCGTTCGTGACGATCATGGCGACCCGGCAGGCGCAGCTCGTCGCCGAGGGCGTCGCCTCGGGCGAGGCGCTCCTCGAGGGCGCGCGCATCGCGTTCATGGGCGCCGCGGCGCTCTGGACGGTCGGCGTCGTCGCGACCCTGTGGCTGCGGAAGCCCGCGGATGTCGTGCCCGACGAGCGCGAGCACGTCGAGCAGGCGGGCGCTGCCGCCTAGCGCGCCTGGCCCATGATGCGCACGGCCTCGGCGGCGTGCTCGTTCGTGACCTGCACGCCGTAGCGGGCCGCCTGGATGCCCTTGACGCTCGCGAAGTCGCGCTTGCCGCCCGTCATGGCGTGCTGCGCGACGCCCGCGATGATGCCGAACGCCGCGCCCATCAGGATCGCCCAGAGCACCCAGCTCCACGAGTCGGCGATGATGAGCCCGAACAGCAGCCCGATGAACAGCCCGAACCACGCGCCGCCGAGCCCGCCCGAGAGGGCCGCGCGGCCGTAGGTCATCCGGCCGAGCACCTGCTCGACGGTCGTGATGCCGGTGCCGATGATGCGCACGTGCTCGACGGCGAACCTCGCATCGGCGAGCCGATCGACGAGCGCCTGCGCCTCCTCGTAGGTGTCGAACTCGGCGATCGTCGTCGATGGCGGCGTCGGCTGCGAGCGCAGGGGCTCCGTGCCGCCCTGCATGGGGTTCAGCTGCGTCATGCCGTCGATCCTCGCACCGACGCCGGTACGGTGCCAGGGTGGATGAGATCCTGCAGTTCGCCGGCAACTACTGGTGGCTCGCCTTCATCGTCGGCCCGATCGTCGGCGGATGGTTCGGCGGCGTCGCCAAGTACAACGAGAAGCGCCGGCGCGACCGCATCGAGCTCGAGCGCATCCGCCGCGCGCCGATGGTCCCCGTCGCGGCGCCCCCGCCGACGCCCGCCGAGGTCGACCTCGCCGACCGCGACCGCCAGATCGAGCGCATCCTCGCCGACCACGACGACACCGACCGTCGCTGGCTCGGGTACGAGCTCGACGTCGCGAAGCTCATCGACTACCCGCTCGTCACCGACATGCGCGAGCCGCTCACCCAGACCTTCCACCGGGCCAAGCGCGTCGCCGACGGGCTGCGGCCGGAGTCGCCGGATGCGCTGCGGCCCGCCGGCGCGCTCGAGCGGTACCGCGAGGCGGTGCGTGACTACGAGGTCGCCTTCGAGGCAGCCGTGCGCGAGGCGAAGCGGCGCGCGCAATCGGGCTTCAGCGAGCCCGAGCGACGGCGGCTGCAGTCGGCGCAGCGGCTCATGGCGCTCGCCGAGAGCGAGGCGTCGACCGCGGCGGAGCGGCAGAGCGCCTACAAGCAGGCGCGCCGCGAGCTCGACGGGCTCATCGCGCTGCCGGAGGCGACGACCGACGACCTCGAGCGGCGGATCGCAGGCGAGCTCGAGGCCTGACGGCCGTCACTCGTCGGCGACCTCGAACGCCGCGATGCGTGCCACCGCATCGGCCGGCGTGTCGACGAGGTCGATGCCGGCCGCTCCCGGCCGGTCGCGCATGACCGCCTGCAGCAGCGGCCACGCGGGCATCGTCTCGGTCCAGTAGCGCTCGCCGAGCAGCACGAGCGGTGCCCACGCGCCCTCCTCGGCGTAGGAGTTCTCGCACGCGTCCTGGAAGATCTCCTGCACGGTGCCGCCCCCGCCCGGGAGCACCACGACGCCCGCGTTGGCGACGCGCAGCAGGATGTCCTCGCGCACCGAGTTCTGGAAGTACTTCGCGATCGACGTCGCGAACGAGTTGGGCGGCTCGTGCCCGTAGTGCCACGTCGGGATGCCGAGCGAGACGCCGTCGCCGACCCTCGCCGCGACGCGCTGCGCGGAGGCGATCCACTCGGGGATCGCGCCCTGGAACGAGGGGACGGCCGCGAGCTCGTCGATCGCGGCGTCGAGCTCGTCGGTCGAGACGGCGACCGCGCGGGCGCCGAGGTTGCCCGCCTCCATCGCGCCGGGCCCGCCGCCCGTCGCGACGACGCGGCCGATCCGAGCGAGGCCGTGCGCGAGGTGCGCGGTCTGCCGGTACTCGGCGGAGTCGCGGCGCAGCGCGTGGCCGCCCATGATGCCGACGATCGCGCGGCCCCGCACCCAGTCGGCGAGCGCCTCGTCGATCGAGTGGTCGTGCAGCGCTGCCGCGAGGGTGTGCGCGGTGTCGTGGTGCCGCGTGCGCGACCAGGCGTACACGCGGGCGTCGAAGCTCGACGGGTAGCCGTCCTCGAGCCCGGCGACGAGGTCGTCGGGCGCGTAGAGCGTCGACCGGTACGCGTTGAACGGCACCTCCGGCACGTCGGCGAAGATGAGCGCGCCCTGCTCGGCGAGCCGCTCGCGCGCGCCGTCGGGCAGCTCGGCGCCGAGCAGCAGCGCGCCCTCGCCGTCGAGCCGCTCGAGCTGTTCGCCCCGCTCGCGCAGGTCGACGTCCTGGATCCGCCAGCCGCGCATGCTGTGCGCGCGCACGGCGAAGCGGTCGAAGGCCTCGAGCGAGCCGATGTCGATGCGGCGGCCGTGCTGCGGGCGCTCGTCGAAGTCGTGCATGCGCGGGAGCCTACCCAGCGGTCGGCGTCGCACCCTGGGCGACCTCGATCCGGCTGCCGCCGCCCGGCACGGGGACGACGCGGATGCGGGCGGGGATGCGCTCCTGCATCTGCTGCACGTGGCTGATGACGCCGACGCTGCGCCCGCCCGCCCGCAGGTCGTCGAGCACCGCCATCGCGTGCTCGAGCGTGTCGGCGTCGAGCGAGCCGAACCCCTCGTCGACGAACAGCGTCTCGAGCGAGACGCCGCCCGACTCCGCCTGCACGACGTCGGCGAGCCCGAGGGCGAGCGCGAGCGACGCGAGGAACGTCTCGCCGCCCGAGAGCGACTCGGTCGTGCGCGCCTTGCCCGTGTGCGCGTCGAGCGCGAGCAGGCCGAGCCCGCTCGCCCGACCGCGGTAGGCGGTCGACTCGTCGTGGAGCAGCGAGAAGCGACCGCCCGTCATGCCCGCGAGCCGCAGGTTCGCAGCATCGACGATCGCGGCGAGCCGGGTCGCGAGCACGTACGTCTCGATGTCCTGCCGACGGGGATTCTCGCCGCGGAGCGCGCCCGCGAGCCCGCGGAGCGCGAGCGCGTGGTCGGCGCCCTCCGCGAGGGTCGCGAGGGCGGTGCGCGCGGCCTCGGCATCGGCGAGCGCGAGCCGGCGGCGCTGACCAGCCTCGGCGTCGGCG
>NZ_BAAAKK010000003.1:0-20450 GCF_039527715.1 Agrococcus citreus
CGGCACGCAGGCCCGCCGCGCGCACGACGAGCGCGACGGGGTCGAACCCGCGCCGTCGCATCCCGCTGCGGCTCGACGGCACCCGCACGAGCGCTGCAGCGGGCGCGGCCGCGACCGCTCGCGCGAGGCCGCCGCCGAGCGCGCGGGCCTCGCGCCGACCGCCGCGCTCCTTGCACGCGCCGACGAGGGAGCGCACGACGCCCTCGTAGGCGGCCGCGGCGAGCAGCGGCACCCCGTCGAGCGACTCGCGCACGAGCGGTCCGAGGAGCGTCGCGGCGCACGCCTCGCACACCGCGACGTCGGCCGCCCCGCAGCCGGCGCACTCGACCGGCCACAGCACGCTCGCCGCCTCCCGCAGCGCGCTCCGCGCCTGCGCGCCCACGCCTATCCGCATGCCGCGATGATGCGCTCGGGATGCGCCCGCGCGCTCGCGCTCGGAGGGCGCCTGTGGAGCGCGGGCCGGGCCGCGCTACTGCTGCGTCGCGATGAGCGTGATGGGGCCGAGGTCGTCGGCGGCGGTCCAGACGCGGCCGCGCAGCGCGAGCAGCGAGCCGTCGTCGCCGAGCGCGCGCAGCGTCGAGATGCCCTCGCTGCCGCCCACGAGCGACCGCACGGGCACGCCCGGCGCGGGCAGCTGCTCGGAGTCGCCGCCGACGACGTGCATGACGATCTGCGCCTGGTCGCCGCCGGTCGCGAGCACCGCGATCTGCGTCGGGCTCGACCACGTGACGTCGATCGCCGCGCCGTCGAGGAGCGGCAGCCGGTAGGGCTCACCGAGCGACACGGGCCTGCCCTCGGCGTCGCGCACGATCGCCACCACCACCACTTGGCTCGAGTCGCCGCCGACCGTCACGACCGCGAGCCGCGAGCCGTCGCGCGAGAGCTCGAGCGCCGCGATGCGGTCGGGGCTCGGCGGCAGCTGCAGCTCGGCGCGCTCGCCGTCGCGCCACGCGAGCAGCCGCTGCGGCACCGCGCGCTCCTGCAGCACGACCCAGCCGCTGTCGTCGACGGTCGGCACGGATGCCGTGTCGGCCGAGATGACGACCGGGTCGGCGCCCGCCTCGATCCACACGGCGGTCGAGCCAGTGTGCGCGACCCCGCCCTCGGCGCCGACCGTGTAGCTCGTCGCGCCGATCGCCTGCAGCCTCGGGCCGACGTCGTCGATCGTCGACGCGCCGGCCCCGAGCGAGCGCAGCGACGTGCCGTCGAGCACGAGCGGCCGCTGGTCGACGCTGCCGACGTCGAGCGGCGGGGCGTCGGCGCTCGACGCCGAGAGGCCGTCTCGGGCCTCGACCTGCACGACGACCTCGCGCACCCCGACGGTGCGCAGCGACAGCGCGAGCTGCGTCGCGAGCGGCTGCAGGCTCACGGCGCCCATCTGCTGCACCTGCGTGAAGTCGATCGTGACGGTCATCCTCGTGCCCTCGACCTGCGGCTCGCCGACGCGTCGCGCCTCGGCCGCCGCGGCGGTCGCGACCGCCGGCGACAGCCACGTGGACGGCCCGGCGAGCAGCGCGTCGATGATGCGCGACGCCGCGGTCGTCGCGGTGCGCTCGAACCAGCGCACCTCCGGCACGGCTCGCGTGCCGTCGGGCGTGAGCCAGTGCAGCGAGTGCGCCCGGAACAGCTCGGCGAAGTGGAAGCTCGACAGCACGATGCCGTCGGGCGCGTCGGCGATGCGCCACTCGCCGTCCTCGCGCTGCATCAGGAACTCCAGCGCGCGGTCGCCGGCCGGCCGCTGGAGGGCTCCGGTGCCGCTGACCTCCGAGATGGCGCTGACGACCGCGGTCGCCTCGGTCTCGCTGCCGAACGACACCTCGGGAGGACCGGCGCGCACGATCACGTTCGCACCCGGCCGCCACTGCTGCGCCTCGGTCTCGGTGAGGAACTCGCGCGCGATCGAGAAGCCGTCGTCGGGGCTGATGCCGGCGCTCAGGAAGCCGACGATGATCTCCTCCTGCGTCGCGCCATCCTCCGGCTCCTGCGCGAGGAAGACGAGCCCGTCCTCCTGCTCGCTCATGTCGACCACGCCCTCGCGGACGGGCCCGGAGTCGGGGATCGCGACGCAGCCCGTCAGCACGAGCACGGCGCCCGCGAGCGCCGCGGCGATGGCTCGTCTCATCGGTCGGTCTCCTCTGGGGTCGATGCCGGGCTCGCGGCGGTGCGCGTCGTGACGGTCGTGGGACCGGTGGGGTCGACGAGCGCTGGGTCGACGAGCGCTGGGTCGACGAGCGCGAGGCCGACGTCGTCGGTGTCGACCGGCGCCGTCCGCGAGTGCGGCTCCTCGACGGGCAGCACGATCGCCTGCGTGTCGGCCGGCGGCAGCTCGATGGGCGAGGCGACCGCGCGTGCGCCGGCGCGCGGCAGCGTGAGCCGGAACGCGGTGCCCTCCCCCGGCAGCGACCAGACGTCGATCCAGCCGCCGTGCAGCGCGGCGTCGTCGCGGCTGATCGAGAGCCCGAGGCCCGTGCCGCCCGTGCGGCGCTGTCGCGAGGGATCGGCGCGCCAGAAGCGGTCGAAGACGCGGGCCGCCTCCTCCTCGGTCATGCCCACCCCGTGGTCGCGCACCGCGATCGCCGATGCGTCGCGCGTCGAGTCGACCGTGACGACGACCGGCTTGCCCTCGCCGTGGTCGATCGCGTTGCCGAGCAGGTTCTGCAGGATGCGGCGGATGCGTCGCGGATCGACCTCGGCCTCGAAGTGGCCGCCGGGCGCGACGAGCCGCAGCTCGATGCCGTGCTCCGCGGCGAGCGGCTCGACCGCCGCGATCTCGCCCTCCGCGAGGCGCACGAGGTTCGTCGGCTCGACCTCGAGCTGCGCGGCGCCGGCGTCGAAGCGGCTGAGCTCGAGCAGGTCGGCGAGCAGCTGCTCGAAGCGCTCGATCTGCGCGTGCAGCAGCTCGACCGTCCTGCCCGCGACCGGGTCGAACGACTCGCGCCGGTCGTGCAGCACGTCGCCGGCGAGCCGGATGGTCGTGAGCGGCGTGCGGAGCTCGTGCGAGACATCCGAGACGAAGCGCTGCTGCACCGTCGAGAGGGTCGCGAGCTCGCTGATCTGCCGCGAGATGGAATCGGCCATGTCGTTGAACGAGCGGCCGAGCTTTGCGATCTCGTCGTCGCCGCGCACCGGGATGCGCACGTCGTACTCGCCCGCCGCGATCCGCGCGCTCGACGCGGCCGCCGCCTGCACGGGCCCCACGACCATCCGCGCCACGAACCACGTGATCGCGCCGATGAGGGCGATGAGGGCGAGGCCGCCGAGCATCATCGTGAGCTGCATGAAGCCGAGCGTCGACTGCGTCGACTGCAGGCTCGTCACGAGGTAGAGCTCGTAGCGCCCCGCGAGCGGCACGTCGACCGTCGTGCCGACGATGATGCCGGGCTCCGTGCCCGCCTCTGCGTCGAGCCGCACCGACTGGTAGTACGGCAGGTCGGCCGATGCGGCGACGGCGGTCCGCAGCTCGCTCCCGAGCAGCGTCGTGTCGAAGCCCTGCGACTGCACGTCGTTCATCTGCAGCAGCGTCTCGGGCTGCGCCTCGGCGCGCACCATCGCGTACTCGGTGCTCGCCCGCGACGAGATGATGCCCGTGACGGCGTCGAGCGCGCGGTCCTGCAGCGCATCCACCTCACCGCTCGTGAGGCTCTGCGTGACCGCCTCGTCGAAGATCTGCTGCATGCCGGCGGTCGCGCGCACCGACTCGAGGAGCGCCTCGTCGCGGCGCGTCTCGAACAGGTTCTCGCCCACCGAGGCCGACATGTAGCCGAAGACGCCGACGAGCGCGAGGGTCGACAGGAGCATGCTGAGCGCGACGACGCGCGCCTGCAGGGAGCGCCGCACGATGCGCGTCGCCCGCTCCCAGATCCAGCGTCGCGCGGCCACGAGGCCTCTCAGCCCTGGGGAGCGCCGGCGCGGTAGCCGACGCCGCGCACGGTCGTGACGACCACGGGGTTGTCGACGTCGAGCTCGACCTTGGAGCGCAGGCGCTGGACGTGCACGTTCACGAGCCGGGTGTCGGCCTTGTAGTGGTAGCCCCAGACCTGCTCGAGCAGCATCTCGCGCGAGAAGACCTGGTTGGGCTTCGAGGCGAGCGTGACGAGCAGCTCGAACTCGAGCGGCGTGAGCGGGATCGGCTGGTCGCCGCGGCGCACCTGATGGCCGTCGACGTCGATCTCGAGGTCGGCGACCTTGAGGATGCCCGTGTCAGCCTGCCGCTGCGGGCGCAGCCGGGTGCGCACGCGCGCGACGAGCTCCTTCGGGTTGAAGGGCTTGACGATGTAGTCGTCGGCGCCCGCCTCGAGGCCGATGACGATGTCGGTGGGGTCGCCCTTGGCGGTGAGCATGATGATGGGCACGCCGGACTCGACGCGCAGCTCCTGGCAGATCTGGATGCCGTCCTTGCCGGGCAGCATGAGGTCGAGCAGCACGAGGTCGGGTCGCACCTCGTGGAAGCGGTCGACGGCCGCGCCGCCATCGGCGCAGTACTCGAGCGCATAGCCCTCGCCCGCGAGCACGATGCCGATCATCTCGGCGAGCGCGGGGTCGTCGTCGACGACGAGGATCGTCTGCTCCGCCATCGGTGCCCCTTCCCCGCCGCGCACGGCGGGCGCGGCTCTCGTCAGACTAGTGGAACCGCCTGCGAGTGCCGCTCCCGCGTGGGGTGGTCACGACACGCCGTGCCACTGGGTGCGCGCACGGCGTGTCGTGACCACCCAGGCGTCCGGCCGCGGCGTGTCGTGACCACCCAGGGGGCGGGTCAGGCCTCGAGGCCCTCGTGCGCCTCGAGCCACTGCTCCTCGAGGTGCCGGATCTTGTCGTCGAGCTCGGCGAGCTCGCGCTGCAGGGCCGCGAGCACGTCGAAGTCGCCGTGGTCGGCCGTCTCGAAGCGGTCGAGCACGTCCTTGCGCTGCTCGTTCGCCTTCGCGAGCCGTCGGTCGAGGCTCGCGGCCTCCTTCTCGAGCGTGCGCCGCTCGGCGCCGCTGAGCCCCGAGGGCGCGGCGACCGTCGCCTGCGCCGCCTCCTTGGCCGCCTTGTCGACGGAGCCCTTCCCCGACATCGCGAGGTACGCATCCACTCCCCCCGGCACGTGGCGGAGCGAGCCGTCCATGATCGCGTACTGGTGGTCGGTGACGCGCTCTATGAGGTAGCGGTCGTGGCTCACGACGATGAGGCAACCCGCCCACGAGTCGAGCACGTCCTCCATCGCGGCGAGCATGTCGGTGTCGAGGTCGTTGGTGGGCTCGTCGAGGATGAGCACGTTCGGCTCGTCCAGCAGGATCAGCAGCAGCTGCAGGCGGCGGCGCTGGCCGCCCGAGAGGTCCCTAACGGGCGTGGAGAGCTCGCCCGTGCGGAAGCCGAGCTTCTCGAGCAGCTGCCCCGGCGTGAGCTCCTTGCCGCCCGACGCGTAGCTCGACTTGAGGTTGGCGACGACGGTGCGCACCGGGTCGTCCTCGAACTGCTCGAGCTCGGCGAGCTCCTGGGTCAGCTCGGCGATCTTCACCGTCTTGCCGGTCTTCACGCGGCCCGTCGTCGGGCGGATGCGACCGGCGATGAGGGCGAGCAGGGTCGACTTGCCGGCGCCGTTGCGACCGAGCACGCCGGCGCGCTCGCCGGGTGCGATGCGCCACGTGACGTCGTCGAGGATCGTGCGGCCGCCGAGCTCGACGGAGACGTCGACCACGTCGACGACGTCCTTGCCGAGCCGCGTCGCCGCGAGCTGCGCGAGCTGGATCGGGTCGCGCACGGGCGGCTCGTCCTCGATGAGCTGCGTCGCGGCGTCGATGCGGAACTTCGGCTTCGCGGTGCGGGCGGGCGCGCCGCGGCGGAGCCACGCGAGCTCCTTCTTCATGAGGTTCTGCCGCTTCGCCTCGCTCGCGGCCGACATCCGGTCGCGCTCGACGCGCTGCAGCACGTAGGCGGCGTAGCCGCCCTCGAAGGGCTCGACGACCTGGTCGTGCACCTCCCACGTGCCGGTGCAGACCGCATCCAGGAACCACCGGTCGTGCGTGACGGCGACGAACGCGCCGCGACCGGTCGCGTAGCGCGCGTTGAGGTGGTCGGCGAGCCAGGCGATGCCCTGCACGTCGAGGTGGTTGGTGGGCTCGTCGAGGAACAGCACATCCCAGTCGCCGGCGAGCAGCTGCGCGAGCGCGACGCGGCGGCGCTGGCCGCCCGAGAGGTCGCCGATCCGGCCGTGCCAGTCGAGGTCGCCGACGAGGCCGGCGAGCAGGTCGCGGATGCGCGCGTCGCCCGCCCACTCGTGCTCGGGTCGGTCGCCGACGATCGCCTCGCTGATCGTCATCTCGTGGTCGAGCGTGTCGCGCTGGTCGAGCACGCCGACCTGCAGGCCGCCGCGGCGCGTGACGCGGCCGCTCGTGGGCTCGAGGCTACCGGCGAGCACGCGCAGGAGCGTCGACTTGCCGTCGCCGTTGCGGCCGACGATGCCGATGCGGTCGCCGTCCTCGAGGCCGAGCGAGATCGATTCGAACACGGTGCGCGTGGGGAACGCGACGCCGACGCGCTCGGCGCCCAAGAGGTGAGCCATTCCCCCATCCTCCCGCACCCGCGGTCCGCGCCGCGCCGCGGGGCGGCCCCGCACGCCAGTGGAGTGGCGCCTCCCGCAGGTGAGTGGCGCCTCTCGCAGGAGTGGCGCCTCTCGCAGGTGAGTGGCGCTTCCCATGCGTGAGTGGCGCCTCCTCCGAGTGAGTGGCGCCTCCCGCGTGTGAGTGGCGCCTCCCGCGTGTGAGTGGCGTCGTACGCGCGCACCGGAGTTTCGGCATCCGAAGGGCGTCGGGATGCGCTGCGGATGAACTGCTCCGGCGCTCGCGAGCGCCACTCACATGCCGGAGGCGCCACTCAGATGCGGCGGGCGCCACTCAGGTGCCGGAGGCGCCACTCAGGTGCCGGAGGCGCCACTCAAGAGCCGGAGGCGCCACTCAAGAGCCGGAGGCGCCACTCAGATGCGGCAGGCGCCACTCATGGCACGGGCTGGGGGCGGATGCGGTGGGCTCAGTCGATCAGGCGGGCGCCGGGCACCGGGCCGGTCACCTTGACCGCCGTGAGCTGGGCCGCCGCGAGGCGCTCCCGCACCTCCATCGCCGACTCGACGCTGTCGCAGAGGAACGCGACCGTCGGACCGGAGCCCGAGACGATGCCCGCGAGGGCGCCGGAGCGCTCCCCGAGCTCGAGCGTGCCCGCGAGGCGCGGCATGAGCCGCAGCGCGGGCGCCTGCAGATCGTTCTGCAGCACCTCCGCGAGCATCGACGCGTCGCCCGCCCGGAGCGCCTGCAGCACGCGCGCATCCACCGTCGGCACGTCGTGCGCCGGCGCGATGTCGGCGGCGTGCATCGCGCGGTGCTCGTCGAGCGCGCGGTAGACGTCGGGCGTCGAGAGGCCCGCCTCGGCGTAGGCGAGCACCCAGTGGAATTGACCGCGCGCGAGCGCGGGCGTGAGGCGGTCGCCGCGGCCCGTGCCGACGGCGGTGCCGCCCGCGAGGGCGAAGGGCACGTCGGCGCCGAGCTCGCGGCCGATCTCGTGGAGCGCCTCGCGCCCCAGGTGCAGCCCCCACAGCTCGTCGCACGCGACGAGGGTCGCGGCCGCATCGGCGCTGCCGCCGCCCATGCCGCCCGCGATCGGCACGTGCTTCTCGATCGAGAGCGCGACGCCGCCGGTCACGCGTCCGCGGCGCGCGAGCGCCATCGCTGCACGGATCGCGAGGTTGTCAGCACCGGTCGAGAGGTGCTCGTGCGGCACCGGGCCCGAGAAGCGCACCGAGAAGTCGTCGGCCTCGGTCGCCTCGACGAGCTCGTGCAGGCTCACGGCCTGATAGGCGGTCGCGACGTCGTGATAGCCGTCGTCCTGCAGCGCGCCGACCCCCAGGTGCACGTTGATCTTCCCGGGCGCCTTCGCCCGCACCGTGCTCCTCCGACTGCCCTGCGCCACGGCAACCAACCTAGTGCGCGCTCCGAGCGTTCCCTGACGGATGCATCCGCAGCGGGCCCGGGCGTACCCTCGCGGCCATGGCGCATCCGCCGATGTTCGACGACGACGACCCCCTGCTCGCGCGCGTCCGCGACCTCGCCCTCGCGCTGCCCGGCGCCGCCGAGAAGGTCTCGCACGGCCGACCCGCGTTCTTCACGCAGAAGGTCTTCGCCTACTTCGGCTGCTCGACGAAGCGCGACGGCGAGTGGGTGCAGCACCCGCACCACCTGAGCGTGCTGCTCGAGCCCGACGAGCGGCTGGCGCTGCTCGACGAGGGCGCGATCGAGCCCGCGTACCTCGCGCCGAGCGGATGGGTCGCGGTCGACCTCGACGAGGCGGACTGGCAGCGGGTGGCCGAGCTGCTCGACGCGTCGTTCCGCGTGACCGCGCCCAAGCGGCTCGTCGCCGACCTCGACGCGCGAGCGCCAGTCGACTGACGCGCCCGTCGACGGACGCGTCAGTCGGCGACGGCGTCGAGGATCGCCGCGAGCTCGCGCTTCGCGATCTCCATCGCCGACGCATCCGGCAGCTTGTCGATCGTCAGCGTCACAGGCGTGCCGGTCGCGCTCGGCTGCTGCGCGGCGGCCGCGAGGCGCGAGCCGTCGGCGAGCCGCCACCGCACGACCGGTCGCGCGGCCGCGAGGTTCTCGCCGTGCGCGGGCCCGTGGCGCGACTCGATCTCGGTGCGCACGGCCGCGAGCGCCGTGAGCCGCTCCCCGGCACCCTGCGGGAGCGCGCGACCGAGAAGGAGCCGTCGGCCTGCTGACCGGGCAGCCTGCCCTTGCGGTCCTGCTCGAAGTCGACCGTGATGCCCTGCGCCCACCACGGGTCGACGCCGTGCTCGGCGACGAGCCAGTCGGCGATCTGCCGGTGGCTCCACTCGAGCGCGCCCGCCGCCTGCAGCAGGTCGCGCCAGGCCTCATGGTCGCGACCGGTCGCGGCGCGCATCGCGGCCGCTCCCAAGTTCCGATCGATGCGGTCGACCATCAGTGCTCCGCGGATGCCTCGGGTGCGGCGGATGCCTCGTCGCCGGATGCCTGGGGGTCGGCAGGCTCGTCGGCCGCGGCCTGGGCGATGCGGATGAAGTCGTCGAGCCCGAGCGCCTCGCCGCGCAGCGTCGGGGCGACGCCGGCGCGCTCGAGCACCTCGGTCGCGGCCGCCGACGAGCCGAAGACGCCCGAGAGCGCCTGCCGCAGCATCTTGCGCCGCTGGCCGAAGGCGCCGTCGATCACCCGGAAGGTGCGGCGGCGCAGGTCCTCGTCACCGCGCTCCGGGCCGCGGCGGAAGCCGACGAGCACGCTGTCCACGTTCGGCACCGGCCAGAAGATCTGCCGCGACACGTCGCCCTCGAGCGCCCACGCGCCCCACCACGCCACCTTCGCGCTCGGCGAGCCGTAGACCTTCGACCCCGACGGCGCCGCGAGCCGGTGGCCGACCTCCGCCTGCACCATCACGAGCGCGCGATCGATGGTCGGGAAGCGCTCGAGCAGGTGGATGAGCACGGGCACCGAGACGTTGTACGGCAGGTTCGCGACGATCGCCTGCGGCTCGAACGGCAGCGACTCGATCGTGAGCGCATCGTGCTGCACGACCTCGAGCCGCGCATCGGGCTGCTTGCGCCCGACCGTGCGCGGCAGCAGCTCCGCGAGCCGGGGGTCGATCTCGACGGCCGCGACCCTCGCGCCCACCTCCGTCAGCCCGAGCGTCAGCGACCCGAGACCGGGTCCGACCTCGACGACGTCGCGACCGGCGACATCCGCGATCTTGACGATGCGTCGCACGGTGTTCGCGTCGACGACGAAGTTCTGGCCCCAGCGCTTCGTGGGGGTCAGGTCGAGCGTCGACGCGAGCGCGCGGATCTCGGACGGCCCCAGCAGCGACTCGAGGCTGCCCCGGCCGGTACCGGGTCGGGGGTCGCCGGCCTGGCTGTCGATGCTCACGCGTCGAGCCTATGCCGCGGCTGGCGGGAGTGCGCGCGTACCGATCTGCGAGAGGATGCGGTGGCGGAGCCCGCCGGAACGTGACCGGATCGTGACCGTGCCGGTGTGACCTCGGCCAGAGACTGGACATGCCAGAACGTGCGAGGAGGATCCTCGCGAGAGAGGACCCCGCCGTGCGCCGATCCGAGACCCGCCCGCTGATCCCCGCCGCACTTGCGAGCACCCCTGCCGCTCGAAGCCGGCGGATGCTCGCCGTCGTCGCGCTCGCGGGCTCGGCCGCGCTGCTGGCCGCGTGCGCCTCACCGGGCACCGCGCCGAGCACGGCCCCGCCGCAGCCCTCCTCCGCAGGCACGGCCGGCGCGACGCCCGTCGAGCTCGACGACGAGCAGCTGCAGGCCGAGGGGCTCTTCGACGAGGTGAGCGACGAGGGCTACGCGGTGCGCTGGGTCGAGGTCGGCGCATCCGTCGCCGTCGTGATCGGCGGCTCGGGCGGCGGCGGCGGCTGCATCCCGCAGCCCCACGCCGCCGAGCAGGACGACACCGGCGTCGTCGTGCGCTTCGACCCGCCCGACCCGGCGATCGCGTGCACCGCCGACTTCCGCCTCCACGGGTGGGAGCTCGAGCTCGGCTCACCGGTCGACCCGAACGAGACGCTGCCGGTGCAGCTCGAGAACCTGCGCGGCGAGGACGAGACCACCGAGGTCGAGCTCGGTCCCGACGACATCCTCGTCGGCGGGCCGACCGCCGACCCGCAGCCCTCGGTCATCGACGGCACCCCGCCCGAGGGTGCGGGTGCGCCGGTCGAGATCCCGCAGGCCGACCTCCCCGAGGCCGACCTCGAGCTGCTGCGCGCCGATCCGCCCGTGCGCGTCCACTGGATCGAGCCCGGCAACGAGCTCGCCGTCGTGCTCGGCGGCTCGGGCACGGCCGCGTGCGTGCCGACGCCCACCGGCGCCCGCGTGACGGGACCCGCCTCGATCGAGGTCTCGTTCGACGCCGCGCCCGGCGGCGACTGCTCGGCCGACGGCCAGGTCTACGGCTGGCGGTTCGTGCTCGCCGAGCCGGTGGCCACCGCGATGGGCGTCGAGGTGACGGTGACGGGCGCGAGCAGCGACGGCACGGGCACCGGCACCCCGGGCGTCTTCACCCTCGCCGCCGACGACGTGCTCGCGCTGCCGTAGCCGCAGGCTCGTCTCGCGGCACGCCCGATCGTCGGCCGCTCAGTCCCAGCTGCCGTACGCGCGCACCGTGTTCTCGGCCGTCTCCGCGGCGAGCTCGTCGGCGTCGACGCCGAGCCGCTCGGCCATGGAGCGCACTGTGACGGGCGTCAGGTAGGGGCTGTTCGGCCGGCCGCGGTGCGGTGCGGGCGTCAGGAACGGCGCATCCGTCTCGACGAGGATGCGGGTGCGGTCGGCGACCGCGAGCGCCGCGTGCAGGTTGCGCGCGTTCGAGAAGGTGACGGTGCCGGCGAACGACAGGTACCAGCCATGCTCTGCGGCGATGCGGGCGAGGTGCTCGTCGCCGGAGAAGCAGTGGAAGACGGTCGTGTCGGGTGCGCCCACCCGCAGGAGGGTCTCGACGACGTCGTCGTGCGCATCCCGATCGTGGATCTGGAGCGCGATCCCGTGCCGCTTCGCGATCTCGATGTGCGCCTCGAACGACTCGAACTGGGCGCGGCGGCCCTCGTCGCCGGTGCGGAAGAAGTCGAGCCCCGTCTCGCCGACGGCGCGCACGCGCGGCTGTGCGGCGAGCGCGTCGATCGTGGCGAGCGCGTCGGGGAGCGTGCCGGCGTCGGCGTAGCCGGGCGCCTCGTTCGGGTGGATCGCGACCGCCGCGAGCACGCGCCGATCCTGCTCGGCGAGCGACACCGACCACTCCGACGACTCGACGTCACCGCCGACCTGGATGACGCCGGCGACCCCTGCCTGCTCGGCCGCGTCGAGCGCCGCCCAGTAGGGGAAGTCCTCGCCGTCCTTGATCTCGAGGTGCGTGTGGTTGTCGTAGATCGGCACGCCGAGCGGCTCGGGCACGGCCGGCCGCGTCATGTCGCGCTTGCTGTCGGAGAAGCGCTCGCGGATGTACTCCCCGCCGGGGAGCGTCGTCTCGCGCGGACCGTCGCCGAGGCGGCTGGCGGTGCTGGCGGCAGGGGCGGTTCCGTCGTGGCTGGCAGGCATGCGCCCCAGCCTACGAGCGTTGCGGTGCGGCGGATCCTGAGTCGCCGCCCAGGTTGCCCCATGGCGACGATGACACCATCCAGGGGCGATACCCGTTGGAGGTCCTCCCGGCATGTTCCGTCTGCTCGCCCTGCCCGTCGCTGTCGCGGCGGTGCTCGCATCCGCCGGCTGCGCCATGGCGGACCGCGGTGACGAGAGCGCGCCGTCGAGTCCGGATGCGTCGACAACGCCGCCGGGCGCTGCGTCACCAGGTGCGTCGGCGCCCGCCGCCACCGCGAGCGACGGCGTCGAGCCGAGCGCGGGACAAGGCACCGAGGAGCCCTTGGCATCGGAGTCGGATGCGTCGGCCTCGAGCACGCCGACCGCCCTCGACGGCGACCCCGGGGTCCCGGGGCTGCCGCAGCAGAGCGGCGCCTCGGTCGACGACGTGCTGCGGCTCGGTGCCGTGGCGAGCTGGGCCGAGCAGCCTCGGCGCATCGCGCTGTCGCTGCCCGCGTCGAGCACCTGCTGGGCGTTCGCCGGCGAGCCGGTCGTCGAGTCGCCGACCCGGATCGTCGTGCAGATCGAGCGGCCGGAGCCGTGCGACGAGCCCGACGGTGCCCGCACCTACGCGATCGCCGTGCCGGAGGGCGTCGACACGAGCGCCGACCTGCAGCTCGCGGTCATCGGGCCCGAGCACCGGTTCACGCTCACGCTGCCCGCGGGCTAGCGACCGCTCGCCCTCAGTGGGCGAGCCGGGCGAGCGCCTCGTCGAGCCGCGCGAAGTCCTCGTCCATGCCGCCGTCGAGGCCGGAGGCGACCATCGCGTCGCAATCCGCGATCGACGCGTAGGTCGAGGTGATCTGCAGCACGCTGCCGCCGTCGGGTAGGTCGCGGAAGTCGAGCACCTCGAGCGTCGGGCGGCCGGGCTCCGCCTGGAACTCCCACGTGTGCACGATGCGCCCGTCGACGACCTCGTGGTACGAGCCCCAGAAGCGCCAGTCGCCGCCGGCCTCGACCGTGTAGTCGAAGCGGCCGCCGGTGCGCGCCTCGAAGTGCTCGATCCGCAGCGTCGAGCCCCGCGGACCCATCCACTGCGCGAAGATCTCAGCCGTCGTGTGCGCGCGCTGCACGACCGCGGCCGGCGCCTGGAACTCGCGCCGATGCACGATCGACTGCTCGCTGATGCGCTCGTGCGTGGTCTCGCTCATGGCGGTGAGACTACGCCCCTTCGCTCGTCGAGGAGCAGCGCCGCGGACGCCGCGGGTCAGGTGGCGGGCTGCGCCTGCTCGATGCGCGGGAACAGCGGCGGCACGGTCGACACGCGGCCCGTGCCCTGCCAGGCGTGCGCCTCGCGGATCGGCTGCGCGAGCACGTCGCCCTCGCCACCGACCGCCGCCCACAGCTTCTGCGCGCTCTCGGGCATGACGGGCGCGAGCAGGATCGCCGCGGCGCCGATGCCGTGCACGTTCGAGGCGAGCACCGCCGCGAGGCGGTCGCGCTGGGCGTCGTCCTTCGCGAGCACCCACGGCGCCTGCTCGGTGATGTAGCCGTTCAGCCGCTCGACGATCGACATCGCGGCGTCGACGGCCTCGTCGATCGCGAACCGGTCGATCGCGGTGTCGGCGCGACCCACCGCATCCGTCACGAGCGACTGGATGTCGTCGTCGGCATCCACCGCCGGCACGACGCCGTCGCAGTACTTGTGCACCATCGCGATGACCCGGCTCGCGAGGTTGCCGAGCCCGTTGGCGAGCTCGGAGTGGTAGCGGGCGTCGAGGTCCTCCCACGAGAACGAGCCGTCGGAGCCGAACGCGATCGCCGACATGAAGTAGTAGCGGAACGCGTCGACGCCGAAGACCTCGGTGATCTGGCGCGGCTCGATGCCGGTCGCCTTCGACTTCGACATCTTCTCGCCGCCGACGAGCAGCCAGCCGTGGCCGAAGACGTGATCGGAGATCGGCAGGCCCGCCGCCATCTGCATCGCGGGCCAGATGACCGCGTGGAAGCGCGCGATGTCCTTGCCGACGATGTGCGTCGCTGGCCAGCGGCGCTCGAAGCGCTCGTCGTCGACGCCGTAGCCGTTCGCGGTGATGTAGTTGAGCAGCGCCTCGAACCAGACATAGACGACGTGCGTCTCGTCCCACGGCACCTTGATGCCCCAGTCGAACGTGTTGCGGCTGATCGACAGGTCGTTGAGGCCCTGCTTGACGAACTGCCGCACCTCGTTGCGCACGTGCTCGGGCTGCACGTAGTCGGGGCGCTCGTCGTAGAGGGCGAGCAGCCGGTCGCCGAACTCCGACAGCTTGAAGAAGTAGTTCGCCTCGCGCACGGTCTCGACCGGGCGGGAGTGGATGGCGCACACGAGCTGGCCCTCGAACTCGCCCGTGCCGGGCACGAGGTCGTTCGGCGTCTTGTACTCCTCGCAGCCGACGCAGTACTGGCCCTCGAACTCGCCGTGGTAGATGTACCCGGCCTCCTTGAGGCGCTCGAGGAAGATGCGCACGCCGATCTTGTGGCGCTCGTCGGTCGTGCGGATGAAGTCGTCGTTCGCGATGTTCAGCAGCTCGAGCTGCGGGATCCAGGCGGTCTCGACCAGCCGGTCGGTCCAGTCCTGCGGGCTCACGCCGTTCGCCGCGGCCGTGCGCATGATCTTCTGGCCGTGCTCGTCGGTGCCCGTGAGCATCCACGTGTCGTCACCGCGCATCCGGTGCCAGCGCGCGAGCACGTCGGTCGCCACCTCGTTGTAGGCGTGCCCGATGTGCGGCACGTCGTTGACGTAGTAGATCGGCGTCGTGACGGTGAAGCGCTCGGGCATGGGATCCAGTCTAGGAGTCGCCCTCCTCCGTGTGACGCCGCGGGTCGATCAGGGCTTGGGACGCGCGAGCGCCGCCTGGTAGAGCGCGTTGCGCGGGTGCCCGGTCGCCTCGGCGACCTCGGCCGCGGCCTCCTTGAGCCGCATCCCGCCCGACTTGAGCCGCAGCACCTGCTCGACCGCGGCATCCAGGTCGGCGAGCACGGGCGTCGCGCCCTCGATGACGATGACGATCTCGCCCTTCACGCCCTCCCTCGCCCACGGCTCGAGCTCGGCGGCCGTGCCGCGGCGCACCTCCTCGAACCGCTTCGTCAGCTCGCGGCACACCGCGATGCGGCGGCCGGGCATGGCGCGGTCGACGGCGGCGAGCGAGTCGGCGATGCGGTGCGGCGCCTCGAACAGCACGACGGTGCGCTCCTCGCGGGCGATGGAGGCGAGCATGCGATCGCGCTCCCCCGCCTTGCGCGGCAGGAAGCCGTCGAAGGCGAAGCGATCGGTCGGGAGCCCCGAGAGCGCGAGCGCCGTGAGCACGGCCGAGGGGCCGGGCAGGCACGTGACGGCGACGCCCGCGGCGACGGCCGCCTGCACGAGCCGGAAGCCGGGGTCGCTCACGGTCGGCATGCCGGCGTCGGTGAGCACGAGCACGTCCTGGTCGCGGGCGCGCTCGACCAGCGCGGGGGACGCCGCCTCCTCGTTGTGCTCGTGCAGGGCGACGAGCTGCGGGTGCGCCTCGATGCCGAGCTCGATGCCCAGGGCGCGGATGAGCTGCTTGGCCGTGCGGGTGTCCTCGGCCGCGATGATGGGCGCGGTCGCGAGCGCTTCGCGGAGCCGCCCGCTCGCGTCGCCCAGGTTGCCGATGGGCGTCGCGCCGAGGATGATCACGCGGTCCAGGCTATCCGCGCTGGTCGGCGGTCGAGCCGGACGGGGCGCGCCGCAGGATCGGCGCGGCTGCGGATGCGAGAATCGCCCGCGTGACCATCCAGCGCGACGCCGACCCCACGGTCGACGCCGACCTGGACCGCGCGTCGGCCAGGCGCCCGCGGCTCGAGCGGCTGACGGCGGCGTACGGGTCGCTCGAGCGGCGCCTGGCCCAGCCGCGCATCCGCCGCCGCATCGAGATCGGCGCGCCCGTCGCCATCCTCACCCTCGCGGCCGTCGCGCGGCTCGTCGGGCTCGGGCATCCGCACCTCCTCGTCTTCGACGAGACGTACTACGTCAAGGAGGGCTGGTCGATGTGGCAGCTCGGCTACGAGGGCGAGTGGGGTGAGACGGCGAACGAGCGCTTCGAGGCCGGCGACCCCGGCGCGCTCTCGGACGAGGCCGACTACGTCGTGCATCCGCCGCTCGGCAAGTGGATCATCGGCATGGCGATGGCGCTGTTCGGCATGACCGACCCGTTCTGGTGGCGACTGCCGAGCGCGCTCGCCGGCATCGCGCTCGTCGGCCTCACCTACGCGGTCGCGCGCGGCCTGCTGCGCTCGGTCGCGTTCGCCTCGCTCGTCGGCTTCTGGATGGCGATCGACGGCTTCGCGATCGTGATGAGCCGCACGGCGCTGCTCGACGGCATCCTCGCCGTCTTCGTGCTCGCCGGCGCCGGTGCCCTGCTGCTCGATCGGCGCGGCTCGCCTGCGCGCACCGTCCGTGCGCTCGCCGATCGGCCGCGACGGTTCGGCGCCGCCCTCTGGAACCGTCCGTGGATCATCGTCGCGGGCGTGCTGCTCGGCGCCGGCTGCGCGACGAAGTGGTCGGGAGCCGCGTTCCTGGCGGTCTTCGGGCTCTGGATTGTGCTGATGGATGCGCTCGACCGCCGTCGCGCCGGCTACCGGCACCCGTGGATCGGCACCCTGCTGACGCAGGCGCCGGCGAGCTTCGTGCTGCTCGTCGGCCCCGCGCTCGTCGTCTACGTCGCGAGCTTCGCCGGCTGGTTCGACGGCGGCTGGGGCTCGCAGCTCGTGCTCGAGCGCGCCGACCTGCGCTGGGGCGGGCTGCTCGCGTGGGTGCCGCTCGGGCTGCAGTCGCTCTGGGCGTATCACGCGCAGCAGCTCGGCTTCCATGTGGGGCTGACGAACGATCACGCGTACCAGTCGCCCGCGATCGAGTGGCTGTGGCTCGGCCGCCCGACCGGCTTCAAGACGCTCGCGGTCGAGGATGGCGCGTGGTGGATCACCGCGCTCCCCAACCTGCTCGTCTGGTACGCGGCGGTCGTCGCGCTCGGCTTCCTGCTGTTCCACTTCGGCCGCACGCTCGACCGCCGCGCGGGCTTCCTGCTCGTCGCGATCGCGGCCGGCTACCTGCCGTGGCTGCTGTTCCCCGACCGCACGATCTTCTTCTTCTACGCGATCGTCTTCCTGCCGTTCCTCATCATCGGGCTCGCGCTCGCGCTGCAGCAGCTCGTGCAGCTGCGGTCGCGGCGGCCGGCGGCGGTCGGCGCGGCGAGCGGTGCGGAGGCGGTCGCCGCGATCGATGCCGACGTCGCGGCCGCGATCCCGCTCCCGTCCGAGGCTGCTGCTGCCGCAGACGCGGCTGCGGAGGTGGACCCGACCCTCCCCTCCACGGACGATGCGCCCGTCGACGACGTGGAGTGGCGAGCGGCCGCCTGGTCGATCGTCGGGCTGCTGGTCGTCACGAGCATCATCGTCGCCGCCTGGTACCTGCCCGTCTACTACGGCATCCCGCTGCCGGCCGAGCTCATCCGCTTGCGCTTCTGGCCGCCGACCTGGCCCTGACGCCACGGCTCCGGGCGGGCCGCGCCAGGCTCAGTACGGCTGCGGCAGCTCGCAGACGAAGCCCTCGCACCGGTAGGCGGCCGGCGCGCTCTTGCCCTCGAGCAGCGCGAAGCCTGCGGCCGCGAGCTCGGCTGCCTGCTCGGGCGTCGCGACGAAGGCGCCCGGTTCCCGTCGCACCGCGGCTGGCGGGTCGCCGATGAGCACGAGCGTGCGGGGCGGCTCGGCGATTCGGGCGGCGACGCGCAGCATCGCGGGGCCCGCGATCGGGTTGCGCATCGCGGGCCGCGGGTCGAGCACGCGCGCGGCGCGGTCGAGGTGCGCGGCATCGCCGGTGAGCGCGTAGAGCGCCTGGAGTGCGCCCGCGAGCGCCGCTTGGCCGGAGGGCGCGTCCCCGTCGGCGTCGGGTCCGAGCTGCAGCGCGGGCCCGCCGCTCGAGGTGCGGGTGGGGTCGGGCGCCGCCTCGAGGATCGCCCGTGCAGCGATCGCCCAGCGCGCCTCGCCCGTGGCGGCCGCGAGTGCGAGCAGCCCGCTCGCGAGGCAGCCGGCGTCGGTCGCGGTCGCGGCGGCGGGCGACGGCCGGCCGTCGAGGCTCGCGTGGACGAGTGCTGCGGGGTCGGATGCGTGGAGCTCGAGCAGGTGCTCGGCCGCACCGCGGGCGAGGGCGAGCGCGGTCTCGTCGCCGTCGCGCAGCGCCCGCACCGCGAGCGCCTCGATCGCGAGGCCGTTCGCGGCGGTGACGACGAGCCGGTCGAGCGGCGGCCGCTCGACGGTCGCGTCGGGCGGCGCGAGGTGCCAGCCGCCCTCGACGCGCTCGCCGTCGACGGTCGACTCGGCGTCCTCGGCGATCGCGAAGGCACCACCGGGCAGCCGCAGCACGTCGCGGAGGAATCCGACGAGTCCGCGCGCCACCGTCTCGCGCCCGAGCAGGGTCGCGACGTGCAGGAGCTGCGCGTTGTCGACGAGCATCCGCTCGAAGTGCGGCACCGACCAGTCGCGCTGCGTCGCGTAGCGGAAGAAGCCGCCGTCGCGGCCGCGCAGGTGCGAGTAGCCACCCGCGGCGATCACGGCGTCGTCGCCCGCTGCGGCGTCGAGCAGCCGTCCGGCGAGGTCGCGATCGACGTCGACGAGCGCGAGCAGCAGCGGCGCCTGCGGGAACTTCTGCCCGGTGCCGAGCCCACCGTGCTCCGGGTCCTCGGCGCGCGCGACTGCCGCGAGCGCGGCACGAACGGCGGTCGCATCGGGCGCCTCGCCGCCCTGGCCCGCCGCCGCGTCGCGGAGCGCTTGCTGCACCTGCTCAGCCGTGCCCGCCACAGCATCCCGCTGCTCGTGCCAGGCCGTGCCGACCGCCGCCAGCACGTCGCGGAACCCGGGCATGCCCTGCCGCGCCTCGGGCGGGAAGTACGTGCCCGCGTAGAACGGCAGTCCCTCGGGGGTGAGGAAGACACTGAGCGGCCAGCCGAGCTGGCGCGTGAAGGCCGAGGCCGCGCCCATGAGCGCCGCGTCGACATCGGGCCGCTCCTCGCGGTCGACCTTCACGGCCACGAAGCCCTCGCGCAGCGCCGCCCCCACCTCGGGATCGGCGAACGACTCGCGCGCCATCACGTGGCACCAGTGGCACGTGGCGTAGCCGACGGACGCGAACACCGGCACGCCGCGCTCGCGCGCCTCGGCGAACGCCTCGTCGCCCCACTCGCGCCAGTCGACCGGGTTGTCGGCGTGCAGCCGCAGGTAGTCGCTCGTCGCCGCCGCGAGCCGGTTGTCCCCCTGCGCCTGCATGCGGCCACGCTACTGCGGTGGCCCGCGAGACCGCAGGGCCCGGCTGCCCCCGCGGCTCATCGGTACGGGATGCGCGGCCGACGCATCCGGTGCCAGTGCACGCACGGCTGGGTCGAGCCGCGCCGCACGCCCGCGCACGGCGGCATGCTCTCGGGCGGCTCCGCCTCGAGCACGATCGTGCGGCCGTCGACGTCGATCTCGCGGCTCGTCGACCAGAGGTGCCACGCGGGCTGCACGGCGTTGCACAGCACCTCGCAGTCGCAGTAGCCGCCGCCCGACTCGAGCCGCTCCTCGAGGCGGATCGCGCGCGGCGCGACGAGGTCGCGGTAGTGGCCGGCGATCCAGAGGTCTCCGTTGCAGTCGTAGCGCTCGAGCACGCGGTCGATGTAGCAGGGCAGGCACTCGTTGGCGAGCGGCACGAGCCAGGCGTCGAGGAGCTTGCGCAGGTATTCCTCCGCCTCGTCGGTGATCGATCGGTCCATGGGCGCACTGTCGCGCAGGCCGGCGGCTCCCCGTGCGGCTCGGCGGGCGGCCTGTGGAGAGCGGTGCGCGCTCGTCCCGCGGGAGCGCCGCGCGGATCGGGCACGAGCGCGCGCGGGCACTCTGCAGGCGGACCCGAGTTCGGCTGCCGGACCCGAGACCGCGGGTCCGGCTGCCGATCCGGGGTCCGCCACCGGCAACGGCGGCCGCGAGGTGCGTGAGAGGCTCGCAGGATGCAGCCCGCCCGCACCGTCGTGCCCGTGCCGATCGCGCATCCGACCGTGCCGCACGTCGACGCGATCGTCGACCTCCCCGCGAACGCGTGGGCGAGCCTCGTGCTGCTGCACGGCGCCGGCGGTTCGGCGACGCATCCGTGGATGGAGGGCGCCGCGCGCGGGCTCGCCGACGAGGGCGTCGCCGTGCTGCGCGCGAGCTTCGCCAACGCGCAGGCCGGCAAGCGGCAGCCAGAGCCCGCGCGGAGTGCGATCGCGACCTGGCACGCCGTCATGGCTGCGGCGGTCGGGCTGCTCCCGCACGCGCCATGGGCGGGCGGCAAGTCGTTCGGCGGCCGCATGGCGGGGGG
>NZ_BAAAKK010000003.1:20459-25111 GCF_039527715.1 Agrococcus citreus
GTCGCCGAGGGCATGCCCGCGGCCGGCCTCCTCTACCTCGGCTACCCGCTGCACGCGCCCGGCAAGCCCGAGCGCGTGCGCGACGAGCACCTCCGCGACATCGCGCTCCCCCAGCGGTTCCTGCAGGGCACGAACGATCCGTTCCAGTCAGGGGATGCGCTCGACCGCCTGGTCGCGGAGCTCCCGGATGCGCGGGTCGACTGGGTCGCGGGCGGCGACCACTCGTTCCTGGTCGCGGGCGGCGACCGCGATCCCGAGCGGGTCGCGGCGGCACTCGGCCCCCGCATCGCGTCCCTCCTGCGCTGACGCGCGCCTCGCGCCAGTCCTACCCGGACCCTCTCCACCATCCGGGACCCGGTGCACCAAGTCCCGCTCGGTGGAACGGGTCCGCGAACCAGCAGGACCCGAGCTCCGCAGGCGGACCCGCGATCGCGGGCCCTCCTGCCGGACTCGGGTCCGGGAGCGCGGCTGGCGGCTAGCTGACCTCCGCCGGGTCGGCCGACACGCGGCCGGCCTCGCCCTGGTCGAGCGCGTCGATCGCGGCGATGTCGTCGGCCGTGAGCTGCACGGTCGCGGCGGCGATGTTCTCCGCCATGCGCGCGCGGCGGTTCGACTTCGGGAAGACGATGCGGCCCGACTGCAGGTGCCACGCGATCGTCGCCTGCGCCCACGAGATGCCGTGGCGCTCGGCGATCTCGCCGATGACGGTCGACGCGTAGTCGACCTTGCCCTGGCCGAGCGGTCCCCACGCCTCGATCTTGATGTCGTGCTCGGCGGCGAGCGAGGTCGTCGCGCGCTGCTGGAACTGCGGGTGCAGCTCGATCTGGTCGACGGCCGGCACGAAGCCGGTCTCGAGGATCTCGGGCAGGTAGCGCTCGTCGAAGTTCGAGACGCCGATCGACGTCGTGAGGCCCTCGTCGCGCAGCGCGCCGAGCGTCTCCCACGTCTCGACCGGGCTGCCGGCCGACGGCGTGGGCCAGTGGATCAGGTAGAGGTCGACGCGGTCGAGCCCGAGCTTCTCGAGGCTCTCGCCGAGCGCGGCGCGCGCCTCGGCCTCGCCGCGGCGGTCGTTCCAGAGCTTCGTGGTGATGAAGAGCTCGTCGCGCGGGATGCCGGAGGCCGCGATCGCGCGGCCCACGCCCTGCTCGTTGCGGTAGATCGCCGCCGTGTCGATGTGGCGGTAGCCGGCCTCGAACGCGTCGAGCACGATGCGCTCGGTCTCGTCGGGGTCGACCTTGAAGACGCCGAAGCCGAGCTGCGGGATCGTCCGCCCGTCGTTCAGCTGCAGGCTGGGGATGCGGTGGTCAGCGGTCATGCGGTCTCCTCGATGGTCGATGTGTCCTCGGGCAGTGCGGATGCGTCGACGCCGGCGACATGGCGCTCGTCGGGTCCGCTGTAGGCCGAGAGGGGGCGGATGAGCGCGTTGTTCGCGCGCTGCTCGATGATGTGGGCGGTCCAGCCGGTCACGCGCGCCGCGACGAACAGCGGCGTGAAGATCGGCACGTCGAAGCCCATGAGCGCGTACGCAGGCCCCGACGGGAAGTCGAGGTTGGGCTTGATGGGCTTGCGGTCGGCCATCGCCTGCTCGAGCGCGGTGTACATCTCGAGCGTCTCGGGCGAGCCGTAGTGCTCGGCGAGCCGCTCGAGGGCGGCGCGCATCGTGGGAACCCGGGAGTCGCCGTTCTTGTAGACGCGGTGCCCGAATCCCATGATCTTGCGCTTCTCGTCGAGCGCGGTCTGCATCCACGCATCCGCCTTCGACGGGTCGCCGACCTCGTCGAAGACCTCCATGACGGCCTCGTTGGCGCCGCCGTGCAGGTGGCCCTTGAGTGCGCCGATCGCGGCGGTGACGGCCGAGTACAGGTCGGCGAGCGTCGAGGTGACGACGCGGGCGGTGAAGGTGGATGCGTTGAACGAGTGCTCGGCGTAGAGCACCATCGACTGGTTGAACGCCTCGACGACGACCGGGTCGGCCTCCTCGCCGAACGACATCCAGAGGAAGTTCGCGGCGTAGTCGAGGTCGTCGCGGGGCTCGACGAGCTCGAGGCCGTTGCGGCGGCGCTGCTCGTAGCTGACGATCGCGGGCAGCACGGCGAAGAGCCGGAACGCCTTGTCGAGGTCGGTCGACGGGTCGTTCGCCTCGGGGTCGTTCGCGCCGACGATGCTGACGGCCGTGCGCACGACGTCCATCGGATGCGCGTGCGACGGCAGCGCATCCATCACGGAGCGCACGTTGTGGGGCAGGGCGCGCAGCGAGCGCTCCCGGCGGCGCAGCTCGGCGAGCTGCTCGTCGGTGGGCAGGTCGCCGTGCCAGAGGAGGTGCGCGACGGCCTCGAACGGCTGCGTCGCGAGCTCCTGCACCGGGTACCCGCGGTAGAGGAGGGAGTTGGTGTCGGGGTTGACCTTCGAGATCTCGGTGGTGTCGGCGACGACGCCAGCGAGTCCCTTCTTGATCTCGGGCTCTGCCATGGTGCTCCTCGGTGAACGGGGGTGCGGGGCGCCATCCGACTCTAGGGCACGCTTCCCGCGCGCCAGGCGCGAGTCCGTGCGCCCTCAGCGCAACGCCGCAGCGCCCCGCCGAGTGGGCGGGGCGCTGCGGTCGGAGGGGCGTCGGTCAGTCGTTCGAGCCGGCCGAGGGAGCCGACTGTGCCGAGACGGCGGTCGGGGCCGAGTACGCGGGGCTCGAGGCGGAGTCTGCGGCGGGCGCGGGAGCCGCGACCGCCGCGGGCGCGGGCGCCTGGACGGGAGCCTGCGCTGCCGTGGCCGGCGCGGGTGCCTGCGTCGCCGACGGTGCAGAGGCGGGCGACTGCGCCGAGGCCGGCGAGACGGCCGACTGCGTGGCCGACGGCGCGACAGCCGAGTCGGCGTCGGCGGACGCGGCGGATGCGGCGGATGCGGCCGAGATGACCGATGCGTGGTCGCCGGTCGTCTTGATCGAGACGGTGCCGCGCTCGAGCAGGTCGCCGCGGACCGTGCTCGACTCGAGCGCGCTGCCGTCGGCGGCGCGCAGCTCGACCGCGTTGGCGACGCCCGCCGCGCTCGCCGCGATCGCGCCGAGGCCGAGGGTGCCGAGGGTGCCGATGGCGATCCACTTGGTGTTCATGGTCTGCTCCTTCAGGTGGTGGGGGCCCGGGCGGCCCCTTGCGTCTGACACCCACTCTCACGACCGGCGGTGAGCCGCGAAGGAGCGGCGGATGAGAGCCCTCTCACCCCTCGGTTCCTCAACGTCGCGGGTGGTCGCTCGGCGCTGCATGCGCGTCGTGCGACCACCCGCGACGTCGAGATCACAGGCGGGGGTTGACGCGCGGGGCGGTGGACGGCGACGGTGGCACGAGACCGCATCCGACACCGCGGCGACCGAGGAGCAGCGCATGGCCGACACCGAGTTCCACGTGCGCCAGTCGACCGAGGTCGCCGCGCATCCCGATCGCGTCTGGGATGCGCTCGTCGACGACACCGCCGCGTGGTGGGGCGCGCCCTACCTGCTGCTCGACGGCCCGAGCGCCGTGCTGCTGCCGCTGCGCGCGGGCGACGCCGTCGTCGAGCAGCTCGGCGACGCGTCGGCGCTGTGGGGCACGGTGACGATCTGCGTGCCGGGGCGCGTCTTCGCGTGGCGCGGCCAGATGGGCATGGGGGCCGGATGGGACGGCGAGGTGCGGTTCGACGTCGAGCCCGCGCGCGCCGGCACCCGCGTGAGCGTGCGGCACGACTCGGTGCGGCTGTGGGGCGGCGGCGACGTGGCCGCGATGCGCCGCTCGTACGACTTCGGATGGGCCGACCTGCTCGCGCGGCTGCGGCTGCTCGTCGAGACGGGCGCCCGGCACGGCTCGGCGGGGCTCAACGCGGCGCCCGAGTTCGCCTTCGAAGCGTCGATCGACCCCAGCTGAGGCCGCGGCCGCTCGTCGCCCCGGCCCCGCGCGAAGCGGACCCGCTCCACCGAACCGGACCTGGTGCACCGGGTCCCGATCGGTGGAGCGGGTCCGTTGCGGTGCTCGCGGCGAGCGGGCCTCCGCTCAGCGGTGCTGGAAGCGCGGCTCCCGCTTCTCGCTGAACGCCGCCATGCCCTCCTGCTGGTCGGCCGTGTCGAAGAGCGCCGTGAACTGCTCGGTCTCGAGCGAGAGGCCCTCCGCGAGCGGCAGCTCGAGCGCGGCATCCATCGCGGTCTTCGCGGCCACGAGCGCGGTGAGCGGCTTCGCGGCGATGCCGGCCGCGAGCTCCTTCGCCTCGTCGAGCAGCCGGTCGGCCGGCACGACGCGCGACACGAGGCCGGCGCGCTCCGCCTCGTCGGCGCCGATGCGACGCCCGGTGAGGATGATCTCGGCCGCCTTCGGGTAGCCGACCGCGCGCACGAGCCGCTGCGTGCCGCCGATGCCCGGGATGACGCCGAGCGAGACCTCCGGGAACCCGAACGTCGCCGAATCGGCCGCGAGGATGATGTCGCACATGAGCGCGAGCTCGAGGCCACCGCCGAGCGCGTAGCCCGACACCGCCGCGATCACGGGCTTCCGCACCGATGCGAACCGCAGCCACTCGCCGAAGTGGTCGTCGGCGCGCATCTCGGCGGCCGACTTCGAGGCCATCTCCTTGATGTCGGCGCCGGCCGCGAAGGCGCGCGCGGAGCCCGTGACGACGATGGCGCCGATGCCGTCGTC
>NZ_BAAAKK010000003.1:25136-37575 GCF_039527715.1 Agrococcus citreus
CCGCCGCGACGACCTCGCGCATGAGCTGCGCGTTGAGCGCGTTGAGCGCCTCCGGCCGGTCGAGGTGGATCCAGGCGACGCGACCGTCGCGCTCGACGCGGATCGTGGTGGGCCCGTCGGTGGTGGGCTCGGGCTGATCGGGATTCGTCATGCTGTCTCTCCTGACAGGTCGAGGTCGCCGTCGGGCGCGGGTGCGAAGCAGGCCTCCACCATGGCATCGGTGACGTCATCGATGCGCGCGGGCTGCCAGCGGGGGCTGCGGTCCTTGTCAACGAGCTGGGCGCGGATGCCCTCGGCGAAGTCGGGCAGGAGGCTCACGTGCGCCGACACCCGGTACTCCTGCTCGAGGGCGCGCTCGAGGCTCGGCAGCCGGGCCGCCCGGCGGAGCGAGGCGAGCGCGACGGCGAGCGCTGTCGGCGAGCGCTTGGCGATCGTGGCGGCGAGCGCGGCGCCCTCCTCCCCCGCGGCCTCGAGCCGAGCGACGATCGCCGGGAGGGCGTCGCCGGCGAACGCGTCGTCGAGCGCCGTGCCGGGCGCGAGCGCTCCGGCGGGCGGCTCGGCCGCGAAGGCGGCGATCGCCTCGTCGGCGGGAGCGTGGGTGAGCGCCTCGAGCAGGTCGGGGATGCGCGCGTGCGGCACGAACGCATCCGAGAGTCCGAGGACGATCGCGTCGGCCGCGCCCACGTGCTCGCCCGTGAGGGCGACGCGCGTGCCGAGCTCGCCGGGCGCGCGCGAGAGCAGCCAGCTCGCGCCGACGTCGGGGACGAAGCCGATCGTCACCTCGGGGAAGCCGATCCGCGTCGAGTCGGTGACGACGCGGTGGCTCGCGTGCGCCGAGATGCCGACGCCGCCGCCGAGCACGATGCCGTGCTGGATGGCGACGAGGGGCTTCGCGGTGCGCGCGATCGCGGCGTTGAGCGCGTACTCGTCGCGCCAGAAGGCGCGCGCGCCGGCGCCGCCGCGCTCCAGCGCGTCGGCGCGGAGGCCCACGACGTCGCCGCCCGCGCACAGGCCGCGCTCGCCGGCGCCGACGATCGCGATCGTCGCGACGGAGGCGTCGGCCTCAGCCTCGACGAGCGCGGCGGCGATGCCGTGCACCATCTCGTGGGTGAGCGCGTTGAGCGCCTCGGGCCGGTGCAGCTCGATGGTGGCGAGGTGGCCGCGGCGGGTGGTGCGCACGTGGTCGGTCATCAGGCCTCCCTCGTCTCGATCGTCAGCGGGCGGGGGTCGGGACGCGGCGGGCGCGCGTGTACTGCGGCGGCCACACCGACGCATCCGAGACGCCGTCGAGCTCGGTCTCGGCACCGAGCGCCCAGTGCGGGTTGCGCATCCAGGCACGCGCGAGCATGACGGCGTCGGCGTCGCCGTCGACGAGCACCGACTCGGCGTGCGCGGGCTCGTCGATGAGGCCCACCGCGTTCACCTTCGCCCCGGTCGCGGCACGCACGGCGCGCGCGAACGGCACCTGGTAGCCGGGCTCGAGCGGGATCTCCTGCCGCGGGTCGTTGCCGCCCGACGAGAGGTCGAACCAGTCGGCGCCCGCCGCGATCGCGACGCGCACGTGCTCGACCGTCATCGCCGCGTCGATGCCGCCCTCGACCCAGTCGGAGGCGCTCAAGCGCACCATGAGCGCCGCATCCGGCACCGCGGCGCGCACGGCCTCGACGACGCGCTGGAGCAGCAGCGTGCGCAGGCCGCCCTCGCCGACGCCCCACTCGTCGTCGCGGTCGTTCGACAGCGGCGAGAGGAACTGGTGCAGCAGGTAGCCGTGCGCGGCGTGGACCTCGACCGCGTCGAAGCCTGCGCCCACCGCGCGGCGCGCGGCCGCGGCGAACAGCTCGGGCAGCGCCGCGACCTCGTCGGACGCGAGCGCGCGCGGCGGCGCGTAGTGGCCGAACGCCTCCGAACCCGCGCTCACCGTCTGCCAGCCGCCCTCATCGACCGGCACGGAGCCCCGGCCGCTCCACTGGCGGTGGGTGGAGGCCTTGCGGCCCGCGTGCGCGAGCTGCACGGCCGGCACGGCGCCGTGCGCCCGGATGCGCGCCGCGATCGGCGCGAGCGCCTCGGCCTGCGCGTCGTTCCAGAGCCCCAAGTCGTGCGGCGAGATGCGCCCGATCGGCTCGATCGCTGCCGCCTCGGTCATCACGAGGCCCGCGCCGCCGCGCGCGAACGACGTGAGGTGCTCGTGGTGCCAGTCGCCCGCCATGCCGTCGCGCTCCTCGCAGGAGTACTGGCACATCGGCGACACCCAGGCGCGGTTGCGCACCTCGATCGGCCCGAGCTGCACGGGCGAGAAGAGCACGCTCATGCGTCGCCGTCGCCTCGGTGCCCGACGGGCACCTCGAAGTTGAACACGCCCTCGTCGAACGCGTTGTAGGCGGCGTAGTCGTTGAGCTCGTAGAGGCGCGAGCGCGTCTGCATGCGCTCCACGGCGCCGTCGAGCGTGCCGGTCTGCTGCAGCAGGCCCAGCTCGCGCTCGATCGCGCCCATCGCGATGCGCAGCAGCGACACCGGGTGGATCGCGATGTTGACGCCCACATCCTGCAGCTGCTGGTGCGTGAAGAGGGCGCTCTTGCCGAACTCGGTCATGTTGGCGAGGATCGGCACGTCGACGGCCTCGCGGATGGCCGCGAACTCCTCGAGCGAGGCCATCGCCTCGGGGAAGATCGCGTCGGCGCCAGCCGCCTCGAGCGCTTTGGCGCGGTCCTTCGCGGCCTCGAGCCCCGACACCCCGCGGATGTCCGTGCGGGCCATGATGACGAGGTCGCTGTCGCGGCGGGCCGAGACGGCGGCCGCGATGCGCTGCACCGCGAGGTCGAGCGAGACGACCTCCTTGCCGTCGAGGTGGCCGCAGCGCTTCGGGTTGACCTGGTCCTCGAGGTGCAGCCCCGAGACGCCGGCGTCCTCGAGCTCGTGCACGGCGCGCGCGACGTTCATCGCCTCGCCGAAGCCCGTGTCGGCGTCGATGAGCGTCGGCAGGTCGGTCATGCGCGAGATCTCGCGGCCGCGCTGCGCGACCTCGGTGAGCGTCGTCATGCCGATGTCGGGCAGTCCCAGCTCGGCCGCCATGACGGCGCCCGAGATGTAGACGCCCTCGAAGCCGAGCTGCTGGATGAGCGGCCCGGTCAGCGGCGTGAACGCGCCCGGGTAGCGCTGCAGCGTGCCGGAGGCGAGCCCCGCGCGCATCGCCTTCCGCTTCTCGGAGGGCGTGACCGACGTCGACAGCACTAGAAGAGGCCCTGCGTCGTGCCCTGGTCGACGATGCCGACCGGAGCGAACACGTTGAGCTGGCGCACCTCGGCGGCCGACAGCTCCGGCAGCCGGTCGACGAGCGCGAGGAAGCGGTCGATCTCGGTGTCGTCGATGATGCCCTGCGCGAGGGTGCGCAGCTTGTGCACGTACTCGGCGCGACCGAAGGGGCGCGCGCCGGCCGGGTGCGCATCCGCCACCGAGATCTCGTCCTCGATGACCTCGCCCGAGGTGAGCGTGACGACGATGCGGCCGCCGAACGCCTTCTTGTCGGGGTCGGGGTCGTGGTACCGCTCGGTCCAGACCGGGTCCTCGAGCGTCGTGATCCGGTTCCACAGCTCGACGGTGTCGGGCCGCTGCGCCCGCTCGGGCGCGTAGGAGTCGACGTGGTGCCAGCCGCCGTCCTGCAGCGCGACCGCGACGATGTAGGGGATCGAGTGGTCGAGCGTCTCGCGCGAGGCGGTCGGGTCGTACTTCTGCGGGTCGTTCGCGCCCGAGCCGATCACGAAGTGCGTGTGGTGGCTCGTGTGGAGCACGATCGACTGCACGTTCGCGGGGTCGCGCAGCTCGGGCCGCTCGGCGGAGAGCCCGCGGGCGAGGTCGATCCAGGCCTGCGCCTGGTACTCGGCCGAGTGCTCCTTCGTGTACGTGTCGAGGATGCCGCGCTTCGGCTCGCCCGGCGCGGGCAGCGGCACCGAGTACCGGCCCTCCCAGCCGTCGAGCAGCCACGCGATCACGCCGTCCTCGCCCTCGTAGATCGGCACGGGGCTCGTCTGACCGCGCATCGCGCGATCGACCGACTCGACCGCCATCTTCCCGGCGAACGCGGGCGCGTGCGCCTTCCAGGTGGAGATCTCGCCCTTGCGCGACTGGCGGGTGGCGGTGGTGGTGTGCAGCGCCTGGCCGACGGCCTGGAAGATCGTCTCGGCGTCGAGACCGAGCATCGTGCCGATGCCGGCGGCAGCCGACGGGCCGAGGTGCGCGACGTGGTCGATCTTGTGCTTGTGCAGGCTGATCGCGCGCACGAGGTCGACCTGGATCTCGTAGCCCGTCGCCAGGCCGCGCACGAGCGCGCGCCCGTCGCAGCCGACGTGCTGCGCGACCGCGAGGATCGGCGGGATGTTGTCGCCCGGGTGCGAGTACTCCGCGGCCAGGAAGGTGTCGTGGTAGTCGAGCTCGCGCACGGCGACCCCGTTGGCCCACGCCGCCCACTCGGGGCTCACGCGGTCCTCGATGCCGAACACCGCGGCGCCCGGCGCGTAGGGGTGGCGCTGCGCCTGCTCGCGCGCGGAGATCACCGGCGGGCGGTTGAGGCTCGCGATGGCGACGGATGCGTTGTCGATGACGCGGTTCGCGATCATCTCGACCACGTCGGCCTCCACCTCGACCGGGTCGACCGCGACCTGGGCGATCTTCCAGGCGAGCTGCTCCTCGCGGGGCAGGTTCTCGGCGCTCTTGTGGGCTCTCACGTCGTGGTGGATCATGCTCCCGACCCTATCCGGCCGCGGTCGGGCACTCGTTGCGCGATCGTTGCCCCGCCGGCCCTCGACGACGTCGTCCCGCCCTCGAACGTCGAGGCGCCGGCTTCGCAAGCGACGACTGCCGCTCGGGGGCACTCGGGCGTACGATCGCGCCGACCCTCGAGGAAGAGGCGGCCATGTTCCGGTCGAGCGCACGCGCATCCCAGCTCCGCCGGTCGCTCGCGGCCATCGCCGTCGCATCCGCCGCCGCGCTCGCGCTGTCGGGCTGCGTGCTCTTCGGCGGCGCCTTCCCCGACCGCACCGACGCCGGCGCGACCGCCGAGCCCGCCGAGCCGGTCGCCGAGGCACCGGGGCCCGACACGAGGTGCCACGAGAACGTCTTCTGGGGCGGCGCCGACGACAAGGGAGTACGGCTACCGACGACGGCGGCGTACCGCAGCGGCTTCGCGCTGCCGGGCGTCGTCGACGGCTTCGACCTGCTGTGCGCGTCGAGCTGGACGGCGTCGACGAACGACTGCCAGATGGACTTCGCCCGCGCCTATCTGGACGCCGGCGTCGACGGCGGGCGGATGCGCGAGATCGACGAGGCGCTGATGGCGTGGGCCGGCGAGCACGGGCTCGAGCGCACCGACATCGGGATGTCGGACAACACCCGCAGCTTCGGCATCACCGTGAGCGGCGACGGTGCCGTCGCGACGCTGCTCCAGTGGGATGCGGTGAGCCGATACGAAGGAGCCGTCGAGCTGCAGCGCCATGCCGACCTGGCAGGCATCCCGCTCGACGGCGCCGACGTGTCGGTGTCGTGGCAGGTCTGCCCCGCGCTGCAGGGGTGGCAGTCGCCGCCGCCGGTCGAGTGACCGGCGGACCCGCTCCTACGCCGAGCTGACGAGCCGCGCGAAGACGACGTAGTTGTTCGGGTAGGGGCTGGCGCCCTCGCCCTCGTGGCACGTGATGAGCCGCAGCTCGGCGCCCGCCACGGGAGCGTAGACGGCGCGGGTCGGGAACGCGTCCTTGGCGAACGTCTCGGAGCGGTAGACCTCGAACACTGCCGTCGAGCCGTCCTCGCGGGTGACCCGCACCTCGTCGCCCTCGACGAGCCGCGGCAGGTCGAAGAACACGCCGCTGTCGTCGGTGGTGGAGTTGACCTGCCCGAGCAGCACCGAGGTGCCGCGCTCCCCCGGTGTGGGCGAGCCGTCGTACCAGCTGGCCGGCGACCCCTCCTCGCCGGGCGGCACCTCGAGCACGCCGTCGTCGCGGATGCCCGTGCGGATGAGCGCGGCGTCGAGGCCGACCGACGGGATCTGCACGCTCACGGGTGCCGAGGCATCCAGCATCGGCTCGTCGGGTGCGGGCTCCGTCGTCGGCGCGGCGGATGCCGTCGGCTCGGTCGCCGAGGCGGTCGCGGTCGGGGCGGGCGACGCGGTGGGCGACGCCGGCTCGCCGACCGTGCTGCACGCCGAGAGGGCGATCACGAGGGCCGCCGCCCCCACCGCGAGGTGGAGACGACGGCCCTTGCTGTGGTCGATCATCGAGCTGGATCGATCAGTTGTCGCGGACCACGCGACGACGCACGACGTACGCGCCGGCGGCGACCATGAGCGCGAGCGTGCCGCCCAGGGCGACGGTGCCGAGCGCCGAGTCGTTCGTGCCAGCGGCAGCGATCGTCGCGACGTCGGTGTCGACGCCGCCGACCGGTGCGACCTCAAGGGCACCGCACAGGGCGGGCGAGGTCGCCGCGAGCGGCAGCTCGGGGACGAGGTCGCTGGGGCTCGTGCCCGACTCCGGCTGGGTGGCCGGGTCGAGGCCGTGCACGACGACGACCGCCGTGCCGGCAGCAAGCGCGTCCTGCGTGGCCTGGTCGAGCTCGAAGGTCTCCTCGTAGGCGATCGTGCTGCCTGCCGGAGCCGCCGCGAGGTCGAGGCCGCCTGCCGGAGACTTGTCCGCGTCGCCCACCGAGAGGGTGGTGCCGATCTCGCCGTACGACGGGCCGCCCTCGGTGGTGCTGATGATGCCGTCGCCGTTGGCGTCGGCCTCGGGGCTCGGGCACAGGCCCTGCGCACCGATGTGGATGTGCTGCACGTGCGGGTAGGGCGCGCCGTCGAACTCGGCCGCGAGGCCGGTCGCGTTGAGCGTGACCGTGGCCATGCTGCCCTCCATGTCGATCCACACCTCGCCCGATGCGCCGCTGTTGTTGATCTCGCCGAGCATCGCCGAGTACGACTGGTCCGCGTCCGCAGCCATCGCCGGGGCGGTGCCCAGTGCGACGAGCCCCAGGGCGAGCCCCGGAGCGACGAACAGCATTGCCTTCTTCTTCATGGGATGTCCTCTTCTTCGAGTGTCAGGCGCAGGATGTTGTGCCCTCTTCTGCCATGGCCTTCGAGACCGAGGGCGCGGACGGATTGGAGGCGCCCCGCAGTGGCGTGTCGGAGCGGGCCGCACGTGCGTGTTGGAGGCGGCCGCAGTGGCGTGTCGGAGGGGCGCCGGTGCATCCGCACCAATCCCGAACGTGGGCCGCGCCGAACACCCGGTGTACGCATCCGACAGATCGGAAGATCCACATGCTCCGCAAGACCTGGATGGGCGCCGTCGTCGTCGCCTCGCTGCTCGTGACCGGCTGCGCGGCCTCGGCCGCCGAGCCCCCCGCGAGCCCGGCAGCATCGAGCACCGAGACGTCGAGCGCCGAAGCGGGCAGCGCCGAGCCGTCGCACACGATGCCCGACGGCACTGTCATGACCGGTGCCGAGCACGGCGCGCACGGGTCGGGCCACGGGAGCGCGCTCGAGCCCTCCGCTGCCGCGGAGATGATCTGCGAAGGGCAGGTGACGGCATCGATCGCATCGATGCTCGACCTCCCGGATGAGGTCGAGCCGACGTCGACCTGGAACGCGCCGATGCTCAC
The DNA here is from genome assembly GCF_039527715.1 of Agrococcus citreus. Lineage (NCBI taxonomy): Bacteria > Bacillati > Actinomycetota > Actinomycetes > Micrococcales > Microbacteriaceae > Agrococcus > Agrococcus citreus. The sequence continues at coordinate 32,766 of NZ_BAAAKK010000003.1, forward strand.
GTGCACGTACGACATCGACGGGTCGCCGCTCACGCTCTCGGTGCACGACACCGCCGACCTCGAGGTCGGCGAGGCCCACTTCGCCGAGCTGCAGGGCTCGATCGAGGGCGCGAGGGACATCGAGGGGCTGCTCGGGCTCGGGATGCCCTCGTTCACGACGGATGCGGGGAAGGTCGCCTTCCTGCGCGACGGCATGACGCTGCTCGTCGACGCCACGCGCCTGCCCGCGGAGCTGGCCGGCGGCACGATGACGCGCGACGAGGTCGCGTACGCGGTCGCCTCCGCTGTGCTCGTGTGCTGGGTCGAGCACGACTGAGGCACGGCCGCCGCGGATCGTGGCGCAATCGTGACGCGATCCGCTGGCGCCGGGAGCGCTCGGCGCGCACACTGAGCGGCACGGGCGCCGCCGGGGCGCCGGCATCGAAGGAGCCCACCATGCGGCCCACGCTCGCCCTCGCCTCCGCCGGCATCGCGCTCCTCGCGCTTGCCGGGTGCGGCCCGGTCGCACCCGCGGCGTCGCTCTCGCCGACGGCGACCGCGACGAACCAACCGACGACGACCCCCTCGGCGTCGACCACGCCGACCCCGACGACGACGCCGCCGAGCAGCGATCCCCCGAGCCCGCCCGCGACCGCGACGCCGCCGCCGGCCTCGCCCGGCGCATCCGACGCTCGCTCCTGCGGCGACGAGTATGTGCTGGCGATGATCAGCGGCGCCCCGACCAGCTGGGAGGGGACGGCCGAGGAGCAGCTCGCGCAGGCGCAGCCCGAGGGATCGTTCGCTCCCGCCGAGGCGCTCGCGGGCCTCGACGTCGAGTGCGTCGTGACCTACCGCACCCCGATCGACGGCAGCCCGGGCGTCGCGGTCGTCTCGCAAGCGGTCGTCGCTCGCAGCGACGTCGTGTTCCAGGAGCTCGAGGGCTGGGCGAACGCCAGCGGCTACACGTCGCGGTCGGGCCAGACGGGCTTCGTCGAGCGCGAGGCGCCGCTCACCGCCGACGGCACCTCGACGATGAAGATCTTCTGGGCGCCGCTCGACGGCGACGATCCGACGATCGGCAATGCGGCCGACATCGTGCGCCTCTCCGGCGCGCAGCCCGATGCCGTGCTCGTGTGGCACGCCGACTTCACGCAGGGATAGCGACCGTGCGCACCGCGATCCCGCTGCTCCTCGCCGCCGTGGCGATCGGCCTGGCCGGCTGCTCCGCGCCCGCCTCCAGCCCAGCGCCGACCGGCGCGCCGGTGGCCGAGCCGACGGCATCCGCGCCCGCGCCGTCCGCGTCCGAGAGCCCGACGACCGCGGCCGCCGAGACCCCGGCTCCGCAGCTCGTCGTCAGCACCCCCGGCCCGGTCGCCGGAGCGCCGAGGTGCGGCGACGGTGTGGTGCTCGCCGCCGCGATGGTCGAGCCCGATTCGCCGTCGGCCGCGTCGTGGCTCGAGGCGAGCGCCGCCCGTGCCGGCTTCGAGCCGTCGGCGCTGCTCGACGACGCCGCGGTGCTCTGCGCCATCACCTTCGAGTTCGAGCCCGACGGCGCGCAGGCGACGGTCGAGAGCTCGACCGCGTACGTGCGCGGCGACGACGTCGAGGCCGCCGTGCAGGCGTGGGCGACGACGAGCGGCTACGCGCGGGACGACCAGTCCGGGCATCCGCAGCGGTTCGTGCTCGGGGAGGCATCCGTGCCCACGGGCTCGCTCGAGGCCATCCGCCTCGACTCGACGCTGTTGGGCGCGAATGACCTCGCGTGGCACGAGCAGTCGGCCGGGTTCGAGCTCGAGGCGACCGACTGGGTGGTCACGCGCTCCGGTTCGCTGCCGTAGAGCGGGCTCAGCGCTTGTCGACGACCTTGCGCAGGTAGCGGATGCGGTCGCGCAGCTGCTGCATCGACGCCTGCGCGACCGGCGGGCCGCCGCACACGCGCCGCGCCTCGGCGTGCACGAGCGCGTGCGCCTCGCCCCGCCGCTTCGCCGCGATCGCGACGAGCGAGTTGAGCAGCTGCCGCTCCTCGCGCATGTTGCGGTAGAGCGGCTCGGGCGCCTCCTGGTTCGGCGGCCGGTCGCGGATGCGCGCCGCCTGCCGCGCGTGCCGGCGCTTGAGCAGGTCTGAGACGTCCTCCGCGTCGAGCAGGCCCGGGATGCCGATGAAGTCGAGCTCCTCCTCGGTCGCGGGCTCGACGAGCTGGCCGAACTCGGCGTCGCCGAACAGCACCCGGTCGAAGGTCGCGCTCGACTCGAGCGGCTCCCACGTGAAGGGCGCGGCCTCGCGGTCGTCGTTGTCGCCCTTCTCGGCCGCATCCATGAGGTCGTCGTCGAGCAGCTGGTCGTCGGCCTGCTCGCGGTCGAGCGCGTGGTCGCGCTGCCGCTCGAGCTCGGCCGCGAGCGTGAGCAGCGGCGGCACCGACGGCAGGAAGACGGTCGCGACCTCGCCGCGGCGGCGCGAGCGCACGAAGCGGCCGATGAGCTGCGCGAAGAACAGCGGCGTCGACGAGCTCGTCGCGTAGACGCCCACCGCGAGCCGCGGCACGTCGACGCCCTCCGAGACCATGCGCACCGCGACCATCCATCGCTGGCTCCCTTGCGAGAAGGCGCCGATGCGGTCGGATGCGCCGGTGTCGTCGGAGAGGACGACGGTGGGCTCCTCCCCCGCGATGTCGCGCAGCAGCTGCGCGTACTGCCGCGCTTGCGCCTGGTCGGTCGCGACCACGAGGCCGCCCGCATCCGGCACCGTCTGCCGCACGTGCGTGAGGCGCACGTCGGCGCTGCGCAGCACCTGCTGGATCCACGCGCCGCCCGGGTCGAGCGCGGTGCGCCACGCGCCGTTCGTGATGTCCTTCGTGTCGCCGTGGCCGAGCGTCGCCTTCATCTCGTCGCCCATCGACGTGCGCCACTGCATCGTGCCGGCGTAGGCCATGAAGAGCACCGGGCGCACGACGCCGTCGCGCAGCGCGTGGTCGTAGCCGTAGGCGTAGTCGGAGCGCGAGAGGCGGATGCCGCGCTCGTCGCGCACGTACTCGACGAACGGGATGGGCGAGGTGTCGCTGCGGAACGGGGTGCCGGTGAGCGACAGTCGGCGGGTCGCGGGGCCGAAGGCCTCGAGGACCGCGTCGCCCCAGCTGAGCGCGTCGCCGGCGTGGTGCACCTCGTCGAGGATGACGAGGCTCGGCGCGGAGCGCGTGATGCGCTCGTGCACGGGCGGCCGCGCGGCGACCTGCGCGTAGGTGACGACGACGCCGTGGTACTGCCGCGGGTAGTCGCCGTCGCCGTTCGAGAAGTCGGGGTCGAGGCGGATGCCTGCCCGGTGCGCCGCGTCGGCCCACTGCTGCTTGAGGTGCTCGGTCGGCGCGACGACGGTGATGCGGGCGACGGCGCCGCGGCGGAGCAGCTCGGAGGCGAGCCGCAGCGCGAACGTGGTCTTGCCGGCGCCCGGGGTGGCGGCCGCGAGGAAGTCGCGCGGCTCGGTGCGGAAGTACTGCTCGAGCGCCTCCTGCTGCCAGGCGCGCAGCGGCTGCGCCGTGCCCCACGCCGCGCGCTCGGGATAGGTCGGCGGCAGGTGATCGGCCGCGTAGGTGCCGAAGTGCGGGCCCGGATCGGTGCCGTGCTGGCCGAGCTGCTGGCCGAGCTGCTGACCCGTGTGCTGGATCCACGGCTGCCCTGCGTACGCCCCGAACGGGGTCTCTCCGGGCTGGCTGGTCACTCGCTCCATCGTAGGCGCGGCCGCCGACTCGCACCGCTTGCGCGTGTCGCCCCTCCGCCCCGGCCCCCGTTCTCCGATCTCGTCGCGGATCCAGGGGCGTGCGCCTAGGCTGACCGCATGCACTACCTGCTCGGTCTCGCCGCACTCGTCATGGGTGCCGTCATCGCGACGCGCCGCACGCGGCCCACCTGGTTCGTCGTCACGACGACCGTGCTCGTGGCGCTCGGCGCGCTGCTCGCGATCCTCAGCTACCTGCGCGTCACCGACTCGCTCGGGCTGCTGACGAACAGCATCATCGGCTGGATCTTCGTCGGGCTGTCGATCATCACGATGCTCGCGTCGATCTTCGTGCTCGAGCGCCGCGGCGCGCACGGCGAGGAGCTGCCGCCGCTCATCGGCGACAACCCGTTCGACGGCGACACCGACGACGCCGACGACCCCGCGGTCGGCACCTCGGCGCGGGAGGGCGCGACTGGCTCGGCTGCTGCGCCGTCGAGCGAGCGCGGCTCGCAGGGCGGCTCGGCCGGTGCCGCTGCGGCACCGTCGTCGCTCGGCGGCGTCGCTGGCGTCGCCGCACCGACGACGCAGGATGGCGTCGCGGGCAGCGAGGCGGACAGCATCCCCGATGCTCCCGCCTCTGGCCCGATCCCGGTGCCGGCACCCGGAGCGATCGCGACCGAGGCGCCGCTCGCGGCGTCGCCCCACCCGCATGCTGCGGCCGGCCAGCACGCGACCAGCGCCGGCGCGCACGCCGGCGCGAACCCCACCACGGGCCGCGACGATGCGACCCCGAGCCTGACGGAGGACAGCATGACCGACAGCACCACGCCCAACGCCGCGCACGGCGACGCCGACGCGGAGGCCCGCGCAGACGGTACCGCGGGATCGCACCCCGGCCCGAGCGAGGGCGCCTCCGACGGCACCACGGTCGTCGGCGCCGACCCCGACATCGCGACCTCGCCCGCCGACACCGACGTCGACGCCGCGCCCGAGGGCGACGTGGGCTCGCACGACCCGGACGGCACCGCCCGCGCCTGACGCGCATCCGCCCGCCACGCATCCGCACCGCCACGCATCCGCTTCGGCGCTGCACACGACAAGACGCCCGCCGGATCACCGA
>NZ_BAAAKK010000003.1:37587-52870 GCF_039527715.1 Agrococcus citreus
GCTCAGCGCCCGGAGGCCGCTCAGTCTCGCGGCTTCAGGCGAGCCCGAGGGCGCGCGCGACGACGAGCAGCTGCACCTCGCTCGTGCCCTCGCCGATCTCGAGGATCTTCGAGTCACGGAAGTGACGGGCGACCGAGTACTCGTTCATGAAGCCGTTGCCGCCGAGGATCTGGGTCGCGTCGCGCGCGTTGTCCATCGCCGCGTCGCTCGCCGTGAGCTTGGCGAGCGCCGCCTCGGTCTTGAAGGGCTTGCCGGCATCGCGCAGGCGAGCCGCGTGATGCCAGGCGAGGCGCGCGTTGTGCACGCGTGCCTGCATGCGGGCGATCACGAACTGCACGTTCTGCCGGCTCGCGAGCGGCTCGCCGAAGACCTTGCGCGAGTGCGCGTACTCGATGGCGTCCTCGAGGCAGCCCTCGGCGGCACCCGTCGAGAGCGCGGCGATCGCGATGCGTCCCTCGTCGAGGATGTGCAGGAACCCCGCGAAGCCGCGGCCCCGCTCGCCCACCAGGTTGCTCGCCGGCACCCGCACGTCTCGGAACGTGAGCGGATGCGTGTCGGACGCGTGCCAGCCGACCTTGTCGTACGGCGCCTCGACGGTGAAGCCGGGGGTGCCGTTGGGCACGTAGATGGTCGAGATCTCCTTGCGGCCGTCCTGCTCGCCGGTCACCGCGGTGACCGTGACGAATCGCGTGATCGGGGTGCCGGAGTTGGTGATGAACTGCTTCGCGCCGTTGATCACCCACTCGTCGCCCTCCAGGCGCGCGGTGGTGCGCGTGGCGCCGGCGTCGGAGCCGGCCTCCGGCTCGGTGAGGCCGAAGCCGGCGAGCGCGGCGCCCGAGAGCAGGTCGGGCAGCAGCTCGGCCTTCTGCTCGTCGCTGCCGAAGCGGAAGATCGGCATCGCGCCCAGGCTCACGCCTGCCTCGAGGGTGATCGCGATCGACTGGTCGACGCGCGCGAGGGCCTCGATCGCGAGGCAGAGCGCGAAGTAGTCGCCGCCCTGGCCGCCGACCTCCTCGGGGAAGGGGATCCCGAACAGGCCCATCTCGCCCATCCGCGCCACGACGTCCATCGGCAGCGTCTTCGTGCGGTCCGCCTCGTACGAGACCGGCGCCACCACCCGGTCCGCGAACTCGCGCACCCCCTCGGCGAGCGCCAGCTCGTCCTCGCTCAGCTGGTAGGTGGCCAGATCGATCGTCATCGTGTCTCCCGTTGTCCGTGGATGCGCCAGCGGTGCGCGGGATCCGGACGGTCGGGTCTCGACCACCCACGCCCCGCACTGCGCGCTGACGAAAGCATGCCAGCATCCGCGCCTCGCTTCGACTCGTGGCGCGGCGGTCGGCGCTGCCGGCCTCGGTGGTCGTGTGCCGCGGGAGGGCAGCGCCCGCGGCCGACGCGCATCCACTCGCCGGGACGACGGACGCGCCGCCGGACCGCGGCACCCGCGACCGACGCGCATCCACTCGCCGGGACGACGGACGCCCGCCGGATCACCGACGGGCGCCTGCGCGTGCGGGACGGCTCAGGCCGTCTCCTCGCCCTTGTCGTCGACCTCTTCGACCCACTTCGGCGGCTCGTCGCGGCCGGCCTCCTCGTCGGCGTCGGCCTTGTCCTTCGTCTGCTGCACGATGCCCTTCGCGTGATGCGTCGGGGCGTAGATCGTGTAGAGGCGGAGCGGCTCGGCGCCGGTGTTCTCGACGTCGTGCCACGTGCCCGCGGGCACCTGGATGCTCCAGCCGTCCTCGACCTCGTGCTCCTGCAGGTCGTCCTTCTCGGGACCCATCTTCGCGACACCCTTGCCCTGGTCGATGCGCAGGAACTGGTCGGTGCCGTGGTGCACCTCGAGCCCGATCGACTTGCCCGGCTCGATCGACATGAGCGTCACCTGGAGGTGCTTGCCCGTCCAGGCAACGCGGCGGTAGGCGTCGTTCTCGGTGGTGGCGGTCTCGATGTCGAACGTGTTCGGCTTCGGCCCGTTGTCGTGGATGTCCATGCTCGCCATCCTGGCCGGGCGGTCTGAGAAGCGCCAGAGTGCGTGCGCACGTGCTGTCCCCGCGCGCCGCCAGAGACGGACCTGTTTCTCGCTCGTGGACCCGAACATTCGGGTCCACGAGCGAGAAAGCGGTCCGCAGGCGCCGGAGCCAGCGCCATGCGTCCACCTAGCGATTTCCGGGCAGCCACAGCGACGACGGACGGATGCGCGGCACGCCGCGGGCGAGCAGGATGCGCTCCAGCCGCCTCGGCGTCGTCACGTCGCCCCAGACCCAGTGGACGGTGTCGTTCTCGGCGCGGAGGTCGTCCTCCCGGCGCTTCTCCCGGGCGAGCGCCTGCTGCGGGGTCAGCCCCTCCCGCGCGGCGAGGTCCCCGTACTTGGTCATGCCGTCGAACTCGCCGAGCAGGGGCCTCGGCAAGTCAGCGAGACGCCAGCGGAAGTCCGGGTGCCACCACCGACCGCTCGCGCCCCGGACCGCGGGCTGCAGCTCCGGAGCCGGGAAGCCCAGCAGCTGCAGCACGACCCTGCTCCACGACTCTCCGACCGATTCCGCGGCCCCCTCGGCGAAGGCGATCGACGCGCGAGCCCGCGCCTGTCCCACCCGGCTCTGCCGCGACAGCGCATCGAGGATCGCCTCCTTGCTGACCAGCTGCTCGTGCAGTGCCGCGTCGATCGCTGCCACCGCGACCCGCTGATCGCGGTGCCTCGCCGTATCGGCGAGCGCGTACGGCAGCGAGCACACCAGCAGCCCTCGTTCCTGCACGACGTCGTCAGCGGCGATCGTCACCCGAGCGTGCTGGACCCCTGCCTTGAGGCCGGCGGTGCTCGCTCCCCCGATCGTGAACACCCGCTCGGGCTCGCGGCCGTACGGCACGCCATGCACCGCGAGCGCCGACTCCCGAGCGAAGATCGGTGCACGCCGCGCTTGCGCCGTGGCCTCGATGCGGGCGAGGTACTGCACCCCGTGCGGCGCGCCGTCAAGATCCTCCGCTCGGGCGTAGACGCCCTGGCGGATGCGCGTCAGCCGCTCGTCCTGCGACGGCACCCGCGTCGGCGCATCCGCTCGCAGGTCGCGCGTGCGCTGCAGTCGGGCTCGTGAGTCCCAGATGGCTCGGTCGGAGTCGCGCATGCTGGCAGGGTGCACCGCGTCGGCGCGGCGCGCCGCCCCGCGCGCCCGGACCTGTGGATGGCGCCGCGCGACGCACCGGTGAGCCCGGCCCCCGCGCGGGGGCCGTCGCGATTCGGCGGACCTCTTTCTCACTGCTGGACCCGAACATTCGGGTCCAGCAGTGAGGAAGGGGTCCGCGACGCAGGTGCAGGGCGGCGGATGCGCGCGGGGGCGGGGCGGATGCGCCGCGGCGGGTGCGCGGGCACAGCCGCGCACGGGAGAATGGTCGGATGCGCATCGAGTACCCGGCTGATCTGCCCGTCAGCGCTGCGCGCGACGAGATCATGGCGGCGATCCACGAGCACCAGGTCGTGATCGTCGCGGGCGCGACGGGCTCCGGCAAGACGACGCAGCTGCCGAAGATGTGCCTCGAGCTCGGCCGCTCGAGCATCGGCCACACGCAGCCTCGCCGGCTCGCCGCCCGCACGATCGCCGAGCGCATCGCCGAGGAGCTCGGCGAGGAGCTCGGCGGGGCCGTCGGCTACAAGGTGCGCTTCACCGACCAGGTGTCGGCCGCGACGCAGATCAAGGTGATGACCGACGGCATCCTGCTCGCCGAGATGCACCGCGATCGCGACCTCAAGCAGTACGACACGATCATCATCGACGAGGCGCACGAGCGCAGCCTCACGATCGACTTCCTCGTCGGCTACCTGCAGCGGCTGCTCCCCCGCCGTCCCGACCTGAAGGTGATCGTCACGAGCGCGACGATCGACCCGGAGTCGTTCAGCCGGCACTTCGGCGGCGCCCCGATCATCGAGGTCTCCGGCCGCACGTTCCCCGTCGACATCCGCTACCGCCCGCTCGTCGCCGAGCAGATGGACGAGGACGAGGACGACGACGGCGAGCCGGACGAGCACGTCGACCTCGATCCCATCGACGGCATCGAGTCGGCGCTGCAGGAGATCGCCCGCGACGACGCCGGCGACGTGCTCGTGTTCCTCCCCAGCGAGGCCGACATCCGCGACGCGCAGGACCAGCTGCAGGGCAAGCTCGGCCCGACGACCGAGATCCTCCCCCTCTACGGCCGCTTGAGCGCCGCCGACCAGCACCGCGTCTTCGAGCGCTCGAGCCGCCCCGGCATCCGTCGCCGCGTCGTGCTCGCCACGAACGTCGCCGAGACGTCGTTGACCGTGCCGGGCATCCGCCACGTCATCGACACGGGCACCGCCCGCATCTCGCGCTACTCGGCGCGCAGCAAGGTGCAGCGGCTGCCGATCGAGGCGATCAGCCAGGCGAGCGCCAACCAGCGCTCGGGCCGCGCGGGCCGCGTGGCGCCGGGCATCGCGATCCGGCTTTTCGCCGAGTCGGACTTCGACAAGCGCCCCGCGTTCACCGACCCCGAGATCCTCCGCACCAACCTCGCGGCCGTCATCCTGCAGGCCGCGTCGCTCGGGCTCGGCCCGCTCGAGGAGTTCCCGTTCCTCCAGCCGCCCGACCCGCGCGGCATCAAGGACGGCCACGACCTGCTGCGCGAGCTCGGCGCCATCTCGTCGAAGGGCGCCATCACGAAGATCGGCCGCGAGCTCGCGCGCCTGCCCGTCGACCCGAGGTTCGGGCGGATGGCCCTGGCCGGCCGGGATGCCGATGTCGCCCACGAGGTCATCGCGATCGTCGCCGGACTGACGATCCAGGACCCGCGGGAGCGCCCGCTCGAGCGGCGCGAGGAGGCCGACCGCTCGCACGCGCGCTTCACCGACCCGACGAGCGACTTCATCTCGCTGCTCGCGCTCTGGCGGCACCTGCAGGCGCAGCAGGCGACGCTCTCGGGCAACCAGTTCCGGAAGCTGTGCAAGGCGGAGCACCTCTCGTTCCTGCGTGTGCGCGAGTGGCAGGACGTCGTGCGGCAGCTGACGCGGTCGATGGGGCTGAAGCCGGAGAAGCGCTCGTCGCCCTCGCGGGTCGAGGAGCAGCCGGAGGCCGCGTCTCGAGACCGATCGCCACGTGGACATGGTCTCGACTCGCGCGCGCCTGCGGCGCGTGCGGCTCGACCAGCGGGTGGGGCGGAGGGCGGTCCCGGCTCGCTCGCCACGGCCGTCGACGCCGACGCCGTCCACAAGGCGCTGCTGTCGGGCCTGCTCGGCCGCATCGGCACGCTCGACGAGACGCAGAAGCCGCAGCAGTCGCGGCCCGGCGACAAGGGCGACAAGCGGCGGATGCGCGTGCGGCCCGAGTACCTCGGCGCCCGTGGCGCGCGGTTCCAGATCTTCCCCGGCTCGGGCCTCGCCAAGAAGCCGCCCCGCGCGGTGATGGCCGCCGAGCTCGTCGAGACGAGCCGGCTCTTCGCCCGCAACGTCGCAGCGATCGACCTCGCGTGGGCCGAGCCGCTCGCGGGCGACCTCGCGAAGCGGCAGGTCTCCGAGCCGCACTGGGAGCGCAAGCAGGGCTCCGTCGTGGCGTTCGAGAAGGTGACGCTCTTCGGCGTCACGATCGTCGAGCGTCGCCGCGTGCAGTTCTCGCGCATCGACCCCGAGCACGCGCGCGAGCTGTTCATCCGGCACGCGCTCGTGGACGGCGAGTGGGACAGCCCGCAGGACTTCGACCGCAAGAACAAGGAGCTGCGCCGCGAGATCGAGCGGCTCGAGGAGCGCCAGCGCCGGCGCGACCTGCTGGTCGGCGACGAAGCCGTGTTCGACTTCTTCGACGCGCGCATCCCGGCCGATGTCGCATCCACCCGCAGCTTCGAGGGCTGGTGGCGCGAGGCCCGCAAGCAGACGCCGGACCTCTTGACGATGACGCGCGAGGACCTCACCGGCGAGGATGCCCGAGTCGACCAGGAGGCATTCCCGACGAAGTGGCAGCAGGGCGAGCAGCGGCTGCGGCTCAGCTACCGGTTCGAGCCGGGCGCCGCCGACGACGGCGTCACCGTGCACGTGCCGCTCGCGGTGCTGCCACGCCTGAGCCCCGAGGGCTTCGACTGGCTCGTGCCCGGCATGCGCGAGGAGCTGCTCACGGCGATGATCAAGAGCCTGCCGAAGCACGTGCGCAAGCACGTCGTGCCGGCCGGCGACTGGGCGCGCGGCATGCTCGCCGAGCTGCCGGCCCAGCCGGTCGCGAGCATCAAGGGCAGCGACCGGCCCCCGTCGATCGCGGAGGTGCTCGCCGCGCGCATCTCCCGCACCGCCTACGTGCAGGCGGCCGCGACCGACGTCGACTGGCACCGCATCCCGGACCACCTCAAGCCCACCTTCGCGGTCGAGGACGGCCGCGGCCGCCGGCTCGGCGCCGACAAGGACCTCGAGGCGCTCAAGCGCCGCTTCGGGCAGCAGGCGACGGCGCAGGTCGCGAAGGCCGCCGTGAAGGTGACGAGCGACCTCGAGCGCGACGAGGTCACGGGCTTCGACGTCGAGCTGCCCGAGCACATCGACGTGCGGCAGGGCGGCAACACCGTGCGCGCCTACCCCGGCTACGCCATCACGAGCGCGGGCAAGGGCGGGAAGGCGACCGTCGGCATCCGGCTCGCCTCGACGCGGGAGTCGCAGCAGCGCGACCAGCGCGCGGCGGTGCGGCAGCTGCTGCTGCTGCAGGTGCCGAGCCCCGGCCCCTACGTGCAGTCGAACCTCACCGCGGCCGAGAAGCTCGCGCTCGGCGCGAGCCCATACCCCTCGACCGACCGGCTCTTCGACGACCTCATGCTCGCGATCATCGACGCCGAGCTCGGCGCGACGCTCCCCGCGACGGTCGCCGACTTCGAGGCGCTGCGGGCGCGCGTCGCCGACGGCCTCGTCGACCGCCTGTTCGCGCTCGCGTCGCAAGTGGCGCGCATCCTCACGAGCGCCCGGCACGCCGACCGCGCGATCCGCGACGGCGCGAGCCTCGCTCACATGGCGGCGCTCGCCGACGCCCGCGCGCACCTCGACCAGCTCGTCTTCGACGGCTTCGTGAGTCGCACGGGGCTCGCGCGGCTCGGGCGGCTCGAGGTCTACGTGCGGGCGATCGAGCACCGCGTCAAGCGGCTGCCCGAGACCGCGCACCGGGACCGCATCTGGATGACCGAGGTCGAGCAGGCGACCGCGCTCTTCACCGAGGCGGGCGGCACGCTGCCGCTGGCGGCGTCGGTGACGGATGCCGTCCCGGGCACGGATGGGTCGGCGAAGGCCGAGCGGCTGGTCACCGCCCGCTGGCTGCTCGAGGAGCTGCGCGTGAGCCTCTTCGCGCAGCAGCTGGGCACCTCCGGGCCGGTCAGCCTGCAGCGGGTGAAGAAGGCGCTCGCGGCCTGAGCGGCGCGCCCACCGAGCAGCGCCGAGACCCGCTTCCGGATCGTGGACCCGATCGCGCCGGCGCCCATCCTCCCGTGGACCGATTTCTCAATGCTGGACCCGAAGGTTCGGGTCCAGCATCCGGAATCGGGTCCAGCGAGCGCGAGCGCCCGATCTGCGGACGTACGTCAGGATGCGAGGCCGTACGGTTGATGGCGATGGAGAGCAATCGCTACGGCCCCACCTACCAGCGCAACGCGCTCGCCCCGGGCGTGCTCGTCGCGATCGCGCTCGTGGTCGGCACGATGCTCATCGGCAGCGAGTGGTACGAGACGCTGCGCTTCGTGATCGCGGTGCTCGCGGTGATCGTCGCCTGGTTCGCCTTCCAGGCGAAGCACTGGTGGTGGATCCCGGTCTTCCTCGCCATCGCGGTGGCCTGGAACCCGGTCATGCCGTTCGCGTTCGAAGGACAGGCGTGGCTCCTCGCGCACCTCGGCGCCGCGATCGTCGCGCTCGTCGCGGCGGTGCTCATCAAGGCGCCGCGCCCGGAGTAGCCGGCAGCGGTGCGCTGAACTTCGGGGGCTGTGCTGCGCGAGCGACGGGCGTAGTCTGCCCGCGCGCAACGACACGTGCGCCGCTGCGCGAGCTCATCGGAGACACCATGCGCACTCGCATCACCGCTCGCGCAGTTCTCACCGCAGCGGCCCTCACGATCATCAGCACGGTGGGCAGCTGTGGCGGCGGGCCCGGCACCTACGTCGTCGACATGCTCGACCTCACCGACGATACGGTCGCCTCGACCCTGATCCCTCGACTCGGCCGATAGCGGTGCGGGTCACGCGCGACGACCGCGCGGCGCCCGGGACGCTCACCGTCGGTCAAGCGCGCTGCTTCGAGAGCTCGACGATCCACGGCTCGGTCTCGAGTCCGCGGATGTCGTCGGCGACGATGCGAGCGCGCGCGGCAGCGATGCGTTCCGCCTGCGAGACGATGCGGCCGGTGCGGATGGATCGATAGACCTTGCCGTTGCCGCCATTGGGGCTCGCACCAGCACCCTTCGTGCTCTGCCGCTCGTCAGCCACGCCTGCCTCCCGCATCCATTGTGCTCGCTACCCCCTGCCAGGTCGAGGGGTGATCGTCGCCTCAGTCATCACTGTCGTGAGGCAGGTCGTCGCTGCTCCCCGCGTCGGTCTCGAGCTCCTCCGTGACCAGCGCGAAGTCCGTCGCGGCGGCGATGATGTCGCCTTCGTGCTGGTCCGCCCACTCGCTCCTGCCCAGAGCCTCGAGCACGCCCAACCCGATGACGGCAGCGCTGCCGCCATGCGCCACCTGCGTGAGCGCCCACTCCGCCCGCGACCACCACTGCTCCTTGCGCTCACGCCGCTCGCTCTGCTCACGATCGGCCTCGGCTTGCTCCCGAGTCGAGCGGACGCTGTACAGCGCGGCTGCGAACGCGACAAGTGCCGCGCCGACGGCGGCCACTCCGCCGAAGCCTGCGGAGGTGAGGAACGCGCGCCGGAACTCCTCGTCCCCGAAGAAGGGCGACGCCAGCGCGCCGACCGACAGGCCCACGACGAACGCCACGGTGGCGGCGACGACCGCCGCCACCCACCGTCGACCGTTGCCCTTCGCGCGCGTCGCCACCACAGCGCACATGCTAGGTGTGCGGCCATAGACGCGGGCGAGACCGGGCGCTGGCCTGTGCATGGTCTCGACTCGCGCGCGCCTCCGGCGCGTGCGGCTCGACCAGCAGGAGCGCTACTCGGCCCCGCGCATCCGCTCCGCCTGCGCCGCGAGCAGCGTCACGAGCTCGTAGACGACGTGGCTCGCCGCGATGCCGGTCATCTGGGCGTGGTCGTACGCGGGCGAGACCTCGACGACGTCGGCGCCGACGATGTGCTTGTCGCCGAGGCTCCGCAGGAAGCGCAGCAGCTCGCGGCTCGTGAGCCCGCCCGCCTCGGGCGTGCCTGTGCCGGGCGCGTGCGCGGGGTCGAGCACGTCGATGTCGACCGAGATGTAGAGCGGCTTGTCGCCGATGCGGTCGCGCATCCGCTGGATCGCCGCCTCGGCGCCGTGCTCCTCGACGTACTCGCTCGAGACGATCGAGAAGCCGAGCCGCTCGTCGTCCTCGAGATCCTGCTTCGAGTAGAGCGGGCCGCGGGTGCCGACGTGGCAGCTCGCGGTGAGGTCGATGAGGCCCTCCTCGCTCGCGCGCCGGAAGGGCGTGCCGTGCGTGACCGGCGCGCCGAAGTAGGTGTCCCACGTGTCGAGGTGCGCGTCGAAGTGCAGCACAGCGACCGGCCCGTGCTGCTTGGCGACGGCGCGCAGCAGCGGCAGCGCGATCGTGTGGTCGCCGCCGATCGTCACGATCCGCGTCGCCCGCTCGCCGAGCTCCGTCGCGGCGCGCTCGACCTCGAGCACCGCCTCCTGGATGTCGAACGGGTTCACCGGGAAGTCGCCGGCGTCGACGACCTGGGCCACCGCGAATGGCGAGACGTCCTGCGCCGGGTTGTACGGGCGCAGCAGTCGTGACGACTCGCGCACGTGCGAGGGCCCGAAGCGCGTGCCGGGGCGGTAGCTGACGCCCGTGTCGAACGGCACGCCCACGACGGCGACGTCGGCGCGCGGCACGTCCTCGATGCGCGGCAGCCGCGCGTACGTGGCGATCCCGGCGTAGCGGGGCACGACGGATGCATCGACCGGCCCGACCGGGCCAGTGCCGGGCTGCCCATGCGCTGTGCTCTCCGTCACGGTGTGCCTCCTATCAGGGTGCGGCCGGACCGGGGTGCAGGCTGCTGATGAGTCCGCAGGCTGCGCGAGATCGGCGCCGATCCGCGCGATGCCGCGGTCGACCTCATTCTGCCGGATCTCGGCGTAGGACCAACCGGTGCGAGCTTGCACCGCCAAAGCGAATCTTCCTCAAGACCACCTTTAGAAACGCCGTGATATTACGTTCCGGCCATACGTTGCCGTCGTAGCAAGAACCCGAACAGTGTGATTCTACGCTTCGCGGCCGGTCGGGCTCAGGCCCGGAGACCTCGGCACAACGGGTGTGCAGCGCCAGTTGCGCACCTCACCCAGGCGAGCCACGACGTGACCGACAACGAGAGAAGACGATGGAAGCGATCCCATGGCTGTTGCTCGTCACACCGTTCTGCCTGCTCGCCGTTGCAGGTTCTGGCTGGCTGTACGGCAGGCTCCGTCCTGCGAAGGTGCGGGAGTGGAGTGAGAAGCAGGCGTCGCCCGACTTCCCCCCGATCGGCGGGCCGAAGGCGGTCGCGGTCGTCATCGCGTGCTTCAGAGGTGCCGGCACCATCGGCGAGACAGTGAGAGCCGCGCTGCTGACGGGATGCGACGTCTACGTCATCGACGACGGGTCGAAGCAGAAGGACCCTGCAGACCAGACCTCCGAAGCGGCGCGCGCAGCGGGCGCGGTGGTGCTCGAGCTGGTCAAGAACGGCGGGAAGCCGAAGGCGCTGTACACCGCTTTCCACCAGCTGGACCTCAGCACGCGATACGACGCCGTCGCGATCCTCGACGATGACGTGCTCATCGAGCCGGACTTCATCGAGCGGAGCCTCGAGAAGATGACCGACCTCTCCGTCGCCATCGCGGTCGGCAAGAACATCACGTGGTGGCCCAAGGAGCATCGCTGGAACGTCTGGCTCGCCAAGCGCGCGTTCTCCTATTGGAACTTCCAGCTCACGATCCGCCACGTGCAGAGCCTCTTCGGCGTCATGAACTGCATCTCCGGAAGCAACTCGGTGTATCGCAGCAGCCTGCTGGAGCAGGTCCTCGTCGAGAAGACCCCGTACATCGTCGACGACACCTACTGGGTGCTCGAAGCGCAGCGGCGCAACCTCGGCAAGGTCGTGTATGCGCCTCGTGCCCGTGCGCACCTGCAGGATCCGACCAACTTCAAGGACTGGTACAGCCAGAACCTGCGCTGGCTGTGGGGGACGTTCCAGGGCATCATCGGTCACCGCGTCGGCCGTCAGGCGTCACGATTCGACGCCGCCTACATCCTCCTGATGCTGCATTGGACGATCTACATCGTCAGTGCGCCCGTCGCCGTCGGCGTCCTGGTCGTCGCGGCGTACCAGGCACCGATCTTCATCCTCGTGTTCTTCGCCGGCTACAGCTTCTGGATCGTCGCCGCGAGCATCGGGCTGCGGCAACCCCGGCTGCTGGTGTTCATCGTTCCCATCATCATCACCGACTTCATCTATCGCTGGCTGTTCGTGCATGCCCTCATCAAGGCAGTGCGCCAACCGACAGTGGAGAACTGCGTGTGGACATCACCCGCGCGCATCACGACCGCATGAAGAGGGGGTGAAACATGTCCGCAGCAACTGAACTCCCGGTGACGGGGGCGGCCTCAGCAATCGGCGTCGGGATCGCCGGGCTAGCTCTGGCGATCGTCGGAGCAGTGGTGACGCTTTGGAAGAAGTTCGCTATGGCCGGCGCAAGCGCCGGCACCGAGTAGAGGTCGCTGCGGGGGTGCGTCTTCTCGCACCCCCGCAGTGCCCCACGACCGAAAGGTGGGTTCGCCCATGAAACGAATCCTCGTCACAGGCGGCGCCGGTTTCATCGGCTCGCATCTCATCCAAGATCTCTTGGCGAACGGCGACGCCGTCGTCTGCCTCGACAACCTCTTCAGCGGCCGACGCGAGAACATCGAGCCGTTCCTCAACCACGACTCGTTCTCCTTCATGGAGCGCGATGTGTGCGATCCGATCCCGCTGATGCAGATCGATCAGATCTATCACCTGGCATGCCCGGCATCCCCACCGCACTACCAGTTCGACCCGATCAAGACGCGGAAGACGAACTTCCACGGCACGCTCAACGTGCTGGAGCTCTCGCGCGCGACCGGCGCCCGTCTGCTCTTCGCTTCGACCAGCGAGGTCTACGGCGACCCGGAGGTGCACCCACAACCCGAGTCGTACCGGGGCAACGTGAGCATCACCGGCATCCGCTCCTGCTACGACGTCGGGAAGATGGATGCCGAGGGGCTCTGCTTCGACTTCATGCGCCAGCACGGGATCGACCATCGCGTCATACGGATCTTCAACACCTATGGACCCAACATGCGTGAGGACGATGGTCGCGTCGTCTCCAACTTCATCGCCCAGGCGCTCAAGGGGAGGGACCTGACCATCTACGGCGACGGCTCGCAGACGCGCAGCTTCCAATTCGTGAGCGACCTGGTGCGGGGCATGAAGATCGCTATGGCGAAGGACGACTTCACCGGCCCGGTCAACATCGGCAATCCCGGTGAGTTCACGATCAAGGAGCTCGCCGAGAAGGTCCTCGAGGCGATCCCGTCGAGCATCAGCAGGGTGGTCTTCATGCCACTGCCTGCGGACGATCCCGCACAGCGGAAGCCCGACATCAGTCAGGCGATGTCGGTGCTCGGGTGGAGACCGACCGTGCAGCTCGACGAGGGCCTCCGTCGCACCATCGCCTACTTCGAAGAGGCGCTGGTCGAGCAGGATGACTTCAGCCTCAGGAGTTCTTCGACGTCCCAAGCCGCCGCGGCGTGAACCCGGGGACGCGGCACAGCGAGCGCTGCTGGGATCACCGCACGCGCCTCTAGGCTGTGCTGGTGCGTTTGTATGCCGAGGTGCTGAGGGTCCCGGGACTCGCTCGCATCATCATCGTGCAGCTCATCGCGCGCTTCCCCACCGGCATGTACTCGCTCGGCCTCCTCATGCACATGGAGCACGAGCACGGCACCTACACGGCGGCCGGCATCGTGCTCGCCGCCTTCTCGGTCGGGATGGCGCTCGCGGGCCCGTTCGTCACGCGGCTGATGGCGCGCTTCGGCACCGTCGCGGTGCTCGTCACGACGACCGTGATCTCGGTGGGCGCGCTCTACTCGATCTCGACGCTGAGCCTGCCGCTCTGGGCGGATGTGCTGGCGGGCGCCATCGCGGGCGCCGCGATGCCGCCGATCACGCCCACCGTCCGCACGCTCTACCCGCGCATGGTGCCGCAGCGGCTGCTGTCGCCGCTCTTCTCCTTCGACGCGGCGCTGCAGGAGATCATCTGGGTGTTCGGCCCGGTGCTGCTCGTGGCGCTCGTCGCCGGGCTCGGCACCGGCCCGACGCTCTTCGTCGTGCTCGTCATCCAGGCGGTGGGTGCGGCGCTCTTCATCCTGTCGCCCGAGGTGCGCCGATTGCGCATCCCACCCACCACGCGCAAGCTGGGCCGCGTGCTGCGGAAGCCCCCGGTGCTGCTCTCGGTGGTCGTCTCGGCGATGTTCATCGGCGGCTTCTCGGCGGTCGAGGCGGGCGTCGTCGCGACCTTCGGCGAGGGCGCGCTCGAGGCGGGCATCGTGCTCGGTGTCTCGGCGATGGGCTCGCTCATCGGCGGCTTCGCGCTCGGCGGGCGACCGATCACGCCGTGGTCGGTCGCGATCCGCCTCACGATCGTGCTCGTCGGCATGGCGATCGCGCTGCCGATGACCGAGGTGGTCGGCCTCTCGATCGCGCTCTTCATCGCGGGGCTCGGCACGGCGCCGGCGCTCGCGGCGTTCTCGGCGATCATCGCCGGCACCGTGAAGTTCGCCGACACCCCCGAGGCCTACGCGTGGATCGGCACCGGCCAGCTGCTGGGCGCCGCGGTCGGCTCGGCCGTCGCGGGCGTCGCGATCGACGCGATCGGCGGCGTCGGCGCGGTCTGGGTGGCGGTCGTGATGGTGGCCATCGCGGCCGCGATCGCGGCGATCTTCCGGCGGCACCAGCCCGACCTCCGGCACGGCATCGGCGAGCCGCCCGAGACGGCGCCGGTCGAGCTGCCCCGCTGACGTGAAGACGACCGGCGCGAGCAAACTGTGCAGATGAATCGTCGCGCGCAGTTCACGAATTCGGCTGCGAGTTTCAGCCTGGTCCCCATCTCGCTTCTATTGAGAATCTGGGACAGCAGCAGGGCCGTATTCGGCGACCTGCACAGGTGCGGCGCGCCCTGTAAGTACGCCGAAAACTCGAACCATTGGCCGGGTTGCGCCTACGTTGCCGGTCTCAACTACAACTCGGCCCTGGCGCTGGCGAACACGTACTTGCATAAGAACGCGGGCGGAACAGTCTGCGGGAACGTAACCATCGCGCAAGTGGCGGGAACCATCCCGATGAGCGGATCGCAGGCAGAACTGACCATTCCTGACGGATCCGGTCCAACTGATGGATGGTCGCATGAGGTTCGACAACGGCCGTCACCGAGTCGCTGCGATGCTTGATCTTGGGGCCACCGAGCTAGTTCCGATTCGTGACGTCTAGCGCTCTTGCGCCAGGTGCCGGCCGCTAGCGTGGCCGCGTGAGCGAGCTTCGCGAGCGCCTCCGCGCGCTGCCGACCTTCCCCGAGACCATGCCGGTGCTCGACGCGGATGCCGTGCCGACGCATCCGCTCGCGCTCTTCACCGCCTGGCTCGACGACGCGATCGCCGCGGGCGAGCGGCAGCCGAGCGCCTTCACGCTCAGCACCGTCGGCGACGACGGTGTGCCGGCGAGCCGCACGCTCATCGTCAAGGACGTCGACGAGCGCGGCCTGCAGTTCTCGTCGAACCGCGGCTCGCGCAAGGCGCAGCAGCTCACGGCGCGACCGCTCGCGACCGCGCTGTTCTTCTGGCGCCCGCTCGGCCGCCAGGTCGAGGTGACGGGCGACGTGGTCGACCTCGGGGCGGATGCGTCGGCGGCCGACTGGCGGGAACGCCCCAGCTACGCGGGCCAGCCGAACCCCGACTGGGTGCTGTGGGCGCTGCAGCCGAGGCGGTTCGAGTTCCTGCAGGCGACGCTCGACCGCAAGCACGTGCGCGTCGAGTACCGGCTCGGCGCCGACGGCTGGACGCACCGCCAGCCCACCACCCCCGCCGGCTGAGCCCCGGATCCTCAACGTCGCCTGTGGTCGTTCAACCGCGCATGCGCG
>NZ_BAAAKK010000003.1:52897-101238 GCF_039527715.1 Agrococcus citreus
CGACCACAGACGACGTTGGGGACTACAGCGCGAGCTCGACGGCGAGCGCCTCGAGCGCGGGCAGCGGGTCGTCGCGCTGCGGCAACATCTGCACGCACACGTGGTCGGCGCCGGCGTCGAGCTGCGCCTGCACGGCCGCGGCCAGCTCCGCCGGCGTGCCGTGCGGCGCGAGGGCGTCGACCGCGGCATCGGTCGCGCCGTCGTCGAGCTCGGCGGCGGTGAAGCCGTGCGCCTCGAGCGTGCGGCGGTAGTTCGACAGCGCGAGGTAGCGGTCGAGGAAGCCGCGTGCCGCAGCCCGCGCCGCCGCCGGATCGGTCTCGGGCACGAGCCGCTGCTCGAGCGCGATGAGCGCATCCGGCCCGACGGTCTCGCGCGCGAAGCGGGTGTGCTGGGGCGTCGTCATGTACGGATGCGTCCCGGCGGCCCGCGCGGCGGAGAGCGCGAGGGTGCGCGGCCCGAGCGCCGAGATGACGCGCCGCTCGGCCGGCACGCACTCCGCGTCGAGCACGTCGAGGTACTCGACGAGCGCCGAGTAGGGCTTCTGGTACCGGTCGCCGAGCGCCTCGCGGTGCCCGATGCCGACGCCGAGCAGGAAGCGGCCGGGGTGCGTCTGCTCGAGGCGGTGGAACGATGCCGCGACCTCGCCGGCCGGTGCCGTCCAGATGTTCACGATGCCGGTCGCGATCGTGACGTGCTCGGTCGCCTCGAGCAGCGCCTCCGCGATCCGCAGGTCGGCCGGCGGGGAGCCGCCGATCCAGATGGCGCCGTAGCCGAGGCGATCCACCTCGGCTGCGAGCTCGGGGGTGAGCAGCGCGCCGCCGCGCCAGACGCCGATGCGGCCGAGCGGCGGCGTGACGGTGGTGAGAGAGCGGCCTGCGGCTGGGGCGGTCATCGAGGTTCCCATCGTCACGTGGTCGAGTGGCCAGCCCACCGTATCGACGGCCGTCGATGCTCGACGTCGCCTGCGGTCGTTCGACCCTGCATGCGCGTTGAACGACCACAGGCGACGTTGAGAAGCGAGCGAGCGGCTTTCTCCCCCGCGCGAGGGATGAGCCCGGCGAGGTGGGCCTGCGACACTGGAGCGTGCCCTCCACCCTGCCCCTGCTCGACGGACGCACGCTCCCCGCGCTCGGGTTCGGCCTCTACAAGGTGCCGGCCGACGAGACGCCCGCCGTCGTCGCCGCCGCCCTCGAGGCCGGGTACACGCTCGTCGACGGCGCCGAGTTCTACGGCAACGAGCGCGAGGTCGGCGAGGCGGTCCGCCGCGCGGTCGACGCGGGCCTCGACCGCTCGAGCCTCACGGTGACGAGCAAGTTCTGGGGCGAGGAGAGTCAGTCGGCGGATGCGGTGCGCGCGTCGTTCGCGGCAAGCGAGGCCGCGCTCGGCTCCCCCATCGACGTCTACATGATCCACTGGCCG
Organism: Agrococcus citreus; assembly: GCF_039527715.1. Classification (NCBI taxonomy): domain Bacteria; kingdom Bacillati; phylum Actinomycetota; class Actinomycetes; order Micrococcales; family Microbacteriaceae; genus Agrococcus; species Agrococcus citreus. The sequence goes on from NZ_BAAAKK010000003.1 coordinate 54,317, forward strand.
CGACCGGCGCGCGGGCAGTTCGTCGACGTGTGGCGCGAGCTCGTCGCGCTCCAGGGCGAGGGACGCATCCGCTCGATCGGCGTCTCGAACTTCACCGAGCAGCACATCCGCCGGCTCATCGACGAGACCGGGGTGGTGCCGGTCGTCAACCAGGTCGAGTCGCACCCGTGGCTGCCGCAGCACGAGCTGCGCGCGTTCCACGCCGAGCACGGCATCGTCACGCAGGCGTGGAGCCCGCTCGGCCGCTCGCGCGTGCTGCACGACCCGACGATCGGCCGGATCGCCGCCGCGCACGGCGTGAGCCCCGCGCAGGCGATCATCCGCTGGCACCTGCAGCTCGGTGGTGCGTGCATCCCGAAGTCGACGCATCCGCACCGTTTGCGCGAGAACCTCGATGTCGAGGGCTTCAGGCTGAGCGACGACGACATGGCCGCGATCGCGGCGCTCGAGACCGGCGAGCGCACCGGCACCCACCCCGACGACCGCCAGTGAGCGACGAGGCACTTGTGACGAACCCGACCGACCATCCCGAGCACGTCCCCGACCTGCCGCATGCGCACGCGGTGACGTGGGGCGTCGCCGAGCTGCCGCACCGCGGGCCCAAGCGCGAGCTCACCACCGAGCGGATCGTCGAGGCGGCGATCGAGATCGCCGACGCGGAGGGGCTCGAGGCCGTCAGCATGGGCAAGGTCGCGTCGGCCGTGGGCGTCGCACCGATGTCGCTCTACCGCTACGTCACCGGCAAGGACGGGCTGCTGCTGCTCATGTACGACACGGCAAGCGAGGTGACGGTGCCCGGCGCCGGCAGCACGTGGCGGGAGCGACTGCGCGAATGGGCCGTGTTCGTGCGGGCGACGTACGACAAGCACCCGTGGCTCGCCGACCTGCCGCCGAGCTCGACGCCCACGACGCCGAACCGGCTCGCGATGATCGAGGCGGGGCTCGCGGCGCTCGAGGGCGTGCCGGCGCCCGACCGGATGAAGCTGCCGACGCTGCGGCTGCTGCTCGGCTACATCGCGCTCTACTCGAAGGCGTCGAGCGACGCGGAGGTCGACGACGAGGTGCGGCGGGCGCTGCCGGAGCTCGTCACCGACGAGCGGTTCCCGCTGCTCGCGCCGGCCGTGCGCGCGGGCGTCTTCGACACCGACAACGCCGACGACGAGCGCGGCTTCGGCTTCGGCCTCTCGCGGCTGTTCGACGGCATCGAGCGCTGGCTCGAGCGCAACGAGCTCGACGAGCCGCTCGAGCGCATGCCGAGCTCGATCCTCGACGACAAGCAGGTGCGCGACGCCGCGAAGCTCGTCGACGAAGCGCGCGGCAAGCTGCGCGCGGCCGAGGCGAAGGCGGCGGATGCGGTGGCACAGGCCGTCGACCGGTTGCGCGCCGTCGAGGCGAAGGCCGAGGCGGTCGCCGAGCGCGACGCCGCGAAGGCGGCGCTGAAGGCCGCGAAGGCCGAGGCGAAGGCAGCGAAGCGCGGCGACTGACCGCTCCCGCCGGTCGAGCCGCTCCGCGCGCGCCCACTCGCCGGTCGAGCCGCTCGGCGCGCCCTCGCCGGTCGAGCCGCTCCGCGCGCGCCCACTCGCCGGTCGAGCCGCTCCGCGCGCGCCCACTCGCCGGTCGAGCCGCTCCGCGCGCGCCCACTCGCCGGTCGAGCCGCTCCGCGCGCGCAGCGCGCTGAGCGAGTCGAGACCACCCTCGCGTGGCTCAGCTCGAACTCAGCACACCACCCCCGCCCCTCACCCGAGCCGCCCGACCGCCTCAGCCACCCCATCCCAGAACCGCTCCACGTCAAGACCGGTCGCGACCCACGCGTTCGGCTCGCGCCCCAGCACGCCGGCGAGGTCGACGCTCGTCGCGCCGACCGTCTCAGCGCCCGCGAGCTCCACGTCGAGCCGCGTGTGCGTCAGCTCGAAGCAGCCCGGGTCGGCGAGCACCGCGACCGCGACCGGGTCGTGCAGCGGCCCGTCGGCGAGCCCGAACACCTCATCGTTCGTGCGGCAGAAGAACTCGAGCAACTCGTCGCCGAACGCGGCCGTGCGGTTCCCTGCGACCGCCAGCCGCTCTCGCACCGCGGGCGTCACGAGCGCCTGGTGCGTCACGTTGAGGCCGACCATCGTGAAGCGGATGCCGCTGCCCACGACGAGCGCGAGCGCCTCCGGATCGACCCATGCGTTGAACTCCGCGTACGGGGTCCAGTTGCCGCGCTCGGTCGACCCGCCCATCCACACGATCTCGCGGATGCGGCCGACGAGCTCGGGCCGGTCGCGCAGCGCGATCGCGACGTTCGTGATGGGGCCGGTGGCGATGATCGCGACGGGCTCGGGCGAGCCGAGCACCGTGTCGGCGATGAGCTCGGTCGCCGAGCGGGCATCGAGCGGCTCGGCCGGCTCCGGCAGCTCCGGCCCGCCGAGGCCGTTCTCGCCGTGGATCGACTCGGCCGTCTCGAGCTCGCGCTCCATGGGCCCGCTCGCACCCGCCGCGACCGGCACGCCCCGCACGCCCGCGACGGTGAGGGCGACGCGCGCATTGCGGCTCGTGTGCTCGAGTGCGACGTTGCCGCCGACCGTCGTCACCGCGAGCAGCTCGAGCGACGGGTGTCCCGCCGCGAGCCACAGGGCGAAGACGTCGTCGTGACCGGGGTCGCAGTCGATGATCACGGGAATCGGCATGGTCACGCATCCTCTGGGTGGAGTGGCTCGGAACCTCCGATCGTAGAGCTCGCCGACCGAGCCGCTGCCTGCCCGCAGCGCGCCAGTCGGCCGCCTGACGCCCGAGTCCCCGCAAAGGTTGGGCTGTGCTTTCGCGGCCTCGAGGCGACCCTGGAAGCATGACCCGCAGACACCTCTCGATGGCCGGCATCGTCATCGCCGGCACCGTCCTCCTGACCGGTTGCGGTGCGATGGGCGCCTCGCAGGCACCCGGCCCCGGCATCGGCATGCCCGCACCCGCGAACGAGAGCGGCGGCCTCCCCGACTGGGCCGGCGAGCCGGAGTCGGCCCCGCAGCCCGGCAACGAGGAGTCGGCGGGCGGCGACATGGGCGCGAGCGGCGACGACGTGCCTGCCGAGGCCGCCGACGAGGATCGCGCGGTCATCATCTCGGGCAACCTCAGCATGCGCGTCGGCGACCCGATCCAGATGGCGGATGCGGTGACCGACGCCGCGCAGTCGCGCGGCGGTTCGATCGACCGTCGGGCCGAGGGCGCGTCGACCGACTTCCAGCCGGCGTGGGCGATGCTCACCGTGCGCGTGCCGGCCGCGCAGGTGCAGGACCTCCTGACCGCGCTGCGCGCGCTCGGCGACGTGACTGAGGTCGACCTCGGCGAGGAGGTCGTGACGAACCAGGTGCGCGATCTCGAGGTGCGGGTGAACGCGAGCCGCGCATCCGTCGACCGGCTCACCCAGCTGCTCTCGACCGCCGCCGACACCGACACCCTGCTCGAGGTGGAGGCGCAGCTGACGCAGCGCACCTCCGAGCTCGAGCAGCTGCTCTCGCAGCAGCGCACGCTCACCGACCAGGTGGCGATGTCTACGATCGAGGTGCGGATCAGCTCGACGACCGTCGAGGGTCCGACCGGCACGCCGAGCTTCTGGGATGGGCTCGTCGCGGGCTGGGGCGCGTTCCTCGCCTGGGGCGCCGCCGCGCTGTTCGCGCTGGGGCAGGCGCTGCCGACGCTCGCCGTGCTGGCGCTGCTGGCGCTGGTCGTTTGGGTGATCGTGCGACGCATCCTGAAGCGAATGCCACAGCGCACCACGCCTCCGGTTGCTGGCGCGACGATCGTCAACCCGACCACGTCGACGGTCTCGGACTGAGGCCGCATCGCCGGACTGCACTGAAGCGGCCACGGAGCCCGGCCGCGCCCTCAGATCCCTAAGACCAGCCGAACGCCATCGGCGATCTTGGAGACCACGTATCTCGGAGCCTTGCCGACCGGATAGGGCTCGACGAACTCGCGGCTGACCGGACCGATCTGCGACACCACTGCGACAGAGTCCCGGTCGAGTCCCGACGCGTCGACCGGCACGAGCACGTTGCCGGGGAACGCCTCGAGCGCGGGGTTCGAGGTCAGCGGCACCACCAGCACGGTGGCGATGTCTGTGGCGAGCAGCCAATCCGCTTGGAGCACGACGGCGGGACGGCGCTTCGCTGGCTCAGATCCGCGAGGTGACCCGAAATCGACCCAGACGACGTCGCCGTGAGAGATCACCAGTCCGTACCGTCGCGCACGGTGCGCTCCGACTCCTGCAGGAATGGGCTGTCCGCGGACGGCTGTCCGACGCGCGCGATCACCGCGTTGGCCAGCGCCGTCAGCTCGGATCCGCCTTCCAGCTCTTCGGCGAGGCGAGTGCCAGCGAGCCGATAGAACTCTGATCGATTCATCCCATGTCGCGCTGCGACCCGTTCGAAGCGCTCGAAGTCGCCGTTCGGAATGGAGATGGCCGTCTTCATGACGAACAGTATAACAGGTTATACCAGATAGGCACCGGATGACCTTCGCTGTGACTGCTGACGACGCGCTCGAGGCCGCGGACGCGCGGGGCATCTCGTCTCGGTGCGCGCCTTCGGTGCTACGCGACGAGCGCGTGCGCGCGGGGCGACTCGACGAGCGCGCGCGGGGCGACTCGACGAGCGCGCGCGGGGCGACTCGACGAACGCGGGGCGCGCGAGCGTCGTCTCGATGAGCGGCACCTTCGGCGCTGCTCCTCGACGAGCGTGCGGGCGACGCCCTCGTCGCCGCTATCGACGAGCAAGCGACCGACCGAGCATCACTGCGCGCTCCGCAAATTACCCTCACGTTGAGGTTGAACCTGCTATAGCATCGGCGAAGGTCTTGCTCCCCAGCCAGCCAGCTAGCCAGTCACGAGGTTCCCGCTTGCGCCGCCCGCTCATCCTTGCCGTCATCACCCTTGCTCTCGGCACCGCCTTCATCGCCGCACCGCCCGCGACCCCGGCGGTCTCTGCCGACGACATCCCGGCCATCCAGGAGTCGCACTACGCCGTGATCGACCAGATCGCGAGCTGGGATGCGCGCACCCCGCACTCGCGCATCGGCACGATCGAGGGCGACCCGGTCGCCGGCACGATCGAGATCGGCTGGGCCGGCGACGTGCCGAGCGAGGTTCGCGCGATGGCCCGCGACGCGCACAGCCGCGGCATCTCGGTCTCGTTCGTCGAGCAGGAGTCGAGCGGCGCCGAGCTGCTCGAGATCGCCTACGACATGGCCGCGGCCATGCCCGTCGACGGCGCCTTCGCGATCGGCATCGGCCAGGACGAGCTCTCGATCGAGGTGCCCACCGAGGCCGCGGCGCAGGCCGCCGGCTCCGCGCCGATCCCGCTCGAGGGCGACGTGCTCGACGTCATCGGCGACGCCGAGGATGCGGCGGCCCAGCTCGGCGCGACCGTCTCGGTCGCGCAGACCGACACCGCGCCCATCAACGCAGCCGCGACACCCCTCATTGCCGGCGCCGCGATCGACCCGGCGGCCCTCGCGCCGATCAGCACCGCCCGCACGAACGACGTGAGCGTGCTCTCCGGCGGGATGCGCGTGCAGACGCAGTTCCGCAACGGCGCGTTCGTCTCGTGCACCTCGGGCTTCACGGGCTTCCACGGCCACCAGCCGGTCATCGTCACCGCCGCCCACTGCAGCGACTACGCCGACGACCGCGCCGTGCGCAACCAGGCGGGCGCGAGCATCGGCCGCAGCGACCTCGTCGCCGAGCTCAACGACGGCGCGCTGCCGTTCGACCTCGCCGTGATCGCCGCCCCGTACGACACCCGCACGCTCCCCCGCATCTACACGGGCGACACCTCCACCGTGAACATCACGAGCACGCAGATCACCTGGCCGCCCGCCGGCTACCAGCTCTGCTCGTCGGGCCAGGTGACCGGCTGGAAGTGCGACATCACCGCCGGCACCGCCTACGTCACCTGCTACGGCACGCCCCGCGGCTCCGAGTGCATGCACGTGCAGCGCGTGATGGCGAGCGGCCCAAGCGCGTTCTGCCTCGGCGACTCGGGCGGCCCGATCGTGAGCCGCCCCACGGCGGCTGGCGCCCGCGCGGTCGGCGTGGTCTCCGGCATCCGCGGCACGGGCAGCAACTGCGCGCAGGAGGGCCTCATGGCCCCCATCTCGCAGCTCGGCACCGTCGTCTACGGCCTGCAGCTCCACACGCTGCCGTAGTCCGGCGCCTCTCCGCCGGCCGAGCCGGTCCGCGCGCGCAGCGCGCTGACCGTGTCGAGACCACACCCGCCCCTCACCACCCCGCTCGTAGCCCGCACCCAGAGCCACCCGGCATGATGGCCACCATGAGCGACCCCACCCCGACCGACGCTCCCGCACCGACCGACGCTCCCGGCCTGGCCGACGCATCCGTCATCGACGCCATCACGGCCTGGATGCCCACCACCCGCTGGTACCCGCTGAAGGGTCAGCAGGTCGACGTGCGCCTCGAGTCGAGCTACGACCTGGGTGACGCCGCCATCCTGCTGCTGCGCGCCGGCGACACGCTGCTCCAGGTGCCCGTCGCGTGGCGCGATGAGCCGGGCGGCTCCCCCATCGCGCAGCTCGGCGGCCGCTGGCTCGTCGACGCGACGAACGACGCGGATGCCGTGCAGTCGCTCATCGACGTCGCCACCGGCAGGCACGCGGTCAACGGGCTCGACGGCGACGCGACCGCCGATCCGGGGCCGGCGGGAGCGATCAAGGTGATCACCGGCGAGCAGTCGAACACCTCGATCATCGGCGGCGACGGCAGCTGGATCGCCAAGGTCTTCCGCGTCGTCGCGCCCGGCGACAACCCCGACGTCGTCGTCACCGGCGCCCTGACGCGCGCCGGGTGCGACCGCATCCCGCACCTGCTCGCATCGGTGCGCGCCGGCTGGCCCGCGGGCGACGCATTCGTCACCGGCGACCTGCTCGCGGTCTCGGAGTTCGTCTCGGGCGGCGAGGATGCGTGGGAGCTGTTCCGCCAGCACGCGCTCGCGACGCTGCGCGGCGAGGCCGTCGGCGAGGCGCCCGACGCGCGCGCGCTCGGCGAGGCGGTCGCGATCGTGCACCGCGACCTCGCGGAGGCGATGGGCACCGTGCAGGCCGACGAGGCCGACACGCTCCGCTTCATCACGGGCCTCGAGCAGCGCATGGCGTGGGCGCGGCAGGAGGCGGCGAGCGTGCTCGGCGACCTGCAGGACGAGCTGCAGGCCGCGGCCGACCGGCTGCGCGACGTGCGGCAGCTCGGCGAGCTGCAGCAGGTCCACGGCGACCTGCACCTCGGCCAGGTGCTGCGCGGCGCGGACGGGCGCTGGCTGCTGCTCGACTTCGAGGGCGAGCCGCTGCGGCCGATGCACGAGCGCATGGTGCGCGAGCCGCGGCTGCGCGACGTCGTCGGCATGCTGCGCTCGTTCGACTACGCGGCAGGGTCTGCGCTGCAGGAGATGCCGGGCGTCGACGGCGCTGCGGCGGGCGACTGGGTCGTGCAGCGGCGCACGGAGTTCCTGGCGGGCTACGCGGATGCGGCCGGTCCGGTCGACGAGACCGACCCCGTCTTCGTCGCGCTGCTGCTCGACAAGGCGCTCTACGAGGTGGTCTACGAGCTCCGCAACCGGCCGACCTGGGTGTCGGTGCCGCTGGAGGCGGTGCGGGCGCTGCTGGCGGCGGGGTAGTCCCCGCCCGGTGACCGCGCAGCGCGCCACCGCTGAGTGGCGCCCCCCGCGGGTGAGTGGCGCCTCCCGCGGGTGAGTGGCGCCTCCCGCGGGTGAGTGGCGGCATCCATAGGTGAGTCCCGCCTCCCGTGACGAGGACCGCCCGCGTGTATGCCGCCACGCCTGCGGCCGTGGACTCCGGGCGTCCCACACCGACGCGGACACCACCCGGATGCGGGAAGCGCCACTCAGATGCGGGAAGCGCCACTCAGATGCCGCAGGCGCCACTCAGATGCCGCAGGCGCCACTCAGGTACCGCGAGCGCCACTCAGATGCCGCGAGCGCCACTCAGATGCGGGACGCGCCACTCAGATGCGGGAAGCGCCACTCAGCGGGTTGGGGCGGAGGGTGGTGGTGCTTGACGAACGCTAGGGACGGGCGGGGCGGGCGGGCGCTACGGTGCACGTAGCAACGTCGCAGAGGAGGGCCGCCATGCAGGGCACGCGGCACGGCGACGTGGCCACCCTCCCTCGCGAGCGCCGCTGGGCGCCCGCAGCGCCTGCCGAGAAGCCCACGACCAAGCGCCGCGCCCAGCACCGCCTGCTCACCGTCACGGTGCTCGCCCTGCCGTTCTCGTACATCCCGCTCGAGCTCGTGCCGACGCGCGTGAGCGTCACCCTCGTGGTCTTCGCGCTCGTCGTCGCCACCGGCATCCGCTACGGCGTGCTGCGCCAGCGGCCCGGTGCGCTCGAGGCGGTCACGCTCCTCTTCTCGGCCTACATCTTCGTCAGGCTCACCGCGCTCGCCGCGCTGCAGTCGGGCGCCGGCGCCATCGACGTCGGTGAAGCCCTCAGCGCCACGCTCGCGCCCATCGGCGGCGTCATCCTCTACCGCGTCGCGCGCCGCGACGACACGAAGGATGCGTGCCTGCGCGCCCTTCGATGGATGCTCGTCATGCTCGCCGTCATCGCCGGCTACCAGGCGGTCGTCGGCCTCGACTGGCTGCAGAGCCGCGGCTACACCGACGGCTTCTACTACTTCACCTTCGACGGCGACTACCGCGCCTTCGGCACCTTCCTCTCCCCCACCGTCTTCGGCGCGTTCCTCGCGGTCGTGGGGGCGGCGCTCGTCTGCATGGCGCCCACCATCCGCGGCGCCCTCATCTGGCTCGGCGTCGCCATCGTGCCGCTCGCCCTCACCGAGACGCGCGCGGCGTGGATCGCCTTCGGGGTGGCCCTGCTCGCCGGCTGGCTGCTGCGCAGCCGCGCCCGGCCCGCCTACCTGACCCTCGGCGTCGCCGCGGCCGTCTGGGGCATCGCCTTCATCGCGTGGCTCGCGCCGCAGGCCGTCGGCACCATGGTGGCGAGGCTCGCGACGGTCACCGACTCTGGCTTCTCCTCCAACCTGGCTCGCGTGCACCTGTGGGAGGGCGCGCTCGACGTCACCCTCTCGCAGTCACCGATCATCGGCCTGCCCGCCGATGAGTTCGTGCGCCGCGTGGGCATGCTCGCGGGCAAGTACGCCGAGTTCGGCCACGCGCACAGCAACTTCCTGCAAATCCTCTTCCTCTACGGCACGATCGGGCTCGTGCTGTTCGTGGCGATCCTGCTGATCTCCTTCGGCGGCTCGCTCCGCATGATCGCGGCCGGCCAGAACCTGCCGTGGGCCTACGGCGGCATCGCCGCGATCGTCGCGTTCGCGATCGACTCGGCCTTCGAGACGAGCTGGACGAGCTTCTCCATGAACGCTCTGCTGTATCTGCTGATCGGTCTCGGCCACGCACGCGCCGGCACCGAAAAGCTATCGATAGCGTGACGGTGGGCCTCCGCTCGCGCGCCCTGCGCGTCCTGCTCGTGACGCCCGACTACCCGCCTGCACACGGCGGCATCCAGAGCCTGCTGCACCAGATCGCGGCGGCCATGCCGCACGCGAGCGTGCGGGTGCTGACGCCGGATGCGCCCGGCGGCGCCGCGTTCGACGCCGCGGCCCGGGTGCATGGCGAGCACGTGCACGTCGAGCGGGTGCCCGTGCCCGGCCGCGCCTCGTTCACCCGGGTGCTCGCGTTCAACCTGCGCGGGCTGCTGCACCTGCGCGGCTGGACGCCCGACGTCGTGCTCGGCGGCCACGTCTCGACGAGCCCGCTCGCCGTCGCGGCCGCCCGTGCCTACCGCGTGCCGCTCGTGCTCTACGCCTACGGCAAGGAGGTGCAGGGGCGACCGCGGCTGGCTGCCTGGGCACTCCGGCGCAGCGCGGCCGCGGTCGCGGTCAGCGAGTACACGCGCGACCAACTGCTCGCGACCGTGCGCGGCGGCGCGCATCCGCCCGTGCACGTCGTGCACCCCGGCGTCGCGATCCCCGCAGACCCGAGCCCTGGCGAGCGCGCGAGCGGCGCCCCCTTCACGCTCATCACCCTCGGTCGGCTGCGCGATTGGTACAAGGGCCACGACATCGTGCTCGAGGCGCTCCCCGGCGTGCTGGCGCGAATCCCCGACACCCGGTGGGTTGTGCTGGGCGAGGGCCGCCGCCGCGAGGCGCTCGAGGCGCGCGCGGCCGAGCTCGGCATCCAGCACGCCGTGCGCTTCCTGGGCTCGGTCACCGACGCCGAGAAGGAAGCGTGGCTGCAGCAGGCGGATGCGTTCGTCATGCCCGCGCGGTACCCACGCGGCGAGGTGGCCGGCGAGGGATTCGCGATCGTCTACCTCGAGGCCGCGGCGTGGGGCGTGCCGTCGATAGCCGGCAACGTCGGCGGCCCGCGGGAAGCGGTGGTCGACGGCGTCACCGGGCTGCTCGTCGACCCGGAGTCGGTCGAGCAGGTCGTCGACGCGATCATCGAGCTCGGCACGAAGCCCGGCGTCGCGCGCGAGCTGGGAAGACAGGCGCGAGCCCGCGCCGAGGCGGCGTTCACGTGGCCGCGGGTCGCGGCGCAGCTCGAGGCGATCCTGCGGACCGCCTGCGACGACGCACTGAACCGTCGAGTGTGACCGAGGAACCGGCTCACGGTTCGCTCAGGACACTGTTATGGAACTGCTTCGCGGCGGGGCTCAGAGGTACGCTCCGGGCAATCCACTAACGGATTCTCGCGGTCAATGGCGACCAGATCGATTGGCAAGCAAATGTGCGCTCTCGTGTCATGCATCACCGGTTTCGCAAGAACCTCGCACGCAGCCTCGCTCCGGACAGAGGTGGAGCGATGACAATGCGTTTGGCCATCACCGGAGTCGACGGGTTCGTCGGTCGACACGTCGCAACGATCGCGGCTGAGCGGGGCCATCACGTCGTGGGTATCGCACACTGCGCCGGCGCGGACGTGCCGGGCGTCGACGAGATGATCGTCGCTGATCTCACGGCGGGATGGCCGCAAATACGTAGCGTGGACGCCGTCGTGCATCTCGCGGGTCTCGCCGCCGTTGGGCCCTCCTTCGACGAGCCCAGGCGGTACCTCGCCGAAAACGCTGAGATGATGCTGAACCTCGGGGAGGCGCTGCTGCGCTCCGCGAACCCCGTCACCCGCGTGGTGGCCGCGAGCACCGGTGCGATCTACGCTCGCTCAGATTGCCCCATCACCGAGACGGCACCGCTGTCCTTTGCGTCGCCATACGCCGTCAGCAAAGGCACCGTCGACAATCTGCTGTCGTACTACCGAGCCAGGGGGCTCGACGCGGTAGCAGTCCGACCCTTCAACCACATCGGACCCGGGCAGTGCCCAGGCTTCATCGTGCCAGACCTCAGAAATCAACTCGACGCTCTCGGCACCGGCGAGCCGCTGAGCGCAGGCAACTTGGACGCGGAACGGGACTACACAGACGTCCGCGACGTGGCGAAGGCATACGTACTCCTGGCCGAGGCGCCGCGGCTCGCGCACGGCGTGTACAACGTCGCCTCAGGGCACGCGCGAAGCGGACACGAGGTACTCGCCGAGCTGTGTCGAGCTATGAACCGAAGCGTCCCCGCGCTCACACGAGGAAGCCGTCGTCCCCTGGACCTGCCAAGAGTGGTCGGCGACGCCACCCGTCTGCGAGACGAGCTCGGCTGGGCTCCGCAGATTGAGTTCGCAGCCTCGATCGCGGCCGCGGTCGGGGTGCGCGCCTGACTTTGCCGCACCCATGAACCGCGTTGCGCACATCGACCACACAGTCGAACCCGGAGGGGGCGAGATTGCGCTCCGACGCCTGCTCCAGGCAGGGTCCGCCTGGGACGCGACGTTGTTCGTCCCACCTTCCCGACACGGGCTCGGCGAGTACGCGATGCTCGCCGGCGGCACCGTCCGGGTCGTGGGCGTCACACAAAGCCCGGGAGCACGCACAGCGTCGCCGACCGCACTGCTCTCGACGGCGCTCAACGTCGTTCTCCAGGCCGGCGCACTGCGCTCGTCACGAGAGTTCCGCCGCAATCGCATCGTCCACACCAACTCGAGTCGGGCAGCAATCATCGGGCTTCTGGCGACCCTGGGCTCCCGCCGCCGGCTCGTGGTGCATCTGCGTGATGCTGTCGACGAGGCGACCCTCGGGTCCGTTGGCGTCCGAGCCATGCGCACCGCGCTGCGACGCGCGGACGGCGTCATTGCCAATTCCGCCTACACGCTCAGCTCTGCTGACCAATGGATTGGCGTCGGCGCGCAAGTCGCAATCATTGAGTCATCAATCGGACACGACAGGAGCCGTGCGCCCGCGGCGCTACGCGACTGCGTGCAAAAAGTCGGCATTCTGGCACGGATGGCGCCTTGGAAAGGCCAAGCGCAAGTGATTCGCGCATTCGCCGCAGCGTTCCCCGAGCCTGGCGTGCGACTGCAGGTCGCCGGCTCAACTGCCTTCGGCGAAGAGGCGTACGCCCGCCACCTAATGGAGCTGGTCGAAGAACTGGGTGTAGCAGACCGTGTCGACTTCCTCGGGCACGTGCACGACATCTGGCCCCTCATCGATGACTGGGACGTCTGCGTGCATGCGTCCACCCGTCCCGAGCCGTTGGGACAGAACGTGCTGCAATACCTCGCGGCGGCCCGACCCACGATTGCGACGCGTGCAGGCGGGCCGCTCGATCGGGTCGCCGATGGCGATACAGGGCTGCTCGTTGAGATGGGCGACGTACGCGCTATGACACAAGCGATGCGTCGACTCAGTGACGAAACTGGACTGCGCTTGCGTCTGCACCGCAACCTATTGGTTCAACGGCCCGTGCGGTCTGACCCAGAACTCGCGAGTGAGTACGCGGACTACTTCGCCAAGATCGCCCAGTCAGAGGTGCGGGGCTCTTCGACGCGTACGATCCCGTTCGAGCGCCCGCTCATAGAAAGCCACCAAACGAACCGGCGACCCCAGGCGGAGGACTTCGTCAACAAGGTCCCGAGACGCGTGCTGCTCGGCCGCATCCAGCACGGGTCCAGCCTCGATACGGCGGCGGAGGGCTGACGTGAACGCCTCGCCATGCGCCAGTTCAAGCGGAACGCGCTGGGAAGCCAGCGACGCGACATACTCGGATCCCGGATTCGGGTATGCGACGACCGGTAGACCATGATCGAGCCCTTCCAGCACCGGTATGCCGAAGCCCTCGTAGGCGGAGGGCGACGCCAACACCCAGGCGCGAGACAGGACGTCAGCGACCTGCTCATCGGAGAGACCGGAGCGATGGTCCACCCAGGCCTCCCAGCAGTGGGAATCGCTCGATGGGCCGACCACGACAAGCGCGACTTCGCTCCGCGTCTTGCGGATCTCGCTGACTGCGGACTGCGCGATGTATCCCTGCTTGCGGCCACCGAAACTACCGATGAATACAACGGACGGGGTGACGTCGGCTCGCCGGGGCAAGGAGCTGACGCCGAGGTACGGGGGAACGATCGTTTCGCATCGCAGCAGCTCGAGGGATTCGGGCCCGACCGCGAGTTTCACCATCGCGCGAGACGCCGATATCCGTTCAAGCAGTGCGAGAACGTAGTGGTTCAGCCTTCGCAACCCCCGCGAGCTTCTTGCTTCGTTAAGGGAGGAACCGTGAAAAGTCCGTACCAGTGGCACACTTCTGGGCAGGAGCACGTCGTCCCCGTGCGCGTGGATGACATCGGGCGCGAGGCGCCGCGCGGCCCGAGACGCCCGCCAAGCCGAGCCATAGTAACGACCGAAGCGCCCCCTAGGCGCGGGCAACCGCACGAAGGACACGCCGTCCATTGGTACCGCGTCCTCGAAGCAGACGACGGTGAGATCCACCACATCTCGCATCCGCTCAGCGAGCCGCTGCAGGTACCGCCCTACCCCGCCAGCGTGGTGACCTGCGCGTGGCCACTCGAGCGCGATCCAAGTCACTCGCACCGCATTCTCCGTCCACTCGCCGCGGGCACCCACCAAACCGTCAATAGCCTACGGTTCCACCGATGACGCGCCGGCCGCTGGTCATCGCGCACGACTACCTAACCCAACGCGGCGGCGCGGAGAAGGTGGTGTTGGCCCTCACGCGTGGTTTCCCTGGAGTGCCGATTCAAACCACATTGTATGAACCCGACGATACCTATTCGGACTTCCGAGAAGTAGAGGTCCGGTCCACGGGTCTCAACGGAAGTCAGTGGCTCCGTCGTCATCACCGCTACGCCCTACCGTTTCTCGCTGCGTCGGTCTCACGAACCACGATCGACGCGGATGTCACGCTCGTGAGCTCAAGCGCATGGGCCCATGGCTTCAGAACCACCGGCCGGAAGGTCGTGTACTGCCACTCGCCAGCACGCTGGCTCTACCAGCAGGATGTGTATCTCGGTCAGCACGCCCCGTGGACAACGCGCGCGCTGCTCGGCCTGCTCGGCCCATGGCTCCGCAGGTGGGACCGCCGCCAGGCGCTCACCGCCGACGCTTATATCGCAGTCTCGAGGGTCGTCCAGCAGCACATCCGGGACGCATACGGCATCGAGTCGCAGGTTATTCACCCGCCACACTCCTTCAACACCTTGGGAACGCAACACAAGCCATCTGAGGCGCCAGACTCGCTGGTAGACAGCGGCTTCGATCTCTGCGTGTCGCGGTTGCTTCCGTACAAGAACGTCGGTGCAATCACGGGCGCGTTCAGCCGTCTCAACCATCGATTGGTCGTCGTCGGGACAGGACCCGAAGCCGCCCACCTCCGAGCGGCCGCACCCAGCAACGTCACGTTTCTGCAGCAGCTGTCAGATGCGGAGATGCGCTGGCTCTATTCGCACTGCACTGCGATCATCGCGGCCAGTTACGAGGACTTCGGTCTGACCCCAATTGAGGCAGCCGCGTTTGGCAAGCCCGCTGTGGCGCTGCGGTGGGGCGGGTTCCTCGACACCATCGTCGAGGGCGTGACGGGTGTCTACTTCGACCAGCCCGAGCCGGTCGCGATCGCAACCGCTGTAGCGGAAGCTCACCAGCGGTCCTGGGACAACGACGCAATCCGCGCTCATGCCCTGTCATTTTCCGAGGAGACCTTCTTCAGCAAACTCGATGACGTCCTTGCACGCGAAGCCGGCTTCCAGCGCCGACGTGTTTGATCCGAAGGCCCCGGAGGCGGCTGGGCGCACGCTGGCGCGGGTCCGGCTCTGCCAGAACGGGTGCAGCGGGCACACCGGACTCCCACGAGGCAATCGGAGATGACCCCGCGGACGACGAAGCTGAGCGGAGCTCGGAAGGCACTCGAGCGGAGCCGTCCGGTGCTCGCGCTCGCGGGCGTCACCTACGCCGGGCTCGCCCTCAGCGTGATCTCCGCGCCGATGCTCGCGAGCGCGCTCGGCGCGAGCGGGCGCGGGCAGCTCGCCGCCGCGTTCGCGGTCATCCAGGTGCTCGGATTCGTCGCGTTCATCGGCCTCCCCCGCGGCGTGGCCGTGCAGGACCACCGCGAGGCATCCGCATCCCGTGGCGCCGTCGTGCTCGTCGGCGCGATCGGGCTGCTCTCGGCCTCCGCGTGCTTCGTGCTCGCCGAGCAACTCGCTGGCGGTGAGCCGTGGGTGGCGCACGCCATCCGCATCTCGAGCGTCGTGCTCGCGGTGGCCGGCGTCTACCAGATCGGCGTCGAGCGGCTGCTCCTCGCGTCGCGGCTCAAGGTCTACAACCTCAGCCGCATCTGCAACGTCGTGCTGCCCTCCCTCGGCTACATCGTCGCGTTCCTCGCCGGCGCGCTCACGCTCGAGCTGGCCTTCGCGATCTCGCTCACCGGGCAGCTGCTCGCCTCGCTCGTCGGGGTCGTCAGCTCGTTCGGCCTCATCCGGCGCAGCAGCGCCAAGCCGCCGCCGTGGCGGTTCAGCACCTCGATGTGGTCGTCGACAGTCGTGGACGGCGTCGCCTGGCGCATGGATCAGGTGCTGCTCGCCATGCTCGCGACCTCGGCGACGCTCGGCGTCTACGCCGTCGCCTCCACGATCGCGGCCGCCTCGGGCGGGCTCACGCAAGCGCTCAACGCCGTGCTCTACGGCCGGTTCGCCGCGACCGCGGACGACGGCCCGACGGCGATGCGACGCAACCGGGTCATCTCGCTCGGCTCATCCGTGCTCGCCTCGACGGCGATGATCGTCGCAATCGCCATCTGGCAGGAGGCGCTGCTCGGGCCCACCTTCGACGGCCTGCTGGCGCCGCTCATCCTGCTGTGCATCGCGCAGGCGCTCAACGACCAGTGGCAGCTGCAGGTCTACCGGCAGGCGGCCGCGCAGACGTCCACGGGCCTGACTCTGCCGTCGTGGCTCGGCCTCGCGTCGTTCGGGGTCGCGGCGGCCGCCTTCGCCGCGGCCGGCACCCTCGACGCGGCGACGATGGCGCTCGCGGTGCTGTCGGGAGCGGTGGTGCGCATCTGCCTGCGGCTCGCCGCGCACGCGCGAGCGAGCCGATCCGCTCGCCCAGCCGCGCACGCTCGCTGACGCGGGCCGTCGGTTCAGCCGATCCGCTCGCCTGTCCGAGCACGCCGCTGACGCTGGCCGTCGGTCAGCGCCGAGCCGCCCCGCGCTTCGCGCTGCGAGGCCGCGCGTCGACCTTCTTCACCGGCGGCCGCGGCGGCACCTTCTCCGCCTTCGCAGCCTTCGCCGCCGGCTGCTTCTTCTTCTCCTCCGCGTGCGCGGGCGAGGTGTGCGGGCCGCCGTAGCCGTACTCGGCGTACCGGTAGGCCTCCGACGAGTCAAGCCGCGCCATGGTCATGATGAGCCCGCCGAGCGAGACGTCGGCGGTCTCGAGCATCTCGAGCGAGCGCTTCAGCTGCGGGGCGTTGACGCGGTCGGCCGCCGCGACGACGAGCACATCCGCTCCCTGCTGCGCGAGCACGACGGCGTCGGTGACGGGCAGCAGCGGCGGCGCGTCGAGCAGCACCCAGTCGAACTCGCTGCGCAGCTCCTCGAGCATCGAGTGCATCGCGCGAGAGCCGAGCAGCTCGCTCGGATTGGGCGGCACGGGGCCGGCCGGGAGCACGAACAGGCCCGACGAGCCCCAGTCCTGCACGGCGTCGTTGAGCGTCGCCTTGCCGATCAGCACATCGGTCAGGCCGACCGCGCCCTCGAGCCCCATGTACTCGGCGAGCTTCGGCTTGCGCAGGTCGGCGTCGACGAGCAGCACCGACTGCCCGGAGCCCGCGATGGCGAGCGCGAGGTTCGCCGCGGTGGTCGTCTTGCCCTCGCCGGGGATCGACGAGGTGATGACGAAGATGCGGCTCGTGCCGTCGACCTCGACGAAGTTCAGGTTGGTGCGGAGCGTGCGGAACATCTCCGACTGCGGGCTGAGCGGCTCGGCGTGCACCACGAGCGGCCGCGAGGTCGCTTTCGGGTCGAAGTGCACCGAGGCGAGCAGCGGCGCCGAGGTCACGGCCTTGACGTCGCGGTCGGTGCGGATGCGGGTGTCGAGCAGGTCGCGCGCGACGACGAATGCGAGTGCCGCGACGAGCATGAGGAGCCCGCCGAGCACCGCCTGCAGCATCGGCCGGGGGCTCTCGGGCTCGACGGGCACCGATGCGCTGACGATCGTCGCGAGGCGGATGGGGCTCGACGTGCCGTCCGACTCGAGCTCGGCGACGGAGTCGGCGAGGTTCGCCGCGGTGGCGTTCGCGAGGTCGGCCGCGACCTGCGGCTGGTCGCTCGTGGCCGAGATCTCGAGGATGGCGGTGTCGGCCACCGGCACGGCCTGGATCTGCTCGATGAGGTCCCGCGACGGCACGTTGAGGTTCAGCTGCTCGACGACGCGATCGAGCACTTCTTCGCTGCTCGCGAGCCGCGCGTAGGTATTGACGCGCGAGAGCGTGAACGCATTGCCCTGTACGAGCTCGGAGCTGGTATCTGCTGCCTGCGTCGAGATGAACACTTCCGTGGATGCGCGGTACGACGGTGTCTGCACGAACGAGAGTCCCAGTCCGGCCACGGCACCGAAGATTGTGGCGACGATCACGATGACCCAGTGCTTGCGCAGCAGTCGGGCGTACTCAAGAACGTCCACGCTGCTCCCTCCGGCGCCCGCCATCGGGCCATTGCCGAAAGTATGCGCCCTGAACTCCCGCCCAAGCCCTCCCTTGCGGAAAAATTGCGGAGAGGAGTTAACTCGATCCGGCGGTCGAGCCGCAGCCGGCGAAGCCGGCCGCGAGTCGAGACCACCATGACCAGACGAAGAGCCCCGATAGCGACCGCGATCGTCGCAACTCTCCTCGCCGTCGTCACCGCCTGCGCCCAGGCGCCCACACCGACCCCCAGCACGCCGACCCACCCCACCGCCGTCTTCATCGGCGACTCCTACACGGTCGGCACAGGCACCTCCCTCGCGGGCACCGACTTCCCCGCCATCCTCGGCGACCTCCGCGACTGGAACGTGCAGAACCTCGCCATCGCCGGCACCGGCTACTCCACCGGCCAGCCCGACGGCCTCTGCCCCGCGTCCGGCTGCAACTCCTACGTCGGCGTCCTGCCCGCAGCGGTCGCGGCCGACCCCGACATCGTCGTCGTCTCCGGCGGCCGCAACGACCTCAACCGCCTGCACCTCGAGCGACCGGTGACCGTCTTCTACACCGAGCTCCGCCGCCAGCGGCCCGAAGCCCGGCTGGTGGTCACGTCCCCGCTTTGGGACGACTCCCCACTCCGGATGCGCTCATCACCTTGCGCGAGCAGGTCGAGCGCGAGGCAAACCGAGTGGGCGCCGAGTACCTCGACCTGGGCGACATGTTCGAGAACCGCCCCGACCTGATCGCCTCGGACGACCTCCACCCGAACGAGGAGGGCCTAGCGCTCATCGCCCAGCGAATCGACGAGCTCCTGCCCTGACCGCACCGACGCTGGTTGAGCCGCTCCGCGAGCGCAGCGAGCCGAGCGTGTCGAACCCACCCGCCGAAACCACAAACGCCGCCCCCAAGGGGACGGCGTTCGCAGAGTTCCTGAATCAGCGGTTCTTGTACCGCTCCACGATGTCCGCCGAGATGCGCCCGCGCGACGCGACCTTCAGCCCCTGCGACTCCGCCCACTCGCGAATAGCGGCCGTCTCGTTGTCGCCACCACCGCTTCCGCGCCCGGTCGATCCGCCGGTCTTCCGACGCCCGGACACCCGGCGCGACGCGCGCACGAAGCGCTCGAGCGAGTTCGAGAACTCTTCGATGTTGGAGTTGGTGAGATCGATCTCGTACTCGGCGCCGTCGAAGGCGAACCGAATCGTACGACCCTCACCGTCTTCGATCGACTGACCTGAAAGGTCATCGACCAGCTGGACCATTGTCTTCTTTGCCATATTGAGACGATATACCCAACCGTGGCCGGTTTCCAATCACGCAATTGACGGCGAGCGATTGTCCCCCAATCGAAGCCCGCCATTCATGGCTAATGCTCAGTCGCGACCGTAGATGTCGCGGGTGTAGAGCTTCTCGGCGACGTCCTCGAGCTCCTCGGCACGGCGATTCGCGACGATCACGTCCGAGCGGCGCTTGAACTCCTCGAGATCGCGGATGATCTCCGATCCGAAGAAGGTGTCCTCCTCGAGAGCGGGCTCGTAGAGGACGATCTCGATGCCCTTGGCGCGCACGCGTTTCATCACGCCCTGGATTGACGACGCCCGGAAGTTGTCCGACCCCGACTTCATGATGAGTCGGTGGATCCCCACGACCTTCGGCTCACGGCGCAGGATGTCGGCCGCGACGAAGTCCTTGCGCGTGGTGTTGGCCGCGACCACAGCAGCGATCAGGTTCTGCGGCACGGCGTCATAGTTCGCGAGCAGCTGCTTCGTGTCCTTCGGGAGGCAGTAACCGCCGTATCCGAATGAAGGGTTGTTGTAGTGCGTGCCGATGCGGGGATCGAGGCCGACGCCGCCGATGATCTGCGCGGCATCGAGGCCGTGCGTCGCGGCGTAGGTGTCGAGTTCGTTGAAGTATGCGACGCGCAGCGCGAGGTACGTGTTGGCGAAGAGCTTGATCGCCTCGGCCTCGGTCGGGTCGGTGAGCAGGACCGGCACATTCTCGGCCTCAGCACCCTCCACCATGAGGTCTGCGAATCGGCGCCCCCGTTCTCCGGTGTCACCCACGACGATGCGCGAGGGATGCAGGTTGTCGTGGAGCGCTCGCCCCTCTCGGAGGAACTCCGGCGAGAAGACGATGTGAGCGCCTGGATTCAGTGTGCGCATCCGCTCCGTGAACCCGACCGGCACGGTCGACTTCACGACGATCGTCGCTTCGGGCGCGACGGCGAGCACCCCGTCGATGACCGATTCGACCGACGAGGTGTTGAAGAAGTTCTCTTCGGGGTCGTAGTCGGTGGGCGTAGCGATCACCACGAGCGAGGCGCAGCGGAAGGCTGCGGGGCCATCCGTCGTTGCAGTGAGGCTCAGCGGCTTCGTGGCCAGGTAATCCTCGAGCTCGGTGTCGATGATCGGCGAGAGCCGATTGTTCACCAGCTCGACCTTGCGCTCGTCGATGTCTACTGCAATGACGTCGTGATGCTGAGCCAGCACCACGGCATTCGAAAGCCCTACATAGCCGGTGCCGACGACGACGATCTTCACAAGTGCTCGCACTCTCTGCCGACGCGGTGCCGGCTTCTTGGAACAGGCACCGTGCGGCACCTTGTCAAACCTGGATATTGGATTCGGGCCGCCCGGAGGCGTCAGAGACCTGCCACGAACTCCTTCAACCAGTCGCGCAGCTCCGGACCGATGTCTTCGCGCTCCGTGGCGAGCAGCACATTCGCCTTCAGGTAGTCGAGGCGGTCGCCCGTGTCGTACCGACGACCGCGGAACACGACACCGTGCACGCCGCCTGCTGCGTCGTCACTGGCGAGCGCGAGCAGCGCGTCCGTGAGCTGGATCTCCCCGCCCTTGCCCGGCTCCGTTCGCTCCAGGACGTCGAAGACCTCTGGGCGCAGCACGTAGCGTCCCACGATCGCGAGGTTGGACGGTGCTGTCCCCGGCTCCGGCTTCTCCACCAGGCCAGTCACACGCACGATGTCGTCCTGGTCGGTCACCTCGACGGTTGCGATGCCGTACAGATGCGCCTGCGACTCCGGCACCTCCATGAGTGCCACGACGGTCGTCTGCAGCGCCGCCTGCACCTCGACCATCCGCTCGAGCAGGTGGTCGCGCTCATCGATGATGTCGTCGCCGAGCAGTACGGCAAAAGGCTCATCACCGACATGCGCACGCGCACGCAGCACCGCGTGACCGAGACCAAGCGGGTCACCCTGGCGCGTGTAGTGGATGTCTGCAAGGCCCGACGACCGCTTCACCTTGGCGAGCCGGTTGACGTCGCCCTTCTTGATGAGCGTCGCCTCGAGCTCGGTCGCGCGGTCGAAGTGGTTCTCCAGCGCGTTCTTGTTCCGCCCAGTGACGAAGAGCACGTCGTCGAGCCCGGCTCGAACCGCCTCCTCGACCACGTACTGGATTACCGGCTTGTCCACCACCGGGAGCATCTCCTTCGGCAGCGCCTTGGTAGCGGGAAGGAATCGCGTACCCAGCCCGGCTGCCGGGATCACGGCTTTTGTCACATGAGTCGCCATGGTGCAACGATAGCCAAGTTTCACACGGCAACCGGTTACGCTGACGTTGGTCCTCGACGCCGTAAGACGGAGATTCGCGTCGATATCACGGTCGCAGCCGCACCGCTAGCACAAACCGGAGCATCGGCTTCGCACCGAAGCAAGACGGCGGCGCAATCTGCTCGAAAGCGCTAGCCGCGCAAACTGCCCGCGTGCTTACGGTACCAGGCGACGGTTCGCTCGAGGCCCTCCTCGAGAGAGATGCTCGACGTCCATCCCGCATCCGCTAGTTTGGATACGTCAAGCAGTTTCTGCGGCGTACCGTCGGGCTTCGTGGTATCCCACAAAGTTTCGCCTTCGAAGCCCACCACGGCCGCGATAGTCTCAGCGACCTCCCTAATGGTGACGTCGTGGCCGCTACCGACGTTGACTTGCTCGGGACCGTCGTAGTGTTCTAGCAGGTGCAATACGGCGTCCGCCATGTCGTCAGCGTGCAGGAACTCGCGCCGCGGCGTGCCCGTACCCCAGTTCGTTACCGAAGCGGCGCCGATGCTCGCTGCCTCGTCGTACCGTCGAACGAGTGCCGGCAGAACATGCGACCCCTTAGGAGAGAAGTTGTCGTTCGGCCCGTAGAGGTTTGTCGGCATGGCAGAAATCCAAGGCAGGCCATACTGACGACGCACCGCCTGCGTGTGCATAATGCCGGCGATCTTCGCGATCGCGTACGCGTCGTTGGTCGGTTCAAGGTATCCCGTGAGGAGCGATTCTTCGCGGATGGGCTGCTCGGCGAACTTCGGGTAGATGCATGATGACCCAAGGAAGGCGACACGCTCGACATCATTGTTGAGCGCAGCATCCAGCACGTTGGTCTGGATGCGCACGTTGTCGCTTAAGAAATCGACTGGGTAGGTGCTGTTGGCGAGAATGCCGCCCACCTTGGCCGCCGCCAGCACGATATATTTCGGCTTCACTTCCGCCATGTACGCGAACACCGCATCACGATTCTTAAGGTCGAGCTCAGCGGAGCGCTTTCCAACGATCCGTCGGAAGCCAGCTCTCTCGAGCCGGCGCACGATGGCGGAGCCCACGAGTCCGCGGTGGCCAGCAACGTAGAAGGTCGCGTCACGATCAAGCTCGCCGGGGACGTAGGTTACGCCGTCCGACGCTGTCACGCCGTGCCCCAAGACGCGAGTTCAACGGTGTCGCGCCACTCATGACCATGCTCGAGCGCCGCGACATCGGCATCGACCATGAGCGTCGCAAGCTGCTTGCCGTCGACGGTGGGAGTCCACCCGAGCTTCTCCGCCGCCTTCGAAGGATCGCCAATGAGCGCGTCAACTTCCGTGGGCCGCAGGTAGCGCTCGTCGAACTTCACATACTCTTCCCAGTCCAGTCCGACGTGACCAAACGACGCTTCCAAGAAGTCCTTGATCGTGTAGCCGACGCCCGTAGCCAGCACGAAGTCCTCCGGCGCGTCAGCCTGCAACATTCGCCACATCCCCTCGACGTACTCAGCAGCGTACCCCCAGTCGCGCACCGACTCTAGATTCCCGAGATAAAGGTCCTGCTGCACGCCCGCCTTTATACGAGCCGCAGCTCGAGTAATCTTTCGTGTGACGAACGTCTCACCGCGCCTGGGCGACTCATGGTTGAACAAGATACCGTTCACCGCGAACAAGCCGTACGCCTCGCGGTAATTCTTGGTAATCCAATAGGCGTAGAGCTTCGCGGCCGCGTAGGGTGAGCGCGGATAGAACGGCGTGTGCTCGTTCTGCGGAGGCGGCGTCGCGCCGTAGAGCTCGGAGGACGACGCCTGGTAGAACCGCGTGTCGACGCCCGAAACTCGCACCGCCTCTAGTAAACGTATCGTGCCAGTGCCGGTCGTGTCAGCCGTATGCTCAGGCTCGTCGAATGACACGCGCACATGCGACTGCGCTGCGAGATTGTAAACCTCATCTGGGTTGATCTCAGCCATCAATGTGACCAGGCGCGCTCCGTCGCTGAGGTCGCCATAGTGCAGGAACAGTTTAGCACTGGGGTCGTGTCGATCGACGTAGAGGTGGTCGATGCGGTGAGTGTTGAAGGTCGATGCACGGCGGATGAGCCCGTGCACCTCGTATCCCTTCGCGAGCAGGAACTCTGCTAGGTAGGAGCCGTCCTGCCCGGTGATGCCCGTGATGAAAGCGCGCTTGGTCAAGAAAGTACCTTCTCGTCGTTTTTTCCATCGAGTGCATCTGGCTGCGGCGGTCTAACCTGACCCAGCGACAACGGATGATGCCTCACGTCGCATCAAGGGTACCGAAGGTTCAGCGCGCGGCGCGACTAGCGGCCAAGCGGATCAGCGAGGCAAATGCCGAGATGGCGCTGCCCTCGGCAAGGACTGTAGCCTGGTACTCTCGGCCGTTGCGCCCGAACTCGGCACATCTGTCAGCGTTGCTTACGAGCTCTCGGACACACTGCAGGAGACGCGCCGGGTCGCCTGGCGGGATGACGACACCTGCTCGCGCGACTCCTATCTCGTGAGCCGTGATCCCGTGCCCTTCTGTTGCGGCAATCACCGGTCGCCCCGCCGCGAAGTAGGAAGTCAATTTGCTCGGCACTGCCATCTCGGCGACACCTGGCCGCTCATTGACTAGCAGGACGTCAGCGGCCTGCAACGCTTCCTGGAAAGCCTCGTCGTCGAGGGCCTCGCGAAACTCGATCGTGCCTAGGCCGGACGCCTCCTTGACGAGCCGCGATCGTTCGCTCCCCCCTCCCAGCAGCACGAAGCGGACGCGCGCACTTGCGTGCTGCGAGAGGCGCGCGGCAGCGACGACATTCTCGAGTCCCTGCTTCACACCGATGTTGCCCGCATGCAGCACAACGGTGTCGAGGGGATCCCAGCCGAGGCGCGCTCGCGCTGCGTCCCGATCGATCACGTGGAAGGGAGCCAGGTGCGTCCAGTTTCGAACAACGTCGATCCGCGCCGGATCCACCCCGAGGTCTTCGACCACCCGAGCCGCGAAGCGCTCATGGATCACCACCACGCGCGTCGCGCGCCGAAACAGCGCCCCCTCGACGCGACTTGAGACCGACGCGGCCAGCCCTCGTCCCTGGCCAGTCTCAGCGAGTCCGAGGCTGTAGAGATCCTGCACCCAGACGATGAACGGAACCCTGCGATGTGACAGCCGCCATCGCAGCCAAGCCAGAGCAGTCGAGAACAGCGCAGGCGAAACGGCGATCACTGCATCGACCCGGCCCCACTTTGCAAGAAAGACGCGTGCTCCGAATGTCAGCTCAGAAAGCAAGCGCAGCAACCCCTTGGGCCGACTGGGCACGTAGTGCCGAACGCGATGGACTGGTACTCCTTCGACCAGTTCGAAGCGCGACCACTCTCCGTAACCCTCGGCAACACGCCACCCAGGATAGTGAGGGTGCGCCGTGATCACTCGCGTTGCGAGCCCGATCTGGTTGAGCCGGCGCGCGAGGGCGGTCGAGTACGGCGCGATGCCGGTGGGCTCCGGCGCAAAGTTCAGACTGAGAAGCGCTACGCGCAGATCCTGTGGCACCCAGGAACCCTACCCGCACTTGGGGGACGAGCGACGACGCCGCGGTAGATGTTGGTCCTGGCGCGGCTTGGTCGCGACGCAGCCGGAGGCATCCACGACTAGTAGGATCCTCGAGGAAAGGATGCAATGGCAGACAGCAATCAAGCGTTCACGCGCGAGGAGCCAGCGCGTGCCACGCGTCTATTGATCATCCAACTCGCGCTCCCGCACTACCGCCAGGAGCTCCTAGACGTTCTGGCGGGTCGGCCTGAGATCGTCTTCGCCACGGGCGACAGCCAAGCGCAGGCCGGAGTGACGGCAGCGGTCCGTGGGGATAATGTCTGGCGACTGCCACGCAACCGCTTCTTCTTGAGCAAGCGCTTGATCTGGCAGTCGCTCCCTTGGAGGCACGTCCTGGGATCGTCGACGGTGGTCGTAGAGCTAAACCCCCGCATCATCTCTACATGGCTGACGATTGCAGGCCGGAGAATCGCTAGGCGCAGAACGCTGGCTTGGGGGCATGTGCATCCCCGCGCCGGACGCTTCGCGAGCACCGCCTCGGTACGACATGCCATGCGCTCAATGCTTGACGGCATGATCGTTTACACTCACGGCGAAGCCGCTGACTATCGACGCCTGCACCCTTCGCAGCAAGTTTTCGTCGCAGCCAACGCTCTATACCGTCGCGAAGAGATACACGGCTCAACCAGTACCGGCCCACGCACCGACTTCATCGTGATCGGCCGCCTTGTTGAGTCGAAGAAGCCTCTGCTTGCCATCCAAGCGTTCCGACTTTTCGTGCAGCAGAACCCTTCGGCTCGCCTGGTTCTCCTAGGCTCAGGCCCGCTCGCGGGGGTAGTCGGCCTCGAGGCCGCCGACTTGGTGGCTGACGGCCGGGTCTGTCTCGCCGGTGATGTTACGGACGTTGTTGGACTACGTGACGCGTTCTCCTCTGCCGTTGCGATGTTCGCACCTGGCTACGTCGGATTGAACGTCACTCAGTCATTGGGCTTCGGCGTCCCTGTCGTGTATCCAGATTCCGATCCTCACGCCCCCGAGGCCGAACTGCTCGACGCGTCGAACTCCTGGTCGTTTGCGAGCAACAGTGCGGAGTCTGCCCAGATAGCTTTGGATGCGGCGTGGCAGCGCCGGCATGATGTCGACGGTCGAATGTCAGAGCGGGCCCAGCTAGTCAAAGCGCGATATGCGATCGAAGATATGGCTGAGGGATTCATCGAGGCGGCGCGAGCTCGCTATGAGTGATTTCGAACACTTCCTACTTACACGCTTCGCTGTGCGAATCAAGCCCGGCGCACCGTTGCCGTCCGATGAGTGGCTCCGATCGCGCATCAGTATTTTTGAGGCGATTTGCCTCCCCAGCGTTCTACGGCAAAGCACTCAGTCCTTCTCTTGGCTTCTGTTCGTTGACTCAAGTGTACCTGTTGCCACTCGCGAACGCCTCGAGAGAGTATTGCCGAAAAACGCAGAAGTGGTAATCGTGGACGCGGTCTGCGAGGAACGCACGATTGTGCATGCGCTCTTGAAGCGCGCGACGAAGCCTTACGTCGTGACGAGCAGGCTGGATAACGATGACGCGATCGACCCGGATTACATTTCGATCGTGCAGCGAGAAATCGGACGTACGCCTCGTGTATTCCTGAACTTCCCGCGTGGATTGCAGTACTCTCGTGCTCGCTTGCTCGCCTACCGTCATGCGTCCAATGCATTTATCTCGCACGTGGACGCACGGGGACCGCATATGCAAACCGTGTTTGTAGACTGGCACGACAGACTTGCTCGTCACGGAGTTATCCGACAATGGTCAGAGCGCGAGATGTGGCTCCAAAATTGCCACGGCGGGAACGTCAAGAATCAAGAGCGAGGGATTCGGGTCTCCGCAAACCAGCAC
The DNA here is from genome assembly GCF_039527715.1 of Agrococcus citreus. NCBI lineage: Bacteria > Bacillati > Actinomycetota > Actinomycetes > Micrococcales > Microbacteriaceae > Agrococcus > Agrococcus citreus. The sequence goes on from NZ_BAAAKK010000003.1 coordinate 81,287, forward strand.
AGGGGCCGGTACCCCTTCCTCGTTTTGCCTAGTGAGACGCAGTGGGGCTTGCTGTCGGACAAGGCATGGACGTCGATGAACCTGCTCCGCCAGGTCGCACGCAATCCCAAAGCGTTGCGCCGGCTGCTTCCGACGCGACAGCGCTAGCTAGGCAATGCTGAGGCTTTTTAGCGGTCTGGTCGCGGCGCGGCTTCTCGGCGCGGTCGCTCAAGCCGCGCTTCTATTCTTGCTAGCCCGACTGCTTGACCCTGTTGAGTTCGGCGTGGTGGGAGCAATTCTTGGTGCGATGATCCTCGCCTCGACGCTCTCAGACCTGGGCATCACGCCAGCAACGACCCGTTCTTCGGCCGTAGCAGACCGGCCTGTCGTGTTCGCGCTTCAACGACTCAACTTCAGAGTCGCGTGGCTATCTGGTCTCACGATGACTTTGATTATTTCGGTCGCTGCGCTGACGCTTCCCTCAGTCTTTAGTTGGTCGCTGTTGCCACTCGCTATTTGGATTTTCACGGAACGCGTTGCAGAATTTCGCTTTGCTCTGGCGATTGGTGCAGAACGAGTTCGGCGAGCTACGGCGAACCTTTCAGTCCGAAAGGTCTTCCCGACCGTATTGACCTCCGTCGCACTCTTAACACCGATAGACCCGATTTTCTTGATGAGTTGTGGGTTCGCTCTGGGTGGCCTGCTTTCTCTTCTCCTTCCGGTGGACACCTTGGAACCGGAAGCAAGCGGCGAGCAGGAAGTGGGCTCGTCACTGGGAGCCACGCTCAGGCACGCGCTCCCATTCTGGCTGAATTCGGTCGGCGCGCAGGCCAGGCAGTTAGATGTAACCGTAGTTGGCATCGTGTCCAACTTCGCTGTCGCGGGCGTCTTCGCCCCGGCAGCGCGGCTGATCAGCCCGCTACGACTAATCCCAGCGACTCTTGGTCAGGCTGCGCTGCCTCGTGCCGCCCGTGCGGGAGGACGCAAGTCCCCGTGGCAGCTGACATTCAGCGTCGGCCTCGCGTCAGTAGGGGTGTATGCGGCGATCGCTCTTCTCGCCGAGCCGCTGATCAGAGTACTTTTCGGCGAACCCTATATCGGTGCCGCACCGGTTCTACAAGTGCTCCTGCTTGGTCTTGTAGCGGCAGGCATGTCGTCTGTATTGACAAGTCACCTGCAAGCGTCAGGTCGGGAATGGTCAGTGGCCAAGATTTCCTTGTTGACTGCCGCAGTTTCCTTGATCCTGCTCGCGATCTTGGCTCAGTTGTACGGACCAGTTGCCGCCGCCGGCGGCCTTACGCTGGGATACTTCATTCAATTTGGCCTGCTGGCATGGCTTTCACCCCGACCCCGAAAGACGAGTGCTAATTCCCCATGATCATAATCAGCGTTCAAGCGCAGTATGACAATCTCGGCGACGTCATCATAAGGGCGGAGATGCTGCAGTGGCTAGCCCCAATCGCGCACGTTGCGGCAATTGTCGGCGAGGCTCCCGACGATTACCTTGAGGCCCTGCAGGCGCCGCCGAACGTCACCTTCGTGCGTTCACTTGGGGACGCGCTCAGACTCGCGCGCGAACTCGGCGAGCGTGCCTCCTTAGTGTTCTCTCCTGGGGAGCAGCACCTTGATCTTGGCGTTCGTGAGTGGCCAAGAGCCGCCGCGAATCTTGCATTGGCACACGCCATTAAGTTGCGAGGCGGTCGTGTGCTTAAGATCGGGCGAGGCTATAGAGGTGAACAGACGGTTCTGAAGCAACTCGAAGCTGGCCTGGTGAGAGCCTCACACTTGACCCTGGTCCGCGATCAGGCCGCCACGCACATGTTTCCGAGGGCCCAATGGATCCCGGATGTCGCGCTGGCTTCCGATCGCTTTGGCCGCGACAACGGGGATCACCCGAGAGGTCTAGTGTCGGTCTCTTTGCGGGTCGATCGCGCTCATCCTCGCGAGTTGGTACAGCGCACGGTGGATGCAGCTGGTCTTGACCCGCGCTTTGTCGTGCAAGTACGACGAGACGACGCCGTTGCCGATTCGCTAGACCTTGGTTCGAGCACCACGTGGTCAGGATCGCTCGTGACGCAGCTCCCTCTTGTAGCCGACGCCTACACTCGCTCGCGATACGTGGTGAGCGACCGCCTTCACTCTTTGCTGTTCGGCCTCCTCTGTGGCGCGATACCGATCGGAATTGAGACGGGGAACTTCGGCAAGCTCGAACGTCAATTGTACCCTCTCGGGCTGGGTGGTCAGGTTATGCGCGGCTGGTCTGACGACCGGCTACCCGCCTTGATCGCTGGCCCTTACGAACCGATGCAAGCAATCAGCACGGGCGCCCTCGAGCAAGCACGACTGCGCTTGCTCGAGGCGAGGAGACGAGTCGTGCACGTCTTGGAGAGCTAGTTGCTCGCTATTTACTGTACGTTGACCATCGCGATCTCAGTAGGCGCGTGGGTAGTTCACGTCAGATTTCGCAGGGGCCTCTTGGTTTCGCCTGTGTCCGTCACCTATTTGCTACTAGCGTCGATATTTGGCGTTCGCCCTCTCGTGCTCGGCGCGGAACAGGAATGGTCGCTATACGGCGCCAATGTCGAATACGGCACTGAGCTGGCAGCGCGGATCGGCCTTGTTGCGACCGTCGCGTTGACCCTGGGACTCATCGTCGATCGGCTTAGGCCGCCCACTCACGCCAGGACAACCGTGCACCGCGTTGCAGCCGGGGCGTCGCCGTATCCCTTGGGCATGCTTCCGGCAGTGGCCATAAGCGCAGCAAGTTCAGTCCTATGGTTCCTCGCAATGGCCGTCATCGGCGGGGGCTTCAGCTTCGTTCGTCAGCTGGCCTCTGGGAGGTCGGCGGAGATTGCATCCCGGCTCGAAGGCGTGCCTGTCTTATTGAGCGCCATTCCAGTAGCAGGAGTGATCGTTCTCTGCGTGGCACGAATGGCGCTTGAACAGCAGCGCCCCCTTGCTAAACTGGAGCAGATACTATTCCTGGGTGCCGTGGTGCTCGCTGCTCTTCCCCCGCTCGCGCTGGGCAATCGCCGCTTACTGCTGCCTGTGGCGTTAGCCGCCGTCATTGCCGTTTGCAGACCTACATGGAATCGAATCGTGCCGCTCCGACTGCTGGTGCCCGCACTCGCGATCGGCATGATAATCGCTGCGCTTCCCTTCGTCCGTAGCGCTGGCTCCCGGGTAGAGTCCGGCAACCTTGTCGAATCGCTCGTCTTGTTCTTCCAGGAGAATGGCCTAGGGCAGACCGTCCGAGGCTTCTTCGTCTCATACGACACGGAGATGTTCGACTACATTGCTCTCGTCGCACCACGGCTCGGCGATTCTATGGAGTTCGGCGGTGGGAGAGGGACGCTGGGAGAGTTGCTCCTGCAACCCATTCCAGCAGCATTGTCGCCGTGGCCGACCTGGAGCAATACCATTCTCACGGAACTATTTGGAGGCGGATGCGCGACGGTCGCTTGCCCGGTTCCCTCTGTAGTGGGAGTATTGTATTTTGACCTTGGCATCATTGGAGTAGCGATCGGCATGCTACTGCTCGGCCTCTATCTGCGGACTCTCGAGAGACGCTTAGAGACCGCTCAAGGAGCGCCTCTCGTCATTGTCTTGACGATTGCGAGTTTTATGCCATCGCTGATTCGAGGGAACACTATCAGTCAACTCTGGATAGCGTTTAATGTGCTAATAGTGGCTCTTGCGCTGCGCTTCGTGCTCCGACGGCTGCACCCTGAACGGGACCGGGAACGATCCGGCGCATTGGAGGCACTTCCCTCGCTACCTGCGCAGCCGGGGTTGCGTTAGGGCATGGCGAGACCGATGAAGCCGCGAGGCTGGGCCTCCCACGGAGCCTTCGCCTCTTTCGGCAGCTGGGGCGATGATCGTCTCAGCTGGGAATCTAGGACGCCTGGGCAAGAGTCCGCGAAGCCAACTGATGCGGTAGGCGGACCTCGTCGGCGTGTCGCATCCCGGAAGCCGCGCGGCCCGAGGCCCGACTCTGCCCGGCACGACGACCCGGTGAGCGGTACTTCCGCGCGGCCGGGCCGGTCGCGACTCTGGCTCGGGCTCTGCGACACACGCGGCTCATCGCAATCCAGGGTGTAGCAGGGGTCTAAATCCGCCGGTCTCGAGTATTGATTTGGCGATGTAGTCGGTGACGTTGCGGACGCAGAGGGCGGGCGGCGCGGAGGCGACCGAGGCGGCCGTTAATCACTTCGGTCGGGCCATTCGAGGTGCCGGCTCGGTCGAAGTAGGCGAGCACGTCGGCGGCCCACTGCTTGAGCGTGCGGCCGAGCGTGAGGAGTTCGGTGAGTGCGCCAGGGACGCCGTGACCGACCGTGTCGATAAGCTGCAGCATGGCCGCTCCGCCGCGAGTCCGGTCCGGGGCGCGGTAGGCGGCATGCGGTGGTAGTTGCCCCAGGTGACCGCGACGGCGACGTGCTCGTCGGCCGCGAACACGGCGTCGAGTCGCCGCTGCTGTCGGACGGTGGGCAGATCGACGCCGGTGTAGAGGGTGCGCCGTGCTCGGTAGAGCGGGTCGCGCTTGCGGCCGCGATGGCCGTGGATAGCTTGTTGAACACGGCGCCGGCAGCGGTCCAGCGCGTCGCCGGCGAGGCGGACGACGTGGAACGGGTCCCTCCGCCGCGGCGGTCTCGTAGCCTATGAAGCCGTCCATTGCATGACCTCGACGCCGTCGCGTCATCGGTCGTCTCGTTGACTCAGCCATTGCTTGAACGCCTGTTTCGGGAGGGTCCTCGCAGATCGGGCTGAGGTCGCTGACGGTGACGTACCGGTGGCCGCGGCGGGTGTGGCGCCAGACGTGCTCATCAACGCCGATCACGGTGATGCCCTCGAAGCGGCCAGGATCGTCAACCCGGGCACGTCGGCCCTCGGCCTAAACCGCCGAGTTCGCGGCGTTTCACGACGCCACGAGGCCTCGGCGATGCGGGCGACGGTCAGGTGCTGGAGCACGATGCCCTCCAGCGCCCATCGCATGCCGCTGCGGGAAAGCCTCGCACGCGGCTCGGCCGCCTGGCTGGTGTGCTGCCGCCAGACAGGCCTGCAACCGCTGCACCGGTAGCGGCGAATGGTGAGGAGCGGCGTCGTGGGTCGCCACCCGAACGGCTCGTGCGCCAGCCGGTGGGTCACCGAGTCCTGAGGCGATCCCCCGCACCCGCAGCGCTGGCACCTGTAGAGGTCTTCCCATGGACAGTGCGAGAACTCCCATCATCGGAAGACCTCCACGCCTACCCCGACAGCGACGTGCCCGCCGCGCTGTTTGGTTCACCGCTTCACGTACCAGGAGGCCTTCGTGTCCCGCGCTAGTGCTGCGCTGACCAAGCACGCCCGACTCGCCTTGGCTCGGTTGATTGTCGATGACGGCTGAAGTGGCGTCTCGGCGGCTAATCTCTACCCGGCCTCGGCCCCGACCGCGTGCAAGTGGGCCAAGCGCTATCGCGAGGAGGGTGAGGACGGCGTGGAGGACCGCTCCAGCCAACCCCGGATCAGCCCGAACCGCACGCCGGACGAACTGGTCCGGTCGATCGTGATGCTGCAATGGCGGCACCCGCTCGGTCCCGTGCAGCTCGCCGGCTGGCTCGGCATGGCCGCGTCGACCGTGCACGCGGTGCTCGTGCGCTGCCGCCTGAACCGGCTCAGCACCATCGAACGCGGCACGGGCGAGCCGATCCGGCGCTTCGAGCACCGCACGCCGGGTCGCCGCTGCGCGTGGATGTGACGAAGTTCGGCAACATTCCCGACGGCGGCGGCTGGCCGTGCGTCGGCGAGCAGCGCGGTGACCCGCAACCGTGCCGCGACGATCGAGCGCTCCGGCGCGCCGCGGAACAAGCACCGCCAGCCGGTGGTGGGCGCCGCGTTCGTCCGTGCGGTCGTCGATGATCAGTCCCGTGTCGCCTACGCGGAGATCTGCCCCGATGAGCGTGCAGAGACCGCAATCGGCGTGCTCGAGCACGCTGTCGCCTGGTTCGCGGAGCGTGGCGTCATCGTCGAGCGATTCCTCTCGGACGACGGTTCCGCCTACCGCTCCCCCGCGTGGCGTGACGCCCGCGCGGACCTCGGCATCGTCCACAAGCGCACTCGTCCGTACCGGCCCCAGACGAACGGGAGGATCGAGCGCTTACACCGCACCCTCGCCGATGGCTGGGCCTACGCGCGGCTCGACTCATCAGAGAGCGAACGCCGAGCACAGCAGCCCAGCTGGCCGCACTTCTACAATCACCGCCGAGCACACTCCGCGATCTGCGGCATACCCATCAGCAGGTTGCACAACCTGCCTGGGCATCACACCTAGTCACCCGCGCCGAAGACGAAACCCACGACTCTTGCGCTCGCTCTCCATGCTGTAGGCGCTGCCATAGCCATAGCCATAGCTGCTACTCGACACGGGCATCATGGTCATCGCGATGCCCGCGATCGGCGCATCGACCGTCTCCAATGTGCGCAACGCATCCTCAACTTGATGTTGCGTCGTCCGTCCACTCGCGACTACAAGGATTGCCCCAGCGGTGTGCTTCGCGAGCAAAGCCCCGTCCGTCACGGGCAATAGCGGGGGACAGTCGAACAGGACCCAGTCGAACTCCTTAGCAAGTTGATCGATCAAGTTCCGCATTGCCTGCGAGCCAAGCAGTTCACTAGGGTTGGGCGGGATCTTACCCGAGGGCAGAGCATAGAGACTCGAATCGCCCCACAATTGCACAGCATCGACTAGGTTAGCTCTGCCGATCAGCACGTCGGTCAGGCCAACAGCACCATCGATCCCGAGGTACTCAGCAATCCTGGGCTTGCGAAGATCTGCATCAATCAGAACGACAGTTTCCCCTGCGTCCGCCAGCGCCAGTGCCAAATTTACGGCCGTAGTGCTCTTTCCTTCTCCTGGAATCGACGAGGTGACGGCGAAGACGCGCTTCGAGTCATCGATCTCCACGAACTGCAAATTCGTGCGAAGAGTTCTGAAATTTTCCGTCTTCGGACTCAGAGGCTCAGCATGCACCAGCAACGGGCGTTGCTTCGCCTTCGGATCAAAACTGATAGATCCGACGATCGGCACAGCCGTCACCTTGCGCAGGTCACGCTCGGTGCGGATCCGAGTATCTAGAGCTTCCCGTCCAAAACTTAGCAAGACTGCCGCAACCAGCGCTGCCAGCACGCTGAGCCCTACCGCGACGAGGGGTTGCGGGCTGATGGGTGACGACGCGGGAGTGGCGCGCTCCACAACTTCGAGTCTCACCGGACTCGGGGAGCCCTCCGATGACTCGATTGATTCGACCGTCGCGGCCAACCCGAACGCGACGGCGTCCGCGATACCCGCGGCTTGTTCGGGCGAACCATGTTGGACGCTGATGGAAATGATTGTTGTGTCCAAGATGGGAGTCGCCGACACAGTCCGGTCCAATTGCTCTACTGAAACGTCAAACTCGCCAGACGCAGCCACTCGCTCCAGAACAACCTGACTTGTCGCGAGCCGAGCGTACGTGTTTACGCGTGAGAGCGTGAAAGAGTTGCCCTGCACAAGTTCGGCGCTTGTCTCGCTACCTTGCGTGGAGACGAAGACCTGTGTCTGTGCGCGATAAAGTGGTGACTGCAAGAGGGACCAAGTCGCCCCCCCACCGATCCCGACGAGCATGAGCGCTGCCAATAGCAGCCAGTTTTTCCTTAAGATGCGAACGTAGTCGCGGAGCTCCACGTAACTGACCTTTCGTTGGATTGCCTAAGTGGCCGTTATGGTCAGTAGGCGCCCTCGCGCGCGACCACTGCTCGGACTGTGCGCCAGAGGATCTGCAGATCGGCGGCGAGCGACCAGTTCTCTACATAGTAGAGGTCGAGCCGGACCGACTCCTCCCATGACAAATTCGAACGACCGCTCACCTGCCACAGTCCTGTGATCCCGGGCTTGACCAGGAACTTCCGGTGTACGTGCTCGTCGTACCGGAGCACCTCCCGCTCCAAAGGTGGACGGGGCCCGACAAGTGACATGTCTCCTCGGAGCACGTTCAGCAGCTGAGGCAACTCGTCCAGCGAGTAGCGGCGGATGAATCGACCAACTCTGGTGATGCGTGGGTCATCCTTCATCTTAAACAAGACTGCGTTGCCAATATCCTGACCGTCGTCACGCTCATCTAACAGAGTCTGCAGCACCCGTTCTGCGTCGGTCCGCATCGAACGAAACTTTAGCATCTCGAAAGCATTGCCGCGATAGCCGACCCGACGTTGGCGGAAAATTGTCGGGCCCCGTGAATCAATTTTCACTGCCAGTGCGACTCCGCACATCGGAACCGCGAGTACAGCAAGCATGCCGAGGGTAACAGCGATGTCGAAGACTCTCTTGAGGAAGCGTTTGGAACCCTCGAAGCGAGGAGTTTCCACGTGAATTAGGGGCAGGCCTGCGACAGGCCGCGTGTGAAGGCGAGGTCCTCCGATATCGGTCAAGGCAGGCGCCACGATCAGATGTTGCCGGGTCGGCTCGAGTTGCCACGATAACTCCCGGATCTTTCGCGGCGGAAGCTCGTCCGAACTGGTCAGCACAAGCGTTTCAGCACCGACTGATCGAAGGGATGCGATCGCGTCGTCGATGTCGCCCAGCACCGGCACCCCGCCGAGCCCGAGCATCTCTCCAACCTTCCCGCCTGGTACACAGACGCCCCTCACGCTGAATCCAGCGGCGGGCGACCTGCTGAGCTCGTCTGCTACGTGAAGCGCCGTCGCGCGGGAGCCGACAACGACCGCCTGGTTCAGGAAGAAGCCTCGCCGGCGCTTCCGAGAGAGCCAACCCCGCCAAAACCAGCGCCCGATCAGAAGTGTTGCGAGACCGAGGGGCAGCGCGATTGCGACATAGCCCCTAGCCAGGTCGAAGCGGGTGACGTACGCCACGATGGCCACCACGCCAAAAACGCTCAGCGACGCCTGCAGCACCCGCTTGTACTCGGCCGAACCCGACCCGAGCACACGCGCGTCGCGGGACCCAGAAGCGGACAGCGCACCGACCCACAGACTGGCCAGGACGGCGCTGACCCAAGTCGGATCAAAGCTTGCTCCCCACGCGCGTAGATCGGGCTCGTTCTCCGCAAAGACCACGAAACGCACAAATTGTGCGAACGCGATGGCGCAAGCGACGACCGCTACGTCCGTGAGAAGCAGGCGATCCGCGAACCGCGCGACCCACGCGTGCGTCTGGCCCGCCCGAGTCAGACTCATCGGCGTTTCTCTGCGTCGACTTACCTCAGCCACCAATATCCGCCACTTCTAGCTCCAAGAGCAGCTCAGCCATCATCACTCATATGTCACATCCGTCATGGAGACACACTTGAAGCCATGGTACGCCGAGGCAAGGGCGCCACGGGCGACGCGTGACCTCACGGGCCCGCCAAGCGGCTGAGTGCGCCGGCGATCCGGGCCACGTTCGCCTCGATCGCGTCCGCAGACTCACGATAGACGTTCGCGGAGAGTCGGTATGGGTCGATGATGTCGAACTCGTCCTGGGCTGCGGGCGGGGCCAGCTTGCCGCGCCCCTGTGCGGCCGCGGCCACTACCGCGTGCATGAACGATGCGAAATCGGTGGCACCGAGACCGGCCACGCTGTGCTCGACGTGCCCCTCGGCCATCGCCTCCGTAATCCGAGCGAACTCCACCAACGTGAATGCGCGTCGGTGGGCGGCCGGTTCCAGGCTCACCGCCGCACCGCGGTGCTCACGACTCAGCCCGAGAACGAGGTCGGCCGCTCGAACGTGCGAGACATGCATCCGGCGTGCGACATGCAGTCCGGCATCCGTGACGCCCATCCTCACGGCTTCATCGTGAGCCGGGCCATCCATCGAGAATCCCTCTAAGCCGAACGATCCGGCGCTTGTCACTCGCAGCTCCGGAATGTCGTTTCGTTGGAGCGCCAGCGGAATCCTGGAGCGCAGCAGCTGTTCGGCTTGCGGCGATCGGCACACGTTGCCGGTGCAGACTGCCAAGATCATGAACGTGCCGGTGTTGACGCGCACTGGCACAGTTCTATCGCTGGGTAGGGGCATGCATCAAGGCTATCGACGAGCACCGCGCGTTGGCACGGTGACGAAGGTACGTGCAGCGGTTGCGACGAACAGGTTGTCGACGCTGACTTCCGCTTCGCCATGCGGGGAGCGATAGGTACCACCGCATGCCACGGCAGTTCTTGCTTGCGACGTCCAACGGAAGCCGCCCGAGTACCCAAGACGCAACCACATAGTCCACTCGACCTTCGGAGCGAGCTGGACGCGTCCGACGGGGCGCGCTCGTGTCTACTTCCAGGCACTCGAGTCGCGGAGAGCGCTCGCGGTCGGGCGAGGGACGCCGCGAGTCGCCCACTCGTACGAGCGGCATACGGCACGCCTATTTGGGCGCTGGCCAGCACGGCGGGCCACTTGCACAAGACTCCAACTCGCTCGACGAAGTCGCGGGACTGCCGACGCCTCGCAAGACGTCGGACGCAGCTCGCCACATGGCAATCGCGCCGATACGGCGGCGTCGAGCTATCGGCCCATCTCCCTCGGCTTCCTAATCGTGGCCAACTCGTTGAGCGCGAGCACAGGAGCGACGGGCGCGCTGCATCGAGTGTCCCGCCGCCAGACGTCAGCTTGCTTTGCGATGGTGAACGCCTTACTTGCGCGTTGCGCTGTGCGGAGCCGTCTCAGGCCTCGCCCACCGGTGCGGCTCGGCCGGGATCAAAACCCATGAGGCACGATTACCCAGTACCGTTCGGCTCGTGCAACGCTTGTCGCTTCGGCGGCGCATAGACAAGTTGCGTCCCCCGAGCGACGTACGCTTCGCCCGGTTCTGCCGATCCGGCGTCGATACTTGGAGAGTTCTATGGCCCTGCCCGCACTGATCGCCTTTGACTTGGACGACACTCTGGCACCATCGAAGTCTCCCCTCGAGCGCTCCATGGTCGACGCGCTCAGCCGCCTCGTGGCGGCCGCGCCGGTGTGCATCATTTCCGGTGGCAATCACGCGCAGTTCCAGAAGCAGGTAATCGATCCACTCAATGCTTCGACGCACGCGGACCTCACCAAACTCCACCTCATGCCGACCTGTGGCACCCAGTACTACCGGAACGTCGACGGTGAATGGCAGCGCGTGTACGCCGAGCTGCTCACCACTGACGAGATCGACCGCGCAGCGGAGGCGGTCGAGCGCCGTGCCCGCGAGTTGGACCTCTGGGAGGCCGAGACCTGGGGGCCTCGCATTGAGAATCGCGAGACGCAGGTGACCTTCTCTGCACTGGGCCAGTCTGCGCCCATCGGAGCGAAGACCGCCTGGGATCCTACCGGCGAGAAGAAGAGCGCACTGCGCGACGCTGTGGCGCTCGACGTGCCCGACCTCGAAGTCCGCTCGGGCGGATCGACGTCCGTCGACATCACCCGTCGCGGGATCGACAAGGCGTATGGGATGCGGCGCTTGGAGGCCGCGACGGGCGTCCCGCTTGCGGAGATGCTGTTCATCGGAGACAGGCTTGACGTCGACGGCAACGACTATCCCGTCGTCGCGACCGGCGTGCCGACGCTCGCCGTCACTGGCTGGGAGCAAACTGTTGAGGTCATAGAGCGGATGCTCGCGGAAGGGTGCCGTTGAGATACGGACTGACCAGGGCCTGAGAGTTTGCGCTCGCGTCAACGATCGCTTGGTAGCGTCACGTCCGAAGCGCAGAGCCCGATGCGTCTACTGCCCGCGGGTGACGCCGTCTCCATCGGCTCGTACACCGCTATCGCGCTCGCTGCGCAACACTTGCGCCTTGCAGCCGGAAACAGCTGGTGTGCGCTGACGCCGTTCCCGACGAGAAGCCAACCGCCCAGGACATTTGCCCATGAGCGGCCGGGCCGTCGCGCCGCTCGTTGAGCCGGCTACTCGGGCAGCTACTCGCTCTCAGCGGCAGCGGCCCCTGACAGCTGCTGTGAAGGCTCGCAAGCGGATCAGTGTGGCCAGGCAAGTCCTTGGCGGCGTCGGGCCTGCTCGCCGGATCGGTGGAGCGCTCCCGCTCATACACTGCTTCGAGGCCCCCGAAAAGCGCTCGACTCCCCTCCGCGTAGGGAAACCGGCGGAAACACAAGGCTGCTACTCCGTCATGGCACGCCCAAGGCCTCGCTCGCGTCCGAGCGCCTGTTGAGCAGATCACTCCGCTCTTGGATGTCAATCACGTGGCCGTTGAGCGCAGGGCTACCGTTGCGCGCGTTGGCCATGTTGAGTGTCAGCGCGAGGTGGGTCGTCGCGTTTTCCTCCGTTAACCATGCCTCGCCACTTGGGTCAGCGACGAGCAGGCAGAGTCGCCCGGAGTTTCATTGCGGGAAGGCTGGGCAGAATGTCCTCGAACCGCCCAACGGACATCGGCGTCCGGGACTCGGAGGCGGCTCGCAGTCCAACCTGGTCGGACCCGTCGCGAGCGCTCCTGCGATGTGCGCTCGCGTATTACTTCTCCACTTGGTTTCAAGCCAAGTCACTGACCCCTTCCAGCAATAATGGATGCCAGAACCGCGACCACCTACCGCTGGTTGCGATCACTGGAACGGCCACGCGTGGGCGCCGGCGGCGGGATTGACGTGCTTGGATGCGCCGCGCCCGCCAACCTCTGCGAATACGCTGGCCGACACTTTGCTTCCCTCATTTGGAGACCTCATGGGCGTACTACTCACCGGCGGCGCCGGCTTCATCGGCTCGCACACCGCCATCGCGCTCGCCGCGCACGGGCACGAGGTCGTGATCCTCGACGACCTTTCGAACGCGAGCGAAGAGGCCGTCACGCGCGCCTCCAGAATCGCTGGCGTCGAGATGCCGCTCATCGCCGGTGACGCGAGCGACGCCGAGCTCGTCGGCCGGGTGCTCGCCGAGCACCGCATCGACGCCGTCATCCACTTCGCTGGCCTGAAGGCCGTCGGAGAATCGGTCGCCACTCCCCTCGCCTACTACCGGGTCAACTTGCTCTCCGCGATCGCGACGCTCGAGGCGATGGCCGCGCACGGCGTCGATCGCTTCGTCTTCTCCTCGTCGGCGACGGTCTACGAGCAGCCGGGCGAGCTGCTGCGCGAAGACGCCCCGGTCGGGATCGCGCTCGCGAACCCCTACGGGCGCACGAAGGCGATGATCGAGGCGATCGTGGCTGACGCATCCGCCGCCGACCCACGCCTGCGGGCGGCGGTGCTCCGCTACTTCAATCCCGTCGGCGCGCACGAGTCGGGCGACATCGGCGAGGACCCGAAGGGCATCCCCAACAATCTCATGCCGTTCATGGCGCAGGTCGCCGCCGGCGAGCGCGAGCGGCTGCGGATTTTCGGCGACGACTACGACACCGCCGACGGCACCGGCGTGCGCGACTACATCCACGTGATGGATCTCGCCGAGGGCCACGTCGCCGCCCTCGAGGCGCTCGAGCCTGGCGTGCTCACCGTGAACCTCGGCACCGGCGTGGGCGGTTCGGTGCTCGACGTGCTGCGCGCCTTCGAGCGCGTCGTCGGACGCGAGCTGCCCGTCGAGGTGGTCGAGCGGCGCCCTGGGGACGCGCCGGTCTCGACCGCCGACCCGACGCTCGCGCGCGAGCGGCTCGGCTGGCAGGCCAAGCGCACGCTCGACGACGCGGTGCGGGACGCGTGGCGCTGGCAGCAGCAGAACCCGCGAGGGTACCGGGGCTGAGCCGCGGCAGCTCGGGCGCGCCTTCGGGCGTAGCGACTGCGCGACGCGCGACCGGGTTAGCCTGAGGCATGAGCGTGCGCCAGCTCGCGTGGCGGGCACTGTACGAAGTGCTCGCGGCACGGGTGCAGAGGCCCGAGTGGGCCTTCATGAACTACGGCTACGCCGTGCCGCCGGGCGCTGATGGCCCGGCGCTCTCGCCCGCCGATGAGCCCGACCGGCTCTGCATCCAGCTCTACGACCACGTGCTGCGAGACGCGGATCTGCGCGGGGCCGACGTTCTGGAGGTCGGGTGCGGACGCGGCGGCGGCTCGTCGTTCATCGCCCGCGACCGACGCCCCCGCACCACCACCGGCCTCGACCTCTCGCGCAAGTCGATCGCCCTGTGCCGCAAGCACCGGCGCGCGCCAGGCCTCAGCTTCGTGCAGGGCGATGCGCTCGCCATGCCCTTCGCCGACGGATCGTTCGACGTGGTCGTCAACGTGGAGTCGTCCCACTGCTACGACTCGATGGACGACTTCCTCGCCGAGGTGCACCGGGTGCTGCGCCCGGGCGGCAGCTTCCGCTTCGCCGACCTCCGCTCGGCGCCAGAGATGGCGGAGCTGCGGCGACGGCTCGGCGAGGGACCGCTCGAGCTGATCGAAACCAGCGACATCACCGAGCGCGTCCGCGCTGCGCTCGACGTCGACGACGACCGGCGGCGCTCGCTGATGGAGGCGTGGATCCCGCGGATGTTCCACCGAGCGTTCGCGCCCTTCGCCGGCTTCCGCGGCTCGAGCACTTTCGCCGCGTTCGAGAGCGGGGAGATGCAGTACGTCAGTGCGCGGCTCGTGAAGTCGGCGACTGTCTAGGCTGCGGCGGCTGCTGCGACGGGGCCGAGCCTGCAACCCTCAGCCGCTGACGGCATCCGCCAACCCCAACAGGCGCGGATTGCGCCCGACAGGTAGCCTGACTGGCGACCATGCGCTGAGACGCGGAAGGATGCTCCCCCACGATGCCGTCTGAAACCAGCCGGCCCTGGGCCTACATCGGCCTGGGTGCTGCCGCGCTCTTCGCCGTCGGGTCGGTCGTCGCCCTCAACATCGCGACCGAGCAGCGTCGCGCCGAGGCGGAGACCGCCGGGAGCTCGACCGCGCAGCTCGAGCAGCGCTACGCCGCCGCCGCGAGCGAGATCGACGCGTGGGAGGCGGCGCAGCGGCAGTCGAGCTGCGAGCTCGACGCGCGCATCGTCTGGGGCGTGCGCATCGAGGATCGGATGGTGTCGTCGCTCGACCGCGCCACCGTCGTCTCGGGGGCATACCTGATCCTCAACCCGGGCGACCGGTCGGCGTTCGAGGCGAGCCGGCTCGATGCCGTCGAGACCTTCGCCACCGGCTTCACCACCGACGACGATGCCGCGGTCGCCGCCGAGTACGAAGGCGTCGACGACGTCGTCGCCGAGTGCCTCGCCGAGCCGGCGCCGACGACCGCGCCGCTCGCGACCGTCGTGACGCTCGCCGACGTCGAAGAGCTCGAGGCGCGCGCGGCCGCGCTCGACACGACCGGGCCCGACACCGCTCGCCTCGACGAGCTCGACGCCGCCGTGGCGGGCTTCGGCCCCGCGGTGCTGCAGGCAGCGGATGCGGTCGTCAACGTCAACAGGCTGGCCGCGACCCAGGAGGCGCTGGCCGCCGCCGCCGAGCCGCTGCGCGAGCAGAGCGCGCCGCTGCAGACCCTCGACGCGCTCGACGCGCNNNACCCTCGATGCGCTCGACGCGCTCTCCGCGCACGCGGCCGCCGCGAGCGAGCGGCAGGCCGCGATCGCGGCCGAGCAGGCAGCGCCGGCGCCGGCGCCGGTGGAGGAGGAGCAGGAGCAGCGCGCGCCCGCGCCCCGGCCGCAGCGGCCAGCACCAGCTCCCCCGGCGCAGCCCGCGCCGACGACCGAGCCGACGCCCAGCGACCCGGGTGTGGGCGACGGTGGCGACGCCCCGGTCGACCCCGAGGTGCCGTAGCGGTCCTTCGCTGCTGCTGCCACCGCATCCGCCGCATCGCAGCGCTCCCCACCACCCGCGTCGCACCGCCCAGCGCTTCCTCCGGGAACGCTGACTTTCCTCGACGCCCGGCACGGACGGGTGCATGCTGGGGCCATGGCTGAGACCTATCACCACGAACCCCCGTACACGATCGGCGTGATCTGCGGCAGCATCGCAGCGTCGTCGATCAACCGCCGCCTCGCGCGTGCCCTCATCAAGCTCGCCCCGGATGCGCTGCAGTGCTCGTTCATCGAGATCGACCAGCTCGCCCTCTACGACCGGGACCGCGACGACGCGTACCCGCCCGAGGCGATCGAGCTGAAGCGCGCGATCGGCGAGGCCGATGGCATCCTCATCGTCACGCCCGAGTACAACCGGTCGATCCCCGGCGCGCTGAAGAACGCGATCGACTGGGCCTCCCGCCCCTACGGCGACAACGCGCTCAACCGCAAGCCCGTCGGCATCATCGGCACCTCGCCGGGCGCCATCGGCACCGCGGTCGGCCAGCAGCACCTCAAGACGATCATGTCGTTCTGCAACGCACCGATGATGAACGAGATCGAGGCCTACGTGCAGTACAAGGACGGGCTCGTCGACGACGACGACAACGTGACGGTCGAGTCCACGAAGGAGTTCCTCTCCACCTACATGGCGTCGTTCGACGACTTCGTGCGCCGTGTGCTCACGGTGCTGCCGAAGGCCGACGGCTCGACCGCCGCGGGCTGAGCGGGCCGCTCGGGGAGTGGCCGGAGGACCGCTCCGGCCGTCCGAACGCTTCGACAACCCGACACTCCACCGTCGCTGCGTGGTGGACCGACCGGAATCAAGCGGTCGTGCCCGCGGCGCGGCAAGCCGCTCGACGCGGCTACGCCGTGGGGTCGAAGGTCTGCACGTCGAAGCGAGCGAATCCGCGGTCGGCCGTGACCACGGTGGCGCCTTGCTCGAGCGCGAGGGCGGCGTAGTAGGCGTCAGGCACATCGTTGCCCCGCAAGCGATGCTGGGCCACCAGATCGGCGAAGATCTGCCAGCTGCGTGCGCCCGGGCGCACGACGGAGGACTGCGGGGCCGCGAGCAGGGCCTCTGCGAACGCCAGCGCCTCCGCTGGCTTCGACGGGCGCTCGAACACGCGTGGGTGCGTCACGATGCGCACCATCGCGCTCAGCGCGAGCTCGCTCACACCGACGGCTTCGTGGCCGGCGAGCGCGGTGTTGAGCCAGGAGCGCATGGTGCGACTGTGCGGCGAATCGTCGTTGCGCTGCGCGCCGACGAGCACGTTGACGTCGAGCAGCAGCACCTCAGCGACCGGCCTCGCCGAGGAGTTCGGCCATGGCCGCCTTGTCGTGCAGATCGACGCCCTCGCGGAGCCCGCCGTCGTACCCGAAGTCGGGCAGCACGGCGGGGGCCGGCGCAGAGTCAGGCTCGAGGAGCATCCGGCGGAGCGCCTCCTCGAGCACCGAACCGACGGTCTGGTGGGTGCGGGCCGCTCGAAGCTTGGCTGCCGCGAGCAGCTCGGCGTCGATGTTCACCGTCGTACGCATGACGACACCATAGCATCACGGTCGACGCATCAAGTCATCACATCCCAAGCCTCGCTATGCCATCCTCGGCGGCAGCAGCGACGGTCGCGCACACCGGGGCAACCCATTGGCGCGAGTGGCACGATGGAGAGGTGGCTCCCCGGGACTCCAACAAGGCCGAGACGCTCGTGAGCGCTCGGGATGCGGCCGACGACGCTGGGCGAGATGCGAGCGCCGCGAGCGTCGACCCGTGGGTGCTCGAGGCGAAGCGGAGCGCATCCGCCCCCGGCCTCCGCCCGCCCGCGCTCGGGCCCGTGCCGAGGGCGCGGGTCTACCTGCTCGGGCTGCTCGCCGCCCTGCGCGCCGCCGGGCTCGTGCTCGTCGCCGAGGCGATCGCGCGCGGCATCGGCGCCCTCGCCGCCGGCGACCTGTCGGCTGAGACGACGCGGCTCATCGTGCTGCTCGGCATCGCGGGCGCGCTGCTGCGCGCGGGCGCGGAGTGGGCGACGTCGGTCGTCGCGCGCCGCATCGCGACCGAGGTGAAGCAGCGCATCCGCGGTCGGCTGTGGCGGCGGATCGCGGGCGGCGACGTCGCGGGGGGGGGGNNNTCCCCGCCGCCGACGGGCTCGACGACCTCGACGACTACTACGTGCAGTCGCTGCCCTCGACGATCGCGGCCGCGGTCGTGCCGCTGCTCGTCGGCATCCGGGTGCTGGGCGCCGACTGGCTGAGCGCCGCGGTGATCGTGCTCACGGTGCCGCTCATCCCCTTCTTCATGGTGCTCATCGGCAAGCACACGCAGCAGCGCACCGACGAGGCGCTCACCGCCCTCACCCGGCTCGCCGACCACCTCGCCGAGCTCGCGCGCGGACTGCCCGTGCTCGTCGGGCTCGGCCGCGTCGATGAGCAGGCGACTGCGCTCGAGCAGCTGCAGCGCGGCTACCGCGAGCGCACGCAGGAGACGCTGCGCTGGGCGTTCCTCTCGGCCCTCGCGCTCGAGCTCGTCGCCACCATCTCGGTCGCGATCGTCGCGGTGTTCCTGGGCCTGCGGCTGCTGAACGGCACGATGGAGCTCGAGCCGGCACTCGTCGCCCTCATCCTCGCGCCCGAGGCGTACGCGGCGCTCCGCCAGGTCGGCACCGCGTTCCACGCCTCGCAAGACGGGCTCTCTGCGCTCGACCGCTCGGAGGAGATCCTGCGGCGGCCGGCGGCCAGGGATGTGCGCGCCCGGTCGCTGGTCGAGGAGCGTGCGGACGAAGTCTCCCTGCTGGTCGAGGAGCGTGCGGACGAAGTCCGCCCGCGTCTCGAGACCACCGCCGTCCGCCTCGACGACCTCTCCGTGCACTACGCCGGCCGCGACAGCGCGACGCTCGCGGGCGTGACCGCCGAGCTGACCGGCATCGTCTCGATCGCCGGCCCATCCGGCGCGGGCAAGTCGACGCTCCTCGCCGCACTCGCGGGCGCGCTGCCCGCCGACGCCCGAGTCACCGGACGCGTGACGGGCGTCGGTGCGGATGCCGTGGGCTGGGCCCCGCAAGCGCCCCGCGCCTTCGCCGCCTCACCGCGCGAGGAGCTGGCACTCTACGGCGCCGACCCGATGGTCGCGCTCAGCGAGCTCGGGCTCGCGCACGTCGCGGACGCGGCGGTGCCGGAGCTGAGCCCCGGCGAGCTGCGCCGCCTCGCCGTCGCGCGGGCGCTCGCTCGCGTCGACGCCGGGGCTCAGCTGCTCGTGCTCGACGAGCCGACCGCGCACCTCGACCGCGCATCCGCCGACCGCGTGCGGGCCGCGATCCTGCGCCGGGCGGATCGCGCCGTGGTGGTGCTCGCGAGCCACGAGCCGGAGACGACGGCGCTCGCGACGATGGTGGTGCCGGTTGGGGTGGGCTCGGGGCGGGTGCGGGCTGCGTCCTGGGCGAGCGACGAGGCCCGGGTGGTCTCGAGACGGGCGCGGCCTTCGGGCGCGTCCTCCTCGACCAGCAGTGAGGGCGCGCCCTCCTCGACCAGCAAGAGGGCGGCCGCGACTTCCTCGACCAGAGGTGAGGACGAGGGCGTCGCCGCGCACGGTTCGCGGCTCACCGTGCGGTCGCTCATCCGGCCCCACCTGCTGAGCTGGGCGGGTGCGATCGGGATGGCCGTGATCGCGGTGGGGATGGGGCTCGCCCTCACCGCCGTCTCGGGCTGGCTCATCGTGCGCTCGAGCATCGAGGAGCACATCATGGTGCTGCTGCTCGCGATCGTGGGCGTGCGCGCGTTCGGCATCTTCCGCTCGGTGGGCCGCTACGCCGAGCGACTGCTGACGCACGATGCGGCGTTCAAGGTGGTCGACGCGCTGCGGCTGCGGCTGTGGCGGGCGATCGCTGCGCGCGGCACCGGCTCGCGGCGACTGCTCGAGGGCGGGGCGCCGCTCGACTACCTCGTCACCCTCGCCGACGAGCTGCGCGACCTGCTGCCGCGCGTGCTGCCGCCGATCGCGGTCGGCGTGCTCGTGATCGTCGGCACCGGGGTGACGACGGCGCTCGTCGCACCCGCGCTGACGCTCACCGTGGTGCTGACGCTCGCCGTCGCGACCGCCCTCGCCGCGGGGCTCGCCATCTGGTCGGAGCGCGGCGCGGCCGCAGCGCGGGTCGGGGCGCGCTCCGAGATCGTGCGCGGCACGGCGGCGCTCGCCTCGGCTGCGCTCGACCTGCGCGGCAACGGCGTCGCCGAGACGGCGCTGTCGCAGCTCGACGCCGCGAGCGACCGGCTCTCCGCTGCGGAGCGCCGAGCGGCGTGGGCCGCCGGGCTCGGCGCGGCC
>NZ_BAAAKK010000003.1:101247-111398 GCF_039527715.1 Agrococcus citreus
GCGGCCGTCGTCACCGCCGCGGTGACGGCGCTCGCGTGCCTCGTGCCGGTGCTCACGCCGCTCTCGGCTGAAGCGGCATCGGTCATCGCCCTCCTCACGCTCGCGCTGCTCGAGCCGCTCGGCGACCTCGTCGCGGGCGCGCACCGCGTGCCGTCGATGCGCGCGGTGCTGCGCCGAATCGCGCCCGTGCTGCGGCCGGCGCCGCAGCCGGCCTGGGGCGACGCGACGCCCGCCTCGCCGGTCGGGGCGGTCGAGCTCGATCGCGTGGCCGTGCGCTACCCGGGCGTCGAGGCGCCGGCCGTCGCCGATGTCTCGGGGCGCGCATCCGCGGGACGCTGGCTTGTGCTCGACGGACCCTCGGGCTCGGGCAAGTCGACGCTGCTCTCGGCCGTGATGGGGGCGCTGCCGGTGGAGGCGGGCGCGATCCGCGCGGAGGGTGCGCCGGACGGCGGGACCGCCACCACCGCATCCGCAGATGTGGGGTCATCGGCTCGAATCGACGCCGTCTCCGAGCACATCGCCCTGCATCTGTCGGGCGAGGCGAGCGGTGGCGTGCCGCTCACCGACTTCGAGGAGCGCGCGTGGCGCTCGCGCGTGGCCTGGTGCCCGCAGGACGCCTACGTCTTCGACTCGAGCCTGCGCGGCAACCTGCTGCTCGCGCGCTCCCGTGCGGATGCGCCCGACGAGTCGGCGATGCGCGACGCGCTCGAGCGCGCCGGCCTCGGCCCGCTGCTCGAGTCGCTCGCGGACGGCCTCGACACGCGCGTCGGCGCCGCGGGCTCGGCGCTCTCGGGCGGCGAGCGCCAGCGGCTCGCGGTCGCGCGGGCGCTGCTCACGCGCGCTGACGTCATCCTGCTCGACGAGCCGACCGCGCACCTCGATGCGCCGACGGCCGCGGCGATGATGGCCGACGTGCGCGCGGCGACCGCCGACCGCGTGGTGATCCTCGTCTCGCACCGGCAGGACGACCGGCTGCCGGCCGACGAGGTCGTGCGGCTGGGCTGACGCGCGCTACGCGACGAGCCGCTTGAAGCGGTCGCTCCCCCGCGTCGAGCCGGCCGGGTCGACCTCGGCATCGGCGACGCCGCTCGCGCCGACCTGCAGGATCGCGCGGGCGAGCACCTCGTCGCGCACCTCGCGGCGCGCGTGGTCGTCGGCGAGCATCTCGACGAGCGCCGCGACCTCCGCGTCGGCGAGCGCCGCGATCGGGAACCACGGCAGCGCCGAGCGCCAGGCGCGGAACGCGAGCAGCAGCAGGTCGTGCCGCTGCTCGACGTGCGCCCGCTCGTGCGCGATCACCGCGACGAGCTCATCGGGGTCGAGCCGGTCGAGCAGCCCTTGCGAGAGCACCGTCACCGAGCCGGCGCCGCGCGGCAGGCAGTAGGCGACGGGCAGCGCGTCATCGAGCACGCGCGTGCGGGCCCTGGTCGGATGCGGTGACGTCAGCAGGTCGAGCAGGTGCAGGTGGCGACGACGCTGGCGCGTGACCTGCACGATCGTCACCGCGAGGTGCGCGAGCAGGTAGACGGCGAAGACCGCCGCCGGGATGGCGGCGAGCCAGAGCCGGTCGGGCGCGACGGCGAACCCGGTGAGCGCGAGCGCGCCGATCATCGACAGTCCGCCCGCGAGCCCCACCGCTTGCCACACGAGCAGCGCCACGACCGGCGCGCGCATGGGCCACGCGGCGCGCGCGAGCCAGATCGGCACCGGCCAGGCGAGCAGCAGCGCGACGAGCCAGAGCATCGCCGCGCCCCACACGATCGCGCCGTGCGGGATGACGAGCGCGCCGTCGAGCGCGACCGCCCTCGCGAGCGCGGCAGCGCCGTCGAACGCGGCGACGCCGTCGAGCGCGACCGCGCCATCGAGCGCGACGACGGCGAGCGGCACGGGCGGGGCTCCCGTCAGCTCGCGCTCGCGCCGCCGCGCAGGAGCTGCCGCAGCACGGCGGCGTCCTCGTCGGAGACGCTGCCGACGAAGCGCTCGAGCACGGCGGTGCGGTCGCCCGCGGCGCCCAGCACGTCGTGCATGAGCTCGGCGACGTGATCGGCGCGCGACGCGACGGCGGCGTAGCGGTATGGACGCACGCCGCGGTCGGGGGCGACGAATCCCTTCTTCTCGAGGCGCGACAGCACGGTCAGCAGCGTCGTCGCCGCGAGCGAACGGCCCGCGGCCTCGAGCTGCTCCTGCACGTCGTACGCGCTCACCGGTGCGGCGGCATCCCAGACGGCATCCATCACCGCCCGCTCGAGCTCGCCGAGGGTCCTGTTCGTCACGACACCGCTCCATCCGTGGGCGCCACGCCCATCGTCACATCCGATTCTACACAGCGTCGAAGTTCTTCTATGCTGTGTAGAAGGAGTTCTACGTCACGTAGAACGCGCAGCGAAGGAGATCGGCGTGGAAGCGCTCGACATCGCCCGGTGGCAGTTCGGCATCACGACCGTCTACCACTTCATGCTCGTGCCGCTCACGCTCGGCCTCGGCATGGCCATCGCCGTCATGCAGTCGATCTGGGTGCGCACCGGCGACGAGAAGTACCTGCGCATGGTGAAGTTCTGGGGCAAGCTCTACCTGATCAACTTCATCCTCGGCGTGGCCACCGGCCTCGTGCAGGAGTTCCAGTTCGGCATGGCCTGGAGCGAGTACTCGCGCTTCGTCGGCGACGTCTTCGGCGCCCCGCTCGCGCTCGAGGGACTGCTCGCCTTCTTCGCCGAGTCGACCTTCCTCGGCATCTGGATCTTCGGCTGGGGACGCCTGCGCAAGGGCCTTCACCTCATGGCGCTGTGGTGCGCGGTGATCGGCTCGTGGCTGTCGGCCTACTTCATCATCGTCGCCAACTCGTGGATGCAGCACCCCGTCGGCGTCGAGCTCGCCGACGACGGCCGCCCGGTGATGACCGACATCTGGGCGGTGCTCACGAACAACACGGCGCTCGCCGCCTTCACGCACACGATCTTCGGCGCGCTCATCGTCGCCGGCATGTTCCTCATCGGCATCTCCTGGTACCACCTGTGGCGGCGGCGCCACGACGGCATCGACGCGGTGGATGCATCCGGTCGCGTGGTCGTCGGCGAGGCGCCCTCGGTGGGCGGTCGCGACACGATCGACCACGGCGTCTGGCTCTGGTCGCTGCGCGCGGGAGCGGTGGTGGCGATCGTCGCGTTCGGCGGCACCGGTCTCACCGGCGACTGGCAGGCGAAGCTCATGTACGAGCAGCAGCCGATGAAGATGGCCTCCGCCGAGGCCGCCTGCCACACGGGCTCGGGCTTCTCGGTGCTGTCGATCGGCGACGTCGGCTCGGCCGACTGCTCGAGCGTCGTGACCCTCATCGAGATCCCCGGGATGCTCGGCTTCCTCGGGACCGGTGAGTGGGGCGCCGAGATGCCCGGCATCTCGGAGCTCGAGCCGCGGTACGTCGACCAGTACGGCGAGACGATCCCCGACGAGGCGCTCTACGGCTCGTTCGCCGGCACCGACGTGCAGTACGTGCCGCCGATGTGGGTGACCTACTGGGGCTTCCGGCTCATGATCGGGCTCGGCGGCATCACCGCCTTCGGCGCCCTCGTCGCGCTGTGGCTCACGCGCCGCGGCACCGTGCCGAGCTCGCCGTGGATCATGCGGCTCGCCATCCTCGGCATCCTCGCGCCCTTCGCCGGCAACATCGCCGGCTGGATCTTCACCGAGATCGGCCGCCAGCCCTTCGTCGTGGCGCCGAACCCCGACCCCTCCGGCATCGACGGGGTGTTCATGTTCACGGCCGCCGCCGTCTCCCCCGGCGTGACCGTCGGCGAGCTGCTGTTCTCCGTCATCACGCTCTCGGCCGTCTACGCCGTGCTCATGGTGGTCGAGATCTTCCTGCTCGTGAAGTACGTGCGCGGCGGCGTCGCGAGCGCCATGCCCGAGCTCGCGGCGCGCGGGCACGACGACGGTCGCGACGACCGTGACGACCCGCCCGGCGCGGCTCGCGACGACGTGCTCGCCTTCGCCTACTGACCCGCTTCGCCACCGACCGCTTCGCTACCGACCTGCTCACCGCACAGGAGACATCCGTGGAACCGCTCGCCATCGTCTGGTTCGTGCTCATCGCCGCGCTCTGGATCGGCTACCTGCTGCTCGAGGGCTTCGACCTCGGCGTCGGCATGCGCATGCTGTTCGCCTCTCGCGACGAGCGCGAGCGGCGCGTCATGCTCAACACCATCGGTCCGGTGTGGGACGGGAACGAGGTGTGGCTCATCACCGCCGGGGCCGGCACGTTCGCCGCCTTCCCGGAGTGGTATGCATCCCTCTTCTCGACGCTCTACGTGCCGCTCACGCTCGCGCTCGTCGGGCTCATCCTGCGCGCCGTCTCGATCGAGTGGCGGGGCAAGGTGCACACCGAGCGGTGGCGGATGGCGTGGACGGCCGGCGTCGGCATCGGCTCGCTCATCGCGGCGTTCTGCGTCGGGGCGATGCTGTCGCTCACGACCCTCGGCCTGCCGATCGACGGCAACGGCGACCGCGTTGGCGGCCCGTTCGTGTGGCTCGGCGCGCCCGCGATCATCGGTGGACTCGCGGTGGTCGGCTTCTCGCTCGCGCACTCGGCGACCTTCCTCGCGCTCAAGGCCGACGGCCCGGTGCGTGAGCGGTCGGCGCGCTTCGCCGCCGGTTGGGCGGCGCCGCTCTGCCTCGTGCCCGCCGCGGTGTGGGCGGTGTGGGTGCAGATCGAGCACGGCGGCAACCCACTGTCGTGGACACTCGTCGGGCTCGCGGTGGTCGGCGCCTTGCGCGGCTGGATGCGCGCGCGGCAGGGTCGCGAGGGGCTCGCGTTCGCCGGCTACGCGGCCTTCGGGCTCTTCGGCACCGCGGCGATCTTCGCCGGCGTCTTCCCGAAGGTGCTGCCGTCGACGGTCGACCCGGCCTTCGACCTCACGCTCATGAACGCGTCGAGCAGCCCGTACACGCTCGGTGTCATGACGGTCATCACCGCAGTGAGCCTGCCGATCATCATCGGCTACCAGGCGTGGAGCTACTGGGTCTTCCGCCGGCGCGTGACGCCCGGCATGATCCCCGACGCGCACATCGTGCTGCCCGCGATCCTGCGGGACAGGGATGCGATGGTGCCGGGCGCGGGTGGCGCGGCGGGGCGCTGAGGCGGGGCTGGGCCGTCGCCGCCCTCGCGGGCGCTCGGCTGCCTGCCTCAACGGGACCCCTTCCACCGAACGGGACCTGGTCTACCGGGTCCGGCTCGGTGGAAGAGGTCCGGTTCGCTGTGGCCCGCGGCGCGCAGCCCCGCTCAGCCGGCCGCGAGCGTGCGGAGGGCCGCTGCGATCCGCGTGACGTGCTCGTCGATCGTGTCGGCCGACCGGCGGTAGACCTCCGGCCCGTAGCGGTAGGGGTCGGGCAGGTCGAGGGCGATCGCCGCGCGCGGGAGCGCCTCGGCTCGAGCGTCGTGCGCGACCGAGACGACGCGGCGCATGAACGCCGCGAACCCATCGGCGCCCAGTGGGGCGACCCGCTCGGCGTCGCTCGACGCGAGGTGCTCGACGATGAGCGCGAACTCGATGACCGTGAAGGCGATGTCGCTGCGGCGTCGCAGCAGCTTGGCGGACTCGTCGCGGTGGCGGCGCTCGGCGCCGAGCACCAGGTCGACCTCCTCGAGCTGGCGCTTGTGCAGTCGGCGCGAGCGGTGCGCGCCCGAGATGTGGACGCCGAGCCGAGCCGCCTCGCCGACCGCGTACGGATCCATCGGCTCACCCTCGGAGGCGTGCGTGCCCGCGCTCGACACCGAGAGCGCACCGATCGACTCGCGGGCGAACGCGGCCGGCACGCGAGCGCGGAGCATCTTCTCGACCTGCGGCGAGCGGCAGATGTTGCCGGTGCAGACGGCGAGGACGCGGAAGACGTCATCCGTCGTCCGGTCGGGCGGCACGAGCCGCTTGAACAGCGCCATGTGGCCACACTATGGGGGACGAACAGTGTTATCAGACCCCTTGACCGCGCGCTGGGCTGATGCTGAGGATGGCTCGGGGACTCTTGGTCCGGCGCGAAATCCTGCAGTCCACGGGTCGCGCGCCACTTCTACCGTGGGCGTCATGATCCCGAGCCAGCCCGAGCCTCCCCGTTCGCGGGCCGAGCGGCGCCGCGCGCGCGACGTGACCACGATCGACGGCGACGTCGAGCAGCTCGAGCTCGATGAGCTGCTCGCTGAGCGCGCCGACGCGTTCGCGGCGCGGGTCGGCTTCGATCCGCGAGCGTCGGCCGGGCGGATGCGGTGGTGCCGCGTGCGCCCGCAGGGGGCGCAGGCAGGGCGGGAGGTCGACGAGCTCGCCGAGCGTCAGCTCATGCGAGGCGGTCGCTGGCTCGCGTGAGCACCGTCGGGCGCCTGCCCGGGCTCGCGCGACGCGCGCGAGCGACGATGACGTCCTCCTCCTCGGGCGGCACCTGCTCCGGTGGCGGGGACTGGGGCGCGGGCGCCGGCGGCTCGCGATCCGCCCACCGGAGCAGCTCCGCCTCGATGAGCGCCGCAGCGCGGGCCGCTCCCCCGAGCTGCTCCAGCTCCGCCGAGATCGCGACCGCGCGCTCCTTGAACTGCGGCTCGCGGCGCACGCGCCACACGGCCGCGCGCACCTTCGCCGGCTGCGGCCGGCCGGTGCGGAGGTCGACGCCGGCACCCGCCCACGCGACGCGCGCGGCGATCTGCGGCTTGTCGATCGTGCCGCCCGCGACCACGAGCGGCACGCCGAGCGACAGCATCTCGAGCACGCCGCCCCATCCGCCGTTCGTGACGCCCACGGCGGCGCTCGGCACGATCGCGGAGTACGGGATGAAGTCGACGAGCCGGGCGTTCTCCGGCGGCTGCACGCCGACCTCGCGCCCGACGGTGGTGCCGACGACCCAGACAGGCGCATCGGCGAGTCCCTCGAGGGTCGGCAGCAGCAGGTCGTCGGGGTCGGTGTCGAGCGTGCCCTGGGTGACGAAGACGATGGGCCGCACGTCGTCGATGAGCGGCTGCACCCACTCGGGCGTCGGCTGCGGCTGCTGCGGCGCCGCGAGCCGGCCGACGAAGCGCACGGATGCCGGCAGGTCGCTGCGCGGGAACTCGAGCGATGGCGAGCCGGTCGCGATCACGAGCGTCGGCGAGTAGAGGGCGGTGTCGAAGCGCCGGCCCGCGCCGAGCCCGAGCGACGCGCGGAGGGCGCGGTATGGCCGATCGAGCGGGGCGGTGAGCACGGGCACGAGGCTGCGCAGCAGTGCGTCGCGCGCGCGACCGAGCGGCCCCCGGCCGGGCGTCTGCACGATCGCGGGCGGCAGGTCGCGGCTCGGCATCGAGAGCGGCACGAGCGAGACGGTCGCCCACGGCAGGTCGAGCAGCTCGGCGCAGAGGCCGGCGCTGACCGAGAGCACGTCGCCGACGATCGCGTCGAACGGCGTTGCCTCGTGCGCCGCGCGGATGTCGTCGACCTGCCCCCTCGCCGTGCCGATGAACACGTCGCGGACGTTCGCGATCAGCCCGCGCGTGCCCACCTTGCCGGTGTCGGGGAAGGTGTCGGCGAGGTGCGCGTCGTCGAAGTCGTGCGCCGCGCTCCAGGTGAAGGTCGCGCATCCGAGCCGGTCGAACGCATCCGTGTACTTCGCGCCCGTGTAGGCGGTCACGCGATGGCCGCGCTCGAGGAGCGCAGCCGCGACCGCGGCCATCGGGCGGACGTGACCCGCGAACGGCATCGCGGTGACGAGGATGTGTGCCACGCGCACAATGTACGACCGGATGCGCTCGCCTCAGCAGAAACGCGGACGCTGTTATGGAATGGTGCGGCGCGATGAGGCGGAGATGCGAAGAGCCCCGCCTCTCGGCGGGGCTCTTGCTGCCTGTGGACCCGGGGGGAATCGAACCCCCGACCTCTTCATTGCGAACGAAGCGCGCTACCAACTGCGCTACGGGCCCGGACCGGAACAGCATACCCGACGTCGACGCGCGCGACGAAATCGGGCGGTCGCTCAGCCCACGCGGCGCAGGAACGCCTCGTGCACGTCGAGCCGCTCGAGCTCGTCGTCGACGAGCCCCATCGCCGCGAAGCGCGATCCGCCCACCGCGGGCTGCTCCTCGATGCGGCGGCCGGGCTGCTCGCGGCGCACGCGGTGCTCGTCCTGCTCGGTCTCGAGCGGCGCCTGGGCGGCCGGGTGCTCGGCCCGGGGTGCGGCGGCCGGCGCGGCCTCGACCTGCGCCTCGCGGATGGGCGCGACGGGCTGCGTCGGCGCGTTGCGGCGGTCGATGCGCGGCTCGGTCGCCGACGTGGCGATCTCGCCCGTGACGATCTCCTCGAAGCTCGCCTGCAGGCGAGCGACGCGCTCGACGGGTCCGGAGATCGCGCGGCGGTCCTCGGCGAGCTGCGCGCGGGCACGGCGCAGCAGGTCGTCGCTCGGCCGGTACTCGGCGCGCAGCCGCTGCTCGGGCACGGGGCGCGGCGACCAGGTGCGCGAGTCGGTCTTGGTGCTGCCCGCGGCCTCGGCCTCGGCCTGTGCGCTGCCGCGGCCGGCGTTCGCGAGCTCGGTGTAGACGCTGTCGGTGTTGCCGCGGCGCACGTCGGCACGGCGACGGTCGGCGGCACGACCGGCCTCGATGCGCACGGCGCCGCGGGCGACGACCTGCTGCGCCATGCGCGACTCGGCGGCGACCGCCTGCGCGGCGACCGCCCGCGCCTCCACGAGCGTGCTGACCTGCGGCGCGGACGAGGCGACCCGACGCATCCGCGACGCCGATGCGTTCACCGCGACGAGGCCGGCGGCGCCGAGCACCGCGACCGCGGCGCCGAGCGCGATGAGCACCTGCAGGCCGGGGACGACGATGCCGACGACGAGCGCGCCGACCGCGACCAGGACGAGCGCGAAGCACGCGAGGCGGGTGCGGCGCAGGCGCTGCGCGCGCGACATCGTCGACTTCACCGCGGCGCGCACCTCGCGCTCGACCGCCTTGATCTGCTCGTCGAGCTCGCGCGCTCGGGCGACCGCCTTCGCGTGCTCCATCGCCTGCTTGAGGCGCTGCTCCTTGGCGACCGCCTTCTGCTGCACGGCGATGGTGCGGGCATCGGCCTCGATGCGCACCTCCTCCGGCGACTCGGCCGACTCGGCCATGATGCGGAGCGTCTGCTGCAGCCGGATCGCGTTGCGCTCGGTGGCGAGATACTCGCGCTTCCGGGTCCACACCGGCACGAGGTAGGCGACCCAGAGGACGACGGCGACGATGAGGACGAGGGACGTCCCGAGACCTGCGAACTCTGGCATGTCCTGCACGGTAGCGGCGGCTCAGGCCCGAGTCGCGGAGGCCGTCCGGCGGTTCGCCACGAGTCGGGAACATTGCCGCTCTGGGGCTCGCTCGAGGGCTCGCGATCGGCCCGATCGGGTCAGCGCTGGGAGCTCTCGCGGGGGTCGCCGCCCACCTGCAGCGGGTAGACGGAGCGGTCGAACGGCGGCACTCGGCCGGCGAGCCAGCGGTCGAGCATCGGCTCGGCGAGCTCCTCGCGCACGACGGCGAAGCACAGGTGGTCGCGCCAGTCGCCGTCGATGTGGATGTAGCGGCGGCGGCAGCCCTCGTAGCGGAAGCCGAGCTTCTCGACCACGCGCAGGCTCGCCAGGTTCTCGGGGCGGATGCACACCTCCACCCGGTGCAGGCCGGCTCGGCCGAGCAGGTGGTCGGTGACGAGCGCGACGGCGGTGGTGGTCGCGCCGCGGCCGGCGAAGCGCTGCGCGATCCAGTAGCCGAGCGTCGAGGAGGCGAGCGCGCCGCCGGTGATGTTCGCCACGTTGAGCTGTCCGGCGAACTCGCCGTCGACCTCGATCGCGAACGCCATGCCGGAGCCCTCGCGGTCGGCGTCGAGCAGCGAGCGGATGGACGAGCGGGTGTCGAAGCGGCCGCTCGGGCGGGTGCCCGGCAGAGTCGCCTCCCAGCGCTCGAGCCACGACCGGTTGGCGATCAGCTCCGCCTCGAGGGCCCTCGCGTCGCGCTGGCGGATGCCGCGCACGGTGATGGCTCCGTGGGTGAGCCGCGGGGCAGAGTCGAACACGAGGATGAGCCTAAGCCTTGGTGCCGGACGACACTCCCCCGCGGCGGCGCTCCCGCACCACGACGGCGGGTGGTCACGACACGCCGCGCGGAGGGTCGCGCATCCGGCGTGTCG
>NZ_BAAAKK010000003.1:111414-142844 GCF_039527715.1 Agrococcus citreus
GTCGTCCGCGCGGGCGGCGGGTGGTCACGACACGCCGTGCGCGGGGGTGGCGGGACGGCGTGTCGTGACCACCCGACGTGCAGGGCGCTGGGGCTCAGACCGGGGGTCAGGGCGCGACGACGTTGAAGTTGTCGCGGAAGAGGTTGTCGGGGTCGACCTCGGCCTTCAGCGCTCGCAGGCGCGCGAGCGTCGCCGGCGGGAACGCATCCTCGATCCTGCCCGGGCGCGGATCGGTCTCGAACGAGAGGTACAGGCCGGATGCGTGGGGCGCGACGAGCGTGTCCCACGCGGCGTCGAGTCGGGTGCGGTCGCTGCCGATCGCGGTGATCGAGAAGCCGGCGTCGCGGTGCGCGAACGCGGTCGCGTCGGGCGCGACGTCGCCGATCGCGCCGCCCATCGCGCGGATCTGGAAGAAGTGGTGCGCGCCGGCGTCGAGGAAGTGCGCGAGGGCCTGCGCCACCTCGGGCGTGATCGAGCGCACGAGCACCGAGCGCGCGATCGGCTCGCCCTGCCCGCGATGCGGACCGCCGGCCGCGTTGTCGATCACGCCGGCGTAGCGGCTCAGCTGCACCTGCTGGCCGACGAGCGGCGCGACCATCGCGAACGGCTGCAGGTGCTCGACGATCGCCTCGGGCTCGGCCTCGTCGACGGCGATCATCGCCTGCGCGTAGCGCGGCTGGCCGCGGCGATCGCCGCCGACGATGAGGAAGGGCGTGACGACGCGGTCGCTCGCCTCGGTGGTCGCGCCCCAGCGCTCGAGGAAGTCGACGGTGTCGCTCGCGTCGAACGCGAGCTGCGCGAAGCCGATCGAGCCGACCGGCTGCGCGATCATCTCGAACGCGACCGCGACGCCCAGGTTGGCGCCCGCCCCGCGCATGCCCCAGAAGAGGTCGGGATGCTCGTCGCGGCTCGCGCGCACGAGCGAGCCGTCGGCGAGCACCACCTCGACCGCCTCGACGTGGTCGATCGTCAGCCCGTGCTCGCGGCCGAGGAAGCCGATGCCGCCGGTCGTCGCGAGCCCGCCGACGCCGACGCCGCCGTAGTCGCCGGAGGTGATCGCCCAGTCGCGCGCGTCGAGCGCGCGGGCGACCGCGCCCCACGTCGCGCCCGCGCCGATGCGCACGAGGCGACGGGAGGCATCCACGACGTCGATGCGATCGAGTGCGCCGACGTCGATGACGATGCCGCCGTCGTTCGTCGATCGACCGGAGATGCCGTGCCCTCCCGAGCGGATGCCGAGCGGCACGCGGCCCTCGGCGGCGCCCTGCGCGCGGGCGTAGGCGAGCGCATCCGCCACCTGGGCCGGGCTCGTCGGTCGCAGCACGACGCCGGGCGCGCCGCCGCGCATGTAGGTGTGGCGGGAGTCGGCGTAGGCCCACGAGCCCGGCTCGACGGCGGTCGCCTTGAGGCTCGCGGGGATCGCGTCGTAGTCGAGCCGCTCGGCCCGCTTCGCGAGCGCCGCCGCGGGGACGGCGGGCGCCGTGTCGGTGCCGCGCTCGCCGCGCTCGGCCGCGATCTGCTCGCGCACGGCGGGCGCGACCTCGGCCATGAAGCGCTGCATGAGCGTCGGGTCGTCGGCGCTGAGGATGAACGTGCCGATGCCCTCGGCGAGCGCGAGCTCGACGAGCTCCTCGACCCACTGGTCGGGCGGGCCCTGCAGCCGGCCGGTGGAGCGCTCCGAGAACGCCCCGCCGACGTTGAGCAGCCGGCGGATCTCGCGCGGATCGCGGCCCGCCCGCGCCGCCGCCTCGTCGATCGTGGCGCTGCCGCGGCCGAGGTCGCCGGGCTGCATGTAGCCGAGCGAGGGCAGCCAGCCGTCGCCGAGCCGGCCGGTGAGGCGCAGCATGCGGGGCTTGTAGGCGCCGATGTGGAGCGGGATCGGATGCGCGGGGCGCGGCCCGCGCTTCGCGCCGGCGGTGCGGTGGTGCTCGCCGTCGACCCGCAGGCCGCCGCGCTCGCTCGTGTCCCACACGCCGCGGATGATCTCGATCGCCTCCGCGAGCGCGTCGACACCCTGCCCGGGGGTGAGCCTCGTGCCGCCCATCGCTTCGATCGCATCCCAGAAGCCGCCGGCGCCGAGGCCGAGCTCGAAGCGGCCGCCCGAGAGGAGGTCGAGGCTCGCGGCGCTGCGCGCGACCACGGCCGGCTGCCGCAGCGGCACGTTGAGCACGTTCGGCGCGATGCGGATGCGCTCGGTCGACGCCGCGACCCAGGTCAGGAGCGTCCACGTGTCGTGGAAGGCCGGCTGGTAGGGATGGTCCTGGAAGGTCGCGAGGTCGAAGCCCACCCGCTCGGCGAGCTGCGCGAGCAGCACCGGCTGCTCGGGCGGCTGGTTCGTGGGGGTGATGAAGACGCCGAACTCGAGCTCGTGGCCGTAGTCCATGGGGTGCTGTGCTCCTGTCGTCGGGCGCGGACCGCCCAGCGGATGCAACCCGCCGGGGCAGCCGGAGCATTCCCCTCCGTGGCGCGCGACGATGCCCGTCTCATGCGCACGCGCTAGATTTCGGGCGTGAGCGAGCACGAGGACGCCGTCGAGCAGGCCAAGCGGACGCTGCGCAGGACCCTGCGCACCGAGCGAGCGGAGCGGGGCGCTTCCTTCGCCGCCGAGCGCGCTCCCGGCATCGCAGAGCACCTGCAGGCGCTGACCGAGGCGCTCGGCGCCCGCACGATCTCGGCCTACCTGTCGATGCCCGACGAGCCCGACACCCGGGCGTTCCTGCGCTGGGCGGCGACGCGCGGCATCCGGGTGCTGCTGCCGATCATCCGTGCCGACGGGCTGCTCGACTGGGCGGAGCACGACGGCACCGAGACGATCGAGTCGACGCTCGGCGTGCCGCAGCCCACCACCGACGCGCTGCCCCCGACCGCGCTGGACGACGTCGACCTCATGCTCATCCCCGCGACGGCGGCCGGTCGCGACGGCTCGAGGATCGGCGGCGGACGCGGATTCTTCGACAAGACCATCGCCGCCATGGCAGAATGTCCACCGGTCTATGCAGTGGTGCATGACGAGGAGCTGTTCGACAGCGTCCCCCACGCCGCCTACGACCAGCCCGTCGACGGGGTCGTCACCCAGTCCGGATTCCACACCTTCTCTAGGAGCTGAGCCCTTGCCCGTCTACGCCTACGCATGCGCGTCCTGCGACAACGCCTTCGACGTGCGCCAGAGCTTCGACGAGGCGGCGCTGACCGTCTGCGAGCGCTGCGGCGGCGCGCTGCGCAAGCAGTACGGCACGATCGGCGTGAGCTTCAACGGCCCCGGCTTCTACCGCAACGACTCGCGCGCCTCGACCGGCCCATCCGGCTCGAAGCCGGCGGCGAAGAGCGAGTCGAAGGCCGAGTCGAAGCCGAAGAGCGAGCCGAAGAGCCCCGCCAAGACCTCTGCCGCGACGAGCGGCGGCTCGGGTACGCTCGCCTGAGCGGTTCGCTCAGGCTCCTGGGCACCCAGCTCGACCGAAGGAGGGCCCGATGGAGGGCTTCAAGAAGTTCCTGATGCAGGGCAACGTCGTCGAGCTCGCGGTCGCGGTCGTCATCGGCACCGCGTTCGCCGCGATCATCGGCGCGTTCACCGAGGCGATCATCGACCCGCTCATCGCGATGGCGTTCGATGCCGACGATCTGGCGGGCGCGACGGTCGGCCCGTTCAAGATCGGCCTGCTCATCGCGGCGATCATCAACTTCGTCATCGTCGCCGCGGTCGTCTACTTCGCGCTCATCTTCCCGATGGCGAAGCTCAAGGAGCGCAACGACCGCCGGAAGGGCATCCTGCCCGACGAGCCGGCCGAGACCGACGTCGACATCCTGCACGACATCCGCGACCTGCTGCGGGCGCAGGCGCCGGGTGCGGGCGGCGCCGGCACCGCGCTGCCCGGCTCGACGCCGCGGGTCTGACCACACGCAGCACGACGGAGGGCGGACCCGCGAGGGTCCGCCCTCCTGCTCTCACCCGCCGAGGCGATCCGCGGCGTCGTACACGGGGCGAGGCGATCCCGGGCACCGCGGCGCCGCGCATCCTCTCGCTGTGGCGCCCGATCGCCGGGACTGCGGATGCGTCAGCCCCAGTGGGGCGGGACGTCCTGCCGCAGCCGGTCGTCGTTCTCGCTCGACTGCTTCGGCTCCTGGGCCGGCTCGCCAGTGTAGCCGGGCGCCGGCTCGGTCGAGACGCGGCGGCCGCGGCGCCTGATTACGAGCGGGGCTGGCGTCGGCTCGTCAGCATCCGCCTCAGCGCCCCCCGGCTCGGCAGCCGCGGCCTCCGCCTCAGCGCCCGCCGACTCGGCTGCCTCTCCAGCCTCGGGCTCCGCACCCTCGACCGGCTCGGGGCGCTCCCCGCTCACGACGACGACGCATCCGCCCCGACGAGCTCGGCGATGCGGTCGGCGACGCCCTCGGGGTCGGTGAACAGCTCGAACGCGTGCACGCGCATCGTGTGCCAGCCGAAGCGCCGCAGCACCTCGGGGCGCAGGCGCAGCGCCTCGCGCAGCGTGCGCTCGCCGTCGTCGTGGTCGGCCTCGATCGCGGCGCAGACGCCGCCGTTCGCGACCACGAGCGGCAGCTGCCCGTCGTAGGAGACGTCCGCGCGCAGCCCGCGGCGTCGCAGCCGGGTCGCGAGGTCGACCATGAGCGGGTCGCCGCCGTGGAAC
Organism: Agrococcus citreus; assembly: GCF_039527715.1. Taxonomy (NCBI): domain Bacteria; kingdom Bacillati; phylum Actinomycetota; class Actinomycetes; order Micrococcales; family Microbacteriaceae; genus Agrococcus; species Agrococcus citreus. Next base: position 116,055 of record NZ_BAAAKK010000003.1, read on the forward strand.
GACTTGGGGTGCTCCGCCGCCGTGTCGAGCAGGATCTCGCGCAGCAGCGCGGCCCCGTGCTCGAGCTTCTCGGGGTCGAGCTCTGCGGCGTCGAACGCGGTGACGATCTGCATCGCCTTGCGGGCACGCGTCATGGCGACCGCGAGCATCCGCTCGCCGCCGGGCTGGCCGAGCGTGCCGAAGTCGACGTGGCGGCCGTGCTTCGTGCGGCCGTAGCCGACCGAGAAGATGACCCGGTCGCGGCTGAGCGCGCTCGCGTGCGTGATGTCGACGATCACGAAGGGCTCCTCGCGCTCCGCGACGACCAGGTCGGTGAGCGGGCCGCCGGCGCCGAGCGCCGACATGATCGCCTGCTGCAGTCGCACCGCGTGCTTCTCGTTGGCGGTGACGACCATGAGCGACTCCTGCGGCCGCGAGCGCGCGTGCTGCGTGACGAGCTGCACGACGCGCTCGACCTCGGCGTCGGGGCTCTCGACGGTCGCGCCACCCTGCTCGGGCAGCCCGTGCGCGCCGTGCACGATCGAGCTCGTGAGCGACGCGTGCCCGAGGTAGGCGCCCGCCCAGGGCAGCGCCTCGATGCGGCCCTCGTAGAAGCGGTCGTTCACGGCGGTGACGAGGTCGGCGCCGCCGGTGCGGTACGAGCGGGTCAGGCGACGCCTCGGCAGCACCTGGCCGAGCCGCGACAGCGCCGACTCGGCGTGCAGCTCGTCGGGCGTCGCGAGCTCCTCGGTGGGGCGCACGCCGAGCGTCGAGATGCCGACGTCGAACGGCGAGGGCGTCTGCGTCACCGAGTCGCCGAGCGCGATCACCTGGCGCGCGCGGCTGATGGCGCCGGCAGCCTCGGCGATCGTGATGGCGCCCGCGTCGGCGATCACGACCGCGTCGAACGGGATGCGCTTCGGCACCCGGTGCAGGTCGTACGGCGACGAGAGCCACACGGGCGCGAGCGAGCGCGTCAGGTGCGGGGCGACGCGCTGCAGCTCGTCGGCGTCGACCGGACCGGCCTTGATGAGCGCCTTCAGCGCATCCGCCTCGTCGCCGTGATCGTCGATCGCGAGCCGCCACTGCTTCGCGAGCTGGTGCGCGAGGCGCGCGCTCGAGGCGTCGACGTGCGCCTCGTCGACGAGCGCGAAGTCCTGCTCGAGCCGCTGCAGCACCTCGGTGTTGCCGCGCAGCAGCGCGCGCTCCTTGCCGAGCATCGACTGGAGCGCCGACTGCCACCAGGCGAGGTCGAGCTCGTGCTCGACCTGGTCGTCGGCGACGTGCCGGTCGGCGAAGTCGGCGAGCAGCGGGTCGAGGCCGAGGCGCTCGACCGAGGCCATGAGCTCGGCGCGCTCCTGGATGTTCTGCAGCGCGTCGCTCGGCGCGGCGAGGCTCGCGACGCGCTCCTCGAGCTCGGCGAGCGGCAGGTCGATGCTCGGCACCTCGGGCTGGAGCGCCGCGTCGATGCGCTCGAGCCGGGCGACGATGTCGCTGAGGCTCGAGTCGAGGGCGGCGAGCCCCGAGGGCACCGCGGGGATCGAGCCGTCGGGCGCGAACTTCGCCCACAGCCGGCGCTGCTGCTGGGCGGCGACGAGCACGTCGTGCAGGTCGGGCACGTGCGCGCCCGGCCGGACGTACTCCTCCGCGAGCTTCCGCAGCCGGCGGCGCTGCATGCCGCCGAGCGCCTGCACGGCCTCGCGGCGCGGGCCGGTGGCGGTGATGAGCTCGCCGAGCGGCCGGTCATAGATCGACGGCGTCATCACGTCGAGCGTCGCCATGGCGTCGCTCAGCAGCGCCACCTGGATGCCGAGCTCGGCGAGCGTCGAGGCCGGGCGCAGCTTCGTGTCGCCGATCACCTTCCGCGCGCGAGCGATGAGCGCCGCGAGGTCGCCGTCCTGCACGCCCTCCCCCGCGAGCGCCTGCGCGTCGGCGTAGGCGGCGGATGCGTCGCTCGCGTTCGCGAACACGGCCCCGTACCAGGGCGTGTCGTTCGGCCCGTACTTGAACTGCCCGAGGGCCGCTGCCTTCCGCATGGTCGCGGCGACGCGCGGGCGATCGGTCGCGAGCTCGCGCGTGGCGCGCTCGCTCAGCCGCGCGCGCGACGTCGGCGGGGTCGGGAGCATCGCGAGCCGCGAGAGCTCCTTGAGCGCGTCGAGCACCGAGACCTGCAGCTCGGGGTCGACGCGGCGCAGCGCCGCGCGGTAGTCGAGCAGCACCTTCCGCAGCCGCAGCATCGCCTCGTCGATCTCGGCAGTCTCGGGGCGCGGGCTCTGCTCGATGCGGCGGATGGCGGCGATGAGGTCGCGGCGCAGGCTCCCCTCCGAGACGGCGAGCGCCTCGAGCTTCGTCGCCGCGAAGCGGTCGGCGATGTCGCGCAGCGTCGCGCGGCGGGGGCTGACGACGAGCACGCGCCGGTCGTCGCCGACGAGCGCGCCGACGACGTTGACGATCGTCTGCGTGAGGCCCGTGCCGGGCAGCGCCTCGACGACGATCGAGTTGCCGGCCGCCGCCTCGGCGATCACGGCATCCTGCTCGCCGTCGGCATCGAGCACGAGCCGGTCGACCTCGGGGTCGCGCTGGTCCTGCGGCGTCTCGTCGATGCCGGCGCGGCCCTCGCGCACGCGCCACGCGGCCTGCTCGTCGCCGCGTACGGCGTCGAGCACGTCGTGCGGCTGCTGCTGCAGGTCGGCGACCATCGGCTCGCCGACGTCGGCGAACGTCGACGCCAGCAGGCGCGGCTCGACCGAGAAGCCCGGGACGTGCGCGGCTGCCTGGCGCACCGCATCCAGCACCGGGTTCGGGGTGAAGGTGCCCTCCCCCGACGCGAGCTCGATGAGGCGGCGCTCGTCGAGCCGCACGCCGTGGTGGCCGCGCAGGATGCTCGCGATGCGCGGGTTGACGAAGGGGCGGCCGAGCAGCTCGAGCTCGAAGTCGCGGCCACGGCGGCGCACCATGAGCGGGCGCAGCAGCATGGGGCCGTAGACCTCGCGGCCCTGGCCGCCGGGGCCCTCGTGCGGGAAGCGGACCATGCCGATGCCGAGGTGGACGGCGTCGATCGAGCGCGCCGCGGCGAGCTCGATGCCCTTCGACGAGATCGCGGCGGCGGCACCGCGGGCGGCGCGCAGGGCGAGGTCGTCGCGGATGAGGCTCGAGAGCGCGGTCGGCCGGCCGGTGATGAACTGGGCGAGGCCGCCCGGATGCGTCGCCGAGAGCTCGATGCGCGTCGCGGTCGTGTCGATGAAGTCGGTCAGCGGGCTGCGGCCGCCGACGCGACGGAGCGCATCCGCCCACGCCTGCCACTCGCCGTCGCGGCGGGCGCGGCCGTTCGCGGGCTGCTGGGCCTCGGCGTCGCGCTGCGGCGCGGGCGCCGCTGCGGGCTGCGCGGGCCGCTCCGGCTGCTCGAACGCGGGCTCGCCGCCGAGGTCGTCGTCGGCGCTGGCGCCGCGCTGCGCGGGCGTCGGCTCGACGAGCTCGACCCCCTCGTGCGTCGCGCCGTCGACGGGCCCGTCGCCCTGGGTCTCGATCTCGTCTTCACGCACACCGTCACGATAGCGACGGGCCCGCTCCCGACCGCGGTGCCGCCCCGCACACGCGCGAAATCCCGCGTCTGCCGGGGTGGTCACGACACGCCGTGCCGGCTGACCCGGCGACGGCGTGTCGTGACCACCCCGCGCGGCTGGCGCGGCGTGTCGTGACCACCCCGCGCCTCGAGGCGGGCGGGGCTAGAACCAGGCGTCGCCCGTGCGGCGCGTGTAGACGGCGCGCAGCCAGCGGCCGGCCTTGTGCCACAGCGCGAAGCGGCCGTTGAGGGGCAGCTCGAACGTCGGCATGTACCGGACCGGCTCCTGCGCCCACGCGGTCTTGAACGTGTAGAGGCCGCGGATGTCGCTCGTCTCCCACTCGGCCGGGTCGGGGATGTTCGCGAGCTCGTAGAGCGTCACGCCCTCGGCGTGCAGGTCCTGCATGATCTTCCACTGCATGAGGTAGGGCGCGAAGATCTTCGAGTTCTCGCGGATGCTGCCGGCGTCCTTGTACCAGGCGGTGTCGCCGAAGCGGATGACGAAGGCCATCGACTGCACCTCGCCCTCGTAGTGCGCGACGTAGAAGAAGCCCTGCCCGACGGTCTTGTAGACGTCCCAGATGCGCTGGAAGTACTCGGGGTGGCGGAAGTAGCCGCCCGAGCGCTCCTTCGTCTCGCCGATGAGCCGGTGCATCTCGGCCTCGTTCTCGGCCGTCATCTCCACCTTGGTGACCGTGACGCCGAACTTGTTCTCGGCCGCGCGGTAGGAGTTTCGGGCGCGCTTCTTGAAGCGCGCGGCGACCTCGTCGAGCGAGCCGGAGAGGTCGACGGCGACGGCGTGCTGGTACTGGCTCGACGCGGCCGGCACCCAGCCGTTGCGCTCGAACGCGGCGATGAGCGCCGGGTCCTCAGTCTCGAACGTCTCCATCTTGAGGCCGAACCAGCGCTTCGGGTAGGCCTTCGCGCGCGCGGTGATCGCGTCGACCGCCTCGGGCGTGATGCCGCTCACGCGCGGCAGGAAGAGGATGCGTCCGGCGAGCGGTGCGGTGCGCTCGAACAGCTGGATGGGCAGCTCGCGCGTGCCCTCGCCATCGACCGGCACCGTCACGACGTCGCGGAGCGCGCGCCACGGGCTGTCCTCGCGGGTGCGGGCCCACGCGTCCGATTGCATGTAGTGCGCACGGGACTGGCCCTCGAGCACCTGCGCGTCCCAGGCCGCCCCGTCGGTGGCCTTCGCCGGTCTCGGCTCGGTCGCAGCGGTGATGCTCATGCGCTCGCTCTCTGGTGGTGGTGGGGGCGGATGCGCTGGCTCGCGCAGGTGCACACGGCACCGCCCTCGATGGTATCGACGCTCCGCCCTCCCAGGGCTCAGGCCGCGGCGCGCATCCGCTCCGGGACCCACTCAACCGCCGAGGACCTGGTGCACCAGGTCCCGTTCGGTGGAAGAGGTCCACTGCACGGAACCGCGACGATCTCGAGCGCTCGGCACCGTCGTCGACGAGGACGCATCCGCCCGCCGCGACCATGGCGCGATACCCGTTGACGTCGTCGCCGTAGGTCAGCTCGCAGACGAAGCCCTGGGGCACCGGCGCGACAGGGATGGGCGTCTCGAAGATCTCGCCCGCAGAGGCGGCCACTTACGCTATAGTATAGTCGATTGGATCTGCCGCCCGACCCGAGGCGTTCGCAGGGAAGAGAACTTTCCCCCCGGGACTGTTGAGCAAAGGAGCTCCATGCAAGTACAAGACACCGCGGCGCCCTCGTCAGCACAGCTGACCGGGAAAGCCAGCAAGACCGAGCGTAAGCACCTCCGCGCACTCAGCTGGGGCCACGCACTCGAATGGTACGACTGGGCGATCTTCGGCCTGCTCTCTTCCTATCTTGGGAGCCACTTCTTCCCCGCAGACGACGAACTCGCATCGACACTGAATGCGCTCGCCGTCTTCGCCGTCGGATTCATCGCACGCCCCATTGGCGGCATCATCTTCGGATCGATCGCTGACCGTCTTGGCCGCCGCAAGATCATGATCTTCGCCATCGCGGCCGTCGCCCTTGGCAGCTTCGTCATCGGCGTCATGCCTGGGTACGAGACCATCGGTGCCGCGGCGCCGATCATGGTCGTCGCCATGCGTCTGCTGCAGGGCCTGTCCGCTGGCGTCGAGGCACCTCTCGGCACCGCCTACGCGCTCGAACTGGTCCCGAACCGCCCCGGTTACGTTTCCGGCTTCTTCGGATTCTTCAACAACCTCGGAAACCTGCTCGCACCGCTGTCGATCTACTTCCTGACGCAACTGCTGACGGGTGACAACCTCTCCGAGTGGGGCTGGCGCATCCCGTTCATCATCGGCGGCCTGTTCGGTCTCATCGTGCTGTGGTTGCGCAGCACCCTGCCTGAGACGCTCAACATCGACCGTGCACGCGAAGCACGGGCTGAGAAGGAGCGGCTGCCCTCAGTGTGGGGTGACGTGCGCAAGTACTGGCTGAGCGTTCTGGCCACCGTCTTCATCGTCGGCGCCATTCAGGCCTACAACTACACGTGGATCGCTGGTCTGCCCAACCTCGCGCGCGCGGCGTTCCAGGAAGACCCTGGCGCTGTATTCGGCATCACCACCGGTTTCGGCGTCTTCATGACGCTTGGCGCCCTGTTCCTCAGCAAGGTTCTTGACCGTTGGGCGATGTCGAAGACGTTCGTCATTGCTCGTGTCCTGGCGATTCCGACGATCTTCCTGTCACTGCTATACACGCAGCCCGGCATCGGAACCTTTGCCGGCGTCATGTTCGGTGGCGCGATCGTGCTGCTGCTCAACATGACGATCTTCGTCACGATCTCGAACTCGCTGCTGCCCCGGCACATCCGCGGCACGGGCCTCGGCCTCGGCTACGGCTTCGGTGTCGCCCTCTTCGGTGGCACCGCTTCCTACCTGCTGCTCTGGCTGCAGGGCCAGGGCAGCTTCTGGCTGTTCCCGGTGTACATCGCCACCCTGTGCGCAATCAGCGTGGTGCTGTACCTCGCGGCAAAGAAGCGCAACGGCATCTTCGTCGGCAAGTAGCCCCCACTCTGCGATGCCGGCAACCTCGCGACGTTGCCGGCATCGCAAAGGTTTCCCTGATGCAGGCACGACACAAGGAACGGAACCATGGAACGCTTCATCATTGACACTGATCCCGGCATCGACGACGCCGGCGCACTGTTCTGGGCACTCACAACCGACAAGTTCCACGTCGAGGCCCTCACCACCGTCTTCGGCAACGTGAATGTTCAGAAGGCAACCGCCAACGCACGAAAGATCACGCACCTGTCGGGTCGCCCTGACCTTCCGATCTGGGTTGGCGCTCCCCGGCCGCTCGTAGGCGAGCCGAACTTCGCCGAGCACATCCACCGCCCCAGCGGTGTGGGGTACTGGGAGTACGCTGACCCGGCTCCCGGCACCGACGGCCCCACCGAGGCCGTGCAGAAGATGATCGAGCTCGTCATGTCGAACCCGGGCGAGATCAGCATCATGGCGCTCGCTCCGCTCACGAACGTCGCTCTCGCGATCTCGTTGGAGCCGAAGTTTGCTGAGAACGTTCGTCGCATCATCTACATGGGCGGAGCAGCTCTCACATGGGGCAACGCCTCCCCGGTTGCCAGTGCGAACATCTTCAACGATCCTGAAGCCGCCCAGATCGTCGTGCAGTCAGGCGCCAAGCTCACGCAGGTCGGTCTCGACGTGTGCCGCAAGTTCTCGGTCACGCCTGACCGTGTCGAGAAGCTGTGGACTTCGGGCTCACCCATGGGGCGCGCCCTGTGCGAGATGATCGGCTACCCCGATCGCCACCAGGACACCACTGAGATGCCCGAGTGGAAGACCGAAGGCATGCATCTGAACGACGTTCCGTGCGTTGCGTACGCCATCAACCCACATTGGTTCCAGAGTCGTCATCTGTGCGTCGATGTTGAACTGGACGGCAAGCACACCCGCGGGCAGACAGTCGTGCAGATGATTGACCGTTGGGGCGGTGCCCGCAACGTTGACGTGTTGCTCGACATTGACGCAGCAGCCGTCGCAGACGCGCTCGTCGAGTCCGTCTCCGCATTCGGAACCAGGGACTAGTGCGACGAGCTGCTGCCCGCTCCGAGCGCGGTCAGCAGCTCAGGCCTTCGGCCGTGGTCCTTAGACGCGGTCGGAGGCTTCGTCTTTCCCGTGGATTCAGAAAGGTACGGACTATGACACAAGAAATCATCCCCTCCGACGCGGAACTCATCGAAGCCGCTGCGGCCCTCCTGTCACGCGTGCACGATCCTGACGCCGTTCGGGTTGCCGCCGCTGCACGCGGCATCTCGGGAGCGGTGCATCTGGGCGTGAGCCTCGCCACCTCGCGCGTCAAGGTATGTGCAGAGAGCAGCGCAGTCGCCAACGCGCGAATAGGCGGCGACGAAGCCATCACCACGATCGTCTCTGTCGGGCTCGGGACTGACGATGTTCCGCACGTCATCAACCCGTGCGGAGTGTGTCGTGAACTGATCCCGAAGTTTGGTCAGGACCTGCGCGTCCTGGTCGACACGGGGGACGGCGTCGTCGCCGCAGCGACACCCAGCGAGCTGCTGCCCATGCCTTGGATCCGGGCCCGCTCCTACAGCGAGTGAAGGAGCAAGGAGGAGGCCCCGAAACTCAATCGAGTTTCGGGGCCTCCTCGTTGTCCTCAGCGCCAGGGAAGGGGACGTCGCAGTGCTTCGCCGATCATCTCCAGCACGCCGTCGAAGTCCATGTCGACCACGATGCGATGCAGGGGTCGTGTCTCGTCCTTGACGGCGTGCACGCCGGCCAGGTATCGGTCACCCGTCGCCGGATCTTGGAACGTCTGCAGCGGACGCTGCACGGATGCCGTGATCAGATCGGGCCTGAGGAGGGCAGCGACGGCCATGCTGTCGTTGATGCCCATGACTCGCTCGTTCCCTGGTTGCGGGTATGAGCGACTGTAGAATCCTGCGTAGTCCGCGCTGATCTTCGTGATCAGTTCTGCGGGAGCGAAGCCCGTGGACTCCGCGATCTCGAGGAAGAACCTCTCAGGAACGAGCGCCTGGCGGGTGACATAGGGACCACACCATGTCACATCACCTTCGCGAGCAGCGACAGTTTCAGCGGCGTCGATGTCGAACGTCACGTTGGGGTCACGCGAGACACGGAAGCGGCGATCGGCCCACGGCTCGGTGTCGCGGTACAGCGCAGGTCCCAGCGTGCCGACGATCGTGGTGCTTCGCAGCTGCTGCAGCAGCGCAGGTTCACTCTCCAACGCGCGGGCAAGGTTGGTCTGCGGACCGATGGCGAGATAGTCGATCTCATCGGGATGCTGGCGCACGAGTTCAAGCACGACGTCAACACCGCTGGGCTCGGTCGATACGGAGACCTCTGGGCGCAAACCGGTGTTCCCGAATCCGTCTTCGCCGTGAATGCCGGGGTTCAGTCGCAGTTCCTGTGCAACCGGAACATCGCTGCCGCGGTAGACCCGAACATCACTGCGCCCGCAGGTGTCGAGCACGTATCGCGCATTGTCTGCCGCGCGTTCGCCCGTGCAGTTGCCGAAAACGCTGACCACCGCAAGGATCTCCACCTCGGGATCCGCTGCGAGCAACATGATCGCCAGCGCATCGTCTACACCGGTGTCGGTGTCGATGATCACTTTTCTCTTCGTCATGATTCCTAGCTTTCCGCTGCGTCAGTGCAGCAGGTTGTGAGCGTGAGGCTTACGGTGCGCTGAGTCCGACGCTCGCGAACGCCTGTTGTGCGCGCTCCTCAGTCAGCGTCGCCGCGAATGCCAACGCTGATGCAGGTGCGTGGACGCCAGCACCGATCGCGAATCGGCCGTATGACTGCAGCGCGTGCGGAATCGGAGCCACCACATGCGGACCTGGCACGGAGCGCAACTCGGATACCTGCTGGATGGCAACGTCTGCGCGGCCATCAAGCACAGCCTCTGCCGTGAGTCCCGCGGAAAAGCGCACTGCTCGTTCGTCGACGCCATCGAGCAGATCTCGCTCGCGCAGCACGCTCATCAGATGCATGCCGCTGGCGCCAGAGAGCGTGTAGGCGACTCGAGAGTCGCGGAGGTACTGAAGAAATGCCTCCTCAGTATCGCCAGAGGGCTCACGTGTGCCAGCGAGCCGCGCGAAGCCGACCGCTGAGACTGCGATGTCTGCAATGGTTGCCGCATCGAGAATGCCCTGAGCGGCCAGGTCATGTGCGGATGCCGAAACACCCAGGAAGAGATCAGGACGCTCGCCATCGGCAATCCTGTCGAGCAGCACGGTGGTCGGCTCAAACGTCGCCACGATGCGCTCCCCTGTCGCGGCTTCGAACGCTGGAATGAGGTCTTCCACGAGGGGCTGTCGAACGACGAGTCCGCTGTACAGCGTGATCATGCGGTGGGCTCCTGAAGGGGATGGGGCTGCAGGGCAGCGAGATGTTGCGTCGTCAGCGGCGCGGTGCGCATCCCTGACGTGAGGAAGAAGATGTGCGCGGTGTGCTCAAGTTCTTCGAGCGCATCCAGCGCCGCGTCGAGGTCAACGCCAGCAATTACTGGCCCGTGATTGCGCAGCAGCAGCGCATGCGAGCGCGTCGCAGCGCGCTGCACCGCACGGGTAGCCGCCTGGTCGCCTGGCGCAAAGTACGGCACGACCTCCAGGGGCGCAACGCGCATGCCGTAGTACGCCGTGAGCGGCGGGAGCGGCTCAACCTGATCAAGATCTGCCAAGCACGACAGCGCCGCGGCGTGGACCGAATGCGTGTGCACCACTGCGCGTGCCGACGGTCGTGCCTGAAGCACGGCAACGTGCAAGAACGCCTCCTTCGTCGGTGGAGGACCTTCGCGATGACGACCCTCCTCATCGAGTACAGAGAGGTCAGCGCTCGAGACGTCAGCCAGGCTCACACCGGTTGGCGTGACCAGAATGCGGTCGCCTTCGCGCACCGCCAGATTGCCCGTACGACCGTGGGTGAGACCGCGCCGGTGGATCGAGTGCGCGACTCGTTCGACAGTGCTACGCGGCTCAGTCATGGTTGTTCGCCTCCTGCAACAGAGGTGAACATGTCGACGTCACCGAAGTTTCCTGACTTCAGCACCAGGTGCACACCGTGGGCAGTGTCATGAATCCAAGGCACCCCGACGGCAGCCTCCTCCCCCACAACCGCCACCGTGGTCCCGAGTTCGCGAATTACCGCCCCCGATGTCTCACCGCCGGCGACGAGCATGCGCCGCACGCCACGATGCGCCAGTCCACGGGCGACGAGTCCCGCCACCTGTTCGTAGAGCTCACCGACCGCTGGAAGCTCGCCATTGCGCTCTTCGGGCGAGCTCGACGAGTAGATCATCGCTGAGGTGACGTCGGGCTGTGCATCCCACCACGTCAACGCTGCCTCAGCCAGTTCCGCTGCCGTCTGCCCTGGTTCTGGAACCACGCGGTGCGAAGGTGCACCAGAGGCCTGGAACGAGGCAATCTGCTCAAGCGTTCGTCGCGAACAGCTTCCCGCGATGATCGCGGTGCGTGCCGCGGGCGGTGCAGGGGCTGTGCGGCCGGATGCACGCTGACGCCGGCCAATTGCGCCGATGAGGCCGGCAGATCCGGCCGTCAGCACTGCGCTGTCTGCCGCTTCAGCGATGATTGCGAGATCGGCGGCGTCAACGGCGTCAGCGATCACGTGTACCACTCCTGCGCTCTCGGCTGCGGCGATCGCCGCGCGTACGACAGCCACTCCCGTATGCACTTCCGAATGCGGCAGGGTCGTAACAGTGCCGTGCACTTGCGGCGTGAGCAGGCTCACGAGGTTCGAGTCGCGCATCGGCGTGATCGGATGGTGCGCCATGTGCGTCTGATGCAACGGAACACCAGAGACGTACAGATGCCCGTCCTTCACGGTGCGCCCGTGAATGGGGGCCGCAGGGGTCGTCACCACCGTCGACACTCCCAGAGCCTGGGCGAGAGCCTCCGTGACGGGGCCGATGTTGCCTTCGTCCGTCGAATCGAACGTCGAGCAGTACTTGAAGTAGAAGCGTGTGGCGCCAGCGTCCCGCAGCGTACGGAGCGCCGCCATGCTCGTCACGACGGCGTCAGCCGCCGGGATCGAGCGGGTCTTCAGACCCATGACGACCGCGTCAGCCTCCTCTGTGACAGGTAGTTCTGCATCGAAGGCAAGGAGCGTGCGCAGGCCCTCGCGGCTGAGCGCCGCGGCCACATCGGTGGCACCCGTCACGTCATCAGCGATCACGCCGATCATCGTCGTGATCCCTCGATCGCGTCGCGCAAGCGCGAAGCGGCAACGCTCGGACCGTCGAGGACGGGCACCGCGATGTGGGTACGCAGCTCCTCTGCCGCGGGAGCGAGCGAATACTGAGCGAGCACGACGACGTCGTAGGCCTCGGTCACCTCAGAGATAGCCGCGGCCAGGTGGGCCGCCAGCTCGGCAGAGGGAAGAGGGTTGGCCGCCATCGGGACCACGACGGAACGGATCGAGGTCACCGCGCCGGCAGCGGCAAAGGCAGCATCAAGGCGCGCGGTGCTATCTGCAGCCGCTGACTCCAGAGATGCGACGAGGAGCACGCTGGCGGGTGCGAGCGCTACGACGTCCTCGAACAGCGGCCCGTCCGCAGAGATCACGGCGACGCCGTCGGTTGCAGGGTCCCGATGATCAGCGCGCACGCCGTATTGCGAGCACGTCAACAAGACACCGTCAGCACCGCCAGCCAGCGCGGACTCGATCAAGATGTCCATGCGAGCAGCGAGCGGTCCGGTCATCTCCCCCTGCTGCTTGAGATCGGCAAGCAGGCGGTCGTCGAGAAGATTCCATATCGTGCTGCTCGGAACTGCCGCGCTCACCGCAGCCGTCGCCGGAGCAATGGCCAGCGGTGTCGCACTGATCAGAGCGATTTTCACGGGCGTCATCCGGTGATCCTTTCGATCCAGTTGAGTCCTTCGGCCGTCCCCGCAACGGGACCGTACTCGCAACCAACCCATCCGGAGTAGCCGCTGGCGGCAACACGTGCGAGCACGTGCTCGTATGCGATTTCACCTGTCCCTGGCTCACCGCGGCCAGGATTATCCGCAATCTGCACGTGCTTGATCAGTGGGGCAAGCCGTTCGAACCGCTCGATCACATTCCCGCGGTCGACCTGCGCGTGATACACGTCGAACAGAACGCCGACGGTGTCGGGATCGACGGCATCCGCTACCGCAGCCGCCGTCTCCATCGAGGCCAGACCGTACATGGGCTGTTCGCGCTTGTTGATCGCCTCGAGGACGATGCGAACGCCAGCCGCGCGAGCCTGCGCTGCAGCCCAGCCGATGTTGGTGACGTATGTCGCAAACGCGAGCTCCGGGTCGACATCCTCGGGACGTAGGCCAGCCATCACATGAACGACGGGGTTGCCAAGCACATCTGCATAGTGGAGTGCGCGCTCGACACCCTGACGGAAGACAGCTCGAGCGGATGGCGTAAAGGCTGTGCCCATGGCGGTAGCGGAACCCGCAGAACCACCGGGGGTGTTGATCAGCGCCTGCGTGACGCCGGCGCTATCGAGCAACTCTCTCACGCGCGCCGCAGGGAGCTCGTAGGGGGATGCAAACTCGACACCCGTGAAACCCGCAGCCGCCGCCGCGTCAAATCGCGCTTCGAAGGGCAGCTCGGTGTACATCCACTTGAGGTTGGCGGCCAGCCGGAGCTGGCCACCCGATGTCTGGATGATCACGCGACGTCTTCTCGGTATGCCGGATTCACGACGAACTGTGCATCGCCCCCAGCGAGAACGCTGATCACGTTGACTGCCGCCATGCGTCCGGACTCGCCACGAGCTTCACGGGTTGCACCCGCGACGTGCGTGGTGGCGAGGATGCCAGGCGTGTGCAGCAGTGCGCTCTCTGCGGGCAGCGGTTCCTGCTCGAACACGTCCAGAGCTGCGCCGCCGATGACACCCGCGCGAACAGCGTCCACAACGGCCGCTTCATCAACGATGCCGCCGCGAGCCGTGTTCACCAGGATTGCGTCGTTCTTCATGAGCGCCAGTCGCTCCGCATTGATGAGGTTCCGCGTCGAGTCATCGAGGAACAGGTGCAGAGTAACGAAGTCGGCCCGCGAAAGAACCTCTTCGAGCTCCGCCCGAGAAATATTGTGCGCGGAAGCAAATGCCTCGTCGAAGTACGGGTCGTAAGCAATGACGTTCATACCGAAGCCTGCCGCAATCGTGGCAACGGCCTTCCCGATGGATCCGAGTCCCAACACTCCCAACGTCGCCCCACGGAGCTCGCGGCCAGTGAGCTGCTGCCAGTGCCCCGCCCTCAGGTTGGTGATGTTCTCGGGAACACGACGGGCAACTCCCAGCACGAGGGCGAAGACGTGTTCGGCAACGGCCTGGCGATTGGCGCCCGCCGTGATACAGACGGGAACGCCCTGGTTCGTCGCTGCAGCGACGTCAACACTGTCGTACCCGACTCCCGTTCGTACAACGATCTGCAGATTCGGAGCGCTGGCAAGATCGTTCGCTGTCAGCGGCTGGGTTCCAGCGATCATGGCTCGCGTCGAAGCCAGGAGCGTGCGACGTTCTGCCTCAGGAAGGGCAGCAAGGTTCGGCTCGTGGTGCGTCGTCAGACCCGCACCACGCAGCAGCGCGTCGACTTCGTCGCCTGGGTTCAGGAAGGCGGTTGTGATCAGAACATCGTGGGACGTGGTGCTTTCGATCACCAGATTCCTCCTCGGTACTCGGAGGCGGTGAATGCCCCGCCATGAAATTTGGGGGCAGGAACGTTGAGATCAACGTCCTGCGTGTGGTCCGCGGCGTTGTCGCGAGGGGTGAATCCGATGGCATCCCAACCGGCTTGCGCGTCCCACCAGCCATCGGAGTTTGCCGAGACACCGTAGACAACCTGGCAGCCCACCGGACCACTTTCGATCGCGCAACGAGTCAGCTCAATGCCATCTCGCCAGCTCAACCACAGCGCAAGCTGGCGCACATCTTCGGGCGCAGGGCGGAAGGTTCCGATGCGCAACAGCACCGATTCCACACCCCACTTGTCGTAGTACAGGCTCGCCAGCGCTTCCCCGAACGCCTTCGAGACGCCGTAGTAGGTGTCTGGGCGAATCGAAGCAGTCTCGTCGAGACGTTCGGAGGCGGGATGAAACCCGATGATGTGGTTGGAGCTGGCAAACACGACACGGCGGACCCCCACGAGACGCGCTGCCTCGTAGACGTGATAGGTGCCATCGATGTTGGCTTCGCGGATGCGCTCGAAGGATGCTTCGTCTGCGACCGCTCCGAGGTGCACGATCACATCGATGCCGCGCGCAGCCGCGGTCAAGGCCTTCAGGTCGTTGAGGTCGCCGACGATGACCTCTTCGTGGGCAAAGAGGGGCTCAACGGGTTCGCTGCGCACGTAGAGGACGACGCGATCGTATCTGCCCGCAAGTCCTTCCCGAATCACGCGGCCCATGCGGCCAGCGCCTCCTGTATAGAGGACAGAAGTCATGATCGTCCTTTCATGCGGCGCCGGCTCAGCCGATGCTGCGGTCCTGCTCGGGGCTCAGCGCCTCGGCAAAGAAGCTGATCTGGGCGCGCTGTTCTCGCAGGCGCTGCACGTCACCGTCGACAATGCGGAGGCCGACGTCATGACCGGGCAGCAGCGTCGCGCTCGTGTCGGACATCAGGGAACGCAAGCGTTCGATCGTGCGAACGCTGGCGTCCTCGTCCATGGTTGAGTCGACGTACGTCGTGGCCAGCTCATGAATGTTCTTCACTGAATCCCCTGAAAAGACGAGGGACTGCTCAGCGCGCTCGGTGAAGAATGCGAGGTGATGCGGAGTGTGCCCCGGGGCCGCGATCGCGTGGATTCCCGGCAGAATCTCCTGCCCCGGCCGCATGCGTTCGACGCGCTCGGCGCGCCGCATGAGCTCCTGCACATGCAGGTCAGGGATGAACTTGGTCCCTGCTGGCTGCTCTGCCGCCCATGCCAGCTCCTGCTCCCCGACCCAGGTGACCGCGTTCTCGAACATCGTGAAGTTTGCGACGTGATCCCAGTGCATGTGGGTCAGCACTACGTCCGTGATGTCTGCCGCGGCAAGACCCAGACGCTGCAGCGACTCGTGGATGAGCGGAATGTATGCGGGCTGCCCTGCATCGATCAAGACGCGGCGTGTGCCATCGTCCAGGAGCCAAAGACTGCTCCAGCCAAAGGCGCCGTGCGTACTGGACTTGCCGGGAAACCCGTCAACGAGCGGATGCGCGGCATACCGTGCCGCGTGCTGCTGCGACTGCTTCATTGCACCTCCGTCCGATACTATCGACTATAGTATTGGATCCCGGGTGGGTTGTCCAGGCGTCGCCGACGATTCAGTTCCCCAGCAACCGCCTCGTGGCACCGAGAACGTGCAGTCGCATCGCTTCCGCCGCAGCGTCCGCATCACCCGCCTCGATCGCATCGAAGATCCGGCGGTGCTCGGGCGCGGCATGGCGTGCTCCCGTGCGGCCGAACTTAGAGAAGAGACGGAACCGCTGGATCTGGCCGCTGAGTGCTGCGTACGCAAGTGCCAAGAACTGGTTGCCCGACTGTTCTGCGATCAGCGTGTGAAAGGCGTTGTCCGAGCGCCAATACATGTCGAAACCCTCAGTCTGCATGTCAGCTGCATCCGCGGAGCGCTCGAACTCGGTCATGCTCTCGCGCAACGCGGCGAGAAACCCAGGCGTGACTCGCAGGGCGGCATCACGTGCCAGGCGGGGCTCCAGTACAAGACGCGCTTCCTTCAACTGCTCGACTTCGGCGCGCGTCATCACTGGTGCGACGCGATATCCACGAAGCGCCTCCCGCTGTACAAGACCCGTGTACTCCAAACGCGCGAGAGCCTCACGCAGCGGTGTCTGACTGACATCCAACTCGCGAGAGAGCGCGCCGATGTTCAGGCTCTCACCCGCTCCGCGCTCGCCCGACATGAACTGATGCAGCAACACGCCGTACATCTGATCTGCAATCGGCTGTCTCGCAGACTTGCGCTCGGTCACTGGCTCTCCTTGCCCTACACCCTCAATCAGGTTTGAGCCTACCGTCCGGCCCGCCCGCGCGACCTGCGCTCACGTGGCGGTGCAGCAGCCGGAACTCGCGGCGGCGCAGCAGCTGCAGCAGCACCGCCTTCGCCCCGCCGAACGCGCGCAGCCCCCGCATCGGTCCCGTAGGGCTCGACCGCGACGATCTCGTGCTCGACGCCGTCGACAACCAGGATGCGTCGCCCGCCGCGACGATGTTCCGGTACCAGTTGACGTCCTCGCCGTAGGTCAACTCGCCGACGAAGCCCTCCGGCGCCGGCGCGACGATGATGGGTGCCTCAAAGGTCTTGCCGCTGATGCGCCCGACGTGGCGCTACCAGCGAGAATGCGCCGCCCGGGCTGCGAGCAGCTTTGCTGGTGATGAACCAAGCCAGGCGCGTCGCATGCCGCCATCATGCTCCTGACAGGCCTGGGACGGCAGGCGCAGCGCTCAGGCGGGCTTGCTCGCCTTGCCGTCGAGCCAGAGCGTGTCGGAGTCGTCGCGGTGCGAGCCGGTCGAGCCGACGTGCTTCGCGTCGATCTGCGGGCCCTTCTGGATGACGTGCACGAGCGCCATGCCGTGGCCCCGGCCGAGGCCGTGGTCGGCCTTCAGCCACTCGAGGATCTCGCCCGCCTTGACGCCCGGCTGGTCGAGGCCGCGCTCGTTCGCGAGGTCGACGAGCTCGCGAGGGGTGAGACCGGTCTTCTCCTCGATCGCGTCGAGGTACGCCTGGAACGACATGCGAGCATCCTGCCCGAGTCGCGCACGCGTGTCACGGGTCGCGTCGGCGGCTGCGCGGCGCTACCGACGCGACCGCCACGTGGCCGGTGCTCACAGCCAGCCGTTGTCGGTCGCGATCCGCACGGCCTCCGCCCGCGATCCCGCGCCGAGCTTGCCGATGGCCGCTGACAGGTGGTTGCGCACGGTGCCCTCGCTGAGGAACACTGCCGCAGCGATGGCGGCCGATGTCCCTCCCCCGGCGGCGGCTTGGAGCACCGCCGTCTCACGCTGCGTGAGCGGCGAGGGCCCGATGCTCAGGCTCTCTGCGGCAAGCGTGGGGTCGACGACCCGCAGCCCTGCGGTGACCCGACGGATGGCGCCGACGAGCCGATCGGCCGAGGCGTCCTTCACGATGAAGCCGACCGCTCCCGCCTCCATGGCGCGCCGCAGGTAGCCGGGCCGGCCGAAGGTGGTCAGCACGATGACCTTCGCAGTCGGCCGAGCGGCGACGATCGCCGCGGTGGCGTCGATGCCGTCCCTGCAGTCGGGCGTGCCGGGCATCTGCACGTCGATCAGCACGACGTCGGGCTCGAGCTCGGCCGCTCGGCGCACCGACTCGGGCGCGCTGCTCGCGAGCGCGACCACCTCGAGGTCGGACTCGGTGCGGAGCAGCGCCGCGAGCGCCTCGGCGATGATCGCCTGGTCGTCGGCGACGAGCACCGTGATCACGGCACGCCCGCGGTCGCCTCGGGCGAGGCGGCGAGGACGGCGCGGACCGAGACCCCGCCGCCGGGCGCCGCCGAGACCTCGAGCACGCCGCCCGCGGCGGCGACGCGCTCGCCGAGCCCGATGAGCCCGCGGCCCGACCGGTCCCCGCGCATCCCGACGCCGTCGTCGCGCACCTCGACGGAGCGCTCGTCGACCTCGATCGCGCACCGCGTCGCATCCGCGTGCCTGACGACGTTGGTGACCGACTCGCGCACCACGTACCCGAAGAGCTCGCTCACCGCATCGGGCAGCGTCGGCAGCGCGACCGGCGTCTCGGCCTCGACACCGGCGGCGAGCAGCACCGAGCGGGCGCTCGCGAGCTCGGTGGCGAGCCGGATCTGCGCGAGCCCCGACACGGTGGCGCGCACGTCGGCGAGCGCCTGACGGGCGATCGCCTCGACGGCCGCCATCTCCTCCTTCGCGGCGGATGCCTGCTCGTCGGCGAGGCGGACGGCGAGCGACGACTTGATCGTGATCGCGGTGAGCGAGTGCCCGAGGATGTCGTGCAGGTCGCGGCTGATCCGCTCCCGCTCCGCCGCGACCGTGAGCGCCTCGATGCGGATCCGGCTGCGCTCGAGCATCCGCCGGATGCGGCTGCTCTCGAGCCACCCGGCGATCCCGAGCCCGATGCCGAGCGAGAGCGCGGCGATCAGGGCGGGCATCCACGAGCCGCCGAGGAGCCCGGCCAGGCCGAGCACCGCCGCCCACCCGACGAGCGCGAAGCGGGCGTGGTGCCACGGGATGAGCGTGGCCACGAGCGCGGCGGGGAAGACGCCGAAGCCGGCGAAGTCCCAGCCCCACAGCAGCGCTGCGCCGAGCACGAGCGCGGTGCAGCCGGCCACGCACCACCAGCGCACCCGCAGGGATGCGTCGGCCGTCCAGGCCGCACCGACGTACGCTGCGGCGAGCACGGCCAGGTAGCCGATCCGGAGGCCGAGCCCCGCGGGCCCCACCCCGTCGGCGATCGTCGGGACCGCGAAGACGAGGAAGACGACGCCGACGAGGAAGCCGAAGAGCAGGTTCAGCCGCACCCCGTGCCAGCGATACGGCAGATCGGTCGGCCCCCCGGGGAGCGCCCACGGCGCGACCCCGGGGTCGTCGCCCGGCCCGAACGGTGCCGGCCGGAACAGGCCGCCGAGCAGCGAGCGGGCCATGGCACCTCCTCGCCGTCAGCGCCTGCTGGTGATCGCGGCTCGCCGATAGCCGAGCGCGCCGAGGATCGTCAGGAGCACCGACCATGCCAGCATCACCCAGATCCCAGCCCAGGGGAAGACGGCCCCCGCCAGGAACGGGAAGCGGCCGAACTCGCCGAGCCAGTACGTGGGCAGGGCGAGCGCCGCCGTGCCCATGGCCGACGGCATGGCGTCGACCGGGAACCACAGGCCGCCGAGCAGCGAGAGCGCGAGCAGCAGCATCGTGGTCACGCCCTGGACCGCCTCCGCCTTGACCCACACGCCGACGACCATGCCGAGCACGGTCATGGGCAGGAGGCCGATCCAGATGAGGCCCAGCGACGCGAGCCACTGGCCGGCCGTGGCGGTCACGCCGCCGAGCAACCCGCCCGCGAGGAAGACGAGGAGCAGCGCGGGCAGCACGAGGAGCATCGTCACCGCTGCCCGCGCCAGCAGGAACGACCGCGGCGGCACGGAGGTGATCATCAGCTGGCGGAACCAGCCGGACCGACGCTCGAGCGCGAGCTGGGCGCCTCCGCTCATCGCGGCGCCGAGGCTGCCGTAGGCGGCCATCGACACCATGATCATCGCCGAGGCGAGCCCGGCGTCGGCCCCGCCGCCGTAGATCGCGGAGAACACGAGGTAGAGGGTCACCGGCATGATCACCGTGAAGAGCACGAAGGTGACGTTCCTGGCGGTGAGGGCGGCGCTGTGCAGCGCGTAGTGGAGTGCCGGCGGGAGGACGATCGGCCGGATGCTGCGGCGCGGTTCGGCGAGGGTGGTCATGGCGTTGCTCCTTGCTGGGTGTCGGGCGGGGCGGTGAGGGCGAGGAACGCGTCCTCGAGCCGAGCGGCAGTGACCTCGACGTCGTAGACGCGCTCGTCGCGGAGCAGCTCGCGCAGGGTGCGGTCGGAGTCGGTGCTGTGCAGGTGCCAGCGGCTCCCGACGCGCTCGACCGCGGCCACGGCGGGCAGCCGAGCGAGGTCGGTCGCGTCGAGGACGGTCGCGTCGAGCTCGGTGGCGTCGAGGGCGGCGAGCGCGATGGTGCGGCCGGCGACGCGGGACCGGATCTCGTCACCGGTCCCCTCTGCGACGACCCGTCCGCCCGCGAGCACGACGATGCGGTCGGCGACGTCGTCGGCCTCCTCGAGGTAGTGGGTGGCGAAGAGCACCGTGCGGCCGGCGGCGGCGAACTCCCGCATCGAGCGCCAGAACCCGCGTCGCGTCTCGACGTCCATGCCCACGGTGGGTTCGTCGAGGAGCAGCAGATCGGGGTCGGGCAGCAGCGCGAGCGCGTAGCGCAGCCGCTGCGCCTGGCCGCCGGAGAGCCGGTCGGTCCGCGTCGTGAGGAAGGCGCCGAGGTCGGCGCGCCCCACCACCTCGGCGAGCGGGAGCGGATTGGCGTGCAGGCCGGCCATGAGCCGGAGGACGTCGATGACGCGGGCGTCGGCGAGCAGCGCGCCGGACTGGAGCATCGCGCCGACCCGGCCCGCACGGACGGCGGCGCGCGGGTCGAGGCCGAAGACCTCGACCGAGCCTGCGTCGGGCTGCAGCAGGCCGAGGATCGCCTCGTTCGCGGTCGACTTGCCGGCGCCGTTCGGGCCGAGGACGGCGGCGATCTCGCCCGGCTCGATGCGCATGGTGAGGCCGTCGACAGCGCGGACGGCGCCGTACGACTTGGAGAGGTTCGTGACCTGGACGGCGGCGACGTGGCCGGGGCCGGGCGTCGCGCGGGCTGGCCGCGCCAGCGGGGTGGGGTGGGTGTCGAGCATGGCACCAGTCTTGAACCGGCCCGGCTCGAAGACCTCAGCCCGCCGTCACGACCCGACCATGACAACGGTCACGCGACTGCACTCCACACGACGTGCCCCTGGAGGGATTCGAACCCCCAACCAGCTCCTTAGGACGGAGATGCTCTTCCATTGAGCTACAGAGGCCAGGCCCGACGATTGTACCGGGGAACGACGAAGCGCCCGTCCCCAGGAGGGACGGGCGCTTCGAGGAGATCAGCGGGAGCGGATCACGTCAGGTCGATGAAGACCGGGGCCGAGCCGCCGATGTTCACGCCGGCGACCACCGTGTTGTAGCCGGACCAGCCACCGTGCACCGCACGGCCGCCACCGATGTAGATCGCGACGTGGGCGCTGCCCGTGCCGCCGTTGGCGTAGTAGATGACGTCGCCGGGCGAGGCCGCCGACATCGGGATGGTCGGGCCGAGGTTGAAGAGCGAGCCCATGCCCGAGTAGGGCAGGCCAGCCGCGGCGATCGAGCGGCGGACGAGCTGCACGCAGTCCTGCGAGACGCCGACCTGCGCGAGCGCGGCGTTGGCGATGACGCTGCCGGATGCGCCGGCCGAGGCTGCGGCGGCGGGAGCCGCGGCGGCCGAGGACGAGCCCGACGACGACGAGGAGGAGGACTGCGAGGCCGGGGCCTGGCTCGCCGTGCGGGTCGCGGCGGCGGCTGCTGCCGCCTCGCGCTCCTGCTGCTCGGCGGCGGCTGCCGCCTCGAGCTCGGCGCGGATGGCCTGGAGCTCCTCGGCGGTCGTCGCCTGCACCTCGAGGCGAGCGCTGTCGAGGCCGCTCTCGCCTGCGGTGACGACGCCGGAGACCGACTGCGCGTCCTGGGCGACCAGGGCGGAGAGCGACTCCTGCGAGCCTGCATCCGAGCTGGCGGCGAAGGCGGGGAGGGCGAGGGGGGTCGCGAGCGCCGCGGCGATGGCGATCACGCCGACCCGACGGGCACCACGCACGACGTTGACGCGGGTGAAGCGCTTCCGGTCGTTCGGCTCGTTGGCCGTCATCTCGGTTGAGGTCGTCACAGGCTGGTACTCCAAAGCGATCGGGGCAAAGATGCATGCCACCAGGGCGGCACAAGGTCCTACGTTATCAAATCGTTATCGGTTTGTCACCCGATACGCAGGATCAGCCGAAGCGGCGCACCTGCGGGGTCCCGAACGCCGCGACCATGGCCGCGTAGCTCGAGTACTTGACGGGCTTGCCGCTCGTCGCGGCGTGGATGATCTGGCCGTTGCCGGCGTGGATCGCCACGTGGCCGCTCCAGACGAGCAGGTCGCCCGCGGCGACCGCGGATGCGGGCACCGGGGTGCCGTAGCCGGCCTGCGCGTTCGACGAGCGGGGCAGGTAGTAGCCGGCCTGGCCGAAGACCCAGGAGGTGAAGCCCGAGCAGTCGAAGCCGGTCGAGGGGCTCGCGCCGCCCCAGACGTAGGGCGCGCCGAGCTGCGACTGCGCGATGCCGACGATCGAGCCGTTGGACGGCACGTTGACGGCGGCGGCGGGTGCCGCGCTCCCGCCGGCGGCAGCGGCAGCGGCGGCTGCGGGGGATGCCGCGGTCGCAGCGGCGGCAGCGGCGGCGGCCTCGCGAGCTGCGGTGAGCTCGGCCTGGCGGGCCTCCTCGGCGGCGCGCGCTTCGGCGCGGATCTGCTCGAGCTCCTCGGCGGTCGTGCCGGCGAGGCCGTCGCGAGCGACGAGGTCGACGCGCGCGTTGGCGGCGACGGTGATCGTCTGCGAGTTCTCCGCGACGACGCTCGCGAGCTGCTCGGCGGTGAACTGCTCGCCCTGCGGCGAGAACGCGGCGGCGGGCAGCGACAGAGCGCCGACCAGGGCGGCCGCGATGCAGACCACGCCGACGCTCTTCGCACCGCGGCGCAACGAGCCTCCAGCGGGTCGCTCGGCCATCGGCGAGACGGCGATGGCCGTCGAGTGCTGCAGCTTCATGTGTCGGTGTTCCCCCAAGAACCTCTGGCGCTCCGTCGTGCCGTAGAGCGTCCGAATCTTGAGGAAGACTAACCGACCGTTACCAATCCGTCACAATCCATCCCCGGTACTCGGCGAGCCTCTGCGGCGGCTGGATGCTTCCTGGACGTCAGGCGGTGAGATAGAGGTGCTGCGCGAGCTCGAGCGGGAGGTCGATCGCGGCGCCGTCGACGACCGTGACGCGGATGCGCGGACCCATGTCGGTCACCCGCACGCGCGCGCCCGGCACGACGCCCGCAGCCTGCAGCTCGACGAGGCCGTCGACGTTGTCCTGGATGGGCTCGCCGAGCCTGCGCACGACGTGCTCGCCGCGCGCCGACGCCGCCGACACGACGCCGGAGAGGAAGGGTTCGGCGGGCGGCAGCCCGAGCTCCTCGAGACCGGGGATGGGCGTGCCGTAGGGCGACTCGGAGGGGTTGCCGAGCAGCGCGAGCAGCTTGCGCTCGACCTGCTCGCTCATGACGTGCTCCCACCGGCAGGCCTCGTCGTGCACGAGGCTCCAGTCGAGGCCGATGACGTCGGCGAGCAGCCGCTCGGCGAGGCGGTGCTTGCGCAGCACCTGCGTCGCGAGCGCGCGGCCCTCCTCGGTGAGGTCGAGGTGGCGGTCGGGTGCGACGATGACGAGGCCGTCGCGCTGCATCCGGTTGATCGTCTGCGACACGGTCGGGCCCGAGTGGTTGAGCCGCTCGGAGATGCGCGCACGCAGGGGCGTGATGCCCTCCTCCTCGAGATCGAGGATGGTGCGGAGGTACATCTCTGTCGTATCGACGAGATCTGTCACCCGCAGCTCCTGCTCTGTGCTCGCCCGATCCGGCCCATCCGACCTGGCTCCCACCCTATTGGCCAGCGCTCATAGGATTGGCAGGTGAGCGCCATCGTCATCCCCCGCGACCTCCTGCCCGCCGACGGCCGCTTCGGCTGCGGACCGTCGAAGGTGCGACCCGAGCAGGTCGCCCGTCTGCAGTCGAGCCTCGACCTGCTCGGCACGAGCCACCGGCAGGCGCCGGTCAAGTCGCTCGTGCGCTCCGTGCGCGAGGGGCTCGCGCAGCTCTTCTCCGTGCCGGAGGGGTATGAGGTGCTGCTCGGCAACGGCGGCTCGACGGCGTTCTGGGACGCCGCGGCGTTCGGCCTCATCGAGCGCCGCTCGCACCACCTCGCGTTCGGCGAGTTCGGAGCGAAGTTCGGCAAGGCCGCCGCCGCCCCGTGGCTCGAGGCGCCGAGCATCGCGTCGGCCGACCCGGGCTCGCGCCCGGAGCTCGCCGCCGTCGAGGGCGTCGACGTCGTCGCCTACCCGCACAACGAGACGTCGACCGGCGTCTTCCACCCGGTCGTGCGCGGGCAGTCGGATGCGCTCACGGTCGTCGACGCGACGAGTGCGGCGGGCGGTCTGGCCGTCGACGTCGCCGAGACCGACGTCTACTACTTCGCGCCGCAGAAGAACTTCGCCGCCGACGGCGGCCTCTGGCTCGCGGTCGTCTCGCCCGCCGCGATCGAGCGCATCGAGCGCATCGCGGCCTCGGGCCGCTACATCCCCGAGTTCCTCTCGCTGCAGCAGGCCGTCACGAACTCGCGGCTCGACCAGACGCTCAACACGCCCGCCCTCGCGACGCTGCTGCTGCTCGACGAGCAGGTGCAGTGGATGCTGGGGCTGGGAGGGCTCGACGCGATGGCCGCACGCACGGCCGAGTCGGCGGCGACGCTCTACGCGTGGGCCGAGGGCCGCGCCGAGGCGACGCCGTTCGTGACCGACCCGGCGCACCGCTCGAACGTCGTCGTGACGATCGACTTCGACGACTCGGTCGACGCCGCCGCGCTCGCGAAGGCGCTGCGCGCCAACGGCGTCGTCGACACCGAGCCCTACCGCAAGCTCGGCCGCAACCAGCTGCGCGTCGCGACGTTCGCGGCCATCGAGCCGAGCGACGTCGTGCAGCTCACGCGGAGCCTCGACTTCCTGCTCGACCGCTGACGCAGCGGACACCGATCACCGCTTGCTGTGGACGACGCTCGAGCGCGACCTGCCTGCTGAGGCGGCTGCGGTCGCGCGGATCCTCAGGGACGACGCGGCGTAGTCAGTCGCGGCTGTCGTCGGGCCCCGCGTCGCGCTCGGCGACCTCGCCCCATCCGTCCGACTCGTCGTCGTCCTCGTCGTCCTCCACGAAGTCGTCGTCGAAGTCGTCCTCGAGGTCGGACTCGAGATCGGAGTCGAGCTCCTCGTCGTCCTCGTCGTCGCCCTCGCCGTCGGCACCCGCCGACTCCTTCGCGGCGAGGTAGTCGGCGAGCCGCTCCGACCACGGCACCCACGCCGGCGCGAGCAGCGAGCCCTCGCCGGGCAGCAGCGCCACCTCGAGCACGGTCGGGCCGCCCTCGACGCCACGCGAGAGCAGCACCGTCCAGGTCCAGTCGGGGTAGCCGGGCAGCGTCGAGATGTGGCGGATGGCCAGCACCTGCGCCTGGTCGCCCTCGCCGCCCTCGAGCAGCGCGTCGAGCACGTGCCCGACGGAGCCGCGCGGCGTCACGTCGTGCAGCGCGGCAGCGGCGAGCTCGAGCTCCTCGGGCGTGGGCGTCGCGGGGACCGGCTGCGCCTTGGGCTGCTGCTGCGCGGTGCTGCTGGACTCAGCTGTGCCCTCGGACTGCGCGGTGGCCTCTGACGCATCCGGCGCCTCGCTCACGAGGGCCGACTCGGGCGTCAGCTCTGCCGGCCGCGTGGACTCAGCGGGCTCGGCGGAGTCGGTCGGCGCGGCGGAGTCGACGACCTCGGGCTCGGTCGAACCCGAGGGATCAGGCGTCGAGGTCATCGGCGACCTTCCGCAGCATCTGGGCGACCGTCGAGCCGTGGGCGGCGCTCGGGTAGCGACCGCGGCGCAGGTCGTTGCCGATGGTGTCGAGCAGGCGCACGAGGTCCTCGACGATGATCGCCATGTCCTCGGTGTCGCGGCGCTGCGCGCGCACGGCGGTCGGCCCGCCGACCACCCGGAGCGACAGCGCCTGCGGGCCTCGCCGGCCCTCCGCGATGCCGTACTCGACCTTCGCGCCGGGCTTGATCTGCACATCCGCCGGCACGGCCGACGCGTGCAGGAACACTTCGACGCCGTCGTCGCCGGCGATGAAGCCGAATCCCTTGGCGTCGTCGAAGAACTTCACCCTGCCGGTCGGCATGGCACCCTCCTGGCGCTGTGCTTGGCGCGGCGCCCTGCCGCACCCGTCCAGCGTAGTGCGCGGCATGCTGAGCCCCGACCGGGATATCCTGGTCGGATGCCGAAGGCCAGCAGGAACCCGACGCAGCGCCCCCGGCATCGCGGGCGCGCTGGCGCGACCGACCCCACCGCGACCGAGCCCCGCACGGGGCGCGACGCCGCGGAGCGCATCCTCTCGATCGCCGTCGTCGTGCTGATCGCGATCGCCGTGCTCGGCTTCGCCGCGACGCTGCTGCACGTCGCGCTGCGCGACTCGGTGCCGATGTTCGCCTCCACGATGTGGCAGTACGCCTACTGGCTGCCGCTCCTGTCGCTGCCGCTCGCGATCGTGTGCCTCGTCTCGCTCGTGCTCGTGAACGCGGCCGGCAAGGCGCGCAGGCGCTGATGGACGTCGTCGAGCTCGCCGCGCGCATCCAGGCGATGTCCGACGACGCCCTCGACCAGCTCGTCGTCGAGCGCCAGGCGCCCGCGCAGCTCAGCTCGACGTTCGACCTCGCCGAGCACCTGCTGTCGGATGCGTCGATCGCGCAGGCGCTCCGGTGGCGGTCGGCGGGCGAGCTCGCCGCGCTCGCCGCCGGCACGTCGACGCCGCGGCTCGACACCCTGCTGCTCGGCGTCGACG
>NZ_BAAAKK010000003.1:142874-144386 GCF_039527715.1 Agrococcus citreus
GCCGCCGACCCGGTCGCTCCCGAGGCCGCCGCCGACGCGATCGAGAGCGCCATCGCGCCGCAGATGGCGATCGACGAGGCGATCAAGGTCTCGGAGCTCGTGCACCGCATCGCCGATGCCCCCATCACGCTCCGCAGCCGCTCGCAGCTGCCCGCGGCCACAGCCCGCGCACTCGCGGCCGCGATCGACGCCGAGGCCGCGCAGCTCGAGGAGCGGCTCGAGCCTGCGCTGCTGGCCGGCCTGGTCGACCGCCACGACGGCCGGCTGCGCGCGACCGTCGACGCCGACGCGTGGCTCGCATCCCCCGTGCCCGACCGCTGGTTCGCGCTCGCGAAGGCGTGGCTCGCCGCGACCCCCGACCTCGACGCCGTCGCCGGCTGGTCGCCGACGCAGTTCCCGCTCGCCGACGCCGCCGTGCTCGCGGAGCGCGAGCGGCAGCACCGGCAGGCCGAGCGCCTCGGGCTCGCGCACCGCGGCACGCTCACGACGCTCGCCGCCGACCTGCGGCACGACCTGCAGCACGACCTGCGGCACGACCAGGGGCGCGGCCCCGGCGCCGACGCGGGCAGCGCCTCGGCCGGCGACGGTGGTACCGCCTCGGCCGGCGACGGGAGCCGCGCGCGCGCCGCGCTCGCCGCCCACGTGCCGCCCGCCACCGCATCCGTCTACCTGCAGCCCGACCTCTCGGCCGTCGCGCCCGGTCCGCTCGAGGCGACGGTCGAGACCCGGCTGCGGCGGATCGCCGCGCTCGAGCGCGCCGGCATCGCCTCGCAGTGGCGCGTCACGGCGCAGAGCGTCGCGACCGGGCTCGCGGCCGGCGAGACGGCCGAGGAGCTGCTCGCCTTCCTCGGCGACATCTCGCTCACCGGCCTGCCGCAGCCGGTGGCCTACCTCGTGCGCGACACCGCCGCGCGCTTCGGGGCGCTCCGCGTGCGCGCCGTCGACCCGCTCGCCGAGGGCGGCGCCCGCTCGCAGGCCCGCAGCGACGACGAGCACATGATCCGCACGATCGCCGTCGACCGCGCGCTCGCGACCTCGGGCCCGCTGCAGACGGGGCCGCACCGCATCACGTTCCGCACGAGCGCCGAGGAAGCGCTCGAGGCGCTGCTCGAGGAGCGCTACCCCGCGGTGCTCGAGGACGACGCCGGCGAGCTCGTCGTGCGCGTGCCCGACCGCGCGCCCCGGCGGACGCGCGAGCGCCACCGGCTCGTCGCGCGGCTGCGCGATGCGGGCTTCGAGGTGGGTGAGCAGGAGCGCGCGTGGCTCGAGCGGCAGCTGCTGAGCGCCGTGCGCGAGCGCGTGCCCGTGCGGCTCACGCTCACGACGAGCGGCGAGCCCGTCGACATCGAGCTCATCCCGCTCGCGGTCGCGAACGGCCGGCTGCGCGCTCGCGACGCGAACCGCGACGTCGAGCGGACGCTGCCGCTCAGCGCCATCACGAAGGTCGCGGGGCTCGGCGTCTCGACCGGCTGACCCCCGCCTGCCGGTGGGGTGGTCACGACACGCCGCGCC
>NZ_BAAAKK010000003.1:144436-167035 GCF_039527715.1 Agrococcus citreus
ACCGACGGCGTGTCGTGACCACCCGGCGACAACCGGACGGCGTGTCGTGACCACCCGGGGCGCCGAGCGGGGGCGAAGCTCGGCGGAGGGTTCTCGCTCGGGGGCGGCGAGAGTAGGCTCGAAGGCTGTGACACTCCCAGGCCCGCTGATCGTGCAGTCCGACCGCACCGTGCTGCTCGAGGTGGCCCATCCCGATGCGTCGGCGGCGCGACAGGCGCTGCAGGTCTTCGCCGAGCTCGAGCGCGCGCCCGAGCACATCCACACCTACCGCGTCACGCGGCTGGGGCTGTGGAACGCGCGCGCGGCCGGCCACACGGCCGACGAGATCATCGGCACGCTCGACCGGCACGCGAAGTTCCCCGTGCCCGCCGGCGTGGCCCAGGACATCCGCGAGACGATCGGCCGGTACGGCCGGCTCGTCATCGAGCGCGACGACGAGGGGCTCGTGCTCCGCAGCCAGGACCGCCCGGTGCTCGAGGAGGTGCGGCGCTCGCGCAAGATCGCGCCGCTGCTCGCGGGGCCCGCGCCCTTGGGGCTCCGCATCGTCGACTGGGCGCGCGGCGAGCTCAAGCAAGAGCTCGTGAAGCTCGGCTGGCCCGCCGAGGACCTCGCCGGCTACACGCCCGGCACCCCGCTCGAGATCGACCTCGTCGAGGACGGCTGGACCATGCGGCCGTACCAGCAGGATGCGGTCGACCACTTCGCCGAGGCCGGCTCGGGTGTCGTCGTGCTGCCCTGCGGCGCGGGCAAGACGATCGTCGGCGCCGCCGCGATGGCCGCGACCGACACCACCACGCTCATCCTCGTGACCAACACCGTCTCGGCGCGCCAGTGGCGCAGCGAGCTGCTCGCGCGCACGAGCCTCACCCCTGACGACATCGGCGAGTACTCCGGCCACATGAAGGAGATCAAGCCGGTCACGATCGCGACCTACCAGATCCTCACCGTCAAGCGCGGCGGCGAGTACGCCCACCTCGGCGTGCTCGACGCGCTCGACTGGGGCCTCATCGTCTACGACGAGGTGCACCTGCTGCCCGCGCCGGTCTTCAAGCTCACCGCCGACCTGCAGGCCCGCCGCCGGCTCGGCCTCACCGCCACGCTCGTCCGCGAGGACGGCCGCGAGTCGGACGTCTTCAGCCTCATCGGGCCCAAGCGCTTCGACGCGCCGTGGAAGGAGATCGAGGCGCAGGGCTTCATCGCCCCCGCCGAGTGCTTCGAGGTGCGCATCACGCTCGACGAGGACGAGCGGCTCGAGTACGCCGCCTCCGGCGACCGCGACCGCTACCGCATCGCGGCGTCGAGCCCCCGCAAGATCCCGACCGTGCGGCGCATCCTCGAGGAGCACCCCGACGAGCCGACGCTCGTGATCGGGCAGTACCTCGACCAGCTCGACGAGCTCTCCGCCGCGCTCGACGCGCCCCTCATCACGGGCGAGACGCCCGTCGCGGTGCGCGAGGAGCTGTTCCAGGCGTTCCGGGACGGCACCGAGCGCGTGCTCGTCGTCTCGAAGGTGGCGAACTTCTCCGTCGACCTGCCGGATGCGTCGCTCGCGGTGCAGGTGTCGGGCTCGTTCGGATCGCGCCAGGAGGAGGCGCAGCGCCTCGGCCGACTGCTGCGTCCGAAGGGCGGCAGGACGGCGAGCTTCTACACGATCGTCGCCCGCGACACCGTCGACCAGGAGTTCGCGCTCGGCCGCCAGCGCTTCCTCGCCGAGCAGGGCTACGCCTACACGATCCTCGACGAGCACGAGATCGGCCTCGCCGATCACGCCGCCGCGAGCTGACGCCAGCGCGTCCAAGCGACATTCAGCAACCGTTCAGGCGACGATCAGAGACTGTGACCATGACCGAGCCGAACGCCAAGATCCTCGTCGTCGACGACGAGCCGCACATCCGTGACCTGCTCTCCACGAGCCTCCGCTTCGCCGGCTTCGACGTGCGCGCCGTGGGCGCGGGCGCGGCAGCCATCTCCGCGGTGCTCGAGGACGAGCCCGACCTGATCCTGCTCGACGTGATGCTGCCCGACATCAACGGGTTCGGCGTCACGAAGCGGCTCCGCGCATCCGGCTTCACGTCGCCCATCCTCTTCCTCACCGCGAAGGACGACACCGACGACAAGATCACCGGCCTCACGGTCGGCGGCGACGACTACGTCACGAAGCCCTTCTCGCTCGACGAGATCATCGCGCGCATCAAGGCCATCCTGCGGCGCACGATGGCCGAGACCGACGACGCCACCATCCACGTCGGCGAGCTCGCGATGAACCAGGACACGCACGAGGTGACGGTCGGCGGCGAGGAGATCGAGCTCTCCCCCACCGAGTTCAAGCTGCTGCGCTACCTCATGCTCAACGCCAACCGCGTGCTGTCGAAGGCGCAAATCCTCGACCACGTCTGGGAGTACGACTTCAACGGCGACGTCGGCATCGTCGAGTCGTACATCTCGTACCTGCGCCGCAAGATCGACGACGGCGCGGCCGAGCCGATGATCGTCACGAAGCGCGGCTTCGGCTACATGCTGAAGTCGCCGAAGGCGTAGGTGCTGCGCGCGCTCGAACGCCTGCTCGGCCGGTTCACGCTGGCCGGGCGCATCAGCGCACTCATCGTCGTCGTCATGACGCTCGGGCTCGCGCTCGCGGGCATCGGCACGCTCAGCATCATCCGCGACGCGCAGATCGCCGACGCCGATCGCGGGCTCGAGCAGGCGATGCGCGCGTTCACGAGCGAGCCGGTCACCCGGAGCGATTCGCCCGAGCAGTGCGACCTCGCGCAGCGGATGCCGAACACGTACTACCTGGGCGTCGCGGATGCGTCGGGCACGGTGCTGTGCGACAACAAGCTGCCGGGACCGGAGAACCCCGATCTCGACTCGCTGACGCTCGGCACGGTCGCCGAGGAGGAATCGGCGTTCACGCTCCCGTCGATCGACGGCCAGCGGCAGTGGCGCACGCTCGTCGCGCCCACCACCGTCGAGGGCAGCGGCGAGCTGCTCATCTCGGTCGTCGGCATCGACATGGAGGCGCTCGAGTCGACGACGGCGACCTTCATGCTCGTCTTCGCCGGCTTCTCGCTGCTCGCGATCGTGCTCGGCGCCGCGCTCACGCGCATCCTCGCCGTCTCGACGCTCCGCGGCCTGCGCAAGGTCGCGGCGCAGGCGCAGCGCTTCGCCGACGGCGACTACGACACCCGCCTCACCGGCGACCATCCCCGCACGGAGGTCGGCTCGCTGCAGCAGTCGCTCAACGCCATGCTCGACCGCATCGAGGCCGCGATCGAGCAGCGCGACGCCTCCGTCGCGCAGATGCGGCAGTTCGTCGGCGACGCGAGCCACGAGCTGCGCACGCCGCTCGTGTCGGTGCGCGGCTACGCCGAGCTCTACCGGATGGGCGCCATCTCGCGGCCCGAGGACGTCGCAAACGCCATGGAGCGCATCGAGGGCGAGGCCAAGCGCATGGCGCGGCTCGTGGAGGACCTGCTGCAGCTCGCTCGCCTCGACGAGCGCCGGCCGCTCGACCTGCAGCCGCTCGACCTCGTGCCGCTCGTCAACGACGCCGCGAGCGACACGCGCGTGGGCGCCCCCGACCGGCACGTGTCGGTCGTCCCGGTCGCGGCGGATGCCATGGGCCCGGTCGCCGGCGCGAGCGACGACGACGCCCCGCAGATCGGCGTGTTCACGCCGCCGCCGCTCGCGCCCCCCGCGGTCGTGCTCGGCGACGAGCACACGCTGCGGCAGGTGATCTCGAACATCATCGGCAACGCCCTGCGGTACACGCCCGAGGGCACCCCGATCGAGCTCGGCGTCGGTGTCACCGCCCGTCGCCGCGAGGCGGTCGTGCTCGTGATCGACCACGGCGAGGGCGTGCCGGAGGAGCTGCGCGAGCGGATCTTCCAGCGCTTCTTCCGCGCCGACACCTCGCGCGCTCGCGAGACGGGCGGCTCGGGCCTCGGGCTCGCGATCGTCGAGGGCATCGTGCGGGCGCACAGCGGCCGGCTCGACGTCGTCGAGACGCCCGGCGGCGGCGCGACCTTCCGCATCGCGATCCCGCTCGCCTCCGACGAGGCGATCATGGAGCTCAGCCACAAGCTGCGCCCGGAGGGCACCCCCAACACGGTGACCGATCCACAGGAGCGCCGCCGCAGCCTCGCCTGAGCCGCGCATCCGCCTACCTTCTCCCCCGTGCGCGGATGCGCCGCGCGGGAGAGAGGGATCATGAGCAGGTACGTCGTCGACGCGGACGCCATCCACGGCGCCCACATCGGGGTGCGGGGCACCGCCTCGCGCGTGCAGTCGGAGGTGGCCGCGATGCACGGGCAGCTGCAGGCGCTGCAGGACTCGTGGAGCGGGCAGGCCTCCGTCGCGTTCCAGGGGCTCGTGCAGGACTGGCGCGCCACGCAGCTGCGCGTGGAGGAGTCGCTCGCGAGCATCAACGAGGCGCTCGCGGCCGCGGGCCGGCAGTACGACGAGGTGGAGGCGGGCAACACGAGGCTGTTCGCGGCGTAGCGCCACCCGCTGGTCGAGCCGCAGCCGGACGCAGTCCGGCCGCGAGTCGAGACCACCCGGCCGCTGGTGGGAGCGGGCACGAAGAAGGGCCCCAGCTTCGCAGCTGGGGCCCTTCTTCGTATCGGACCTAGAAGTCCATGCCACCCGTCGGGTCCTGCGGCATGGCAGGAGCCTTCTCGGGCTTGTCGGCGACGACGACCTCGGTGGTGAGGAAGAGGCCGGCGATCGACGCGGCGTTGGCGAGCGCGGAGCGCGTCACCTTCACCGGGTCGGAGATGCCCGCGGCGAGCATGTCGACGTACTCGCCCGTGGCGGCGTTGAGGCCGTGGCCCACGGGGAGGTTGCGCACCTTCTCGGCGACGACGCCCGGCTCGAGGCCGGCGTTGAGCGCGATCTGCTTGAGCGGCGCGTCGACAGCGACACGAACGATGTTCGCGCCCGTCGCCTCGTCGCCGGTCAGCTCGAGCCCGTCGAAGGCGCTCTTCGCGGCCTGGATGAGGGCGACGCCACCACCGGCGACGATGCCCTCCTCGACTGCAGCCTTCGCGTTGCGGACGGCGTCCTCGATGCGGTGCTTGCGCTCCTTGAGCTCGACCTCGGTCGCTGCGCCCGACTTGATGACGGCGACGCCACCGGCGAGCTTCGCGAGGCGCTCCTGGAGCTTCTCGCGGTCGTAGTCGCTGTCGGTCGAGTCGATCTCCTGGCGGATCTGGCGCACGCGGCCGGCGATGGCGTCAGCCTCGCCCGCACCCTCGACGATCGTCGTCTCGTCCTTCGTGATGACGACCTTGCGCGCACGGCCCAGCATGTCGAGCGTCGTGTTCTCGAGCTTGAGGCCGACCTCCTCGGAGATGACCTGGCCGCCCGTGAGGATCGCCATGTCGGCGAGCATCGC
The DNA here is from genome assembly GCF_039527715.1 of Agrococcus citreus. NCBI lineage: Bacteria > Bacillati > Actinomycetota > Actinomycetes > Micrococcales > Microbacteriaceae > Agrococcus > Agrococcus citreus. Next base: position 149,832 of record NZ_BAAAKK010000003.1, read on the forward strand.
CTTGCGGCGGTCGCCGAAGCCGGGAGCCTTGACGGCGACCGACTTGAAGATGCCGCGGATCTTGTTCACGACGAGCGTCGCGAGCGCCTCGCCCTCGACGTCCTCGGCGATGATGACGAGCTGCTTGCCCGCCTGGATCACCTTGTCGACGACCGGGAGGAGGTCCTTGATGTTCGAGATCTTCGAGTTGACGATCAGGATGTACGGGTCCTCGAAGACCGTCTCCTGGCGCTCGGGGTCCGTGACGAAGTACTGCGACAGGAAGCCCTTGTCGAAGCGCATGCCCTCGGTCAGCTCGAGCTCGGTGCCGAAGGTGTTCGACTCCTCGACGGTGACGACGCCCTCCTTGCCGACCTTGTCGATGGCCTCGGCGATCAGCGCGCCGATCTCCTCGTCAGCAGCCGAGATCGATGCCGTCGCGGCGATCTCCGCCTTGGTCTCGACCTCCTTGGCGTTCGCGAGCAGCTGCTCGATGACGGCCGCCGTGGCCTTCTCGATGCCGCGCTTGAGGCTGATGGGGTCTGCGCCCGCCGCCACGTTGCGGAGGCCCTCGCGGACCAGCGCCTGTGCGAGCACGGTCGCCGTCGTCGTGCCGTCACCGGCGACGTCGTCGGTCTTCTTGGCGACCTCCTTGACCAGCTCTGCGCCGATCTTCTCGTAGGGGTCCTCGAGCTCGATCTCCTTGGCGATCGAGACGCCGTCGTTCGTGATGGTGGGGGCGCCCCACTTCTTCTCGAGCACGACGTTGCGGCCGCGCGGGCCGAGGGTCACCTTCACCGTGTCGGCGAGCGTGTTCAGTCCACGCTCCAGCCCACGGCGGGCCTCCTCGTTGAATGCGATCATCTTTGCCATTGCAGTCTTCGTCCCTCCTGGACGCTGTGGACGTTCAATTGGCACTCCACTAGAGAGAGTGCCAAGGCCAAGTCTGGCACTCGACCCGGTCGAGTGCAAGCCGCAGGCTGTGGCGGCGCTGTCAGGGCGCGGAGGGCGTCGGCGCGTGCGAGATGTCGCTGTCGTCCCGCGGCTCCGTGCTCGGCACCGTGCCGGGCGCATCCGTGCCGAGCACGATCGTGATCGGCGAGCCCGAGACGCGGCCGTCCGACTGCCGGGCCTCCCCCACGCCGAGCTGCTGGGCGAGGCCGCGGGCGATCGGCTCGAGCGCGGGGTCGTCGAACCAGACGACCGTGCGGTCGCCGATCTCGGTGGCGGATGCGGTCGTCACGACGGTCCAGCCGGCGTCGGAGAGGGCCTGGCCGGCGCCCGCCGCGACGGCGCGCTCGCCGGACCCGTCGAGCACGGTGATGGATGCGTCGATGCTGGGATCGATCTGCGCGGGGTCGGCGATCACGAGCGGCTCCTCGGTCGCGACCGGCTCGGGCACCGGCTCGACGCGCAGCCGGTCGAGCAGGAAGAGCCCGACCGCGGTGAGCACGACCGTCACCGCGAGCGCGCACAGCAGGATCACCCAGCGCGGCCAGCGAGTGACCGAACCCGATCGATGGGCGCCGACGCGATGCGTGGCGCGCTGCCCCCGGCTCATGCGTCGTCGCGCAGACGGAGCAGCCGACGCACGAGCATCGGGTCGTGGCGCAGCGCCTCGGGCGTCTCGAGCGCGGCGTCGAGCACCTGGTAGTAGCGGGTCGTCGACCAGCCGAACTCCGCCCGGATCGCGCGCGCCTTCGCGCCGCCGTGGCTCGACCAGCGCCCCTCGAAGTCGAGCACGCCGCGGATCCGCTCGGCCCGAGCCCGCGCGAGGTCGTCGCGACCGGCGCGGTCGGCGCCGGCCGGCGCATCCGGCGCCTCGGTCGTGTCCGGCGCCGCCTCTGCGGTCGTGTCAGCGCTCGTGTCAGCGGCTCGCGGCAGGATGTCGAGCGCGTCGGCGGCCGCCTCAGCCGCCGCGAAGGCGAGGGCTGCCGCCTCGTCAGCGGTGCCCTGCCTGCGGATGCGCGGCTCGGTCGGCATGGACTCGATCCTAAGCGGGCGCGGGCGTTCTGCTCGCCGCGAAACGCCTGCTGCGGCGGCGTAGCATCGAGGCATGACCGATCGAATCGAACGCTCCGACTCCGAGTGGCGCGAGACCCTCGCCCCCGACGCCTTCAAGGTGCTGCGCGAGGCCGGCACGGAGCGCCCGTGGACCGGCGCGCTGCTCGACGAGCAGCGCCAGGGCGTCTACGCGTGCGGCGCGTGCGGCAACGAGCTCTTCGACGACCAGACGAAGTTCGACGCCGGCTGCGGCTGGCCGAGCTTCTACGAGGCTCGCGAGGACGCGGTCGAGCTCATCGAGGACCGCTCGCTCGGCATGGTGCGCACCGAGGTGCGCTGCGCGAAGTGCGGCAGCCACCTGGGCCACCTCTTCGACGACGCCCCGCAGACGCCGACCGGCGACCGCTTCTGCATGAACTCCGTCGCGATGACCTTCACGCCGCAGTCCTGACCCGCGGCGCTGCGCGTCGGCGGATCGCCGAGACGCCGACTGCAGCGATCGTCAGTGCAGCGCCGAGCAGCGACCAGACCGTCACGGGGTGGGCTGCCGGGAACACGGCGTCGAGCGCGACCGACATGACGACCTGGCCGCAGATGACGCCGAGGCCCATCGTCAGCACTCCCAGGTGGTGCACGGCGACCGACATGAGCGCGATGAAGACGATCCCGAGCACGCCGCCGACGTAGAGCCACGGCTCGGTCGGCAGCGGCTGCGCGCGCACGCCCGCGATCGTCTGCACGAGCACGAACGCAGCGAGCGCGACGGTGCCGACGAGGAAGTTCGAGACGGCCTGCGCGATCGCCGAGCGCGAGTGCCGCTGCACGAGGCCGCCCATCGCCTGCTGCAGCGACTGCAGCAGGCCTGCCGCGAACGGCAGCACGATGAGCCACGCGCCGTCGAGCTCGCCCGTGCCGACGAGCGCGAGGCCGACGGCGACGAGCGCGAGCAGCGCGCCGACGACGCGCGGCGCGGTGATGTGCTTCTTCGCGAGGCCGCCGAGGCCCATCCGGTCGACGGCGAGGCCGCTCATCGTCTGGCCGGCGACGACGCCGACGGTGAAGAGCGCGACGCCGAGCGTGCCGACGGCGACGCCCTGCGTGGCGACGAGGAACGCGCCGAGGAGGCCGGTCGTCGCGTACCACCACGGCATCGAGCCGTCACGGATGACGCCGACCAGCCGGCACACGCCGGCGCGGGAGCCGGGTGAGACGGCGAGCAGCGCAGCGAGCACCACGAGCCCGACGGCGAACGAGATGAGCGCGGCGAGCATGCCGTGGTCGAGGCGAGCGCCCAGCTCGCCGTTGATGCGGCCCTGCAGCGCGAGGCCCGCGCCGGCCGCGATCGACGCGAGCAGCCACAGGAAGAGGATCATGCGAGCTCCAGCGGGGCGAGGTCGGGCGCGGGGTCGGTCGCGAGCCGGGCGAGCCTGACGACGTCGAAGCGCTCGTCGCGGCCCTGCTCGTCGGCGTAGCGCAGGCGCTCGCGCTCGACGCCCTCCCGCAGGTAGCCGGCGCGCTCGGCGACCGCGATCGACGCGGGATTGTTGGCCCGCGCGCCGAGCTCGAGCCGGTGGAGGCCGTCGGCGAAGAGCGCGCGCGACATCGAGTCGAGCGCGCGCGCCGCGAGTCCCCGGCCGCGCGCGGAGGGCGCGAGCCAGTACGACAGCCACGCCGTGCCGTGCCGGGGATCGCGCGAGCCGGCCATGACGCATCCGACGGCCGTGCCGTCGACGTCGATCGCGAGGGCCTCGGCGGCGATGGCGGCGAGGTGCTCGCGCGCGTCGGCGAGGGTGCGGATGGGCGGCGCCTGCCGGTGCAGGTCGGCGGATGCCTCGAACGCGGCGAGCACGGCGGCCGCGTCGCGCTCGGGGCTCCAGGGACGCAGTCGAGGCACCGGACAAGCCTAGAATGGCTGGGCGCCCCGGCCGTACCGGGGCCGCGCCTCCTTAGCTCAGTGGTAGAGCAACGCTCTTGTAAAGCGTAGGTCGTCAGTTCAATCCTGACAGGGGGCTCCCCCGCCGGGCGGCCGGTCGAGCCGCACGGGGCGCCCAGCGCCCCGCGCGAGTCGAGACCACCTGCGGGGCGGGCGCACTCGACGGCGCGACGTGTGGTCGTATACAGCCATGCACGACAGCACCGCCGACGCGTTCACGGTGGCTCACGCATACACGCTGGTGTTCGGCGACTTCCGCCGCACCATCGATGCCGCCGTGATGGCGCTGCTCGATGGCCACGAAGCGCTTGAAGTGGCGGAGCTCGCCGGGGCGAGCCCGGCCTTGGGATGGTCGGAGGCGCGGGCGCTCGTCGAACCCGCGCATGCGGCGCTCGGCCTCGACTATCAGGAGATGTCCGACGAGGATGCGCAGGTGATCGCTCTTCGAGTCGTGGTCTCGGAGTACCGCAGCGGCGCTCGAACGCTGCGCGAGCTGACCTCCTGGGCGCACGACGTGATCATGCACGGCTCCAGCAGCCGAGCGGTCGAGCGAGTCGTGCAGCTGGAGGACGACCTCGAGGTCTGGCAGCCGAGGCGCGATCCCGCCGAGGTGGAAGCGGTCCTCGATGACTTCCTGCGCGAGACCGCGGACGCGGTTCCGCGCTGGCGGCCACGGCAGGGGTGAGCCGGGCCACGAGGGCGATGGTCTCGACTCGGTCAGCGCGCTGCGCGCGCGGACCGGCTCGACCAGCGGAAGCGCGCTGCGCGCGCGGACCGGCTCGACCGGCCACGGGGGCTACGCGCGGGGCGTCTGCTCCGCGATGAACGCGGCCAGCGCATCCGCGTCGCTCACGTCGCCCGCGAAGGTGACGCCGTCGACGATGATCGTCGGCACGCCGCGCAGCGGCTCGACGCCCTGCAGCGGCTGCTCGATCGCCCGCACCGTCGCCTGGCGCACCCACCAGGCGAACTGTGCCGACTGCACGCACTCGTCGATCTCGGCGCCCACCTCGGCCGCGAGCGCCGACACGGCGGCGGCGTCGAAGCGCTGCTCCTGCAGGTGCGCGACGAGCGCGCTCTGGAACGAGCGGTACGCCTCGGGCTCGCTCTCGGCGACGCACGCGAGCGCGTTCGCGCCGAGCGTCGACGCGTAGCCGTTGCCGATCTCGTCGCCGAGCGAGACCGGCAGGTAGGCGACGCGCGCCTCACCCTCGTCGGCGAGCCGCTCGAGCTGCTCGCCGTTCGCGGCGAGCGCGCGGGCGCAGTACTCGCACTGCGCGTCGATGACGACGAGGATGTCGTGGATGCCGGACGCCGGCTCCATGGCCGCGGGCGCGCCATCGGCAGGCACGGGCTCGGCCTCCACCACGCCGTCGGCGTCGAACGCGACGGCGTCGGCCATGTTCGCCGGCCCATCCGCCGGTGAGAGCGTGACGATCTCGCCGCCGAGCGACTGCTGGATCGTCTCGATCGCGGGGTCGCGGATGACCCAGCGCTCCGCGACGAGCACCGTCTGCTCCTGCAGCTGCCGCTCGGTCGCGATGGCCTGCGCCTCGGCCGGGTCTGCCGCGAGGATGAGCTCGGTGTCGCCGCCGCACGCGGCGACGATCGGCTCGTCGTCGCTCGCGCGGTACTGCTCGACGAGGTCGGCGCACTCGCCGCCCGCCTCGAGGTAGGCGGCGCCGAGCTCGCCGATCGTCGAGACCGGCGCGGGAGGGGTCGCCGCGCACCCGGCCAGCAGGGCGAGCGCGGCGACCGCGAGCCCTGCCGACCAGGTGCGCCGGCGCATCAGGGCGCAGGCGTCTCGGAGGGCGCCGGCGTCTCGGTCGGCGCCGGCGTCTCCGTGGGCTCCGCCGACTCGCCGGTCAGCTGGCCGGCGGTCGCGGTGATGAACGCCTGGAAGCCAGCCGCGTCAGCGGGCGATCCCGGGTACTTCTGGCCGTTGACGAGCACCGTCGGGGTGCGGTCGGCGACGACGCCCTCCGTGCCCGGCAGCGGCTGCGTGCCGGCGCGGACGGTCGCGTCCTCGACCCAGCTCATGAAGCGGCCCTCGCGGATGCACTCGGCGGCGCCCGTCGACATGTCGACGCCTGCGCCCTCGGCGACGCCGACGATCTCGTCGTTCGTGAGGCCCGAGCTCTGCTCGGCGGGCTGGTTGTCGTACATCGCGGAGTTGAACGCCCAGAAGTCGTCGGGCGCGTGCTCGGCGACGCACGCGGCGGCCGAGGCGGAGCGCGTGGAGTACTTCGTGCCGAGCGAGGCGCGGTCGAGGATCGAGATGGGGTGCACCTCGACGGTCGCGGCGCCGCTCGAGAGGAGCTGCTCGAGGGTGGCGCGGTTGGCCTCGTCGAACGTGCCGCACACGGGGCACATGTAGTCCTGGTAGATCTCGATCTGGACGATGTCCTGGCGCGGCTCGGTCGGCGTGGGCTCACCCTCGGCCGGCGTCGCGGGCGTGCGCTCGGCGACGAAGTCCTGGCCGATGACGATGCCGTTGCTCGCCATGTTCTCGGGGCCGGGGCCGGCGGGCCGGATGCTGTTGACGATCACGACGGCGACGATCGCCACGATCGCGACCGCGGCGAGCACGATGCCGCCGATGGTGAGCCCTCGGCGGACGCGCTCCCTGCGTCGGCGCTGCTCCTGCATCGCACGTGCCTGCTCGCGCGCCTGGGCACGGCGCTCGTTCTTGGTCAGCTTCTCGCTCATGCGTTCCTGTCCTGCTCGGCCGGGAATCCCAGCGGGGGGCGCGATCGGAGCACACGCCGTCTTCTAGGGTACCGGCCGCGCGGCATGCAAGGATGACCCTGCGGGCAGCGCTGCCCGTACCGACCACTACGGATCGTCCGGCACGTACCTGCCGGTGGAAGGAAGACGACGATGGCGTCTGTGACGTTCGACAAGGCATCCCGCATCTATCCGGGGAGCACGAAGCCAGCAGTGGACTCGATCGACCTGGAGATCGCCGACGGCGAGTTCCTCGTGCTGGTCGGTCCCTCGGGCTGCGGCAAGTCCACCACCCTCCGCATGCTCGCGGGCCTCGAAGAGGTCAACGACGGCAAGATCATGATCGGCGACCGCGACGTCACCGACATGCCGCCGAAGGACCGCGACATCGCGATGGTGTTCCAGAACTACGCGCTCTACCCCCACATGACGGTGGCCGAGAACATGGGCTTCGCGCTCAAGATCGCCGGCGTCGCCAAGGACGAGCGCGCCAAGCGCGTCGAGGAGGCGGCGAAGCTGCTCGACCTCGAGCCCTACCTCGGCCGCAAGCCGAAGGCCCTCTCCGGTGGTCAGCGGCAGCGCGTCGCGATGGGTCGCGCCATCGTCCGCCAGCCGCAGGTGTTCCTCATGGACGAGCCGCTGTCCAACCTCGACGCGAAGCTGCGCGTGCAGACGCGCACGCAGATCGCGTCGCTGCAGCGCCGGCTGGGCGTCACCACGGTCTACGTCACGCACGACCAGACCGAGGCGCTCACGATGGGCGACCGGATCGCGGTGCTGAAGGACGGCATCCTGCAGCAGGTCGGCACGCCCCGCGACCTGTACGGCAACCCGGCGAACGTGTTCGTCGCCGGCTTCATCGGCAGCCCCGCCATGAACCTCATGGAGCTGACGACGAACGACCAAGGCGTGCAGTTCGGCGACCACCTCACCCCGATCCCCCGCGAGCAGCTCGCGTCGGCCAAGGGCGGGCTCGTCGTGGGCGTGCGTCCCGAGGACGTCTCGGTCTCGGAGTCGGGCGGCGACGGCCTGCCGGTGCTCGTCGACCTCGTCGAGGAGCTCGGCGCCGACGGCTACCTCTACGGGCACGCGGATGTCGAGGGCAAGCGCGTCGACATCGTCGCGCGCGTCGACGGCCGCACGCACGCGTCGCTCGGCGACACGGTCTACATCACGCCGGACCCCGAGCACCTGCACCTGTTCGACAAGGAGTCGGGCCTGCGCCTCTGACCGATCCCGACCGAAGGGCTCCCGCTGACCGCGGGGGCCCTTCGGCCTACCATGGCGGCATGCGCTCCGATCTGCGCATCACCTCAGCGGTGATGGACGCGACCCTGCTCGACCTGCCGTGGGAGCTGCCGCTCGAGCAGTGGACGGAGGAGGACGTCGTCCAGCTGCCGAAGGGCATCTCGCGGCACCTCGTGCGCTTCGCCCGCCTCGGCGGCCGCGTCGTCGCCATCAAGGAGACGAACGAGGAGATGGCCTCCCGGGAGTACGGGATGCTGCGCCGCCTCCAGCGCCTCGACGTGCCGTGCGTCGAGCCGCTCGCCGTCATCTCCGGCCGCACGGGCGTCGACGGCGAGGCGCTCGACGCGGTGCTCGTCACTCGGCACCTGCGCTTCTCGCTCCCCTACCGCGCGCTCTACTCGACGTCGATGCGGCACGACACCGCGCAGCGACTCGTGGATGCGCTCGCCGGGCTGCTCGTGCGGCTGCACCTCGTCGGCTTCTACTGGGGCGACGTGTCGCTCTCGAACACGCTCTTCCGCCGCGACGCGGGCGCCTTCGCCGCCTACCTCGTCGACGCCGAGACCGGAACGATCGAGACCGACGGCCTCTCGACCGGCCGCCGCGAGGACGACCTCGAGGTCGCGCGCGTCAACATCGCCGGCGAGCTGCTCGACCTCGCCGCGGGCGGCCGACTCGACGAGTCGATCGACCCGGTCGCGGTCGCCGCCTCGATCGTCGAGCAGTACCGGTCGCTCTGGCACGAGCTCACCGACGACGAGGTGATCGACGCGTCGGAGCGCTGGCGCATCGCCGCGCGCATCGAGCGGCTCAACGCGCTCGGCTACGACATCGAGGAGCTCGCGATCCGCACCGGCGACGGCGGCACGACCGTGCGCATCCAGCCGAAGGTCGTCGACCCCGGCCACCACCACCGGCGGCTGCAGGGCATGACCGGCATCGACGCCGAGGAGAACCAGGCGAGGCGGATGCTCAACGACCTCGACCAGTACGTGGCGACGCAGCACGACCTGCGGCCCAACGTCGGCGACGAGGCGCTCGCGAACGAGTGGCTCGAGCGCGTGTTCTCGCCGATCGTCGAGTCGGTGCCGCTCGAGCTGCGCGGCAAGCTCGAGGGACCCGAGGTGTTCCACGAGGTGCTCGAGCACCGCTGGTACCTCTCGGAGCAGGACCAGCGGGAGGTGCCGCTCGAGGAGGCGCTCGCGAGCTACATCGCGACGCAGCTGTCGCACCGCCGCGACGAAGCGGCGCTGCTCGGCGTGCCCGTCACGACGGCGATGCCGATCGTGCCGCTCGAGACGGGCGCGATCGCGCTCGACGACGAGGACGACGACCCGAACTGGCGCGACAAGGTCTGAGGCGCGAGCGGGTCAGCGGCGGGCGCGGCTGCCGCGCAGCTTCGCGACCTCGTAGAGCGTGATCGAAGCGGCGATGCCGGCGTTGAGCGACTCGGTCGCCGCGCCGATCGGGATCGACACGATCGCGTCGCACGTCTCGGCGACGAGCCGGGACAGCCCCTTGCCCTCGCTGCCGATGACGATCACGAGCGGACCGCCGGCGAGCTCGAGCTCGTGCACCGACACGTCACCGTCGCCGTCGAGGCCGATGACGAAGCATCCCTGCGACTTGAGCTCCTTGAGCGTGGCAGTGAGGTTCGACGCCATGGCCACCGGCACGCGCGCCGCGGCGCCCGCGCTCGTCTTCCACGCGCTCGCCGTCACGCCGACCGAGCGGCGCTGCGGCACGATGACGCCCTGCGCGCCGAAGGCCGCGGCCGAGCGGATGATCGCACCCAGGTTGCGGGGATCGGTGATGCCGTCGAGGGCGACGAACAGCGGCGTCTGGCCGCGGTCGATCACGGTCTCGAGCAGGTCGATCGGGTGCGCGTACTGGTACGGCGGCACCTTGAGGGCGACGCCCTGGTGCACGGAGTCGTGGCCAGAGATGCGGTCGAGCTCGGGCCGCATCACCTCGAGCACGGGCACGCCGCGCTTCGTTGCGATCGAGAGGATCTCCTTGACGCGGTCGTCCATCTCGAGCCGAGAGGCGAGGATGAGCGAGGTCGCCGGGATCTTGGCGCGCAGCGCCTCGAGCACCGAGTTGCGGCCGGTCACCATCTCGGAGTCGTCCTTGGCGGACGACGGCTTGCGGTGGCGCGGCGGCTGCTGCTGCTGCGGGCGGCCCTTCGCCGAGGCCGCCTCGAAGCGCTCGCGCGACGCCTTCCGCTTGCCGGCGGGGTGCCAGGAGCGGTCCTCAGCCTTGGGAGTGGGGCCCTTGCCCTCGAGCGCCCTGCGGCCGAGGCCACCGGTGCCCTTCGAGGGGCCCTTCTTGCGCGGCGCGCGCTGCGGCTTCGTCATGGGATGCTCCAGGTGGTCGTGTGCTTGCCGTCCTCGACGAGGATGCCGGCGGCCGCGAGCAGGTCGCGGATGCGGTCGGATGCCGCGAAGTCCTTGGTCGCGCGAGCCTCGCGGCGCTCCGCGAGGAGCGTCTCGACGAGGGTCGACAGCGCGTGGGCCTGTGCCGAGGGTACAGCCTGCCAGGCCGCATCCGCAGGATCGAGCCCCAGCACCCGCAGCATCGCGCGCGCCTCCCCCGCCCTCGCGAGCGCCGTCGCGTCGTCGCCGGCGTCCATCGAGGCGTTCGCCGCGCGTGTGGTGTCGTGCAGCACGGCGACCGCCTGCGGGGTCGAGAGGTCGTCGTCCATGGCCGCGCCGAACGCATCCGGCACGTCGGCCTCGGGCAGCTCGCCGCGCTGCGCGGCCCGCTCGAGCATCGCCTCGATGCGCCCGAAGGCGGCCTCCGACTCGGCGAGCGAGCCGCCCTCGAGGCTGCCGTCGGCGGTGCGCAGGTCGATCGTGGAGCGGTAGTGCGGCGCGACGAGGAAGTAGCGGGCGACGATCGGCCGCACGGAGTCGAGCAGGTCGGCGGCGAAGATCGAGTTGCCGAGCGACTTCGACATCTTCTCTCCGTCGACGTTCACGAGGCCGTTGTGGCTCCACACGCTCGCGAAGCCGAGGCCGGCGGCGGTGGACTGCGCGAGCTCGTTCTCGTGGTGCGGGAACCGCAGGTCGAGGCCGCCGCCGTGGATGTCGAAGCTGTCGCCGAGGTAGCGGCGCGCCATCGCCGAGCACTCGATGTGCCAGCCGGGGCGGCCGTTGCCCCACGGCGACGCCCACGACGCCGACTCCGGCTCGTCAGCCTTCGAGGCCTTCCAGAGCGCGAAGTCGCGCGGGTCGCGCTTGCCGCGCGGGTCGGCGTCGGCGGCCGGCTCCATCTTGTCGATCGACTGCCGGGTGAGGGCGCCGTACTGCGGCCACGAGCGCACGTCGAAGTAGACGTCGGCCGAGCCGTCGAGCGCCGGGTAGGCGTGCCCGCGCTCGATGAGCAGCTGGATGAGCTCGTGCATGCCCGTGACGGATGCCGTCGCGCGCGGCTCGTACGTCGGCGCGAGCACGCCGACACCGCGGTAGGCCGCCGTGAACTCGAGCTCGATGCGGTACGAGAGCGCCCACCACGGCTCGTCGACCGCGTTGACGAGCACCTTGTCGTCGATGTCGGTGACGTTGCGCACGAACGTGACGCGCAGCCCGCGGTGCTCGAGCCAGCGGCGCCACACGTCGTAGGCGACGGCGCTGCGCACGTGGCCGATGTGCGGCGACGACTGCACCGTCGGCCCGCACACGTACATCGACACCTCGCCCGCGCGCAGCGGCTCGAGGTCGACGACGGCCTGCCGTCGGGAGTCGTAGATGCGCACGGTCACGGTCCCCAAGGCTACTGCGCGCGCCGCTCGGCGCCCTCGCGCGCTCCGGAAGCACGTCGCGCAATGCACGCCGCGCTCTACCGGACCCCTTGCACCGAGCCGGACCCGGTCGACCAGGTCCCGTTCGGTGGAAGAGGTCCGCCTTGCGCGGGTCAGCAGCGACGCGGCGCGCTGCCCCGGTCCGGCGCGGCGCCTCTCGCGGGTCAGCAGCGACGCGGCGGCGCTCAGGCGCGGCGGATGAGCGCGGTCGCGATCGCCTGGACGCCCTCGCCGCGGCCGAGCGCGCCGAGGCCGTCGGTCGTCGTGCCCGAGACGCTCACGGGCGCGCCGACCATCGCCGAGAGCGCGCGCTGCGCCTCGTCGCGGCGGGTGCCGATGCGGGGGCGCACGCCGAGCACCTGCACCGCCACGTTCATCGGGCGCCAGCCGTGCTCGGCGAGCCGCGCGACCGCGGCGCGCACGAACACCTCGCCGTGCGCGCCCGCGTGCTGCGGGTCGTCGACGCCCACGAGGCCGCCGATGTCGCCGAGGCCCGCGGCGCCCAACAGCGCGTCGACGATGGCGTGGCAGACGGCGTCGCCGTCGGAGTGCCCCTCGAGGCCCTGACCCTCCCACTCGAGGCCCGCGAGCCGCAGCGGCCCATCCCCGCCGAACGCGTGCACGTCGGCGCCGACGCCGACGCGGATCGCCGGGCCGAGCAGCGACTCCGCACGATCGGCGTCGGCCGGCGTGGTGATCTTGAAGGCGAGCTCATCGCCGCGCACGGCCGCGACCGGCTCCCCGAGCGCCTGCACGAGCTGCGCATCGTCGGTCGACGCGCCCCGCGCATCCGCTGCCGCGTAGGCGCGGCGCAGCAGCTGCGCGTCGAAGCCCTGCGGCGTCTGCATCGCACGCAGCGCGGCCCGGTCGACGATCGGGCCGAGCACGTCGCCGTCCGACTGCCGCGCCGCCTCGACCGAACGCACGGTGTCGACGACCGGCAGCACGGGCACGACGGCGGATGCGCCCTCCCGCAGCGCCGCGATGACGCGCTCGACCTGCGCGGGCGGCGTGAGCGCGCGGGCCGCGTCGTGCACGAGCACCCAGCGCGCGTCGCCAGCGGCGTCGAGGCCCGCAGCGACGGAGTCGGCGCGCGTCTCGCCGCCGACCACGACCCGCGCGGCGACGCCGGCGCGCTCGGCGATCGCCGACGCATCCGCCTCGAGGCCCGCGGGCACGACGACCACGAGCCGCGCGTCGACGGCCGCGAGGCCGCGGAGCGCGTGCTCGAGGATGGGCGCGCCCGCCACGAGCGCGAAGGCCTTCGGCATGCCTCGGCCGAGCCGGGTGCCGCTGCCCGCGGCGACGACGATGAGGGCGGTGTCGGTCACGCAGCCAGCCTAGGCATGGAAGAGGCGCCCGACCTTGGGGATCGGGCGCCTCAGCTCAGTCGGCCGCGCCGACGCGGTCTCAGACCGCGGGGGCGAGCGCCTCGTCGAGGCGAGCCGATGCGGCGTCCTCGTCGGTGTGCTCGGCGAGCGCGAGCTCGGAGACCAGGATCTGCCGGGCCTTCGCGAGCATGCGCTTCTCGCCGGCCGAGAGGCCGCGGTCCTGGTCGCGGCGCGACAGGTCGCGCACGACCTCGCTCACCTTGATCACATCGCCGGAAGCGAGCTTCTCGACGTTCGCCTTGTAGCGGCGAGCCCAGTTCGTGGGCTCCTCGGTGAAGTCCGCACGCAGCACCTCGAACACGCGGTCGAGGCCCTCCTCGCCGATCACGTCGCGAACGCCCACCATGTCGACGTTGTTCGCGGGGACCTCGATCGTGAGGCCGCCCTGCGCGACGTTGAGCTTGAGGTAGGTGGTCTCGACACCCTTGATCTTGCGGACCTTGACCTCGGTGATGGTTGCGGCACCGTGGTGGGGGTAGACGACCGTCTCTCCGACCTCAAAGTTCATCGAATGCTCCTCGTCATAGCCAGAACCTTGATTTTATCACAGCGTGTCGCTCGCGGACGCCCACGGAGGCGTGGTTGGATCACGCCCCTGCACGGCGGATCGCGGGTCGTGAGCGGTTCCGGACGCCCGGGACGGGCGTCCGCGCTGGGGTCGCGCGGAGGCGCGAAAGCGCCTCCGCTCCAGCTCCACCGCGCTAGAGTGGGATGCGACCGCGCGCGCACCCCTCCAGCGCCGTCGGCCACCGTCGAAAGGGATCTCGTGCAGCCTCGCACCGTCGCCGCAGCAGCAGCCGCAGTCGCCGTCGTCTTCGCAGCGACCGGTTGCAACATCCTGACGCCCCAGGCGACCACGATCCAGTACGACCCCTCCGACGGAATCTCCGGCTCGACCGGCACCGTGCGCTTCCACAACGCGATGCTCATCGGCGAGCCCGAGGGCGACGCGCTCAACCTCGTCGTCACCTTCACGAACGAGGGCGAGGCCACGTTCGTCGAGGTGCGCACGGGCGACGAGACGCAGCAGATCCGCGTCGCCGAGGGCATCACGATCTTCGGCCCGCCCGACGAGGAGCAGCTCGTCTTCGACGCCGGCGACGTCACCTACGGCGCGCTCCAGAACGTCTCCTTCCAGGCCGACGGCGCCGAGCCGACGGGCGTCGAGGTGCAGCTCATCTCGAGCGACTTCATCGGCTACGAGACGCTCGCGCCCGAGGCAGCCGCCGACTGACCTGCCGGCTCGCCCGCGGGCGAGCCCCGGCACGCAGCGTGCAGCACCGGGCGCGTGAAGCGCTCAGCGCCCCAAGCGCTCAGCGCCCCAGGCGCTCAGCGCTCGAAGCGGTATCCGAGCCCGCGCAGCGTCACGACGCGCGTCGGGTTCGACGGGTCCTCCTCGATCTTCGCCCGCAGGCGCTTCACGTGCACGTCGAGCGTCTTCGTGTCGCCGAAGTAGTCGCTCCCCCAGACCCGGTCGATGAGCTGCCCGCGCGTGAGCACCCGGCCCGCGTTGCGCATGAGGTACTCCAGCAGCTCGAACTCGCGCAGCGGCATCGCCGTCTCCTCCCCCGCGACCGTCACGGTGTGGCTGTCGGCGTCGAGGCGCACGCGACCGATCTCGACCACCGAGTCGTCATCCTCGTCGTCGACCGCCCGGCGACGCAGCACGGCACGGATGCGCGCGATGAGCTCGCGGGTCGAGTACGGCTTCGTCACGTAGTCGTCGGCGCCGAGCTCGAGCCCCACGATCGTGTCGACCTCGCTGTCCTTCGCCGTCAGCATTATGATCGGCACCGACGACGACTGGCGGATGTGCCGGCACACCTCGGTGCCGCTGCGGCCGGGCAGCATGAGGTCGAGCAGGATGAGGTCGGCACCGTCGGCCTCGTACATCCGCACCGCCTCGTTGCCGTCGGGCGCGTGGGCCGTCTCATAGCCCTCGAGCTCGAGCAGGTAGCCGAGCGGCTCGGCGAGGGCGATCTCGTCCTCGACGATCAGGATGCGCGTCATGCCTTCTCCTTCGGTGCGGTGGTGCCGGCGATCGGCAGGCGGAGCGTGAACGTCGAGCCCTGGTCGGGGCGCGACCAGAGGGTGATCTCGCCGCCGTGGCTCGCGGCGACGTGCTTCACGATGCTGAGGCCGATGCCCGTGCCGCCCGTCACGCGGCTGCGCGCGGGGTCGACCCGGTAGAACCGCTCGAACACGCGCTCGAGGTCCTCGGGCGCGATGCCGACGCCGTTGTCGGTCACCGCGATCTCGACGATGCCGTCGGCCGCGCGCACGCCGATGCCCACGTGCGTCGCCTCCGGCGAGTACTGCACGGCGTTCGCGACGAGGTTCTGCACGGCCATCGTGATGAGCTCCTCCGAGCCCAGCACGTCGACCTCGTCGAGCACGCGCGGCAGCACCCGCATCCGCTTCGACTCCGCGAGCACGCGGTTGCGGTCGACCGCCACCTCGACGACGCGCGCGATCGGCACGCGCTCGGCGTGGTCGAGCGGGTCGTCCGACTGGATGCGCGAGAGGTCGATGAGCGCCTTCGTCATGCGGGCGAGGCGGTCGGCCTCGAGCTGCATGCGCTGCGCGAACGAGCGCACGCGCTCGGGGTCGGCGGCGGCCGCCTCGATGGCCTCCGAGAGCACGGAGATCGCACCGATGGGGGTCTTGAGCTCGTGGCTGACGTTGGCGACGAAGTCGCGGCGCACGCCGTCGAGGCGCATCTCCTCGGTGCGGTCGGCGGCGAGCACGAGCATGAAGCGGTTGCCGAGCGGCGCGACCCGCACCCGCAGGTGGATCTCGGTGCCCACGCCGATCCGGCCGCGGCGGTAGACGAGCTCGAGCACCTCCTGCTCGCCCGAGCGCCAGACCCGGCGGACCGCGTCGAGGATCTCCGGCGAGCGCAGCGCGCGGCCGTCGACGAGGTCGAGCGCGACGGCGCCGGGCGACGAGAGGATCACCTGGTTCGAGCCGTCGAGCACGATGCCGGCCGACTCGAGCACGTGCACCATGGCGGCGATGCCGTCGGGCACCGGTTCGCTCGAGATCGCCATGACCTGCCGACCGCGCTGCGCCGCGACGCCGAGCAGGTGCACCGAGACCGCCCCGATCGCGAAGCCCAGCAGGAGCGCGAGGAGCACGTACCACGACGCATCCACGCCCTCGATGCTAGCCGGTGGGCCGCTCGCTGCCCGCCGTCCCAGGTTCAGGCTCCGGACACCCGGCAGTAACCTGGGGCGAGGACACTCGGTGTCAGGATAGTGCCCTGCTCGACGAAGCAGCGGGGCGCAGCACAAGGGGGCAGCAGCCATGCGCGACGTATTCCAGCAGGAGCTCAGCGAGGTGCAGGACCGGCTCGTCGACATCGCGAACCACGTGATCGTCTCGATCGAATCGGCCGTGCGGGCCTTCGGCGACTCGAACGTGCAGCTGGCCGAGCAGGTGATCGCCACCGACCCGCTCATCGACGACAAGGCGGCCTCGCTCGACGAGCTCGCGATCGACATCATCGCCCGGCAGTCGCCGGTCGCGCGCGACCTCCGCATCGTGGTCTCGGCGCTGCGCATCTCGGCGTCGCTCGAGCGCATGGGCGATCTCGCGCGGCACATCGCGCTGCTCGCGCGCTACCGCTTCCCGATGCAGGTCGTGCCCGAGTCGCTCCAGCCGACCTTCGCCGAGATGGGCGCGCGCGACATCGAGATCGCCAAGATGCTGCGCGACCTGCTCGAGACGCAGGACCTCTCGCTCGCCGACCGGCTCGAGACCGCCGACAACCACGTCGACCAGCTGCACCGCGACGTGTTCTCGCACGTGCTCGGCACGACGTGGGAGGGTGCAGCCCACACGACGGTCGACGCGACGCTCGCGAGCCGCTACCACGAGCGCTTCGCCGACCACGCGGTCGGCATCGCGAAGAAGGTCAAGTACCTCGCGACCGGCGACTGGACCGGCGACGACGACGCGCGGTCCGACATGGCACCCGAGCCGGTGCGACCGGCAGGCGTGCAGGACTGAGGCACGGCGACGACGAGGGGCCCCGCAGCGCGCGGGGCCCCTCGTCGTCCGTCCGGCGTGCGCTAGTGCTTGCTGCCCTGGCTCGCGACCGCGGCGGCGCCGGCGGCGG
>NZ_BAAAKK010000003.1:167057-208300 GCF_039527715.1 Agrococcus citreus
CCTCGGGGTCGAGGTACTCGCCCGGAGCGACGGGCATGTTGTCGTCGCCGAGGCGGTAGACGAGCGGGATGCCCGTGGGGATGTTGAGCGCGGCGATGTCGTCGTCGGAGATGCCGTCGAGGTGCTTCACGAGCGCGCGCAGCGAGTTGCCGTGCGCGGTGATGAGCACGGTCTTGCCGGCCTCGAGGTCCTTCGTGATCGTCGACTCCCAGTAGGGCAGGAAACGCTCGATGACGTCCTTGAGGCACTCGGTCGCGGGCACCTCGCCGTCGATGTCGGCGTAGCGGGGGTCGTCGGCCTGCGAGTACTGGTTGTCGTCGGCGATGGGCGGCGGAGGCGTGTCGAACGAGCGGCGCCAGAGCATGAACTGCTCCTCGCCGTACTGCTCGAGCGTCTCCGCCTTGTCCTTGCCCTGCAGGTCGCCGTAGTGGCGCTCGTTGAGCCGCCACGAGCGGGTCACGGGGATCCAGTCGCGCCCGGCCGCGTCGAGCGCGATGTTGGCGGTCTTGATCGCGCGGGTGAGGAGCGACGTGTAGAGCACGTCGGGCAGCACGTCGTGCTCGCGCAGCAGCTCACCGCCGCGCTTCGCCTCCTGCTCGCCCTTCGGCGTCAGCGGCACGTCGACCCAACCGGTGAACTGGTTGCTCTCGTTCCACGTCGATTGGCCGTGGCGGAGCAGGATGAGGGTGCGCTCGGTCATGCCGCCAGCCTAGTTGGGTCGGATGCGTCCTCCGCGGACCGCTTCCACCTTCCGGGACCCGGTGCACCGGGTCCCGTCCGGTGGAAGAGGTCCGGCAGCGTCAGTCGGGGCCGCGGCGGCCGAGCACGGGGGCGAGCACGACGTGCAGGAGCGGCAGCGACGAGGCGCCCATGAGCACGGCGCCGAGCACCTCGTCGTCCGGGCGCAGCAGCGCCCCGGCGAGCAGCAGGCCGGCGAACACGATCGCCGAGGCGAGCCGGCTCGCCGCTCGCTCGAGCCGGGCGACTCGGCGCTCGAGCCGCGGCGTGGAGATCGCGACGCGACCCTCCTCGACCCGCGTCATCACCGCATCCAGCCGCCGCGGCAGCCGTGCGAGCACGCCCGCGGTCGCGACGGCCTCCTGCGCGACGCCCTGCACGACGTTGCCGCGCTCCTCGCGCAGCAGCGTGGCCGCGTAGGGCTCGACGGAGTCCCACAGGTTGAAGGTGGGGTCGAGCGTGCTGCAGACGCCGGAGGTGAGCGACGCGGCGCGGATGATGAGCAGGAAGTCCTCGGGCAGCTGGAACGGCAGCGACCGCATCAGGTCCTGGAATTCGAGCGCGAAGTCGCGGAACTCGCGCGGGTCGACGTCGCGCAGCTCGGCGAAGCCCAGGCCGCCGAAGCGCGCGAACGCGTGCGTCATGGCGCGCTCGAGCTCGCCCATGTCGGCGGAGGGCAGCAGCGCGCCGACGTCGCGGATCGCGTCGACGAGGCCCTTGCCGTCGCGCCCGGCCGCCGCGATGAACGCACGGCGGAGGCCCCGGCGGGTGCCGCTCGGCACCTCGCCCATCATCCCGAAGTCGATGAACGTGAGCCGCCAGGCCGGGCCCGACGCATCCGCCCGGGCGTCGGCGGCGGGCAGGGGCGTGACGAAGAGGTTGCCGGGGTGCGGGTCGGCGTGGAAGAAGCCGTGCGAGAAGAACTGGTCGAACATGACGGCGGCGAATGCGCGCGCCACCTCGGCCGGGTCGATGCCCGCGGCTCGGAGGCTGTCGAGGTCGTTGATCTTGATCGCCGAGACGTCGGAGAGCGTGAGCACGCGGCGGGTGGTGCGCTCCCAGATGATCTCAGGCACCTGCACGCGCGGATCGCCGGCGAAGTCGGCGGCGAAGCGCTCGGCGTTCGCGGCCTCGTGCAGGTAGTCGATCTCGTGCAGGCTCGTGACGGCGAACTCCTCGACGAGCGCGGGCACGTCGACCCGGTCGGCGACGAGCCGCACGCGGCGCAGCCAGCCGCCGACCCGACGGAGCGCCGCGAGGTCGACGGTGACGATCGCGTCGATGCCGGGCCGCTGCACCTTGATGACCGCTCGCTCGATGCCGGTGTCGGCGGTGTCGAGCGGCGAGAGCGTCGCGCGGTGCGCCTGGCCCAGCGAGGCGGCGGCGACCGGCACCTCGTCGACCGCGGCGTAGGCGCGGTCGAGCGGCATGCCGAGCTCGCGCTCGTCGAGCTCGCGGATGCGCGCGAACGGCACCGCGGGCGCCTCGTCCTGCAGCCCCTCGAGCTCGCGCGTGATCTCGGGTGGCAGCACGTCGAGCCGCGACGACATGAACTGCCCGACCTTGATCATGAGCCCGCCGAGGTCGACGGCGAGCACGTGGAACCTGCGCGCGAGGCGCGTGAGCCGCGCGGGGCGACCGCGGGCGGCGAGCCGAGCGAGCCCGAAGCGCGGCAGCACGAGCTCGAACCACCACAGCACGACGAGGTGCCTCGCCGCGAAGCGCAGGATGCGGCGGTAGCGCGCACGGGTGCTGCCGACGTCGGGCATCGTGTCTCCTAGCGCCCGACGTGCGGCTGGCACCCGGGTCAGTCCTGAGCGAGGATCGAGTAGAGCCTACGGCGCGCGTCGTCGAGCACGGCGACCGCGTGCTGCACCTGCTCGGGGCTGCCGGTGCGCCCGACCTGGGCGGCGGCCTGCGCGAGCTCCATGCCCGCCTTCGGGAGCGCCGAGAAGCCGCCCTCCCGCTCGCTCGACGCGAGCCACGGCGCCTGCCGCTCTGCGGCCGCCTCGGCCTCGAGCCTGCCGCCCTCGGTGAGCGCGTAGGTCTTGCGACCGTTCGCCTCCTCGGCGGTGATGAGCCCTTCGTCGGCGAGCAGCTGCAGGGTCGGGTAGACCGAGCCGGGGCTCGGCTTCCAGGCGCCGCCGGAGCGCTCGTCGATCTCCTGGATGATCTGGTAGCCGTGCATCGGCCGCTCGGCGAGCAGCGCGAGCACCGCCGCGCGCACGTCGCCGCGGCCCATCCGAGTGCTGCCGCGCCGCTCGAACGCCGAGCGCAGCTGGTCCATCGCCTCCCACACGCCCGCGCCGGGCCGGGCGTCGAAGCCCCGAGGGCCGCCGGCGAATCCTCCGCCTGCGAACGATCCATGCATGGTGTCCTCCTCGCATCGTGGCGTCGTCGTGATGCTCGACGATGGTCAACGATATATCGCTACGCGTCGCCGCGGAAGGGGCGTGTACGGCAGGGGCCACATCGGGGTGCAGAATTGTTCCTCGTGCAAAAACCCGACGGCCGCGTCACCCGCGGGACCACAGGCGTGAACCGGCTCCGCCGCGTCGACCGCTGGATCGCCGCCCAGGCCGCGGCGCGCGTGCCCGGCGCCCTCGTCGTCGACCTCGGCTACGGCGCGAGCGCGACCACGAGCCTCGAGCTGCAGGGGCGGCTCGCGCGCGCGAACGCCGGCGTCGAGGTGCTCGGGCTCGAGATCGACCCCGCGCGCGTCGCGGGCGCGACCGCGCAGCTCGCGCTCGCCCGGGCAGCGGGACCGGCGCGCTACGGCCGCGCGATCGCCGCGGATGCCCGGGTGTCGTTCGCGCGCGGCGGCTTCGAGGTGCCAGCACCCCGGCGCCCGCACGTCATCCGCGCGATGAACGTGCTGCGGCAGTACGACGAGCACGAGGTCGCGGGCCACTGGGCGACCATGCTGGGTCGGCTCGCGCCGGGAGGCCTGCTCGTCGAGGGCACCTCGAACGAGGTGGGGCGCGTGTGCGCGTGGGTCGCGCTCGACGCATCCGCCGACCGGCGACCGCAGCCCCGATCGCTCACGATCGCGCTCAAGGTCGACGAGCTCGGCACCGACGCGATGCCGGCGCCGTCGGTCGTCGCCGAGCGGCTGCCGAAGGCGCTCATCCACCGCAACGTGCCGGGCGAGCGCGTGCACTCGCTGCTCGGCGACCTCGACCGCGCGTGGGCGAGCGACGCGCCGCTCGCCGACTTCGGCGCCGTGCAGCGCTGGCAGTCGACGGTGCGACGGATGCGCCGCGCGGGCTGGCCGGTCGCGGGCGGCCCCGCGCGCTCCCGCCTCGGCGAGCTCACGGTCGCCTGGAGCGCGGTCGCCCCTCGCGCCTGAGGCGGGTGCGGCGGGTGGTCACGACACGCCGTCGCCGGGCGCGCGCCCACGGCGTGTCGTGACCACCCCACGGCGCTCGCGCGGCGTGTCGTGACCACCCCGCGGCGCGACCACCCCGCGTCGTGAACAGCCCGGGGAGCGAGCCGGGCGGATGCTCGGGGCTAGCGGGTGGGACGCGTGACGGCGCCGAGGCGCGGGAGTCGCGGCGGGCGGTGCGCGTGGCCGGCGGTCTGCGGCACGAGCACCTGCTGGCCGGCCGCGACGAGCACGCCCTCCGCGGTGCGCACGGTGAGGTCCTCGTCGGTCGGCGTGCTGCGCTTCACGACCGCGAGCGCGATCGGGCCGAGCTCGTCGTGCATCGCCGAGGACGTGACCGTGCCGACGTCCGTGTCGCCGCGGAGCACCGGGTCGCCGGGCACGACCGGCGCGTTCTGGCTGCCGTCGAGGTGCAGCAGCACCACGCGGCGAGGCGGTGCCCCGAGGTTGTGCACCTTCGCGACCGTCTCCTGCCCGCGGTAGCAGCCCTTCGACAGGTGCACCGCGGTCGTCAGCCAGTCGAGCTCGTGCGGGATCGAGCGCTCGTCGACCTCGGCGAGCGCGGGACGTCCCGCGGCGATGCGCAGCGCATCCGCCGCCATCGTGCCGACGAAGCGGGTCGGGTCGAGCGCATCCGCCTCGGCCGCCGTGAGGATCGACTCCGACCAGCGCCACGGCTCACCCGTCGGCTCGCCATAGCGCACGCCGCCCGGCGCGACCTCGGGCCAGCCGTCGATCCACGCGAGCGCGCCCGCGGGCTCCCCCGCGGCGCCCACGACGACCACCTCGGGCCGCTCGATGACGACCTCCTTGAAGAAGCGCATCCGCGTCAGCCACGCCTCGAGCGCGTCGCCCGCACCGGCGTCGACGACGACCCACAGCGCGTCGCCCGTCTCGACGAGGCGCAGCACGTGCTCGATGCGGCCCTCGGGCGAGAGCACGAGCGTCTCGGCCGACGCCCCCGCGGGCAGCTGCGCGATCGCCTGCGAGCTGATGGAGTCGAGCCACGGCAGCCGGTCGGGGCCGGTGAGCCGCAGCACATCGCGAGGCAGCAGCACGAGCGCGTCGCGGCGGAGCCTGCGCTGCTCGGCCATCGGGTTGCCGACGTGCAGCGGCAGCCCGTCGTCGCCGAGCACGGCGCCGGGGATGCGGCTCGCGAGCGCGCTCACTGCTCGTTCGCCTCGCTCGGCACGATGCGCGCGAGCCGGGCCGAGGCGTGGCTCTCGAGGCCCTGCCCGAGCGCCGCGAGATCCCACGCCCACAGCAGGTGCTGGTCGACGAGCCCGAGCATGCGGGTGGATGCGGTGTGCTCCTTCGCGCTCGCGCCGCGCAGCACCGCGTCGGTCGCGAGATCGATGCGCGGGCCCGCGATCGTGCCGAGGTAGAGCTCGGCGACGCCGGTCGGGTGCGCGATGAGCGCCTGCAGCTCGAAGGAGCCGTCGGGGCGCCGGAGCGACTCGACCGACTCGGCGTCGGGATAGGCGGGCTCGCCCTCCGGCGGCAGCATGCCGGGACCGGCGTCGGACGGCGCGACGGGGCGCGCGAGGCGCCAGAAGCCCGTCTCGGCGGCGAGCGGCGTCAGCTCGTCGTCGAGCCGCCATGCGTAGGCCTCGTAGGTGAGGTAGGGGTGCCCGTGGTGCGCGAAGGAGACGCGCTGGGCGAACTCATGCTCGATCGTGCGGTCGCCCACCGGGAACGACAGCACGCCGGTGCCCTCCCACGTGCCGATGAGCCACTGGAGCGGGCCCAGCTCGGCCGGGAGCGTGGGGTCGAGCTCGAGCATCGGCTAGCGCTGGCCCCTGAAGAGGTTGCGGATCACGACGAACGAGACGCCGAAGATCGCCAGCATCGCGAGGCCGAGCAGGCCGAGGTAGAAGATCTCGAGGGCGACGATGGGGATTCCAGCCATGGCTCGATCGTAGCCGACTTCCGGCACCGCGGGGCTGGGCGCGGCGCGCTCACAGCAGCGCCAGCGGCACCAGGATCGCGGTCGCCACGGCGAGGATGACGACCGAGCCGAGCACGGCGGCCGCGAGCCGACCGACGATGCCGGGCATCGTCGGCCCGGCCAGCTGGATCGCGAACGCGGTGAGCGTGCACCCGCCCAGCACGATCGGCAGCCAGACGAGCCCGTCGGACGGCTGCAGCACGCCGACGACGATCGCACCCACGAGGGCGAGCGCCCAGACGGGCCACACGCTCCCCCATTGCCACGACACGGCCCCATTGTGACCTATCTCCCCCGTGGCACAACCGCCCTCCCGCCGCGCCATAGGATCGGAGCAGGCAGGAGGCTGGATGGCGCACGTCGTGATCTTCACCCGCCGCGACCGGGGCGTGCTGCCGAACCTGGAGCTCCTCGAGCATCGGGTGACGATGCTCCCCGGCACGGCGGAAGCGGTCGCGCACGCCCCCGACGCCGACCTGCTCATCGTCGACGGAGCTGCCGAGCTCGCCGCCGCGAAGCAGCTGTGCAGGCTGCTCGAGCGCGACGCCGCGCCGCTGCTGCTCGTGCTCGGCGACGGCGGCTTCGCGGCCGTCACCGCGGAGTGGGGCGTGACCGACATCGTGCTCGACTCGGCTGGCCCCGCCGAGCTCGAGGCGCGCATCCGCCTCGCCATCTCGAGGGTGCAGGCGAGCGCCCCGATCGTCGCGAGCGGCCTCTCGATCGACGAGGCGAGCTACCAGGCCAAGGTCGACGGCCGACCGATCGACCTCACGTACAAGGAGTTCGAGCTGCTGCGCTTCCTCGCCTCGAACCCGGCGCGCGTGTTCACGCGCGAGCAGCTGCTGAGCGAGGTGTGGGGCTACGACTACTTCGGCGGCACCCGCACCGTCGACGTGCACGTGCGGCGCCTGCGCGCGAAGCTCGGCGACCTCGAGAGCGTCATCGGCACGGTGCGCGGCGTCGGCTACCGGTTCGAGCTGGTGGACGCGTGAGCGGCGACACGGCGATCCAGCAGGCGCGCGCCCTCGCCGCGGCGTGCGCCGCGCACGACGGCGTGCCGCCGTTCAACGACCAGGCGCTCGTCGAGCTCGAGCGCGGCGAGCGCCGCACCATCGGCGACGCGCATGCGCTCGCGGTCGTGAGCGACCGGGATCGCGAGGTCGAGCTCGCGGTCGCGCCCGACGCCCGCGGGCAGGGCCGCGGCCTCGCGCTCGCGCGTCGCGTCGCCGACGAGCTCGGCACCTTCGACGCCTGGTCCCACGGCGACCTGCCGGCCGCCCGAGCGATCGCCGAGGCACTCGGCATGACGAGCGTGCGCACGCTGCTGCAGCTGCGCGCCCCCGTCCCGGCGGCGCCGGCCGAGGTGCCCGACCGCCTGCCCGACGGCGTCCGGCCGTTCGAGCCCGCCGACGCATCCGCCCTGCTCGCCCTCAACGCGGTCGCCTTCGCCGACCACCCCGAGCAGGGCCGCATGACGGCCGACGACCTCGCCGCCCGCATGGCCGAGCCGTGGCACGACGACGCGAACCTCGTCGTCATCGACGGCACGGGTGCATCGGATTCTGGCGGCCTCGACGCCTTCGGCTGGGTCAAGCCCGACGGCGACATCGCCGAGCTCTACGTGCTGGGCGTCTCGCCGGCACGGCAGGGAGCGGGGCTCGGCAAGCGGATGCTCGCTGCCGTCTTCGTGCGGATGCGCGCCCTCGGCGCGACGACCGCCCACCTCTACGTCGAGGGCGACAACGCCCCCGCGCTCGCGCTCTACGAGCGGGCCGGCTTCGAGCGGTGGGCGATCGATGTGCGGTGGAGGCACGCGCCGTCGACCGATGGTTGACATGATTGGCGCATGACAGACGGCGCAGCGACAAGCACCAGCGGGGGCGCGACCGGGAGCACCACCGGTCAGCTCGGCGAGGAGCGCAGGACCGAGCGCTCCCCGCGGACGCTCGAGGAGGAGCAGAGCTTCCACGACGCGAACGAGGCCGACTTCGACGACTACGACGCCGAGCTCGACTGGTCGGCCGAGCTGCAGGGCGGCGAGACAGTCGACGGCCTGCCCGCCGACCGGTTCCTCGACCGTGAGCTCTCGTGGCTCGCCTTCAACGAGCGCGTGCTCGAGATGGCCGAGGATCCGAACACGCCGCTGCTCGAGCGCGCCAACTTCCTCGCGATCTTCGCCTCGAACCTCGACGAGTTCTTCATGGTGCGCGTCGCCGGGCTCAAGCGCCGCATCGCGACCGGCCTCGCCGTGCCGACGAACGTCGGCATCGCGCCCGCCGAGCTGCTCCAGCAGATCGTGCAGCGCGCCCACGACCTGCAGCAGCGCCACGCCCGCATCGCGCTCGAGTCGTTCCAGCCCGAGCTCGACGTCGCCGGCATCAGCGTCGTCCGCTGGCACCAGCTGACCGATGCCGAGCAGGAGGCGATGTCGGCGCGCTTCGAGGCCGAGATCTTCCCCGTGCTCATGCCGCTCGCGGTCGATCCCGCGCATCCGTTCCCGTACATCTCGGGGCTCTCGCTCAACCTCGCCGTGCGCGTGCGCGTGCCCGGCGAGCCGGAGGACCAGTTCGCGCGCCTCAAGGTGCCCGCGGTGCTGCCGCGCTTCGTCGAGCTGCCCCGCGGCGGCCACTCGCAGCGGTTCCTGCCGCTCGAGGAGCTCATCGCGAACAACCTCGACGAGGTGTTCTCGGGCATGGAGATCGTCGAGCACCACGCCTTCCGCGTCACGCGCAACGAGGACGTGACGATCGACGAGGACGACACCGAGAACCTCATCCAGGCGCTCGAGCACGAGCTGTCGCGCCGCAAGTTCGGCCCGCCCATCCGGCTCGAGGTCTCGGAGGACATCGACGACGACACGTTCGCGCTGCTCGTCGACGAGCTCGGCATCACCGACTCCGAGGTCTACCGGCTCCCGGGCCTGCTCGACCTCAGCGGGCTCTTCCAGCTCGCCGGCATCGACCGGCCCGACCTGCGCTACACGAAGCGCGTGCCCGTCACCGCGGCGGCGTTCCTGCCGACCGACCAGGATGAGCGCACCGACTTCTTCCAGTCGATCACGCGCAAGGACGTGCTCGTCCACCACCCGTTCGAGTCGTTCGCGACGAGCGTGCAGGCGCTGCTCGAGCAGGCCGCCGACGACCCCGACGTGCTCGCGATCAAGCAGACGCTCTACCGCACGTCGGGCGACTCCCCCGTGGTCGCCGCGCTCATCCGCGCCGCCGCCGCGGGCAAGCAGGTGCTCGCGCTCGTCGAGGTGAAGGCGCGCTTCGACGAGCAGGCCAACATCCGCTGGGCGCGCCAGCTCGAGCGCGCGGGCGTGCACGTCGTCTACGGCATCGTCGGGCTCAAGACGCACTGCAAGCTCATGATGATCGTGCGCCGCGAGAACGGCCGGCTGCGCAGCTACTGCCACATCGGCACGGGCAACTACAACCCGAAGACGAGCCGCATCTACGAGGACTTCGGCCTCTTCACCGACAACGACCAGGTCGGCCGCGACATCACGCGGCTGTTCAACGAGCTCTCGGGCTACGCGAAGGAGAAGTCGTACCAGCGGCTGCTCGTCGCGCCGCGCCACTTGCGCAAGGGGCTGCTGCAGCGCATCGAGCGCGAGACGCGCGCCGCGCTCGACGGCCGCACCGCGCGCATCCGCATCAAGGTCAACTCGATCGTCGACGAGCAGATCATCGACGCGCTCTACCGCGCGAGCCGCGCGGGCGTCGACGTGGAGATCTGGGTGCGCGGGATCTGCTCGATCAAGCCGGGCGTGCCGGGGCTGAGCGAGCGCATCACGATCCGCTCGATCGTGGGCCGCTACCTCGAGCACTCGCGGGTGTTCATCTTCTGGAACGACGGCGACCCCGAGGTCTTCATCGGCTCGGCCGACATGATGCACCGCAACCTCGACCGCCGCGTCGAGGTGCTCATCCAGCTCACCTCGAGCGAGCACAAGCGCGACATCCAGCAGCACTTCGACAAGGCGATGTCGCCGCAGACGCAGTCGTGGTGGGCGGAGTCCGACGGCACGTGGACGCGCCGCTTCTACGCCGAGGACGGCTCGCCGCTCGACGACCTCCACCGCGATCGGATGCTGCAGATCCAGCGTCGGAAGCGCGCCGGCCGATGAGCCCGGAGACGCCGCTGCTCGCGGCGGGCGCGCTCGTGTGGCGCGAGGTCGAGGGCGAGGTGCTCGTGCTGCTCGTGGAGCGCACGCAGCACCGCGACCACTCGCTGCCGAAGGGCAAGCTCGATCCGGGCGAGACGCTGCTGGAGTGCGCCGCGCGCGAGATCGAGGAGGAGACGGGCCTGAGGATCACGCTCGAGGCGCCGCTCGGCACGAGCGAGTACCGCTTGCCCGACGGGCGCGACAAGGTCGTCTACTACTGGCAGGCGCTCGTCGACGAGCAGGAGGTCGCGCGCGCCCCGTTCGAGCCGAACGACGAGATCCTCGAGCTCACGTGGCTGCCGATCGAGGCCGCGAAGGCGCGCTGCACCTACGAGCACGACGTGCACATCGTCGAGCGCTTCGAGGAGCGGCTCGCGGCCGGGCACGCGCGCACCTTCCCGATCGTCGCGCTGCGCCACGCGAAGGCCGCGAACGCCTTCTCGTGGGAGGGCGCCGATGCGACGCGCCCGCTCACCGACCGGGGCGAGCGGCAGGCGCAGTCGATCGCCGCGGGGATCGCGGCGTACGGGCCGCAGCGGATCGTCACCTCCGACGCGCTGCGCTGCGTGCAGACGGTCGCGCCGCTCGCCGAGCGCACTGGCATTGCCCCCAAGGCGACCGCCGAGATCAGCCAGGAGTCGTCGGTCGACCCGCGGGCAGCGCTCGAGGCGCGCATCGGCAAGGCGGTGCGCAAGCGCCGCGGCACCGTGCTGTGCTCGCACGCGCCGATCATCCCCGAGATCGTCACGGCCGTCGTGCACGCGGCGGATGCGCGGGAGTCGGAGCGCACGCACCGCGCGTCGATGCTGCACACGGCCGAGTTCACCGTGCTGCACGTGAGCGCCGGCGCCGAGCCCGCGCTCGTCGCGATCGAGACGCACTCGCCCGCCGCGGGCTGACGCATCCGCCCGCCCACGCGGGTGCGCGGGGTGGTCACGACACGCCGTCAGCAGTAGTGCGCACACGGCGTGTCGTGACCACCCTGCGCGGCGTGCGGGTTGGGCCGGCGGATCAGCCGAAGCGGCCGGAGACGTAGTCCTCGGTCGCCTGCACGGACGGGTTCGAGAAGATCTTCGTCGTCTCGTCGAACTCGATGAGCTTGCCCGGCTTGCCGGTGCCCGCGATGTTGAAGAACGCGGTCTTGTCGCTGACGCGGCTCGCCTGCTGCATGTTGTGGGTCACGATCACGATCGTGTACTCCTGCTTGAGCTCCTCGATGAGGTCCTCGATCGCGAGCGTCGAGATCGGGTCGAGCGCCGAGCACGGCTCGTCCATGAGCAGCACATCGGGGCTGACGGCGATCGCACGAGCGATGCAGAGTCGCTGCTGCTGGCCGCCCGAGAGGCCCGAGCCCGGGAGCCCGAGGCGGTCCTTCACCTCGTTCCAGAGGTTGGCGCCGCGCAGCGAGCGCTCGACGAGGTCGTCCTGGTCGCCCTTCGACATGCGGCGGTTGTTGAGCAGCACGCCCGCGAGCACGTTCTCGCGGATCGTCATCGTCGGGAACGGGTTGGGGCGCTGGAACACCATGCCGATCTGCCGGCGCACGTTCACCGGGTCGACGCCCGGGCCGTAGAGGTTGGCGCCGTCGAGCAGCACCTCGCCGTCGACCCACGCGCCCGGGATGACCTCGTGCATCCGGTTCAGCGTGCGGAGCACGGTCGACTTGCCGCAGCCCGATGGCCCGATGAGCGCCGTGACGGCGCGCGGCTCGATCTCGACCGACACCCCTTCGACGGCCTTGAAGCTGCCGTAGTAGACGTCGAGGTCGTTGACTTCGATGCGCTTGGACATGTCGGGTTACCTTCCGGCCTTCGGCGCGAAGAAGTGCGCGATGAGGCGCGCGCCGATGTTGAGCAGCATGACGATGAGGATGAGCACGAGCGCGGCGGTCCACGCGCGGTCGAAGTAGGCCTGCTCCTGCACGCCGGGGCTGACGTACTGGTTGTAGGCGAACACGGGGAGGGTCATCATCCGGCCGTCGAACACGTTGTAGTTCATGTTCGTCGTGAAGCCGGCGATGATGAGCAGCGGCGCGGTCTCGCCGATCACGCGCGCGATCGCGAGCGTGACGCCCGTGACGATGCCGGCGAGCGCGGTCGGCAGCACGACCTTCGCGATCGTGAGCCACTTCGGCACGCCGAGGGCGAGCGACGCCTCGCGCAGGTCGTTCGGGACGAGCTTGAGCATCTCCTCCGTCGAGCGCACGACGGTGGGGATCATCAGCAGGCTGAGCGCGACCGCGCCGCCGAAGCCGCTCCGCACGCCCTCGCCGGCGAAGAGCGCGAAGAGCGCGTAGGCGAAGAGGCCTGCGACGATCGAGGGGATGCCCGTCATGACGTCGACGAAGAACGTGATCGCCTTCGAGAGGCGGCCGCGGCCGTACTCGACGAGGTAGATGGCCGTGAAGATGCCGACCGGCACCGAGATGATCGCCGCCCAGAGCGTGACGAGCACGGTGCCGACGATCGCGTGCAGCACGCCGCCGCCCTCGCCGACGATGTTGCGCATCGTGTAGGTGAAGAACTCGATGTCGAAGCGCGCGGCGCCGTTCGCGACGACGGTCACGATGAGCGAGACGAGCGGCACGAGCGCGAGCAGGAAGGCGCCCACCACGATGCCGGTGACGAGCCGGTCGGTCGCCTTGCGGCCGCCCTCGATGAGCTGGCTCACGACCGTCACGGCGACGAGGTAGAGGACGAATCCGACGGCGACGGTCGCGACGATGCTGAACTGCGTGCCGCTCGCGCCGGCGACGAGCGCCGAGACGGCCGCGCCGATGACGAGCGCGACCCCGAGCAGCGCCCAGGGCCCCCACTTCGGCAGCTGGCCGGCGGTGAGCGGGTTCGCGGCCTCGCGGCGCGCGGGGGCTTCGGTCGTGATGGTCATGACTACCTGCCTCCGTCGACGGTCGTCTTCGCGATGATCCACCGCGAGAGGCCGTTGACGACGAGCGTGATGGCGAACAGCACGAGGCCGGAGCCGATCAGCATGTTGACGGTGATGCCGTGCGCCTCGGGGAAGCGCAGCGCGATGTTCGCCGCGATGGTCGAGGGGTTCTGCGAGCCGACCACGACGAACGTGACGGCACCGGCGGAGGCGAGCACCATGGCGACCGCCATCGTCTCGCCGAGCGCTCGGCCGAGGCCGAGGATCGACGATGCGATGATGCCGGAGCGGCCGTGCGGCAGCACCGCCATCGTGATCATCTCCCAGCGCGTCGCGCCGAGCGCGAGCGCCGCCTCCTCGTTGAGCCGCGGCGTCTGCAGGAAGATCTCGCGGCACAGGGCCGTGATGATCGGCAGCACCATGACGGCCAGGACGATGGATGCGGTGAGGATCGTGCGCCCGGTGCCCGACGCGGGCGCGGTGAACAGCGGGATCCAGCCGAGGTTCTCGGCGAGCCAGCCGTAGGCGGGCTGCAGGAACGGCGCGAGCACCGTGATGCCCCACAGCCCGTAGATGACCGAGGGGATGGCCGCGAGCAGGTCGATGAGGTAGCCGAGGCCCTGCGCCAGGCGGCGGGGCGCGAAGTGCGTGATGAACAGCGCGATCGCGATCGCGAGCGGCACCGCCATGAGCATCGCGAGGAACGCCGACCAGAGCGTGCCGAAGGTGAGCGGCCAGACCCAGGCGAGGAAGCTGTCGTCGTCGGGCAGCGGGCCGATGATCGCGGGCACGGCCTGCGCGACGAGGAAGATCGCGACGCCGGCGAGCGCGACGAGGATGAGCACGCCGGCGGTCGTGGAGATCGCCTTGAAGACGACGTCGGCGGGTCGGTTCGGAGCAGCGGCTCGCGAAGCGACCGGTACAGCGGTGGTCATGGGGCTCCCAGCGGAGTCGGGACGGGACCGGGGCAAGCGTCCGGCCGAGGCGTGCGAGCGCCCCGGCCGGACGGCTGCGGCCCGAGGGCCGGCTTCAGTCTGTCCTACTGGATCGTGTCGACGACAGCGAGGATCTGCTCGCGCAGCGCATCCGAGATCGGAGCGTTGCCGGCGTTGGCCTGCGCGGCCTCCTGGCCCTCGGCCGAGGCGACGTAGGTCAGGTATTCCTTGACGAGCTCCGCCTGGGCGTCGTCGGTGTAGTCGGTGCAGGCGATCGCGTACGAGATGAGCACGAGCGGGTAGGTGCCCGCCTCGGTCGACGTGCGGTCGAGCTCGACCGCGATGTCGCCCTCGTGGCGTCCCTCGATGCGCGGCGACGCGTCGACGGCAGCGGCTGCGGCCTCGGGCGAGAACGGCACGTACTCCTCGCCGACCTTGAGCGCGACCGTGCCGAGCGAACCGGCGCGCGAGGCGTCGGCGTAGCCGATCGTGTTCGTGCCGTTGCTCACGGCGTCGACCACACCGGAGGTGCCCTGCGCACCCTCGCCGCCGTAGGCCCACGTCTCGAAGACGCCCTCGGTCCAGACGTCGCCGGCCGTCGCGGTCAGATACTCGGTGAAGTTCTCGGTGGTGCCCGAGTCGTCCGAGCGGTGGACGGCCGTGATCGGCGCATCCGGCAGCGTCACGTCAGGGTTCTGCTCGGCGATCGCCGGGTCGTTCCAGTTCGTGATCTGGTCGGAGAAGATGCCGGCGATCGTCGCGGCGTCCATGTTGAGCGAGTCGACGCCCTCGACGTTGAAGATGACCGCGATCGGCGAGATGTAGACGGGCAGGTCGACGGGGAGGGTGTCGGCGACGCAGGCGCCGAAGGTGCCCTCGAGCTCGTCGTCCTTGAGCACGGCGTCAGAGCCGGCGAACGAGACGCCGCCGGCGATGAACTGCTCGCGGCCCGCACCCGAGCCGGCCGGGTCGTACGTCACGTTCACGGCGGGGTTCGCGGTCTGGAAGCCGGCGACCCAGGCCTCCTGCGCGGCGCCCATCGACGACGCGCCGGCGCCGGCGAGGTCGCCGGAGAGCGTCGAGGCGGGTGCGTCGGAGCCGGCGGGCGCATCGCCCGCCGGCTCGTTGGCTGCGCAGGAGCTAAGCAGGATCGTGCCAGCGACTGCGACGACCGCAGCGCGGCCGAGCTTCGTGAACTTCACGGGTGTGTTCCCTTCGAAGATGCATGGTGCAGGGGGGAGAGCCCTGGGAAGGCGCGCTCTCGCACGCCGCATCTCACGGTAGGCACCGAGGGTGGCGGCCCGGCCCCGCGCAGGTGAACAGCGGGTGAACTCGACCGGCCGGGAACCCGACACCGGCCGGCCCGACCCGTGGGTGGTCACGACACGCCGCAGCCGGCAGCGCGGGTGGTCACGACACGCCGCGCGCGCGGCGGTCGGGGCGGCGTGTCGTGACCACCCGCGGGAACCGCCCGGGGACGTGAGTGCCGGGCCGCGAAACGCCTCTCGGCGGAAGGCCGCTCGCAGCGGCGAATATTGGAGCCCGGGGTTACGCGGCCCGGCTCGTCAAGGGTAGCGAACGGCACCTCGACGCGCACCCCGATGCGCTCCCCGCGAACGGCCGGAGCGCCCGGGAATGCGTGCCGGAACGCGCAGAGCGCCCGGGTGCTCCCGGGCGCTCTGGACGTGCTCTGCGGTGCGCGTCACTCCACGTCGAGGACGATCTCCTCGCCGGGGCCGAAGCGCGTGCGCACGATCACCTGGTCGGGCTCGACGCCCTCGGGCAGCTGCACAGCGGCGCGCGCCTGCGTGAACGCGTTGGAGTCGGCGAAGAAGATGTCGTCCTGCGCCGTGACCCCGATCGTGTCGCGCCAGTCGTACTCGACGCCGTCGCTGCCGACCACGAAGAAGTCGAAGCACGTATCGAAGTCGGCGGTGCCTTCGACGTGCTCGCCGTCGAAGAGGATGCCGACGAAGTACGTGCCGGGCTCCGGGGAGCCGGAGTCCATGGGCGGGTTGTCCTCCACACCGGTCACCGTGAACGACCACGTGTCGCCCGCGCCGTCGTCGACCGTGAAGTCGAAGGCGCCGTCCGACGGCTCGGACGGCTCCGAGGGCTCGCTTGACGCGCTCGGCTCGCTCGACTCCGTCGGCGCGTCGGTGGTGCCGGGCTCGGCCGGATCGCTCGACTCGGTCGGCTCGGTGGGACCGCTCGTCGGCGGCAGCACGGGCGCTGCGGGGGGCATCGGCAGGCAGCCGGTGAGGACGAGGGCGCTCGCGCCCAGGATGAGCGCGGCGGCGAGGGGGCGGCGTGCCATGTCGGTCTCCTTCTCGATGCCGACGGGGTGCGCGGTCGACTCGCTGAGCCTACGGCCGGATCGGGCGTCTTGCGCTCAGGGCACGCTCAGACGAGGCTCTCCGAGCGCCACATGCGCGCGCACACCCGCAGGTCGCCCGCGATGTCGGTGAGGGTGGCGGCGAGCCGGGTGCGCTCGCTCGCGCGCTCCGGATGCGTCGCCTCGTCCACGTGCGCCGACTCGATCGCGCCCGCGGCCGTCACCGTCGCGAACGCGGCGGCTCGCTCGAGCGCGAGCGCGAAGTCGCCCGAGAACACGCCGCGCAGGATCGTCTCCGTCAGCGAGCGCAGCTCGTCGGGCGTCGCCGGCGCCGGCACGCCCGCGACGACCGGGGCGGCCGTCGGCAGCGCATCCGCCCCCTGCTGGTAGAGCAGCGCCGCGTCGACCGCGCGCTGCGTGACGAGCGCGTGCAGCAGGTTGACGCGCCACAGCGCGCCCGGCAGCGAGTGCGGGCGCGCGTGCGACCACAGCTCGGCGACGGTGTCGATGCCGTCGTCGCGGGCGACGCGCAGCAGGCGCTCGACCACCTCGGGGTCGGCGCCCGAGCGGACGCGCGCGAGCAGCGCCTGCGCCGTCTCGCTCGCGAGCTGCAGGCGCACGGCAGGGTCGACGTCGCCCTCGATCCTGGCGAACCAGTCGTTCGAGAAGCGGGTGGGGCGCTTGAAGTGCTCAGCCATCCCCACCATCATCGCGGATGCCCCGCCGATCCGGCTGGGCGGGTCAGCGCGTGAAGTCCCAGGCGCCGCCCTGGTCGGTCGTGACGCGCACGTGGTCGACGCCGATGCCGGCGGGCACCTGGAAGATGCCGACGCCGCCGGTGAAGGACGGCTCGCGCCCGGCGGCGAACAGGTCGTTCTCGGCGTAGAACGAGCTGCCCGTGCTGAGGCCGTACTCGGTGCCGGTCGCGTCGTCGACGACGTAGACGTGGAACGCGTAGTAGAAGTCGGGCTCGCCCTCGAGGATCTCGGCGTCGATGAGCACCTCGACGAGCTGGTTGCCCGGCTCGGCGGGATCGCCGCTCGAATCGGCCTCGACGACGCGGCTGTCGGTGACCTCGAAGCTCCAGACCGAGCCGTCCTGGCCCTCGGCGGTGATCTCGTACTGCCCCTCGGCGGCGGCGGTCTCGCTCGGCTCGGCAGGCTCGCTCGACGCGCTCTCGGTGGGCGCGGGCCCGTCGGGTGCGGGCACCGCGACGGTCTCGGTCGGCGCGGCCGGCAGCGCGGGCGGCGTGAACACGCAGCCGGCGGTGAGGGTGACGATCGCCGCGCCGATGAGCGCGGCGGTGACGGGACGGCGGGATGCGGTGGTCATGGTGCTCCTCGTGACGGGTCTGTGAAGAGCCTAGGTTCCCCTGCCCGGGTGCTGCATGCATCCGCCCGTCCCGAGCCCGCGTGTCGCCCGGCCGGCGCGGGTCACGCGTCGGCGACGATCGCCGCCGGGAGCTTCGGCGCGAGCCGGTGCCACAGCTCGATGAGCGCGCTGCCCACGAGCCCGATGCCGATCGCCGTGAGCAGCAGCTGCGCGTCGGGCAGCTGGAACTGGAAGAAGTCGCGCACGAACGGCACGAGCACCGCGGTCACGAGCGCCGCGACCATGAGCGCGACGATCGCCGCGCGCGTGACGGTGAACGGCCTGCACGCGATGCCGAGCACCCACAGCCCGCAGACGGTGAGCGTGAACACGGCGGCGGTCTGCACCTGGCGCTCGTCGGCATCCGCGCCGCGCCCGATGAGCGTGATCGCGAGCACCGCGAGCGCCACCGTGACGCCGGAGGGGATCGTGAAGCGGAGGCTGCGGCCGAGGAAGCCGGGCACGTAGCGGGTGGCGGCGGGCATGAGGGCGAGGAAGAAGGCGGGGATGCCGATCGTGAGGCCGTCGGTCGCCGACAGCTGGCGCGGCAGGAACGGGTACTGCACGAGCAGCGCGCCGAAGAGCAGCGCGAGCGTGAACGCGTAGGTCGTCTTCGTCAGGAAGATGCGCGAGACGCGCTCGATGTTGGCGATCACCTGCCTGCCCTCGGCGACCACTTGCGGCAGGTGCGAGAAGCGGCCGTCGAGCAGCACGAGACGGGCGACGGCCTTCGTCGCGGGCGCCCCCTCCCCCATCGCGATGCCGAGGTCGGCGGTCTTGAGGGCGAGCGCGTCGTTGACGCCGTCGCCCGTCATCGCGACCGTGCGGCCCATCGCCTGCAGCGCCTCGACGATGCCGCGCTTCTGCCCGGGCGTGACGCGCGCGAGCACGTGGTGGTCGGCGAGCACGGCCTCGAGCGTCTCGATGTCGGTGGGCAGGTGGCGCGCGTCGTACGCGTCGCCCTCGAGCGGGATGCCGACCTGGCGCGCGACCGCGCCGACGGTGCGCGGGTGGTCGCCCGAGAGCACGCGCACCTCGACGCCCTGCGCGCGGAAGTAGTCGAGCGTGGCGGCCGCGTCGTCGCGCACGTGCTCGCCGAACGCGAGCACCGCGACGGGCGTGAGCGCGGGCAGCTCGTGCCGCTCGGCCTGCGCGTGGTCGATCGGATGCGCCGCGTGCGCGAGCACGAGCGCGCGGCGGCCGGCGGCGGCGATCTCGAGCGCCCGCTCGATGATCGGGGCGTGCTCGGGCGCCTCGCCGAGCACGGACTCGGGGGCGCCGAGCACCCACGTGCCGCGGGCGTCGCCGTCCTGGAAGGCGACGGCGCTCGAGCGGCGCGCGGAGGAGAAGCCGATGACGCAGCTCGGGGTGAGCGCGGGCGCCGCGAGCGCCGGCCGGATCGCCCGCGCGGTGGGGTTCGCGTCGGGGTCGTGCCCGAACCACGCGAGCGCGGCTGGCCACGCGGGCGAGCCGGGCGCGACCGCGACGGCCGCCAGCGCATCCGCCGCCACCGCCGGCGCGCACGCGCCGTCGACGACGGGCGTGACCTCGAGCAGCTCGACGTCGCCCTCGGTGAGCGTGCCGGTCTTGTCGAGGCAGATGACGTCGACGCGGGCGAGGCCCTCGACGGCGGCGAGCTCCTGCACGAGCACCTGGTTGCGGGCGAGCTTCACCGCGGCGACGGCGAACGCGATCGACGTCATGAGGATGAGCCCCTGCGGCACCGAGGCCGAGATCGCGGCGGTCGAGAGCACGACCGCGTCCTGCCAGGCGCCGCTCTCGATCGCGGTCGCCCAGCCGCCGCGCGCCTGCATCTGGCCGTTGAGCACGATCGCGATGAGCGGCACGAGCGCGATCGAGATCCACTTCACGACCCGGTTGAGCGCGGCGCGCAGCTCGGAGTGCACGAGCGAGAAGCGGCGCGCCTCGGCGGTGAGGCGGGCCGCGAACGAGTCGCCGCCGACGCTCGTGAGCTGCACCGAGGCGGAGCCCGCCGAGACCGCCGAGCCCGAGAGCACGCCGTCGCCGACGTGCTTGAGCTGCGGCTCCGACTCCCCCGTGAGCAGCGACTCGTCGAGGTCGACACCCTCGGTCGCGACGATGACGCCGTCGGCCGGCACCTGGTCGCCGCGTCGCAGCAGCAGGATGTCGTCCTGCACGAGCTCCTCCATTGCGACGTCGAGGCGCTCCCCGTCGCGCAGCACCGTGGAGCGCTGGACGTGCAGCAGCGCGAGGCTGTCGAGCTTGCGCTTGGCGCCGTGCTCCTGCACGACCCCGATCACCACGTTCGCGATCGCCGCGAACGAGAACAGCGCATCCTGCCAGCGGCCGAGCACGAGCAGCACGACCGTGCACACCGCGATCACGAGGTTGAAGAGCGTGAGCAGGTTGACGCGCAGGATCGACAGCAGGCTGCGGCTCGAGGCGTTCGCGAGCCGGTTCGCGCGGCCGTCGGCGACGCGGGCGGCGACCTCGGCGGCGGTGAGGCCGATCGCAGGATCGGTCGTCGAGAGGATGCGCTGCGTCTCGAGATGGCCCGCAGCGGGCGCGCCGTCGGCGTCGGGCTGCGTGCGTGCTGGCGTCTGGGAGGTCATGCGGCTTCCTGGGTGGCGGATGCGTCGAGCGCGGGAGCGCGATCGCGCCGTCTCCGTGCATCACTCTGGACCCTCGCGGCCGCTCGGGGTAGGGAGGATCGCCCGAATCATCCTGGGGGTTGACCCCCGCAGCGACGTCAGCCGCGGGCGGCCCGAGCCGCCCGGCGCCGCGACTACCCTTGGACCCGCGGGCCTGTAGCTCAGTCGGTAGAGCGTCGGACTTTTAATCCGCTGGTCGTGGGTTCGAGCCCCACCGGGCCCACTGCATCCGGTTCGGCGTCCCGGCGGGTGGCCATGGACCCGCTGTATCACCGGTGATACATTCTCCGCATGAGCACGGTGACCGTGCGCGAGCTGCGCAACAAGGGCGGAGAGGTCCTCGATCGCGTCGTCGACGGAGAGACGTTCGTCGTCACTCGCGACGGCAGGGCAGTTGCGGAGCTGTCACCGCTGCGGCGCCGCAGCGCCCCGCCGCAGGAGCTGATCGCCCGTCGACGGGCGCTGCCACCGATCGACATCGACGCCCTGCGACGCGACGTCGACGAGCTGCTGGACGCATCGATATGACCGTGGAGCGAGGCCTGCTCGACACGTCGACCGTCATCCTCTTGGGCCGGGTGACCGATCCTGGCTCGCTCCCCGACGACTGCGTCATCAGCGCCGTGACGCTGGCCGAGCTCTCCGTCGGTCCCCACGTCGCCGCGACCGAGGCGGAGCGCGCGGCGCGGCAGGCCCACCTGCAGCAGGCCGAGGCGGACTTCGAGGTGATCGCGTTCGATGCGGCCGCCGCTCGAGCCTTCGGCGTGGTCGCCGCATCGCTCCGAGCCGCGGGGAGGAAGCCGGCCGCGCGCGCCTACGACGCACTCATCGCCGCGACGGCCATCGCCAACTCGATGCCCCTGTACACCTGCAACCCTGCCGACTTCACAGGCATCGATCAGCTCGAGATCCACTCGGTCGCGGTCGGCTCCTGAGCGCGAGCGCACAGCACTCGCGGCCGGCTTGCGAGGATGGTCGGATGCGGCAGGGAGCGAGCGGGCACGTCCGACTGGTGCAGTGCGGCCGGCGCACGCTCGTCGAGAAGCGCCTGCCGGACCCGCTCGGCCACGACACCGAGGCGCTCGCGCTGCGCACGCTGGCCGGCAGCGGGCTCCACGTCCCCGAGCTGGTGGAGGTCGCGCCGGGATCGATCCTCATGACGCGGATGCCGGGCGAGCGGCTCGACGAGGTCCATCCCGATGTCCGGCTCGACGGCCTGCGCGCATCCGCCGCCCTGCTTCGCAGGCTGCACGGGATCGAGCCCCCTGCGGAGCTGCCCGCGGCGCCCGACGACGCACGCACCATCCGCCGCTACGTCGACGCGGGCGGTCCGCCGCTCCCTCTGACGATCCCTCCGGCGACCCCTGCGGTGTTCTGCCACGGCGACTGGGGCGACGGCAACCTGCTCGCAGTCGACGGCCGCATCACCGCGGTGCTCGACTGGGAGAAGGCGCACCTGGGCGACCCGCTCCGCGAGCTCGCCGGCGCGGCATGGGGTGCGGCGCGGAAGGATCCGCGCTCGTTCGACGCGATCGCAGAGGGATACGGCGCCGATCCGGATGCGCTGCGGCCGTGGGTGCCCATCCACGCCGCCAGGCTCTGGCTGTGGTTCGCCGAGATGGGTCCTCCCGAGCACCTCGACCAGCTGACCGCCGAGCTGCTCGCCTGGCACGACGCCTGAGCGCCGCTCGGTCGCCGAGCACTCGGGTTCGACGAGCGGCGGACCCGCCCCCGAGCGGTGGCCCCGAGGGACCACCGCTCGGCGCGGCTCAGTCGCCCTTCACGTTCACGAGCTGGCGCAGCGTGTGGCGGATGCGCACGAGGTCGGCCGCGTCGGCCATGACCTCGTCGATCGGCTTGTACGCCTGCGGGATCTCGTCGATGAACGCGTCGGTGTCGCGGTACTCGATGCCGACCATCGCCTCGCGCAGCTCGTCGCGCGAGAAGGTGCGACGAGCGGCGTTCCGCGAGAGCCTGCGCCCCGCGCCGTGCGGCGCGGAGTCGAGCGCCCGCGGGTTGCCGAGCCCCTCCACGACGTACGAGGCGGTGCCCATCGAGCCCGGGATGAGCCCCGGCCGACCCGCGTCGGCCTGGATCGCGCCCTTGCGCGACACCCACACCCGCTTGCCGAAGTGCGTCTCCGACTCGGTGAAGTTGTGGTGGCAGTTGATCCGCTCGAGCTCCTCGATCGGAGCACCGACGAAGCGGCCGAGCTGGTCGGCGACCCGATCCATCATCTCCTCGCGGTTGAGCAGCGCGAACCGCTGCGCCCAGCGCAGCTCGGCGATGTAGCGGTCGAACTCGCGCGTCCCCTCGACGAGGTACGCGAGGTCGGGGTCGGGGAGCTCGATCCACGACTGCTTCGCGAACCGCTGCGCGACGCCGATGTGGTGCTGGGCGATCTTGTTGCCCACCCCGCGGGAGCCGGAGTGCAGGAACATCCACACCGCATCCGTCTCGTCGACGGAGACCTCGATGAAGTGGTTGCCGCTGCCGAGCGACCCGACCTGCAGCCGCCAGTGCTTCGCGTAGCGCTCGGGGTCGAAGCCGGCGCGCTCGGCGAGCTGCTCGAGCTCGGCGACGCGCGGCTCGGCCGTGGGCCGCACCGAGCGGTTGTCGCGACCGGCCGACAGCGGGATGCTGCGCTCGATCTGCTCGCGCAGCTCGGCGAGGTCGCGGTCCGCGAGGTCGTCGCGCGTCAGCTGCGTGCGCACGGCGATCATGCCGCAACCGATGTCGACGCCGACCGCCGCGGGCATGATCGCGCCGAGCGTCGGGATGACCGAGCCGACGGTCGCGCCGCGGCCGAGGTGCGCATCCGGCATCAGTGCCAGGTGCGGGTAGATGAACGGCATGCGCGACGCGGTGCGAGCCTGCTCGAGGGTCGATGCCTCGAGGATGCTCGCCCACGACAGCAGCCGCTCGGAGATGGTCTCCATGGTGGCTTTCCTTCGATGGGTGCGCCGGGAGGCGCGGTGGGAGCTGCCTCAGGATGCGGGCAGTCTCCCCCATTCGAGGAGCAGGCGTCCCGGACCCTGTCGGTCGCGGGACGCGCGGAGCTGGAGGGCTACGCGGCCGGCGCCGGAGAGCGTGGCTGATCGAGGTGCGGGTAGACCCGGACCTCTGCTCGTTCGCGCTTCGCGCTCACGATCGCCACCTCTCGACGTGCCTGCCGTGCGGGTGCACAGCCTTGCGAAGGTACGGCATCGTCGGCGAGCCGTCAACGGGGCGCAGGATCGGATGCATCGCCCTAGCCTTGCCGCGGAGGTGCGCGTCGGTGGAGAAGGTCGATCTCAAGCGCTCGCTCGACGCGTATCGGGCGAAGCCGGGCGAGCTGCGGATCGTCGACGTGCCCGAGCTGCAGTACCTCATGCTCGACGGCCGCGGCGACCCCAACGGGCCGGCGTTCGCGGAGGCGCTCGAGGCGCTCTACCCGGTGGCGTACGCGCTCAAGTTCGCGAGCAAGCGCGAGCTCGGCCGCGACTACGCCGTCATGCCGCTCGAGGGCCTGTGGTGGGCGGACGACATGGATGCGTTCACGATCGTCCGCGACAAGGCGAACTGGCAGTGGACGCTCCTCATGCTCGTGCCCGACTGGATCGACGGCGCGATGGTCGACGACGCGGTCGCGGCCGTCGCGGCGAAGCGCGCGCCCGCGCGGCTCCACGACGTCCGCCTCGAGCCGCTCGCCGAGGGCCGGTGCGTGCAGACGCTCCACGTCGGCGCGTTCGACGACGAGGGGCCGGCGCTCGAGCGGATGCACCGGGACTTCATCCCCGAGCGCGGCCTGCGCATGACGGGCCGCCACCACGAGATCTACCTGAGCGACGCCCGGCGCGTCGACCCCGCGAAGCGGCGCACGATCCTGCGGCAGCCGGTGGTCGCCGCGCAGCCGGGCACCGCGCCCGGCTCCTGACGCCCGTCAGCGGTCGACGCGCAGGATCGAACCGTCGGCGACCGAGACGTGGACCTCGATCTCGTCGCGGAACGACACCTCCCACGCCGGGCCGTCGCTGTCGTCCTCGAGCGACGCGTCGTCGAAGGCTGCGTCGCCGGCCTCGGCGGCGGCCGCCTCGATCGCCTCGACGAGCGAGATGCCCGCGGCGTCGAGCGCGGCACGGTCGTCGTCGTCGACGTCGCCCTCGCGCTCAGTCGAGACCACGCTCGCGCCGTCGCCGCTCACGAGCACGGTGATCTGCTCGGTGCCGTCCGCGAGGTCGACCTCCCACGAGGCGTCGTCGTCCTCGTCGTCGATCTCGAAGGCGGTGGCGCCGGTCTCCGACTCGGCGAGCTCGATCGCGGCGATGGCGCCCTCGATCCCGGGGCCGGCGGCATCGCCGCCCTGCGTGGCGTCGGGCGACGCGGACGCCGTCTCGCTGGGCGACGAGCTCTCGGAGGTCTCGGCGGTCGCGGTCGGCGCGGTCGCGGTCTCGCTCGGATCGTCGATCTGCGGCGTCGACGAGCATGACGCGAGCGCGAGCGCCCCGGAGAGCGCGAGGGCGGTGAGCAGCGTGGTGCGTGCAGGAGCGGTGGTCGACATGCGGGCGAGGCTAGTCAGCCGACGTGAGAGCCTCGTGGGATGCGCCTGAGAGCTCTCCGCGCGCTCACTCCGCCTGCAGCAGCTCGCGCACCTCGCGCCGCAGCACCTTGCCGACCGGCGACAGCGGCAGCGCGTCGACGATGCGGATGCGGCGCGGCGCCTTGTAGGCGGCGATCCGCTCGCGCACGTGGCGGCGCAGCTCGTCCTCCGTCGGCGCCTCGCCCTCGACCGGCACGACGGCCGCCATGACGTCCTCGCTGCCGTCCTTGCCCGGGAGTCCCACGACCGCCGCGTGCGCGACGAGCGGGTGCGAGCACAGCGCTTCCTCGACCTCGGAGGGGTAGACGTTGAAGCCGCCCGAGATGATGAGGTCCTTGATGCGGTCGACGATCGTGACGAAGCCGTCGTCGCTGCGCTCGACGATGTCGCCCGTGCGCAGCCAGCCGTCCGCGAGCAGCACCTTCGCGGTCTCCTCGGGCTGCTGCCAGTAGCCCTCGAACACCTGCGGGCCGCGGATGAGCAGCTCGCCCGGCTCGCCCGGCGGGCGGTCGACGGATGGCTCGTCGGGGTCGACGACGCGGATCTCGGTGGAGGGGAAGGGCAGCCCGACGGAGCCGGGTCGCCGCGTCGGAGCGAGCGGGTTGCCGAGCGCGATCGGCGACGTCTCGGTCATGCCGTAGCCCTCGACGAGCACGCCGCCGGTCAGGCGCTCCCACCGCTCGACGAGCTCGGCCGGCAGCGGCATCGCGCCCGAGATCGCGAAGCGCACCGAGGTGAGGTCGATGCCCCGCTCCTCCGCCGCATCCGCGAGCCGCGCGTAGATGGGCGGCACGCCGGGCAGGAAGGTCGCGGGACGGCGCTCCATCGCCTCGAGCACCTGGTCGACGTCGAAGCGCGGGAACAGCACGAGGCACGCGCCGAGCCGCACCGACATGAGCAGGCACAGCAGCATCCCGTAGGCGTGGAAGAGCGGCAGGATGCCGTAGAGCACCTCGCGGCCATCCTGCAGGTCGGGCACCCACGCGCGGCTCTGCGCGACGTTCGCGACGAGGTTGCGGTGCGTCAGCATCGCGGCCTTCGGCGCGCCGGTCGTGCCGCCCGTGTACTGCAGGAGCGCGACGTCGGCGGGATCGGCGACGTGCGGGCGGGGCGCGGTCGCGGCTCCGCGGCGCGGGCGCACGGCGTCGTCCCACGAGCGTCCGGCCGACGGCCGCGAGGTCATCGCCGCGCGCGTCTCGCGCGCCTTCCTGATCGGCAGCCGGAGCGCGAGCCGCTTCGTGAGCGGCAGCGCGCGGCTGATGTCGACGGTGAAGAGGGTGAGCTCGTGCTCGAGCCGCAGCCCGGCGACGGTGTCGGCGCTCTTGTCCCAAACGACGGCGACGCGCGCGCCGTGGTCGGTGAACGACCGCTGCAGCTCGTCGCGCGGCGAGAGCGGGTTCTGCTCGACGACCACGCCGCCGAGCTCGAGCACGGCGTAGAACGCGACGACCGCCTGCGGGCACGACGGCATCACGAGCGCCACCCGGTCGCCGGCGCCGACGCCGGCGGCCGCGAGCGCCGCGGCCGCCGCGCGCACCTGCTCGCCGAGCTCGGCGTAGGTCGTGGTCGCGCCGTACCAGTCGAGCGCCGGCCGGTCGGGATGCGCGCCGATCGCATCGTGCAGCACCGTCGTGAGCGAGACGTCGGGCACCTCGACGCGACCGGGCACACCGGGCGCGTAGCCCGCCGGTGCGCTCACGTCGTCGTCCGGTCGCTGCGTGCCCATCTGTGCCTCCATCGCGCGATGCTCCGCCGCAGCGCGACGTGCGCTCACGATTCTCGTCCTGCCCGTCGCCCGCGCCAAACCGGCGGGCGCGGCGCGGCTAGAAGCCGACCGGCTCGATGCCCCAGTGGCCGGCCCACGACTCGCCGGGCTCGAGCCAGACGAGCGACTGGCCCGACCGCAGCGCGTTCGCCGGCGCGCTCATCGGCTCGATCGCGACGGCGTGCTTCGGGCCGCCCGCCGCCGGGAAGTCGCTCGGCGTGAAGACGACGACGTAGGGGTACGACGAGTCCTGCCAGAGCTCCGCGCCCCGGCCGCTGTCGTCGACGAGCGACGACGTCGCCACGCCGCCGACGAACTCGAGCCCGCCGTAGTTGTGGTCGATGTCGAGCTCGGCCAGCCGGCGGCCCGCTCGCAGGTCGGGGGCCGACGCATCCATCGCGTCGACGAGCGTCTCCTCGGT
Organism: Agrococcus citreus; assembly: GCF_039527715.1. NCBI lineage: Bacteria > Bacillati > Actinomycetota > Actinomycetes > Micrococcales > Microbacteriaceae > Agrococcus > Agrococcus citreus. The sequence goes on from NZ_BAAAKK010000003.1 coordinate 194,222, forward strand.
CGGGATGAGGTCGACGGCGTTGAAGACCCGACCGGCCGGCACCGTGAGGGTGAGGCGATCGGCGGGTGTGTCGCCGACGGCGAGGTACGGATGCGCTCCGCACGCCCACGGGGCGCGCTCGGTGCCGACGTTCGTCGCCTCGTGCGAGACCTGCAGCCCGTCGTCGGTGAGCTCGTAGGCGACGGTCGTGTCGACGAGGAACGGCCAGCCCGTCTGCGGGTGGATGGTCGCCTGCAGCACAACGCGCGACTCGGAGTGCTCGAGCACCCGGTAGGGGAAGAAGCGCAGCAGGCCGTGGCTCGCGTTGCCGAGATCCCGCTCGGTGATCGGCAGCCGCTGGGTGGCGCCGTCGAGCTCCCAGTCGCCGCCCGCGACGCGACCGCCCCACGGCGCGAGCACGATGCCCTGGCCCTTCGCCGGCCTGGCGTGCTCGGGGAACGGCTCGACGAGGTCGACGCCGTCGAAGCTGAGCTCGCGCAGCCCTGCGGCGACCTCGGTGATCGTCGCGCGCAGCTCCTTGCCGTCGACGGTGCGCGAGAGGGTGAACTGCTGTCCTGTGGGCGGCCGCATGCCGCGAGCCTAGGAGATCGGGGCGGCTCCGCGCTCGCGGTTGCGCATCCAGCCTTTCGGTGCATACTGCGGACGGGGAGTGGGGTACATCCGTGCTGCACGCGCCGACGGGGATGGAGGAGCACGAGCATGACGACGACGCGCCCGAGCGGCGCTGCCATCGACGCGCGACCGAGCGACCGCCGCACGATCCGCGTCGCCTCGGTCCCGGCCGCGCACGTGTACGTGCAGCACCTCGCGCCCGTCACCGACCGGCTGCAGCTGCCGTTCGTCGAGCGCCTGCCGGATCCCGACCCCGATGATCCGGCACGACCCGCGGGCGCGAAGTGGTGGCCGCCCACGATGCTCGAGCCCGAGTGGGTGCGCACGCATCCCGAGTTCGACCTCATGCACCTCCAGTTCGGGTTCGACGCCCGCACGCCCGCGCAGCTCGCCGAGCTCGTCGACGCCCTGCGCGAGACCGGCAGGCCGCTCGTCTACACGGTGCACGATCTGCGCAACCCCCACCACGCGACCCGGAACGCGCACGACGAGCAGCTCGACGTGCTCGTCCCCGCAGCAGATGCGCTCATCACGCTGACGCCGGGCGCTGCGGCCGAGATCCGTCGACGCTGGGGCGTCGAGGCGCTCGTGCTGCCCCACCCGCACGTCGTCGACCTCGAGACCATGCGCCAGACCGCGGACCGCATGCAGCGCGCCGCCGGCGAACCGTTCCGCGTCGGCGTGCACGTCAAGAGCCTGCGCTCGAGCATGAATCCGCTGCCCGTGCTGCGCGTGCTCGCGGAGGCCGTGCGCGAGCTGCCGAACGCGGTGCTCCAGGTGAACGGCCACACCGACGTGCTGCGCGCCGGGGAGCGGTTCGAGCGTCCGCTCGCCGAGTTCCTCGAGCGGGCGGCGGCCGACGGGCTGCTCGAGCTCCACGTGCACGACTTCCTCGACGACGACGCGCTCTGGGCCTACCTCGGGTCGCTCGACGTGTCGGTGCTCCCGTACCGGTTCGGCACGCACTCGGGGTGGCTCGAGGCGTGCCGCGACCTCGGCACCGCGGTCATCGCGCCCGATTGCGGCTACTACCGCGAGCAGGGCCCGGTGCTCGAGTACCGCAACCACGACGACGACTTCGACCCGGCGTCCCTCCGCGCCGCGCTCCACCGCGCATACGGTTCGCCTGCGCCCGCCCCGCTGCGCGTGCAGCACCGGGTGTCGCAGCGCGACGAGATCGCGAGCGCGCACGCGCGCCTCTACGAATCGCTCGTGACGTGAGCGGGCTGCGGATCTGCCTCATCGCCTCGAGCCGGTTCCCGGTCGCCGAGCCCTTCGTCGGCGGCCTCGAGGCGCACACGCACGCCCTCACGCGCGCGCTCGTCGCCCGCGGGCACTCGGTCACGCTGTTCGCAGCCGAGGGCTCCGACCCGCTGCTCGGTGCACACACGCTCGAGACCGCGCCCTTCGAGGCCTCGCCCGGCGCGCGCCGGGACATCGCCGCCCCGCCGGACCAGTGGATGAGCGAGCACCACGCCTACCTCGGCCTCTGCCTCGACCTCGTCGCCACCGGCGCGGACCGGTTCGACGTCATCCACAACAACTCCCTGCATCACCTGCCGGTGGCCATGTCGACCGCGATCCCCGTGCCGATGCTCACGACCCTCCACACACCCCCGACGCCGTGGCTCGAGTCGGCAGCGCACTACGCGGAGGCGCGCTCGCGGTTCGTCTCGGTCAGCGCCTTCACCGCTCGGCAGTGGCAGCGCGCGGTGCACGCGACGGTGATCCCGAACGGGGTCGACACGAGCCGATGGACGCCCGGCCCCGGCGGCGGACCAGCGATCTGGTTCGGGCGGCTCGTGCCCGAGAAGGCCCCGCACCTCGCGATCCGGGCCGCGAAGCTCGCCGACATGCCGCTCGACCTCGCGGGGCCGGTGCTCGACGAGGACTACTTCGCGGCGGAGATCGCGCCGCACCTCGACGACCGCATCCGGCACCTCGGCCACCTCGACTCCGCGGCGCTCGCGCGGCACGTGGGGCGAGCATCCGTGACGGTCGTCACCCCCGTGTGGGATGAGCCGTACGGGCTCGTCGCGGCCGAGTCGATGGCGAGCGGCACGCCCGTCGCCGCCCTCGCCCGCGGCGGGCTCACCGAGGTGATCTCGCCCGAGAGCGGCCGCCTCTGCGCGACCGACGACACCGCAGAGCTCGCTCGCGCGATGCTCGAGGCGCGCGAGCTCTCGCGCGAGGCGACGCGGGCGCACGCGGTCGCCCACTGCTCGATCGACGCGATGGTCGACGCGTACGAGCGCAGCTACGCGTCGCTCGCCGAGGAGCGGCGAGCGGCGTGATCGGCTACTACATCCACCACCACGGCCGCGGTCACCTGTCTCGAGCGATCGCGATCGCGTCGGCGCTCGACGGCCCGGTCACGGGGCTCTCGAGCCTGCCGAGGCCGGCCGAGTGGACCGGCGCCTGGGTGCCGCTCGACTCGGACGAGACGGCAGCGCCCCTCGATCCCGACGCGGGCACGATGCTCCACTGGGCGCCGCTGGGGCACCCGGGCCTGCGTGCGCGCATGGCGCGCATCGCGCGCTGGATCGCCGACGAGCGGCCGCGGGCGCTCGTCGTCGACGTCTCGGTCGAGGTCGCGGTGCTCGCGCGACTGCACGGGGTGCCCGTCGTCACGGTCGCGATGCCGGGCCGGCGCACCGACCCGGCGCACGAGCTGGGCTTCGGCGTCTCGACCGGCATCATCGGGGCGTGGCCGCCGGAGGCGACGGGCATGCTCGCTGGCCTGCCGCCGCTCGGCGAGCGCCTGCACGCCGTCGGCGCGATCTCGCGCTTCGCGCCATCGAGCGCTGCCGCCCCCGGCCCCGGTCGCCGCGCGGTCGTCTTCGGCGGCGCCGGCGGCGACGGCTTCACGGCCGAGGCGATCAGCCGGGCGCGCGCCGAGGCACCGGAGTGGGACTGGATGCACCTGGGCGCGAACGGGAGCTGGTCGGACGATCCGTGGGAGGTGCTGCGCACCGCGTCGGTCGTCATCACGCACGCGGGCGAGAGCGCGATCGCCGAGGTCGCGGCGGCGCGGCGGCCCGCGGTCGTGATCCCGCAGCCCCGGCCCCATGACGAGCAGCACGTGACCGCGGCCGTGCTCGCGGGGGCGGACTGGCCCGCGCTCGTGCTGCCCGAGCTGCCGGCGACCCGATGGCCTGAGCTGCTGCGCGCCGCCTCGCGGCTCGACGCCGGCCGCTGGCAGGCGTGGAACGACGGCCGCGGCGCCGAGCGCGCGGCTGCCGTGATCGCAGCCGCGGCCGAGCGGGTGCCCGCGTGACGAGGGTCGCGGTCGTCACGATCGCGCACGGCCGGCACGAGCACTGGGCGCTGCAGCGCGCGGCGCTCGAGCGCTCCCGCCGCAGGCCGGACGAGCGCATCCTCGTCGTGATGGACGACCCGGTGCTCGCGCGCGAGGCGCGCGCCGCGGGCGGCACGCGCGTCGTCGAGACCGACCTCGACGCCGGCTCCCTGCCGCTCGCCCGCGCGCGCAACCTCGGCGCGCGGGAGGCGCTCGCGCGCGGCGCCGACGTGCTCGTGCTCCTCGACGTCGACTGCCTGCCCGCGCCCGGGCTCGTCGATGCGTACGCGGATGCCGCGAGCGCCGCGGCGACGCGCGAGCACCTGCTGTCGGGACCCGTCACCTACCTCGATCCGGCGCCCGCCGGCGGCTACGACCTCGACGGGCTCGCCTCGCTCGACCGACCGCATCCCGCCCGACCCGCTCCCCCGCCCGGCGACGTCGTCATCGGCGGCTCGCACGATCTCTTCTGGTCGCTCTCGTTCGCGCTCACCGCCGACCTCTGGCGGCGGATCGGCGGCTTCCACGAGGCCTACGTCGGCTACGGCGGCGAGGACACCGACTTCGCGTGGACCGCGCGGTCCCTCGACGTCCCCATGGCGTGGGTGGGCAGCGCGCGCGCCTTCCACCAGCACCATCCGATCGAGGACCCACCCCGACGCCACCTCGACGCGATCCTCCGCAACGGCGCGCTCTTCCACGATCGGTGGGGGTCGTGGCCCATGCGCGGCTGGCTCGACGCCTTCGTCGACGAGGGGCTCGTCGAGCGCACCGCGAGCGGCGGGTATCGGCGCAGCGGCGCCTGAGCCGACCACCCGGCCTGCAGCGCTCGTGCCCCCGCTGGGATTCGAACCCAGACTGGGCGGAGTTTAAGTCCGCTGCCTCTGCCGGTTGGGCTACGGGGGCGGGACGCGAGCATCCTCCCCCAACCGTAGAGGCAAGCCGAGCGGTCGGCCGAACGGGCCCCTCGAACCTGGAGAAGCGCTTCTCGACCGGGGTACACGTTGGCGGTACGCTCCGGCCAAGAGCCGACGCGGGCCGCGTCCGGCCATCCGACACGAGGAGACCGACATGCGAGCACGTGCAGGCGCCGCCGGCGCCATCGCAGCAGCGCTGCTGCTGACCGGATGCGGCGGCGGGACGGCCGGCGAAGAGGCCGACTTCGGCGCCGACCCGAGCGGTGCGATGAGCGGCTGGGGCTTCGAGAACACCGACGACGTGGGCCAGGCTCGACTCGACCACGCCGCCGCACAGCTCGAGGGCGTCGAGATCACGCTCGACCAGACCGCCTTCGACGCGCAGAAGTTCACCACCCTCGCGGCGTCCGGCTCGGTGCCCGACGTCGTGCAGATCGACCGGCAGTTCGTCGCCACCTACGCCGCGCAAGGGCTGCTCATGCCGCTCGACGCGTGCTTCTCGGCCAACGAGGTCGACCCGCAGCAGCGCTGGTACCCGCAGGTGGTGCAGGACGTGACGTGGGATGACCAGGTGTGGGCGGTGCCGCAGTTCTACCAGCCGCCGCTCATCCTCACGAACGCCCGCGTCATGGAGGAGGCCGGCGTGGCCCCTGAGGACCTCGACCCGAGCGACCCGGTCGCGATGATCGACGCCGCCGAGGCGATGACGGCCACCGAGGGCGGCTCGCTCTCGCGCGTCGGCTTCGACCCGCAGGGCGTCTCGAAGGCTGCGGCGTGGATGCTGTCGTTCGGCGGCGGCATCGTCGACGAGTCGGGTGCTCCCACGCTCGACCGCGCCGAGAACGTCCAGGCCGCCGAGTTCCTGCAGCAGCTCTACGACGCGCAGGGCGGCTTCGCCGAGGTCTCGAGCCTCGTCGACTCGTTCGACATCTTCGGCGACGGGAACCCTTACGTCACCGACCAGGTCGGCGCCGCGGTCTTCGACCAGTGGTACGTCAACGTGCTCACGCCGTACGCGGAGGACGTCGAGATCGGCGCGGTCGCGATCCGCGACCAAGAGGGTGACCCGTTCACCGCCGCGGGCGGCTCGTCCTTCGTCATCCCCGCCGGCGCCGCCAACCCCTCGGCGTCGTGCGCGTGGGCGCTCGAGCTCACGTCGCCCGAGGCCTGGCAGGCCGCTGCCGAGGCGCGAGCGGCGACCACCGAGGAGGAGCCCGAGCGGCTCGGCATCAACGCCGGTCTCTTCACCGGCTCACCCGAGAGCGACACGGCGATCCGCGAGAACTTCGCCTCGGCCGAGGGATACCCCGGGTTCCAGGAGGCGATCGACGCGTACTACGACGTCGCCGCGGAGGGCACCTCGATCGGCGGCTCCCCCGCCGGCCAGCAGATCCAGACGGAGCTGCAGAACGCCATGCAGGCGATCCTGCTCGGCGACAGCTCGGCGGAGGAGGCACTGGCCGCCGCGCAGGAGGCCGCGCAGCGCGCCTACGACCAGGTCGCGGTCGAGTAGCCGACCGATGCACCGACGAGGGCGGGAGCGGCGATGCCGCTCCCGCCCTCGTCGCGTGTGCGCCGGTGCCTTCGACTACCCCTTGCGACCCGAGGTCGCGAGGCCCTCGATGAACGACCGCTGCCCGAAGGCGAACAGGATGAGCATCGGCAGCGTGACGATGAGCGCCGCCACCATGACGAACTGGTAGTCGCCGTGCCCGCCGGTGGACGGGTCGTACTTCGTCATGGCGCTCGCGATGCCGAGCGGCACCGTGTAGCCCTCCGCCGAGCCGACGTTGAGGTAGATGAGGGCACCCTGCAGGTTGTTCCAGCTCGCCTGGAACTCGAACAGGAACACGATCACGAACGACGGGATCGAGAGCGGGAACGCGATCCGCCAGAACTGCCCCCACGCGTTCAGCCCGTCGATCCGAGCGGCCTCGAACAGCTCCTTCGGCAGGCCGAGGAAGAACTGCCGCTGCAGGAAGATGTAGAACGCCGAGCCGAACAGGTTCGCGCCCCACAGCGGCACGTGCGTGCCGACGAATCCGAGCTGGTTCCAGATGAGGAACTGCGGCACGAGCGTGACCGCGCCGGGCAGCATCATCGTCGCGAGCACGACGCCGAACAGCACCTTGCGACCGGGGAAGCGGAAGTAGGCGAAGCCGAAGGCCACGAGCGAGCTCGAGAGGGTAACGAGTCCCGCCGCGAGGACCGCGATCAGGATGCTGTTGCCGAGCCAGTTGAGCAGCGGCAGCTCGTTGAAGACCTGCACGTAGTTCTCGGGCACCCAGGTCTGCGGGATGAGGCGGTTGTCGAAGACCTCGCCGCGCGGCTTGAGGCTCGCGGCGAGCAGCCACGCGAACGGGTAGAGGAACAGCGCGCTGCAGACGAGCAGCAGCACCCAGCGCGCGACCTCCCCGACGCGCTGCATCGGCGAGAGCGGCGCTCCGCGCGGACGGCGACGCTGCGGTCGACCGCGACGGCCGCCGCCGCTGCCGTCGCTCGACGACCCCTCGGTGTCGGCGGTCTCCTGCTCGCGCTCGGCGCCGAGCGCGTAGGCCTCCTGCACAGGACCGGCCTGGATGGGCGTGCTCACTTGGCGTCCTCGCTCTCGTAGTAGACGAACCGGTTGCCCACGCGCATCTGGATGAGCGAGATCACCAGGATGATGAGGAACAGCAGCCACGCCATCGCGGCCGCGAAGCCGAAGTTGAACTGCCGGAACGCCTGGTCGAACAGGTAGATCGCGTAGAACAGCGACGCATCCGAGGTCCCCGCCCCCGTCTGCCGGTGGAACAGCAGGAACGCCTGGTCGAAGATCTGGAACGCCGCGATCGTCAGCACGAGCACGTTGAAGAACACGGCGGGCGAGATCATCGGCAGCGTCACGTTCCAGAAGCGCCTCCCCGCGCCGGCGCCGTCGAGCGACGCCGCCTCGTAGAGGTCGCGCGGCACGTTCTGCAGCGCGGCGAGGAAGATCACCATCGTGCCCGCGACGCCCCACAGCGTCATGAGCACGATCGACGGCTTGACCCACGCTGGGTCGAGCAGCCACTGCGGTCCCTCGATGCCGATCGCCGCGAGCCCGCGGTTGATCGCACCCTGACTGCCGTTGAGCAGCAGCAGGAAGACGGATGCGGTGGCGACCACCGGCGTCATCTTCGGCAGGTAGAAGACGGTGCGGAAGAAGCCCGCACCGCGCTTCGCGCTGTTGAGGAGCATGGCGAGCCCGAGCGCGAGCATCACCTCGAGCGGCACCGCGAGCACCGCGTAGTACAGCGTGTTGCCGAGCGCCGTGACGATCTTCGGGTCCTCGATGAGCTGCTGGTAGTTCGCGAACCCGATCGGCCGGGCGGTGTCGGTCGCCAGCTGGTAGCGGCTGAACGAGATGACGAGGCTGTAGACCATCGCGCCCAGGGTGAAGACGAGGAAGCCGACGATCCACGGCGAGATGAAGAGGATGCCCGTGAGCGCCTCGCGGCGCTGCATCTTCGTCATCCGCGCCTTCGGGGCCCTCGCGCGCCGCCCGCGCCTCGCTGGCTCAGTGGGCGGGTCGGCGGCGCCGTTGGCGCCGGGAGCTGCGGTCGTCGTCGACACGGTGCCTCCTGCGGGTCAGGCGACCCGGTGGAGCCGCACCCCACTTAGTACCCCACTTCTCCGAGAACCGCATCAGCACTGCTGCGAAGCGGTGGTCAGGAGCGCTCGAGCACCGCCAGGAAGCGCGCCGGCAGCACGACGTTCTCGGGCGCGTCGCGGAACAGCGGCGCGATCTGCTCGGGCGAGTAGCCAGCGATGCCGCAGCCGATCTCGGTCACGAGCAGCTCGAGCTCGGGATGCTCCGCCGCGAAGGCGAGGAACGTCGTGACCTCGTGGGCGATGACCGTGAGCCCGCTCATGGTGTCGATCGCGTACGACTGGCCGTGCAGCCCGTGCCCCTCGCCCCAGACCGCGCCGAAGCGCTCGTGCGCGGTGCGCGCGGCACCCGCGCCGTGCTGGCCGGAGGCGTTCGACCCGAAGACGAACACCTGGTGCGGCTCGAGCGATTCGATCCTCATGCGGCGAGGATACGCCCGGCTACGCTGGCGCCATGACGGTCCACGAGCGCGCCACGATCATCCCGCTGCCCGGCCTCGCACCGCAGGTGCCCGACTCGGCGCTCGTGATGCCGGGGGTCGTCGTCGCGGGCGACGTCTCGCTCGGCGAACGCGTCGGCATCTGGCCCGGCGCGAGCGTGCGCGCCGAGGAGGAGCCGATCACGATCGGCGACGACAGCAACGTGCAGGACTCCTGCTCGCTCCACGTCGACGCGGGCTCGCCGCTCACGATCGGCGCGCGCGTCTCGATCGGGCACAACGCGGTCGTGCACGGCTGCACCGTCGAGGACGACGTGCTCATCGGCATGCACGCCACCGTCATGAACGGCGCCGTCATCGGCACGGGCTCGATCGTCGCCGCCGGCGCGCTCGTCACCGAGGGCACCGTCATCCCCGCGAACTCGCTCGTCGCAGGCGTGCCCGGCAAGGTGCGGCGCGAGACGACGGAGGACGAGCGCGTCGGCATCGCGCGCAACGCCGAGGTCTACAGCACGCGCATCCAGGTCTACGTCGACGCGCTCGGCGCGGGCTGACGCTGCGGCGGTCGCCACGGGGCATCTCGCGGTGGCGATCGCCGCGACCGGATGCGTAGGCTCGGCCGCATCGGAGGGAGCGACATGGGCATCGCACGCACGGGCACCGTCACGCGGCACGGCGAGTCGGTCGAGCTCACGCTCGAGCGCAAGGTGACGGCCGATGCGATCGCGGTGTGGCCGTTCCTGAGCGAGTCGCGCGAGCTCGGGCTGTGGTTCGGCACCTACGCGGGCGACCCCGACTCGGGCGAGGTGGTCGTGAGCCTGACCGCCGAGGAGGGCGAGGCGACGAGCGCGGTCGAGATCCTCGACTGCCAGGCGCCCGAGCGCCTGGCAGTGCTCACCTCCGACGAGGCCGGCACCTGGAGCCTCGAGGTCGAGCTCATCGACGGCGGCCACGAGCCGGGCTCGGGCACGACGATCCGCTTCACGCACCACGACGTGGCGCTCTCCGCGCTGCCCGACGTCGCGCCGGGGTGGGAGTGGTACCTCGACCGACTCGTCGCGGCGCTCGGCGGGCACCCGATGCCCGAGTGGGACGACTACTACCCCGCCCTGCGCGACGCCTACCGCGCCCGCTAGCACCACGCTGATCGAGGAGCTGCCGGCGAAGCCGGCCGCGTCTCGAGATCACGGCGCGTCAGCGGGAGCGGACCGCCTTCTCGGCCATCTGCACCACGTTGTCGAGCAGCATGACGCGCGTCATCGGGCCGACGCCGCCGGGCACGGGCGAAACCCACGCTGCGACATCGCGCACGGCGGGGTCGACGTCGCCCAGCAGCTTGACCTTGCCGGTCTCGGCCGAGAGCCCGCGCGTGATGCCCACGTCGAGCACCGCGGCGCCCGGCTTCACCCAGTCGGCCTTGATGAGCCCCGGCACGCCCACCGCCGCCACGACGATGTCGGCCTCGCGCACCTGCGCGGCGAGGTCGGGCGTGCGCGAGTGGCAGAGCGTCACGGTCGCGTCGATGCCCTTCCGCGTCAGCAGCAGGCCGAGCGGCCGGCCGACGGTCAAGCCGCGGCCGACGACCGCCACGGTCGCGCCGGCGATCTCGATGTCATGGTGCCGCAGCATCCGCACGATGCCGGCGGGCGTGCACGGCAGCGGCGAGTCGATCGGCCCGTCGACGCCGAGCACGAGCCGGCCGAGGTTCACCGGGTGCAGGCCGTCGGCATCCTTCGCCGGGTCCATGAGCTCGAGCATCGCGTGCTCGTCGTGCCCGGGCGGCAGCGGCAGCTGCACGATGTAGCCGGTCACCTCACGGGCGTCGTTGAGGTCGCGGATGGCCGCGCGCACGTCGGCGCTCGACGCGCCCGTGGGCAGGTCGACGCGGATCGACGTGATCCCGACCTCCGCGCAGTCGCGGTGCTTGCCCTTGACGTACGACAGGCTCGCGGGGTCGTCGCCGACGAGCAGCGTGCCGAGGCCGGGCGTGACGCCCTTCGCGGCGAGCGCCGAGACGCGGTCGCGCAGCTCCGCCTTGATGGCGGATGCGGTGGCGTTGCCGTCGAGCGTGCGTGCGGTCATCGATCCACGCTCGAGCTCAGCTCGTGCACCGCCTCGGGCTGGCCGCTCGGGCCGACGCCCGGGTAGAGCGGGAGCGCCTCGGCGAGCTTCGCGACGCGGGCGCGGAGCGCCGGCAGGTCGGCGCCCGGGAGCAGCGCGAGCGCGATGACGTCGGCGACCTCGGTGAACTCCTCGTCGCCGAAGCCGCGCGTCGCGAGCGCCGGCGTGCCGATGCGGAGGCCGCTCGTCACCATCGGCGGGCGCGGGTCGTTCGGCACCGCGTTGCGGTTGACGGTGATGCGGATCTCGTGCAGGAGGTCCTCGGCCTGCTTGCCGTCGATCGCGGCGTCGCGCAGGTCGACGAGCACGAGGTGCACGTCGGTGCCGTTCGAGCGCACGGTGATGCCGGCATCCGCCACGTCCTGCTGCATGAGCCGATCGGCGAGGATGCGCGCGCCTCGGAGCGTGCGCTCCTGGCGCTCCTTGAACTCCTCCGAGCCGGCGAGCTTGAACGCCGTCGCCTTCGCGGCGATGACGTGCATGAGCGGGCCGCCCTGCTGGCCCGGGAAGACGGCCGAGTTGATCTTCTTCGCGATGTCGGCGTCGTTCGTGAGGATGAAGCCCGACCGGGGGCCGCCGATGGTCTTGTGGACGGTCGACGAGACGACGTGCGCGTGCTCGACCGGGTTCGCGTGCAGCCCGGCGGCGACGAGGCCGGCGAAGTGCGCCATGTCGACCCAGAGCAGCGCGCCGACCTCGTCGGCGATCGCACGGAACGCAGCGAAGTCGAGCTGGCGCGGGTAGGCCGACCAGCCGGCGATGATCACCTTCGGCTTGTGCTCGACGGCGAGGCGGCGCACCTCCTCCATGTCGACGCGGCTCGACTCGGGGTCGACGCCGTAGGCGACGATGTCGTAGAGGCGGCCGGAGAAGTTGATCTTCATGCCGTGCGTGAGGTGGCCGCCGTGGTCGAGCGAGAGGCCGAGGATCGTGTCGCCGGGGCGGGCGATCGCGTGCAGCACGGCCGCGTTCGCGGTCGCGCCCGAGTGGGGCTGCACGTTGGCGAACGCGGCGCCGAAGAGCGACTTCGCGCGCTCGATCGCGAGCGACTCGGCGACGTCCACGGCCTCGCAGCCGCCGTAGTAGCGGCGGCCCGGGTAGCCCTCGGCGTACTTGTTCGTGAGCACGGAGCCCGCGGCCTCGAGCACGGCAACGGGCACGAAGTTCTCGCTCGCGATCATCTCGAGGTAGTCGCGCTGTCGGTCGAGCTCCTGCTGGAGCACGGCGGCGATCTCGGGATCGACCTCGAGCAGCGGGCTGTTGAAGGTGGAGGGCAGGCGGTCGGTCACGGTTGCTCCTTCGCTGGTGCGCTGGCGCGCGTCATGGGTTCGGATGCCCAGGCGCGCGGCACGGGGATGTCTCCCACTGGCTCGGCCGCTCCCCGGTGGTGCTCCACCTCTGCGCCAGTCGCGACCGATCCCATCGTAGCCGCGGCGGTGAGCCGAGGGCGGATGCGGATGGCGACGCGTCGACCTCAGCCTTCGATCAGGGGTCCCCCACGGCCGCGCGCCGCATAGGCGATGCACAGGAGACAGGGCAACTCTGATGAGACATCGTCAACACTGTTGGCACTTCGAACGTCTCCAAGGAGGACCCATGAGCGTCATCGACCTCACCGGCAAGGTCGCGATCGTGACCGGCGGCGGCAGCGGCATCGGCAAGGCCACGTCCGAGCTCTTCGCGAGCCTCGGCGCGACCGTCGTCGTCTGCGACATCGCCGAGACCGCGAACGAGACCGTCGCGAGCATCGAGACCGCAGGCGGCACCGCATCCGCCGTCATCGGCGACATCGGCGACGTCGCCGTCGCCGACTCGATCGTCGCGGCCGCCGTCGAGCGCCACGGCAAGCTCGACGTGCTCATCAACAACGCGGGCATCATGGACCGCTTCGCGGGCGCGGCGAGCACCGAGGACGACGTCTGGCGCCGCATCATGCGCGTCAACCTCGACGGCCCCTTCTTCCTCACGCGCGCGGCGCTGCGCGTGATGCTGCCGGCCGGCGGCGGGTCGATCGTGAACGTGGCCTCGGCGGCGGGCATCCGCGGCGCTGCGGCCGGCGCCGCCTACACGGCGTCGAAGCACGCCGTCGTCGGCCTCACGCGCAACACGGCGTACACCTACGGCAAGCAGGGCATCCGCGCCAACGCGGTCGCTCCCGGTGGCGTCGAGACCAACGTGATGACCGCCGACATCCAGCAGAACATGGACATGGAGGGCCTGGGCGCCATCACGCCCGTGCACCAGTCGGCCCTGCGCACGGCCCAGCCCATCGAGCAGGCCAACCTGCTCGCGTTCCTCGCTTCCGACGCGGCGAGCAACGTCAACGGCGCGATCATCCCGAACGACGGCGGCTGGTTCGCGGGCTGAGCCCCGCGCTCCCGCAACGGGACCCCTTCCGCCCTCGCGGACCCGGTGCACCGGGTCCGGCTCGGTGGGAGGGGTCCCGTTCGTGCGGGCGTGGCGCACGGCGTGCTTGGATCGGCGCATGGCCGACGACGACCGCATCCGCTCGCTCCTGCTCGGCGCGCTCGACGCGCAGCGGCGGCACGTGCTCGCCGCGATCGACGGGCTCACCGATGCGCAGCTGCGCAAGCCCGCGCTGCCGTCGGGCTGGTCGCCGATCGGGCTCGTGCGGCACCTGACGCTCGGGGGCGAGCGCTACTGGCTGCACACGGTGATGGCGGGCGAGCCGCTCGACGACTGGCCCGAGGACGACCCGGCGGTCGACGCCGGCAGGCCCGCGGACTGGCGCGTGGACGCCGACGAACCGACGGATGCCGTGGTGCAGGAGTACCGCGACGCCATCGCGCGCTCCGACGCGATCCTCGCGGGGCTGCCGCTCGAGGCCCGCCCGCTGCGCCCTGAGCCGGACTGGCCTGCCGACCGCTTCCCCGACCTCGCAGCGGTGCTGCTGCACGTCATCCTCGATGCCGCGACGCACGCCGGCCACCTCGACGCCGCGCGCGAGCTCATCGACGGCCGCCAGCACCTCGTGCTCTGAGCCGGACCCTCCGCCGAGCGCCCCCGCCCCGCGCCGCGGACCCGAGATCGGCAGCCGGAC
>NZ_BAAAKK010000003.1:208335-216642 GCF_039527715.1 Agrococcus citreus
GGTCCGGCTGCCGATGTCGGGTCCGGTGAGCGCTAGATCAGCGCGTCGGTCAGGTGGTTCGGGGTGCCGAAGCGGTGCGCCGTGATGGCGATCGACTGCTCCCGCAGGAACGGCAGCAGCTCGAGCCGACCGGCCTCGGTGACCGGATGCGCGATGATCGCGAGGTCAGGACGGCCCTCGACCGCCTCGGCGAGCGCTCGCACGCCCTCGTCGACGGCGTCGTCGGCCGCGAGGTAGCGCACGCGCCCCTGCTCGAGGCCGCGGGCCGTGCGCCGGAAGGCGGCGTCGTCCTCGACGGTGAAGGCGATCTCGGCGGCCGCGAGCGCCGCCCGCAGCGCCGGTGCCGGGTCGACCGCGGTCGACACGCGCACGTCGGCGCCCGCGCGGATCGCCGCGGCGACCGTGCGCGCGAGCTGCACGAGCCGGCCGCCCTCCGCGAGGCGGATGACGACGCCCGGCATGGGCAGGTGGCGCAGGATGTCGCGCTCGGCGGAGAGCTGCTGCACGTCCTCGGCGACGCCCAGCTCGGTGGCCCAGACGAGCTGGTCGCTGCCGACGGCGCGGCGGAGCGCCGCCGCCTCGTCCGCGGTCACGGCAGCCGACGCATCCGCCGACCGCGCGAGCGCGTCGATCGCCTCGACGAGGGCGCGCACCGCCGGGTGCTCGACCGGCGCGAGCTCGCGCGCCTCGGCCGTGCGCCAGTCGACGAGCGGCATGAGGTAGCTCGGGCCGCCCGCCTTCGTCGTCGGGCCGACGACCGAGCGCTTCCAGCCGCCGAACGGCTGGCGCTGCACGATCGCGCCGGTGATGCTGCGGTTGACGTAGAGGTTGCCCGCCTCGATCGAGTCGAGCCACGTGCCGATCTCGTCGACGTCGAGCGAGTGGATGCCCGAGGTGAGGCCGTAGTCGACCTCGTTCACGAGCGCGATCGCCTCCTCGAGCGTCTCGACGCGCATGACGCCGAGGATCGGCCCGAAATACTCGGTGCGGTGGTACTCGCTGCCGCGCTCGACGCCGGCGCGCACGCCGGGGCTCCAGAGCTTGCCGTCGTCGTCGAGCTGCTTCGGCTCGATCACCCACGACTCGCCGGCACCGAGGGTCGTGAGGCCCTCGAGCAGCTTGCCCTCGGCCGGCGCGATGATCGGCCCCATCTGGGCGGTCGGCTCCCACGGGTAGCCGACGGTGAGCGAGCGCACGCCGTCGACGAGCTGGTTGTGCATGCGGCGCGAGCGGCCCGCCTGCCCGACGAGGATCGCGAGCGACGCGGCCGAGCACTTCTGGCCGGCGTGGCCGAAGGCGCTCGCGACGATGTCCTTCGCGGCGAGGTCGTAGTCGGCCGAGGGCGTCACGATGATGGCGTTCTTGCCGCTCGTCTCGGCGAGCAGCTGCAGGTCGGGGCGGATGCGCCGGAACGCCTGGGCGGTCTCGAAGCCGCCGGTGAGGATGACGCGGTCGATGCGCGGGTCGCCGATCAGCTGGTCGCCGAGCTCGCGGCCGCCGAGCTGCACGAGCTGCAGCACGTCCTTCGGCACGCCGGCCGCCCAGAGCGCCTCGATCATCGCCGCACCGGTGCGCGCGGTGGCGCGAGCGGGCTTGACGATGACGGATGCGCCGGAGGCGAGCGCCGCGAGCGTCGAGCCCGCGGGGATCGCGATCGGGAAGTTCCACGGCGGGGTCACCGCGATGAGCCGGGCGGGCACCGCGACGGCGCCGTCGACGCGGTCGAGGTCGCGCGCGCGCTCGGCGTAGTAGTGCGCGAAGTCGATCGCCTCGGAGACCTCGGGGTCGGACTGGTCGAGCGTCTTGCCGGCCTCGGCGGCGGCGACCTCCATGAGCTCGGCGCGACGCGCCTCGAGCTCGACGCCCGCGCGGTGCAGGATCGCGGCGCGCTCGTCGCCCGACAGCGCCCGCCAGCCGGCGTTCGCCGCGATGGCCGTCTCGATCGTCGCGTCGAGGGCATCCGCGTCGCGGAGCGTCGCGGCCTCGACGAGGTCGATGCCGATCCGCGAGTGCTGCGCGCGCTCGCGGATGCCGGCGGCCCACGCCTGGTTGGCGGGCAGCGACGGGTCGCTGTCGGGGGCGTTGGCGAAGCCGTCGTCGGCGACCGCGAGCGGGGCAGCGGTGCGGTCCTGCACGCGGTGCGTCGCGGGCGCCTCGGCCGCGAGGCCGTCGACCGAGGCCAGGAAGCGGTCGCGCTCGCGCTCGAACAGCCACTCGTCGTTCGCGAGCTCGAACACGGCCGACATGAAGTTCTCGCGGCTCGCGCCCTCCTCGAGACGGCGGATCAGGTAGGCGATCGCGACGTCGAACTCGGTGGGGTGCACGACGGGCGTGTAGAGCAGCAGCCCGCCCACGTCGCGGCGCACGACCTCGGCCTGGCCCTGCGCCATGCCGAGCAGCATCTCGAACTCGACCCCGGCATCCGCGCCGCGCTGCTTCGCGAGCAGCCAGGCGAAGGCGACGTCGAAGAGGTTGTGGCCCGCGACGCCGAGCCGCACGGCCTGCACGCGCTCGGGCGTGAGCGCCCACGCGAGCACGCGCTTGTAGTGCGTGTCGCTGTCCTGCTTCGTGTGCCAGGTGGCGAGCGGCCAGCCGTGCAACGACGACTCGACCTGCTCCATCGGCAGGTTCGCGCCCTTCACGAGCCGCACCTTCACCGGTGCGCCGCCCTTGGCGATGCGCTCCGAGGCCCAGGCCTGCAGCCGCTCCATCGCGGGCAGCGCGTCGGGCAGGTACGCCTGCAGCACGATGCCGCCCTCGTACGACTCGAGCCCGGGCTCGTCGAGGATCCGCATGAAGACCGCCATGGTCATCTCGAGATCCTTGTACTCCTCCATGTCGAGGTTGATGAAGGTGCCGTTCGAGGCGGCGAGGCGGTAGAGCGGCATGAGGCGCTCGATGACGTCGTCGACGGCGGCGTCGAACGCCCACGGCTGGTGCGGCGCGGTGGTCGCCGACACCTTGATCGAGACGTAGTCGACGTCCGAGCGCTCGATGAGGGCGCGCGTGCCCTCGATGCGGCGCTCGGCCTCGCGAGCGCCGAGCACGGCCTCGCCGAGCAGGTTGACGTTGAGGCGCGCACCGGTCGCGCGGATGCGCTTGATCGCGGCGCCGAGGCGGGCGTCGGTCGCGTCGATGATGAGGTGGCCGACCATCTCGCGCAGCACGCGGCGGGCGATCGGCACGACGATGTGCGGGGCGAGCGGGGCGACGCCGCCGCCGAGCTTGAGCGCCTGGCGCATCGGCCACGGCAGGAAGGCGGGCGCGCTGCCGCCGATCTCGCGGAGCGTGCGCGCGGCGACGTGCACGTCCTCGGGCCGCACGACGCCGTCGACGAAGCGCACGGCGAACTCGAGCCCCTTCGGGTCGCGCAGCACGCCGGCGAGCTGCTCGGCGCTCGCGTCGGCCGGGATCTGCTCCGCGGCCTCGAGCCACGTGCGCACCTGCGCGACGATGGCGGGCGTCAGCGCGCGGAGGCCCTCGAGGTCGGCGAGCTGCGCGTCGCTGCGCTGCGCTGCCGCCTGCTCGGGCGACTGCGGCGTGACGGGCTCCGTGCCCTGCGACGCTGCGGACTCGGTGGCGGTCTGGTCGGTAGCGGCTGCGCCCATTGCGGCTGCACCTTTCATCTGAGGACTGCGGGTCGTGTCAGGACTGCGGGCGCGCGCGTGCGCGCCGCGGCCAGTCTGCACCCCACGACCATTCAGGTACAGTGACGGTTGGTGATGATCATCCATCACGGATCACGATGCTTCGGGGGGCCGCCGTGCTCGACGTCCGGCGTTTGCGCCTGCTGCGCGAGCTGCGCCTGCGCGGCACGATCGCGGCGGTCGCTGCGACCCTCGCCTACGCGCCGAGCGCGGTCTCGCAGCAGCTCTCCGCGCTCGAGCGCGAGGTGGGGGTGCCGCTCACCCGCAAGCAGGGGCGCCGGCTCGCCCTCACACCGCAGGGCGAGCTGCTCGCTCAGCACGCCGAGGGCATCCTCAGCGCCATGGAAGCCGCCGAGCGCGCCGTCGCGGCCTCGCTCGGCCGACCGGTCGGCACCGTGCGCGTCGCCGTCTTCCAGTCGGCCGCCCTCGGGCTCGTGCCGCAGATGCTGCGGATCCTCGCCGAGTCGGCGCCCGAGGTGCGCGTCGAGATGGTGCAGCGCGAGCCCGAGACGGCGCTCTACGACACCTTCGTGGGCGACTTCGACCTCGTCGTCGCCGAGCAGTACCCCGGCCACGCGGCGCCGCAGCACCCCGGCGTCGACCGCCAGCTGCTCATGACCGACGCGCTGCGGCTCGCGGTGCCGCCCGACAGCCCGATCGAGCGGCTCGCCGACGCCGCGCACGTCGCGTGGGTCATGGAGCCGGTGGGCGCCGCATCCCGTCACTTCGGCGAGCAGCAGTGCCGGGTCGCGGGCTTCGAGCCCGACGTGCGGTTCGCGACCGCCGACCTGCAGGCGCAGATGCGGCTCATCGAGACCGGGCACGCCGTCGGCGTGATGAACGACCTGACGTGGACGGGCACCGAGGTGCGCTTCCGCGCGCTCGACCTGCCCGGCGCGCCGCGGCGCGAGGTCTTCACCGCCGCGCGCGCCGCCTCGGAGGGCAGCCCAGCGATCGCTGCGGTGCGCGCCGCCCTCGCCGCCGCCGTGCCGCCCGGCCTCGCCTGAGACCTCGACTAGGTGGATGCGCGCCGCGCGACGTCGCGGCGGTGCAACAGCGCGTCGGCGCCGACGAGCACGAGCGCGATCGCGAGGCCCGCGAACAGGATCCAGGGCAGCGCGCCGACCCCGGCCGCCTCGAGCACGAGCGCGCCGAGCAGCGCGCCAGCGCCGATCCCGATGTTGAAGCCCGTCGTGTACCAGGCGGTCGCGCCCTGCAGCATCCGCTCGGGCGTCGCCTGCAGCTGCCGCGTCTGCAGCAGCGCCGGGAGCGCGCCGAGCGCGAACGCCCAGACGAGCACGGCGGCGACCGTGAGCACGACGTGCTGCGAGACGCCGAGCGCGAGCATCGCCGCGAGCCCCGCGACCATCATCGCGAGCGTCGACGCGGTCGGCCGCCGGCCGAGCCAGAGCGCGATCGCGAGCACCGCGCCGATGCCGACGATGCCGTAGCCGAACAGCGCGCCCGACAGCCACGCCTCCGGCACCCCGGCGTGATCGACGAGGAACGGCGAGATGTACGTGTAGAGCGCGTAGTGCCCCAGCATCACGAGGGTCGTCGAGATGATCGCGAGCGCCACCCCGCGCAGGCTCTTGCCCGGCTCGGGATCGGGCAGCGCGATCGAGCCCGTCGAGGTGGTCGCGCGATCGCGCAGGTGGTCGACGGCGGGCAGCAGGCGCCAGACCGCCACCGCGACGACGAGGCACACGACGCCGAAGAGCGCGAACGACCAGCGCCAGCCGATGACCTGACCGAGCAGCGTCGCGAGCGGCAGGCCCAGCACGTAGGCGAACGAGCCGCCCGCCGACGTGATGGCGACCGCGCGGGCGAGCTGGTGCGGCTGCACGAGGTAGGCGGCGTAGGCGCCGACCACGGTCCAGAAGATGCCGTGCACGATGCCGCCGATGACGCGGAACGCGACCGACCACGCGTAGTCGGGCGCGAGCGCCGAGCCGAAGCAGCTCGCCGCGAAGACCACGAGCACCGTCGTCACGAGCAGGTGCCGCGGCACCCTGCGCGTGAGCCGCACGAGGGTCGTCGACGAGGCGACGACGGTGAAGGCGAAGATCGTCACGAGCAGGCCGATCGCGCCCTCCCCCACCTCGAGCTCGCGGCTCATCGGCAGCAGCAGGCCCATCGGCAGCATCTCGACGCTGATGTTCGTGAACACCGCGAGCGCGAGCACGAGCAGCGCAGCGGTCGGGAAGCCGGCAGGGGTCGTCCCCTGCGTCACCGCCGCCCGCTCGCTCACGACCGGCAAGCCTACGGCCCGCTCGGGGCCGCGCCGGTACCGTGCGAGCATGCCTCAGCTCCAAGACGCCGCACCGCCCACGCTCCGCCGCGCCGGGTGGGGTCGGCGCGGCTACGCCGTCGAGGCCGTCGACCGCTGGGGCGCGCTCGCGGCCGACGCGCTCGCGATGCCGGCCGGACCGCAGGCGGACGCCGCGATCATCGCGCTCCTGCAGGGCCGGCTCGAGCTCGGCGCGGCCCTCGCGACGACCGGCGACCGCTATCGGAAGGACGACGTGGATGCGCTCGTCGAGTGGGTGGTCGCGGCGGCCCCGGTGCAGGATGCGCCCGCGTCGCCGCCGAGCGGCTCCTCGACCGGCGCCTCCGCGGGCGGCGCGTCGCTGCGACCGCACGAGCTCATCGAGCACCGCTTCGCCGCGCCGGCCTGGCTCGCCGAGGGCTACAGCGCCGACAGCGTCGACGACTGGCTCGACGAGGCGGCGGCCGCGCTCTCGGCGCACGAGGCCGGCTCCCCCGCGAGCGCCCCGCTCACCGCGGCCGATGCGGAGGCGGCGCGCTTCCCGACGATGCGCGGCGCATCGGCCTATCGGATGGACGAGGTCGACGAGCTGCTCGACCGGGTGGCCGCGGCGCTGCGTGCGCACGAGGCGCGCGCATCCGACCACCGCTGACGATCCCGGAGCGTGCCCCGCGCGGTCGCGTGTACCCCAGACCGGTACGGTGGCGGTGTGCTCACCGCCGATGATGTGCTCGCGATCCGGTTCTCGACGGGGAACCTCTTCGTGTCGGGCTACGCCGCCGACGCGGTCGACCGCTGGCTCGAGCGCGTGGTCTCGACGCTGCGCGCGTACGAGGGCGATCCCGACGGCGAGCTGCTGCTGCGAGCGAGCGACGCGCGAGCCGTGCGCTTCACGGCTCGGCGCGGCACCGCCTCCTACGAGCCCGACGAGGTCGACGACGCGATCGACATGATCGCCGTGACGCTCGCGATGCACGAGGCGACGGCCGCTCGCAGCGTCGGCTGAGACCGGCCCGGGGCGCCGCGCCTCGTAGACTCGCCGAGTGACTGCGAACCACTGGATCCTGTCGTTCGTGTGCGACGACCGCCCCGGCATCGTCCATGCCATCTCGGGCGCGATCGTGGAGTGCGGCGGCAACATCACCGAGTCGCAGCAGTTCTCGTCCGCCGACACCGATCGCTTCTTCATGCGGCTGCAGGTCGAGGCCGAGGCCGAGCGCGACGACTTCGAGGCCGCGCTCGCGCCGGTGGTCGAGCGCTACGGCATGCAGTGGCAGCTCGACGACGTGGGCCGCCCGCTGCGCACCCTCGTGCTCGTCTCGAAGGCCGCGCACTGCCTCAACGACATGCTGTTCCGCCAGCGCGCGGGGCAGCTCTCGGTCGACATCCCGCTCGTGATGGCGAACCACCCCGACCTCGGCGCGCTCGCCGCCTTCTACGACGTGCCGTTCGAGCACGCGCCGGTCGTCGACGCCGAGTCGAAGGCCGCGTTCGAGCGGCGCATCCTCGAGGTCGTCGAGCGCGAGGGCATCGAGCTCGTCGTGCTCGCCCGCTACATGCAGATCCTCTCGCCCGAGCTGTGCGCGGCGCTCGAGGGCAGGCTCATCAACATCCACCACTCCTTCCTGCCGGGATTCAAGGGCGCGAACCCCTACCGGCAGGCGCACGCGCGCGGCGTGAAGCTCATCGGCGCGACCGCGCACTTCGTCACGAGCGACCTCGACGAGGGCCCGATCATCGAGCAGAACGTCGTGCGCGTCGACCACGCGCACACGCCCGCGGAGCTCGTGGCGATCGGCCAGGACGAGGAGTCGCGCACGCTCTCGCGCGCCGTGCAGTGGTTCGCGGAGGACCGCGTGCTGCTCGACGGGCAGCGCACGATCATCTTCCGCTGACCCTCCGCGGCTGCGCGCCCGCACCTCGACACTCGCTGTTCACGAGAAAGTCGAGCGCGGTGTCACCCGGTCTGGCTATGTTGGCGGTATCCCTGCACCCCAACGGAGTGGATCCATGCGCGCACGCACCATGCTCGGCACCTCGACGGTCGCCGCGCTCGCCCTCGCGGGCCTCGTCGCCGTCCCGGCGAACGCCGCGACCTATCCGGTCATCAACGAGTTCTCGGCCGACGTCAGCGGCCTCGACGGCGGCGCCGAGTACGTCGAGGTGCTGGGCACCCCGAACGCCGACCTGAGCGCCACGCACTCGGTGCTCGTCATCAAGGGCGACAACCCGCACAACCAGGTCGGGCAGGTCATCCAGTCGAGCCCGGCCCCCGCGCTCGACGCGGCCGGCTTCGGCGTGGTGAGCTATCCCGAGAACGGCATCCAGAACAGCTCCGTCTCGATCCTGCTCGTGCAGGGCACGGCGACCGTCGGCCAGGTCGTCGACGCC
>NZ_BAAAKK010000003.1:216678-315392 GCF_039527715.1 Agrococcus citreus
ACGGCGCGATCGACGCCGGCGTCGGCTTCACGGTCGTCGACGCGGTGGGCGTGCACGACGGCGGCGTCGACGACCTCACCTGGGGCACCCGCCTCGGCGTCGGCTTCGACGGCGCGTCGTTCGACCCGGGCGGCGCGAGCCGCATCCCTGACGGCACCGACACCGATGCAGCCACCGACTGGGTGCGCAACGCGTTCAGCGGCGCCGGCATCGCTGGCAGGACCGGCACCCCGGCCCCCGGCGAGGCCTGGAACACGCCCGGCGCCCCCAACGAGGTCTTCGAGCTCGAGGAGCCTCCGGTCGACGCGGAGTGCGGCTCCGACGCCGTGATCGCGATCGGCGCCGT
Source organism: Agrococcus citreus (assembly GCF_039527715.1). NCBI lineage: Bacteria > Bacillati > Actinomycetota > Actinomycetes > Micrococcales > Microbacteriaceae > Agrococcus > Agrococcus citreus. Next base: position 217,025 of record NZ_BAAAKK010000003.1, read on the forward strand.
GCAGGGCACGGGCGCCGCGACCGGCATGGCCGGGCAGCCCGTCACCGTCGAGGGCGTCGTCACCGGCGACTTCCAGCAGGGCGGCTTCGACGGCTTCACGATCCAGGACGCCGGCGACGGCGACGCCGCCACGAGCGACGGCATCTTCGTGCTCGCTCCCGGCGCCGCTGAGGTCGTCGAGGGCGACCGCGTGCAGATCTCCGGCACCGCCGAGGAGAGCTCGGGCCTGACCCGCATCTCGAACGCGACGCTGCTCGACTGCGGCGAGGGCACCCTCCCGACGCCCATCGCGCTCACGCTGCCGATCGCCGACGGCGAGCGCACCGAGTCGATGCTCGTCACGCTCACGCAGGAGCTCGCGATCCTCGAGTACTTCAACTTCGGCCGCTTCGGCGAGGTCGTCGTCGGCACCGACCGACAGATGCAGCCGACCGCGGTCTTCGCGCCCGGCTCGGCCGAGGCCGCCGAGCTGCGCGCCGCGAACCTCGCGAACCGCATCACGATCGACGACGGCCGCAGCATCCAGAACCCCGACCCGGCCATCCACCCGGGCAACCTCCAGCCGCTCACGCTCGAGAACCGCTTCCGCGGCGGCGACACCATCACCGGCATCACCGGTGTGCTCGACTACCGCCAGAGCCTCTGGCGCGTGCAGCCGACCGAGGCCGGCACGTTCACGCAGGTCAACCCCCGCGAGGCGGCACCCGAGATCGAGGGCGCCACGCTCGAGGTCTCGGCGTTCAACGTGCTGAACTACTTCACGACGCTCGACAGCCGCGGCGCGGTCACCGCCGAGGAGTTCGACCGTCAGGAGGCGAAGATCGTCGCCGCGATCGACGAGCTCGACTCGGCCGTCGTCGGCCTGCTCGAGATCGAGAACAACGACGGCGTCGCGCTCGACACGCTCGTCGCGGCGCTCAACGAGGCGGCCGGCACGCAGCGCTGGGCCGGCATCGACACCGGCACGCTCGGCACCGACGAGATCACGACCGCGATCGTCTACCAGCCGGCGCTCGTCGCGCCGGAGGGCGACCACGCCGTGCTCGACTCGTCGATCGACCCGCGCTTCGACACGTCGGCGAACCGGCCCGCGCTCGCGCAGTCGTTCCGCGACCTCGGCACCGACCGAATCCTCACCGTCGCGGTCAACCACCTGAAGTCGAAGGGCTCCGCGTGCGCCGGCGACACCGGCACCCCCGAGCAGGGCAACTGCAACGAGGTGCGCACGCAGGCCGCCGCGGCGCTCGCCGACTGGCTCGCGATGGACCCGACCGGCGTCGAGGCCGACGGCTCGCTCATCCTGGGCGACCTGAACTCGTACGACCACGAGGACCCGATCACGACGCTCGAGGCGGCCGGCTGGACCGACCTGCTCGAGGAGTTCCAGGGCGAGGATGCCTACACGTACGTCTTCGACGGCATGCTCGGCTACCTCGACTACGGGCTCGCCGACGCGGCGCTGCTGCCGTCGGTCGCCGGTGCCGAGGCGTGGCACGCGAACTCGGACGAGCCGAGCATCTTCGACTACACGATGGCGTTCAAGCAGCCGGCGCAGGACGCGCTCTTCGCGCCCGATCCGTACCGCGCGAGCGACCACGACGCCGTCGTGGTGGGCATCGCGTTCGAGCCGGCCGCCCCGGTCGAGACCGTCGTCGAGGTCTACGCGGGCGACGACCGCTACGAGACGAACGTCGAGGCATCCGAGGCGCTCTTCGGCCCCGGCACCGACGTGCTGATCGCCTCCGGGCAGGTCTTCGCCGACGCGCTCTCGGCCGGCCCGGCCGCAGCGCGGGCCGACGCGAGCCTGCTGCTCACGCCGACCGACGGCCTGATGCCGGTGACGATCGCCGAGCTCCAGCGCCTGCAGCCCGGCAGCGTCACGATCGTCGGCGGCACGCCGTCGGTCTCGAGCGCGACCGCGGCCCAGATCACGGAGGTCGTGCCGAACGCGACGGTCTCCCGCATCGCCGGCGCCGACCGCTACCAGACGGCGGCGCTCATCGCCGAGCGGTACTTCGGCACCGCCGACCAGGTGCTGCTCGCGAGCGGCGAGCAGTTCGCCGACGCGGTCTCGGCGAGCGGCGTGGCCTCGGCCATCGGCGACGTGCCGGTGCTGCTGACCCCGCGCGCCCGCACGAGCGAGCACACCGTCGACGCGCTCGAGGCGCTCGGTGCCCAGACGGCGACGGTGCTCGGCGCGAACGCGACCGTCACCGACGCCACGGTGCGGGCCTACCGCGCCGAGGGCTTCACGGTGCCGCGCGTCGCGGGTGCCGACCGGTACGCGACGAACGCGCTGCTCGTCGAGCGCTTCATGGGGCAGTCCGAGATCCAGGCGATCGCCGTGGCCTCCGGCACCAACTTCCCCGACGCGCTCTCCGCGTCGATGGTGGCGGGTGTGCACAGCGCGCCGGTGGTGCTGGCGGCGAGCACGTGCGTGACGCTCGACGTCGAGGAGCTCATCGCGATGATCGCGCCGACTGCGGTCTACAACGTCGGCGGTCTGCCGACGCTCGCGTCGAACGCGTGGCGCACCGGCTGCTGACGTAGCCGGCCCACCAGTCGAGGGTCTGCGCCCGAGTCGCTCTGCACTCGGACGCAGACCCTCGACGGGTCTCGCCGCCCCTCCCGGCTGTCGAGGGTTCGCGTCCGAGTTGTGGTCAACCCGGACGCGAACGCTCAACGGGCGGCGCGACGCCGCGGCTATCGGAAGTCGCGCGAGCCGCTCGTCGGCACGTCGAAGCGGTCGAGCCGGTCGGCGAGCAGCGCGATCACGCCCTCGGGGGTGCGCTGCAGCATCCCCCGCACGATGAGCGCCGGCGCGTGCCGCGCCACGTGCCGCGAGTGCGCCCACAGCCCCTTCGAGCAGATGACGTTGAGCATCCCCGTCTCGTCCTCGAGGTTCATGAACGTCACGCCCTGCGCCGTGCTCGGCCGCTGCCGGTGCGTGACGATGCCCGCCGCCTGCACGCGTCGACCCGGCTCGGCGTCGGCGAGCCCGGCGATCGGCAGCACGCCGCGTTCCTCGAGCATCGCCCGCGCGTAGCGCACCGGGTGGTCGTCGGGGGCGACGCCGGTCGACCAGATGTCGAGCGCCACCTGCTCCTGCGCCGACAGGATCGGCAGCAGCGGCGGCTGCAGGCTCACCTGCGAGCCCTCGAGCTGGTCCTCCCGCTCCGTCGACGCGGGCCCCGCGAGCCACAGCCCCTCGCGGCGGCCGATGCCGAGCCCCTCGAGCGCACCCGCGGTCGCGAGCGCCTCGAGCTCGCCCCGGTCGAGGTCGGCGCGGCGCGCGAGGTCGTGGATGTCGCGCAGCGGCGACGCCTCGCGCGCGGCGACGATCCGCCCGGCGGCCGCCGCCCCGACGCCCGTGACGCTCGACAGCCCCATCCGCACCGAGAAGGCGCCGTCGCGCCGGTGCCTGCCGCGCATGGCGAGCGACTCGGATGCGACGGGCGGCACCGGGGGCTGGTCGCGCGCCAGGCACGCGTCGTCCCCGCCGCCGGGCGACCCGTGCTGCTCGAGGCCCGCATCGACGGCCGACCGCACCACGTCGGGACGGAGCGTCTCGACGCCGTGCCGCAGCGCATCCGCCACGAGCGTCTGCGGCGACCAGAACCCCATCGGCTGGCTGCGCAGGAGGCCCGCGAGGAACGCGGCCGGGTAGTGCAGGCGCATCCACGACGAGGCGTAGACGAGCTTCGCGAAGGCGAGCGAGTGCGACTCGGCGAAGCCGAAGCCCGCGAACGCCTCGATCTTGCGGTAGATCGACTCGGCGACGTCCGGCTCGACGCCGTTCGCCGCCATGCCCGCGAAGAGCTTGGCCTTGAGCGCCTCGATGCGCTCGAGCGAGCGCTTCGAGCCGATCGCGCGCCGCAGCTGATCGGCCTCGCCCGCGTCGAAGCCGCCGACCGCGACCGACATCTGCATGAGCTGCTCCTGGAACAGCGGCACCCCGAGCGTGCGCTCGAGCACCGGGATGAGCAGCGGGTGCGGGTAGCTGATCGCCTCGGCGCCCGTGCGGCGGCGGATGTAGGGGTGCACGGCACCGCCCTGGATGGGGCCGGGGCGGATGAGCGCGATCTCGACCACGAGGTCGTAGAAGCAGCGCGGCTTGAGCCTCGGCAGGGTCGCCATCTGGGCGCGCGACTCGACCTGGAAGACCCCCACCGCGTCGCCCTCGCACAGCATGTCGTAGACGCCCGCCTCCTCCGCGGGGATCGACGCGAGCGTCCACGACTCCCCCGTGTGCTCGGCGGCGAGCTGCATCGTGTGCGAGAGCGCGCCGAGCATGCCGAGGCCCAGCAGGTCGAACTTCACGAGGCCCATCCACTCGCAGTCGTCCTTGTCCCACTGCAGCACCGTGCGGTTCTCCATGCGGGCGGGCTCGATCGGGCAGACCGAGCCGACCGGCTCCTGGGTGAGCACCATGCCGCCCGAGTGGATGCCCAGGTGGCGCGGCGCGTGCAGGAACTCGCCCGCGAGCTCGGTGACGGCATCCGGGATGCCTGGGGCGTCGGGTCTCGAGTACGACTCGACCGACTTCGACCACGCGTTCTGCTGGCCCACGGCGTAGCCGAGCGCCTTCGCCGCGTCGCGCACCGCCGACTTCGGGCGATAGGTGATGACGTTCGCGACCTGCGCGGCGTTGCGGCGGCCGTAGCGCTCGTAGACGTGCTGGATGACCTCCTCGCGGCGGCCGGCGTCGAAGTCGATGTCGATGTCGGGCTCCTCCTCGCGCATCATCGAGATGAAGCGCTCGAACGGCAGCCGGTAGCGGATGGGGTCGACGGCGGTGATGCCGAGGATGAAGCAGATCGCGCTCGCGACCGCCGAGCCGCGGCCCTGGCAGAGGATGCCGTTGCGGTGGGCGAAGTCAGCGATCTCGAAGACGATGAGGAAGTAGCCGGCGAAGCCCTTCTGGTCGATGAGACCCAGCTCGTGCTCGAGCCGCGCGGCGACCTCGGGGCTCGGGCGGCCGTCGGCGTTCGTGTCGTAGATGCGCGGCAGCCGCTCGTCGACGAGCGCGCGCAGCCAGCTCATCGGCGAGTGGCCCTCGGGCACCGGGAAGTCGGGCAGCCGGGGGGATGCGGCGCGCAGGTCGAACGCGAGGGCGCGGCCCAGCGCGGCGGCCGTGTCGACCGCGCCGGGGAAGGCGCGGAAGCGGCGGGCCATCACGGCGCCCGAGCGCAGCGACGGCACGCCGCCGGCCGGCAGCCAGGCGTCGAGCTCGTCGATGGAGCGGCGCGCGCGCACGGCGGCGACGGCGTCACCGAGCCGCTGCCGCGACGGGCTCGCGATGTGCGCGTTCGTGGTCGCGATCACCGGCAGGTCGCGGCGCTCGGCGAGGTCGGCGAGCACCCGGTTGCGCTCGAAGTCGCGCGGGTCGCCGATGTCGCTCAGCTCGACCGCGACGCGGTCGCGACCGAAGAGCGACGTGAGCCGGTCGAGCTCGAGACCCGCCGCATCCGCCCCTTGCGCCGCCGAGCCGTGCCGCTCGAGCGCCTGCCGCACGCCGCCCTTGCGGCAGCCCGAGAGCACGAGCCACTCGCCGCCGGCCGTCTCGGCGAGCCTCTCGAGCTCGAAGACCGGCCTGCCCTTCTCGCCCGGCACGCCGTGCGCGTCGGTCGTGAGGTAGCCGTCGGTGAGCGCGGTCGCGAGCGCCGTGTAGCCGGCCGGTCCGGTCGCGAGCGCCACGAGGTGGCTGCCGTCGGGATCGGGGATGCCGTTCTGGGGCGCCTCGAGGCCGAGCGTGAACTCGGTGCCGAACACCGTCGGCAGCCCGGCCTCGGCGGCCGCCTCGGCGAACCGCACCGCCCCGTAGAGCCCGTCGTGGTCGACGAGCGCGAGCGCCTCGAGCCCGAGCGCGCGGGCCTCGTTGACGAGCTCCGCAGGGCTCGAGGCACCGTCGAGGAACGAGTAGTGCGAGTGCGCGTGCAGCTCGGCGTAGGGCGTCGTCGCTTCCGGCGCAGGCACGCCGATGCGCGGGCGGCGAGCCTCGTCGAGCTCTGCCGGGTGGCGGCGGCCGCTGCTGCTGCCGGCGTCGCGGTCCGAGAGGATGCCCTCGAGCTCGCGCCACGGCATCGCCGGGTTGTTCCATCCCGCCATCGTTAGGCCACCTGCTCCATCGCTGGTCGAGCCGCTCCGCGCGCGCAGCGCGCTGAGCGAGTCCCCATCGCTGGTCGAGCCGCTCCGCGCGCGCAGCGCGCTGAGCGAGTCCCCATCGCTGGTCGAGCCGCTCCGCGCGCGCAGCGCGCTGAGCGAGTCGAGACCACCTCGCTACGCATAGCGGCCCTCCGCGAGCCAGAGGCCGTCGGCGTGCAGCAGCACCCATGCCTCGCCCTCGCCGTCGAGGATCTGCACCCGGTGCACGACGTCGCCGAGATCGCGGCGGCGGATGGGCCACGGACCGGCCCACGCGACCACCCGGCGGCGGGCGGATGCGGGCGGCGAGAACGACGCGGGCGACCCCTCGCGCACGTCGAGCGCCGCTGCCTCGACCGGTGCGCCCGCCTCGTCGAGCAGCCGCACCGGCAGCGGCGGCCGGAACACCACCGAGGGTCGGGGCGGCGGCAGCGCGCCGGGCCACGGACCGGCGGCCGGCGCGGGCGCCGCGTCGCCCCACGGCGTCAGCACGCCCCGCTCGGCGAGCAGCCGGCCACCGCCTGGCGCGGCCGTCAGCACCGCCTCGCGGCCGAGCATCCCCTGCAGCCGCTCGAGCGCGTGCTTCGTGCGGTCGTCGATGTCGCCGCCGCCCCACAGCCCCGGCATGTGCTCGGTGTCGGCGTCGCGGCGCGCGGGCGCCGCGAGCACCTCGACGAGCGGCGAGCCGAGCTCGCTCTCGGTCAGCTGCCAGCGCATCCGGTCGACGATGTCGCCCGCGCGCAGGAAGCCCGGCTGGCGCCAGAGCCGCTCGCTCACGTGCCCCTCCTCGCCGCGCAGCACGATGCGGATCTCGCTGCACACGAGCCGCTGCTCGGCCAGCTGGCGCACGAAGCGCTCGACCGGCTCCCGCACCGCGAGCGCGAGCTCCTGCACGCCCTCGATGCCCGGCTCGAACGCGAGCCGCAGCACGCGCTCCTCGCCGAGCCCGTCGGCGTCGACGCGTCGGTCGTCCTCGCCGCGGGCACGCGCGAGCGCGATGAGCCCCGTCTCGCCGAAGCGGTCGCGGATGCTGTCGTCGGGCAGCCGGGTGAAGCCGCCGAGCGTGTGCACCCCGAGCCGGTGCAGCATCCCCGGCAGCTCGTCGTCGCCGAGCACGCCCACGGGGAGCCGCTCCAGGAACTCGCGGCTGCGGCCGGGCGGCACGATCGTCTCGCCCGGGGCCGCCGCCGCGAGCTCGGCCGAGAACCGGTCGTCGGCGACGCCCACGCTCGGCGCCAGCCCCATCGGCGCGAGCGCCCCGCGCACGGCCTCGATCGCCCGCGACTCCGACCCGTAGAACCGGCTCGCGCCCCGCATCCGGAACGCGAGCGCGCCGTCGCCGATGGGCTGCGCCGCCGGCACGACCGCGAGCACCGCGCGCACGACCCGCTCGAAGGCGAGCGCCTCCCCCACCGGGTCGGCGGGCGCGAGCGCGAGCAGCGGCGATGCGGCCTGGGCGTCGCGGATGCGCATGCCCACCCGCACGCCGTCGGCGCGGGCGTCGTCGTCGCACGCGACGATCCGCATCGCGTGCACGACCGCACCGGGTGCGCCGTGCTCGCCGCCGCCGGGCAGCGCCCCTGTCTGCCGCGCGACGACGATCGGCCAGTCAGGCACCCGCAGCACCCCGATGCGGCTCGCGCGCAGGCGCACTGCCTGCGGCGCTGCCGCGCTGGTCGTCGTCTCGTTGGCCACACCCCATGATCGAACATACGTTCGAGCGACGTCAAGCGGATGCGGCGCGTCGCGCTGGCATGCCGCGGTGCGGGACGCGCATGGCACGTCCCGCACCGCTGGGCATCGCGGGGGCTACCGCATCGAGCGGACTCGGCGAGCGCCGACGAGCAGCAGCAGGCCGAGCGCGAGCATGAGCAGGCCGATCGGCAGGATGCCCGGCTGGTCGAGCCCGGTGCGCGGCAGCTGGCCGGCGGCGGCCGTCGCCACGTCGGTCGATGCGGCCGATCGCGGCAGGTCCACTCGGCTGTCGCCGCCGTCCACGGTCGTCTCATCGCCCGGCAGCACCGGGTCCTTGCTGTCTCCGTCGTCGCCCGGCATGCCGGGATCCGTCGGGTCACCGGGGATCGTCGGGTCGCCCGGGATCGTCGGGTCCGTCGGGTCGGTCGGGTCGGTTGGGTCCGTCGGGTCGGCCGGGTCGGTCGGGTCCGTCGGGTCCGTCGGGTCGGTTGGGTCGGTCGGGTCGGTCGGCACCGTCGGCTCACTGGGAGCCGTCGGCGTCGTCACCGTCGAGCCCTCGCTCGTCGCGTCGCCGATCACGCCGATCGCGTTGCCGCCGACCGTGATGGGAGCGAGGATGTCGAGGTCGAGGATCGAGCCCGAGAGCAGCCCGCCGTCACCCGACGTGCCGGGTGCATCCGTCGAGCCGCCGGTCTCCGACGTCACCGTGGAGCCCGTGCTCGTCGCGTCACCGAGCACCGCGACGGCGTTGCCGCCGATCGTGATCGGCGCGAGCACATCCGCGATGAGCTGGTCGCCCGACAGCAGCCCGTCGTCACCGCTCGTCACGGCGCCGTCCGAACCACCCGTCGTCGCCGACGAGTCGACCGTCGAGCCCTCCGACGTCGCGTCGCCCAGCACGCCGACGGCGTTGCCGCCGATCGTGATCGGCGCGAGCACATCCGCGATGAGCTGGTCGCCCGACAGCAGGCCGTCGTCACCGCTCGTCGCGGCGCCGTCCGAACCACCGGTCGTCGCCGACGAGTCGACTGTCGAGTCCTCCGACGTCGCGTCGCCGAGCACCGCGACGGCGTTGCCGCCGACCGTGACCGGCACCGTGACGTCCACGACGCCGAGCAGGCCCGAGAGCAGCCCGTCGTCGCCGGAGGTCGTCGCGCCGGCGGCCGACGACGCAGCGGTCGTCGTCGTCGCGGTCGAGCCGTCGCTCGATGCGTCGCCGAGGATGCCGATCGCGTTGCCCGCCACCGTCACGGGCACGTCGAGCGCCAGGAGGGCCGCGTTGCCCGACAGCGCGCCCCCGATGCCCGATGTGCTGATGTCGACCGACGGCACCGCGGGAGCGGTCGTCGCCGACGATCCGGTGGACTCGGCGTCGCCGAGGATCCCGAGGGCGTTGCCGCCCAGGGTGATGGGTGCCGAGAGCGACACCACTGCGTCATTGCCGGAGCCGAGGCCTTCCGAGCCGTCGGTCCCTGCGGCGCTGGCCACGCCAGCACCCGCGGCCCAGAGGCCGCCCGTGAGCGCTGCGGTCCACAGCGCTCGCTTCGCGAGCTTGTTCATGGTTCTTGCCTTCCCTGATCGGAGTGATCTGCCGTCCCGCGCCGGGACGGCTGCGTGCCGCGCGAGTGCGCGGCCTCGGATCGCTCAATCAGGGCTGGCGGTGTGCTCCTCGGCGAGCGAGGAGGGGGCGCGGTCGTGCTCGAGCGCGCTGACCTGACCGACCGGGAGCGCGGGCAGCAGGTGGTCCTGGATGATCGCCGACGGCGATGCGTGGGCGCCGGCGCTGCCGGTCGCGCCGGAGGGCACGATGCCGTCGAGTGCCGGCGAGAGGGGTGCCACGTCGCGGCCGCCCGGGCGCGGCTCCACGGCGACCATCGGGGCATCGGCGGTCGTCGCGGCTGCACCGGCGGGAGCCGCCGCAGCCGCCGCAGCCTCGAGGGCGCGCAGCGCTGCCTCGATGCCGCGCTCGTCGGCCTGCAGTGCCGGGGTCGCGCCAGCGGTCGCAGAGGTCGCAGTCGTGGCGGATGCGTCGACCACGGGAGCGACGACGACCGGTGTCGCGGGCTCCCCCTCGACCTCCGGCACGGGGACCGGCGCCGGCGAGGGCTCCGTCCCCGGAGCGGGTGTCGGGAGCAGCTCGCCCGGATCGAGGTCGAGCACCGGGTCGACGATTCCTGCGACCGGCTGCTCGCCGAGCAGCCCGTCGACGACCGGCACGGCGCCGAGCGCGCCGTCGACGGTGCCGACGATCGGGGTGACGACGGGGGCGATGACATCGCCCACGGCACCGCGGACGACGTGATCGACGGGTGCGACGATCGGGTCGACGATCGGCGAGAGCGGCTGCAGCACCGGCGCGAGCGTCCCGGTGACCGGCGCGACGAGGTCGCGGACGGTCTCGACCGCGACGGGCGGGGCCTGCACGACCGGCTGCACGACGGGCGCGAGCTGGTCGACGACCGGCGAGGTGATGGGCTGCACGAGCTGCTCGACGGGAGCGAGCACCGCTCCGAGCCCGCCGACCGCTGCGTCGAGCGGGTCGGTCACGGTCTCGACGACGCCGCCGACCGAGCTGCCGAGCTGCTGGACGAGGCCACCGAGTCGGCCGGGATCGCGGTCCTCCGCGGCGCTCGCTGCCGAGCCGCCGAGGAGGAGGGAGAGGGAGACGGCGCCGATCGATGCGGCACCGGCGGTGAGGCCCAAGCGCAGCCAGCGGGAGGGCGTCTCGCCGCTCATCGCTCGCATCGCTGCCTCCGAAGTCGTGACCTTCTCTCATGACCGTATGCGCAGGGATGCAAGAACCGCAACGATTCACAGGGCCTTCTCAGGCCGCGGGCTGCTCCTCGAGCTCCGGCTCGCGCTCCGGGAGCGCGTCGCCGGCGATCGGGATCCTCGCCAGCCGCGAGGCGCCCCCGGACGCCGTCTCGACGACGAGGCTCCCCGCGGCGATCCTCCCGTCGCCGGCGGCGAGCCCCTGCCACTCGGCGCGCACCTGCCGCACGACCGTCGCGGCGTTCGGCCACGGCCCCTCGACGAGCAGCGTCGACGACGCCTGCCGCAGCCGCGCCGCGAGCCGCGCCGCGTCGGCGGGCGCCACCCTGCCGGGCGAGACGGCGAGCACGACCGGCATCGCCTCGGCGAGGCTCGCGACCACATCGAGCCACGATCGCCCCGGATGCGGCACGAGCGCGACGCGGTCCATCGGCACGCCCAGGTCGCGGGCGGCCTCGAGCCCCAGGTCGGGCATCCCGACGATCGCGCCCCACGCGCCGCGCGGCATCGCCGCCCCGAGGCACGCGAGCGCGAGGCTGCGCGACTCGATGCTGTGCGCGGCACCCGAGCGGAGCCGCCGCACCACCTCGTCGAGGCCCGCCGAGACGGGCTCGACCGGCGCCGGCGCGGTGTGCTGGGCGGCCGACTGCTGCATGCTCCGCAGCCGCTCGCGGAGCGCGTCGACCGTCGCCGTGCGGTCGTCGCCCGCCCGTCGCTCGAGCCTCGTCGATGCCATCCCCATCCTCCCATCTTCGAACCTCTGTTCGAATGAAGCAAGCCCTCGCGGCGTGTCGACGGATGCCTCGCATGCGATGATCGACCCGTCCAGATCGAGCGGGATCGACCCCGCAGAGGAGGCACGACACGTGAGCAGCGCCGATGCCCGAAGCGTCGCATCCACCGCTGACGCGACCCCGGACGCCCCCATCCTCTGCGTGACGACGAACCCCGCGATCGACATCACGTACACGATCGACGAGCTGCGGATCGGCACGAGCCACCGCGTGCCGACGGGCCTCGCCCGCGCCGGCGGCAAGGGCGTCAACGTCGCCCGCGTGCTGCACCAGCAGCACGAGACCGCCGTCGTCATCGCCCCGATCGGTGGCCCGGTGCACGCGATCTTCGTGCACGACCTCGACCTCGCCGGCATCCCGCATCGCCTCATCGAGGTCGACGCGCACACCCGCCGCACGACCGCGATCGTCACGCCCGCCGGCACCACCAACCTCAACGAGCACGGCGCGCCGATCGACGCCGCGAGCTGGGATCAGCTGCTCGACATCGTGCGCGAGGAGGCGCCGGGTGCGCGCCTCATCGTCTCCTCCGGCTCGCTGCCGCCCGACACGCCCGAAGGCTTCTGCGCGAGCGTCGTCGAGATCGCGAAGGCGTCCGGCACGCCCGTGCTCATCGACGTCGGAGGCCAGCAGCTGCGCCACGCCGTCGCCGCCGGCGCCACCGCCGTCAAGCCCAACCGGCACGAGCTGTTCGACGCCATGGGCGGCACCGACCCGCTCGACGCCGCACGCCGGCTCGCCGCGCTCGGCACCGGCACGGTGTTCGCCTCCCTCGACGTCGAGGGGATGCTCGCGGTGCTGCCCGACGGCCGCGCCTGGCACGCCGCGCTCGACCACGTGCTCGACGGCAACCCGACCGGCGCGGGCGACGCCGCGATCGCCGCGATCGCGCAGGCGATCGCCCAGGGCGCGACGCTCGAGGAGCAGCTCGCTCGGGCGACGGCCTGGTCGGCCGCCGCCGTGCTCGCCGCCCAGGCGGGCACGATCGCCGACCCGGACGACCTGGGCGGACGCATCCGCATCACGCCGATCGGCTGAGCAGCCGTTCATCCGCCCGTCGTTTGGCCTCCGCCATGCCGCTGGTACGGTGTCGCCATGGAGACTCTGCGCCTCGAAGAGCTGTCCGCGGCGAACATCGTCGCCGCCAACGGCATGACCCTCAAGCGGGGCCAGGAGGCGTTCCTCGCCGCGAACGCCCGGCTCGAGGAGTTCGTCAACACGCAGAGCGCCTGGCAGCGCGTCGTCTTCGACGGCGACGAGCCCGTGGCCTTCGTGATGGCGAACTTCGACCCGGAGGTCGATCGCGAGGAGTACCGCTCGAGCGTGCTGCGGATGTACGTGGCCGGCAGCGCGCAGCGTCGCGGCGTCGGCAGCTACACCGTCGAGCAGGTCGCCGACGAGGCGCGTCGCCAGGGCTTCGACAGCCTCTACGCCGTCTGGGAGGAAGGCGACCTCGGGCCCGGCAAGTTCTTCCAGGCCGTCGGCTTCGAGCCGATCGGCGAGAACGAGTACGGCGAGGTCATCGGGCGCAAGAGCCTCTGACCGCCTGACCTGCGCGTTTGCCGGCCGAGCACCGGCCGCGCCCGTTGAGCGACCGCTCGAGTCAGACGAGCGACTCCCGCCAAGCGCGGTGCAGCGACGCGAACTTGCCGCCCGCGGCGATGAGCTCGTCGGGCGAGCCGTCCTCGATGATGCGGCCGTGCTCCATGACGAGCACGCGGTCGGCGATCGCGACGGTCGAGAGCCGGTGGGCGATGATGATCGCCGTGCGGTCGTGGAGCAGCGTCGTGAGGCCCTCCTGCACGAGCCGCTCCGACGGGATGTCGAGCGACGCCGTCGCCTCGTCGAGGATCAGCACGCGCGGGTCGGCGAGGAACGCCCGGGCGAACGAGAGCAGCTGCCGCTGGCCGGCGCTCACGCGACCGCCGCGCTTGTTCACGTCGGTGTCGTAGCCGTCGGGCAGCGCCGTGATGAACTCGTGCGCGCCGACCGCCCGCGCGGCCGCCTCGATCTCCTCGTCGCTCGCGCCCGGCTTGCCGAGCGCGATGTTGTCGGCGACGGTGCCCGAGAACAGGTACGCCTCCTGCGTCACCATCACGACCGCCCGTCGCAGGTCGTCGTTCGCGAGCTCGCGAAGGTCGACGCCGTCGAGCTTCACCGAGCCGTCAGAGGGGTCGTAGAACCGCGAGATGAGCTTCGCGAGCGTCGACTTGCCGGCGCCCGTCGTGCCGACGAGCGCGATCGTCTGCCCCGAGGGGATGTGCAGGTCGAAGTCGGGCAGCACGACCTTGCCGCTGCTGTAGGCGAACTCGACCCGGTCGAAGTCGATCTGCCCGCGCGACTCGGGCAGCGACTTCGGCGCCGCCGGCTCGCGCACGGTCGGCTCCTCCTCGAGCATGCCGGAGATCTTCTCGAGCGCCGCCGACGCCGACTGGTAGCCGTTGAAGAACATGCCGATGCCCTGGATGGGCTGGAAGAAGTTGCGCGCGTAGAGCGCGATCGCGAGCAGCACGCCGATCTGCAGCGAGCCCTCGACGACCCGCAGGCCGCCGACGAGCACGAGCGTCGCGATCGTGACCGCGCCGATCGCCATGATGCCCGGCTCGTAGATGCCGAAGATGTTGATCGTGCGGAAGTTCGCGTCGCGGTAGTCGTCGACGCGCTCGTCGAACTCGCGCTGGTTCGCCGGCTCCTTGCGGAACGCCTTCACGGCCCGGATGCCCGTCATCGTCTCGACGAAGTGCACGATCATGCGCGCGCTCGTCGTGCGCGTCTCGCGGAAGAGCACCGTCGAGCGCACCTGGAACCAGCGCGTGAGGATGATCGCCGGGATGAGCGCGATGCCGATGATGAGGCCCGACAGCGGGTCGAGGATCGTCATCGCGACGCCCGTGAACGCCATGAACAGCACGCCGCGGACGAGCTCGTTGAGCCCCTGGTCGAGCAGGTCGCGGATCGACTCGAGGTCGCTCGTCTGGCGCGCGATGATGCGGCCCGACGTGTAGGACTCGTGGAACTCGAGGCTCAGCCGCTGCGCGTGGCCGAAGAGCCGCCGTCGCAGGTCGAACAGCACCGTCTGGCTGATGCGCGCGATGCCGACCGTGTAGAGGTACATGAGCACGCCGGCGAGCACCGCGGCGACGATGTAGACGATCGTCGCGACCCACAGCGGCATCCAGTCGGCCCGCTCCATGATCGACGGCAGGCCCGTGTCGATGCCGTAGGCGATGAGCATCGGCCCCGCGATGTTCGCCGCGACGGCGATGACGACGAGCACCATCGTGACGATCACGCGTCCGAGGTGCGGTCGCAGCAGCGACCCGAGCAGCTTCCGCGAGCGCGCGCGGATGGCCTTCGACTCGGCCTTCGTGTAGTCGGTGCGGTCCTCGCCCTGCACGCCGTAGACGCTCATCGCGACACCTCCTCGTCCTGCTCCTGCTCGAGCTGGCGCTCGAGCGCATCCACATCGATCGTCTGCATCGAGCCGGTGACGGCGTCGATGCTCTTGCGGTCGAGCTCGGCCTCCTCGAGGCTCGAGATCACGTAGCGGTAGTGCTCGCTGCGGGCGAGCAGCTCCGAGTGCGTGCCGACGTCGGCGATCCTGCCGTCGCGCATGAGCGCGACGCGGTCGGCGAGCTGCACCGTGCTCGGGCGGTGGGCGACGATGAGCGCGGTCGTGCGGTCGAGCACGCCGCGCAGCGCCTCCTCGACCTGCGCCTCCGTCTCGACGTCGAGCGCCGAGAGCGGGTCGTCGAGCACGAGCACCGCGGGGTCGGCCGCGACCGCGCGCGCGAGCGCGAGGCGCTGGCGCTGGCCGCCGGAGAGCGAGAGCCCCTCCTCGCCGATCTCGGTGTCGAGGCCCTTCGGCAGGTCGCGGGCGAAGCCGGCCTGCGCGATCGCGAGCGCGCGGTCGAGCGCCTCTTCCGACGCATCCGGCGCGCCCATGAGCACGTTCTCGCGCACGGTCGCCGAGAACAGCGTCGCGTCCTCGAACGCCATCGCGACGTGCGTGCGCAGCTCGGCGAGCGTCAGGTCGCGCACGTCGACGCCGTCGAGCAGCACTCGGCCGCCCGTGACGTCGTAGAGGCGCGCGGGCAGCGCCGTGAGGGTCGTCTTGCCGGAGCCGGTGATGCCGATGAGCGCCATCGTCTCGCCGGGCTCGAGCGTGAGCGTCGCGCCGTCGACGAGGTCGCGCTCGTGCGGCTGCGCGTCCTGGTAGCGGAAGTGCACGTCCTCGAACTCGAGCCGCCCGCGCGGCACCGCGATCGTCTTCGGCTCCTCGGGGTCGACGATCGTGTTCTCGCTGTCGACGATCTCGTGGAAGCGGCGCGAGGCGTTCGAGGCGTCGATGAGGAACGCGAAGAGGAAGCCGATCGACTCGATGGGCCAGTTGAGCACCATCGCGACGGCGAAGAACGCGAAGAGCGTGCCGACCGAGAGCTGCCCGGTCGCCGCGAGCCAGACGCCGAGGAAGAGGCAGACGGCGTACGAGACGTACGGCACGATCGTCAGCCACATCCACAGGTGCCCGTCCATGCGGGCCTTGTCGATCTCGGTCTCGCGCAGCGTCGACGCCTGGTCGGTGAAGCCCTCGAGCGCGTGACGGCCACGGCCGAACGCCTTGAGCACGCGGATGCCGTGGATCGACTGCTCGACCGTGGTCGCGAGGTCGCCCGCCTGGTCCTGCGCCGAGCGCGAGATCGTGAAGTAGCGGCGCTCGAAGCGCAGCGCGACGAAGACGATCGGCGCCGAGAGCACCACGAAGGCGCCCGCGAGCAGCGGGCTCCAGAAGAACAGGATGACGATGCCGACGACGAGCGTGATCGCGTTCACGGCCAGCAGCGGCGCACCGAAGGCGATGAAGCGGCGGATCATGCCGAGGTCCTGCACGGCGCGGCTCAGCAGCTGCCCCGACTGCCAGCGGTCGTGGAACGCGACGGGCAGCGCCTGCAGCTGGCCGTAGAGCGAGCGGCGCATCGACGCCTCGATCTGCGTCGAGGGCAGCGTCACGAGGAAGCGGCGCATGTAGACGAAGAACGCCTCACCGAGCGCGAGCGCGAGGATCGCGAGCGCGACCGGCCACACGGCGGATGCGTCCGACTCCGCGAGCGGGCCGTCGACGAGCGCGCGCATCGCGATGGGCGTCGCGAGGCTCAGCAGCGCCGAGATGAGGGCAGCGATCGTGCCGAGGATGAGCCGCGGCAGCACCGGGCGCAGGAACGGCAGGAGCCTGCCGAGCGCGCGCAGGTGACCTACGGTGTCGGTGGTCTCGGGCGAGGGCGTCGGGGCCATGAGGGATCCTTCGAAGTCGCGGACGAGCGTGTCCGCGCGGTGCTGATGCGACGACTGCGTCGCGATGGTGGTGCTGCGTCACCGGCTGGGCGGCCGGGACGGCGAGGCGAGGCGAGCTCGCGACGGGGCTGCGAGGCCCTCCTGCTACCGACGTCCGGCGACGCGGGGGCGGACGAGGAGGGCGCGGGCGGCAGCGATCGGAGCGTTCGTCGTCGTGCTCATGGCATCCTCCTCAGTCGCCGCGGCGGGTGGCGCGGACAGCCTTCGATTCTAAGCAGGCTCCGCCGGGCGCGTCTACCCCCGACTCGTCGATCCGCGCAGGTCGCGGAGCAGCCGGTCCGCATCGGCGGGCCGCGAGAGCAGCAGCACCGGCGGCGCCGACGTGTCCGCGTGCCAGGCGCGCATCCGCTCGCGCTTCGACCGCCAGGAGCGGAAGTGCCAGACGATGACGGAGTCCTTCGCGAGCGCCAGCCGGAGCGTCTCGACGTTGCCGTTGCACACGAGCTCCCGGGTGCGGATGCGTCGCCACGTGCGGCGGACGAGCCGGGCGAGCGAGACCGCGCGCGGGTAGTCGAGCCCGATGATCACGTCGACGTGCTCGAGCGCCTGCTGGTTGTGGAAGCCGTAGACGGTGTCGAGCACGTACGCGTCGCTCGCGAGGATCGGCAGCACGCTCGCGTCGATCTCCTCGCGCGAGCGCTGCACCCAGCCGGGCTGCCAGCACAGCTCGTCCATGAGCGTGACGGGCAGGCCGAGCCGCTCCCCCAGCGCGAGCGCCATCGTCGATTTCCCGGAGCCGGTGACGCCGAAGCACAGCACGCGGCGGGCGCGGCGGACGTCGTCGATGGTGCCGGCACTCATGCGAGGGAGGCTACCTCGACGACGGACATCGCCGCGGTCGGGCTCGGGCGGGGAGGTGCGCTCCGGACTCAGTGCGCGAAGTGGCGCTCGCCCGTGAAGTACATCGTGATGCCCGCGGCGGTCGCCGCGGCGATGACCTCCTCGTCGCGCACGGAGCCCCCCGGCTGCACGACGGCGACGACGCCCGCGTCGAGCAGGATCTGGAGGCCGTCCGCGAACGGGAAGAACGCATCCGACGCCGCGACCGAGCCCGCGGCGCGCTCACCGGCGCGCTCGACCGCGAGCTTGCACGAGTCGACCCGGTTGACCTGGCCCATGCCGACGCCGACGGATGCGAGCCCCGACGCGAGCAGGATCGCGTTCGACTTCACCGACCGGCAGGCGCGCCACGCGAACTCGAGGTCGGCGAGCACCGCGTCGGAGACGTGCGAACCGCTCACCCGGCGCCACGTGTGCGACGAGAAGCCCTCGAACGTGTCGGGCTGCTGCACGAGCACGCCGCCCGAGACCTGCCGCAGCTCGGAGCCCTCGCGGGCGTAGCCCTCCGGCAGGCGCAGCAGGCGGATGCTCTTCTTCGCCGTGAGCAGCTCGAGCGCCTCGGGCTCGAAGTCGGGCGCGACGACGACCTCGGTGAAGATGTCCTTGACCGTCTCGGCCATCGCGCGCGTGACGGTGCGGTTCGCGGCGATCACGCCGCCGAACGCCGAGATCGGGTCGCACGCGTGGGCGCGCTCGTGCGCCGACGCGATGGGGTCGGCGGCGCGGGGGTCGGCGATCGCGATGCCGCACGGGTTCGCGTGCTTGATGATGGCGACCGCCGGCTCGCTGAAGTCGAACGCGGCTCGGAGGGCCGCGTCGGCGTCGACGTAGTTGTTGAACGACATCGGCTTGCCGTGCAGCAGCTCGGCCTGCGTGATGCCGGCGCCGCCGGGCAGCGCGAAGATGCCCGCCTGCTGGTGGCTGTTCTCGCCGTAGCGGAGTCCGGAGACGAGCGTCGCCGCCCCGACCGCCTTCAGCAGGCCGGTCGCGCTCGACGTGTCGGGCACGGATGCGTCCGCCGCTGCGGGCGCGGGGGCCGCGGCCCGCGCGGGTGCTGCGGGCGCGGCCTGCGCGGGCGCCGCCTGCGCCGGTGCCGCCGGTGCCGGTGCGGCCGCTGCCGGTGCGGCCGCCGCTGCCGCCGCGGGCTGCTCGACCGGCTCCCCCGCGAACCAGCGGGCGACCGCGGTGTCGTAGGCGGCGGTGTGCGCGAACGCGTCGCGGGCGAGTGCGCGCCGCTGCAGCAGGTTGAGCCCCGAGCCGGCCGCCTTCGCGATGAGCGGGTAGATGCGCGGGTCGGTGACGATCGCGACGTTGGCGTGGTTCTTCGCCGAGGCGCGCACCATGGCGGGCCCGCCGATGTCGATCTGCTCGATGACGTCGGCGTCGGCCGCGCCCGAGCGCACCGTCTCGACGAACGGGTAGAGGTTCACGACGACGAGCTCGAACGGCGCGATGCCGAGGTCGGCGAGCTGCGCCTCGTGGTGCTCGAGCCGCAGGTCGGCGAGCAGCCCCGCGTGGATCGCCGGGTGCAGCGTCTTCACGCGCCCGTCGAGCGCCTCCTGGAAGCCGGTGACGTGTGCGACCTCGGTGACCGGGAGTCCCGCATCCGCCAGCATCTTCGCGGTCGAGCCGGTGGAGACGAGCTCGACGCCCGCCTCGACCAGCGCACGGCCGAGCTCGACGACGCCGGTCTTGTCGCTCACCGACAGCAGCGCGCGCCGGAAGGGCACGACGTCGCGGTCGCGGTAGAGGCTCTGGTCGTGCTGGGGTCCGCTCACTGTCGTTCCTCCGTGTCGGTCGGCTGTGCTCGAAGGCGCTGCTCGAGCCCGTGGTCGGCGAGGTCGCACGTGCCGTCGGCGATGTCGGCGATGACGCTCGCGAGCAGCTCCCGCTCGACGAGCTTGATGCGGTCGTGCAGGGTGTCCTGGGTGTCGTCGGGCAGCACGGGCACCCGCTCCTGCGCGAGCACCGGACCGGTGTCGACGCCGCTGTCGACGATGATCACGGATGCGCCGGTCTGGGTCGCGCCCGCCGCGAGCGCGTCGCGCACGCCGTGCGCGCCGGGGAACTCGGGCAGGAAGGCCGGGTGCGTGTTGAGGATCGCCGGCTCGAAGCGCGCGACGACGCCCGCGGAGAGCAGCCGCATGAAGCCCGAGAGCACGATGACGTCGGGCTCGAAGGCCTCGATGCGGTCGGCGATCCGCTCCGACCACGCGTCGCGCGGCGCCTCGAACGGCTCGACGAAGGTGGGGATGCCGGCGGCGCGGGCGATCTCGATGCCGCCGCACTCGCGGTCGGCGCCGACGGCGATGATCTCGGCCGGCACGCGGCCGGCGCGGGTCCGCTCGAGCAGATCGGCGAAGTTGGTGCCGCTGCCGGAGACCAGGACGACGAGGCGCAGCACGCGCTCCATCCTACGGCGTCGCGACTGCGGCGTCGGGACTACGGGGTAGGGCGGTCGTCCTGGGGCGCGGGCGCCGGATGCTTCGACCCAGCCGCGTCATCGGCCTCCGCCGCGCGGTCTCCCGCCGCCTCCGCCGCGTCGTCGACTGCGGAGGGCCCGGGCTGCGCGACGGGTTCGACGACCTGCGTCTCGGCCTCGGCGAGCGGCAGCGGCGACGCGTGCGGCCGCGGGTCGGACGCATCCGCATCGCGGTCGGCATCGCCGCCGGTCGAGTCGTCGTCGATCGGCTCGTCGCCCGTCGTCTCGCCGAGCGACTCGTCGTCGAGCGGCTCGCCGCTGCTGCGACCGAAGCCGAAGACGTCGCGCATCGACGTGCCCTCGCGCTGGGCCGCGAGCGGCAGCGCGGCGCCGCCCGCGAGCCCGACGGGGGCGCGGCCGCCCGCGACCAGGCCGATGAGCAGCCCGACGGTCACCTCGATCGCTCCCCAGCCCGCGACGAGCACGGCGTCGGGGCCGGTCTCGGACAGCCGACCGGGACCGGCGGCGCCCGTCGAGAGCATCGCGGCGATCCCGAGCAGTCCGCCCGCGAGCAGTCCGCCGCCGACGCCGGCGACCGCGAGCTCCCACCAGTGCACGGGGCGGTCAGCGCTGCCGGCGAGCGTCGACTGGCGCGCGAGCGCGCCAACCACGACGGCCGCGAGCACGGGCAGCGCGACGACGACGAGCATCCACGGCTGCGCCGCCGGGTCGATCGCCGAGAGCAGCGGCAGCGCCGGCACGGGGCCGAGGTCGGTGTCGAGCGGCGACACGTTCGAGCCGCGGCCAACCATGAAGCCCGGGCCGATCGCCCAGGCCGCGCCCCACACGATCGCGACGGGCGCGAGCGCGAGCTGCAGCAGGAACAGCACGGCGACGCCCACGTGCGTCACCTCGAGCGACTCCATGAGCAGCAGCCCGTCGGTGAAGCGCAGCAGCAGTCCAGCACCGACGACGAGCGCGCCGATGCCGAGCACGGCGACCGCGCCGCCGAGGCCCGACGCCAGGGCCGCGCGCACGGGGCGCAGCCACGGGTCCTCGATCGTCAGGGCGCGGGCGAGCGCCTGCAGCCAGTCCTGCCCGCGCGCGGCGAGCACGGCGCCTGCCATGCCGACGAGCGCGATGAGCGCGGGGAACGCGAACGCCTGACCGAGGTTCGGCGCGGCCGTCGGGTGCTGCGCGCTCACGCCGGCGAGCAGGCCGACGAGACCCGTGGCGACGGCGCCCGCGAGCGCGGCGATCACGAGCTCGGCGAGCGGCAGCTCCGCCAGGCGGCGGCCGCTGCGCCAGTGCAGCCAGAGCGTGATCGCGCCGATGCCCCACGCGCCGAGCGTCACGACGAACGAGCCGCCCGCCGACTCGAGGCCGATCGCGGCGACCGCCTCGGGCGCGAGCGTGATGCCGACGTCGACGCCGTGGCCGAGCATCCACGCGTCGACCGCGATGCGCCACTGCAGCAGCGGGTCGCCGCCGAAGCCCTGATCGAGGCCCCAGACGGCGAGCAGCACGAGCGCGCACAGCACGAGTCCGACCGCCGCGATGGCGGCGGACTCGACAGCCTGGCCGATCCCGGCCCACACGCGACGCACGGCTGGCAACCCTACCGACGCATCCGCCCGTCGTCCGACTCCCCCGCCGCGCGCCGCTCGAGCCCGGCCGCGATAGGTTGGAGGCGCATGGCGCGGCCTGCGCACGCGCGGCCGCCGTCCCACACAGACTGCGAGGGGTTCGAGCCGCATGGCCAAGATCATCTACACGTACACCGACGAGGCGCCGATGCTCGCGACGCACTCGCTCCTCCCGATCGTCCGCGCGTTCGCCGCAGCGGCCGACGTCGAGGTCGAGAGCCGCGACATCTCGCTCGCCGGCCGCATCGTCGCGTCGTTCGCCGACCTCCTGCCCGCCGACCAGCAGGAGCCGGATGCGCTCGGCGAGCTCGGCGAGCTCGCGAAGTCGCCCGAGGCGAACATCATCAAGCTCCCCAACATCTCCGCCTCCGTGCCGCAGCTGAAGGCCGCCATCAAGGAGCTGCAGGAGAAGGGCATCGCGCTCCCCGACTACCCCGATGAGGTCGAGACCGACGAGCAGCGCGACATCCGCGCCCGCTACGACGCGATCAAGGGCTCGGCCGTCAACCCCGTGCTCCGCGAGGGCAACTCCGACCGCCGCGCACCGCGCTCCGTCAAGGAGTACGCGCGCAAGCACCCGCACTCGATGGGCGCCTGGCTGCCCGACTCGAAGACCGCGGTCGCCACCATGAGCGAGGGCGACTTCCGCGCCAACGAGCAGTCGGTCACGATGCCGGCGGACGACACGCTGCAGATCCGCTTCGTCGCCGACGGCGAGACGACCGTGCTCAAGGACGGCCTGAAGGTGCTCGCTGGCGAGATCGTCGACGCGACCTTCATGAGCGCGAAGGCGCTCGACGCCTTCCTCGCCGCCCAGGTGCAGCGGGCCCGCGACGAGCACGTGCTCTTCTCGGCCCACCTCAAGGCCACGATGATGAAGGTCTCCGATCCGATCATCTTCGGCCACGTCGTGCGCGCGTTCCTGCCGACGCTCTTCGAGCGCTACGGCGCGCAGCTCGACGAAGCAGGCCTCTCGCCCGAGAACGGCCTCGCCGCCATCCTCTCCGGCCTCGGCGAGCTCGACGAGTCGACCGCAGCCGGCGTGCGCCAGGCGATCGAGGACGGCCTCGCCGACGGCCCGCGCCTCGCGATGGTCAACTCCGACCGCGGCATCACGAACCTGCACGTGCCGTCCGACGTGATCGTGGATGCGTCGATGCCGGCCATGATCCGCCAGTCCGGCCACATGTGGGGCCCGGACGGCGAGGAGGCCGACACGCTCGCGGTCATCCCCGACTCCTCCTACGCCGGCATCTACCAGGTCGTCATCGAGGACTGCCAGGCCAACGGCGCCTTCGACCCGACCACGATGGGCTCCGTGCCCAACGTCGGCCTCATGGCCCAGAAGGCCGAGGAGTACGGCTCGCACGACAAGACGTTCCGCATCGAGCGCGCCGGCCGCGTCGAGGTCGTCAACGGCGCCGGCGACGTGCTGATGGCGCACGACGTCGAGGCCGGCGACATCTGGCGCGCGTGCCAGACCAAGGATGTGCCGGTGCGCGACTGGGTGAAGCTCGCGGTCACGCGCGCCCGCGCATCCGACACCCCCGCGGTGTTCTGGCTCGACAAGGGCCGCGCGCACGACGCGGAGCTCATCAAGAAGGTGGAGGAGGAGCTCGGGAAGCACGACACCGAGGGCCTCGAGATCACCATCCTCAGCCCGGTCGACGCGACGAAGCACGCGATCGACCGCATCCGCCAGGGCCTCGACACCATCTCGGTGACGGGCAACGTGCTGCGCGACTACAACACCGACCTGTTCCCCATCCTCGAGCTCGGCACGAGCGCGAAGATGCTGTCGGTGGTGCCGCTGCTGAACGGCGGCGGCCTGTTCGAGACCGGCGCCGGCGGCTCGGCGCCCAAGCACGTGCAGCAGCTCGTCGAGGAGAACCACCTGCGGTGGGACTCGCTCGGCGAGTTCATGGCGCTCGCGGAGTCGTTCCGGCACCTCTCGGAGTCGACCGGCAACGCCCGCGCGGGCGTGCTGGCCGAGACGCTCGACGCGGCGACGGGCTCGTTCCTGAACGAGAACAAGTCGCCGTCGCGCAAGACCGGCGAGATCGACAACCGCGGCAGCCACTTCTGGCTCGCGCGGTACTGGGCCGAGGAGCTCAGCCGCCAGACCGACGATGCCGACCTCGCGGCGACGTTCGCACCGGTCGCCGAGGCGATGGTCGCGCAGACCGAGACGATCGAGCGGGAGCTGCTGGCCGTGCAGGGCAGCCCGGTCGACCTGGCCGGCTACTACCGGGTCGACCCCGACCTGGCCGACGCCGCGATGCGCCCGAGCACGTCGCTGAACGCGATCCTCGCGCCGCTGCGCTGACTCGCGACTTCGCTCGACGCGCCGAAGGGTCCGGCTCCGGCCGGGCCCTTCGCCGTTGCTCGGCAGATGTTCCACCGACCGCCGCGTCAGTCGCAATATGCGGTCGGCCCGCCGCTCCAACGAACATCTGCCGGGCGGCCAGCCTCGTGCGCAGGGGCGCACGATCGCAGCAGGTCCCGCTCCCGCCCCGCCCGGCCTGACGGCGGCCCTGCCCCGGCCCGGGGGGCTCCGCCCGGGCCGGCTCGGCCAGTCCGCCTCATGCCGGCCCCTCGAACGTTGCTCGGCAGATGTTCCACCGACCGGCGCGTCAGCCGCAATATGCGGCCGGCCCGCCGCTCCAACGAACATCTGCCGGGCGGCCAGCCTCGTGCGCAGGCGCGCGATCGCGGCCGGTCCGGTCTGGCTCCGACTGCGCCGACCCTGCCCGCGCCGGTCTTGGCTCGCGCGCCGGCATCGGGCCGCCTCTCGGCAGATGTTCCGCCGACCGGCGAATCAGTCGCGATACGCAGCCGGCACCGCGCTCCGGCGAACATCTGCCGAGCGCGGCCATCGGTGGTCGCCGGCGCGCACGATCGCCAGGAGGTCGCGCTCGATCGCTGGCCAGTCGTCGTGGATCTGCCGGTAGGTGAGCCTGATCGGACGGTAGCCCCTTGCCGTGAGCTCCCGGTCGCGGGCGCGGTCGGCCTGCTGCTGCGCCCAACTCGCATGGTGCTGCTCGCTGTCGCACTCGACGACCAGCCGGTCGCCGATGAGCAGGTCGACGCGCATCCCCTCCCAGATGGAGACCTGGGGTCGCACCGCGATGCCGAGCGACCGCAAGCGGAGCCGCACCATGGTCTCGGTGCCGGACTCGGCTCGATCGACCCTGTCGAGCAGGTTCCGGATGCGGATCGGCGCGGCCTCGCACCACCGCTCGAGCTCCGCTTCCGTCGCGAGTCCGAGATGCAGCAGCGAGTCGGCCACCACGATCACGTCCTCCGCCGTGCCGCAGCGCAGCAGGCACTCGAACGCCAACCGCAGGTCGTCGACCGCCTGCCTCACCGGGGCGAGCCCACCGAAGCGGGTGCAGCCGGTCTTGCCCGCTCGCTTCGGGTAGCGGATGTGTTCCTGCTCGAGCCGCTCGGGCACCCAGACGCCTCGCAACCGCAGGGCGCTCGCGCATGCGACACACCCTCCGCTGCCGACGGCAGCGCTGACATGCTGGTCGGCGCCCGGCGTGGCGAGCCACCCCGAGCGCAGCCGCACGAGCGTGCCGTCCCGCACCGCCCTGGCGACCTGCGCCTTCGTCCACCCGAGCTGCAGCAGCTGCGCTGCGGTCAGCACGCCCAGTTGGAGCAGCAGCGGATCCACCATGCGGGGAAGGTGCCACGCGCGGCACGCTGCGCGCGGTCGCGCGCCGCGGATCTGTGGACTACGTCAGATCGTCGTGCTCGCCCGTCACCCAGGCGATGTGGCGCTCGGCGCTGCGGGCGACCGCGGCCGGGCCGTCCTCGACGACCTGGCCGGGGATGTTGCCGTAGATGCGGCGGAACGCGAGCGCGGCCGCCTGGTCGGCGAGCCGCCGGACGACGCGGGCTGACAGCGGGATGTTGTTCGGGTACGAGCGCATGAAGCCGAGGCTCGCGCGGTCGGGCTTCGGCTGCATCGTGTCGCCGGCGAGCAGCGACCCCTCCCCCTCGCTGCCCGCCGCCCACAGCGCGACGCCCGCGCCCGGGAAGTGCCCGCCGAAGCGGATGAGCCGCACCCCCGGCAGCGGCTCCGTCTCGTTGTCCCACAGCTCGATGCGCTCATGCGGCCGGGCGATCCAGGATGCGTCGCGGGCGTTGACGAGCACGCGCGCGTCCAGCGCATCCGCCCACGCGCACTGCACGCCGAACATGTGCGGGTGGCTGGCCGCGACGAAGGCGAGCCCGCCGAGCCCGCGCACCTCTTCGACCGCTGCGTCGGTGATCGTGCCGAGCGGATCCCACAGCAGGTTGCCCTCGGCCGTCTGCACGAGGATCGATCGCTGCCCGATGCCGACGGCCGGGTCGGACGTCAGCCCCCACGCGCCCGTCTCGAGCTCGACGACGTCGATGTGCATCTCGTCGGCGACGTGCTGCTCGGTGCTCGTCCAGATCTGCCCGTGCAGCGGCACCCACTGCCGCTCGTCGGCGCAGATGCGGCACGTCTCGGGCAGGGGCTCGGCGGTCTCGACGCCGCACGTCGCGCACAGGATCGTCATGGCCCCAGCCTGCACCCGCGAGCGACTCCGCGTCGAGGCGGATGCGCGGCGCGGGATCGGCGCGGGATCGCCCACCCTACGCTGACCCCATGACCGCTTCGCGCAACCCCTCATTCCGTCGAGGCGCCGTCCGCCGCATCGTCGACCGGCTGATGGCCGGCCTCGCCCGCCGCGGGGCGGCGCCGGGCGGCGCGATCGCGCTGACCGTCATCGGGCGGCGCAGCGGCGAGCCGCGGACGCTGCCGGTCACGCCGCTCCCGCTCGGCGGCCGCGTGCACCTCGTCGCGCCCTACGGCGTGGTCGGATGGGTCAAGGACCTGCGCGCGGCGGGCGAGGCGACCGTCGAGCGCGGCGGCGCGCCGATGCGCGTGCGGGCGATCGAGCTGCCCGCCGCGGAAGCAGCACCGGTGCTCCGCGAGTACGTGCGTCGCATCTCGATCGTGCGTCCGCACGTCGCGGCCGGGCCCAGCGACGCGCTCGACGCCTTCGAGGCGATCGCGGCCCAGCACCCCGTCTTCGCGATCGAGCGGATCGACTGAGCCGGCCGCGCCAGGGTGAGCTGCTAGCCCTCGTCGGGCGCCGCCTCGTCCTCCTCGGGCTCGAACGTCGAGGCCTCGTCGGTGGTGGTCGCCCCGAGCCCGTCGGGGTCGTTGGGGATGGTGCCGTCCTCGCCGAGGCCGCCGGGCTTCGTCGTGCCCTCGTCCTGGTGCTCGTGCCCGGATTCGTCGTGCGCAGAGCCGTCGTGGTGGTCCATGTCTGCCTCTCCCTCGCGTGGTGCGCCCACCCTAGCCCCGCATCCTCCGGAGCGCCGGGGAACGGCGAAGGGCCCCGGCTGAAGCCGGGGCCCTTCGCGGTGTCGGTCGACGCGGTGTCGGTCAGCTCAGAGCGACTCGATGATCTCGCGCATGAGGCGGGCAGCCTCGGACGGCGTCTTGCCGACCTTGACGCCGGCAGCCTCGAGCGCCGCCTGCTTCGCCTCGGCCGTGCCCGACGAGCCCGAGACGATCGCGCCGGCGTGGCCCATCGTCTTGCCCTCGGGTGCGGTGAAGCCCGCGACGTAGCCGACGACCGGCTTCGTCACGTGTGCCTTGATGTAGTCGGCAGCGCGCTCCTCGGCGTCGCCGCCGATCTCGCCGATCATGACGATCGCCTTCGTCTCAGGGTCGGCCTCGAACGCCTCGAGGGCGTCGATGTGCGTCGTGCCGATGATGGGGTCGCCGCCGATGCCGATGGCGGTCGAGAAGCCGAGGTCGCGCAGCTCGAACATCATCTGGTAGGTCAGGGTGCCCGACTTCGAGACGAGGCCGATCGGTCCCTTGCCCGTGATGTTCGCGGGCGTGATGCCGACGAGCGACTCGCCCGGCGTGATGATGCCGGGGCAGTTCGGGCCGATGATGCGGGTCGTGCCCGCGGCCTTCGCGTGCGCCCAGAACTCGGCGGAGTCCTGCACGGGGATGCCCTCGGTGATGACCACGAGCAGGCCGATGCCCGCGTCGATGGCCTCGATGACGGCGTCCTTCGCGAACGCCGGCGGCACGAAGACGATCGAGACGTCGGCGCCCGTGGCAGCCATCGCCTCGGAGACCGAGCCGAAGACGGGCAGCTCGACGGCGGAGCCGTCCTGCGCCGTGTGCGACACGGTCGTGCCGGCCTTGCGGGCGTTCACGCCGCCGAGCACCTGCGTGCCGGCCGCGAGCATGCGCGCGGTGTGCTTCGAGCCCTCGCCGCCGGTGATGCCCTGGACGATGACCTTGCTGTCCTTGTTGAGATAGATCGACATCTTCTGCTCTCCTAGGCCGCAGCCAGCTCGGCGGCCTTGGCCGCTGCCTCGTCCATGGTGGCGACGACGGTCACCAGCGGGTGGTTCGCGTCGGCGAGGATGCGTCGGCCCTCGTCGACGTTGTTGCCGTCGAGTCGCACGACGAGCGGCTTCGAAGCCTCGTCGCCGAGGATCTCGAGCGCCTTGACGATGCCGTTCGCGACCTCGTCGCACGCGGTGATGCCGCCGAAGACGTTGACGAACACGCTCTTCACGTCGTGGTCGTTCAGGATGACGTCGAGACCGGCAGCCATGACCTCGGCGGATGCGCCACCACCGATGTCGAGGAAGTTGGCGGGCTTCACGCCGCCGAACTGCTCGCCGGCGTACGCGACGACGTCGAGCGTCGACATGACGAGACCTGCGCCGTTGCCGATGATGCCGACCTGGCCCTCGAGCTTGACGTAGTTGAGGTCGGACTCCTTGGCCTTCGCCTCGAGCGGGTTCGTCGCGGCCTTGTCCTCGAGCTCGGCATGGCCGGGCTGGCGGAAGTCGGCGTTCTCGTCGAGCGTGATCTTGCCGTCGAGCGCGATGATGTCGCCAGCCTCGGTGAGCACGAGCGGGTTGACCTCGACGAGCGTCGCGTCCTCCTTCGTGAAGACGTCGTAGAGCTTCACGAGCACGGGCGCGACCTTGGCGACGAGCTCGTCGGGGAAGCTCGCGGCGCGCACGATCTCCTCGGCCTTCGCGGCGTCGATGCCGACGGCCGGGTCGACCTCGACCTTGGCGAGCGCCTCGGGGCGCTCCTCGGCGAGCTGCTCGATCTCCATGCCGCCCTCGTACGAGCACATGGCGAGGTACGAGCGGTTCGAGCGGTCGAGCAGCACCGAGAAGTAGTACTCCTCCTTGATGGCCGCGCCCTCGGCGACCATCACGCGGTGCACGGTGTGCCCCTTGATGTCGAGGCCGAGGATCGCCTCGGCGGCCGCCTTCGTCTCGGCGGGGCTCTTGGCCAGCTTCACGCCGCCCGCCTTGCCACGTCCGCCCGTCTTGACCTGTGCCTTCACGACGACGACACCGCCGCCGAGCTCCGTGGCTGCTGCCAGGGCCTCGTCGGGGGTGTCGGCGGTGATGCCTCGCAGCACGGGGACGCCGTGCTGCTCGAACAGGTCCCGTGCCTGGTACTCATAAAGATCCACGCGTCATCCAATCAATGTTCTGTGGGCAGAGTCTGGTGGGGATTCGCCTCCGCAAGCCTAGCCCTGTCCCCTGTTGGTCCCCCGACGCTTTCGGGCCGCCGAACCGCGAAGATTCGGCTTTCTTGCCGGTTTCGGAGGAGCCTCGCCTTCCTTGCGCGCGCCCCGCCGACGCCGGACCATGGACAGCTGGAGGACACCATGGACCCTGCGCTCCAGCGCCGACCCGACCTGCCGCCGCCGGTCGAATCGATGACGTCGAAGCTCAACTGGCTGCGCGCCGGCGTGCTCGGCGCGAACGACGGCATCGTGTCCACGTCGGCGCTCATGGTGGGCGTCGCGGGCGCGGGCACGTCGCTCGCCGGCATCCTCACCGCCGGTGTCGCGGCGCTCGTTGCCGGCGCCTTCTCGATGGCGGTCGGCGAGTACGTGTCGGTCTCCTCCCAGCGCGACAGCGAGCGCGCTGCCATCCGCCGCGAGCTGCGCGAGCTCGACGAGGACCCCGAGGGGCAGATCGACCAGCTCGCCCACATGTACGAGCAGCGCGGTCTCTCCCCGGAGACGGCCCACCTCGTCGCGGTCGAGCTGACCGCCTCCGACCCGCTGCGCGCCCACCTCGACGTCGAGTACAAGCTCGACCCAGATGATCTCAACGACCCGTGGGCCGCGGCCGCCTCCTCGGCGGTCGCCTTCACGCTCGGCTCGCTCGTGCCGCTGCTCGCGGCGGTCGTCACGCCGGCCACGTGGATGCCGTGGCCGATCGTGGTCGCGACGGTCATCGCGCTGGTCGTGACGGGCGGCGTCTCGGCCCGCGTCGGCGGCTCCGGGAAGCGCCGCGGGATGGTGCGAGTGCTCGTCGGCGGCATCGTCGCGCTCGCCGCCACCTGGTGCATCGGCACCCTGCTGGGCGCCCCCGTCCACTAGCGACGCGCGCTGTAGCGCAGCTCGGGCCGGCCGGTGCCGCCGTAGCGCGGCGCCACCTCCGCCCTGCCCTCGAGCACGAGCCGCTCGAGGTAGCGGCGGGCGCTCACGCGCGACATGCCGAGGCTCTCGCCGATCTCGGTCGCGCTCGAGGTGCCGTCGAGCGTCTCGAGCAGCGCCGCGACGCGGTCGAGCGTCAGCTGCGAACCCGCCGGCGCGGGCCGCTGGCGGTCGGACGGCTGCAGCATCGCGTCCACCGCCCGCTGGTCGAGCACCCGCAGCCCGAGCGACTCGGCCTGCTCGAGCTCGGCACGGATCGCCTCGAGCCGCTCCCGCATCGCCTCGAGCCCGAACGGCTTGACGAGGTAGTGCCGCACGCCGAACGCGCGCGCGGCGCGCACGGTCTCGAGGTCGCGAGCGGCCGTCACGGCGACGACCTCCCCCGCGAAGCCGCGCGCTCGAGCGACCCGCAGCACCTCGATGCCGGATGCGTCGGGCAGGTGCACGTCGAGCAGCACGAGATCCGGGCGGATCGCCTCGATCGCCTCGAGCGCGGCACGGCCCGTGCTGGCCTCGCCCGCGACGACGAACGCCCCGTGCCGCTCGACGAAGCCGCGCGTGACGATCGCGACCGCCTTGTCGTCCTCGACGATGAGGGCTCTGAGCGGCCTCACGCGCGCACCCGGCTCTCGGCGACGGGCAGTCGCGCGACGAAGCGCGCTCCCCCGAGCGGCGAGTCGTCGACGTGCGCCGAGCCGCCGAGCCGCTCGGCGACGCGCCGCACGAGCGTGAGGCCGTAACCGCGCGCGAGCCCCGCGGGGTGCGACTTCGTCGAGACGTCGATGTCGAAGATGGCGGCCCGCCGCGCGACGGGCACGCCCGGCCCGTCGTCGTCGACGACGATCGTCACGACCCGGCCCGTGTCGGTGTCGACGTCGTCGAGGCCCACCTCCACGCGGCCGCTCGGCGACGCATCCATCGCGTTGTCGACGAGGTTGCCGAGCACGGTCAGCCAATCGCCCGCGTCGCTCGCGGCAGCGCCCTGTCGGAGCGTCGAGCCGGGCCGCACGACGAGCTCGACGCCCTGCTCGCGCGCCTGCGCCCGCTTCGCGAGCAGGAGCGCGGCGACCTCGAGCTCGAGGATGCCGGAGGCCGGCTCGAGCGACGCGAGCGCGCCGCCGGCACCGGCGCGCCCGATGACGCCCATCGCCGCCTCGGTCTCGCCGAGCTCGAGCAGCCCGCCGAGCGTGTGCAGCGTGTTGGCGAACTCGTGCTGCTGCGCGCGGAGCGTCTCGGTCATGCCCTGGGCGCCCGCGAGGTCCCGCAGCGCCGCGTCGAGCTCGGTGCGGTCGCGCAGGATGAGCACCGTGCCGACGGCGCGATCGTCGACCACGACCCGGTCGACGCGCGCCACGAGCATCCGCTCGCCCGCGAGCACGAGCTGCTGCTCGCCAGGATCGGCGAGCAGCGGGTCGATCGGGGCGTCGAGCACCTCGGCGACCGGCGTGCCCGCGAGGTCGGCGCCCGGCTCGCGGCCGAGCAGCCGCAGCGCCGCGTCGTTGCACAGCACGATCGCGCCCTGCTCGTCGAGCACGACGAGCCCGTCGCCGATGCCGTGCAGGGTGGCGTTGCGCGTCTCGAGCATCGACTTGATCTCCTCGGGCTCGACGCCGTAGATGCGGCGGCGCACGAGGGAGGCGGCCCACGAGGCGAGCACGACGCCGACGATCGCCGCGGCCGCGAGGCACACGCCCAGGATCCAGACGGTGCCGAGCCAGTCGCTCTGCAGCTCCGACTCGAGGATGCCCACCGAGACCTGCCCGATCACGGTGCCGTCGGCGCTGAAGACCGGCACCTTGGCGCGCCACGAGGTGCCGAGCGTGCCGGTCTGCGTGTCGACGAAGAGCTCACCGCTCGTCGCGGCGTCGGGCGGCGTCGAGACGAGCTCGCCGATGCGATCGGCGTTCGGGTGCGAGTAGCGAACGCCCTGGACGTCGGAGACGACGACGTACGTGACCTCGGATGCCTCCCTGACGGTCTCGGCGATCGGCTGGATCACGATCGACGGGTCGGGATCGTCGAACGCCTCGACGACCGACGGCAGCTGCGCGACGGAGTAGGCGACGCCGATCATGCGGTCGAGGTAGGCCTCGCGGAGCGAGCGCTCCTGCAGCCAGGCGGCGGCGATGCCGGAGCCGAGGATGACGACGAGCATGATGGCGCTCTGCAGCAGCACCAGTTGGGTGCGCAGCCTCATCGCCCGTCTCACGACCCCATGCTAGGCCGCCGGTTCCCGCGCGGTCAGTGACCAGAACGACCGAAACGCACCTTTCGACCACAACGGCACGCAGCGCATCCGCCCGGGCTACCGTCGCTCCAGATCGTGACTCGGCATCGGTGCCGAGCGCTCAAGGAGGAGACGTGCGATCCATGCACCGAAGCACCGCGCGCAGCACGCGCATGACCACCATCGTCCGCGCCGGCATCGCCGGGGCGGCCGTCTTCACGCTCGCCGCCTGCTCGACGGGCGGCACCCCGAGCGGTTCCGAGCCGGCGGACGGTGAGGCCGCGGCCATCACCGACGTGAGCGTCATCGCTCCGGCAGACCCGGGCGGCGGTTGGGACCAGACCGCTCGCGAGGTCAGCAGGGTGCTCACCGAGAGCGGCCTGGTCGGCTCGGCACCGGTCGAGAACATCGGCGGCGCCGGCGGCACCGTCGGCCTCGCGAGCCTCGCGACCGAGACCGACGCGAGCACGCTCATGGTCATGGGCTCGGTGATGGTCGGCGCCGTCGAGACGAACGCCTCGGAGAACCGCATCGAGGACATGACGCCGATCGCGAAGCTCACCGAGGAGCCGCTCGTCATCGTCGTGCCCGCCGACTCCGAGTACGAGTCGCTGCAGGACCTGCTCGACGCGATCGTCGCCGAGGGCCAGGGCGTCGCCGTCACCGGCGGCTCCGCGGGCGGCATCGACCACATCCTCGCCGGCCTGCTGCTCACCGAGGGCGGCGTCGAGGCGGCCGAGGTGCCGACGACGCTCAACTACATCGCCAACTCCGGCGGCGGCGAGGCGCTCACGATGCTGCTGGGCGGCACCGTGCAGGCCGGCATCTCCGGCGTCGGCGAGTTCTCCGAGTCGGTGCTCGCGGGCGACCTGCGCGCGCTGGCCGTCTCGAGCGAGGAGCCGGCCGAGGCGCTCCCCGACGTGCCCACCATCCAGGACGAGGGCATCGACGTCACCGTCACGAACTGGCGCGGCGTCATCGCACCGGGCGACATCTCGGACGAGGAGCGCACGGCGCTCATCGACCTCGTCACCGAGCTGCACGACCAGGAGGCCTGGACCGAGGCGCTCTCGACCAAGGGCTGGACGGATGCGTTCATGACCGGCGACGAGTTCGACGCGTTCCTCGCCGAGGACATCACCCTCACGCAGGAGACGCTCCGCACGATCGGCCTGATCGAATGAGCGACGCCACGGCCGACGCACCCCTCGAGGGCGCGTCGGCCGCGGCGCGAGCGCGGGCAGCGCGCATCGAGGCGATGATCTTCATCGGGCTGCTCGTCGTGCTCTCCGTCGCGGTGATCATCACCACCACCACCATCCGCGAGCCTCCCGGCTCGTCGAGCACGCTCGGCGCCCGCGTCGTGCCCTACGCCGTCGGCGCGCTGCTGCTGCTGTCGTCGCTCGCCGTCCTGATCGGGCAGCTGCGCGGCAACTACGGCCACGCCGAGGCCGGCGAGGACATCGACCTCGAGCACGGCACCGCCTGGATCCCGACGGGCATCGTCGTGGTGAGCTTCCTCTCGCTCATGGCCACGATCCCGCTGCTGGGCTGGCCGCTCGGCGTCACGATCCTGTTCGCGGGCGCATCGCTCGCCCTCGGCGCGAAGCGCTGGTGGGTCGCCGTGCTCATCGGCCTCGCGCTCGGCGTCATCACCCAGTTCGTCTTCGGCTCGCTCCTGGGCCTCTCGCTGCCGCCCACCGGCAGCCTCACCTCCTGGATCGGCCTCTGATGGACACCTGGACCCTGCTGCTCGAGGGCTTCGCCACCGCCCTGCAGCCGATCTACCTGCTCTACGCGCTGCTCGGCGTGCTGCTCGGCACCGCCGTGGGCGTGCTGCCGGGCATCGGCCCCGCCATGACGGTCGCGCTGCTGCTGCCGATCACGTACGCGCTCGAGCCGACCGCGGCCTTCATCGTGTTCGCCGGCATCTACTACGGCGGCATGTACGGCGGCTCGACCACGTCGATCCTGCTCAACACCCCCGGCGAATCCGCGTCGATCGTCACGGCGCTCGAGGGCAACAAGATGGCCCGCGCGGGCCGCGGCGCCGCGGCGCTCGCGACCGCCGCGATCGGCTCGTTCGTCGCCGGCACGATCGCGACGCTGCTGCTGACCCTGCTCGCGCCCACGGTCGCCCGCTTCGCGGTCAGCCTCGGCCCGGCCGACTACTTCGCCCTCATGGTGATCGCGTTCCTGACGGTGGGTGCTCTGCTCGGCGACAGCGCCTGGCGCGGGATGGTCTCGCTCTCGGTGGGCCTCTTCATCGGCCTCATCGGCGTCGACACGCTCACCGGGCAGTCGCGGTTCACGTTCGGCATCCCCCAGCTGGGCGACGGCATCGACGTCGTGCTCGTGGCGGTCGGGCTCTTCGCGCTCGGCGAGGCCCTCTACGTCGGCTCGAGGCTGCGCGGCGGCACGATCCCGATCATCCCGATCACGCGCGGCTGGCGCACCTGGATGCGCCGCTCCGACTGGGCGCGCTCATGGAAGCCGTGGCTGCGCGGCGCGGCGATCGGCTTCCCGATCGGCTCGATCCCCGCCGGTGGCGCCGACGTCGCGACGTTCCTCTCCTACGCGACCGAGCGCAGCGTCGCCAAGCCCGAGTACCGCGAGCAGTTCGGCAAGGGCGCCATCGAGGGCGTCGCCGGACCGGAGTCGGCGAACAACGCGGCGGCGGCCGGCGTGCTCGTGCCGCTGCTGACGCTCGGCATCCCGACGACGGCGACGGCGGCGATCATCCTCAGCGCCTTCCAGACCTACGGCATCCAGCCCGGTCCGCGGCTGTTCGAGACGCAGTCGGAGCTCGTGTGGGCGCTCATCGCGAGCCTCTTCATCGGCAACACGCTGCTGCTGGTGCTCAACCTGCCGCTCGTCGGCATGTGGGTGAAGCTGCTGCAGATCCCGCGGCCCTACCTCTACGCGGGCATCCTCGTGTTCGCCGGGCTCGGCGCGTTTGCCGCGAACTTCACGGTGTTCGACATCGGCGTGCTGCTCGTGCTCGGCGTGCTCGGCTTCTTCATGCGTCGGCTCGGCTTCCCGATCGCGCCGCTCGTCGTCGGGGCGATCCTCGGCCCGATGGCGGAGGAGCAGCTGCGCAAGGCGATGCAGATCGGGCAGGGCGACCCGTCCTACCTCGTGCAGAGCCCGTTCTCGATCGTCGCGTACGTCGCGATGGCGCTCATCATCGCGCTCGCGCTGTGGCTCAAGCGCCGCCGCGCGCGCTTCGAGGCATCGCTCCCGGCCGCCGACACGGTGGCGATCGCGACGCTCGACGAGGAGATCGAGTCGCAGGAGCCGCACCCCGAGCTCGACCGCGGTCGGCTGTCCACGACGACGCTGCCGACGCAGCGGCGCACCGACGAGAGCGACGACCTCGACGACCCGCCCCCTCCCCGCTGAGGCAGCCCGGCCGAAGGCGCGGCCGCACGACGGATGCCGTCCGGACGCCCCGGGCGGCATCCGTCGTCTGCGCCCGCCATGCGCGGTGCGGCGCAGCGTCACGCGCAGCGCGCCCGACGATGGCAGCGCTCCAGGCAGCACCGCATCGAGCTGATCTTCGCGCCGGTGAGCGATACCGACCGGCGCGCAGACGTGCAGCCTGTGCCAGGCTGGTGAGCATGCAGGAGCAGCGGGACGAGCGAGCACGAGAGCACGACCGCATCCCCGCGGAGCTCGACCCGTACTTCGAGCGCTTCGACGACGAGCGGCCGCCGCGCACGATGCGGCGTCGCCTGCAGCCGATCATCTGGCTCGTCGGCGCGGTCACGCTCGTGGCGATGGTGCTGCTCGTGACGCCGGGCCTGTAACCCTCGCGGCGACTCACTCCGCGAGCGGGATGACGTCGATCCGCTCGCCGGGCCCGAGCACGACGAGCACGCGTCGCCCGGCCACACCCGCGAGCGCCTCGACCACGCGCTCGGGCGCAGCAGCGGACCCCTCATCACCTGCACGCGTCCAGCGGGTGACGGACGCGCCCGTGGCCGACGCGATCGCCTCGGCGAGCGCTCCGGCGTCGCCGGCGCTGACGAGGATGACGCGATCGATCGTGCGGGCGCGAGCCACCGCCGGCGCCGTGTCACGGTCGTGCCGCCAGACGGCGAAGTGATAGCTCGCGACCAGCGCGGTCGCGAGCAGCAGACCGAACGGCGCCCTGATGCGCTCGATCAAGCCCCCTCCGCCGCCGGCCAGCACGACCTCGAAGATCCGGTAGCCGACGACGAGCAGGGCGACGATCGCGACCACGGCACTCACGCCGAACACGGCGACCAGGTAGACCCGACGCGCGGTCGTGCCGGCATCCGCCGCGACCCGTAGCGGCTGCCACGCGACCCACCAGATCGGGGCGCCGACGATGATCGCGGCGATCCCACCGAGCAGCAGCGTGCGCGCGTCGTCGCCGGCCAGCGGTGCGGTGATCGAGGCCAGCAGCGCGTTGACGACGACACCGATGCCGGACGCCGCAGCGATCAGCCCGATGCCCGCCTCCACGAGCCGCGCGGCGCTGCGGACCGCATCGGAGCGCTCCTGCGCGATCCGGCCGTGGTACAGCCAGACGATCCCGCCCACCGCGGCTGCCGCGACGGCGAGGGGCAGTGCCTCGAGCAGCACGCGCCAGGGGTCGCTGCGGTCGAACGCAGCGCGGAGCGCGACCAAGAGCGCGGCGCCGAGCCCGCCCAGCGCGACGGCGGCCGCGGCGAGCACGCCGACGACCACGAGCGCGACCGAGGCGAAGCCGTCTCGCAGCGCCCGCGCACGCTCCCGCACCCAGTGCCACCACCAGATGACGGCGCCGCCGACCGCCCAGACGAACGCCTGCAGCACGCTCGACCACCAGGGGGAGCCGATCTGCGCATCCGCGGCCAGCAGCGCTTGGTCGAACACGGGCTGCAGCGTGCGGATCGCCCCGGTGGCCGTGACCACCAGCCCGTAGACGGCACCGAGCACGAGCGGCACGGTCCGCAAGCGCAGCGGCCCCTTCCGGCCGCTTCCCCACATCGCGCGGTGCAGCACCCAGACGACGAGCCAGGTGATGCCGATCGCGAACGCCTCGGGCGACCAGTTGCCGCCGATCAGGTCGGCCGCCATCCCCAGCAGCCCGATCGTGAGGGTGACGAGCGAGACGAAGGAGATCGCGCTGAGGTAGAGGCCCCAGGCCACCGACGAGCGGTCCGGGCCGTCGAGGCGTCGCCACTGGAACCACCAGAGCACGACCGCGAGCGGGCCGGCGATCAGGGCGAAGGCGAGCGACAGCGCCAGCCCGCCGGGACCCTCGGCGACGTCGGGCCGAGTCTCGAGCAAGCGCCCGAGCAGTCCGCTCACGCCCGTCGCGGCGATCGCGACCAGCACGAACAGGATGCTGTAGACGATCAGCCGCCGCACCGTGCCCTGCGCACCGCGCGAGGGTGCGAAGGGGGTGAGGAGCGCGCTCACGGTGACGCCTGCGCGCAGATGGTGAACTGCCAGGGCGTGGTCTCGATGACCCAGTCCGAGCCCTCGCGCACCAGGTCGAAGCTCGCGTCCTCGCGGTACTCCGAGGGGCCGAGCAGGCCACCGCTGGTCGTGACGATCGAGACGTCGATGTCGGCGCTGTCCTCCCGCTCGGTGGTCGATGTGAGCGTCACGCGCACGTCCTCGAGCATCCCGGCCTCGATGCGATCGCAGTCGTTCCGCACGTCCTCGACGAGGTAGGCGCGCGCCGCCTGCTCGTCGCCGGCGATGACCGCCTCGGTGTAGCGCTGCACGACGCCGGCGGGCGACGCCTCATCGATCGGCGCCGCGCCGCTACGGGTGAGCACGACGATCAGCGCGACCGCCACGAGCGCTGCCACGGCGATGATCGCGACCAGCAGGGAGCGATCGGGGCGGCCGGAAGCGGGGTCCATGGCTCATTGTGGCCTGGAATCCACCCGCTCGCCAGAGGCTCCAGCCCGCGACGGGTGCACGAGCGCCTTCCCGGGCTCAGTCCAGCTTCTCGATCGGCGCGATCTTGATGAGCAGGCGCTTGCGGCCCGCGGCATCGAAGAGCACCTCGGCGATGCGCTTCGCGCCCGCACCCGTCACGCCCTGCACGCGCCCCTCGCCGAAGTCCTTGTGGCGGATGCGGTCGCCCGGCGCCAGCTCGAGCCCCGAGTTGTCGCGCACCTCGGTGATCGTGTTCGCGAACTGCTTGAGCGGCGCCTTGGGCAGCGGCTTCGGGTCGCGGAAGCCCGTGACGAACTGCTCGCGCGGCTCGTCGCGCCAGCGGCCGGCGACCGCCCGCTGCGGCGACGGGCGCATCGTCGACGGCGGCGTGCGCCAGTCGATGAGCTCGCTCGGGATCTCCTCGAGGAACCGGCTCGGCACCGCCGGGTTCACCTCGCCGAACTGCGCCCGCGTCATCGCGAGCGAGATGTGCAGCCGCTGCCGCGCGCGAGTGATGCCGACGTAGAAGAGCCGTCGCTCCTCCGCCTGCCCACCCGGCTCGTTCGCGGAGATGCGGTGCGGCAGCAGGTCCTCCTCGACGCCGGTGATGAACACCGCGTCGAACTCGAGGCCCTTCGCCGTGTGCAGGGTCATGAGCGACACCTGCCCGCCCGAGTCGTCGAGCTCGTCGGCGGCTGCGACGAGCGCCGTCTCGGTGAGGAAGTCGATGAGGGTGCCCGCGGGGTTCTGGCGTCGGTACTCGCGCGTCACGGCGACGAGCTCCTCGACGTTCTCGAGCCGAGCGGCGTCCTGCGGGTCGGTCGAGCGGCGCAGCTGGTCGGTGTAGCCGGAGCGGCTCAGGATGTCGCGCAGCAGCTCGCCCGGGTCGGCCTCGGGTCGCGCGCTCCACTCGTCGAGCAGCGCCGCGAGGTCCTTGATGGCGGCTGCCACCTTCGGGCCGAGGGCGATCTCGTCGACGCGCCGCATCGCATCCCGCAGCGTGATCTGGTGCTCGTCGGCGAACGCCTGCAGCGCCGCCTCGGTCGCGGGGCCGATGCCGCGCTTCGGCACGTTCATGATGCGGCGCAGGCTGAGCGGATCGGCGGGGTTCGCGACCGTGATCAGGTACGCCATCGCATCCTTGATCTCGGCGCGCTCGTAGAACTTCGTGCCGCCGATCACCCTGTACGGGATGGCGGTGCGGATCAGCACCTCCTCGAGCGCGCGCGTCTGCGCGTTCGTGCGATAGAACACGGCGATGTCGCTGTAGGCCATGCCGCCGGAGGTCAGCTCGACGATCTCGTCGGCGACGAACTGCGCCTCGTCGTAGCCCGAGTGGCCGGTGTAGCCGACGATCTTCGCGCCGTCGCCCGAGTCGGTCCAGAGGCGCTTCTCGCGGCGGTCGAAGTTGTTGCCGATCACCGCGTTCGCGGCCGACAGGATGTTCTGCGTCGAGCGGTAGTTCTGCTCGAGCAGGATCGCGCGGGCACCGGCGAAGTCGCGCTCGAAGTCGGTGATGTTGCGGATGTCGGCGCCGCGGAACGCGTAGATCGACTGGTCGGAGTCGCCGACGACCGTGAGGGATGCGCCCGGCAGGTCGGCGCGGAGGTCGGGCAGGTCGGCGCGCGTGACGGGCTGCGTCAGCTCGCGGATGAGGGCGTACTGCGCCGCGTTGGTGTCCTGGTACTCATCGACGAGCACGTGCCGGAAGCGCTTGCGGTACTGCGCGGCGACATGCGGGAAGGCGCGGAAGAGGAAGACGGTCTGCGAGATGAGGTCGTCGAAGTCGAAGGCGTTCGCGCGTCGCAGCTCGTTGTCGTAGTCGCGCCACAGCTCGAGGAAGGCGGCGTCGAGCGGGTTCTCGAGGTTCGCGGTGCGCGCCCAGGAGTCGACGTCGTGCAGCTCGTTCTTCGCCATCGAGATGCGCGACGAGACGCCGCCGGGCGTGAGCCCCTGGATGTCGGCGCCGCGCTGCTTGATGAGCCGCTTGATGAGCGCGCGCACGTCGCCGGAGTCGTAGATCGTGAACGACTGCTGGAAGCCGAACTCCTCGGCCTCGCGGCGCAGGATGCGCACGCACGCGGAGTGGAACGTGCGGATCCACATGCCGCGCGACTCCTCGCCGACGAGGCTGCCGACGCGCTCGCGCATCTCGGCGGCGGCCTTGTTCGTGAAGGTGATGGCGAGGATCTGGCTCGGCCACGCCTCGCGCGTGGCGAGCAGGCCCGCGATGCGGTGCGTGAGCACCTTCGTCTTGCCGGAGCCGGCACCGGCGACGATGAGGAGCGCCGGGCCGCGGTGCAGCACCGCCTCGCGCTGCTGCGGGTTCAGCCCCTCGAGCAGGTGCTCGGGGATGCTGTCGCCGCGGGGTCCGATCGGCGACGGCCGCTGCACATCTCCACGGTGCCCACTTCCCGTGGCGTCGTCGCCCAGCCCCCACAAGTCGCTCATCGGATCGAGTCTACGAGCCTCCACTGACGTCGGCGTGGCGCGAGCGGGTCGCTGGGGGCTCGGTCGCGAGGCGGCGCCAGAGGTCGGGATGGTCGACGAAGACCGCCTCGAGCCCGAGCGCCGCGAGCATCCCCCACTCGGTCGCCCAGTCGCCCCAGGCGGCGTCGTGCTCACCGAGACGATGCTCCGGCTCGAGGAACCGGTTCTCCGGTCGCAGGGTCCAGGCGATCGTGCCGAGCCCCGCGGCGCTCGCGCGCTCCACGAGGTCGCTCGTCGCGAGCCCGCCCGAGCGGCGATCGAAGAGCACCGACTTCGCGACGCTGATCGCATCGACCCGCCGCGCGAGCTGCGCGAGCGCCGCATCGGTGCGCTGCTCGGCGTAGGTCGGGGCGGATGCGCCGGCGACCGGCACGAGATCGGCCGCGGTGCCGTGCTCGTCCATGAGGTAGACGAGCCGCGCCTCGACGCCGCGATCCCGCACGGCGTGCAGCGCGGACTCCTCGAAGCTCTCGACCGTGAGGCGCCCGCTCGAGGACCAGTGGGTGCCGGCCACCGCTTCCGCCAGCATCGCGTCGAGCGGCAGGCCCATCGCCGCGTGGTGCGTGGCGTGCTTGAGCTCGGCGACGACGTCGAGCTCAATCTCGTCGGCGATCACGAGCAGATCCGTGAAGCGGAGGATTCGGTCGAGTCCGTCGCGCCGCGCGCCGAGCGGCCGCAGCTCGGGCACCCGCTCGCGAGCCCGGAGCGTCGCGACCTCAGCCCACGTGAGGTCCTCGACGAACCAGCCGGAGAGCTGCTCGCCGTCGATCGTCTGCGTTCGGCGGCGGTCGGCGAGCGCCGGCCGGTCGGCGATGTCGGTCGTGCCGCTCAGCTCGTTGTCGTGCCGCACGACGAGCACGCCGTCGCGTGTCGCGACGAGGTCGGGCTCCACGGCGTCGGCGCCGAGCGTCGCGGCGAGCCGCACGGCCGTCTCGGTGTGCTCGGGCGCCCAGCCGGAGGCGCCGCGGTGGGCGATGACGCGAGTGGCTTGCACCGCGCCAGGCTAGCCGCGTGCGCCCTCGGCGAACCGGCCGCGCCCCACAGGCAATGCTTGGCATCGGCGGCTAGTCTGAACGGGTCCGCCCTCCCAGGCGGTCACCTCAGTACTTCCCGACAGGAGCACATCCCTTGGCAGGCAACCCGGCGTTCCGCAACTCGCCCGCGTTCACCGAGAACGCGCAGCGCGCCTCGCAGGCTGTCCCCGGCGGCCAGCAGGCGCCCTACGGCCAGGCACCGTATGGCCAGGCGCCGTACGGACAGCAGCCCCAGCAGTTCGGGCAGCCCGCGCCCTACGGCAGCGCGCCCTACGGCCAGCAGCAGGGCGTCCCGACGCCCGAGCAGCTGAACCAGCAGTTCAACCGTCCGGCGGCGGGCCCGATCGAGACCGAGCGACTCACGTACGACGGCGTGATCATGAAGACGGTGCTCACGCTCGGCGTGACCGCGGTCGGCTTCATCGTCACCCTCGGCATGCTGCTGCTCACCGGCACGTCCGGAGCGTTCTTCGTGCTGACGTACGGCGGCGCGCTCGTGGGCTTCGTGCTCGCGCTCGTGAACATCTTCAAGAAGGAGCCGAGCCCCGCGCTCATCCTGGCGTACGCCGCCGCGCAGGGCCTGTTCCTCGGTGGGTTCTCGGGCCTGCTCGAGTTCGGCATGGGCCTCGACGGCATCATCTTCCAGGCGCTGCTCGCCACCGCCTGCGTGATCGCCGCGACGCTCGCGCTCTACGCCTTCCGCATCGTGCGCACGTCGCCGCGCATGAACAAGATCTTCTTCATCGTGCTGATCGGCTACGGCCTGTTCTCGCTCGTGAACTTCGGCATGATGCTCTTCGGCGCGACGGGCGACCTCGCGTTCGGCATGCGCTCGGCTCCGAGCCCGCTCTTCGGCATCCCGTGGGGCGTGCTGCTCGGCGGCCTCGCGGTGCTGCTCGGCGCGTACTCGCTCGTCATGGACTTCGAGGGCATCGAGCTGGGCGTCAAGCGCGGCGTGCACAAGAAGTACGGCTGGTCGGCTGCGTTCGGCCTGACGATGACGATCATCTGGCTCTACGTCGAGATCCTCCGCATCATCGCGATCGTCCGAGGCAACAACTAGCGTCCCCCGCTGATCGACACGAAGGCCCCGGCTCGCGCCGGGGCCTTCGTCGTCGCGAGCGGCTACTCGTC
Source organism: Agrococcus citreus (assembly GCF_039527715.1). Classification (NCBI taxonomy): domain Bacteria; kingdom Bacillati; phylum Actinomycetota; class Actinomycetes; order Micrococcales; family Microbacteriaceae; genus Agrococcus; species Agrococcus citreus. The sequence continues at coordinate 259,965 of NZ_BAAAKK010000003.1, forward strand.
GCGGCTCGACAGCACGCAGAACTCGTTGCCGTCGACGTCGGCGAGCACCGTCCACGACACATCCGGCCCCTGCCCGACGTCGATGCGGTGCGCGCCGAGCGACTCGAGCCGCGCGATCTCGGCGTCGCGGTCGTCGCTCGTGGGCGGCGCGAGGTCCATGTGGATGCGGTTCTTCGACCGCTTCTCGTGGTCGACGCGCACGAAGGTCAGCCCGGGCGGCACCTGCTCGAACGTCAGCTTCGGCCGCAGCTCCTGCGCCCACTTCGGGATGATGACGACCTCGTCGGCATCCTCGTAGACGACCTGCCAATCGAGCACCTCGCCCCACCAGCGGGCGAGCCGCCCGGGGTCGGTCGACTCGATCACGTTCGAATACCAGCGCAGCGCCATCGCGGCCTCCTCTGTCGGATGCGCGCAAGGCTACGCCCCGCCGCCCACGACGGGCGGCGGGGCGTGGGCCTCGATCAGCTCGCGGCGGGCTGGTCGTCGCGCGCGCCCTCGGTGGCCGGCGCGGCCTTCGGCGGGCGGCGCGACCAGTACGAGGCGAGCAGCGAGCCCGACACGTTGTGCCAGACGGAGAAGATGGCGGCGGGCAGCGCCGACTCGGGCGTGAAGTGCGTGCGCGCGAGCCCGGCTGCGAGGCCGGAGTTCTGCATGCCGACCTCGATCGCGACGGCGCGGCGGGCGCTCTCGTCGAGCCCGACGGCCTTCGCCGCGAGGAAGCCGAGGCCGTAGCCCACGCCGTTGTGCAGGATGACGACGAGCGCGACGAGGAGCCCGACGGAGAGGATCGTCGCAGCGGAGCCCGCGACGACCGCGAGCACGACGAGGGTGATGCCGATGACGGAGACGAGCGGCAGCCAGGGCAGGATCGCTCGCACGACCTTCGGCAGCAGCATCCGCAGCAGCACGCCCGCGATCACCGGCAGCAGCACGATGAAGATGATGGTCTGGAACAGGCCCCACGCGTCGACCGGCAGGTACGAGCCGGCGAGCCACAGCACGAGCAGCGGCGTGAGCACGGGCGCGAGCAGCGTCGACGCCGTGGTCATCGCGACCGAGAGCGCGGTGTCGCCCTTCGCGAGGTAGACCATGACGTTCGACGCGGTGCCGCCGGGCGCCGAGCCCACGAGCACGACGCCGACGAGCAGCTCGGGCGGGAGCTGGAACGCGAGCGCGAGGGCGATCGCCGCGAGCGGCATGACGACGTACTGCGCGAGGACGCCCACGACGAACGCCTTCGGCTTCTTCGCGATCACGGTGAAGTCGACCGGCTGCAGGGTCAGCCCCATGCCGAGCATGATGATGCCGAGGAGCGTGTTGATCCACGGCCCGATGGGCAGGAACACCTGCGGCACGAGGATGGCGACGGCTGCCGCGATGAGCACGACGAGCGGGAACCAGGTGCCTGCGAGGCGCCCGACGCGCTCGCCGACGGGTGTGGTGCTGGACATATCAGACCTCCTGTGGGGACCCCTCATCCCATCACAGCCCGCATGCCGCCGCCGTCCGCATGGGGCATCGCCTCAGCGCAGGTCGATCTCCATGAGCGCCTCCTCGAGCGCGACCCACGCGAGCATCGCGCACTTCACGCGCATGGGGAAGCGCGCGACGCCCGCGAAGGCGACGGCATCGCCGAGCAGCTCCTCGTCGGGCTCGACCGCGCCGCGCGAGCGCAGCAGCGCTCGCATGGCCTCGATGCGCTCGCGCGCGTCGGCGACCGACAGCCCGGGCGCCTGCTCCGCGAGCACCGAGGCGGAGGCCTGCGAGATGGAGCACCCCTGCCCCTCCCAGCCGAGCGCATCCACGCGCCGGTCATCCTCCGTGCCGGTGAGGCGGACCCGCAGCCGGATCTCGTCGCCGCACGTCGGGTTGCGCAGGAACCGCTCGGCGTCGAACGGCTCGAGCTGCCCCTCCCCCTCGCGCCGCTTCGCGTGCTCGAGGATGAGCTCCTGGTAGAGGCCGGCGAGCGGGTCGGTCATCGGCCGGCCTTGAAGTAGGCGCGCACGCCCGAGAGGGCGTCGAGGAAGCGGTCGACCTCGTCCTCGGTCGTGTAGAGGTAGGCGGATGCGCGGGTCGTGGCCGCGACGCCGAGCCGGCGGTGCAGGGGCTGCGCGCAGTGGTGGCCGACGCGCGCCGCGATGCCCTGCGCGTCGAGCACCTGACCGACGTCGTGGGCGTGCACGCCGTCGACGATGACGCTCGCGAGCCCCGCGCGCTCGATGCCTGGCCGGGGGCCGATGAGGCGCACGCCCTCGATCGACGCGGTCCCCGCTGCGAGCCGCTCGCCGAGCGCGAGCTCGTGCGCCTCGATGGCCGACATCCCGACCCGCTCGAGGTAGTCGACCGCGGCGGCGAGGCCGACGATCGCCGACACCGGCTGGGTGCCCGCCTCGAACCGCTGCGGCGCGGGCAGGAACTCGCGCTCGGTCATCGTGACGGTCGTGATCATCGAGCCGCCCACGCGCGCCGGCGGCAGCGCGGCGCCGAGCGCCTCGGCGAGGTAGAGCACGCCGATGCCCCCGGGCCCGAGCATCTTGTGGCCGCTGAAGGCTGCCGCGTCGACGCCGAGCTCGCGCAGGTCGACGGGGCGGTGCGGCACCGACTGGCAGGCGTCGAGCACGACGAGCGCACCGACCGCCCGCGCTGCCGCGACGAGCTGCTCGACCGGCGCGATGAGGCCCGTGACGTTCGACACGTGCGCGACCGCGATGACGCGCGTGCGCTCCGTGATCGCCGCGAGGGCGGCATCCGCCGTCCACACGCCGTCGTCGTCGACCTCGATCCAGCGCAGCGTCGCGCCGGTCTCGTCGGCGAGCCGCTGCCACGGCAGCAGGTTGGCGTGGTGCTCGGCCTCGGTCACGAGGATCTCGTCGCCCTCGCGGATGCGCAGGGTCGGGTCGACCTGCGCGCCGCGATTGGCCTCGGCGAGCGAGAGCGCGACGGTGTTGAGGGCGTCCGTCGCGTTCATCGCCCACGAGATCTCGGTCGGCCGTGCACCGACGAAGCGCGCGATGCGGTCGCGGGCGACCTCGTAGTCGTCGGTCGCGAGCGCCGCGAGCGTGTGCGCGCCGCGGTGCACCGCGGCGTTGCGCTGCGTGCGGAAGGCCCACTCGGCGTCGAGCACCTGGCGCGGCTGCTGGCTCGTCGCGCCGGAGTCGAGGTAGACGAGCGGCACCCCCGCCGGCTGCTCGGCGAGGATGGGGAAGTCGTCGCGCAGTCGCTCGATCCGCTCCTCGGTCAGGGTCGTCTCGGCTCGCGTCGTGGTCACCCCTCCAGGGTAGTAGCCGACGCGATCACCCCCATATGGCCGGCTGTGAGCGCCGGGTTTCCGCTCCTGGCGGCCGTGACAGCCATGACGTCATGGTGGGCTCCGATGCGGTCAGCGGCCCGCGGCCGCCCTCGCGAGCAGCACCGCGCGCTCGCGGGCGTTCTCGGTGCGCTCGGCCGCGAGGGCGAACGCCTCGCGCGCCTCGTCGTCGCGGCCGAGCCTCGACAGCAGCTCGCCGCGCACCGACGGCAGCAGGTGGCCGATCGCGAGCGCCCGCTCGCCCGTGAGCGAGTCCACGATCGCGAGCGCCGCTGCCGGCCCCTCCGACATCGAGACCGCGACCGCCCGGTTCAGCGACACCACCGGTGACGGCGCGACCCGCTCGAGCCCCGCGTAGAGGGCTTCGATGCGCGCCCAGTCCGTCGAGTCGACGTCGGATGCGGTCGCATGGCACTCGGCGATCGCCGCCTGCAGCGCGTACGGGCCGAGGCCGCGGCCGAAGCCCTCCGCACGGGCGAGCGCGGCCCGGCCGCGCCGGATCGCGCCGCGATCCCAGCGCCGGCGATCCTGGTCGGCGAGCAGCACGGGCTCGCCGTGCGCGTCGACCCGGGCCGGGAAGCGTGCCGCGGTGAGCTCGAGCAGCGCGAGCAGTCCGTGCACCTCCGGCTCGTCGGGCTGCAGCGCGGCGAGGATGCGCGCGAGGCGCACGGCCTCCCGCGCGAGGTCGGGGCGCATCCAGTCCTCGCCCGCGGTCGCGGCGTGCCCCTCGGTGAAGATCAGGTAGAGCACCCCGAGCACCGCGCCGAGCCTCCGCACGCGCTCGGCACGGGGCGGGGTCTCGAACGGCACTCCGGCGTCGGCGAGCGCCCGCTTCGCTCGCACGATCCGCTGCTGCACCGTCGCGACCGGCACGAGGAACGCCCGCGCGATCTCCGCGGTCTCGAGCCCCGCGACGACGCGCAGCGTGAGCGCGACGCGCGCCTGCTCGCTCAGCAGCGGGTGGCAGGCCGTGAAGACGAGCCGCAGCACGTCGTCGTCGATCTCGTCGGGATCCCACGGCAGCGCCTCCGCGGACTCCTCCTGCTGGCGCTCCAGGTCGAGCGCGAGGGCGGCGACCCGGTCGTCGAACCGCTCGCGGCGGCGCCAGTGGTCGATCGCCTTCCGCTTCGCGACAGCGGTCAGCCATGCCGCGCCGTTGCGCGGCACGCCTCTCGATGGCCACTGGGCGAGCGCGTCGGCGAGCGCCTCCTGCGCGAGGTCCTCGGCGAGCGAGAAGTCGCCCGTGCAGCGCGTGAGCGTCGCGACGATGCGTGCCGACTCGATGCGCCACACGGCGACGACGGGGGGGNNNNCGCGACGCCTGCGGTCATCGCCGCAGGTCCGCCTCGCCGTGCACCCTGCGCAGCTCGAGCTTCGTGCCGGGCCCCAGGGGGGCCTTGGCGGCCCACGCGATCGCGTCCTCCCTCGATGCGACCTCGATGCACCAGAAGCCGTTGAACAACTCCTTCGTCTCGCCGTACGGGCCGTCGGTCACGAGCGGCGGCTCCGCCGCGAAGTCGACGACGACGCCGTGCTCCGGGCTCGCGAGCCCCTGGGCCGAGACGAGCACCCCCGCGTCCGCCATCGCGGCGTTGTAGCGGCCCATCCGCTCGAGCATCTCCGCGAACGGCGCGTCGCGACGCTCGACGGCCGCGGCATCCTCATCGCGCATGATGAGCAGGTACCGCTCGGTCGGAGCCGCCCCGCGACCGCCCGACGCCGTCATGCCCCGGCCTTCCTGGCGGCCTGCTCCTCGCGCCAGCCCTCCTCCTTATGGATCCACTCGTTGTCGGCCGGGAAGTCGTCGACGCCCTGCACGCGGCGCACCTCGAGCTTCGAGCCGGGACCGAGGGGGCAGCGCTTCGCCCACTCCGCGGCCTCCTCCTTCGAGGCGACGTCGAGGATCCAGAAGCCGTTGAACAGCTCCTTCGTCTCGCCGTAGGGCCCGTCGGTGACGAGCGGCGGATCGGCGGAGAAGTCGACGACGAAGCCCTCGCTCGCGTCGCTCAGGCCCTCGCCGCCGATCATGACGCCGGCCTCCATCATCGACTCGTTGTACTTGCCCATCGCCTCGATGACCTGCTCGAAGGGCAGCTCCCGGTACGCCTCGACGGCCTCGTCGTTCGAGCGCATGATCAGCATGTACTGCATGGTGGTTCCTCCTCGTCGGGGGTCGTCGCTCGACCCTCTCACTCAAGGCGTCGATCGGGAACGGGCCGGATCGACATCTCCGCCAGGATCGTTCCGATGCGTCGGCCAGGCCCCTGCAGCGATGTACCAGCCGGCGCCGATCGCAGCCGCCGCGACGACGCCCGACGGCAGGGTGCCGAGCGACGACATCGCGGCCGAGAGCAGCAGCAGCAGCATGGCGGCCGGCAGGTGGATGAACGCGATCCGCGGTGCGCGGCCGCGGGCGCGCATCCGCAGCCCCGAGGCCGCCACCGCGCCGGCGACCGCCGAGGCGAGCGCCGAGAGCATCGCGCGCTCCGCCCACATCGCGACCCGGCTGTCGTCGACCGCGACCCCGGATGCGTCGTGCACGGCGGCGTCCACGAGCAGCAGTCCGCACAGGAGGAGCGACGGCAGCACGCCGATGACCGCGGTGTAGGCGAGCCACTCGGCGCGCAGCCGAGCGCGGTCCCACGTCGCGCGGATGAGCAGCGCGACCGCGCCGAGCGAGAGCGCGGCGAGCACGACGCCGCCGATCGCGGGCCACAGGACCACTGCCTGGTCGTCGCAGACCCAGTCGTCGGCGACGAGCTCGCAGCCGAAGCGCAGCCGCTGCTGCAGCCAGCTCGCGGGCGCGAGGGCGAGCACCGAGCTCGCGACGAAGCCGATCACGAGCAGCCAGAGCGCGGCGGCGCGGGCAGCACGCTCGCGTCCGCGCTGGGTGGTCACCACACCCGCGACGCTACTCCCCGCGCATGTGCGCGGCGAGGGCGCGGGCGGCTACTCCCACTCGATGGTGCCCGGCGGCTTCGACGTGACGTCGAGCACGACCCGGTTGACCTCCGGCACCTCGTTCGTGATGCGGTTCGAGATGCGGGCGAGCACGTCGTACGGCAGGCGCGTCCAGTCGGCCGTCATGGCGTCCTCGCTCGAGACGGGGCGCAGCACGATCGGGTGGCCGTAGGTGCGGCCGTCGCCCTGTACGCCCACGGAGCGCACGTCGGCGAGCAGCACGACCGGGCACTGCCAGATCTCCTGATCGAGGCCCGCGGCCGTCAGCTCGGCGCGCGCGATCGCGTCGGCGCGGCGCAGCGTGTCGAGCCGATCCTCGGTGACCTCGCCGATGATGCGGATGCCGAGGCCCGGTCCGGGGAAGGGCTGGCGCGAGACGATCGCCTCCGGCAGGCCGAGCTCGCGGCCGATCGCGCGCACCTCGTCCTTGAACAGCGCCCGCAGCGGCTCGATGAGCTCGAACTGCAGGTCGTCGGGCAGGCCGCCGACGTTGTGGTGGCTCTTGATGTTCGCGGTGCCACTGCCACCGCCCGACTCGACGACGTCCGGGTAGAGCGTGCCCTGCACGAGCCATCGGATGGGCTCGCCGTCGGCGGCCGCCTCGGCCGCGAGGTCGCGCTCGGCCTGCTCGAACGCGCGGATGAACTCGCGCCCGATGATCTTGCGCTTCTCCTCGGGATCGGTCACGCCCTGCAGCGCAGCCATGAACCGCTCGCGCGCGTCGACGGTCACGAGCCGCACGCCGGTCGAGGCGACGTAGTCCTCTTCGACCTGCCGGCGCTCGTCCTGCCGCAGCAGCCCGTGGTCGACGAAGACGCAGATGAGCTGGTCGCCGATCGCCTCGTGCACGAGGGCGGCCGCGACCGCGGAGTCGACGCCGCCGGAGAGCCCGCACAGCGCGCGGCCGGTGCCGACCTGCTCGCGGATGCGCGCGACCTGCTCCTCGATGACGTTGCCGGTCTTCCAGTCGCCGGGGAGCCCCGCGATGTCGTGCAGGAACGACTCGAGCACGCGCTGGCCGTGCTCGGAGTGCCGCACCTCGGGGTGCCACTGCACCCCGGCCATCCGCCGCTCGCGGTCCTCGAAGGCTGCGACGGGCGTGTCGGCGGTCGCGGCGAGCACGGTGAAGCCGGCCGGCGCCTCCGCGACCGAGTCGCCGTGGCTCATCCACACGGTCTGGGCGCCAGGCTGGTTGTGCAGGAGCGCGCCGCCGCCGTCGACCGTCATCGAGGTGGAGCCGTACTCGCGGTTGCCCGTCTTCGCGACGGTGCCGCCGAGCTGCGCCGCCATCACCTGGAAGCCGTAGCAGATGCCGAACGTGGGCACCCCGAGCTCGAGGATGCCCTCGTCGAGGCGCGGCGCCCCTTCCGAGTAGACGCTCGAGGGGCCGCCGGAGAGCACGATCGCCGCGGGATCCTTGGCGCGCACCTCCTCGGCCGAGATGCTGGAGGGCACGATCTCGCTGTAGACGTCGGCCTCGCGCACGCGGCGCGCGATGAGCTGCGCGTACTGCGCGCCGAAGTCGATCACGAGCACGGGGCGCTGAGCGGTGTCGGACATCATGCCTCCTGAGGAGCGGGCGCTGCGGCGGTCGACCTCGCGGCCTTCTGGGCCTCGAGTCGGGCGAGGTCGGCGAGCGCCGCGCGGTGCAGCGGGCGCTCGACGAAGAAGGAGAGGAACGGCACGACGCCGCCGAGCGCCATCGCGAACAGGCGCTTGAACGGCCAGCGGAGCAGGCTCCAGAGGCGGAACGACGCGAGCAGGTAGACGACGTAGATCCAGCCGTGCACGATCAGGATGGTGAGCGAGATGTTGAAGCCCTCGCCGAGCGAGGTGATCTCGCAGCCCATGCCGCCCGGGACGAAGAGCGAGTACCACTGGCAGCCCGCGCCGGGGACGACCGCCTCGAGCGCGAGCGGACCGCTCGCGCCGAACGCGAAGAGCTCGACGTGCGTCGGTGAGTACTTCAGCACCATCTCGGCGACGAGCAGCAGCAGGAACACGCCCGTCACCCACGACATCACGCGGTAGAACGTGATGGCAGAGCGGATCTGCGGCAGCTGTTCGATGGGTCTCGGCACGGGTCCAGCCTATCCGCGGGCCATGTCGCTGCCCGCTGCTGCGGCCTCCGCCTCGGCGTCCTCGATGGCCTCGACCTCGCGCTCGAGCGCGTCCTTCACGAGTCGGTACCAGAGGTAGAAGGCGAAGAGCATGAACGCGACCCATTCGACCGCGTAGAAGATGTTGAGCCAGTTGAGCTGCGTGTCGACGACGGGCCGCATCGAGACGATCGGCTCCGCGCCGTCGACGAGCGCGGCGGATGCGTCGGCCGACGCCGCGTCGAGGATCGCGTACGAGCCGTAGACGCGGCCGTCGAACGCCTCCCACTCGTTGATGAGCGCGGCGACGCTCATCGCCTCCTTCGCGTCGCCCTGGATGTCGCCCTGCGTGGGCGCCTCGGTCGGCATGAGCCGGCCGACGAGGTCGCCGGTCTCGGTCGAGCCGCCCTCGAGGTCGGCGACGAGCGCATCGGCCGCGGCGGCGTCGTCGAGCCACGCGACGGCGACGGGCATCGAGACCGGATCGCCGGCGGGCTGCGGCACGAGCACGCGCCCGATCACCCAGCTGCCGGTGCGGCCGTCCTGCGACCTGCCGTTGAGCGTGTCGAAGTCCTCGAGCACCCAGGTGCCCGAGAAGGCGACCATGCGCCCGCCCGCCTCGGTCGTGAGGGTCGAGCTCGGCTCGGCGACATCCTGGAGCGGCACCGCGGTCTCGGTGTCGCGATCGTCGGACTGCCCCTGCTCGACGGCCCGGTCGATCTGCCACTGGCCCAGCAGCGCGAAGACCGCGGCCACAGCGAGGCATGCGAGGAGCACGGCGATCCAGCGGGGCCGCGTCGCGACCTGCCGGAAGGTGGGGATGGGGGTGCTCATAGGCACCCCCATCCTACCGCCCGCAGGCGCCTACCGACCGCTCAGGCCGCGGGCTCCGGGCGGGTGCCGACGGTGCTCACCGTCGGCAGCGCGCTGAGCGGCACGATCTCCGGCGCCTCGGTGCGCGCCCGGTCGGCCGACTCGTCGTCGGGCAGCTCCTGGCTCGCGAGCTCGGCAGCGACGCGCTTGTTGTAGGTGTTGATCTCCTTCTCGACCCGCGCGTCGTCCCAGCCCAGCGCATCCGCCATGATCCGGGCCGCGACCGGAGCGGCCGAGACGCCGCGGTCCCACGCCTCGATCGAGATGCGCGTGCGCCGCGCGAGCACGTCGTCGAGGTGCAGCGCGCCCTCGTGCGTGCACGCGTAGCGCACCTCCGCGCCGAGGTAGTCGTCGGCGCCGGGCAGCGGCTCGGCGAGCTCCGGCTGCAGCCGGATGATGTCGAGCAGCTCGTCGGTGAGCGTGCCGTAGCGGTTGAGCAGGTGCTCGATGCGGTGCTTGTGCACGCCGAACGCGCGCGCGATCCTCGCGCGCTTGTTCCACGCGGCCCGGTAGCCGACGGCGCCGAGCAGCGGGATCTGGTCGGTGCACGACTGGGGCACCTTGCCGTCCATCGCGCTCGTCGCCTCGTCGATCGCGTCCTTCGCCATGATCCGGTAGGTCGTCCACTTGCCGCCCGCGATGAGCACGAGGCCCGGCACGGGGTGCGAGACGTGGTGCTCGCGCGAGAGGTTCGCGGTCGACTTGCCCTCGCTCGCGGCGGCGAGCAGCGGTCGGAGGCCCGCGTAGACGCCCTCGACGTCGCTGCGGGTGAGCTTGGTCGCGAGCACCCGGTTGACCTGGTCGAGGATGTAGTCGATGTCGGCGGCCGTCGCCGCCGGGTGCGCCTTGTCGAGGTTCCAGTCGGTGTCGGTCGTGCCGAGGATCCAGTGCCGGCCCCACGGGATGACGAAGAGCACGCTCTTGTCGGTGCGCAGCAGCAGGCCCATCTCGGAGTGGAACCGGTCGCGCGGCACGACGAGGTGCACGCCCTTCGAGGCGCGCACCTTGAACTCGACGCGGTGGCCGACCATCGCCTGCGTCTCGCCCGTCCACACGCCCGTCGCGTTGACGACCTGCTTCGCGCGGATCTCGAACTGCTCGCCGGTCTCGTAGTCGTGCGCCTGCACGCCGACGACGCGCTCGCCGACCTTGAGGAACCCCTCAGCGCGCACGCGGCTCGCGACGTGGGCGCCGTAGAACGATGCGGTGCGCGCGAGCTCGGCGACGTAGCGGGCGTCGTCCACCTGCGCGTCGTAGTACGTGAGCCCGCCGACGATGGAGTCGGGGTCGAGCGAGGGGATCTGCTTGAGCACCTGCTTCTTCGTCAGGTGCCGGTGCATGGGCACGCCGGGCTTCATGAAGCCCGTGTAGCTGAACGCGTCGTAGAGCGCCATGCCGGCGCCGATGTAGGCGCGCTCGATGATGGGCTTGTCGAGCGGGTAGAGGAAGCGCACGGGCTTCGCGAGGTGCGGCGCGATGCGCTGCAGCAGCAGCCCGCGCTCGATGAGCGCTTCGCGCACGAGGCCGAAGTTCAGCTGCTCGAGGTAGCGGATGCCGCCGTGGATGAGCTTCGACGATCGGCTCGACGTGCCCGACGCGAAGTCGCGCGCCTCGATGAGGCCGACGCGCAGGCCGCGGGTGACGGCGTCGAGCGCCGCGCCGGTGCCGACGATGCCGCCGCCGATCACGAGCACGTCGACCTCGTGGTCGCGCATCGACGCGATCGCGGCCGCGCGCTCCTCCGGGCCGAGCTTCCTCGACCGACTCACGCTGTTGGTGGTCTCAGCCATGGATCCTCCTTGGATGCGGCGCCCGGGTCGGGCGGTTCAGCGCGGTGGGGTGCTCTCGACGACCACGTCGATCCGCTGGAACTCCTTGAGATCCTTGTAGCCGGTGGTCGACATGGCCTTGCGCAGAGCGCCCATGATGTTCGCCGTGCCGTCCGCGACCGGTGAGGGTCCGTTGAGCACGACGTCGAGCGGGCCGACCTGGTCGACCTGCACGCGATTGCCGCGAGGCAGCTTCTGGTTGTGCGCCTCCGGGCCCCAGTGCCAGCCGCGACCGGGAGCGTCCGTGGCGCGGGCGAGCGCGGTGCCGAGCATGACGCCGTCGGCGCCGCACGCGAGCGCCTTGACGACCTGGCCGGAGGTGCCGAGCGAGCCGTCGGCGATGACGTGCACGTAGCGGCCGCCCGACTCGTCGAGGTAGTCGCGGCGCGCCGCCGCGACGTCGCTCACGGCGGTCGCCATGGGCGCCGCGACGCCGAGGACCTTCTCGCTCGTGGAGGCGGCGCCGCCGCCGAAGCCGACGAGCACGCCCGCGGCGCCGGTGCGCATGAGGTGCAGCGCGGCCGTGTACGTGACGACGCCGCCGACCACGACCGGCACGTCGAGCTCGTAGATGAACTGCTTGAGGTTGAGGGGCGCGCCGCTCTCGGCGGAGACGTGCTCGGCGCTCACCGTCGCGCCGCGGATGACCATGAGCTCGACGCCGGCGGCGAGCACCGTCTCGTAGTGCTGCTGCACGGCCTGCGGGCTGAGGCTACCGGAGACCGGCACGCCGGCGTCGCGGATCTGCGCGAGCCGGTCGCGGATGAGCTCGGGCTTGATCGGCTCGGCGTAGATCTCGCGCATGCGGCTCGTCGCGAGGTCGCCGGGCAGCCCCGCGATCTCGGCGAGCAGCGGCTCGGGGTCGTCGTAGCGCGTCCAGACGCCCTCGAGGTTGAGCACGCCCAGTCCGCCGGCTCTGCCGAGGGCGATCGCGGTGGCCGGGCTCATGACGGAGTCGGTGGGCGCTCCCATGACCGGCATCTCGAAGCGGAAGGCGTCGATCTGCCACTGCAGCGAGACGAGGTCGCTGTCCCGCGTGCGGCGCGACGGCACGATGCTGATGTCGTCGAACCCGTACCCGGTGCGGGCACGCTTGCTGCGGCCGATCTCGATCTCCGTCACCCGCCCAGCCTATCCCGCGGCCGACGGGCGCTGCTCAGGAACCGAGCACGCTCTTGATGCGCAGCAGCGCTGCCTCGAGCTCGAGCCGCACCGAGGCAGCCTTCGCCGTGCTCATGCGCTCGCCCCGCTCGGCTCGCGCCGCGTCGCGCACCTGCTGCCGGAAGTCGGTGAGGGCGAGATCGATGTCGTGGATCGCCATGCGGGCGGCCGCTTGCACGGCGGTGTGCGATGCATCCGCCTGGTCACGCGGGCGAGGCGGTTCCGCGTGCGGCAGCGGATCGGTGACGGGCGCGGATGCTTCCGGCGGCTGCGGCGCGGACGCGTCGGCGTACGGAGCGGACGGCGGGCGCGGCGCGTTACGGGCGTCGCGCTCGGCCGCGGCGAGGTCGGCCCGCAGCGCCTGCATCGCGCTCTTCACGCCGGCGCGCACGTCCGAGGCCATCCGCCGCACGGAGTCGTTGATCTCGCTCTCGAGCCCGCGGAGCTCGCTCTCGCGCGCGGCGAGCTCGGCGCGGCCGGCGTCGGTGATCTCGTAGGTGGTCTTGCGGCCGTCGACCGACTTGGTCAGCAGCCCCTCCTCCTCGAGCTTCGAGAGCCGCGGATAGATGGTGCCGGCGCTCGGCGAGTACGTGCCGCCGAAGCGGTCGCTCAGCGCCTGCATGAGCTCGTAGCCGTGCCGCGGCGCCTCGGCGAGCAGGCTCAGCAGGTAGAGGCGCAGCGCGCCGTGGCCGAAGACGGGGCTCATGCGTCCCGCCGCACCACGGTGACGTCGCCCGAGACGGTGTTGGCGACGAGGCTGAACGTGTTGGTCCCGTCGATCGCCTCGGCACCGCCGCGCTTCGGCAGCGCCCGGCCGACGACGGTGCCGCGCCCCGAGACGGTGCGCGTCGTGGCGCGCACGCCCTGGCCGGCGTCGAGCCGCACCGTGACGTCGGCCGAGACCGCGTTCACCGTGATGCTGCGCGGCGAGCCGTGCACGTCGAGCAGCACCTCGCCGCTCACGGTGTCGATCCCGATCTCGGTGAGCTCGCCCGAGGCCGTCACGCTCGCCGAGACGCCGTGCACCGAGAGCCGGCCAGCGCCGCCCGAGACCTCGATGTCGCCCGAGACGGTGTTGAGCTCGAGGTCGCCGCGCTGCGACGCGACCTGGATCGGCCCCGAGACCGTGCTGAGCGTCGCGCTCGAGCCGAGGCCCGTGACGAGCGCGGATGCGCTCACCTGGCCGAGCGACAGCGCGACGTCGCGCGGCACGAGGATGCTCAGCTCGACCTTCGCGCGCACGCCGACGAGCGCCTTGACCGACTGCCACACGTCGTCCCAGCTCATGCGGGGGTGCGAGATCGACAGCCGCCCCTGCTCGAGCGTGACCGTGAGGTCGCGGCCCTCGACGCGGTGCACCTCGACGCGAGCGGTCGGCTCGTCGTGCGCGACGATGTCGACGCTGCCCGCGACGATCCCCACGCGCAGCGCGGTGACGGCGTCCAGGTCGATCACCCGGGTCTGCCCCTCGCCGATGACCCAGCGCTCGGTGATGGCATCGGCGCCCGATGCCGCGGCGCCCGATGCGCTGCGCGGCTTGGTGTCGCCCGTCTCGTGCTGCTGGTCCATGGTTCCGCTCCCTTGCTGGTCCACTCGCGATATATCGCGTCTTGCGAGACACGATATATCGCGTCTTCGCGCGCTTGCAACCCCCTCTGGTGAGGGGAAGGACGCAGGGAGCGAGGCGCGGGCAGGTTTCCGGTACCGGCTTGCGGGCCGCTGAACGCAGCACCCGCAGATCGGTACCAGGGCGCGCTCAGCGTCCGGGCTGCTGGTACCGCCCTGCGGGTTCCGCCCGACAGGACCCGCAGATCCGTACCGGGGCGCGGGGAACTTCGCGTCCCTGCCCGATCGGCGGGATGCGCGAACCGCTCCTGCAGAGGAGGACCGAACGGAGCGGCCGCGCCGGGGCCGCGATGCCTAGCGGCGGTAGTTCGGCGCCTCGACGACCATCTGGATGTCGTGCGGGTGCGACTCCTTGAGGCCTGCCGCGGTGATCTGCACGAAGCGGCCCTTCGCCTGCAGCTCGTCGATCGTGCGCGCGCCGGTGTAGAACATCGACTGCCGCAGACCGCCGACGAGCTGGTACGCGACGGTGCCGAGCGGGCCGCGGTAGGGCACCTGCCCCTCGATGCCCTCGGCGATGAGCTGCTCGTCGCTGGGCACGTCGGCCTGGAAGTAGCGGTCGCGCGAGTACGAGGTCTTCTTGCCGCGGGTCTGCATCGCGCCGAGCGAGCCCATCCCCCGGTAGGTCTTGTACTGCTTGCCGTTGACGAGCACGAGGTCGCCGGGGCTCTCGTTCGTGCCCGCGAGCAGCGAGCCGAGCATGACCGACGAGCCGCCCGCGACGAGCGCCTTCGCGATGTCGCCGGAGTACTGCAGGCCGCCATCGGCGATGATCGGGATGTCGGTACCCGCGTCGTGCGCGGCGCGCGCGGCGTCGTAGATGGCCGAGACCTGCGGCACGCCGACGCCTGAGACGACGCGCGTCGTGCAGATCGAGCCCGGTCCGACGCCGACCTTCACGGCATCCACGCCCGCCTCGATGAGCGCCGCGGCGCCCTCGTAGGTCGCGACGTTGCCGCCGATGACGTCGATGCCCGTGAAGCGCTCGTCGCCCTTGAGCTTCGCGACCATGTCGAGCACGCCCTGGCTCTCGCCGTTCGCGGTGTCGACGACGATGACATCGACGCCGGCCTCCGCGAGCGCCACCGCCCGATCGAAGGCGTCGCCGAAGAAGCCGATCGCGGCGCCGACGCGCAGTCGACCCTGGGGGTCCTTCGTCGCGTTCGGGTACTGCTCGACCTTGTCGAAGTCCTTCACCGTGATGAGGCCGCCGAGTCGCCCCTGCTCGTCGACGAGCGGGAGCTTCTCGAGCTTCGTCTCGTGGAAGATCGCGAACGCGTCCTCGCGCGAGATGCCGATCGGCGCCGTCTTGAGCGGCGCGTGCGTCATGACGTCGCGCACGAGCGTCGTGGCGAAGTCCTCGCGCGGCACGAAGCGCATGTCGCGGTTCGTGACGATGCCCACGAGCACGCCGTCGGGGTCGACCACGGGCAGCCCGGAGATCTTGAACTCGCCGCAGATGCGGTCGACCTCCTCGATCGTCGCATCGGCGTGCGTCGTGACGGGATCCGTGATCATGCCCGACTCCGAGCGCTTCACGCGGTCGACCATGCCCGCCTGCTCCTCGACGGAGAGGTTGCGGTGCACGATGCCAATGCCGCCCTGGCGCGCCATCGCGATCGCCATGCGGTCCTCGGTCACGGTGTCCATCGCGCTCGAGACGAGCGGGATCGCCAGCCGGATGTTCCGCGAGAGCCTCGTGCCGGTGTCGGCCTCGCTCGGGATCACGTCGGTGCGGCCCGGGAGCAGCATGACGTCGTCGTAGGTGAGGCCTATGGGCCCGAACGGGTTGCGCATCTCCATCGCTCTCATCGTATCTATTCGGTAACGGTCGTGCGCCATCCGCATGAAGAAGCGCACAAGAGTCCGGAAAGTGGACGGGCGCGCCCGAAGCGGCCGCTACTGTTTCACCACCGATGTAACGGGCATCATGCGCACCGCATTCCCTTGCGCCTGCGCAGCCCCACAGCATGGAGGACATGTGAAGACGTCCAGCAGACCGCGACGGAGCGGGATGCGGCGAGCGATCGCCGTGGCCCTGGCCGTCATGGGCATGGTGGCAGGTGGTGCGACCGCGGTCGCGGCCGCGCCGCTGCCCCTGACCGAGCAGGCAGCTCCCTACAACTTCAACGGCATCGTCCGCGACGGGCAGACGCCACTGGAGGGCGTGGAGATCTCCGTCACCGGCAACGGCGTCGACGAGACCGTCGCGACCGGCGCCGATGGGCGCTGGACCGTGCCGATCCAGGAGACCGGCACCTACACGGTGTCGATCGACACCGCGACGCTGCCGGAGGGCGTGACGCTGCGCGATCCGTCGTTCGAGAGCCGCGAGTTCGAGGTCGGCGGCTCGTCGTCGGTCGGCGTGCTGTTCCCGTTCGGTCAAGCAGCCGCTCCGGCACCGAGCGGAGGCTCCGGCGACGGCGGCGCGAGCACGCCCCCGGGCGAGGGCGAGGGCGCGGCCCCCGGCGGCGAGGCCACCACGGGGTCGACGTCGAACGACTTCGGCTCGCAGCTGCTCTCGCGCGTGATCTCCGGCCTCAACTTCGGCCTGCTGCTCGCGCTCGCCGCGATCGGCATCACCCTCATCTTCGGCACCACCGGCGTCAACAACTTCGCCCACGGCGAGCTGCTGACCTTCGGCGGCGTCGTGTTCTACGCGACGACGACGCTCGTGAACTGGCCGGTCTGGATCGCGATCGTGGTGACGCTCGCGGCATCCGCGGCGATCGGCTGGATGCACGACTGGGCGATCTTCAAGCCGCTGCGCAAGCGCCGCGTCGGCCTTGTGCAGGTGCTCATCGTGACGATCGGCCTCTCGATCGCGCTGCGCTACTTCTTCCAGTTCCTCATCGGCGGCGGCACCGAGGGCCTCTCGGTCGACCCGGGCCCCGTGCTCGAGGTGGGCCCCGTGCTCATGCGCACCTCGAACGTCGTGAGCACGGCGATCGCGATCGTGGTGCTCGTGGCGGTCGGTCTCTTCCTGACCCGCACCCGCATCGGCAAGGCGACGCGCGCCGTGAGCGACAACGCGAGCCTCGCCTCGGCATCCGGCATCGACGTCGACAAGGTCATCCGCATCGTGTGGGTGCTCGCCGGCCTCCTCACCGGTGGCGCGGGCATCCTCTACACCTACTTCATCGGCGCCAACATCAAGTGGGACGTGGGCTTCACGATCCTGCTGCTGCTGTTCGCCGGCGTGACGCTCGGCGGCCTCGGGAGCGCGTTCGGCGCCCTCGTCGGCGCGGTGATCATCGGTCTCGTCACCGAGATCTCGACGCTCTTCCTCGCACCCGACCTCCGCTACGCGATCGCGCTGCTGGTGCTCATCCTCGTGCTGCTGTTCCGACCGCAGGGCATCCTCGGTCGCAGGGAAAGGATCGGCTGACATGGACTTCCTCAGCATCCTCAATACCGCCGCGGGCGAGATCCTCTCCCCCACCACCGCGGCGTTCGCGCTCGCGACCATCGGCCTCAACGTCCACTTCGGCTACTCAGGCCTGCTGAACTTCGGCCAGGCCGGCTTCATGGCGATCGGCGCGTACGCGTTCGCGATCTTCACGATGATGGCCGACCCGACGGCGACGCTCGGCTGGCCCGCGTGGCTGTCGTTCCTCACGGCGGTGCTCGTCGCGATCGTGGCAGCGGTCATCTTCGCGCTCATCCTCGGCATCCCGACGCTGCGGCTGCGCGGCGACTACCTCGCGATCGTCACGATCGCGGCCGCCGAGATCATCCGGTTCACCGTCCGCACGCAGGACCTCACGGCCATCACCGGCGGCTCGCAGGGACTGCGCGGGCAGGACTTCAAGGGTGACTTCGACGCGATGAACCCGCTGACCGGCACCACGTACGGCTTCGGCCCGTGGACCGCCACCGCGTACGACACGTGGGTGCGCATCATCGCGTGGTCGCTCGTGATCGTCGCGCTGCTGCTCGTCTGGCTGCTCATGCGCAGCCCGTGGGGCCGCGTGCTCAAGGGCATCCGCGAGGACGAGGACGCCGTGCGCTCGCTCGGCAAGAACGTCTACAGCTACAAGATGCAGGCGCTCGTGCTCGGCGGCACGCTCGGCGCGATCGCGGGCGTCATGTTCGTGCTCCCCCGTGCCGTGCAGCCCGACAACTTCGCGACCACGATGACGTTCTACATCTGGACCGCGCTGCTCCTCGGTGGAGCCGCGACGGTCTTCGGGCCGCTGCTCGGCTCGATCCTCTTCTGGGTGCTGCTGTCGTTCACCGGCGGCATCATCAACCTGCTGCACGGCATGGGCCTCTTCGGCGACATGTCGGGCTCGCAGGCCGGCCAGATCCGCTTCGTGCTGATCGGCGTCGCGCTGATGGTGCTGGTCATCTATCGACCACAGGGCATCCTGGGCAACAAGAAGGAGCTGTCGTTCCATGTCTGACACGACCACGCCGCAGGCGACGTCGCCCGCCACGCCCCCGGCCACGCATCCGCTCGTCGACGGTCCGGTCGCGCCGGGCTGCAAGAAGGTCGACCCGATCGTCGTCGCCGACGGCGTCATCCGGCAGTTCGGCGGCCTCACCGCCGTCGACGTCGAGCACGTCGAGATCCCGCGCGGCATGATCACGGCGCTCATCGGCCCGAACGGTGCCGGCAAGACGACGTTCTTCAACCTGCTCACCGGCTTCGACCGCCCGAACAAGGGCTCGTGGTCGTTCGAGGGCCAGTCGCTCGCGCACGTGCCGAGCCACAAGGTCGCCCGTCGCGGCATGGTGCGCACGTTCCAGCTGACGAAGTCGCTCGGCCGCCTCACGGTGCTCCAGAACATGCTGCTGGGCGCTCGCGACCAGCGCGGCGAAGGGCTGTTCGCGGCACTCGTGAAGCCGCTCTGGAAGGCGCAGGAGGAGGCGAACACCGTGCGCGCCGACAGCCTGCTCGCGCGGTTCAAGCTCGACGCGAAGCGCGAGGACTACGCGGCCTCGCTCTCAGGCGGCCAGCGCAAGCTGCTCGAGATGGCGCGCGCGCTCATGAGCGAGCCCACCCTCGTGATGCTCGACGAGCCGATGGCCGGCGTCAACCCGGCGCTCACGCAGTCGCTGCTCGACCACGTCCGCGGGCTCAAGGACGACGGCATGACCGTGCTCTTCGTCGAGCACGACATGCACATGGTGCGCCACATCTCCGACTGGGTGATCGTGATGGCGGAGGGCAAGGTCGTCGCCGAGGGTCCGCCCGAGACGATCATGCAGAACAAGGCCGTCGTCGACGCGTACCTCGGTGCGCACCACGACACCGACCTCGGCACGCTCACGAATCAGCAGGTGGCGCAGATCCACGAGGACGCCGAAGTGGAGGTCCCCGTCGATCCCGGTGCCACCGACGACGGCACGACCGCTGGCGGCGCTCGCTCGACGGACGCCGACGACCAGGAGGCACAGCGATGACCCCCACCCCCGTGCTCGAGGTCAACGACCTCGTCGCCGGCTACATCCCCGGCGTGAACATCCTCAACGGATGCTCGATCGTCGCCAACCAGGGCGACCTCATCGGCATCATCGGGCCGAACGGTGCCGGCAAGTCGACGCTGCTCAAGGCCGTCTTCGGCCAGGTGAACATCCGCGAGGGCAACGTGCTCCTCAACGGCGACGACATCACCGGCCTCAAGGCCGACAAGCTCGTCAACAAGGGCGTCGGCATGGTGCCGCAGAACAACAACGTGTTCCCCTCGCTCACGATCGAGGAGAACCTCGAGATGGGGCTGTTCCAGCAGCCCAGGATGTTCAAGGAGCGCTTCGAGTTCGTCGGCGCGCTCTTCCCCGAGCTCGTGAAGCGGCGCCGCCAGCGCGCCGGCAGCCTCTCGGGCGGCGAGCGCCAGATGGTCGCCATGGGCCGCGCGCTCATGATGGACCCTGCCGTGCTCCTGCTCGACGAGCCGAGCGCCGGCCTGAGCCCCGTGCGCCAGGACGAGACGTTCCTGCGCGTCGCCGAGATCAACAGCCACGGCGTGACCATCGTGATGGTCGAGCAGAACGCGCGCCGCTGCCTGCAGATCGCGCACCGCGCCTACGTGCTCGACCACGGCAAGGACGCATACACGGGCACGGGCCGCGAGATGCTCAACGACCCGAAGGTCATCCAGCTCTATCTCGGCACGCTCGCGACCGACGTCGAGGACAAGGCGCGCACGTCGTCGCAGCCGACGGTCGATCCGGTCGCCTGACGCGCACGACTCGAGGGGCTCCGCTGCGGCGGGGCCCCTCCTTCGTGCCGCCTGCCGTCCACCCGCCGCGCGCGGCCGCGCAGCGCGCACGCCCGCGGCCCGCCTCGCGCGGCTCCCCGGCTCGGCATGCCAGCCGAACGGCCGGAGCAGCGTTGGCACGCGCGCCGAGACGCACACGCATGCACGCACTGCCGGGCACACGAAGAGGGCCCCGCCGGAGCGGGGCCCTCTCGTCGTGCGTCGTTCAGGTCACTCGTTCAGCGAGCCGAACTCCGAGGACAGGAACGTGTACTGGTTGTTGGCACCGTACTGGTAGATGCCGATGTACGCCTCGGTCGGGTCACCGTTCTCGTCGAACTCGATCGGGCCGGAGGGGCCGTCATAGTCGATGTCCTCGCCGTCGGCGATCAGCTGCAGGCACTCGCCCACCTCGGTGCACTTCGTGCCCTCGGTCGAGACCGACTGCATGTTGTCGCGGATGGTGATCGAGTCGGCGCTGCCGCCCTGCGCGGCAGCGAGTGCCGCGAGGATGACCGCGTCGTAGGACTCGGGCCCGTAGGAGAAGTCCTGCAGGTTCGGGTCCTGCTCGAGCAGGCGGTCGCGGAACGTGTCATCGGCCGGGTTGCCCGGGAGCGTGCCCTTCGCGCCGTCGAGCGTGCCCTCGGGGAAGTTGTAGCTGTTCGAGAGGTTGCCGTCGACGAAGTACATGCCGGAGGCCGGGAAGCCCTGCGTCACGAGCTCGGGCACGATCTGCGCCGTCTCGGCGAAGGCCAGGATGCCGATCGCGTCGGGCTGGCCCGCCATGATCTCGGACACCTGCGACGTGAAGTTCGTGTCGCCCGGGTTGTAGAGGACGCTGCCGGTGACGGTGCCACCAGCGGCCTCGACGGCCATGCGCGCGTTCTCCTCGAGGCCCGTGCCGTACGGGTCGTTGATCGTGATGAACGCGACGCTCGCGGCGCCGTCCGACGTCATCAGGTTGCCGAGCACGCGGCCCTGGAGCACGTCCGAGGGAGCGGTGCGCCAGTAGAAGCCGTCGTCCTCGTAGTCCGAGAAGTCGGGCGACGTGTTGGCCGGCGAGATCTGCAGGACCTGCGCGTCGATCAGCTGGTCGATGAACGTGAACGAAACGCCGGACGATGCGGCACCGATGACCACGTCGGCGCCGGCGGAGATGAGCTCTCCGGCCGAGGCCGTCGCGATGTCGGTCGTGGTGTCGCCCGAGTCGCGGTGCTGGACGTCGATGTCGAACTCGAAGCCCGCGGCCTCGAGGTCGGCGGCAGCGAGGTCGACGCCGGCGAACTCGGGCGGGCCGAGGTAGCCGAGGTTGCCCGTCTGGGGCAGGATCGTGCCGACGACGAACGACGTGTCGACCTCGGTTGCGCCGTCGGACGGGGCCTCGGACCCAGCTGCGGATCCGGAGGGCGTGGGGGTGCCGCCGCCGGCACAGGCTGCGAGCAGCAGGACACCGGCGGTTGCGGCGCCGAGCGCTGCGGCACGACGGGGGTGCTGCCCCTTGGTGCGAAGGAAGGACTGCATTGTGCTCCTAAATTCCTCTTGGAGATCGCACGCTGGTACGCGCGGTTGGCATAACAGTAGGCGAGCGCCGCGCGGAAAGCGGCGGTTCTGCGTTACGTCCTGGTAACGGTCTTGACGCATGCGACCCGGCTTGTCGCAGTCCTGGGCGAGTCCTGAGCCGCCGGGCGGATGCGTGCAGGCACGTCGTGCGGTACCGCCCGCCACCGCCGGGGCGCAGGTGGCCGGCGGTACGGTTGCCGTCACACCGAGGGAGAGCCATGGGCCTGTTCAGGCAGAAGCACGCTGTCGTCGTCGAGAGCCGCGCGCCGAGCGACGGCGCCTCCGCCGTGCCGGCGGCCGTGCCGTCGGTATGGGGCGACTCCTTCGGCCGCTTCGCGACGCGGGCGCTGCAGGGCATCATCGTCGTCATCGCGGTCGCGGGCGTCGTCTTCGCGATGACGCAGCTCACCCTCGTCATGATCCCCGTGACGATCGCGCTCATCCTCGCCTCCGCGTTCCTCCCCGCGATGCGCTGGATGCGGCGGCGGGGCGTGCCGAGCTGGCTCGCGACCGCGATCGCGCTGCTGACGATCGTCGCCGTGCTCGGCGGCGTCATCTGGCTCATCGTCAACGCCGTGCGCTCGCAGCTCGACGAGCTCGTCGAGCGGGCGTCGGAGGGCATCGACCGGGTGCTCGACTGGATCTCGACGCTGCCGTTCGCGCCCACCGAGGAGCAGATCCAGCAGGGCCGCGACGCCGTCATCGACTTCGCGACGAGCGCCCAGTTCGGCTCCGGCGCCGCCGCGGGCGTGGGGGCCGCCGCGAACTTCCTCACCGGGTTCGCGCTCATGGTCGTCATCCTCTTCTTCTTCCTCAAGGACGGACCGCGCATCTGGGAGTTCTTGCTGCGGCCCTTCGAGGGCGAGCGGTATGCGCGCGGGCGTCGCATCGGCGAGAAGACCGTCGAGACGCTCGGCGGCTACGTGCGCGGCACGGCGATCGTGGCGGCCGTCGACGCGATCGGCATCGGCGTCGTGCTCGCGATCGCGCAGGTGCCGCTCGCGCTGCCGCTCGCGGTGCTCGTCTTCCTGCTCGCGTTCGTGCCGCTCGTGGGCGCGACGATCGCGGGAGCGCTCGCGACGCTCGTGGCGCTCGTCGCGAACGGCGAGGTCGTGGCACTCGTCGTGCTCGGCGCCGTCGTGCTCGTCAACCAGCTCGAGGGCAACTTCCTGCAGCCGGTCGTGATGGGCCGGTCGCTGCGCCTCCACGCGCTCGTCATCCTCATCGCCCTGACCATCGGCACGGTGCTGGGCGGCATCGTCGGCGCCGTGCTGTCGGTGCCGATCGCGGCGGTCGCGTGGGGCATCGTGCAGGTGTGGGACGGCGAGGACCGACCGGCGCGCATGTTCCGGCAGAAGCGACCGGAGGTCGCGTAGCGGCGCATCGCGCGATGGCGCGGCAGCGCGCGGGGGTCAGATCGCGGCCGGCTCCGGGCGGGGCCGCCGCCAGTGGCGGCCGAGCAGGTCGGCCGAGACGAGCGCGAGCGACGCCCACACGAGCGCGAAGCCGATCCACCGCTCGAGCGGCATCGGCTCGAGCATGACGAAGGCGCCGAAGAGGAACGAGATGATCGGCGCGAGGTACTGCGTGAACGCGAGCGCGGTGAGCGAGATGCGCCGCGCGGCGGAGGCGAACGCGAGCAGCGGGATCGCGGTGATGACGCCGAGGCCGACGGTGCCCCAGATGCCGGCGGCGCCGTTCGCTCCCACCGTCACGCCGTGCAGCGAGATGGCGACCGCCATCATCACGAGCGAGGCGGGCAGCGCGGCGACGGTCTCGATCGTGAATCCCGACAGCGCATCCACGGATCCGCCGACGCGCTTCTTGATGAGGCCGTAGACGCCGAACGAGATCGCCACGGTGAGCCCGATCCACGGCACCTCGCCGTAGCCGATGATCATCACGAGCACCCCGAGCGCGCCGAGGCCGACGGCCACCCACTGCACGGGGCGCAGCCGCTCCCCCAGGAAGAGCACGGCGAGCACGACGCTCACGAGCGGGTTGAGGAAGTAGCCGAGGCTCGTCTCGAGCACGCGGTCGCTCAGCACGCCGATGAAGAAGGCGGTCCAGTTCGCGAGCACGACGCAGCCCGCGAGCACGAGCGACCAGGTGTCCTTGCGGCTGCGGAGCACCGCGGCGAGCCTGCTCCAGCCGCGCGTCGCGGCCACGAGGGCGAACGCGACGGCGACCGACGCGATGACGCGCCAGCCGATCAGCTCGAACCCGTCGATGCCCTTCGTGAGCTGCAGGTAGACCGGGACGACGCCCCAGAAGGCGTACGCGAAGATCGCGTACCAGAGGCCTGACCTCGTGCGCTGCTCGTGCATCGCTCCTCCTGGAACGAACGACGACGGCGCCCCCGAAGGGGCGCCGCCGATGATGATCGGTGGAGCGTCAGCGCTCGACGATGGCGAGCACGTCGCGCGCGGAGAGCACGAGGTACTCGTCGGCGCCGAACTTCACCTCGGTGCCGCCGTACTTGGAGTACAGCACCTTGTCGCCCACGGCGACGTCGATCGGGACGCGGTTGCCGTTGTCGTCGATGCGACCGGGACCGACCGCCACGACCTCGCCCTCCTGGGGCTTCTCCTTGGCGGTGTCAGGGATGACGAGACCGCTCGCGGTCGTCGTCTCTGCGTCGACCTGCTTGATGACGATGCGGTCCTCGAGCGGCTTGATGGAAACCGACACGGTTGCCTCTTTCTGTCAGACTCTGGGGCACGTCCGGACGGGCCGGACGCCAGAGCAAGCCTAGGCGCTCGATTGGCACTCGGTCAACATGAGTGCCAATCCGACCCCCGTGCGGTCGGTGCTTGGATGGTCGGATGGACCCCGAAGAGCTGCGACTGCTGCTGTCGAAGGACGGCCTCGCGCTGCTCGAGCGCGTGGAGGTCGAGCTCGACGACCGCTCCGACGTCGTGCAGGCCGTGTCGCGGCTGCGCGCGGAGGGCCACGCCCCCGCGCTCGTCGCCGCCGTGCTGTCGCAAGCGAAGCTGCGTCGACGCGCGCGCGCGAAGTTCGGCGAGTTCGCGACCGAGCTGCTCTTCACCGAGGCGGGCCTCGAGCAGGCGACGCGGCTGCGCGTCGCTGCCCACCACGCCGGGCGGATGCGCCGCGCCGGGATCGTCTCGGTGGCCGACCTCGGGTGCGGCATCGGCGCCGACTCGCTCGCCTTCGCCACCCTCGGGCTCGAGGTCACCGCCGTCGATCGCGACGAGGTGACCGCCGCGATCGCGGCGTTCAACCTCGCCGCGTGGCACGCGACCGTCATCCACGGCGACGCGCTCGAGGCGAGCGTCGACGCCGAGGCCCTGTGGTTCGACCCCGCGCGCCGCGACGGCGCTCGGCGGCTGAGCGACCCGGGCGACTGGTCGCCCTCCCTCGACGCGGTCTTCGCGAGGGCGGCGGCACACTCCTCCGGCGTGAAGCTCGCGCCCGGCATCGACCGCGCGCTGCTGCCGATGGATGCCGAGCACCAGTGGGTCACCGACGGCCTCGAGACCGTGGAGGCGGTCGTGTGGACCGGCGCGCTCGCCCGCGGGGGCGTGGCCCGC
This sequence comes from Agrococcus citreus, assembly GCF_039527715.1. Lineage (NCBI taxonomy): Bacteria > Bacillati > Actinomycetota > Actinomycetes > Micrococcales > Microbacteriaceae > Agrococcus > Agrococcus citreus. The sequence continues at coordinate 285,141 of NZ_BAAAKK010000003.1, forward strand.
AGCGCGCTCGTGCTGGGCGACGACGGCGCCGCGGAGCTCGCGGGCGACGCGAGCCACCCCGAGCCGGGCCCGCTCGGCGAGTGGCTCTTCGAGCCCGCCGGGGCCGTCATCCGCGCCGAGCTCATCGGGGCGCTCGCCGAGCAGCTCTCGGCGACGAGCGTGAGCGACGGCATCGCGTACCTCACCGGCGACGCCTACGTCGAGACCCCGCTCGCGCAGGCGTTCCGGGTGCGCGAGACGCTGCCGCTCGACGAGCGCAGGCTCGCGAAGCGCCTGCGGGAGCTCGGCATCGGGGATCTCGAGATCAAGAAGCGCGGCGCCGACGTCGATCCGGCGACGCTGCGCAAGCGGCTGAAGCTCAAGGGCGATGAGCGGGCGACGCTCATCGTGACGCGGGTCGGTGGCCGGCACCGGGCGATCCTGGCCGATCGGCCCTGAACGACGACGGACCCCGCAGCGCTCGGCTGCGGGGTCCGTCGTGAGCGGCGCTCGGGCTAGAGCTGGCCGAGCTGGATGAGGTACGGGATCCAGTTGACGGCCATGATGATGACCAGCACGAGGCAGATGACGAAGATGACCGAACCGGCGATCGCCGCGATCATCGGCCACGGCTTCCCCTCAGGGTTCTTGCGCATCGCGACGAAGCCGAGGATCGCGCCGATGAGCGCGAAGAGCCAGCCGGAGCCCGCGGCGAACATGCCGAGGAAGCCGAGGCCGACGAGCACGAGCGCGGCGATGGTGATGCCCTTGAGCTTCTTCGCGCCGGGCTGGGCGAAGCCCTGCTGCGAGTAGCCCGCGCCGGGCGCGCTGTAGGCGGTCTGCTGACCGTACGCAGGCTGCTGGCCGTAGCCGCCCTGCTGGCCGTAGGCCTGGTCTGCGGGCACGGATGCCTGGCCGTAGCCCTGGTCGGCAGGCACGGATGCCTGGCCGTAGGAGGGCTGCTGGGTCGCCTGCTGGCCGTACGAGGGCTGCTGCCCGTAGGAGGGCTGCTGGCCGTAGGCCGGCGCGCTCTGGCCGTAGCCCTGCGAGGCGTCGGGCGCCTGGCCGTAGCCCTGCGAGGCGTCGGGCGCCTGGCCGTAGCCCTGCGTGGCCTCGGGGGCCTGGCCGTAGGCCGGGGCCGCGTCCTGGGCGGGCGGCTGGCCGTATGCGGGAGCCCGGCCGTAGCTCGGGGCCGCATCCTGCGACTGGCCGTAGCCGGGCGCCGCATCCTGCGACTGGCCGTACGCGGGAGCCGGGTTGTAGCCGGGCTGCTCGCCGTACGACGGCGCCTGCGAGGCGTCGGGCGCCTGGCCGAACGACGGCTGCTGCGGTGCCTGCTGGCCGAAGTCTGCAGCGGGCTGCGCACTGTCGGCGGCGTCGCCCGCGGCTGCACCCTCGTGGTCGGGTCGACGGAAACGGCCGTCGGCCGGTGGGTTCTGGTCGCTCACGTGATCCTCCTTGCGATGCGCGACTGCGCGAGCACCACCGTAGCGTGCCGCATACGGCCCGAACCTTGAACGGCGCCCCGCGATTCGCCGATCGCCCCGGGTCAGAAGCCCGCGATCGACTGCGCCTGCTCGACGACCGTGACGATCATCGCGATGCCGGCGATCGTGGCGGCGATGAGCCCGACGAGGGTGATGGCGCCGAGCACGATCGCCCAGATCGCGAGCAGCCGGCCGTCCTCGCCCGTCCTGCGGAGCTGCGAGAGGGCGATGCAGCCGAGCACGATGGCGGCGATGCTGCCGAGCCCGAGCAGCACGGTCGTGCCCGCCGCGGCGGCACCGATCGCGAGCATGGCCAGCAGGTTCGTCTTGGGCCCGGGATGCGTCGGCGACGCCCAGGCCTGCTGCGCGCCCTGGTGCATCGGGTGCTGCATCGGCTGCTGCGGCACGGGCGGCGCGCCCCACCCCTGCTGCTGCCAAGCGGTCGCGCTCATGCCGTGCCCCCTCCGAAGGATCCCGACTGCCGATCCTGCCAGGCCGGGCTGTGCATCCGCCCACCGACGCTCGGCATCAGGCCACCTGCACGGTGCTCGCGTCGAGCGTCGACTCGGCGGCGAAGCCGGCCGAGCTGGGGGCATCGCCGCGCGCGACGAGCATCGCGCCGACCGCCGCGATCATCGCGCCGTTGTCGGTGCAGAGCTCGAGCGGCGGGATGCGCAGGCGCACCCCGCCGGCAGCGGCGCGCTCCTCGGCGACCTCGCGCAAGCGGCGGTTCGCCACCACGCCGCCGCCGAGCAGCAGCCTCGGGATGCCCTGCGCCGCGCACGCGTCGAGCGCCTTCGAGACGAGCACGTCGACGACCGCCTCGCGGAAGCTCGCGGCGACGTCGGCGATGGGCAGCGCCTCCCCCGCCGTCTCGGCGCGCTCGACGTGGCGCGCGACGGCGGTCTTGAGCCCCGAGAAGGAGAAGTTCCAGCGGTGCCGCGCCTGGTCCTTCGGCGCGGTCAGCCCGCGCGGGAAGCGGATCGCGTTCGGGTTCCCGTCGACGGCGGCCCGGTCGATCGAGGGCCCGCCGGGGTAGGCGAGCCCGAGCAGCCTCGCGGTCTTGTCAAAGGCCTCGCCCGCGGCGTCGTCGATCGTCTCGCCGAGCAGCTCGACGTCGCCGGCCAGGTCGCGCACGAGCAGCAGCGACGTGTGGCCGCCCGAGACGAGCAGCGCGATCGTCGGCAGCTCGAGCGGCTCCCCCGAGAGCACGTCGGCCGCGACGTGGCCCACGAGGTGGTTGACGCCGTAGAGCGGCAGGTCGCGGGCGGTCGCGAGGCCCTTCGCGGCGCCGATGCCGACCATGAGCGCGCCCGCGAGGCCCGGGCCCGCGGTGACGGCGACGGCGTCGATGTCGTCGAGGGTCATCGACGCGTCGTCGAGCGCGGCGCGGATGGTCGGCTCCATCGCCTCGAGGTGGGCGCGGGCGGCGATCTCGGGCACCACGCCTCCGAAGCGCGCGTGCAGGTCCATCGACGAGGCGATGCGGTTCGCGAGCAGCTCGGTGCCGCGCACGATGCCGACGCCCGTCTCGTCGCAGCTCGTCTCGATCCCGAGCACGACCGGCGGCCGGACCGATCCCGGCTCAGGCGTCACGCTTCATCACCACCGCGTCCACGTCCTCCGGCTGGTAGTAGCGGGGCCGCACCCCGATCTCGCGGAACCCGACCGACTCGTAGAGGGCGCGCGCCGCCGCGTTGTCGGCGCGCACCTCGAGGAACAGCTCCCGCACGCCGCGGCGCTCCGCCTCGGCGAGCAGCTCGGCGAGCAGCGCCCGGCCGATCCCGCGGCCCCGAGCAGCCTCGGCGACCGCGATCGTCTGCACGTCGCCCTCGACGCCGACCGCGCGCAGGCCGGCGTAGCCGAGCGCGGCGCCCTCGCCGTCGACGGCGATGATGTACCGCCCCCACTCGCTCGCGATCTCGGCGCGCATCGTCGCCCGCTCCCAGGCGCTCGCGGGGAACGCCGCCTGCTCGAGCGCCATCACGGCGTCGAGATCGGCCTCGCCCGCCGTGCGGATGCGGATGCCCGGTTCGGTCGTCACTGGCTCACCCGCTTGGGGCCGGCGGAGGGCACGGCGTCGGCGTCGCGGAGGTAGAGGGCCTGCGGCACCTCGAGCGCGCCCCGCTCGGCGGCGCGAGCCAGCAGCGCGGCGTCGACCGCCTCGGCGTCGAGCCTCGGCACGCCCGCGTACCGGCCCTCGGGAGCGGGCACCGCATCCGCCGGCGCGAGGTGCGGCCCCTCGGCCACGAGTCCGTCGACGACGATGCTCCACGCGCGCTCGCGACGCCGCACATCCGTCGTCACCTGCGCCGTGCCCTCGGTGACGCCCGAGTGGCTCGCGATGCCGCGGCACGGCACCCCGAGCCCGAGCGCTGCCGCTCGCGCGGCGGCGATGCCGACCCGCAGGCCCGTGAACGCGCCGGGGCCCATGCCCGCGACGACGAGCTCGATGCGGTCGCGACGCCCGTCGAGCGCGCGCGCGAGCATGCCGCCGAGGTGCTCCGCGTGGCGGCGCGAGTCGGCGGCGTGCTCCTGGAAGACCACCGCTGCCCCGTCGACGACGGCGACGGCCGTGCCGAGGGACGTGTCGATCGCGAGGATCACGCGGGACTCCCGTCGGTGCTCGAGGTCGGTGCGCCGATCGCGATCGAGCGGACGCGGGCGGCATCCCAATCCTGCCCGTGCCCGCGCAGCCGCACGAATCGGGGTGAGTCGTCGTCGCCCTCTGCCGCCTCGGTCGCGGGAGCGTCGGCCGGTGCTCGGGCATCGCGCTCGAGCTCGACCCGCAGCCACGAGTCGAGGGCGTGCTCGAGCGGCGCGCCCCACTCGGCGACCGTGATGGCGCCGTCGAGGTCGAGGTCGAGGTCGTCGAGCATCGCCTCGTCGCCCTCGCCGTCGCCGAGCAGCCGGTAGGCGTCGACGTGCTGCAGGTCGGGGCCGGCGGCCGTGCGGTGGGTGCGCGCGATGACGAACGTGGGGCTCTGCACCGTGCCGCGAGCGCCGAGCGCCCGCCCGATGCCGCGCGTGAGCGTGGTCTTCCCCGCGCCGAGCGGGCCGACGAGCAGCACCGCGTCGCCCGCGCGCAGCTCGCTGCCGATGCGCTCCCCGAGCGCCTCCATCGCGTCGGCGTCGGGCACCACGCCCGCGAGCTCGACCGCGACGCGCGGACCGACCATGCCGGTCAGCTCGGGGGCGGATGCGTGCGCGAGCGCGGCGACGTCGCCGACCGTCGCGTGCCGGTCGCCGATGTCGAGGACGACCTGGTCCATCGCGACGCGACCGCGGACGGGATGCGCGGCGCCACCGAGCTCGATGGGTCTGCCGGTCGCGGTGCGCGTGACGCCGTCGGCGTAGCCGATGCCGACGAGCGCGAGCGTCGTCTCGGCGGCGGTGACGTGCTCGCCGCCGTACGAGACGCCGAGGCCGCGCTCGACGCGCTTGACGGCCAGCACCTCGCCGAGCAGGCGGCGCGGCTCGCCGTCGAGCCCGAGCTCGAGCACCCGGCGGGGTGCGAGCTCGCGACCGGCGGGGACGACGCCCGCGCCGAGCCCGACTCCGCCCATCCGCGTGACGACCTCGTACCCGATCGTGCCGGCGGCGACCGCCCACGCATCCGCGCTCGGCTCGCCGCGCGCGGGATCGCCCCACAGCACCCCGTCGCCGGTGACCGCCGGCGCGATGCGCAGACTGCCGCGGTCGACCGCGACGACGCGCGCCAGCCGTCCGTCGACCGCGACCGGCACGCCGATCGCGAGCAGCGGGCCGTCGTCGAGGCCGACCGCCGCGGCGCCGTCGACGAACGTCGCGCGCACGCGCATCGCGGGGACGAGCCCGAGCGCGCTCGCGCCCGCGCCGTCGCCGTCGGCGGGCCCGACGGGGTCGATGCCGTACGCCGCCATGCCCAGGCGCACCATGTCGAACCGCGCCTCCGGCAGCGCGAGCGCGCCGGCCGAGCTCGCGAGGTGCCGCAGCTCGAGCCCGAGCGGCACGCCGGCCGCGAGCGCCGCCTCGAAGTCGCGCACCTGGGCGAGGTCGGCGTCGCGGCTCGAGCCGGCGAGGTGCGACATCGCCCCGCGGATGCGCGCACCGCCCTCGGCGAGCTCGATCGCGCGGGCGATGGCCGCCGCGCGATCGCCGCGGGCGATGCCGTTGCGGCCGAGTCCGGTGTCGAGCTTGAGGTGGATCGTCGCGCCTGCCGCGGCGGCCGCCTCGAGCTGCGCGACCGAGCTGACGGCGACGTCGACGCCGAGTCGCGCCGCGATGCGGAAGTCGACGGCCGGGCTGTGCAGCCACGCGAGCAGCGGCGCGTCGATCCCCGCCTCGCGCAGCTGCACCGCCTCGCCGAGGTCGACGACGCCGAGCATGGCCGCGCCGCCGTCGAGCATCGCGCGCGCGGCGACGACGGCGCCGTGCCCGTAGCCGGCGGCCTTGACGATGCCGCACACCGGCACCCCGACGCGCGCGGCGAGCGTGCGGACGTTCGCCGCGATCGCGGCGGGGTCGGCCTCGACGCGCATCAGGACTCCGCGATGACCGTCGCGGTCGCGATGCCGGCGTCGTGGCTCATCGACACGTGCAGCCGGACGGCGCCGATCGCGGCGGCGCGCTCGGCGGCCGTGCCGCGCAGCTCGAACGACGGCTCGCCGCCCGGCGCCTGCACGACCACGAGGTCGACCCAGCGCATGCCGGCGTTGGCGCCGAGCGCCTTGAGCGCGGCCTCCTTCGCCGCGAAGCGTGCGGCGAGCGAGTGCGCGGAGCGCTCGCGACCGTCGACGACGAGCTCGTCGGGCGCGAACAGCCGCTCCTTGAGCCGCGGGGTGCGGATGACGGCGCGCTCGAAGCGGGCGAGGTCGACGACGTCGACGCCCAGACCCACGATCACGACGCGGCCACGATCATCCGCCCAGCGGGCTCACTCGACCGTGACCGACTTCGCGAGGTTGCGCGGCTGGTCGACGTCGAGCCCCTTCGCCGTCGCGAGCTCGAGCGCGAAGATGTGCAGCGGCACGACCTGCAGCACGGGCTCGAGCATCGGCAGCGTGAGCGGCACGCGCAGCACGACGTCGGCGTACGGCAGCACCGCGGCGTCGCCCGCCTCGGCGACCGCGATGATGCGGGCGCCGCGAGCGCGGATCTCCTGGATGTTCGAGACGATCTTCGAGTGCAGGAGCGGCTCGTTGCGCGGGCTCGGCACGACGACGAAGACGACCTGGCCGGGCTCGATGAGCGCGATCGGGCCGTGCTTGAGCTCGCCGCCGGCGAAGCCCTCCGCGTGGATGTAGCTGATCTCCTTGAGCTTGAGCGCCCCCTCGAGCGCCACCGGGTAGCCGACGTGGCGGCCGAGGAACAGCACCGAGCGGGTGTCGCTCATCCAGTGCGCGAGCTCGTGCACCGACGTCTGCTCGGCGAGCACCTCGCGCAGCTCGTCGGGCAGCTCGCGCATCTCGGCGACGACCTCGGCGATCGCGTCGTCGGTCATCGTGCCGCGCAGCTTCGCGAGGTGCAGGCCGAAGAGCAGCTGGCCGATCACCTGGGCGAGGAACGCCTTCGTCGACGCGACGGCGACCTCGGGGCCGGCGTGCGTGTAGAGCACGGCCTCCGACTCGCGCGGGATCGTGGCGCCCTGCGTGTTGCAGATCGACAGCGTGCGGGCGCCGCGCGATGCGGCGTGCTGCACGGCCATCTTCGTGTCCATCGTCTCGCCCGACTGCGAGATCGAGATGACGAGGGTGTGCTCGTCGAGCATGGGGTCGCGGTAGCGGAACTCGTGCGCGAGGTCGACCTCGACGGGCACGCGGGCCCAGGTCTCGATCGCGTACTTGCCCACCATCGCCGAGTAGGCGGCGGTGCCGCACGCGACGATCACGATGCGGTGGATGCCGCGCAGCACGTCGGCGTCGAGCACGCCGAGGTCGAGGTCGACGCCGCGATCGGTGAGCCGGCCGCGCATGGTGTTCTCGACCGCGATCGGTCCCTCGGAGACCTCCTTGGCCATGAACGACGACCAGCCGCCCTTGTCGGCCGCGGACGAGTCCCAGTCCACCTCGAAGCGCTTCGGCTCCGAGGGGTTGCCGTCGAAGTCGGTGACGGTCGCGCTCTCGGGCGTGATCGTGACGATCTGGTCGTTGTCGAGGGCGGCCGCGCTCGGCGTGAACTTCACGAACGCGCTCACGTCGCTGCCGAGGAAGTGCTCGCCCTCGCCGTAGCCGACGAGCAGCGGCGAGTTGTGCGAGGCGCCGACGACGACGCCCGGCTGCTCGGCGTGCATCGCGAGCAGCGTGAACTGGCCCTCGAGGCGACCGACGGTGCGCTGCATCGCGGTGGTCAGGTCGCCGGTGTCGCGGTAGGCGCGGCCGAGCATCTTGGCCGCGGCCTCGGTGTCGGTCTCGCTCGCGAAGACCTCGCCGTCGGCCTCGAGCTCGGCGCGCAGCGCGGCGAAGTTCTCGATGATGCCGTTGTGGATGAGCGAGAGCCTGCCCTCGTCGCCGAGGTGCGGGTGGGCGTTCTCGTCGGTCGGTCCCCCGTGCGTGGCCCAGCGGGTGTGCCCGATGCCGGTCGCCGAAGCGGGCAGCGGCGCGACCTCGAGGCTCGATCGGAGCACCGCCAGCTTGCCGCCCTTCTTGCGCAGCGCGATCGAGCCGCCGTCGATGACCGAGACGCCCGCGCTGTCGTATCCGCGGTACTCGAGTCGGCTCAGACCCTCGAGGAGCACCTCGATGGTGGCACGTCCCCCGGTATAGCCCACGATTCCGCACATGGACTCGATCCTAGCGGCGGTAGGCTCGCCACCGATGTCGCACCCCCTGCAGTCGCCGTTCGTCGAGATCGAGCGCGCCGATTGGGCGCGCCTCGCGCCTCGCATGCCGAATCCCCTCACCGAGGAGGAGGTGCGCCGGCTCCGCGGCACCGGCGATCGGCTCGAGCTGCGCGAGGTCGCGGAGGTGTACCTGCCGCTGTCGCGGCTCGTGAGCCTCTACCAGGAGTCGGCGGCGCGGCTGCATCGCGAGACGACGAGCTTCCTCGGCGGCACCGCGGAGCCCACGCCGTTCGTGATCGGCGTCGCGGGATCGGTCGCGGTCGGCAAGTCGACCACCGCGCGACTGCTCAAGGAGCTGCTCCGCCGGTGGGAGGGCTCCCCCAAGGTCGACCTGCTCACGACCGACGGCTTCCTCCACCCCAACCGCGTGCTCGAGGAGCGCGGGCTCATGGAGCGCAAGGGCTTCCCGGAGTCGTACGACCGGCGCGCGCTGCTGGGCTTCGTCTCGCGCGTGAAGTCGGGCGAGGCCGAGGTGCGGGCTCCCGTGTACTCGCACCTCACGTACGACATCGTGCCCGGCGAGGAGGTCGTCGTGCGCCGCCCCGACATCCTCATCGTCGAGGGCCTCAACGTGCTGCAGCCGCCGCCCTCGGGCTCGCACCTCGCGGTCTCCGACCTCTTCGACTTCTCGATCTTCGTGGATGCCCGCACGAGCGCGATCCGCGAGTGGTACGTCGAGCGGTTCTTCGCCCTCAAGGCGAGCGCCTTCCAGGACCCGCAGTCGTACTTCCACCGCTTCGCCGAGATGTCCGACGCGAGGGCGCGCGCGTACTCGCAGGACGTGTGGGACTCGATCAACGGCCCGAACCTCGTCGAGCACATCCTGCCGACCCGGCCCCGCGCCGATCTCGTGCTGCGCAAGGCCGACGACCACACCATCCGCTCGGTCCTGCTGCGCAAGGTCTGAGTGGCGCCCTCCGCACCTGAGTGGCGCCATCCGCACCTGAGTGGCGCCCTGCGCACCTGAGTGGCGCCCTCCGCACCTGAGTGGCGCCTCCGCGGCGTTCGCCGCATGGACGCGCCGCGGATGCACCCCACGTTTGCAGGCCGCCGAGCCGGTGCAATGCGCCACTCACGCCCATGAGACGCCACGCAGATGCGGGAGACGCCACGCACCCCAGGAGGCGCCACGCAGATGCGGGAGGCGCCACGCATGGGCGAGGCGGGCAGAGGGGTGGGCGGAGGTGCGCTACGGCCGGGGCACGCCCTCGACCGCGTTCGGCGAGGCGATCGCGCCGGTGCCGGCGGACCGCGGCCGGTCGATCTGCCCGAGCCGCACGAGCACGACGCCCGCGATGATCGCGGCGGCGCCGATCCACTGCACGCCCGACGGCAGCAGCAGGAGCAGCAGCGCCGTCCAGAGGATGCCGAACATCGGCTCGGAGTAGCCGACGAAGCTCGCGAGCGTCGCGCCGAGCCTGCGGCCGCCGAGGATGCCGAGCACGTACGCGGAGGCGGTCGCGATGAGCACGAGCAGCAGCAGCACGAGCCAGGCGGGCACCGACTGCCCCGCGAGGACGACGGGTCCGTCGGAGATCGCGAACGGCAGGATGCCCGTCACCGAGGCGATGCCGAGCACCACCGCGCCCACGAGCAGGCCGAGGCCGGCGAGCGCGATCGGGTGCAGCTCGGAGTCGGCCTTCGAGGCGGCCACCCAGTAGGCGGCGTTCCCGACCGCGGCGCCGAGCGCGAGCAGCACGCCGACCGGGTGCAGCGCCTCGCCACCGACGCCCGAGACGAGCGCGAGACCGACGAGCGCGACCCCGGCTCCCGCGAGCGTGAGCGCCGCGGGCGCGCGCCGCGTCGTCGCCCATCCGAAGAAGACGAGCAGCACAGGACCGAGGAACTCGATGAGGAGCGCGAGCGAGGGCTCGATGTACGCGACGGCGCTGAAGAAGGCGAGCTGGCACAGTGCGACCGCCATGAGTCCGAGGAGCAGCACCTCCTTCCACGACCGCAGCACCGCGCCCCAGCGACCGCGCAGCAGCCAGAGCGTCGGCGCGAGCAGCACGAGGGCGCCGCCCGCGATGCGCACCGTCGTCACGGCACCCGCCGACCAGCCGCTCGAGAGCAGCGCGGACGCGAAGATGCCCGAGAGGCCGAAGGATGCGGAGCTCGCGAGGGCGAACGCGAGCCCGAGGGGGCGACGAGACTGCATGGGCGACTCACAGCGGTGCGAAGGGCTACGATCGTGCTCACCACGGCGGGCACGCAGTCACGGCCGTTGGCCCTGACAGTCGTGAGCCTATTCGAGGAAGACCAGTGTCGCTGCCCTACCCGCGCGAGCTCGTGCGATCGCTGGAGTTCATCGCCGAGGTCTGCAACCGACGCCGCGCGGGCGAGCTCGAGTCGGCCGCGAGCCTGCGAGCGATCTGCGCCGAGTGGGGATTCCCGGGCACGAGCGGCGCGACGCGAGCCGACGCGGACGCGACGTGGGCGCACCTCGACATCGTCGAGCGACTCTGGGACGGCGACCGCGACGCGGTCGCGACCCTGGTGAACCGCGTCTTCCGCGAGGCGGAGGCCCGGCCGCACCTCGTCCGCCACGACGACCACGACTGGCACCTCCACGGGCTCCCGGCCGGCGCGCCGATCGCCGACGCGATCGTGGTGGATGCGGCCATGGCGTTCGTCGACCTCGTGCGCGCCGACGACACCGCGCGCTGCAAGCGATGCGGCGACAGCCGGTGCGATCGGATGTTCTTCGACCAGTCGCGCAACCGCTCCCGCCGGTTCTGCTCGACGACGTGCCAGTCGCGCACGAACGTCGCCGCCTTCCGGGCGCGCGCGAGCTCGGTGTAGCCCTCCGCGATTCACGGCGCGCATCCAGCCGCCCCCGAGCATCCTTGTCGACCATGGCGACGACCAGCACAGCCGAGCCCGACCGGTCGACGAAGCTCAAGCGCGGCATCACGACGCTGCTGCTGTTCTTCTTCATCGTCGGTGACACCCTCGGCGCCGGCATCTACACGCTCGTTGGCTCGATGGCGCAGGACGTCGGCGGCGCGATCTGGATCCCGCTCATCCTCGCGCTCGTGCTCGCGCTGCTCACGGCGGGCACCTACGCCGAGCTCATCACAAAGTACCCGCACGCCGGCGGCGCCGCTCGGTTCGCCGAGCGCGCCTTCGACAAGTCCTACGTGACGTTCCTGATCGGCTTCCTCATGCTCGCGTCGGGCATCACGACGTCCGCGGCGCTCGCGAACGCGTTCGCGGGCGACTACCTCCAGGCGCTCGTGCCGGGCATCTCGCCGATCCCGGTGACGCTCGTCTTCATCGCGCTGCTCGTGCTCGTCAATTTGCGCGGTGTCCGCGAGTCGCTCATCACCAACGTCGGCGCGACGGTCATCGAGATGACCGGCCTCATCATCATCATCGCGGTCGCCGCGATCGTCTTCGGCTCGGGCGGCGGCGACCCGTCCCGGCTCACGACCTTCGCCGACGGCGTGCCGCCGCTCACCGGCGCTTTCGCCGCGACGATCACCGCCTTCTTCTCGTTCCTCGGCTTCGAGGCCGCGGCGAACATGGCCGAGGAGGTCAAGGATCCGAGCCGCTCGTACCCGCGAGCGCTCTTCGGCGCGATCATCACCGCCGGCGTCGTCTACATGCTCATCGCGATCGGCGCGGCGGTCGTCGTGCCGCTCGACCAGCTCGCGACGTCGGAGGGTCCGCTGCTCGAGGTGATCGAGGCATCCGGGCTCGCGTTCCCGCCGTGGCTCTTCGCCATCATCGCGCTCGTCGCGATCGGCAACGGCGCCCTGCTCTTCATGGTCATGGCGTCGCGAGCGACGTACGGCCTCGCCGAGGCGAAGCTGCTGCCGAAGGCGTTCGGCGCGGTGCTCCCCGGCCGCCGCACGCCGTGGGTGTCGATCGTCGCCTGCGGCGCGGTGACGATGGCCATGTCGTTCATCGGCGACGTCGGCACGCTCGCCGACACGACCGTGCTGCTGCTCGTGCTCGTGTTCATCTCGGCGAACGTGTCGGTGCTCGTGCTCAAGAAGGACAAGGTCGCGCACAAGCACTTCACGGCGCCGCGCATCGTCTCGGTGCTCGCGCTCATCGCCTCGGTCGCCCTGCTCACGCAGCAGAGCCTGCAGACCTGGCTGATCGCGGGCGGCTACGTCGTGGTCGGCACGGTCCTCTTCCTCATCGCGCGAGCGCACCGCCGCCGCGAGCACCGCGCGGGCACGGCGGAGCCGACCCGTTCCATCCGGCTCGAGTGACGGCGCTGCCTACGCGCTGACGCTCAGCTCGGATCGCACGAGCTCGGCGAGCTCGTCGGCGATCGTCTGCGCGACGTGGCGCTCGGGCGCCTCGACCATGACGCGCACCATCTTCTCGGTGCCCGAGGGGCGCAGCAGCACGCGGCCGTCCGCGCCGAGCTCCTCCTCGGCCCGAGCGACCGCGGCCGCGATCGGGCCGTTGCCGCGCAGGCCGAGCCGGTCGACGCCCGATACGTTGACGAGCACCTGCGGGTAGACGGTCATGACCGAGGCGAGCTCGGCGAGCGAGCGGCCGGTGCGCACCATCTCGGCCGCGATCTGCAGTCCGGTGAGGATGCCGTCACCCGTCGTGGCGTGGTTGGAGAAGATGATGTGCCCCGACTGCTCGCCGCCGAGCGACAGGCCGTACTCCCCCAGCGCCTCGAGTACGTAGCGGTCGCCCACGGCGGTCTGCACGAGGGCGATGCTGTGCTCGTCCATCGCGACCTTGAGCCCGAGGTTCGACATGACGGTCGCGACCAGGGTGTCCTGCACCAGCAATCCGCGCCGCTTCTGCGAGACCGCGAGCAGCGCCATGATCTGGTCGCCGTCGACGACCGCGCCATCGGCGTCGATCGCGAGGCAGCGGTCGGCGTCGCCGTCGTGCGCGATGCCGAGATCCGCTCCCGAGGAGCGCACGAGGTCGCGCAGCTGCTCGAGGTGCGTCGAGCCGACCTCGCGATTGATGTTTACGCCGTCCGGGTCGTTGCCCATGACGGTGACCTTCGCGCCAGCGTCGAAGAAGGCGCGCGGGCTCACGCCCGCGGCGGCGCCGTGCGCGCAGTCGAGCGCGACGTGCAACCCTCGGAGGCTGACGTCGAGTGTGCCGAGCAGGTGCACGAGGTAGCGGTCCTCGGCATCGGAGAAGCGCCGGACGGTACCGACATCCGAGCCGACCGGACGCAGCGGCGTGCCAGTGAGGGCGCGCTCGATCTCGTCCTCGACCGCGTCGGGCAGCTTGCGGCCGCCGCTCGCGAAGAACTTGATGCCGTTGTCGGGCGCCGGGTTGTGCGACGCCGAGACCATCACGCCGAAGTCCGCGTCGATGCTCGCGATGAGGTAGGCCGCCGCCGGCGTCGGGATGACGCCGGCGTCGAGCACGTCGACGCCGCTCGACGCGAGGCCGGCGGACACTGCCGCCGCGATGAACTCGCCCGAGATGCGGGGGTCGCGTGCCACGACGGCGACAGGGCGCCGCCCCTCACGCCGGGCTGTTCGCCCGAGCACGAGTGCGGCGCCCTGCGCCAGCGCCAGCGCCGATTCCGCAGTGATGTCGAGACCCGCGAGGCCCCGTACTCCATCCGTGCCGAAGAGGCGCGACATCGATCAGCGCTTCGAGTACTGCGGTGCCTTCCGGGCCTTCTTGAGACCCGCCTTCTTGCGCTCGATGACGCGAGCGTCGCGCGAGAGGAAGCCGGCCTTCTTGAGCTCGGCGCGGTTGTTCTCGACGTCGATCTCGTTGAGCGCACGGGCGATGCCGAGGCGCAGCGCGCCGGCCTGGCCCGAGGGGCCGCCGCCGGAGATGCGCGCGATCACGTCGTAGCTGCCCGTGAGCTCGAGGAGCGTGAACGGGTCGTTGATGAGCTGCTGGTGCAGCTTGTTCGGGAAGTAGTCCTCGAGCGTGCGGCCGTTCACCGTGAACGAGCCGGAGCCGGGAGCGAGGCGCACGCGAGCGATGGCCTGCTTGCGGCGGCCGACGGCCTGGCCGCCGATGTTGACGACGCGGGGAGCCTTGGGAGCCTCAGCCGCGGGCGTCTCGGTCGAGAAGCTCTCGGGAGCCTCGATGGAGTCTGCGATCTTCGCCATGTTCTTGATCTCCTCGCGCCCTACTGGGCGACCTGGTCGAACGTGTAGGGGGTCGGCTGCTGCGCCGCGTGCGGGTGCTCGGGGCCTGCGTAGACCTTGAGCTTCTTGATCTGGGCTGCGCCGAGCGAGTTCTTCGGCAGCATGCCGCGGATCGCCTTCTCGACGGTGCGGACGGGGAAGCGCGCGAGCATCTCCTCGTAGCCGACCGCCTTGAGGCCGCCCGGGAAGCCCGAGTGGCGGTACGCGATCTTCTTCTGGAGCTTCTGCCCCGTGAGCGCCACCTTCTCGGCATTCACGATGATGACGAAGTCGCCCATGTCCATGTGGGGGGCGAACGTGGGCTTGTGCTTGCCGCGGAGCATGGCTGCCGCGTGGCTGGCCAGGCGGCCGAGGACCACGTCGTTGGCGTCGATGACGATCCAGTTGTGCTGGACGTCACTCGCCTTGGGCGAGTAGGTGCGAGTCATTGGTGCCTCACTGATCGAATGGATGGTCGTGAATCCCACTCCGAGGTGTTCGGCCGCGATGCGGCGGAACGATCCGGTGGAGGGCTCATTCGGGCACGCACAGGCTGCACGCACCAAGGGTCGAGCCTAGTCGCGTCGTGTCACCTCGGTCAAGCGCGCGGCGCGTCGCGCCGATCAGCGGTCGATCGCGGGGTCGTACTCGTCCTCATCCTCGTGCCAGACGACCTCGACGACCTCCTCGCGCGTCGCCGGTGCCTCGAGCGCCTCGGCCTCGACCGGCTGCCCGACGTCGAGGGTGAGGTCGGCGAGCGGGTCGACGTCGGCGACGGATGCGGTGAACGCGTCGGGCACGACCACCCGGTCCTCGGCCGCGACGGTCGGCGCTGGCGCGCTCGACGCATCCGCATCGGCCGCTGGTGCCGACGCCTCCGGACGCTCCTCGCCGAGCCCCGCGCCCGCGGCGCTCCAGGTGCGCGGGTCGGCGGCATCGGCGACGTGCATGAGCGACCGCACCTCGGCCATGAAGCCCGACAGCTGCGACTGCTGGTAGCGCAGGCCGCGAGCCCGGTCCTCGGCGTCGCGCAGCACGTCCTTCGTGTGCGTCGAGACCGCGCCGACGATCGCCTGTGCGCGCTGGCGCGCCTCGTCGAGCATCGCCGAAGCGCGAGCCTTCGCGCTCGCCTCGATCTGCGCGGCCTGCGCCTTCGAGAGCTGCTCGTAGGCCTCCGACTGCTCGGCGACGTGCTGCGCGTGGGCGAGCGCCGAGGCGACCTTGTCGTTCGCGTCGGCGGTGATGCGCTCGGCGTGCGACACGGCCTGGTTGTGGAGCCGCAGGAACTCCTGCTGCGCGTCGTCCTGGCGACGGGTCAGCGCGGCGTCGAGCTCGACCCGGCGCGCCTTCGCCTCGCGCACGACCCGGTCGGCGTCGAGCTTCAGGTCGTCGGTCTCCCGCGTCGCCTGGGCGCGCAACGCCGCGGCGGCGCGCTCCGCCTCGCCGAGCAGCACCTGCGCCTCGCGATCGGCCTGCGACACCTTCTCGCCCAGCGAGCCGAGCTCGGCCTCGATGCGGGCGCGGTGCGCGGTCTGCTCGGTCTCGGTGCGACGGCGGACGAGCTCGGCCTCGTGCTCCGCCTCCTGCAGCACGCGCCGCGCCTCCTCCAGCGCGTCGCGACGGATGCGCTCGCGCTCGGCGACCGCGTCGTCGAGCACGCGCTGGGCGGAGGTCGACGCGTTGCCGACGAGCGTCGACGCCTGGTCCTCGGCGACGCGCAGGATCTCCGAGAAGCGCACGCGCGTCTGCCGGCCCTCCTCCGCGTCGCCCTCGGCCTCGTCGCCGCGCTCGCTGTCGTCGTCGAGCGACTGCACCTGCTGGGCGAGCCGCAGCATCCGCGCCTCGGCCTGGTCGGCGCGCGCGATCGCCGCATCGAGGTCCTCGGTCAGGTGCTGCATGCGGGCCTCGGTCGAGAGCGCGATCGCCTCCTGCTCGTGCTGCGCCTCGGCGAGCGCCGACCGCAGCTCGCCGAGCGCCCCGTCGACCTGCTCGCGGTCGTACCCGCGGAACACCTGATCGAATGCACCCTGCTGCTCCGACATGACCACTCCGGCTCCCGCCGAACCCGCGTCGGCCAGCGTCCATCCTAAGCCGGGAGCGGAACCGGCGACGCCCGCGCGCGAGGGCTGAGAGGATGGGAGGACATGACTCCCCACGGCATCATCTTCGACCTCGACGGCACGCTCACCGACTCCAAGGAGGGGCTGCTCGCGAGCCTCCGGCACATGCACGACGCCGTCGGGTGGGCGCAGCCGGCAGAGGAGGAGCTGCTGCGCTGGCTCGGCCCGCCGCTCGTCACGGTGCTCGCCGAGGCCGGGCGGTCGCCCGAGGAGGTCGCGGTCGCGCTCACCGCCTTCCGCGCCCACATGGCCGACGGCGGGCTCGTCGACTCCTCCCTGTACCCGGGCGTCGACCGCCTCGTCGCCGACCTCGACGACGCGGGCAGGCCGCTCGCGGTCGCGACCCACAAGATCCAGCGCGACGCGGAGGCCGTCATCGCGCACTACGCGATGCTCCATCGCTTCCGCGGGGTGCACGGACGCATCGACGGGGAGGCCGGCCACTCGAAGGCTCCTGTCATCGTGCGTGCGATGGGCTCGCTCGGGCTGCGCGCCGACGAGGTCGTCATGGTCGGCGACCGCATCAACGACATCGCCTCGGCGCGGGAGCTCGGCGTGCGCTCGATCGGCGTCGCGTACGGCTACGGCGGGCACGACGAGCTCGCCGCCGCCGGCGCCGATCGCATCGTCGACTCGGTCGACGAGCTGCGCGAGGCCCTCGCGGCCTGACGCGCCCGCACCGCGGGGCGGCACAGCGCTGCCGGGCGCTCAGTCCTCGAGGTCGTCGGCCGAGCGGCGGGCGCGAGTGCGCTCGGCCTGCGCGGCGAGCGCGTCGTCGGGCGGGTAGCCGACCTCGACGAGCGTGAGCCCTCGCGCGGGCATGAGTCCCGTGAGCGGCGAGCGGCGACGCTCCTCGAGCAGCGCCGCCGCTTGGGCGAGGCCGAGCCTGCCCTCCCCCACGCGCACGCACGCGGCGACGAGCGCGCGCACCATCGAGTGGCAGAAGGCGTCGGCGGTGAGCGAGGCGGTGAGCACCTGCCCCTGCTGCTCCCACGAGAAGGCGCGCAGCTCCCGGATCGTCGTCGCGCCCTCGCGCGGCTTGCAGAACGCCGCGAAGTCGCGGAGCCCGACGAGCGCGGCAGCGGCGCGCCGCATGGCGTCGAGCTCGAGCGCCTGCGGCACGTGCGCGGCCGTGCGCCGCTCGAGCGGATCGGCGGGCCCGGTGACGATGCGGTAGCGGTACGAGCGCGAGACGGCAGAGAAGCGCGCGTCGAACCCGGCCGGTGCGATGGCGGCGGCCCGCACGACGAGGTCGCCCTCCGGGGCCGCGAGCCGCGACAGCCGGTGCGCCATGCGCTGGCCGCGCTCCGCGACATCGGCTGCGAGCGCGACCGGCACGTCGGCGTGCGCGACCTGCCCGCTCGCGTGGACGCCCGCATCCGTCCGACCGGCGACCGTCACCCGGATTGGCTCGCGCGCGACGGTGGCGAGCGCGCGCTCGAGCTCCCCCTGGCACGTGCGGAGCCCCGGCTGCGCGGCCCAGCCGGCGAAGCCGCTGCCGTCGTAGGCGAGGTCGAGGCGGATGCGCGGCATGCAGCAACCCTATGCACCGCCCGCCCGCGAGACGGTCGGCGCGGTGCTCGTCGCACGTCGCCCTGAGCGGCGTGCGGAGGTCGGCTCGCTAGCCTCGCCGCATGCCATCGCACCCGCAGCCCATCGAGGACTACGCCGTGATCGGCGATCGCTCCACCGCCGCCCTCGTCGGTCGGGACGGCTCGATCGACTGGCTGTGCCTGCCGCACTTCGACTCCCACGCGTGCTTCGCCGCGCTGCTCGGCGACCGCGAGCACGGCCACTGGCGCATCGGGCCAAGCGGCCCCGCGACCACCACCCGCCGGTACCTGCCCGGGAGCCTCGTGCTCGAGACCACGCACGAGACCGCCTCGGGGGTCGTGCGCGTCACCGACGCGATGCCGACCGGCGACGACCGCGCCGACGTCGTGCGCATCATCGAGGGGGTCTCCGGCACGGTCGAGCTCGAGCAGGAGCTCGTCGTGCGGTTCGACTACGGCCGGGTGCCGCCCTGGTTCCGGCGGATGCGCGAGCACGGCGAGGAGGTGCTCGTCGCGATCGCGGGACCCGACCGGCTCGTGCTGCGCGGTGCTCCGCTGCCGCGTGCGCATCGCGGCTCCCACGCCCACCGCTCGACCTTCGAGGTGCGGGCCGGCGAGCGCTTCGATCTCGACCTGTGCTGGCAGCACTCCTGGCTGCCGATCGCCGAGCCGGTCGGCGAGGCCGAGGTCGTGCGCACCACGGTCGCCGAGTCCTCGGAGTGGCTCTCGGGCCTCGACTACGAGGGCCCCTACCTCGAGGCGGTGCAGACGAGCGTGCTCGTGCTGCGCTCGCTGACCGACGAGGCGACGGGCGGCATCCTCGCGGCACCGACGACGTCGCTGCCGGAGACGCCCGGCGGCGAGCGCAACTGGGACTACCGCTTCACCTGGCTGCGCGACGCCTCGCTCACGGTCGACGCGATGCTCGCCGTGCGGCTCGACGAGAAGGTGGGGCTCTGGCGCGACTGGCTGCTGCGCGCCATCGCCGGCGACCCGTCCGACATGCGCATCATGTACCGGCGCGACGGCGGCCGCGACCTGCTCGAGCGCGAGCTCCAGCACCTCCCCGGCTACGACGGCGCGAGCCCCGTGCGCATCGGCAACGGCGCCGCCGGGCAGCGGCAGCACGACGTGCTCGGCCAGGTGATGCTGACGCTCGAGCGCCTGCGCGCCATCGGCCGCGGCGACACCCACGACGCGTGGCACCTGCAGCGCGCGCTGCTCGACGAGCTCGCGACCCACTGGGAGCAGCCCGACCACGGCCTGTGGGAGATGCGCGGCGAGCCGCAGCGCTTCACCCATTCGCGGGCGATGATGTGGGCCGCGTTCGACTGCGGCGTGCGCGCCGTCGAGACGGGCTGCGAGGCCGACCCGACGCGCTGGATCGAGCTGCGCGACGCGCTCCGGCACGAGGTGCTCACGGACGGCTTCGACGAGGCCACCGGCTCGTTCCGGCAGCACTACGGCACGAGCGACGTCGACGCGTCGCTCCTGCAGCTGCCGACGATCGGCATCGTGGACGCGCACGACCCCCGGTTCCTGGGCACGATCGCCCGCATCGAGCAGGAGCTGCTCGTCGACGGCCTGCCTCTGCGGTACCGCACGACGGGGCTCGACGGGCTGTCGGGCGACGAGCATCCGTTCGTGCTGTGCGCGTTCTGGCTCGTGATCGCCTACGCGCAGTGCGGGCGGCTCGACGACGCTCGCGCCCTCATGGAGCGGCTCGTCGCGATGCGCAACGACGTCGGCCTGCTGGGCGAGGAGATCGACCCGGCGACCGGCCGCCACTGGGGCAACTTCCCCCAGGCGTTCTCCCACCTCGGGCTCGTGCTCGCGGCGACCGAGATCGCGAAGGCGGAGGGCGAGCGACGCTGACCGCGGACATGCGAGAGGGGCCCCGCGCGATGCGGGGCCCCTCTGTGCGTGCGGTGCGGCGTGCTACTTGCCGGCCTCGGCGAAGCCTGCGGCCTCCGCTGCCTCGGCGGAGCGGAACCACACCTCGGCGACGGTCTGCTCGTACCACTGGCCCTCGGGGCGGTGGAACTTCATCGAGTTGGTGTTGCCCTTGATGTCGAAGCCCTCGGGGGCGGAGCCGTCCTCGAGCGCGAGCGCCGAGTCGGGCCCGTAGTCGGGGGTCTCGGGCGTCTCGGCCGGTGCGGTCTCAGCCTCGGCGGTCTCGGCCTCGGTCGACTCGGGCGCCTCGACGACGGCCTCCTCAGCCTTGGCCTCCTCGGCCTGCTGGTCGGCGGCGGCCGTCGACGCGGCCGCGGATGCCTTCGACTTCGAGACCTTCTTCTGGACGGGCTCGAGCACGAGCTCGATCTGCGCCATCGGGGCGTTGTCGCCCTTGCGGAAGCCGAGCTTCGTGATGCGCGTGTAGCCGCCCTCGCGCTCCGCGACGAGCGGAGCGATCTCGGTGAAGAGCTCGTGCACGACGCCCTTGTCGCCGATCACGGCGAGCACGCGACGACGCGCGTGCAGGTCGCCGCGCTTGGCGAACGTGATGAGGCGCTCAGCGATCGGGCGCAGGCGCTTGGCCTTCGTCTCGGTCGTCTTGATCGACTTGTGCGTGAAGAGCGCGGCCGCGAGGTTCGCGAGCAGCAGGCGCTCGTGCGCAGGACCGCCTCCGAGGCGGGGACCCTTGGTGGGCTTGGGCATGGTTCGTATCCCTCTAGTTCTTCAGTCGGCCCGCGTTCAGCGAGCGTCCTCGTCGTAACCGCTGTAGAAGTGCGCGCCGTCGAAGCCGGGCACCGCATCCTTGAGCGAGAGGCCGAGCTCGGTGAGCTTGTCCTTCACCTCGTCGACCGACTTCTGGCCGAAGTTGCGGATGTTCATGAGCTGCGTCTCGCTCAGCGCCACGAGCTCGGACACCGTGTTGATGCCCTCGCGCTTGAGGCAGTTGTACGAGCGGACCGAGAGGTCGAGCTCCTCGATCGGCGTGGCGAGCTCGCCGGAGCCGATGGCCTCGGCGGGCGCCTGGCCGATCTCGATGCCCTCTGCCTCGGCGTTCAGGTCGCGCGTCAGGCCGAACAGCTCGACGAGCGTGCGGCCCGCGGATGCGATCGCGTCGCGCGGCGTGATGGCCGGCTTCGCCTCGACGTCGACGACGAGCGAGTCGAAGTCGGTGCGCTCACCGGCACGCGTCGCCTCGACGCGGTAGGTGACCTTGAGCACGGGCGAGTAGATCGAGTCGATCGGGATGACCCCGGCCTCGGCGAACTCGTCGCGGTTCTGCGCTGCCGAGACGTAGCCGCGGCCGCGCTCGATGGTCAGCTCGAGCTGCAGCTTCGCCGAGTCGTTCAGCGTCGCGAGCACGAGCTCGGGGTTGTGGATCTCGACGCCGGCCGGAGCCGTGATGTCGGCGGCCGTCACCGTGCCCGCGCCCTGGCGCGAGAGGTAGGCGACCACGGGCTCGTCGTGCTCCGACGAGACCACGAGGCGCTTGATGTTGAGGATCATCTCGGTGACGTCCTCCTTGACACCGGCGATGGTCGAGAACTCGTGCAGCACGCCGTCGAGGCGGATGCTCGTGACGGCGGCGCCGGGGATCGACGAGAGCAGGGTGCGGCGGAGGGAGTTGCCGAGGGTGTAGCCGAAGCCGGGCTCGAGCGGCTCGATCGTGAACCGCGAGCGGTGCTCGGCGACGATCTCCTCGGTGACAGTGGGGCGCTGGGCGATCAGCACGTGTCGGTTCCTTTCGGTCGCGAGTCCGCTATATGACTCGCGTGTTCAGTGACGGCGGAATGCCGGGCAGGCGTGGACCGCCTGCCCGGCAGGAGCGACTAGTTGCGGCGCGGCTTCGGCGGGCGAACGCCGTTGTGCGCCTGCGGCGTCACGTCGTGGATCGCGCCGATCTCGAGGCCGGCGGCCTGGAGGGAGCGGATCGCCGTCTCGCGGCCAGAGCCTGCGCCCTTGACGAAGACGTCGACCTTCTTCATGCCGTGATCCTGCGCCTGGCGCGCAGCCGACTCGGCTGCGAGCTGAGCGGCGTAGGGCGTCGACTTGCGCGAGCCCTTCATGCCGACCGCACCGCCCGACGCCTGCGTGAGCACGGCGCCGGTGATGTCGGTGATCGACACGATCGTGTTGTTGAAGGTCGACTTGATGTGGGCCTGGCCCACAGCGACGTTCTTCTTGTCCTTGCGACGCGGCTTGCGGACCGCGGACTTGGGAGCTGCCATTGTTCTCTACCTCTTCCCCGCGGCCTAGCGGCCGGCCTTCTTCTTGCCGGCGACCGTCTGCTTCTTGCCCTTGCGGGTGCGCGCGTTGGTCTTGGTGCGCTGGCCGTGCACGGGCAGGCCACGGCGGTGGCGGATGCCCTGGTACGAGCCGATCTCGACCTTGCGACGGATGTCGGAGGCGACCTCGCGACGGAGGTCACCCTCCACCTTGAACGTGCCCTCGATGTGGTCGCGGAGCACGACGAGCTGGTCGTCCGTGAGGTCCTTGACGCGAGTGTTGCGATCGATGCCAGTGGCCTCGAGCGTGGCGATCGACCGAGTGCGGCCGACGCCGAAGATGTACGTCAGTGCGATCTCCACGCGCTTGTCGCGCGGGATGTCGACACCTGCGATGCGTGCCATCGTGTGTCTCCTTCAGGAGTAGTGAGA
This sequence comes from Agrococcus citreus, assembly GCF_039527715.1. Taxonomy (NCBI): domain Bacteria; kingdom Bacillati; phylum Actinomycetota; class Actinomycetes; order Micrococcales; family Microbacteriaceae; genus Agrococcus; species Agrococcus citreus. The sequence goes on from NZ_BAAAKK010000003.1 coordinate 307,796, forward strand.
GGTATGGAGCAGCGGAGGTGCCTGGGCCTCTCCCCAAGGTGTCGCTCCCACGAAGGGAGCTCTTACCGCTGCTGGGGTCCCCTCCTGGTCGAGCTGTCGAGACCGGGAGGTTCGTGTTGAGTTGTGTCGTGCTGCTTCCGCCTCGATGAGCGGATGAGATCTCGATACGCGCGCGCCTTCGGCGCGTGCTACTCGATCTTGAGTCCTCCGCCTTCACCGCGACTTCGTCGCATTGAAGGCTGCGGACTCAACCCTGGCGCTGCTTGTGGCGGGGGTTCTCGCAGATCACCATCACGCGTCCGTGCCGGCGGATGACCTTGCACTTGTCGCAGATGGGCTTGACGCTGGGGTTGACCTTCATGTGTGCTTTCCTCGCTGGCCTCGTGCTCGCGCGAGTGCGCGAGCCGTTCCTTGTCCAGCAGCCAGTGGTTACTTGTAGCGGTAGACGATGCGGCCGCGGCTGAGGTCGTACGGGCTCAGCTCCACGATCACTCGGTCTTCCTGCAGGATGCGGATGTAGTTCTGCCGCATCTTGCCGGAGATGTGTGCGAGCACCACGTGCCCGTTCGAGAGCTCGACGCGGAACATCGCGTTCGGGAGCGCTTCGATCACCGAGCCTTCGATCTCGATGACGCCGTCTTTCTTGGCCATAGCCTCTTCTGTAACGTTTGGTTGCCAGTCATGCGAGTGTCGCGCACAGAGGGCGCGCGACACCAACGGTCAACTCTACGCGGGGCCGGTGCGATTGTGCAAGCCGGGCGTGTCGGCCGGTGCGGATGCGCCGGCGCGACCGTTCATCGGTGCACCACGATCGACCCCCACAGCATCGCGCGATCCCGTCGCGCGCGCTTCGCCGCCTCGTCGTCCATCGTCGTCGCGAACGACCGCGCGATGATGGGTCCGCCCGCGACGATCGCCCGCACCGACGCCTTGCGCAGGTCGCGCACCCAGCGCTCGTCGGCCCCGTCGACGACGTTCGAGAGCGAGATCGCGTCGTAGGCGCCGGGCGCGACGCGCTCGAGGTGCTCGACGAGCGGCTCGTCCACCCAGTCGATCGCCCCGGGGTCGACGCGCGGCACCGCGTGCCCGGGCAGGTCCTCGCCGAGCAGCAGTCGCCAGGCGTACGGGTTGCCGCTCGGCGCGTGCTTGCGGAGCGCTCGGGCGATGCGGGCCCGGATCGCCTCGTCGAAGTGCGGCGGCAGGGGCGTGGAGAAGTCGCGGAGGACGAGCGCCGAGAGGGCCCCGGCGGGCCCGAGCATCGTGCGCAGGATCGAGGCGAGCGTGCGGTTGTCGAGCCGCTCCTTCCACGTCGCGGCGGCGCGGAGCGGGTCGTCCACCAGCAGGAACTGGTGCATCCGCCGCCGGCTCCACGCGGGGCTCGCCGCCCGCACCATGCCGCGGCCGAGGTCGAACAGCCGCTCCGCCGCCCCCGGCTCGAACGGACCGCCCGCTGCCCGGCGCCGGGCGTACTCGACCTGCTCGCGGTTCGCGCCGACCGCGGTCACGCGATGCCCCGCATCGGCGAGCGCCGCGACCACCTCCCCCGCGCCCGCGGTGACGAGCACCCGGCTCGCCGGCGCGAGCTCCTCGAGCTCGATCCGCGGGTCGCTCCAGTCCCAGCCGTGCAGCAGCCGCTGGCGCGGGTTCGCGCTCGAGCGGCCCTTGCGCCGAGAGCCACGCATCAGCATGGTCGTCCCGATCGCGCGTGCACGACACCATCCTGGCCCACGGTCACACCTGCAGCTGGGCTGCGCCCGTCCGCGCGCGACCGCGGCTCGCGCGCTCCGCGCGCGGGCCCAGCGCGCGCAGCGCACCCAGGATCGCGATGAGGTCCACCAGCTCCTGCAGCCAGGCGCCGGCGATTGCCGGCAGGAAGCCGAGCGCCGCGACCACCATGAGCCCGGCCGAGATCGCGATCCCGAGCCAGATGCTCTCGAGCGCGATGCGCACGGTGTCTCGCGCGATCCGCGCGACGCGCTCGACCGCACCGATGTCCTCGACGAGCACCACCGCATCCGCGGACTCGCTCGCCGCCGTCGCACCGCGCGCACCCATCGCGATGCCGACGTCGGCGACCGCGAGCACGGGCGCGTCGTTGACGCCATCACCGACCATCACGACCGGACGGCGCGCAGCCCGGCGCACGGCCTCGACCTTGTCGGCGGGCCGGCAGTCCGCCTGCACGCGCTCGATCCCCACCTCGTGGGCGACGTGCATCGCGGTCACCTCGACGTCGCCCGTGAGCAGGACGAGGTCGGCGCCGCGCGCGCGGAGCGCGGCCACGGTGGCAGCGGCCTCCGGGCGGATGCGGTCCCGGAGCACGAGCGCGCCGGCGTACGCGCCGTCGATGGCGACGTAGACGGCGATCTGCCCGGGCGCGAGCGGCTCCGGCGCGACAGGTCCGACGAAGCGCTCGACATGCGCGCGCTTGCCGACCACCACGAGGGCGCCACCGACGCGCGCCTCGACGCCATTCGTGGCCGTCTCACGGGCATCGCTCGCGGTCGGGATGCCGAGGCCGCGAGCCTCAGCGCCGCGCAGCACGGCACTGGACAGCGCATGCGTCGAGTACCGCTCGGCGGCCGCGGCGACGGCGAGCGTGCGGTCGGGGTCAGCCGACCGCACCTCTTCCAGCTCGGGAGTGCCGCCAGTCAGTGTGCCGGTCTTGTCGAACACGAAGGTCTGCGCTCGGGAGAGCCGCTCGAGCACGTCGCCGCCCTTCACGATCACGCCGGCGCGCGCTGCCCGGCTCATGCCCGCGATGAACGCCACCGGCGCGGCGATCAGCAAGGGGCAGGGCGTCGCGACGACGAGCACCTCGGCGAAGCGCTTGGGATCACCCGACAGCGCCCAGGCAAGACCAGCGATGGCGAGCGACGCGGCCGTGAAGGGCACGGCGTAGCGGTCGGCGAGCCGCACGACGCGCGCCTTCTGCTCGCTGGCCTGCTCCACGAGCTGCACGATGGCCTGGTACTGGCTGTCGGCGGCAGCGTGCTCCGCTCGCATGCGCACGGCGCGCTGGCCGTTCAGCGCCCCCGACGGCACGAGCTCCCCCGCCTCGACCTCCACCGGCAGCGATTCGCCCGTGAGCGACGAGAGGTCGAGCTCGGCGGCCTCGTCGAGCAGCACGGCGTCGACCGGCACGAGCTCGTTCGGCTTCACGAGCACGATGTCGCCGACCTGCACCGCCGCCACCTCGACGTCGACGAGCGTGTCACCGTGCTCCAGGTGCGCCACCGTCGGCGTCCGCTCGAGCAGTCGCGACAGGTCGGAGCGCGCGCGATGCGCCGCGAAGTCCTCGAGCGCCTCGCCGCCGGTCAGCATGAAGGCGATGATGAGCGCGGCCCAGTGCTCCCCCACGATCACCGTCGCGCTGATGGCGATGATCGCGAGGACGTCGATGCCGGCATGCCCGCCTGCGAGGTCGCGCACCATGGCGACGCCCGCCCAGATGGCGATGACGATCGCCCATCCGCCCACGACCCAGGGCGTCAGCGCGCCGGCCGGGGTCGCACTGAGCACGCCGCCGATCAGTGCCGTCAGCAGCGTCGCGGCGACGAGCGGGTAGCGCCGCAGGAGGCGCAGGAGCGTCATGGCTCGACGCTAGGCGTGCGAGCCGTCGCGCGCCAGCATGGCTGCCCTCACCTGATCAGCCCCGTGGGGTCCGCGCATCCCGCACGGCGGCCTCCAGCTGGGGCACGAGCGGATGATCGGCGGGCAGTCCCGTCACCTGCGCCACGAACGCGTCGGGCTCGAGCGAGCCCAGCAGGCGCTGCAGCTCGACTGCCTGCTCGTCGTCGTGCGCGTCGAAGCGCAGCGCTGTCGCGAACGCCGCGACGAGCGCATCCGCTCGCTCGCCGCGCTCGAGGAGCTCGGCTGCCGGCTGCACGAAGCGCTCGTGGCGGGACAGCTTGCGCAGCGGCTGCCTGCCGATGCGCTCGCAGGTGTCGGGCAGCGCGGGGTTCTCGAACCGCTCGATCGCTCTCGCCACGTACGCCGCGTGCTCGGCCGCGTCGAAGCCGAACTTCGCGACGAGCAGTCGCGACGTGTCGGCGAGCGAGGCCTCGACCGCCGCTCGGATCTGCGGCGACTGCAGCGCCTCGGCGATCGTCTCGATCCCCGCCGCCCATCCCGCGTAGGCGGTCGTCGCGTGACCGGTGTTCACGGTGAAGAGCTTGCGCTCGATGTACGGGGCGAGGTCGTCGACGAAGTGCGCGTCGGGGATCGAGGGCTCGGCCACCGTCGAGTCCGCGCCGCCGAACGGACCGCGGTCGATCGACCACTCGAAGAAGTCCTCCACCACGACGTCGAGGCCGTGCGGGTCCTGCGGCGGGATGATGCGATCGACGGCGGTGTTGGCGAACACCGCGCGGTCGGCGAGCTCCGGTGCGCCCTCGAGCACGAGCTCGCGGAGCGTGTCGGATGCGCCGATCGCGTTCTCGCACGCCATCACCGTCACCGGGGTGCCGCGGCGCTCCGCGAGCCCGGCACGGATCACCGGTGCGATGAAGCGCAGCACCGTCGGTCCCACGGCGCACGTGACGACGTCGGCCTCGGCGACGGCGCGAGCCGCGGCCTCCGGATCGGCGGACGAGTCGATGCCGGTGAAGCCCGTGACCGTGTGGATGGTCGCCGCAGGACCCACCTCCCGCACCTGGTACGCATCCACCTGCTGGAGCATGCCGATCAGCTCGGGGTTGACGTCGACGAACGTCACCTCGTAGCCCGCTCGGTGCAGGATCAGCCCGACGAAGCCGCGGCCGATGTTGCCGGCCCCGAAGTGGACGGCTCGCATCACTCGTTGACGTCGCCGAGCAGCGCCAGGATCGCCGCAGCGTCGGGCGCGGCCTCGAGCTTCGCCACCTCGTCCTCGTCGGCGAACACGACCGCGATCTTCGACAGGATCTCGAGGTGCCCGCCGTCCTTGCCGGCGATGCCGATCACGAACTTCACGGGATTGCCGTCCCAGTCGATCGGCGAGTCGTAGCGCGCGACCGAGAGCGCGGAGTCGAGGATCGCGTCCTTCGACTCGTTCGTGCCGTGCGGGATCGCCAGCAGGTTGCCCATGTACGTCGACACGCTCGACTCGCGCTCCCGCATGGCGTCGGCGTAGTCGGCGGTGACGGCGCCGGCGGCGACGAGCATGTCGGCCGCCTCCTGGATCGCCTCGTCCTTCGTGGCGGCGGTGGGCGTCGTGGTGATCTGCTCGATCGTGAGGACGGGCATGGGGCTCCTTCTAGCGGTCGGTGTTGGTCTCGTCGACGAGCCGGACGACCTCGTCGTACTTCGGGCTGTTCATGAAGTTCTCGACCGAGACGTGCGTGGCCTCCGGCGTGCGCTGGCGCGCGCGGTCGGTGAGATCGCGGTGCGTGATGATGAGGTCGGCGGTCGACGGGTCGAGGTTGGCGATCGAGATGTTCGTCACCTCGACGCCGTCGATGCCGGCCTTCTTGATCTTGCTGCGCAGCACGCTCGCCCCCATGGCGCTCGAGCCCATGCCCGCGTCGCACGCGAAGACGATCTTGCGGATCGGCTCGACCGCGGCGGTCGGCGAGGCGCTCTCGCCGGGCGCGTCGGCTGCGGCACCGGCTGCGGCACCGCCGACCGCTCCCGCGCCGCCCGCGGCGGCGAGGTTGGAGAGGTGCTCGGACTTGCGGCCCTTGGCCGCTTCGGTGCGGGCGACCGCATCGGCGAGGTCGCCGCCACCGGCGGCCTCGCGCTCCAGGTCGCGCCTGCGGCTCGCGCGGAGGATGACCGCAGCGACCACGAACGTCACCGCGGCGGCGATCACGACCGACAGCAGCACGCCGAGCAGGTTGGCGCCGCCGACGAGGCCGGCCTGCACGCTCACGGCGAAGATGCTGCCCGGCGCCGCGGGGCCGGCGAGGCCCGTGCCGAGCAGCATGTTCGTGGCGACCCCGGACGCGCCGCCGAGCACGAGCGCGACGATGAGCGTCGGCTTCATGAGCGCGTACGGGAAGTAGACCTCATGGATGCCACCGGCGAACTGGATGATGGCGGCACCGGGTGCCGTCGCGCGCGCGGCACCCACACCGAAGACCGAGAACGCGAGCAGCAGACCCAGACCGGGGCCCGGGTTCGCCTCGAGCAGGAACAGGATCGAGCTGCCGTCGGTCGCCACCTCGGTGGTGCCGAGCGGCGTGAGCACGCCGTGGTTGATCGCGTTGTTGAGGAAGAAGACCTTCGCGGGCTCGATGAGCAGCGACGCGATCGGGAGCAGGCCGGTCTCGACGAGCCAGCCGACGGCGCCGCCGACGATCGACATGATCCAGTTCACGATCGGCGCGACGATGTAGAAGCCCACGAGGCCCATGAGGAACGCGACGATGCCCGCCGAGAACATGTTCACGAGCATCTCGAAGCCCGCCTTGACCTTGCCGTCCCACAGCTTGTCGAGCTGCTTCATGACCCAGGCGGAGAGCGGTCCGAGGATCATCGCGCCGATGAACATGTGGACCTCGCCCAGCTCGCCCGCACCCTCGGCGGGCGGGTTCGCCTCGTTGAAGTTGGCGATGAGCAGGTCGGAGCCCGCGATGGCACCCATGACGGCGAAGGCACCGACGACGGCACCGCGCGTGTCGTAGACCATCCGACCGCCCGTGCCGGCGATGAGGATCGGCAGCAGGTAGTGGATGGTGGGGCCGACGATCGTCGCGAGCCCCTCGTTCGGGAACGGACCGACCGGGATGAAGAGCGCCGTGAGGATGCCCCACGCGATGAGCGCGGGGATGTTCGGCATGATCATCCCGGAGAGGAAGGTGCCGAACTTCTGGACGGCGACGCGCGCGCCACCCGTCTGCTGCGATGGTGCGGTGGTGGTCATCGTCGACTCCGAGCTGGTGCCAGTGCCTGGTGCGTCAGGCGTCGTGATCGGTGGAGAGGAGCTGCTCGAGCTCGTCGAGCGTCGCCTCGTCGTCGGAGGCGATGGTCACCTCGTCGCCCTTGGAGACGCCGAGCGAGATGACGGAGAGGATGCTGGCCGCGTTGACCTGCTTGTCGCCCTTGGCGACGGTGACGGGACTGGATGCCTTCGCCGCGGCCTGCGCGAACAGGGACGCTGGACGGGCGTGGAGCCCGTGCGCGGACTCGACGGTGACGGTGCGCTCGGCCATGATGCTCCTTCGCGGTCAGGGCCGGGGCGGCCCGGGATCGGTGTCACGCTACCACCGGTCCTCGCGCCCGGTGCTGAGGGTCTGCGAGCGCCGCATCGTGCTCAGCGCGGCTGCGCACCGCGGGCTCGGAGCCAGCCCGCGAGCGCCGCGATCGCGGTCCACCCGAGCGCGGTCGCCGCGAGCAGCGGCGCGAGCTCGAGCGGCGGCCCGTCGAGCACCGCGCCGTCGCCGACCGGCAGCTCGGCGAGCGAGCGCAGGCTCGTCGCGGGCAGCAGCCAGCGCGCCTCGCCGAGCGACGACTGCGCGAGCAGTCCCGACAGCGCCGGCTCGACGATGAGCGGCAGTCCGGCGCCGATGCCGAGCGTCGCGAGCGGCGACCTCGTCGCGTGGCCGAGGCACAGCAGCCACACCGACCAGACCGCCACGACCGCGAGCTGCGCTGCCCCGGCGGCCGGCAGCGCCGC
>NZ_BAAAKK010000003.1:315398-343608 GCF_039527715.1 Agrococcus citreus
GCGAGCGCCGACGCGTCGACGATCGCCGCGCCCGCTGCCGCGGCAGCGACGCCGAGCACGCCCAGCCCGAGCCCGAGCGCGATGACCGGCGCGGCGCCCGCGAGCATCCGCCGGGCGGGGCGCGGCACGGCGAGCGCCGCGTGCAGCCACGACCCGTCGCGGTACGGGCCCGCGACGGCGAAGCTCGTGAGCAGCGCGACGGCGACCGGCGTGGAGGAGCCCCGGGAGACGACGACGGTGCTCGCCTCGAGCGACGCGATGTCGTCGAACGGCAGCACGAGGGCGGCCATCGCGAGCCCGCCGAGGAGCGACCCGCCGACGGCCACGACGGCCGCCCACCAGAGCCCCCGCCCCCGCAGGGCCGCGAGCTCGCCGGCCAGGAGCGGGCCGACGCTCCTCATCGCAGCTCCTCGATCGCCGCGCCGAAGGCTGCGCTCAGCGTCGTCCTGCGCGGGGTGAGCTCGGTCACGAGCACGTCGACGGCCGCCCCGACGCGGGCGATCTCGAGCGCCTCGAGGCCGCGCACGGCGATCGCGCCGCCCGCCCGCGCGTGCACGGTCGCGCCGTGGGCACCGAGGGCTGCGGCGAGCCGCGGCTGGTCGAGCGATCGCACGAGCACGACCCGCGCGGCGTGGGAGCGCAGGAACGCCTCGGTGTCGCCCTCGAAGCGCACCCGGCCGTCGTGCAGGCACACGACCCGGTCGAGCAGCGGCTCGATCTCGTCGAGCGCGTGGGCCGAGAGCAGCACCGCGCCGCCGCGGTCCGCATGCTCGCGCAGCCGCTCCGAGAGCCAGCGTCGCCCGGCGGGGTCGAGCCCGTCGAACGGCTCGTCGAGCACGAGCACGCGCGGCGCGCCGAGCAGGGCGCCGGCGATGGCGAGCCGTCTGCGCATGCCGAGCGAGAAGCTGCGGATGCGGCCGGTCGCGCCCGTGAGCCCGACGTCGTCGAGCGCGCGTCGCGTCGCGTCGCGACCGAGGCGAGCGCGGAGGGCGAGCGCCTCGAGGTGCTGCGCCGCCGACTGGCCGGGAGCCGCGCCGAGCGCGTCCGGGCAGTAGCCGAGCACCGAGCACGGGTCGACGAGCTGCTCGAACGCCCGGCCCGCGACCCGAGCGATCCCGGCGCGCGGCGCTCCCTGCCGTCCATCGAGGCCGACGATCCGGCGCAGCGTCGTCGTCTTCCCCGCACCGTTGACCCCGATGAAGCCCGTGACCGCGCCCCAGGGCACCGTGAACGAGACGTCGTCGAGCACCGTGCGCCCCGCGAATCGAGCGTGCAGCGCCGCCACCTCGATCGCCGCGCTCACGGAGCGACCCGTCCCGGCTCGAGCGAGAGCGCCCTCACCGCTCCGGTCCAGCGGTGCTCGTCGTGGTCGACGACGAGCACGAGCCGGGTCGTGGCCCACGCGAGGATGCGTGCGCGCAGCGCGTCCGCCGCCCGTGCGTCGACGCCGAGCAGCGGCTCGTCGAGCAGCAGCACGGGCGCATCGCCCAGCGTCGTGAGCCGGACCCACGCGCGCCGAGCCTCGCCGGTCGAGAGCTCGTCGACCGCGTCGTCGAGGCGATCGGCCAGCGCCTCGTCGCCGAGCGCGTCGGTCGCGGCGCGCAGGGGCAGGCCCGCGGCTCGAGCGAAGAGCGCTGCATGGCGCCGCAGGGTGACGTGCCCGAGGAGCGCGATCTCGGTGCGACACACCCGCCGGAGACGACGAGCACCGGCTCCCGCCGCGGGCGCTCCGCACACGCGCACCGACCCGCGCTCGGGCGCGATGCCTCCCGCGAGGAGCTCGACGAGCGTGCTCTTGCCCGAGCCGTTCGCCCCGAGCACGCGCACGAGCCCCGGTCCGTCGATCGCGAGGTCGGGCACGGCGACCGAGCGTGCGCCGCGGCGCACGGCGCCGACCCCGGCCACCTCGATGCCGATCACGGCAGCCTCCGCGCGAGCGCGACGAGGGCCGTCGCCCCGGCGAGCGCTGCCGCGCCGACGATCCACGCGACCGGCGCTCCGGCGATGAGCGCCCCGACCGTCGGCGCGATGGCGAGGGCGAAGGCAAGGCAGCGCTGGGCGGCCGCCCGCGCATCGGGCTCGAGCACGAGCACCGCGAGCGCACCGACGCCGACGGCGCCCGCCGCGAGGCCGATCCGGATGCCCGCATCGACGCCCGCGACGGCACTCGCCGCGACACCGATCATCGCGCCGAGCGCCGCGGTCGCGGCGAGCCCGAGGGCGGCGGATCGGCCGACGATCGCGGCCGGGGTCGCCCCGCAGTCGACGAGGGTCGCCTGCAGCCGCAACCAGGGCCGCGCGTCGAGCGCGAGCGCATCCCCGGCCACCCAGACGGCAGCGGCGACGCCCGCGCCGGCAGCGGCTGTCGGCGTCACCGCGAGATCGGGCGAGGCCACCGCGCTCACGAGGCACGCGAGCGCGCCGATCGCCGCGAGCCGTCTCGCGGCCATCGCGCGCGGGCCGGCCGACCTCCCGCGCTCGGCGACCCGCCGGCCGCCTCGCCGGGCGATCGCGACCGCGACGAGCGCGCCGGCTGCGGCTGCCACGACGATCGCGAGCGCGGTGCCCGGCTCCCCTCGGAGGCCCAGCACGAGGGCGGTCGCACCGCTGAGCGCTGCACCCGAGAGGAGCGTCGGCACCGCCGCCGCCGCCGTCCAGTGCCGCGCGAGCGCAGGGCCGAGGTCGAGTGCGCGCAGCAGCGGTGCCGAACGGGTGAGCGCCCGCGCGATCGATGGCGGCGCCGAGAGGGACAGCCGAGCCGCGGGCGCGACGAGCGCCACGAGGATCGCGACAGCGGCGACGACGGCGCTCCCCCACGCGGCCACCGCGATCTCGACCGCGACCACGAGGCCGAGCGTCGTCGCGGCCGCCACTGCCGAGAGCGCGACGAGCGCCGGTGGCACGAGCGAGCGCGCCGCCGCTGTGGGCAGCCGACGCGGGAGCATCGCCGCGGCGACGACCTCGACCGTGCGCCGCAGCTGCGACGCGCGAGCCTCACCGTCGAGGGGCGCCGGCGTCATCGTCCGTGCCGTGGTCCGGCGCGCCGGTGTCGCCGCCGAGCAGGTGGTAGATCCCGGTCGCCGCTGCGACGACGACGACCAGCCAGCCGAGCGCCGAGACGAGCGGCGGAGCACCCAGGCCGGTGGCGACGGCGGCCAGCAGCCCGAGACCGAGGGATCCGATGCCGGCGATCGCGAACCGGAGCCTGCCGTCGAGCAGCGCCGGCACCGCCGCGACGAGCACCACGAGCGAGAGCGCGAGTGCGATCGGCGAGACGAGGTGCTCCCGCGATGCCGGCACCGGGGAGGCGACGAGCGCCGCGATGTGCCCGGCCGCCGCCAGCAGCAGCAGCGCCGCGAGCATCCGCACGCCGACGGCGCTGAGCGGCACGCGCACGTCGAGCAGCGGCAGCCGGAACGACGGTGTCACCCCGCGCACAGCAGCACCGCCGTCCCGCCGGTGGCCAGCAGTGCCCTCGCGTACGCGGATGCCGATGCTCGCGCCGCGGGGAAGGCCGCCGGGGCGAGCAGCGCGATCGCGCCGGCGGCGAGCCATACCGGCCACGACCGCTCGACGGCCGCGATGCCGAGCCCGACGGCCGTCGCCTGCTGCCCCAGCACGATGACCGAGAAGCAGAGCCCGCCGGCCCCGAGGCGCAGCCGCCGGCCGAGGGCGCGCAACCCGACGGCCCGCTCGAGCAGCGCGGCGACGAGCGCACCGAGCCCCAGCAGCAGCACGTGGACGGCCACTGCCGAGACGGCGCCGACGGCGATCGCCGCACCGGCGAGCGCCCGATCGTCGAGCGCATCGGCCTGCTCGGCGACCGCCTGCTCCGCCACCGCGACGAAGCTGGGCATCCGCAGGCACAGCAGCGCGGTCGCCGCGGCGAGCACGAGCGCCCAGACGCCGAGCGATGTCGTGGCCGCCGCCTTCGAGCCCGTCGCGGCTCGGTCCTCCGTGTGGATCATGGTGCTCCTCTCGATGGCGCATCAGCCCGGATGCGCGCTGATGACGATGGCTTCGATGACGGCCGCGATGACGATGAGCGTCGCCGCGACGAGGGTGAGCGCGAGGCTCGACGGGAGGGCGCTCGCGTACGCGGGCGGGAACGGTACCGCCGCTCGGCGCCGGAGCGCGGAGCCGACCGCGTGGACTGTTGGCAGGATGCCCGCGGCGGCGGCGAGCAGCACGCCGGCGAGCTCGAAGGCGATGTAGGGGCCGACCCGCTGGAGCGTCTCGGCGGCGCCGAGCGCCTCGACGACCGCGGCCCCGGAGAGCCCGAGCCCCATGCCGAGCACCGCGACCGCGATGACCGTCAGCGTGCCGAGCAGCGGGGCACCGGAGGCGAGGAGCGCGATGGCTCCCAGGTTGCGCGCCGCGATCGCGCCGGCGTCGCGATCGCCCGCGAGCACGCTCGAGTCGAGGTCTCCCCCGGCGAGCGCCGCGGCGTTGCGGTCGCCCAGCGCCCCGCCCGACGCCGCTGCCGCGCCGATCACGACGACGAGCGCGCTCGCTGCGAGCGCGACCGACACCCCCGCCGACCGAGGCGCGAGCGTGCCGGCCGCACCCATGTCAAGCCATCGCCAGCCGGCGCAGCTTGCGCTTGAGGTACCAGACGACCGTCGAGATGACGGCGCCCGCGATGCCGCCGCCGAGGATGATCGAGACCACGGCGAGCGCCGCGCCACCGATCTCGACCGCGGTGACGATCTGCGACGCCGCGGCCGCCGACAGCCCGAAGCTGCCGACGAGCCAGGCGAGCGAGAGCCCCGCGATCGCCACTCCCACGACGCTGATCCCCGCGGACGCGGTCCAGACCGCCGCCCGCGCCCTGCGCGATTCCATCTGCATGTGCTTCCTCCTTCGTCGCACCCGCTCGGGTGCCCGTGCCGATCGGCACGAGTCGATGGGCTCGCACGGGGGCATCACTCGTGCCGCTCGCGGAGCCGGCTCGCGATCGCGGCGGCGAGCCGCGCCACGAGCGTCGCCGGAGGCTCGATCGCGCCGAGCTCGACGCCGATGACGGTCGACACCGGCACCCCGGCGAGGGCCGCCAGCTGCGGCTGGCTGAGGTCCGCCCGGCGACGCAGTCCCGCCATCGTCGAGCCGATCCGCGATTCGACTTCCATGCGGCAAAGCATCCCATCTTTTCGACTGCGGTGCAAGCACTTTTCGACAGTCGCGCGCCGGTCGCGCGCAGGTTCTCGGAGGAGCGTCGAAGAAGGGGGGATGTCTGCGGCGGATCGAGGACTAGCCTGGAGCCCGGAGAGGGGCCCGATGTCCATCCACCTTCGAGGGGCCGACGCGGCGGAGCGCTCGCGCTACGGCGCGCTCGTGCGGCCGGCGCGGCTGCGCCAGGGCCTCAGCCAGCAGGCGCTCGCCGACCTCGCAGCGGTCGACCGCACGACGGTGAGCAACATCGAGCGCGGTGCCGGGGCGCCGCAGGAGGACGTGCTGCGCAGGCTCTTCGCCGCGCTCGGCGTCGCCACCGACGCGCAGCCGCAGGACCCGGATGTCGAGCTCTGGATCGCCGTCATGGCCGAGCTGCTCGGCAGCGTGCCCGTCGACCGTCGGCACCTCGCCGCCGATGCCGCGATCGCGACGCTCGCCGCGCATGTCCGCGCGGGCGGCATGTCAGCGGGCGACGCTATCGTCACCGCCATCCGGGACGGCGGATCCGAGGAGCACCTGCATGGACTGGCAGCACGGCGCGGCAGCGCTCGAAGGGACGAGCCCCACGCTGAGTGACCTGCTCGACCTGTGCCTGCAGGCCGAGCTCGAGGTGCTCGACGCGCCCCTGCCACCCGGCTGGCTGGGCGCCTACGACCATGCCTGCCGTCGCATCCTGCTCGCTCCGTGGCTCACGCCGGTCGAGCAGCGCTCGGTGCTCGCGCACGAGCTCGGCCACGCGCTGCGCATGCACGTCGGCTCGTCGGCCGCCGACGAGCGCGCGGCGGAGCGGTTCGCGGCTCGGCTGCTCATCGATCCGGCCGCGCTGCGGGCCGCGTGCGCGTGGGCGCGCGACGACGCCGAGCTCGCCGACGAGCTGGGCGTCACGGTCGACGTCGTGCGCGCCTATCGCGCGCTCCCCGGCGCGAGCGCGGCCTGAGCGCGTCCGCCTCGCCCGAGGGCGGCGGACACGTGCGGCTCAGCGGTCGGGGATGGGCACGGGCACGATGCCGAGCGGCGCGAGCTCGGCGGCACCGCCGTCGAGCGCGGTCAGCACCCAGATGCCGCCGGAGTGCACGGCGACCGAGTGCTCCCACTGGCAGGCGTCGGAGCCGTCGGCGCTGCGGACCGTCCACCCGTCCGCATCGACGACCGTCTCGGCGCCGCCCGCGTGGATGATCGGCTCGATCGCGACGCACAGCCCCGGCTTGACGGCCGGTCCCGCGACCCGCGTCCGGTAGTTGAAGACGGGCGGGTCCTCGTGCATCTTCGCGCCGATGCCGTGCCCGATGTAGTCCTCGTCGATGCGGTAGTCGCTGTTCGCATCGATGTGGTCCTCGACCGCAGCTCCGACCTCGCCGAGCTGCTTGGCGCGCGCGAGCGCGGCGATGCCGTCCCACAGCGCGCCGCGCGTGACCTCACTGAGCCGCTCGCGCGCCGCGGCGATCGCGGGGTCTCCCCCGGGCACGACGACGCTGATCGCGGCGTCGCCGTTGAAGCCGTCGATCTTGGCCCCGCAGTCGACCGTCACGAGGTCTCCGGGCTCGAGCGGCCGCTCGTCCGGGATGCCGTGCACGACGACGTCGTTGACGTTGACGCACAGGGTGTGCTCGTAGCCGGGCTCGAGCTGGAAGTTCGGCACGGCGCCGTGCTCGCGGATGACGCGCTCGGCGATGCGGTCGAGCTCGAGCGTCGTGACGCCGGCGCGGATCTCTGCCGCGACCGCCGCGAGGGCGAGCGCCGTGATGCGTCCCGGCTCGCGCATGGCGGCGAGGTCCCGGCGCGACTTGTAGGGGCCGCGACCGCGCATCAGGCGGTGATGCCGCGCTCGGCGAGCCCGGCGAGGATCCGCTCGGTCACCTCGTCGACGGGACCGATGCCGTCGACCTCGACGACCAGTCCGCGCTCGGCGAAGATCGCCACGAGCGGTGCCGTCTCGCGCTCGTACACGTCGAGGCGACGACGGATGACGTCCTCGGTGTCGTCGCTGCGACCCTGCTGCTCCGCTCGCGCGAGCAGCCGCCGCACCACCTCGTCGGTGTCGGCGACGAGCCGCACGACGGCATCGAGCTGCTGGCCGCGGTGGAGGTTGACGCCGTCGAGGAACTCCACCTGCCCAGCCGTGCGCGGGTAGCCGTCGAGCAGGTAGCCCTCGCTCGCGTCGTCCTGGGCGAGCCGATCGTCGATGAGCTCGTTGGTGAGCTCGTCGGGCACGTACTCGCCGGCGTCGAGGATCGCGGTGACGCGCTGCCCGAGCTCGGTCCGCTCCTTGATGTTCTGCCGGAAGATGTCGCCGGTCGAGACGGCGGGGACGCGCAGCGCCTCGGCGATCCGAGCTGCCTGGGTGCCCTTGCCCGCACCGGGAGGGCCGACGATGAGGAGGTTCGGCATCTAGCGGATGAGCCCTTCGTAGTGGCGCTGCTGCAGCTGCGCGTCGATCTGCCGGACCGTCTCGAGCCCGACGCCCACGATGATCAGGATGGACGCGCCGCCGAACGGGAAGTTCTGGTTGGCGCCGACCGTCGAGAGGGCGATGAGCGGGATGAGCGCGACGAGGCCCAGGTAGAGCGATCCGGGGAAGGTGATGCGCGTGAGCACGTAGTCGAGGTACTCGGCGGTGGGACGGCCGGCGCGGATGCCGGGGATGAACCCGCCGTACTTCTTCATGTTGTCGGCGACGTCCTCCGGGTTGAAGGTGATCGCGACGTAGAAGTACGTGAACCCGACGATGAGCAGGAAGAAGACGAGCATGTAGAGCGGCGCGTCCCCGCTCGTGAGGTTCGACTGCACCCACAGCACCCAGTCGGGCGGCGTCGTGCCGTCGGCGGGCATGTTGAACTGCGCGACGAGCGCGGGCAGGTACAGCAGCGACGAGGCGAAGATGACGGGCACGACGCCGGCCATGTTGACCTTGATGGGGATGTACGTGGACTGGCCGCCGTACATCCGCCTGCCGACCATCCGCTTGGCGTACTGCACCGGGATGCGTCGCTGCGACTGCTCGACGAAGACGACGAGGCCCATGATCAGGACGCCGACGAGCAGCACCATGATGAACGTGTTGACGCCCTGCGTCTCGAAGATGACGCCGAGCGCGCCGGGGAAGGTCGCTGCGATCGACGTGAAGATGAGGAGCGACATGCCGTTGCCGATGCCGCGCTCGGTGATGAGCTCGCCCATCCACATGATGAGGCCGGTGCCGGCGGTCATCGTGATGATCATGAGCGCGATCGACCACCACGAGTCGTTCGTCAGCAGGTTCTGGCACTGCGGCAGCGAGGGGCCGCCGGTCGACGAGAAGAGCGCGCCCGAGCGGGCGACGGTGATGAGGGTGGTCGACTGCAGCACGCCGAGCGCGATCGTCAGGTAGCGCGTGTACTGCGTGAGCTTCGCCTGACCCGACTGTCCCTCCTTGTAGAGCGCCTCGAAGTGCGGGATCACGACGCGGAGCAGCTGCACGATGATCGCGGCCGTGATGTACGGCATGATGCCCAGCGCGAAGATGCTCAGCTGCAGCAGCGCGCCACCCGAGAACAGGTTGACGAGCTGGTACAGGCCGGTCGCGGTCTGGTTCGCGGCGATGCACTCCTGCACGTTGCCGTAGTCGACGAACGGCGCGGGGATGAACGACCCGAGCCGGAACAGCGCGACGATGGCGAGCGAGAAGAGGATCTTCCGACGCAGGTCTCGCGTCTTGAAGATGCGTGCGATGGCACTGAACACGTGCAGCCTTCCGAGAATGGCAATCGGGGCGGCCCGCGAACGGACCGCCCCTCAGCCTACTTACTTGACGGAGCCGCCAGCGGCCACGATCTTCTGCTCGGCCGCGGCCGAGACCTTGTCGACGCTGATCGTCAGCGCGACCGACAGGTCGCCACCGGCGAGCACCTTGACGAGCTCGTTCTTGCGGACCGCGCCCTTGGCCACGAGGTCGGCGACGGTGACGTCGCCGCCGTTCGGGAACAGCGCCTCGAGCTGGCCGACGTTCACGACCTGGTACTCGGTGCGGAACGGGTTCTTGAAGCCGCGCAGCTTCGGAGCGCGCATGACGCTCGTGAGCTGGCCACCCTCGAAACCGGGACGCACGGAGTTGCGGGCCCTGGTGCCCTTGGTGCCTCGACCGGCCGTCTTGCCCTTCGACGCCTCACCGCGACCGACGCGCGTGCGCGACTTCTTCGCGCCCGGCGCGGGCCGGAGGTGGTGCACCTTGAGCGACGGCAGCTCAGCCGGCGTGTTCTTGTCAGTCATTCTCGATCTCCTCGACCTTGACGAGGTGCCGCACCGTGTTGACGTAGCCACGGTTCTGCTGGGTGTCCTCGCGCTCGACCGACTGGCCGATGCGCTTGAGGCCCAGCGAGCGCAGCGTCTCGCGCTGGTACTGCTTCTCGCTGATCACAGACTTGATCTGCGTGATCTTCAGCTTGCTCACTTGGATGCCGCCTTCGCGATCTCAGCCTCGTGCTTGGAGTGCTCCGCCTCGGCACGCAGCAGGCGTGTCGGGACGACGTGGTCCATGTCGAGGCCACGACGAGCAGCGACTGCACGGGGCTCCTCGAGCTGGCGCAGCGCGGCCACCGTCGCGTGGACGATGTTGATGGAGTTCGACGAGCCCAGCGACTTGCTCAGCACGTCGTGGATGCCGGCGCACTCGAGCACGGCGCGGACGGGGCCACCCGCGATGACGCCGGTACCGGCGGCAGCGGGGCGCAGCAGCACGACGCCGGCAGCGGCCTCGCCCTGCGTCGGGTGCGGGATCGTCTTGGCGATGCGGGGGACGCGGAAGAAGTTCTTCTTCGCCTCCTCGACGCCCTTCGAGATCGCCGTGGGGACCTCGCGAGCCTTGCCGTAGCCGACGCCGACCATGCCGTCGCCGTCGCCCACGACGACGAGCGCCGTGAAGCTGAAGCGGCGGCCGCCCTTGACGACCTTCGAGACGCGGTTGATCGTCACGACGCGCTCGAGGAACTGGTTCTCCGTGCGGTCGTCACGACGTCCGCGCTCGTTGCGCGTGCCGCGGTCGCGGCTGCCGCGCCGCTGCTCGCGGGGCTCGTCGCGGTGGTCCGACGACGTTGCAGCCTCGGCGGCCGGAGCGGCCGTCGCAGCCTGCTGCGTGGTGTCCGTCACCTGCGTGTCCTTGTTCTCTTCGCTCACAGTCCCAGCCCTGCCTCTCGTGCGCCATCGGCGATGGCCGCGACGCGACCGGCGTAGCGGTTGCCGCCCCGGTCGAACACGACAGACTCGACGCCTGCCGCCTTGGCGCGCTCGCCGACGAGCTCGCCGACGCGCTTGGCCTTCGCCGTCTTGTCGCCGTCGAACGCGCGGAGGTCAGCCTCCATCGTCGACGCCGATGCGACGGTGACGCCGCGCGAGTCGTCGACGACCTGCACGAACACGTGGCGTGCCGAGCGGGTGACGACCAGGCGCGGCACCGAGGTGGTGCCGACGACCTTCTTGCGGAGGCGTGCGTGGCGACGACCGCGGGCAGCCGACTTCGTCTTGCCTCGGGTACCGATGCCCATCACTTACCAGCCTTTCCAGCCTTGCGGCGGATCTGCTCGCCCGCGTAGCGGACGCCCTTGCCCTTGTAGGGCTCGGGCTTGCGCAGCTTGCGGATGTTCGCAGCCACCTCGCCGACGGCCTGCTTCGAGATGCCGCTGACGGTGAGCTTGTTGTTGCCCTCGACCGCGAACGTGATGCCGGCGGGCGGCTCGACGTTGATCGGGTGCGAGAAGCCGAGCGCGAACTCGACGCCGGTGCCCTTGGCAGCGACGCGGTAGCCCGTGCCCACGACCTCGAGGGCCTTGGTGTAGCCCTCGGTGACGCCGACGATGTCGTTGGCGATGAGGGTGCGGGTCAGGCCGTGGAGCGAGCGCGACTCGCGCTCGTCGTCAGGTCGCGAGACCTGCACCTGGCCGTCGGCGACCTCGACCTGGATCGGCTTCGCGATCCTGACCTCGAGCTCGCCCTTGGGGCCCTTGACGGTGACGACGTCGTCGTTCACCGTGATCTCGACACCAGCGGGGATGTCGATGGGGAGTCGTCCGATTCGTGACATGTCAGCTCACCACACGTAGGCGAGGACTTCCCCGCCGACGCCCTTCTGCTCGGCCTCACGGTCAGTGAGGAGGCCCGAGCTCGTCGACAGGATCGCGACGCCGAGGCCGCCATGGACCTGGGGGATCTCGGTCGAGCGTGCGTACACGCGCAGACCGGGCTTCGACACGCGCTTGAGGCCAGCGATCGCGCGAACGCGGCTGTCGCTGTACTTGAGGCTGAGGGTCAGCGTCTTGCCGACGCGAGCATCCTCGACCTTGAAGGCCGAGATGAAGCCCTCTCGCTTGAGGATCTCAGCGATGTTCACCTTGAGGTTCGACGACGGCAGCGTGACCTCGTCGTGCATCGCCGTGTTGGCGTTGCGCAGACGCGTCAGCATGTCGGCGACCGGGTCGGTCATCGTCATGGGTGGTTCTCCGTTCTGGTTTCGCTGCCCGTTCCGCGGACAACGACCTTGAAGCTGCTCGGCGCCGGCGGCGCCGATGGGGTCAGGAGTCGGTCTTGAAGGGGAAGCCGAGCGCCTTGAGCAGCGCGCGACCCTCGTCATCCGACTTCGCCGTCGTGACGACGGTGATGTCGAAACCGCGGACGCGGTCGATCTTGTCCTGGTCGATCTCGTGGAACACGGACTGCTCCGTGAGGCCGAAGGTGTAGTTGCCGTTGCCGTCGAACTGCTTCGGGCTCAGGCCGCGGAAGTCGCGGATGCGCGGGAGCGCGAGCGTCAGCAGACGGTCGAGGAACTCCCACATCCGGTCGCCGCGGAGGGTCACGTGCGCGCCGATCGGCATGCCGTCACGCAGCTTGAACTGCGCGATCGACTTCCGAGCAGCCGTCACCATCGGCTTCTGGCCGGTGATGAGCGTCAGGTCGCGGATCGCTCCGTCGATGACCTTGGAGTCGCGCGCGGCCTCGCCGACGCCCGTGTTGACCACGATCTTGGTCAGCCCGGGCACCTGCATGATGTTGCTGTAGCTGAAGTCCTCGCGCAGCTGCGGGACGATCGTCTCGCGGTACTGCTGCTTGAGCCTGGGCAGGCGCACTGCGGTGTCAGTCATTGCTCTTGATCTCCTTGCCCGACTTCGAGGCGACGCGGACCTTCTGCGTGGTCGTGACGCCGTTCTTCTCGACGGACGTGATTTCGCTGCGGACGCGCGTGGGCTTCTTCGACTCGGGGTCGATGAGGGCCACGTTCGAGATGTGGATCGGGGCCTCGTGGGTCTCGATGCCGCCCGTGCGGGTGCCGCGGTTGGTCTGGCCGACCTTGATGTGCTTGGTGACCAGGTTGACGCCCTCGACGAGGACGCGGTTCTGCTCGCGCAGGACCTCGAGCACGCGACCGGTCTTGCCCCGGTCGCCGCCGCGCGACTCGCGCGCGCCGGCGATGACGACGACGAGGTCGCCCTTCTTGATGCTGGCCATGGGTCAGATCACCTCCGGTGCGAGCGAAACGATCTTCATGAAGCGCTTGTCGCGGAGCTCGCGACCGACGGGACCGAAGATGCGCGTGCCGCGCGGGTCGCCGTCGTTCTTCAGGATGACTGCTGCGTTCTCGTCGAACTTGATGTAGGAGCCGTCGGGACGGCGGGTGGACTTGACGGTGCGGACGATGACGGCCTTGACCACATCGCCCTTCTTCACCGCTCCACCGGGGATTGCGTCCTTGACCGTGGCGACGATCGTGTCGCCGAGTCCGGCGTAGCGGCGGCCGGAGCCGCCGAGCACGCGGATGGTCAGGAGCTGCTTGGCGCCGGTGTTGTCGGCGACCTTGACGCGGGATTCCTGCTGGATCATGTCTGGATCTCCTTCGAGGCCGAGGCCTACTTGGCCTTCTCGAGGATCTCGACGATGCGCCAGCGCTTGGTGGCGCTCATCGGACGGGTCTCTGCGATCAGGACGCGGTCGCCGATGCCGGCGGCGTTCTGCTCATCGTGCGCCTTCACCTTCGACGACTTGCGGAGCACCTTGCCGTACAGCGGGTGCTTGACGCGGTCCTCGACCTCGACGACGACGGTCTTCTCCATCTTGTCGGAGACGACGAAGCCGATGCGCGACTTGCGGTAGCCGCGCTGCGCGGCCTCGCCCGTGGGCTGCTCGGTAGCCATCAGTTCTCCTCAGCCTTCTCGACCTCGGGGGCCGTCTTGGCCTCGTCGGTCGTCTTGGCCTCATCGGCCTTCTTGGACTTCTTCTTGTCCGCGGGCTTCTCGACGGGCGCCGGTGCGGCGCTGATGCCGAGCTCGCGCTCGCGGATCACGGTGTAGAGCCGTGCGATGTCTCGCTTGACCGCGCGGAGGCGGCCGTGCGAGTCCAGCTGGCCGGTGGCCGACTGGAACCGCAGGTTGAACAGCTCTTCCTTGGCCCGCTTCAGCTCGACGACGAGTCGCTCGTCGTCCATGGTTGCGAGCTCGGCGGGCATGAGCTCCTTGGAACCGATCGCCATTATGCGTCAGCCTCCTCGCGCTTGATGATGCGTGCCTTGAGCGGCAGCTTGTGGATGGCTCGCATCATCGCCTCACGTGCGAGCTCCTCGTTGACGCCGGCGACCTCGAAGAGGACGCGGCCGGGCTTGACGTTCGCGACCCACCACTCGGGCGAGCCCTTGCCGGAGCCCATGCGGGTCTCGGCGGGCTTCTTCGTGAGCGGACGGTCGGGGTAGATGTTGATCCACACCTTGCCGCCGCGCTTGATGTGGCGCGTCATGGCGATTCGGGCGGCCTCGATCTGACGGTTCGTGACGTAGGCAGGCGTGAGCGCCTGGATGCCGTAGTCGCCGAACGACACCTTCGTGCCACCGGTGGCCTGGCCCGAGCGCTTCGGGTGGTGCTGCTTGCGGTGCTTGACTCGACGGGGAATGAGCATGGTTTACGCCTCCACTGGTGCGTCGCGACGGGGACCCCGACGCTCGCGCTGCGGCTTCTGGTTCGCCTGCTCGCGAGCGAGCTCGCGGTTCGTCAGCTCGCCGTTGTAGATCCAGACCTTCACGCCGATGCGACCGAAGGTCGTCTTGGCCTCGTAGAAGCCGTAGTCGATGTTCGACCGCAGCGTGTGCAGGGGCACGCGGCCCTCGCGGTACTGCTCGCTGCGGCTCATCTCGGCGCCGCCGAGGCGGCCGGAGACCTTGATCTTCACGCCCTTGGCACCGGCGCGCTGCGCCGACTGGAGGCCCTTGCGCATCGCGCGGCGGAACGCCACGCGAGCGCTGAGCTGCTCCGCGATGCCCTGCGCGACGAGCTGCGCCGAGGCCTCGGGGTTCTTGACCTCGAGGATGTTCAGCTGGATCTGCTTGCCGGTGAGCTTCTCGAGGTCGGCGCGGATGCGCTCGGCCTCGGCGCCGCGGCGGCCGATCACGATGCCCGGGCGGGCGGTGTGGATGTCGACGCGCACGCGGTCACGGGTGCGCTCGATCTCGATGCGGGCGACGCCGGCGCGGTCGAGGCTGGTGGACAGCATCCTGCGGATGCGGATGTCCTCAGCCACGTAGTCGGCGTAGCGCTGCCCGGGCTTGGTCGACTCGGCGAACCAGCGCGACACGTGGTCGGTGGTGATGCCGAGGCGGAAGCCGTAGGGGTTGACCTTCTGTCCCATTAGTTCTCGTCCTCCGTGGTCGGCGTCGCGAGCACGACGGTGATGTGGCTGGTCCGCTTGTTGATGCGGAACGCGCGACCCTGCGCTCGCGGCTGGAACCGCTTGAGCGTGGTGCCCTCGTCGACGAACGCGCGGGCCACGTACAGGTCCTGCTCGTCGAGGAACTCGTTGGACGCGTCGGCCTTGACCCGGGCGTTCGCCATCGCCGAGGCGACGAGCTTGTACACGGGCTCCGAGGCGCCCTGGGGGGCGAACTTCAGGATCGCGAGGGCTTCCTCGGCCTGCTTGCCGCGGATCATGTCGACGACACGGCGGGCCTTCTGAGGGGTCACGCGGATGTGACGAACGCGAGCGATCGACTCAACCATTGCCTTCTCCTTCTTCGCCGCCGCGTTAGCGGCGACGACCCTTCTTGTCGTCCTTCACGTGTCCACGGAAGGTGCGGGTGGGGGCGAACTCGCCCAGCTTGTGGCCGACCATCGTCTCTGTGACGAAGACCGGGATGTGCTTGCGACCGTCGTGCACGGCGATCGTGTGACCGAGCATGGCCGGCACGATCATCGAGCGGCGCGACCACGTCTTGATGACGTTCTTGCTGCTGGCCTCGTTCTGGCGAACCACCTTGGTGAGGAGGTGGTCGTCGACGAACGGACCCTTCTTGAGGCTGCGGGGCATCGGACTCTCCTACTAGCGCTTCTTCTTGCCGGTCGAACGGCGGCGGACGATGAGCTTGTCGCTGGGCTTGTTCGGCCGGCGGGTGCGGCCCTCGGACTGACCCCACGGGCTGACGGGGTGGCGACCACCGCTCGTCTTGCCCTCGCCGCCACCGTGCGGGTGGTCGACCGGGTTCATCGCGACACCACGGACCGTGGGTCGGACGCCCAGCCAGCGCTTGCGGCCGGCCTTGCCCCAGTTGATGTTCGACTGCTCGGCGTTGCCGACCTCGCCGATCGTGGCGCGGCAGCGTGCGTCGACGTTGCGGATCTCGCCCGACGGCAGCCGGAGCTGCGCGTAGGGGCCGTCCTTGGCGACGAGTCGCACCGACGTGCCGGCCGAGCGGGCCAGCTTCGCGCCGCCGCCCGGACGGAGCTCGATCGCGTGGATGACCGTTCCCGTCGGGATGTTGCGGAGCGGCAGGTTGTTGCCGGGCTTGATGTCGGCACCGGAGCCCGACTCGACGACGTCGTGCTGCTTGAGCTTGTTCGGCGCGAGGATGTAGCGCTTCGTGCCGTCCTCGAAGTGCAGCAGCGCGATGCGCGCCGTGCGGTTCGGGTCGTACTCGATGTGCGCGACGCGGGCGTTGACGCCGTCCTTGTCGTTGCGACGGAAGTCGATCACGCGGTACTGGCGCTTGTGACCGCCACCGATGTGGCGAGTCGTGATGCGACCGGTGTTGTTGCGGCCACCCGTCTTGGGCAGCGGGCGCAGCAGCGACTTCTCGGGCGTCGACCGGGTGATCTCAGCGAAGTCCGCGACGGAGGAGCCGCGACGACCGGGGGTCGTCGGCTTGTACTTGCGAATTGCCATGGTCTGTTCCTTCCGCTCAGCCGACAGTCGTGAAGATGTCGATCGAGCCGGACTTCAGCTTGACGATGGCGCGCTTGGTGTCCTTGCGCTTGCCAGTGCCGAAGCGGGTACGGCGCGTCTTGCCGACGCGATTGAGAGTGTTGACGCGCTCCACCTTGACGCCGAAGATCTTCTCGATCGCGAGCTTGACCTCGGTCTTCGTCGCGCGCGGGTCGACCTCGAACGTGTAGCTGCCCATGTCGATGAGCGCGTAGCTCTTCTCCGACACGATCGGGCGGATGATGATGTCGCGAGGGTCCTTGTTGTAGCCGCTCATCGGTTCTCGTCCTTCTCTGCCTCATCGGCCTTCGGGGCCTTGGGGGACTTGGCGGCGACGAACGCCTCGTAGGCGGTCTTCGTGAAGACGAGGTCGTCGCTCACGAGCACGTCGTAGGCGTTGAGCTGGTCCCACGTGAGCACGTGCACCTCGGGGAGGTTGCGCACCGTGAGCGACGCGGTCTCCTCGGAGCGGTCGAGCACGATGAGCACGTTCTTCGCGACGCCGAGCGCGGCGAGCATCTCGACCGCGACGCGGGTCTTGGGAGCGTCACCGGCGCCGAACGACTCGACGACGTGCAGCCGGCCACCGCGAGCGCGGTCCGACAGCGAGCCGAGGAGCGCGGCGGCGATCATCTTCTTGGGGGTCCGCTGCGAGTAGTCGCGCGGCTGCGGGCCGTGGACGACGCCACCGCCGCGGTGCTGCGGCATGCGGATCGAGCCCTGGCGAGCGCGGCCGGTGCCCTTCTGCTTGAACGGCTTGGCACCGGATCCCGAGACCTCGCCGCGACCCTTGGTCGAGTGCGTGCCCTGGCGTGCGGCAGCGAGCTGCGCGACGACGACCTGGTGGATGAGCGGAACGTTCGTCTGGACGTCGAAGATGCTCGCGGGCAGCTCGACCGAGCCTGCCTGCTTGCCCTCGGTGTCGACGATGGCGACCTGGGTGGTCATGCTCAGGCTCCCTTCACAGCGTTGCGGACGAACACGAGTCGGCCGCGGGCACCGGGGACGGCGCCCTTGACGAGCATGAGGCCCTGCTCGACGTCGATGGAGTGGACGGTGAGGTTCTGCACCGAGACGCGGTCGCCACCCATGCGGCCGGGCATCCGCTTGCCGCGGAAGACGCGGCTGGGCGTGGACGATGCACCGATCGAGCCGGGCTTGCGGTGGTTGCGGTGCGCACCGTGCGATGCGGAGACGCCGGCGAAGTTGTGGCGCTTCATGACACCGGCGAAGCCCTTGCCCTTCGACGTCCCGACGACGTCGACCTTCTGGCCGGCGGCGAACAGGTCGACGGCGAGCTCCTGGCCGAGCTCGAAGACACCGGCGTTGTCGGTGCGGACCTCGGTGAGGTGGCGGCGGGGCGTGACACCGGCTGCCTCGAAGTGGCCGGAGGCCGGCTTCGAGACCTTGCGCGGGTCGATCTGGCCGGCGGCGATCTGGATGGCTGCGTAGCCGTCCTTCTCGGGCGTGCGGATCTGCGTGACCACATTCGGCGTGATCTCGAGCACCGTGACGGGGACGAGCTTGTTGTGCTCATCCCAGACCTGGGTCATCCCGAGCTTCGTGCCGAGCAGGCCGCGAGTCGTCGTGATCTTCGACATTGCGTTCCTTAGAGCTTGATCTCGATGTTGACGTCAGCGGGCAGGTCGAGGCGCATGAGCGAGTCGACTGCCTTCGGCGTCGGGTCGATGATGTCGATGAGTCGCTTGTGCGTGCGCTTCTCGAAGTGCTCGCGGCTGTCCTTGTACTTGTGAGGAGACCGGATCACCACGACCACGTTCTTCTCGGTCGGGAGGGGCACCGGGCCCACAACCGTCGCGCCCGCACGGGTCACGGTGTCGACGATCTTGCGCGCCGAGGAGTCGATGACCTCGTGGTCGTACGACTTCAGTCGGATGCGGATCTTCTGTCCCGCCATGGCTGACTCTCTTCCTGTCGACGCAGCCTGGGAGGGCTGCTCGCAACGCACCTGTCAGTGCACCGCTGTTCTTCTGTCAATGCCCTCGAGGGGCGCGCACCGGCGCCGAGCACGCATGACGCACTGGCTTCGGTGAAGTTCTTGTGTCGGCTGCCCGCGGCCCAGGATCGAGTTCGTCCTGTGCACTGCCAGGGCAGTGAGCGGCGAGGAAACGCCGCGTTTGCAACCTGTCGATTCTCGCACGGATGCAGATGCTCGTGCAACCCGGGCGTGTCGCGCCCGGCGCGCCGCCTTGCGGGCGGCTCGGCGCTCCCCCGCCGCACTGAGCGGATGCGCGCACCTGCGGGCGTGCGGAGGGGCGGGGATCGCTCCCCGCCCCCCGGTGCCTGCGCCTACTGGCGCGGTGCGTCGTCCTGCGTCTGCCGGTCGGCAGCGTCTGCGTCGTGGCCGAGCAGCCGGTCGCCGTGCTCCTGCACGGTGTCGGTGTGCTCGGCGAACCGCTCTCCGCTGAGTCGGTCGAAGCCATCGCCCGCGCCCTGGATGCCCTGGTCGCTGAGCCGCTCGCCGTGCTCGCTCCCGAGCGCGTCCTTCGCCTTGTTCACGAGATCGTCGATGCCCATGCACGCCTCCTGCCGACGCCGGGGTCGGGGAGCGGCGCCGCCCCCACTCAACCACTCGGGCCGCGGACCCGCCAGGGCCGGCACGGGCGTCGCTACGCTCGGCGCATGGCGCTGCCGCACAGCACTCCCCTCTCGCACGACTCGCTCTGGCCCCGCGCGGGCGACTGGCCCTCGACCGACGCGCTCGACGGCGAGCTCGACGCCGTGCTCGTGGGGCTCGGCACGCACGCGACGTCGCTGAGCCCGACGGCCGCGCACGCGACGCCCGCCGCGGTGCGCGACGCGCTCCGGCGGTACTCGCCGCACGGGCTCGACGGGCTGCGGATCGCCGACGCCGGCGACGCCGCCGACCCGGACGCCGACGAGGATGGCGCGGCGGGCCTCATCGCGCGGGCGTCGGCCCGTGCGCGGCTCGTCATCGCCCTCGGCGGCGACAACGCCGCGACCGTGCCCGCGGCGCTCGGTGCGTGGGGCGACCGCATCGGCACCGCGGGGCTCATCACGATCGACGCCCACCACGACCTGCGCGACGGCCGCAGCAACGGGTCGCCCGTGCGACGGCTGCTCGAGGCGGGCCTCGACGGCAGCCGCGTCGTGCAGCTCGGCATCCAGGACTTCGCGAACTCCCGCGCGTACGCCGAGCGGGCTCGAGGCGCCGGCATCCGGGTGATCGGCCGCGACGCGCTCGAGGAGCGCGACCTCCGGGAGGTGGCGGCGGAGGCCGTCGCGATCGCCGCTGCCGCGGGCGGCCCGGTCCACCTCGACGTCGACGTCGACGTGTGCGACCGGGCGGCGGCGCCGGGCTGCCCCGCGTCGACGCCGGGCGGGCTCAGCGCGTGGCAGCTCCGCGCCCTCGTCCGGGCGATCGTGGGGCACGCCGAGGTCGGCTCGCTCGACCTCGTCGAGGTCGACGCCGCCGCCGATGCGCCCGACGGGCGCACGGTGCGCCTCACGGCGCTGTGCGTGCTCGAGTCGCTCGCCGCGCTCGCCGGGCGACCCACGACGACCTGAGGGCACGACGGCCTGAGGACACGATGACCCGAGGGCACGACGATCTGAGGGCTCAGAGCCCCCGCATCGTGAACGCCGCGGTCACCGCGGACCGCCCCGGCTCGACCGCGAGCGCGCGGACGAGCGCGAGCCGCAGGGCGAGCCGGCGCGCGCTCACGGGCGCCCCCATGGCCATGTTCCACCGCGCTCGGCGCATCGCGCGCACCGCCGCCGGGCGCCGCGCGCGCTCGTAGCCCGCGAGCGCATCGCCGTCGCCCGCGGCCGCGGCAGCGAGCGCGCGGTCGAGCGCGACCGCGTCGAGCCAGCCGAGGCTCATGCCCTGCCCGCCGATCGGGCTCACCTCGTGCGCGGCGTCGCCGACGAGCACGATCCGGCCGAGGCGGAAGCGCGCGGCGAGGCGCTGCCGCGCGACGAACGCGCTCGTCGGGGCCTCCGCCGGCAGCCGGGGCGGCTCGACGAGCCGCTCGTCGAGGATGCGCTGCAGCGCCTCCGTCGTCATGCCCGGCTCGGGCGCGGGGAGCCGCGCGACCCAGCGCCGCAGCCCGCCCGGCATGGGGAACGACTCGACGATCCCGTCGGCCTCGAGGTGGAGGAGCGCCGTCGCCGCGGCGCCGGTCGCGTCGGGGGCGTCGGCCATCGCGTAGCCGCCCATCCCTCGGTGCGGCTCCATCGGGATGCCGAGCAGCTGCCGGACGGGGCTGCGGATGCCGTCCGCCCCGACCGCCCACCGGGCGCGCACGGCTGTGGTGCCGCCCGCGCCTCGGGTCGAGAGCGCGACCCCGTCGCGCGACTGCGCGATCGCCACGACCTCGGAGCCCTCTCGCAGCGCGCCGGGCGCGAGGGTCGAGAGTCGCGCGCGCAGCAGCGCCTCCGTGCGGTGCTGCGGCAGCGCGAGGATCGGCCGGTCGTCGAAGCGCAGCCGCGCGAGCAGCCGGCCGCCGCTGAGCGCGACACCGGAGCGGATGCGGATCGCCTCCGCCCGCACGGCTGCGCCGACGCCCGCGGCGTCGAGGGCGGCGAGACCCGGCGGGTGGATGCCGATCGCGCGCGACGTGCGTGCCGGCTCGGCCCTCCGCTCGAGCACGACGACGTCCATGCCGCGCTGCGCGAGGAGGCACGCGAGCAGGAGCCCGACGGCGCCCGCGCCGACGATCGCGACGTCGTGGCCGCCGGAAGGTGCGTCGTGGACGCCGGTCACGGCATCCGCCGCACGAGCTCGAGCCGGGACGGCACACCCGTGCGCACGCTCCAGCCGGCCGGCGCGGCTGCCGCGAGCTCGGCGGGCGTGTGGCTGCGGCGGATCGACGTGAGCCCGTCGGCCCTGATGTAGGTGCGGCGCAGCAGCGTCGGCTCGAAGGGCAGCGTGCCGGCCGCGAAGCCGAGGTAGCCGAGCGCGGAGCGGGCGATGTCGGCGTGCACCGCGACGCCGCCGGGGGCGAGCAGCGCCTCCGAGTCGGCGAGGATCGCGCCGAGCTCGCCGGCCGTCAGGTGATGCAGCACGTGGTTCGAGATGACGACGTCGAAGCGCTCCCCTGCCGCGACGAGGTCGCCGGTCGCGGCCTGCCGCAGCTCGAGCCCGGGCACGGGCGGCCGGCCGCGCGCGAACGCGATGGCGCGCGCGTCGGGGTCGATCGCGACCACCTGGAGCCGGCCGCCGTCGCGCGCGGCCCAGCGCAGCATCCGCCTCGGGAGGTCGGCGCCGCCCGTGCCGACGTCGAGGAGGCGCACGGTCGCGCCCGCCCGAAGCCGCGGGCGCACCCAGCGACGGTAGATCGCGCCGCGGCCCGAGACGACGGCGTTCACGAGGTCGAAGCGCGCGTAGGTGCGCGCGAGCACGACCGGGTCGCAGTCGGGCGCGTCCATGAGCTCGCGCGCGTCGGCGTCGCGCTCGCGCAGCCACCCCATCCGCACGGGCGGTTCAGCCCCTGACGGTCAGGAGCGCCGACTCGACGGTGAGGCCGGGACCGAACGCCATCGCCGCGACCCGGTCGCCGTCGGCCGCGGCCGGGTCGCGCAGGATGCGGTCGAGCACGAAGAGCACGGTGGCGCTCGACATGTTGCCGTAGTCGCGCAGCGTCTCGCGCGCGGGCACGAGCTGCGACTCGGCGAGCTGCAGCGTCGACTCGACATGGTCGAGGATGCTGCGGCCGCCCGGGTGGATCGCCCAGTGCTCGATGGCGCCCCCCACGGCGCCGTCGCGGAGCGCGCCGACGAGCGGCGCCTCGGCCTCGAGCAGCGGCTCGATCGCACCCGTGATGTGCTCGCCAATGAGCGACGGCACCGCGTTCGACAGCACCATCTCGAAGCCGTGGTCGCCGATCCGCCATGCCATCGCGCCTTCGCCCTGCGGGGTCGTGCGGGTGGCGAACGCGTCGAGCTCGAACGCGCGCTCCCCCGGCTCGGGCTCGCGCGAGGTGACGAGGCCCGCGCCGGCGCCGTCGCCGAAGAGCGAGGTGGCGACGATCGTGTCGGGGTCGTTCGAGGTGCGCAGGTGGAGCGTGCACAGCTCGACGCTCACGACGAGCACGACGGCCTCGGGGTCGGCCTGGCACAGCTGCGAGGCGAGCCGCAGCGCCGGCATCGACGCGTAGCAGCCCATGAAGCCGAGGTGGTAGCGCTGCACACCCGCGCGCAGCCCGAGGTCGCGCGCGAGCACGAAGTCGGGGCCGGGGGCGTAGAAGCCGGTGCACGAGACGGTGATGACGTGGGTCACGTCGGCCGCCTCGATGCTCGGCACGGCGTCGAGCGCCGCGCGGCCCGCCTCGACGTAGAGCCGCGTCGCGTGCTCGGCGTAGCGGTCCATGCGCACGCTCGTGCCCGGGTCGAGCAGCAGGCCCGACTCGCGGTCGTAGAAGCGGGGCTCGTCCAGTGCGGGCCCGTCGAGCGTGAGCTCGTCGAGCACCGTGTAGCGGCGCTCGATGCCCGAGAGCCCGAACGACGTCGAGACGATGCGCTGCGCGAGCCGCGACAGGCCCGGCTGCGAGCCGAACACCTGCTCGACCTCGGTCTGCACGAGCTGGGTCGGCGGCACGGCCGTCGACAGGCCTCTCAGGAGCACGCTCATGCTCCGGAGCGTACGGGGGACATCCTGGGCATCGCTAGGGAATCGGGCGCTGCCCGACGACCGGTTCGCCCGCGCGCCAGACGGCGTGCACGAGGGGCACGCCGGGACGGTACGCGAGGTGCGCGATCGAGGGCGCGTCGAGCACCTGCAGGTCGGCGCGCGCGCCGGGGCGGATGCGTCCGAGCGGCGGCAGCGCTCGGCCGCCGGCCGTGGTGCGGGGCGCGTCGCGGTCGAGGGCGACGGCGCCGCCGAGCGTGGCGGCGCGCACCGCCTCCTCGATCGTGAGCCCCATCTGCAGCACCGCGGTCGCGACGCAGAACGCCATCGAGGTCGTGTACGACGTGCCGGGGTTGCAGTTCGTCGCGATCGCGACGACCGCGCCGGCGTCGAGCAGCCGGCGCGCCGGCGCGAGCGGCATGCGCGTGGAGAGGTCGCACGCGGGCAGCACCGTCGCGACCGTGCCGCGGCCGCCCTGCCAGCTGTCGGCGAGCAGCGCGACCTCGTCGTCGTCGAGGAACGCGACGTGGTCGACGCTCAGCGCGCCGAGCTCGACGGCGAGCCGCACGCCGGGCCCGGGGCCGAGCTGGTTGCCGTGCACGCGCAGCGCGAGGCCGCGAGCGCGCGCCGCCTCGAGCACCCGTCGCGACTGCGGCTCGTCGAAGGCGCCCCGCTCGCAGAACACGTCGACGGCGTCGACGAGCGGCGCGACCGCCTCGAGCATCGCCCCCGCGACGAGGTCGACGTAGTCGTCGGCCTCGGCGCCGGCAGGCACGAGGTGCGCGCCGAGGAAGGTCACCGAGTCGGCCCGGCCCGCCGCGATGCGGGCGCTGCGCAGCTCGTCGGCGACCGTGAGCCCGTAGCCCGTCTTCGTCTCGAGCGCGGTCGTGCCGCCGCGCAGCGCCTCGTCGGCGAGCCGGTCGAGGTTCGCGGCGAGCTCCGCGTCGCTCGCGGCACGGGTGGCGGCGACCGTCACGCCGATGCCGCCCGCCGCATACGCCGCGCCCGCCATGCGCGCCTCGAACTCGGCCGAGCGGTCGCCGGCGAACACGAGGTGGGTGTGGCTGTCGACCCAGCCGGGCAGCACCGCGCGGCCAGCGACGTCGACGCGCTCGTCGGTCGCGGGCGCATCCGCCGCGCTGCCGACCCACGCGATCGCGTCGCCCTCGAGCACGACGGCCGCGTCGCGCATCCGCCCGAGCTCGTCGTCGTTCGTCGTCAGCTCGCCGATGCCCGTGATGAGCGTCGAGCGCCGCGGGGGTCCTGCCGGCGCGGCCACGTCAGCGCCGCATCGGGATCGGGATGCCGCGCTCGTCGGCGGCGGCGATCGCCTCGTCGTAGCCGGCGTCGACGTGGCGGATGACGCCCATCGCGGGGTCGTTCGAGAGCACGCGCTCGAGCTTCTCGGCGGCGAGCGGCGAGCCGTCGGCGACCGTGACCTGCCCCGCGTGGATGGAGCGGCCGATGCCGACGCCGCCGCCGTGGTGGATCGAGACCCAGCTCGCGCCCGAGGCGGTGTTGACGAGCGCGTTGAGCAGCGGCCAGTCGGCGATCGCGTCGGAGCCGTCCTTCATGGCCTCCGTCTCGCGGTAGGGGCTCGCGACCGAGCCCGAGTCGAGGTGGTCGCGGCCGATCACGATGGGCGCCGAGAGCGTGCCGTCGGCGACCATCTCGTTGAAGCGCAGCCCCGCGCGGTGCCGCTCGCCCGCGCCGAGCCAGCAGATGCGCGCCGGCAGCCCCTGGAACTGCACGCGCTCCTGCGCCATGCGGATCCAGCGCGCGAGGTGCGCGTCGTCGGGGAACAGCTCGAGGATCGCCTCGTCCGTCCTGCGGATGTCCTCGGGGTCGCCCGAGAGCGCCGCCCACCGGAACGGCCCCTTGCCCTCGCAGAACAGCGGGCGGATGTACGCGGGCACGAAGCCGGGGAACGCGAACGCGTCGTCGAAGCCGCCGAGCAGCGCCTCGGCGCGGATCGAGTTGCCGTAGTCGAAGACCTCGGCGCCCGCGGCCTGGAAGCCGACCATCGCCTCGACGTGGCGCGCCATCGATGCGCGCGCGCGCTCGGTGAAGCCCTCGGGGTCTCGCCGCCGCTCGGCGTCCCACCGCTCGAACGCGATGCCCGATGGCAGGTACGCGAGCGGGTCGTGGGCGCTCGTCTGGTCGGTCACGACGTCGATCGGCGCGCCCATCGCGAGCAGCTCCGGCACGACGTCGGCGGCGTTCGCCCGCAGGCCGATCGAGAGGGGGCGGCCCGCGTCCCTCGCCTCGACGGCGCGCGCGAGCGCATCCTCCACGTCGGTCGCCTCGACGTCGAGGTAGCGGTGCTCGATGCGGCGGGCGATGCGGCTCGGGTCGACGTCGATGCAGATCGCGACGCCGTCGTTCATCGTCACGGCGAGCGGCTGCGCGCCGCCCATGCCGCCGAGGCCGGCGGTGAGGGTGATCGTGCCGGCGAGGCTCTCGCGGCCGAGCTTGCGGGCGACGGCGGCGAACGTCTCGAAGGTGCCCTGCAGGATGCCTTGCGTGCCGATGTAGATCCAGCTGCCGGCCGTCATCTGGCCGTACATCGTGAGCCCCTCGGCCTCGAGGCGGCGGAACTCGGGCCACGTCGCCCAGTCGCCCACGAGGTTGGAGTTGGCGATGAGCACGCGCGGCGCCCACGGGCTCGTGCGCATGACGCCGACCGGACGGCCCGACTGCACGAGCAGCGTCTCGTCGTCCTCGAGCGCCTGGAGCTCGCGCACGATCGCGTCGAACGAGGCCCAGTCGCGCGCGGCCTTGCCCGTGCCGCCGTAGACGACGAGCTCGTCGGGGTGCTCGGCGACCTCGGGATCGAGGTTGTTCTGCAGCATCCGCAGCGCGGCCTCCTGCTGCCAGCCCTTCGTGTGCAGCTCGCTGCCGCGGTGCGCTCTGACCTCGCGTGCGCCGTCCATCATCGGTCCCCCTCGTCGGTCGGTTCGGTGGCGGTCACGGCGGGTCGCCGGCCCGCCTGGAACGCGTGGTCGCCGTCGGCCGCCCACGAGCGGACGCGCTCGAGCAGACCGGCCGCCTGCAGCACGCTGCCGTTCCACACCTGCAGCCGCGTCGCCTCGATGTCGCGAGCGAGGAAGCGGTCGGGCCCGACGCCCGGCACGAGCTGCCGCAGCCGCTCGATCACCCTGCCCGTGCGCGACCCCGGCGGCTGCTCGCGCAGCTCGATGCCGCGTGCGGCGGTCATCACCTCGATCGCGAGCACCCGCTCGAGGCCGTCGATCGCGCGGCGCAGCTTGCGCGCGGCGCCCCAGCCCATCGAGACGTGGTCCTCCTGCATCGCGCTCGACGGGATCGAGTCGACGGACGCGGGCGCGGCGAGCCGCTTGAGCTCGGAGACGATGCCCGCTTGCGTGTACTGCGCGATCATGAGCCCAGAGTCGACCCCCGGGTCGTCGGCGAGGAACGGCGGGAGCCCGAACGAGCGCGACGGGTCGAGGAAGCGGTCGCTGCGGCGCTCGCTCATCGAGGCGACGTCGGCGATGCCGATCGCGAGGAAGTCGAGCACGGCCGCGATCGGCGCGCCGTGGAAGTTGCCGTTCGAGACGACGCGGCCGTCGGGCAGCACGACCGGGTTGTCGATCGCGCTCGCGAGCTCGACCTCGGCGACGCGCTCGGCGTGCGCCGCGGTGTCGCGCGCGGTGCCGTGCACCTGCGGCGCGCAGCGCAGCGAGTAGGCGTCCTGCACGCGGGTGTCCTCCGGGCCCTTGTGGCTCGCGACGATCGGGCTGTCGGCGAGCAGCGCCGCGATCTGCGCGGCGCTCGTCGCCTGCCCCGCGTGCGGCCGCAGCGCCATGAGGTCGGCGGCGAAGGGCGCATCGGTGCCGAGGAGCCCCTCGACGCTCATCGCGGCGGCGAGGTCGGCCGTGTCGAGCAGCCGGTCGAGGTCGGCGAGCGCGAGGCACAGCATCGCGAGCATGCCGTCGGTGCCGTTGACGAGCGCGAGCCCCTCCTTCTCGGCGAGCACGACGGGGGTGAGGCCCGCCTCCGCGAGCGCGCGCGACGCATCCATCGTCACCGTCTCGACGGTGTGCGGCTCGGCGCCCGGGCGCTCCACCTGCACGGGGCCCTCCCCCATCGCCGCGAGGGCGACGTGCGAGAGGGGCGCGAGGTCGCCGGAGCAGCCGAGCGAGCCGTACTCGCCGACCTCGGGCGTGATGCCCGCGTTGAGCATCGCGGCGTAGAGCTCGGCCGTCGCGCGGCGGATGCCCGTGCGGCCGGTCGCGAGCGTCTGCAGCCGCAGCAGCATGAGGCCGCGCACGACCTCGCGCTCGACCGGCGCTCCGCTCGAGGCGGCGTGCGAGCGGATGAGCGACTGCTGCAGCCGCGTGCGGTCGGCGGGCGCGATGGCCGTGTTGGCGAGCGCGCCGAACCCCGTCGAGATGCCGTAGTGCGGTCGCGGGTCGGCGGCGAGGGCGTCGATCACCGCGCGCGCGGCGTCGATGCGCTCGAGCGCGGCGGCGCTCAGCTCGACGCGCGCGTCGAAGCGGGCGACCTGCACGACGTCGTGCCGGCTGAGCGGGGCGTCTCCGATGATCACTGGCATGCCCCCATTCCACCGCCGACCGCTGCCGCGCGCATCCGCTCGATGGCCGATCCCGTCTGAGATCTCAGACTCGGCTACGCTCGCGGTCCGTGGGGTGGTCACGACACGCCGTGCGCGAGCGTCTCTGCACGGCGTGTCGTGACCACCCTGCCGCCAGCGGGTCGGAGGCGGGGACGGCGATAGAGGGGTGGGGCACATGGGGATGCCGCGGATGCCGGCGGCCCGCAGCGCGCTGCGCGTGCTGTCGCTGCTGGCCGAGCAGGCGGGGCCCGTGCGGGCATCGACGATCGCCCGCGAGCTGCAGCTGCCGCGATCGAGCGCCTACCAGCTGCTGCAGGTGATGCGCGACGAGGGCTTCCTCGTGCACTACCCCGAGCTCGGCGCGTGGGGCCCGAGCGCCCGGGTGCAGCGGATCGGCTCGCGCGTGGCTGCCGCGACCCGGCTCGAGCGCCTCGCGCAGCCGATCCTCGACCGCCTCGTCGCGGCCTCGACCGTGCCCGCGACGAGCCACCTCGCGGTGCTCGCCGGCAGCGACGTCGCCTACGCCGGGCGGGGCGAGGGCAAGCGCTCCCCCGTCACCGTCTCGCGAGTCGGCGTGCGGCTGCCCTCCGTGCG
Source organism: Agrococcus citreus (assembly GCF_039527715.1). NCBI lineage: Bacteria > Bacillati > Actinomycetota > Actinomycetes > Micrococcales > Microbacteriaceae > Agrococcus > Agrococcus citreus. Next base: position 343,571 of record NZ_BAAAKK010000003.1, read on the forward strand.
CACGGCCACCGGCCGGGCGATGCTCGCCGCGCTCGGCG
>NZ_BAAAKK010000004.1:0-2073 GCF_039527715.1 Agrococcus citreus
CTGACGCCGATCAGCGGGGCACGCCGCCGTCGTACGGGTCGTCGAGCCCGCTCGCGTCGTCGCCGCCCGACGGCGGGCGCAGCACGCCGGGCCCCTGCGGCGCCTCCGGTGCGCCGGGAGCGCCCGGCATGGGCGGCGCGCCCGGCACATCCGGCTGCACGGGAACATCAGGCACGTCGGGCGCGCCCGGCACATCGGGCACCTCGGGCGCCCCGGGACCCGGCTCGAGCGGCTCGCCTGGCACGTCGGGAGCGGCGTCCCGCTCGGCCTCGAGCTCGGCGATGCGCGCCTTGTGCTCGTCGATCCGGTCGATGCCCGCTTGCACGCTGCGCGTGTAGCGCTCGCCGGTCGCCTCGGCGACGAAGTCGGCGTCGCCGTCGTAGTCCATGTTCGGGTCGGGCCCACCGGGCTCACCGCCGGTCGGCACCGGCGGCTGGTGGCCGGCGTTGCCCGGGGAGTCGTCGCCGTCGAGCGGGCCCGCGGCATCCTCGCCCGGCAGCGGTGCTCGGCCGGTCTCGCCGTGCCCGGCAGGGCTCGGCGCGCCGTGCCCGGCAGGGCTCGGCGCGCCGTGCGCGTCGGCGCCGGCATCAGCGCCATGAGACTCAGCCCGGGAGTCCCCGCCGAGCGCATCGGAGCTGTCCCCGCCGTGCGCCTCGGAGCGCGTCGCGCCGGTCTCGGCCGCCGTGCGGAGCGGCTTCTCGTCGTCGAGCGGCTGATCGCCGCCGTCGCGGATCGGGCTGTCTGCCATGGTCGCACCTCTCGTCTCCGGGCCGGCACCGATGCACCGGCTGACGCCCAGCCAACCGGATCGGTGCTGGACGCGCCATGGACGAGCCCCGGGTCAGCGCGAGAGGAACCACCAGATGCCCGCGACGGCCTGCGCGATCGCGATGACGACCGCGATCGCGACGAGGGTCACGTGCACGGTCAGGAACCGGGTCGGCTTGCCCGCCGCGTCGCGCGCTCGCGGATCGGCTGCGACACGGCGCAGGAACGCGGGCCAGACGACGACGCCGAAGGCGGCGCCGACGAGCAGCAGGACCGCGCCGGCCGCACCGACGGGATCATCCACGGGCGAGCACCTCGGCGAGCGTCGGGGCCGCGAGGTCCTTCTCGCTGATGCGCGCGCGGTCCTCGGTGTCGACGGGCACGGGCCAGTCGATGCCGAGGGCCGGGTCGAGCGGCGTGATCGCGACGCCCGTCATGCCCGGCACCCACTCCTGCGTGAAGCAGTAGACGTACTGCGTCGGGGTCTCGCCGGTCGACTGGAAGCCGTTGCAGACGCCCTCGGGCACGATGATCTGCACCCCGGGCTCGAGCGCCGTCTGGAAGACGGCGCCGCGCGTCGGCGACTCGGGCCGCGCATCCACCCACGCTCCCCACGCGGTGCCGTGGGCGATCGCGATGAGCTTCACCATCGACTCACCGTGCATGCCGCGGATGGCGCCGGGATTCGTCTGCGTGACGTTCACCTGCTGGAACGCCGGCAGGGGGATGCCCGCCGCCTCGAACGCCGATGCGCGGTAGAACTCGCGCACCGTGCCGCGATCCTCGATCACCTGCTTCATGCGGATGAGGGCGAGGCCCTCGATGGTCGTCTGCTGCGTCTCGAACTCGATGATCTCCACCACCGGTCCAGGCTATGGCAGGGCGAGGGGCGGGCGCCGACGTCAGGCGAGGCGGGTCTCGATCGGGGTCGCGTTCGAGAACAGGTCGTGCACCGGGCAGTGCGCGTCGACGACCTGGCGCAGCTCGTCGTAGCGCTCGCGCGGCTCGGGCCCCTCGATGTCGACGACCACGCGGAGCCGCGAGAAGCCGGGCCGCACGTCGTCGGCGCCGAACAGGCCTCGCACGTCGAGGTCGCCCTCGGCGCGCAGCTCGAGTCGGTCGATCGTGATGCCGAGTCGCTTCGCGTACAGCCGGTAGACGACCGTCTGGCAGCCGAGCAGCGCGCCGAGCGCGAACTCCACGGGGCTCGGACCGAGGTCATCGCCCGCGAGCCCGGCCGGCTCGTCGACGACGAACTCGTGGCGACCGGCGCGCACGACGGTCGCCACGGAGCCCTCCGCCGAG
>NZ_BAAAKK010000004.1:2091-59693 GCF_039527715.1 Agrococcus citreus
GGCCCGAGCCGCTCGCCCCAGGCCCGCTCGGCGGCGTCGAGGCGCGCGTCGCGAGCCTCGGCGGTGATGTCGGTGACGGATGCGGTGGTCGTGCTCATGGGATCTCCTCGGGTTGGGAGCCCCCACGCTCCCAGCGCCGACGGGCGACCGCACCATGCGTGCGTCACGCTGCGTCGCACGGCGTCGCGGACCGTCACACGCTTGCGCGACCGTGCGCGCTGCGGCATGGGCGGCCTGTGCCCGCCCGGGCGCTCGTCGCTCCCCGTCAGCGCGCGGGATCGTCCTCGCGGCTCCACGCGATGCGGATCAGCCGTCGCAGCACGTCCTCGTCGACCTGCTCGAGCCGCTTGACGTAGACGCAGCCGGCACCCTCGGTGTAGCCGCCCAGCTCCGGCAGGAGCGCGGCGCCCTCCGGCTGGTCCTTGAGGCCGTACAGCGTCAGCGCGCGCTTCCTGGGCGAGAAGGCGACCTTCGGCCAGTCGCCCTCCGCCGTCGACGTGCGCGACGCGGAGACGTAGTGGAAGGAGCCGAAGCCGACCATCGACGGCCCCCACATCACCGGCTCCACGCCGGTCTCCTCGCGCATGATGGTCGCGAGCCGGTGCCCCTCCTCCACGCGTCGCGCCGGCTGCGCCGCATCGAGGAAGTCGGGCACGCTCGCGTCGGTCGGCTTGGTCTTCGGCTCTGCCATGGCTCCATCCTCCGCGCCATGACGACGCGCGTCCAGCCGCGGTCAGCCGCGCATGGCGCTCAGCCGGGCAGCGACCGCTGCGGCGAGCCCGGCGGGCCACCACGAGCGCGTCCCCGCGACGCGCTCCGCGAGCTGGGCGAGCTCGAGGGCGGCAGCGGCATCGCTGCGGGCGAGGATCCGGTCGAGCGCCGCGGCGAGCGAGGGGTCGCTCCGCTCGACGCGGCGCCACGGGTCCTGCGGATCGCCGAGCGGGCGCCCGGGCTCCGCGACCATCGACGCCAGTGCGAGCAGCGCCCCCGCGGCATCGACGAGGTGGCGCCGCGCGACCAGCCGCTCGCCGCGCGCCGCGCGCCCGCCGCCGACGAGCAGCGAGCGGTGCAGGCCCGTGGCGATCGTGCGCGGGTCGCGGTGCGGCGGCTCGAGCGTCGGTCGGATCCGCGCATCCAGGTCGCCGACGCGGTCGACCGCGATGCGATGGGCCCCGCTGCGGCTCGCCGAGAGCTCCTCGAGCGTGAAGACGGCGTACTCGAGCAGGTGGCCGTCGCCGTAGACGACCCACGCGCCGTGCGCGGTGTCGCGCTCGTGCAGCACCACCGTGGCCGAGCGCGCGGGCAGCCACGCGCTGCTCGCTCGCAGCGCTGCGGCGACCCGCGGCTCGACGATGACGAAGAAGTCGTGGTCGCTCCAGTCGTCGGGCGGATGCGTCGTCGCCGCCGTGCTGCCGAGCAGCAAGAGCCCGAGCACGCCGTCGGCCGCTGCCGCCCATCCGGCAAGCCTGTCGGAGAAGCCCTCGAACTCGTCGCGCAGCACGCTGCGACGATAGCGCGCACGACGAAGGGGGCCCGGCCGAAGCCGGACCCCCTCGTGCAGCAGTCAGATGACTACTTGATGATCTTCGTGACCGTGCCGGCGCCGACCGTGCGGCCACCCTCGCGGATGGCGAAGCCGAGGCCCTCCTCCATGGCGATCGGCTGGATCAGCTCGACCGTCATGTCGGTGGTGTCGCCGGGCATGACCATCTCGGTGCCCTCGGGCAGCGAGATGACGCCGGTGACGTCGGTGGTGCGGAAGTAGAACTGCGGGCGGTAGTTCGTGAAGAACGGGTTGTGACGGCCGCCCTCGTCCTTGGCGAGGATGTACGCCGTGCCCTCGAAGTTCGTGTGCGGCGTGACCGAGCCCGGCTTCACGACGACCTGGCCGCGCTCGACGTCCTCGCGCTTGGTGCCGCGGAGGAGCAGACCGCAGTTCTCGCCGGCCCATGCCTCGTCGAGCTGCTTGTGGAACATCTCGATGCCCGTGACCGTGGTCTTCTGCGTCGCGCGGATGCCGACGATCTCGACCTCGGAGTTGATCGCGAGCGTGCCGCGCTCGGCGCGACCCGTCACGACCGTGCCACGGCCGGTGATGGTGAAGACGTCCTCGATCGGCATGAGGAAGGGCTTGTCGCGGTCGCGGACCGGGTCCGGGATGTTGTCGTCAGCGGCCTGCATGAGCTCGACGATCGCGTCGACCCACTTCTCCTCGCCCTCGAGCGCCTTGAGCGCCGAGACGCGCACGACGGGAGCGTTGTCGCCGTCGAAGTCCTGGCTCGAGAGCAGCTCGCGGACCTCGAGCTCGACGAGCTCCAGGATCTCCTCGTCGTCCACCATGTCCGACTTGTTGAGCGCGACCATCAGGTACGGCACGCCGACCTGCTTGGCGAGCAGCACGTGCTCGCGCGTCTGCGCCATCGGGCCGTCGGTGGCGGCGACCACGAGGATCGCGCCGTCCATCTGCGCTGCACCCGTGATCATGTTCTTGATGTAGTCAGCGTGACCAGGAGCGTCGACGTGCGCGTAGTGGCGCTTCGGCGTCTCGTACTCGATGTGCGAGATGTTGATCGTGATGCCGCGCTGGCGCTCCTCGGGAGCGGAGTCGATCGACGCGAAGTCGCGCTGCACGTTGGTGGCCGACGGGTACTTGTCTGCCAGGACCTTCGAGATCGCAGCCGACAGCGTCGTCTTGCCGTGGTCGACGTGACCGATCGTTCCGATGTTGACGTGCGGCTTGGTCCGCTCGAACTTGGCCTTAGCCACTGTGTCCTCCTAGGACTGTTCTCATGATTGCACCGCCGCGTCGCGGCAGAGCGTTCGGGTGGTAGTGATCAATGGTACTTCCGTCGCGGGTCTCAGCGAAAACCGCGGGTGGGCGGTGCCCCGGGGCGGCCTCACAGCCGCCCCGAAGGTCACTCGCCCTTGCTCTTCTGGACGATCTCGTCCGAGACTGCGCGCGGCACCTCGGCGTAGGTCGAGAACTCCATGGAGTAGACGGCACGGCCCGAGGTCTTCGACCGCAGGTCGCCGACGTAGCCGAACATCTCGGACAGCGGCACGAGGGCCTTGATGACCTTCACGCCCTGCGCGTCGTCCATCGACTGGATCTGTCCGCGACGCGAGTTCAGGTCGCCGATGACGTCGCCCATGTACTCCTCGGGCGAGCGCACCTCGACGGCCATGATCGGCTCGAGCAGCACGGGCTGCGCCTTGCGGGCAGCCTCCTTGTAGGCCATGGAGCCGGCGATCTTGAACGCCATCTCCGACGAGTCGACGTCGTGCGCGGCGCCGTCGAGCAGCGTCGCCTTGATGCCGACCGTCGGGAAGCCTGCCAGCACGCCGACCTGCATGGCGTCCTGCATGCCCGCGTCGACCGAGGGGATGTACTCGCGAGGGATGCGACCGCCGGAGACCGCGTTCACGAACTCGTAGCTCTCCTCGCCCGACAGGTCGAGCGGCTCGAGCTTGATCTGGATCTTCGCGAACTGGCCGGAGCCACCCGTCTGCTTCTTGTGCGTGTAGTCGAACTTCGCGACGGTGCCCTTGATGGTCTCGCGGTACGCGACCTGGGGCTTGCCGACGTTCGCCTCGACCTTGAACTCGCGCTTCATGCGGTCCACGAGGATGTCGAGGTGGAGCTCGCCCATGCCCTTGATGACCGTCTGACCCGTCTCCGGGTTGTTCTCGGTCCGGAAGGTGGGGTCCTCCTCCGCGAGCTTCTGGATCGCGAGGGAGAGCTTCTCCTGGTCGGCCTTCGTCTTCGGCTCGATGGCCACCTCGATGACCGGTGCCGGGAACGTCATCGACTCGAGGACGACCTGGTTGGCCGGGTCGCTCAGCGTGTCGCCGGTCGTCGTGTCCTTGAGGCCGATCACCGCGTAGATGTGGCCCGCGGTCATCGACTCGACCGGGATCTCCTTGTTGGCGTGCATCTGGAAGATCTTGCCGATGCGCTCCTTCTTGCCCTTGGTCGAGTTCGCGACCGCGGCACCGGAGGGCACGTGGCCCGAGTAGACGCGCACGTACGTGAGGCGACCGAAGAACGGGTGCACGGCGACCTTGAACGCGAGCGCCGCGAACGGCTCCTCGCGGTCGGCGTGGCGCTCGATGATGACCTCCTCGTCGCGGACGTCGTGGCCGGGGATGGCCGGGACGTCGAGCGGCGTGGGCAGGTAGTCCACGACGGCGTCGAGCATCGGCTGCACGCCGCGGTTCTTGAACGCCGAGCCGCACAGGACGGGGTAGATCTCCGAGGCGACGGTCATCTTGCGGATGGCGGCCTTGATCTCGGCGACCGAGAGCTCCTCGCCCTCGAAGTACTTCTCCATGAGCGCGTCGTCCGTCTCGGCGACGGTCTCGAGCAGCGCCTTGCGGTACTCCTCGGCCTTCTCCTTGAGGTCGGCCGGGATCTCCTCGATCGCGTACTCGGCACCCATCTTGACGTCACCCTTGGAGTCGCCTCGCCAGGTCTTCGCCTTCATCTCGACCAGGTCGACGATGCCCTCGAACGCGCTCTCGGAGCCGATCGGCAGCTGGATGACCAGCGGCCGGGCGCCGAGGCGGTTGATGATCGTGTCGACCGTGAAGTAGAAGTCGGCACCCATCTTGTCCATCTTGTTGACGAAGCAGATGCGGGGCACGTCGTACTTGTCGGCCTGGCGCCAGACGGTCTCGGACTGGGGCTCGACGCCCTCCTTGCCGTCGAACACCGCGACCGCGCCGTCGAGCACGCGGAGGCTGCGCTCGACCTCGACCGTGAAGTCGACGTGGCCGGGCGTGTCGATGATGTTGATCTGGTTGTTGTCCCAGAAGCAGGTCACCGCAGCGGACGTGATCGTGATGCCGCGCTCCTGCTCCTGCTCCATCCAGTCGGTCGTCGAGGCGCCGTCGTGGGTCTCGCCGATCTTGTGGTTGACGCCCGTGTAGAACAGGATGCGCTCGGTCGTCGTGGTCTTGCCGGCATCGATGTGGGCCATGATGCCGATGTTGCGGACCTTGTTCAGGTCGGTGAGCACGTCCTGTGCCACAGGGTTCCTCCGATGAGTGGATGGAGCGGGGGTAGTTGCGGTTGTCGCACCGGTGCGCTCCCGGCCGTGGGCCGGGAGCGCACCAGGGCCATCACCAGCGGTAGTGCGCGAAGGCCTTGTTCGACTCGGCCATCTTGTGCGTGTCCTCGCGGCGCTTCACAGCGGCGCCGAGGCCGTTGGATGCGTCGAGAATCTCGTTCATGAGGCGCTCGGTCATGGTCTTCTCGCGACGAGCCTTGGCGTACGAGACGAGCCAGCGGAGCGCGAGCGTGTTCGCGCGGTGCGGCTTGACCTCGACGGGGACCTGGTAGGTCGAGCCGCCGACGCGGCGCGACTTCACCTCGAGGGTCGGACGGATGTTGTCGAGACCCTTCTTGAGCACGACGACCGCGTCCTGACCGGACTTGGTGCCGACGCCGGCGAGGGCGCCGTAGACGATGCGCTCGGCGAGACCCTTCTTGCCGTCGAGGAGGATCTTGTTGACGAGCTGCGAGACGATCGGTGCGCCGTAGACGGGGTCAGCAACGACCGGGCGCTTGGGGGCGGGACCCTTGCGAGGCATTACTTCTTCTCCATCTTCGCGCCGTAGCGGCTGCGAGCCTGCTTGCGGTTCTTCACGGCCTGGGTGTCGAGCGCGCCGCGCACGATCTTGTAGCGCACACCGGGGAGGTCCTTCACACGACCGCCGCGGACGAGCACCATCGAGTGCTCCTGGAGGTTGTGGCCCTCACCGGGGATGTAGGCGGTGACCTCGGTGCCGTTCGAGAGCTTCACGCGGGCGACCTTGCGGAGCGCCGAGTTCGGCTTCTTCGGGGTGGTGGTGTAGACGCGGGTGCAGACGCCGCGCTGCTGGGGGTTCGCCTTGAGCGCGGGCGCCTTGGTCTTCGAGACCTTCGGCGACCGACCCTTGCGGACCAGCTGCTGGATAGTGGGCACGTTGCTTCTTCCTGCTGCACGGTGACAGCGATTCGATGTGGTTCGCCGGCTTCGCCGGCTCCATCGGTGCATCCACCGCGCGCTCTCGCGCACTCCTCGCGGGTGGTGGATATGCCGTGGGGGATCGCGGACTCGAGTCCGCGGCCCAAGTGCTGCCCGCCCGAGCCCCGCGCATGACGCAGGGCGCGCGTGTGCGCACACCCGATCAAGGATAGGGCCACCGCGGCTGCACGGTCAAGCGTCGGCCCGCAGCTCCTCGGCGAGTCCGCCCGTGGGCTCGAATCGGGCGGCGAGCGCGATCGCGTCGCCGAGCGCGAGCAGCAGCGCGGCGGGGGCGAGCAGCGGGAGGTCGAGGTGCAGCAGCGCCGCCCGCCGCTCCCCCGGCACGGTCAGCCAGTAGTCGATCGTGAGCGAGGGCACGGTGTTGGCCGCAGACACGGTGCCGGCCGCAGGCGCGGTGCCGCTCGCAGGCGCGTTCCCCGTCGACGCATCCGCCTGCACGTCGCGCACGGCGGGTCGGCGCAGGATCCGCGAGCGACCGGCCGCGAACACGCGATCGTCGTCGCCCGGCGTCGCCGTGCCGCCCGCCGGCTCGTGCGCGGCGCGCAGCACGAGCGGCACGAGCGCGGCGAGCACGACGTCGGCGTCGGCGCTCTCGGCCGGCACCGGCAGGCCGGGGTAGACGGATGCCACGGCCGGCATGGGCACGTCGGGCTCGAGGGCGAGCCCCAGGTGCAGCTGCTCGGCCCCGCCCGCCCCGGCGCGCTCGAGCGCCGCCTCGAGCCGGCGGCGCAGCGCGATGCGCGTGCCGGCCCGGTCGTCTCGGCCGCCGACGAGCTCGGTAGCGAGCTCGCGGATGCGCTCCCCCGCGGCCGGATCGCCGAGCGGCATCCGGAACCAGCGCCCGGGCAGCGCGAGCACGAGCCTCACGCGCCTCCCGCCTGCCGCGTCTGCGCGCCGAGCAGCACCTCGTCGCCGGCTGCCGCGGCGCCGTCGAGCGCTGCCGCGGCGATCACCGCGCGCGCCTCGATCGGACGGCGCACGCCGTCGGCGCCGTCGACGACGATCGCGAGGCTCGTGCGGATCGCGGGGCCGTGCCCGGCGCGCAGGGCGTCGAGCGCCGCGCGCGCGACCGCGCCGACCGCATCCGCCCCGTCGCCGTCGGCGACGGTCACGTGCACGCGTGCGGACCGACGCCCTGGGAACCCGTCGACGACGACCGCCGCCTCGACCGCGAGCACGCCCGGCAGCGCCGCGACGGCCGCCTCGACAGCGGCGTCCCTCCCCACCGACGCCATCTCACCGGCCTCGCACGAAGATCGAGGCGTGCGCGCGCTCGACGCCCGTGAAGTAGCGGTCGAGGTCGTGGAGGGCCATCCACGTCGCGGCGGTCGAGCCCGCGAGATCGCCCTGCTGCTGCATCGTCAGCTGGTACGCGAGCCCGTCGTGCGACACCGCCCCCGTGCCGTCGGGGGCGACGGAGCGCACGACCGTGCGGTTCGGGTCGGTGTCGAAACGACGCTTCGCCGGGTCCTCGGTGAGGGGCACGGGGTCGGCGCCGAGCTGGAGGGCTGAGCCGTCGAACGCGCCACCGCCGCCGTGCTCGAAGGCGAGCACCGGGATGTGGGTCGGCACGGGCGCGTCGTCGATGCTCGCGCCGGCGACGATGACCGCGTCGATGTCGAAGTCGGCGGCGAAGCCTGGATCGGCGGCGAGGTTCGCGGCCGTGATGCCGCCGAGGCTCCAGCCCGACAGCAGCACGCTCGCGCCCTCCGGGACGCCGGCCCGGTCCATCGCCTCGCGCACCGCGAGCTCGAGGCCCGTCGGCTCGGTGCCGAGCTTCGCGGCGGCATCGCCGTGGATGTCGTTGAGCGACGGCGACCCGGGCATCCACGACTGCGTGCTGGGGATGCTGACGCGGTAGACCGTGCCGCTGCCGGTCGTCACGGCGGTGACGGTGATCATCGTCGACGCCGACGGGTCGAGCTCGCCCGGCCCGCCCGCGTGCGCGTCGGCGGCGCGGTTGGCCGCCTGCAGCCGCGCCAGCCGGTCGCCCGCGCTGCCGGCGGCGCTCGAGGTCGGCGGCAGCTCGCCGTGCCAGACGAGCACCGGCGTGCCGCGGTCGCCCTCGACGAGCCAGTCGACCATGCCGGGGAGGGTCGCGACGGCCCACGCGAGCACGCCGGCCACGAGCGCCGCCTCGAGCGAGCCGGTGCGCACGAGGGTGCGCACGAACGCGGCCGCCCCGCCGTTCGCGACCCAGGTCGCGAGCACGAGCAGCGCGAGCCCGCCGAGCAGCAGGCCGACGAGCCCCGTCGTCGCGAGCACGATCGCGAGCGCCGCGGCGACGAGCACGGCGATCGACAGCAGCACCCAGGCCGCGAGCGACTGCAGCAGCTCGAGGAGCGCGTCGGCGACCGCGTCGAAGCAATCGCTGATCGCGCCGCGCACGTCGTCCCAGAAGGAGTCGTCGAGCGCGGAGCCGACGAGCTCGTGGACGATGCGCGCCTCCGCTCGCTCGGCCGCATCCTCCTTGCGGTCGCGGGCGGCGCGCCATGCCGCCTCGGCATCGTCGCGCGCCGCGAGATGCGCCACCTCGACGGCGTGCTGCGCGGCGATGCGCGCGGCCCGCGCGTCCGCATCCCCGTCGTCGAGCGCGAGCGCCGCGAGCCGAGCCCGCTCGGTCGCCGCCGCATCCGCACCCGCGTCGGCCGCGTCCCACCGCTCGATCGCCTCGTCGGCGAGCGCTTGCGCGGCGCGCAGCTCCTCGGCGTAGTCGACGAGCGCGAGCCCGGTCATCTCGTAGCGCGACGACGCGAGCGCAATCTTCTCCGACACCTCCCCCGCCGTGTCGCGCACGCGCTCGAACGCCCTCGCGACCGTCTCGTCCTCGTCGCGGATCACCGCGAGGTGCTCGATCGCCTGCTCGATCGCGGCGGCCGTCCGCACGTACGCCTCCCCGTGGCCCTCGACGGCGGCCCAGTGCCCCGACAGCCCCTCGAGGCTCAACCGTCGGCCGCCAGTCGCGCGTCGGTCGCGCGGAACGCGGCGGCGATGTCCTCGACCGATCGGGCGAGCTGCTCCGCGGACTCGCGGATGCGCTCGCGGTTGTCGTCCCAGCTGTCGGCGAACGTGCGGATGCGTGCCGCGAGCCCGTCGTGGCCCACCGCTGCCGCAGCCGCCTCGCTCGTGGCGTCGGTGCCCGCGAGCTGCAGCGCGACGAGGTCGAGGCGGCTCACGGCGCCGTCGAGCACCGCGTAGGTGATCCTGATGTCGCTCATCGCGCCTCCCGGCGGCCGCCATCGGCCACTCGCGACGCTACGGCCGTCGGCACCGACGCAGAATGGGCAGGACTGCCCATCGCGGCGGCTCGACGCAGCGCGTCAGTCGGTCGAGGCGTGCCAGGAGAGCGTCGAGACGCACGCGTCGAACAGCGCCCGCAGCAGGCGCAGCTCCTCCGCGTCGTCGTCGCCCTCCGCCGGCCAGAAGAGCGTGAGCGTCAGCTGCAGGGCTCGACGTCGCGCCGTGCCGGGGATGGGCGTGAGGTAGACGACGCTGCCCGCGACGACGCGGCTCGTGCCCTCCGTGAGCGTCTGCCGCTGCTCGAAGCGCACGAAGCGCTTGTCGCCGTGCAGCGGCGTCGCGCCGCGCTCGCGGATGGCCGAGACGACGACCTCGTCCATCGACAGCCCGACGGGCGGCGTGAGCACGGATGCCGTGAGCGACGCGGGCAGGAACGCCGCGTCGGGAGCGTCCTCGGCGGGTGCGAAGTAGCCGACCGCGCCCGCCCGCGCCAGGTTGGCGAAGGCCTCGAGCAGCGACGCGCGGATCTGCCCGAACAGCTCGGGGCGGTGCTGCTCCATGAGGCGCTTGCGCGTGCCGGCGATGAGCCGGTCGCGCTCCTCGTCGGTGACGGGCCGCCGCTCCCAGCCGGGCGGCAGGTGCAGCGAGAACTCGGGGTCCGCGGGTGCGCCGAGCGCCTCCCGCAGGCTCACGCGCTCGATCGTGCCCTCGGTCATGCCGTCTCCTCCGTCGACCAGGTGGTGGCGGAGCCGACGCGAGCGCCGGCGGGCTCGAGCGACCGCAGCCGCGCGCCGTCGGGACCGGTCACCTCGATGGCGTCGGCGAGACCGAGCACCATGGGCGCGACCACCGCGAGCATGTCGACCATCGTCGGCTCGAGCCGGACGAGCAGGGCCGCGTCGAGCCCCGAGCACACGAGGTCGATGCCCACGAGCTGGCCCTCGCCGTCGGGCGCGGGCACCGCGAACGCGCGCTGCACGCCGGGTCCGACCCCCGAGAGCTCGATGGGCGCGAGCTCTCCCGCGATGCCGTCCCACTCGCCCTCCGCGATGGGCGCGATCAGGGCGACGTGCACGAGCGCCGCGAACGGCAGCCGCATCGGCCACAGCTGGAAGCACAGGACGTCCTCGGGCTCGCGGCGCTCGAGCGCGTGCTCGAGCGCCGCGCTGACGAGCACCTCGTGCTCGGGCGCCCAGCGGTCGCCCCAGTCGGCGCGCAGCTCGTCGCGGGCCGCGTCGACCCAGCGCGAGCGAGCGGCAGGGTCGGGCTCGTCAGGGACGGGCAGCCAACCGGCAGCCGTCGAGCTCGCCGTGACGTGCCATCCCGAAGCGTCGACCATGCGATCGAACCTATCGGTCAGAACCCGAGGAACGGCAGCACGGGGAACTTCTCGCTCAGCCCCTCGGTGCCGGCGAACTGGGTGCCGTAGTTCGCGAGCTTGAGCGCGTTGCCGAACAGGCCGTGCGTGAAGTCGAACGCGCCGGGGATCCAGGTGATCGCCTCGAAGCCCTCGCCGAACGACTTCGACAGCTCGGCGAAGTCGCCGGGGGTCTTGCCCGTCAGCAGCCGCGTCATGACCGTGCCGAAGCCCTCGGGGTTGTTGAGCTGCCAGAGCGCGCCCGCACCGGATCGGAGTCCGGAGAGGCCGCCGCCGCCGAAGCGCGAGGCCATGCTGATGGTGCGAAGCTGCTGCGCCGCGGCGGAGTACGTCGAGGGCTTGAACGCACCGCCGGCGACGTCGGCGACGAAGGGCATGACGCCCGCCTTGCCCTGCGCGAGCTTGCCGATGCTGCCGAAGGGGATGACGCCGACGATCGCGAGCGCGAGGTCGAGCTTCCCCGCGTCGTTGCGCACGTACTGGTAGATCGTGAGCACGAGCGTCAGCACCGCGACGACCGCCGCGATCGCGGCGACGATCGGGCCACCGATGATGAGCGCCGCGACCGCGAGGATCATGCCCGCCACCTGCAGCACCTTCACGAGCCCGGCGACGAAGCCGTCGAGGTTGTCCCAGAAGGAGTCCTTGATCTTGCCCGCGAGCGTCTCGTCGATGTTGCCCGCAGCGGTGTCGAACGCCGACTCCCAGTGGTCGTAGTCGTTGTCGAAGCGCTTGGCCTCGGCCTCCCACGCGTCGAACGCATCCTTCTTGGCCTTGTCCTCCGCGGCCTGCTGCTCGGCCTCGGGGCTGTCGGCGTCGGGCTGGAACCAGCCGCCCGTGCCGCGCGGCTCGACCGAGCCCGGGAGCGCGATGTACGTCTCCCACAGCGACTGGCACGTGTCGACGTGGCCCTGGATCTGCGGCTGCTCGCGCTCGAGCGCGACGCCGTAGGCGTGCACGATGGGGCCCGTGGGCTTGTAGAGCTCGCCCGCCTCCTTGAGCCGGCCGTGCACGTCGCCGACGCCCTCGCGCAGCTTGTCGACCGCCTTGCCCTTGAGCCCGTCGGAGCCGTCGGAGACGGCCTGCAGCTGCGAGGCGCTGTCGAGCATCATCTGCCCGAGCTCCTCGATCTCGGTGCCGCGCTCCTTGATCGTCGTGGGGTCGCCGAACACGTACGCGATCGGCCGGCCAGCGGGGGAAGGGGGCATGAACATCGACATTCGAGGTCTCCTGATCGGGGCGGCAGGGCTCAGCCCTGCGCCGGCTCCATGCTGGCGGCGGTCTCGACGTCCCAGTCGGTGAAGCCCTGGATCACGCCCTCGACGTGCTCCTGCACCTTCTTGATGCCGTCGCGGAGCTCGTCGCGCTTGTCGTCCCAGCGGTCCTCGAAGTCCTCGACCGCCTCGCGCAGGTCGTTGCGGCCGTAGGGGTCGCCGATCGCGCTCTCGAGCACGTCCGCGCGCTTCTCCGCGCTGTCGAACTCCTCGACGATCTTCTTGAGCGCGTCGTTGAGGGTGGTGAGGTCAGCGAACTTGACCAGGACGTCGTTCATGGCTCTCCTCCTCGGAAGGGTGCTGGGTCAAACCTACGGACATGGGTGGGGCGCCGCGATGGGGAGAGGTCCCCACTGCCGCGTGCCCCGGAGCCGAAGGAAGGGGCCGACGTCGCGGTCGGCCCCTTCCGTCGTGGTGGGTCAGCTCAGCTGCCGGCCATCTGCTCGTCGAGCGACTGGATCGCCTGCATCATGCCGCGCAGCGCCTCGCCCATGTCGGAGATGCCCTCGATGGCCTGCTCCAGGCCCGTCGTCAGCTCCTCGTAGCCCTCGCCGAACTTGCCCGACGCGTGCTGCGTCTTGAAGTCCTCACCCAGCAGGGTGTCGACCTGGCTCTTGAGGTCCTTCAGGACCCCCGAGATGTCCTCGCGGCCAGTGTCGAGCTTGCCCGCCACCGACTCCATCTCAGAATATGATGCGCCGAAATCGCTCATTGGCGTCTCCTCATCGAATCGATCTGTGCAGCCCGACCGGACCGCGTGCTCCACAACCTACGGACCGCACGCTGGGAGCGCGATGGGCAGAGGTGCCCATCGATGCGCCCGGCCATGCGCCGGTCATGACGCACGAAGAGCCCGGCATCGCTGCCGGGCCCCCGTCGTGCTGCGTCAGCTCAGCTGCCGGCCATCTGCTCGTCGAGCGACTGGATCGCCTGCATCATGCCGCGCAGCGCCTCGCCCATGTCGGAGATGCCCTCGATGGCCTGCTCCAGGCCCGTCGTCAGCTCCTCGTAGCCCTCGCCGAACTTGCCCGACGCGTGCTGCGTCTTGAAGTCCTCACCCAGCAGGGTGTCGACCTGGCTCTTGAGGTCCTTCAGGACCCCCGAGATGTCCTCGCGGCCAGTGTCGAGCTTGCCCGCCACCGACTCCATCTCAGAATATGATGCGCCGAAATCGCTCATCGGTCTGTTCCCCTCATCGTTGCCGAATCATGGCCCAGCCGGACCATCCGCCGACCACGCTATGCGCGGGCACCGGCGCGCTCAATGGGGAGGACTCCCCATGCGCGCCCGTCACTCCGAGGCCGAGGCGGGTTCCGCGGCTCCCACCGGGACCTCCTCCTGGACGGCCGTCGATGCCTGCTCGAGCACCGGCGCCGGCGGTCGCGCGGCGCTGTCGGGCACGAGCGGCACCTGCACCGTGACCGCGCGGCCCTGCTGCACGAAGATGCCGCGCCCCTCCGGGAAGTCCGAGCGCTTGACCTTGGGGAACGGCACCTTGAAGACCGAGTCGCCGTCGTACGCGTCGGGCTTGAGGATGATGCCCTTGCGCCCCGCCTTGAAGTCGCCGATGAAGCCGTAGCCGCCCGTGACCTGCGTCACGTCGGCGTCGCCGACGAGCAGGTGGTCGCTGCGGTTGATCGCCTGGAAGAGCTCCTTGAGCGCGCGCTCCGCGTCGGAGTCGGCGAACTGCGGCACGTTCTCGACCACGATCATGATGCGGCCGGGGACGCTCTCGTCGGCGACGATCTCGGCGAGCTCCTTCGCGAGCTCCTTCGCCGCATCCGGTCGCGTCACGCTGCGCACCCACGGGCGCCAGTCCTGCAGCACCGAGCGACGGCCCGCGAAGTGGAAGAGCTTCACCGTCGGGTCGAAGCGCTCCATCGCGATCACGAGCGCCTTCATGGCGTTCGTCTTGCCCGCGCCCGGGGGGCCCGCGACGATGAACGTGCCGATGGGGTCGAAGTCGCGCGGCGCGAGCGTGTCCTCGGCGACGCCGATGACCGGGAAGTCGTCGACGCTGTCGGGCAGCTGCTCGAGCGAGAGGCGGGTCGGCAGCGCGCCGATCTCCTCGATGTCCTTCGCGCCGTGCTCGCGCAGCGACTCGGCGAGCTGTGCCATGAGCTTCGACTGCTCGACGACGTTCGACGTGCCGCCGAGCACCGCGACCTGCGTCTCGAGGCCGTCCACGATCGCGCGGCCCGGCGCCGACCGGTCGTCGAGCACGTCCTTGGGTGCGCCGACGAGCATGTAGCCCGACTCGTCCGACAGGCGCAGCACGACGCGGCGCGAGACGTTCGAGCTCACCGCGCTCGGCACGGCGCCGGAGCGGTCGGCGGTCGCGATGGCGTGGATGCCGAGCGGCCGGCCCTCGCCCAGGATGCGCATGAACACCTGGTAGAAGGGCGAGCGCGCGCTCGTGACCTCCCAGTCGGCCTTGAACTGCGGGAAGTTGTCGAGCAGCAGGAAGATGCGGCTCGCCTCGGGGTCGACGATGTCGCGGTACTCGCTGAGGTTCGCCGCGTTCGCCGCCGCGAACGCCTTGCCGCGACGGTCGAGCTCTCGGCCGAGCGATCGCAGCAGCCGCTGCACGCGCTCCGCGTCGTCGCCCGCGATGATCGAGCCGACGTGCGGCAGCACCTCGAGCGACTTGAGCGCACCCGAGGCGAAGTCGAGCCCGTAGACCTCGGCGGTGCCGAGCTCCGGCCGCATGCCGGCAGCCGTGCCGATGGTCTTCAGGAGCGTCGACTTGCCCGATCCGGAGGTGCCGTAGACGAGCATCGAGCCGTCGCGGTCGGGGTGGAAGTACACGGCGTCCTGGCGCTGGCGCTCCGGGATGTCGGCCTTCCCGAGCACGATCCTCGCGTCGCCCTCGATCGGCAGGTCGCGCAGGTCGACAGTCGGCTCGAGGTCGTCGAGCCACGGTCGGCGCGGCGCCGGGATGCGAGCCTGCTGCGTCGCGGCGATGAGGGTGCGGACGATGCGCTTCTGGTCGTTCGGCCCGAGGTCCTCGTCGTGCGAGTCGGACTCGGGCGCGACGTCGGGCTCCCAGCGCTGCACCGAGCCGAAGCGCAGCTCCGCCACCTTGACGTCGGCGACCTGCACCTCGTCGGGCCGCGTCCATCCGCCCGCGTAGGCGGACTGGAAGGGCACGAGCCGCCCGGGGCCGGTCTTCGCGATGCCGCGACCGGGGAGCGAGGGAGGGAAGGATGCCGCGACGGGGTCGTCGACGACGTCCTTCGAGTCGGACTCGTCGGCCATGCGCAGCGCGACGCGCAGGTTGGTGTTCGCGCGCAGGTTGTCCTTGATGACGCCCGCGGGGCGCTGCGTCGCGAGGATGAGGTGGATGCCGAGCGAGCGGCCGCGCTGGGCGATGTCGACGACGCCGTCGACGAACTCGGGCACCTCGCCCGCGAGCGCCGCGAACTCGTCGACGACGAGCACGAGCGCGGGCGGCGTCTCGGGGTCCTGCCGCTTCTCGAGCTCGAGCAGGTCCTTCGCCTTCTTGCGGTTGAAGAGGTGCTCGCGGTGGTGCAGCTCGGCGCGCAGGCTCGTGAGGGCGCGGCGCACGAGGTGGGGGCTCAGGTCGGTGACGAGGCCGACGCAGTGCGGCAGCTCGACGCAGTCGGCGAAGGCCGAGCCGCCCTTGTAGTCGACGAAGAGGAACGTGACGCGGTCGGGGCTGTGCGCCGCCGCCATGCCCAGCACCCATGCCTGCAGGAACTCCGACTTGCCGGAGCCGGTCGTGCCGCCGACGAGCGCGTGCGGGCCCTGGGTGCGCAGGTCGAGCGTCATCGCGTCGGTCGCGCCCTGGCCCATGATGGCGCGCAGGCTGCCCGCCTTCTTGAGCCGCGGCTTCGCGCCGCCCGAGCGGTCGAGGATCGTGTTGCTCTGCCGCCAGCGGTCGATGACCGCGTTCGGGTCCTCGGCGAGCTCGGGGCCGACGAGCGACAGGAACGAGACCTGCTCGGGGATGTCGGAGGAGTCGTTGATCACGATGCTCGCGTCGACGACGGGGGCGAGCCGCTTCGCGAACATCTGCATGTACTCGCCCGAGACGCCCTCGACCCGCGCGCCCTCGTACTCGACGCCCGACCGCACCGTGCCGACGCGCGCGGCCTCGAGCCCGCCCGTGACGTCGACGAAGCTGCGGCACACCGCCGGGAGCGACTCGACGGTCGGGGCGACGAAGACGCCGTGCACGCCGACCTCGGCGCCGCGCTCCAGGATCTGCGTGAGCCGGGGCCGGTCGACCGGCGCGTCGTTCGTGACGACGAGCACGACCGACGTCTGGATCGCGCGCACGGTGTCCTTCGCCGCGCGCTCGACGTCGGAGCCGTACCGCATGGGATCCCAGTCCTCGTCGAACGGCGTCTTGCGGTCGGGCGAGGCCTGCTTCGACCGGCCCAGCACGAGCTCCTCGAGCGCGTTGAGCAGCGCCGTGCCGGCGGTCGCCGAGTCGGCGAGCGGCATCTCCTTGAACGGGCTCGTCTCGCTCGTCGTGTGCGGCAGCCACTTCATCCACTCGAGCTCGCTCGTCCACTCCGCGTCGCAGATCGCGACCGTGACGACCTCGTTGGGGGCGTGCAGGCCGTAGAGCTGCACGGCGAGGCCGCGCAGCGCATCCGCCGTCAGCGACTTGGGACCGGCGATGCCGATCGAGCCGACAGCCGGGAACGACTCGACGATCGGCACGTCGTCGACGAAGCGGTAGCGCTCGCGCAGCCGCTCGACGCGCTCGACGTACTCGGGCAGGCCGTCCTGGCCCTCCTCGTCCTTGATGCTGTTGCGCGACTCCGCGCGGCACGTGCCGAGCCGCACGGACAGGAAGTTCCAGTGCTCGGGCCTGCGGGTCCAGAGCATCGGGCCGAGCCGCATCGCGTGCTCGAAGACCTCGGCGACGGGCGGCACCTCCATGCCGCGGACCTGCTCCTCCTTGGGCTTCTCGCGGTAGAGGAGCTCCTCGAGCTCCTCGTACCGCGCCTCGAACATCTGCACCTCGAACTTGCGCTTCTGGCCGTTCTGCGTCTTCATGTTGATGAAGTTGCCGAGCAGCATGAGCGGCGTCATGAGGGCGATGATGATCGAGCGCGGGTTGTTCGTCATCGCGAACATCGCGCCGGCGAGCAGGATCGGCGTGACGAGCATCGGCCACGGGAAGAGCCGCTGGACGATCTCCTTCGGCATCCGCGGGCCCTTGAAGGCTGTGCCCGGGTAGCGCGCCTCGACGCGCGGGCTCCGGTTGAACATGAGCGCGCCGCCGCGCTCGAGCACGGGATCGGGGCCGGATGCGTCGAACGCGCCCGCGAGCGAGACGGCGAGCTCGGTGTCGCCGATCGTGAAGCGAGCGCCGGGGACGACGCGGAGGCGCGACACCGGTCCGCCGTCGACGAGCACGCCGTTCGCGGAGCCCCGGTCGACGACCTCGATGTGGGCGCCGACCTCGATGCGCGCGTGCCGCTTCGACACGAGCGGGTCGGCGAGCACGATGTCGTTCGACGCGTCGCGGCCGATGGTCGCGTGCCCGCGTCCGAGCTGGAACTCCTGGCCCGCGAGCGGGCCGCCGACGGCGCGCAGCACGGCCACGACCTCGAGCGCGGAGCCGGCCGGACCGCCGCGGCGCGCGCCGCCCGCGCCGAGGTTGACGACCTGCGTGTGGAAGCCGGAGCCGATCGGCGCCTCGCCGATGAGCGCGTCGGGCTGCAGCTGCACGAGCGACTGCTCGGTCGGCGGGGCGACGGCGAGCGTGAGCGTGTCGGCCTCGCCGAAGGGGATGGAGCGCGCCGGGTCGGCGAGCGCGATCTGCCGGGCGACGTCCTCGACGGTCGCGGTCGAGTCGGCGGTGATGACGACGTCGGTCGGATCGGCCACCGACCGGTGCAGGGTGAGCTTGACCTTCATCTGGGTGTCCGATCAGTCCTGGTCGTCCGCGCTGCGGAGCGCGGGGTCGTCGAGCAGCGAGAGGTCGCTGCGGGTGACGAGCTGGGAGGAGACGGCGTACTCGACGAGCCGCGCGCGGCGGTTGCTCGCGAGCTTGCCGACGCCGCCGCGCAGCCCCTGCACGCCCATCCGGTCGAGCTTGTCGCACACGTTGTCGAGCTTGCGGTTGAAGCGGCTCATGGTCCACCCGAGCCGCTCGGCGGCCGCGCCGCTCGAGGGCAGCTCGCTCACGCCCACGCCGTCGCGCCGCAGCATGGGCTCGGCGAGCGCCACGATGAGCAGCTTCTGCAGCTCCGTGAGCCCGACGGGCATCACGGTCGTCTCGCCGGAGGAGCGCCGGCGGTGCTCCGTCGACATCGCGAACGCGGCGTCGTCGGAGTGCACGCCGATCTCGTAGGTCGTGGGCCCCGCGGTGAAGACGATCGAGCACTCCGAGAAGACGATCGGCAGGCGTGCGCCGGGCGAGAGCCACGACTGCACCGCGCCGCCGCCGCTCGAGATCGTCGCGGAGAGCCGCGAGCCGACGTTCGACAGCCACCACAGGCCGTCGACGTGGCGCAGCTCGAGGAACGCGCGGTGCAGGTACTGGTTGTCGTCGACCGTCAGGTCGCCCTCGCGGCCGATGACGAACGGCCGCGAGGGGTCGAGCGTCATCCACTCCCCCGCGAACTCGAGCTGCAGCTGGGGCGCCTCAGCCATCGACGCATCCTCTCGTGTCGTTGGACGATCGGCCGTCGGCCCGGACGAGGCTCACGAGGATGCACGACTCGCCGTCGGGGTCGCGCTCGAGCGTCACCGAGGGCGACGGGACCGTCGACGTGATCGGGTCGGCGCCGCTGCGCTCGTAGCGGTACTGGAAGGCGTCGCCCTCCTGCGGCTGCGGGTTGGTCCACGAGAAGACGACCGTGTCGCCCTCGACCTCGCCCGTGAGGGCGATCGGGGCGGGCGGGCGCTGGGAGGTCTGCGGGCCCGCGACCGTCTGCGTGGGGCTCGCGGGCGGCTGCGTCTGCCCGCCCGCCGCGAGCGCCATCCACACGATGCCGCCGCCGACGAGCACGACGAGCGCGCTGCCGATGACGGTCGCGAGCGTGCGCCGCCGCGATGCCGGCGATGGCGGGGCCGGCTCGGGCGCGGGGGCGGCCATCGGCGCGCCGACCGCGGCACCGGGCATGGGCCTGCGGACGGTCGCATCGCCGAGGTCGACGCCGCGGCCGGCCACCGCCATGCTCGGCACGGGCTCGCTGGCGTGCGGGTCGATCGAGACGACGCCGCGGATGCGCGTCGCGCCGCCGTCCTCCTCGTCGACCGCGTCGGGCTCGAGGGAGTCGTCGAGCACGTCGAGCGGCGTCACGGGCAGCGCCATCTCGGCCTCGACCTGCTGCAGCGCTCGGCCGAAGGCGACCGCCGTCGCGTAGCGGCGCGAGGGGTCGGGGTCCATCGCCGACGCGAGCACCGCCTCGAGCTTCGGGGGCACGTCGTGGCGGGCGAGCGGTGAGATCTCGCCGCGCTGGGAGCGGTCGATGAGGTCGACGCTCGTGTTGCTGCCGCCAGGCAGCTCGAAGGGCGTGCGGCCCGCGAGCAGCGTCCACAGCGTCGCCGCGAGCGAGAAGACGTCGGATGCGGGGCTCGACCTCGGCGGGTCCTGGAACGCCTCGGGCGGCGACCACGGGATCGACATGCCGCTCGCGTCGTCCGACGCGCCGGCGCTCGTGGCGATGCCGAAGTCGGTGAGGGCCGGCCGGTTGTAGGCGGTCACGAGGATGTTCGCGGGCTTGATGTCGCGGTGCAGGATGCCCGCGCGGTGGGCGGTCTCGACCGCGCCGGCGATCTGCACGCCGAGCGAGAGCACCTCGGGCACCGCGAACCGGTCGCGCCGGTACCGCACGCCGAGGTTGGGCTTCGAGCAGTACTCCATCGCGAGGAACGGCCGGCCGTCGGGTGCGACGGCGGCGCCGTAGATCGTGACGATCGACGGATGCGTCGACAGCTGGGCCATCACGTTGGCCTCGTGCCGGAAGTTCTCGATCAGCTCGCGGTTGACGGCGTCGGGCAGCAGCACCTTGATCGCGACCTTCCGCGACGGCAGCAGCTGCTGATAGAGGAAGACGTCGGCGAAGCCGCCCGAGCCGAGCAGCGACACGTAGTCGTAGCCGGGGAGCGCCGGGGGTGCCGAGGGCGCGCGCTTCGGGCTCACAGCGCCGGCTCGCCGGTCGCGGGCTCGATCGTCGCGGGCTCGATCGTCACCACGACGCCGTCACCCATGTCGAGCCGGTCGCCCAGCTGCAGGATCGTCGACGCCTCGGGGCGGAGGCGCTGCGGCGCCGCGCCCTCGCGCAGCAGCAGCGTGCCGTTCGTCGAGCTGAGGTCGATCCCGACGAGGTTCCAGTCCTCGACGCGCAGCTCGAGGTGGCTCCGCGAGATGTCCTCCCCCGGGCTCTCCACCGTCACGAGCCGCGGCACGCGACCGTCCTCGGCTCGACGGGATCGCGGTCGACGGCCGAGCACGACGCCGCGGCCGAGCGGGATCCGCTCGCCGGTCGGGAGCACCGCGACGGCGACCTCCGGCCGGCGGCGCTGCGCCGCCGAGCCGTCGTCGACGGGCTCGCCGCACTGCATGCACTCGCGCGTGCCGGGCGCGTTGACGTGCCCGCTGGGGCAGAGCGTCGAGAGCACGAGCGGCCCCGTGGCCGGGGCGCTCGGCGAGCCGTCGTGCGCGGGCGCGCCCTGCGGATCGGCGCCCGGCTGCGCGCCGGCGCGAGCGCGCTCCTCCTGCAGCCTGCGTGCCTGCTCGGCGGTGATGGTCATGCCGTCGTGATCGCCCGCGTCGTCGCCGGCCGGCGCTGCCGGCGGAGCGGCCTCCGCCGCCGGCTCGGCGGCACGCAAGTCGACGGCCGGGCGAATGAATCCGGGCACGGAGTCGATGAGGCCGCCGATGGGATTCGGCGCCGGTCGTGGCTCAGCGGGCTGGAGCGGCGCCGCGACAGCGGCCGGCTGCGGCGGCTCTGCAGGCTGCGCCGGCTGCACCGGCTCCGCGGGCTGCGGCGGCTGCACAGGCTGCGCCGGCTCCGGCGCGATCGCCTCGACGCCGTCCTGCTCGACCGCGACGTGCTCCTCGCTCGCGCGCGGCGGCATCGTCTCGCCGAACGCGCCGGTGCGCGACTCGGGCGGGGCGGTGACGGGAGGCTCCTCGACGGCGGCTGCGGTCGCATCCGCTGACGCGTCCGGCGAGCGCGGCGCGACCCGCACGGCCGCGACGCGCACGACACCGCTGCCGAGCGGCAGCACGTCGGCGCTGAGCGCCGCGAGCGCGCCCGCGGCGAGGGTCGCGGTCGCGGCGGCCTCGTCGAGCTGCCACTCGGCGCCGTACCGGTCGGCGAGCGGCGCGTCGTCGGCGGTCGCGGGCACGCCGTGGCGGCGCAGCAGCATGCGTCCCTCGTCGAGGTCGACGGCGCCGAGCAGCGCGGCCGGCTCGAGCTCGAGCACGGTGCGGAGGGCGTCGACGGAGTCGACCACGGCTGCCGCGTCATGGAGCGCCCGCGCGCGCACGGCGGGCAGGTCCCGCTCGCAGACCAGCACGACTCGTCCGGCGGCGATGCACCAGGCCTCGCCCGGCGCGTACTCGATGCGTGCGCTCATGCTCGCGCTCCCCTCGGGATGGTGTCGTCGAGCTGATGCGCCTGCGTGTCGAACAGCTCCTCGTCGGCGAGCGCGACCGCGTCGACGTCGACCACGACGATCGAGACGTTGTCGGGCGCCCCGGCGTCGAGCGCCCTGCGCAGCAGCAGGGCCGCTGCCGCGGACGGTGCCGCAACGTCGCGGAGGATCTCCGCGATCTCGCCGTCGTCGACCTCGCCCGTGAGGCCGTCGGAGCAGACGAGCAGCCGCTGCCCGCGCTCGGCCGGCCGCAGCCACGCGTCGGCGGGCTGTCGCTCGCCCGCGCCGAGCGCTCGCGTGATGACGTTGCGGTGCGGATGCCTGCGGGCATCGGCGCGCAGGATGGCGCCGGTCTCGACGAGCTCCTGCACGATCGAGTGGTCGACGGTGATCTGCTCGAGGCGGCCGTGCTCGAACAGGTAGGTGCGGGAGTCGCCGATGTTGAGCACGAGCCAGTGAGCGACGCCCGCGACGTCGACGAGCACCGACCCCGAGAGCGTGGTGCCGCCGATCTCCTCGTCTGCCGCTCGCGCCCGCACCTGCTCGAACGCGCGCTCGACGGCCGCCTCGACGCACTCGACGTCGGCGAGCGCGCGGCCCTTCAGGCTGCGGAAGGCCTCCACCGCGAGGGTGCTCGCGACGTCGCCCGCGGCGTGGCCGCCCATCCCGTCGGCGACGACGAAGACGGGGAAGGACGCGAAGACCGAGTCCTCGTTCACGGTGCGGCGCATGCCCGCGTGCGTCGCGCCCGCCCAGCGCAGCGAGATCGACGGGTGGCTGAAGCGGAACTCTCCGATGGCGCTCATGCGGTGGCCTCGATCGTGAAGGTGCGGTCGCCGAAGCGGACGACGTCGCCGGGCTCGAGCGCGAACGGCCGCCCCGGCTCGAGCTGCTGCTCGACGCCTGCACGCACGACGGCCGAGCCGTTCGTGGATGCGCGGTCGACGACGGCGAGCGGCGCGACGGTCACGAGCACGTGCGTCTTCGACACCGTGCGCGTGTCGTCGGTGAGCGGCAGCAGGTGCTCGACGACCTCCCCGGCGCTCGGCGACGGGTTGCGCCCGATGAGCGCCGCCCCGGTGAGCGCGAAGCGGTCGCCGGTGTCGAACGCGAGCGTCGCGCCGGCGGGCCGGCGGCCGGGCCGCGCGCGCGTGACGTCGAGGTCGTCGTCGTCGACCTCGACGCGCCGCACGGTGCGGTCGTCGATGCCGTCGATGTCGGGCTCGACCACGGTCTCGTCGCGGATCGCGCTCGTGCTCGCGGGCGCGACGGGCGCCGGGGCGGGTGCGGCCGGCGACGGTCCCGGGGGCGCGCTCGCGATCGGCTGCGGCGCTGCGGGCTGCGGCGCGGAGTGCTGGGGGGCCGCGGGTTGCGGCGCTGACGGCTGCGGCGCTGCGGGCGCCGCCCAGGGCTGACGCTCGTCGTCGGGGCGGGGGGGGGCGCTCAGNNNCGGCGCGGGCGGCGCCGCTCAGCTCGCCCGGTCGGTAGCCCCCCGGTCGGTAGCCCCCGAGGCGCGCGCCGCCCGCGGGCATGCCGGGCACCGTGTGCGACGGCGCGTCCTGGACCGGCTGCGCGACGAGACCCACCTGCTCGGTGTGGAGCTGCTGGGGACGCGCGGCGCCGACGACGCCCGAGCTGATGCGGGCGCCGGGCCGGTACGCCTGCGCCAGGCTGCCGGCAGGGGTCGCGAGCGACGGGAGCTCCGACTTCGCGGCCTCGGGCTCCGCCGAGACCGTCTTCCGCGCGATGCGCATCTTCTTGTCGTGGTAGGGGTCGAGGCCGTCCCTGACGTCGACGAACCACGTGCCGCCGACCTTGTCGAGCCACCCGCGTCCCCGCTTCTCACGATCGAGCAGCGGCGAGACGAAGAACAGCACGGGACCGATGACGGGCACGAGGAAGATCGCCCAGAGCACGAGCGCTCGCACGAGCGCCCTGCCGATGCCCGGCCGCGCGAGCGTGGCGACGTTGATGCTGCGGATGCCCGTGAGCGCCTTGCCGAGGGTCACGCCCTTGCGGCCGTGGAGGACGATCTGCACGACGGTGAACGCGGTCGTCAGCACCGCGGAGGCCGCGGTCGCGACGATCATCCAGACCAGGTTCGGGTGGCTCGCGAGGCCGTACGGCTGCAGCGAGCCGGTCGCGACCTTGATGAGCGTCGGCAGCGCGACGAGCCAGTAGGGCAGCTGCAGCAGGCTGTAGAACGCGAACTCGATGATCGAGGCGAGCGCGCGACGGCCGAGCGGCGCGGGCCGCAGCCCGAGCGCCGCCGCGTACGCCGGGTCGGGTCGACCGTCGTCGTCGAGTCCCTCGACGACCTTCCGGCTCTCGTCGATCTCCCAGATCATCGGCGTCTCCGCTCTCTCCTCCGTCGGGCGAACGACCGCAGCGACAGCCTGCCGAGCAGCCTCGAGCGCGCCGATGCCTCCGAGCGCATCCCCTTGACGCTGCGCTCGACGTCGAGCCAGAACGCGTCGACGTCACGCGGATCCGGCTCACCGGGACCGAAGACGCCCTCGTCGACGAAGTCGCCGATCTCGGTCGCTCTCGATCGAGGGTAGCGATCCTCCACGACCGCGGCGACCTCGCGGCGGGTGACGCCGGCGGGCACGGGCAGGCCCAGGTCGACCGCCTCGTCGATCACCTCGTGCCAACCTCCGGCGAGGCGCTGGCTCTCGCGCTCGGCGCGGTAGCGGCGCTTGCGGCGGGCGGCCTTGAGCGCACCGACGACGAGGAACGGCAGCAGCAGCAGGAGCAGCACGAGCAGCGCCCCGCCCCCGATCCACAGCCACAGCATCCACGACGCGTCCTCGAGCTCCTCCTCGTCCTCCTCGCCCTCCTCGGCGACGGTGTCGGGCGACATCTCCGCCGGCTCCTCGGGCGGCTGCGGGGGCTGCAGCACCTGCGGCTTCGGCTCGGGCTGCGGCTCGGGCTCGGGCTGGATCTCGTCGTTGTCCTCCGGCGGCGTCGGGTCGAAGCGCACCCAGCCGAGTCCCTCGAACGGCACCTCGACCCACGCGTGCATGTCGCCGCCGGTCAGCTCGACCGACTGGTCGCCGCCCGGGAAGCCGTCGTCGGGGTAGAGGCCCATGACGACGCGCGACGGCACGTTGATGCGCGAGAGGGCGAGCGCGAACGCGACCGCGTACTGCTCGTCGTCGCCGACGAGCACCTCCTGCTCGAACATCGACTGCACGCGCGAGGCGCCGTGGCCCGCGAGCGACGGGATGGTGTCGTCCTCGAGCCCGTGGCTGAAGCTGCCCGCCTGCATCATCCGCTGCATCGCCTGGATGTTCTCGAGCTGGTTGCGGCCGTTGACGCCGTGCTGCACGACCCACGCCTGCAACAGGTCGGGGACGATCGCCGGATCCGGCACCTGCAGGTCGGTGACCGTCGCCCGCTCGAGCTCGTCGTTCGACGGCTGCGTCGGCACGATCGCCTCGAGCTCGTACGCGTCGCCCGCGCCGAGCCCGTCGAGCGCGATGGCCGTGCCCGTCTGCCCGTTGTAGTGCAGCGAGCCCTGCAGGTCGTCGGCTCGCGGCCCCTCGAACCGCAGCGACTGCAGGAAGCCGACGTCGGGCACCCAGATGCCCGAGTAGTCCTGCACCTCGACGCGCACGGTCGCCGGGGTGCCGGACTGCTGCACGAGCACCTCGTCGCCGATGCGCGCGAACGAGCCCGATCCGCTCGACTGCTGGGCTCCCGCGACTGCGTAGACCGTGCCGTCGTAGTAGTCGAAGGTCGCGAGGCGGAGGCGGCCGTCCTCCGGCATGCCGGCGACGGTGAGGAGCGTCTCGTCCTCGAAGTTCTTGAGCCAGTTGCGGTAGCCGGCGAGCGGGCTCGGATACTCGGCGAGCTCGACGGGCGGCTCGACGACGTCGCGCAGCACGGCTCGGTCGTGCGGCTGGATGGGGATGCTGACGAGGCCGGCCACGAGCAGCGCGCCCGCGATCATCGCGACGGCGCCGCGCGTGCGGTCGCGCCGTGCGCGCCCGCGCCGGCGGGAGTCGTTCGTGACCTCGACCTCGTCGTTGAGTCCCGTGCGCCAGCCGGCGCGGCGCCACGCGCACCACGCCACGATGACGCCGGCGACGACGACGCCGAGCGCCGCCGGCCAGAAGGCGATCTTCGTGCCGAACGTGATGCCGACGACGAGCGCGACGACGCCCGGGAGCATCGCGAACGGCGCTCCCCGACGCAGGCGCAGCGCGAGCACCGTCGCGATCGACGAGCACAGCAGCATCGTGAGGAACGGCACGACGAGCAGGCTCGGGAACCCCTCGGCCGGCGGCTCCGCGGTGAGCAGGCCCTTCCACGAGTAGACGACGCCGAGCAGCAGCTCGCGCCACGCGTCGAGCGTCGGGATGACGCCCGCGATCGTCGAGCGCGGCACCGCGAGCGCGGGCCCGAACACCACGAGCACGAGCACGATCCCGGCAGCGGTCATGAGCCAGCCGCGGAGCGGTCGCAGCGAGGTCGCGACGCCCACGCCGATGCCGAGCACGGTCGCGCCGAGACCGGCGACGAGGTAGGCGGTGCCGCCGAAGACGGGCCCGAACGACAGCGTCGCCGCGAGCATGACGAGGAGGATCGCGCCGCAGTCGATCGCGGCCTGCGTGGTCGTGCGCGGCAGCAGCCGGTCGGAGCGCGCTGCGGGGTCATGCACCGGGAGGTCGCTCACTGCAGCGCCACCCCTCGCATGATGCGCGGCAGGTCGCTCACCGAGCCGAGCGTCGCGAGCGCGACGTCGCCGATCGGCTGCAGCCTCGGCTTCGCGCCCTTCACGACGGTGAAGACGATGACGCGGGCCTGCGTCGGCAGCAGCGTCCGCGCGCGCCGCACGAGCGCGGGGTCGATGGTCGCGCCGGCGTGCAGCATGATCACGGAGGCGCCGGCGTGCTGCCGCGCGATCGTCGCCGCGAGGTCGAGGAAGCGGTCGTGCCGCGGCGACCAGTCGACGCCGGAGAGCGCGTCGAGCAGGCGCTTGCCGGTCGTCGCGGGCAGCGTGCCGCGGGAGGTCTGCACGACGAGGTCCATCTCGTCGCGCACCGCCTGGATGCCGAGCGAGCCCAGGATCGAGATGGCGGTCTCGAACTCGAGCGGGTCGGCGTAGTCGTCGATCGACGTCGACAGGCCGAGCGCGAGCACGCTGCGGCGCGTCTGCTCGAACTGCCGCACCATGAGCTGCCCGGTGCGCGCGGACGACTTCCAGTGGATGTAGCGGCGGTCGTCGCCCGCGACGTAGTCGCGCAGCGCGTGGAACGCGATGTCGCTGTTCGTCAGGTCGCGGGTCGTGATGCCCTCGAGGTCGCGGATGAGCCCGGGCGCCGTCTCGTCGAGCTGCACCGTCTTCGGATGCACGAAGAGCTCGACCGGGTCGGTCCACTTCACCTGACGGCGCAGCAGCCCCACGGGGTCGCCGCGCACCGACCGCACGGGACCGACCTGCAGGATCGTGCGACGGCTGGTCGGGATGGCGAAGACGTCCTCGTGCACGTCGCCCGGCTGCATCCTGGGCAGGTGGAACGAGGCGAGCGCGCGGCCGACGGGCACCTCGATCGTGGCGGGCAGCAGCGGCTTCTGCGACGCGGAGTGGATCTCGATGCGGCCGAGCGCCCGCTCCCCCACGACGACGCGCGTGTAGGCGAGGTCGAGCTCGATGCGGTACCGGTTTCGGCCGATGATGAACGCGATCGCGGCGAGCAGCAGCAGCGCACCCGCGATGCCGATGACGATGAGCTCCTTCCACCCGAGCATGAGCCCCGCGACAAGCGACGCGACCGTGCCGACGAGCACGGCCCAGCCGAAGCCGGTGATGGGCTCGATCGCGGGCCAGACGACGCGGCGCAGCCAGGCGGAGGCGCGAGCGGCGCCCTCGGCGACCACCGACTCCTCGCCGACGATCCGATCGCGCACGCGCTGCATCGGCGTGCGCTCGCGCTCGACGGCTCGCCGGAGCCGCGTCGTGTCGGAGGCCGAGCCGGTCGCGGTGCGGGTCGACGAGCCGGTGGACGTGCCGGTGTCAGGATCAGGTGCGGGAGTGGAGGTCGCCCGCGCGGGCGCCTGCGTCATGCAGCGTGCTGCCGGTCCTGCGGCGCCGAGACGTCGGCGATCGCGCGGTCGATGATGCGGTCGCCCGTGACGCCCGAGAACTCGGCCTCGGGATCGATGACGATCCGGTGCGCCCACACCGCCTGCGCGAGCTCCTTGACGTCGTCGGGCAGCACGAACGCGCGGCCCTTGCTCGCCGCCGAGACCTTGACCGCCCGGATGAGCGCCATGGCGCCGCGCACCGAGACGCCCAGTCGGGTGTCCTTCGAGTCGCGCGTGTGCTCGGCGAGCTGCGCGACGTAGTCGAGCACCGCGTCGTCGACGTGCACGGTCGCGGCGAGGTCGATCATCTCGGCGATCGCGCCGGTCGTGATGACGGGCTGCACGGTCGACGAGGCGTTGCGGTTCGCCGAGCCCGCGAGGATGCGGACGGTCTGCTCGCGGCCGGGGTAGCCGATCGACGTCTTCATGAGGAACCGGTCGAGCTGCGCCTCGGGCAGCCGGTAGGTGCCGGCCTGCTCGATGGGGTTCTGGGTGGCGATGACCATGAACGGGCGGCCGACGCTGTAGGGCGTGCCGTCGACCGTCACGCGCCCCTCCTCCATGACCTCGAGCAGCGCCGACTGCGTCTTCGGGCTCGCGCGGTTGATCTCGTCGGCGAGCACGATCGAGGCGAAGATCGGCCCCTTGTGGAACTCGAACTCGCCCGTCTTCTGGTCGTACACGGTGACGCCGGTGACGTCGGAGGGCAGCAGGTCGGGCGTGAACTGGATGCGGTGGTTCGTGCCCTGCACCGTGGCGCCCATCGACTTCGCCAACTGCGTCTTGCCGGTGCCGGGCGCGTCCTCGAGCAGCAGGTGGCCCTCGGCGAGCATCGCCGTGAAGGCGAGGCGGATGACCGCGTCCTTGCCGAGCACGACGGTGCCGACGTTGTCGACGAGGCGCGTGAACGTCTCGGCGAACCAGGCGGCCTGCTCGCGGGTCATGGTGCTGCTCATCGTGTTCCTATCGTGATCATGGCCAGTTCACTCTCGGGGTGTTGAGGTCGATCCCGTTGCCCCAGACGCGCATCCACGCCTGGCCCGCGAAGCCCGAGAAGCACGTGTTGGTGTCGCCCGGCTCGCCCTGGTACTCGGCGGTGGTGCTGCCGTTGCGAGTGGTGATGTTCACTCGGCCGGTCTCGAACGGGTTGTTCGCGTTGTTGGCCGAGCCGGTGTTGTGGCACGTGAAGTTGTAGATGCCGGGCTCGAAGTCGCGCCAGTTGAGCTCGTACCACCGGCACTGCTCGCCGTTGGCGCCCTGGCACGAGCCCGCGTAGGCGACCCCACCCCTGCTAAGCGAGACGCTCGGGTTGAGCCGCTCCTGCGCGGTCGCCTGGGCCGTCGTGGTCGTCGTCTGCGCCCCGTGCCCGGCCTCGGCGGCACCGGTCGTCGACTCGACCGTGATCGTCACGGTCTGGCCGCCGTTCGCCGACGCCGACTGGGTGCCGGTGTTGCCGACGCTCTGCCAGTTGCCGTTGCCGATGCGGATGCGCGTCGAGATGTTGCGACCGTTGCGCGCCGGCGCCGACCAGGTGAACGTCACCTGCTCGACCTGACCGGTCCCGCTCGCCGTGGGCGCGCCGATGGCGCCGTAGGGCCGAACGGCGTTCGATGCTCCCGACGAGGCTCCGGCGTACTGCTGGCCGTCGATCGTCGTGACCGCGCGCACCACGAACGAGTACGGGCCGCCGTTGTTCGCGAGTCCGCCGACCACGCCGCCGCCGGCGGCGATCGCCTGCCAGCCGCCGCCGTTGACGCTCACCTGGTACTGCACCTCGTTGGCACGCGCGCCGTTGGTGCTGCCCGGGGTGAACGACACCGTCGAGTTGGTGTCCCCCTCGGTCGCCGCGACCCCCGAGGGCGCCGCGGGCGCGGTGAACACCCGCACCGGCGCCGATGGCGCCGACGGCACGCTCGTGCCGGCATCGTTCGTCGCGGTCACCGTGAAGGTGACGTTCTCGCCCGTCGCGGCGAAGCTGAAGCTCGCGGTGGTGCCGGTCGCCTGCGCGGGCGTCGCGCCATTCGAGGGCGTCACGGTGTAGCCCGTGATCGCCGCGCCGTTCTCGTTGGGCGCCGTCCACGTCACCTGCATCTGGACCTCGCCCGGGATGCTCCGGTTGGGAGTCGCGCTCACGCCCTGCACCTGCGTGGGCGGACCGGCGGGCGTGACGGCCTGCGAGTAGGCCGAGAAGTCGCTCGGCTCGTCGGCGAGGTTCACCGCCTGGATGCGGAACGTGTAGGCGACGCCGTTCGTGAGCCCGGTCCAGGTGTGGCTCGTGCCCGCCGCCTGCTGCTGCACGACGCCACCGGGCGCGGGCGGCGAGATCTCGACGACGTAGCTCTGGATCGGCGAGCCGCGGTTCACCGGCGGCTGCCACGAGAGCATGAGCTGCGTGTCGCCGCGCACGACGCTCGGGGGCCCAGGCTGCTCCGGCCGCACGTCGGGGCGGGCGTCGTTCGACGCGGTCGACGGGTCGGAGAGGCCGACCTCGTTCTCCGCGACGACCTGGAAGCGGTACGTCGTGTTGTTCACGAGACCGGTCACGGTGCACGTCGTCGACGAGCACGGGAAGCTGATCGCCCCGTCGGTCGACTGCACGATGTACCGGATGATCGGCGCGCCGTTCGCCGACGGCGGCGCCCACGTGAGCGTCACCTGCGAGTCGCCCACCGCGTCGACGTTCGGGCGCGGCGGCGCATCCGGCCGGGCCTTGACGTTGAGGGTCAGCGTGCCGGTCACCTGGCGGTCGACCCGCTCGGTCGCGTCCTGCACGGTGTAGCGCACCGTCAGCACGCCCGAGAAGTCCGCGGCCGGCGTGACCGTCACCTCGCGGTCGTTGTGCGAGATGCCGCTCGCCTCACCGGCCACGACCTCGGCCGAGATCATCCGGAGGGGACGCCCATCGTTCTGGTACGGGTTGAAGTCGTCGCTGACCACGTCGAGCGTGAAGGGCACGCTCGCCGTCGCCTCGCCCGTGTTGGGCAGTGCCTGCGCGAGCGGGCGGTTCGTCGCGACGACCTCGACGATGACGGTGCCCTGCGCCTCGTTGCCGAAGGGATCGATCGCCGCGATCTGGAAGGAGCCGGTCGTGCCGGCAGCGGTGTCGACCGCTGCCGTCGCCGAGAAGACGCCGTCGTCGGAGAGCGAGGTCGCGACGCCCGTCATCGAGCCGCCCCGCAGCTCGAAGCGCATCTCCTCGAGGTCGCCCGGATCCGGATCGGATGTGGCGTCGTGCAGGTCGAACGTCGCGGGTCCCTCGCCCTGCTCGGGACGGAGCACGGCGCCGGCGAAGGTCGGCGGCACCGCGCTCGACGGGACGACGTCGATCGGGATGGTGAGCGTCGCGATGTTGCCGTTGTCGGGACCGGTGCCGTCGGTCACCTCGAAGGTGATCGACGCGGGCCCGACGTAGCCGAGCACCGATCGGAACTGCAGCGTGTCGTTGTCGACGATCAGCCCGCTGGAGTCGTCGTTGACGGCGGTGACCGACTCGCCCGTCGTGATCCGGGGCGGGTTGGCGGTCGAGACGGTGACGTAGTCGCGGAGCTCGATCGGTCGGAGCTCACCCGAGGGGACCTGGAAGGGCTCGGTCCGGTGCAGGAACGGCGCGCGGTCGCGCACGGGCGGCACCGAGACGAACGCCTCGGCGGTGAGCCCGTCGAGGTCGGTCACCCGGTACGTGATGACCTGGAACGACTCGCTCGGCGTCACCTGGATCGTGTCGGCGACGACCCGCCCGGGACCCGTGACGACCGAGAGCTGCAGGTCGCTCGGGTCGCCGTCGGCGTCGAGGTCGTTCTCGAGCACCGGCACGTCGAGCGGCACCTCGAGCTCGAGCTCGTCGCGCGGCAGCGGATCGTCGCGAGCGACGGGCGCCTGCAGCTCCGCGTCCTCCGCCACCGTGAGCATGACCGTGCCGATGGCCCCCGCGCCCCGCGCGTCGACGACGCCGTAGGTGAACTGGTACGCGCCGGGCTCCGATGGCGAGCGGAGGTCGACGGTGTTGCGCTCGGCGTTTACGACGGCGCCCTCGAGATCGCCGGGCAGCTCGAGCCCGTCGGACTGGAGCGTCAGCTGATCCTGGTCTGGATCGGTGTCGTTCTCGAGCACGGCGATCGCGACGGCGCGGTCGGGCCGCACCGTGACGAAGTCGGTCTGCGCGAAGGGCGTCTGGTTGACGTCCGCTGCCTGGGCGATGCCGATGATCACGGTGGCGGTGCCGTCGGCGCCCCAGCGGTCGCGCACGCGGTAGGTGAACTCGACGGTGCCCCTGCTGTCGGGGAAGGCCTCGAAGTCGAAGTAGTCGGGACCGACCGTGGAGAGCACGCGTCCGCCGTCGGGCGCCGTGTCGTAGCCGACGAGCTCGACGCCGTCGCCGTCGGGGTCGATGCCGTCGAGCGGGATGGGGATGCGCACCGTGGAGCCCGCGAGCACGCGCGACGTCACCGTCTCGGGTGCGGGCGGCGCGTTCTGCTCGGCCTCGCGGGGCACGATCGTGACCGCGACGGTCGCGGAGTCGCGGTTGCCGAAGTCGTCGGCCACCTCGTAGGTGACCGTCGCGCGCGTGGGCGCGGCCTCGAGCGCGTGCACGCGCAGGCGCCCCTCCGAGAGGAACGCGACGCCCTCCTCCTCGGAGGCGAAGCTCGTCTCGACGATCCGGTCGAGCCGGAAGGGCGAGCCGTCGGGCGAGAAGTCGTTGCCGAGCACGTCGACGGTCACGTAGTCGCCGGCGCGCACCGTCGCCCGGTCGTCGACCGCCTTCGGGGCGCGCGGCTGGGTGGGAGGCGCGACCGGGATGACCTCGACGGTTCCCGTCTCGGAGAACCGCCCGTTCGACACCGTGTAGGTGAAGCGGAACGGCGTCTCGAGGCTGACGTCGACGATGCTGACGATGCGGCGATCGCGCAGCTCGATCGTGACGGGCGCCGACCCCTCGATCGTCACCTGCTGCACGACGAGCACGCCGCCGGCGGGATCGACGTCGTTCGCGAGCAGGTCGACGAGCGCCGTGCCGCGCTGCGGCAGCAGCGCCGTGTCGCGCACCGCGACGGGCCGCGCCTCGTCGTCGGGGGTGCGGATGTCGACGCGGATGCGGCCCGTGCTCGAGAGCGCGCCGTCGGCGACGAGGTAGGTGAGGTAGTGGCTGCCGACCGGCCCGCCCGTGACTCGAACGGTGCCCGAGTCGAGGTCGACGGTCGTCTGGACTGCGGGGTTGGGCTCGACGGAGGCGAGCCGCAGGACGCGGCCCGACGGCGAGAAGTCGTTGAGCAGCGGACGGACCGTCGCCTCTCTGCCCTCGACCGTCGAGACGAAGTCGGCGTTCGCGAGCGGGGGCGCGTCGCCCCGCTCCCGCACGTCCACGAGGATCTCCGCAGTCGTCTCGGCACGGCCGTCCGACACGGTCACGACGACCGTCTGGATGCCGACGTCGCCGGTGGCGGTGTAGACGAGGCGACCGGACGGATCGGTCTGGATCGTGTCGCCCGACTCGGTCGTCGCATCCACGAGGTACATGTCGTCGCCGTCGGGATCGACCCACTCGCTGAGCACCTGGTACTCGTACTCGCCGCCCTGCTCGACCGCGAAGGCCTGCTCGCGCATCGGCTCGGGCACCGAGTTCTCGCCCTCGCCGCGCACGCGCACGGTGACGCGGGCGTCGGCCTCGCCGCCGCGGCCGTCGGCGACGCGGTAGTCGACCGTGAACGAGCCCTGGGCGAAGTCGGCGGGCAGCTCGACCTGCAGCTGCGAGTCGTTCGCGACCGGGGCGACCTGCACGCCCGTGGGCACGTCGCCGAGCACGCGCGCGGTGAGCACGTCGCCGTCCGGGTCGGAGTCGTTCCACAGCACGGGCAGCAGCGTCGAGCGGCCGGAGCGCGCGCCGAAGTCGTCGTTGTTCGCGATCGGCGGGGTGTTCTCCTCGTTGATGGGCGGCGGCTGGTTGGTGAGCAGATCCTCGGTCGACTCGCTGTCGTCCTCCTCGCTCTGCTCCTCCGACGGCGGCGGCACGAGGTCGGACCAGTTGTCGACGAGCACGAGCGTGTCGGCGAGCAGCCACGAGGAGCCCTGCACGTACTGGTTGAGCACCACCTCGTCGCGGTTGATGCGGAAGACGATCTCGGAGCCGTCGATGCCGTCGACCGGCTGATCGAGGTCGCGCGCGTCGTCGGCGCAGTCGCGCAGGAACTGCGTGCTGCCGGGCCAGACGGCGTAGACGCAGCCGTTCAGCTGCACGGGCCGCACGGCCTTCCCGCCACCCTGGCGCTGCTCGACCTCAGCCGCACCGCCGCTGAGCGGCTGGCGGAGGAGCGACGTCGGCGTCGCGAGGATCACGCGGTCGGCCGCGTCGCCGACGTGCTGCACCTCGGCATCGGCCGGCACCTCGACGGCGCCGCCCGGCACGAGCAGCGTCGACGTCGCCGCGTCGAGCACGACCGGCTGATCCCCGACCGCGGTCACGACGGGATCGCTCATGCCGGCGAGCTCGCCGCGATCGCGCACGGCCGGCTCGTCGAAGCCCTCATCGCCGATGGCGATCGAGAGCTGCTGGCCGTCGCGCGTCGAGACGGCGTGCACCGTGCCGTCGCGGTCGACGGTGGCCGCGGCACCCTCGCCGAGCTCGAGCAACGGCTCGGTGTTCTCGGCGGAGTAGCCGCCGACGTCGGTGAAGGGCATCGCCCACACGTCGCCGTCCGCGGTGTCGACGATGACGACCGTGCCGCCGGCCAGCTCGATCTCGGCCTGCGGCGGCAGCTGCACGACCGCGCCGGTGACGACCTGCAGCGGATCCACGATCATCACCGAGGACGCCTCGCGGTTGTGCAGCAGCACCGCGTCGTCGTCCTGCAGCACGTCGAAGCTCGCGGTGGGCGAGATCAAGCCGGCGTCGAGCTCCTCGGCCTGCACGTTGATGCGCCCGAGCTGCTGGGAGTCCTGCTTCGTGACCCACACGCCGCCGTCGTTGAGATCGACGTCGGTCGTGGTGAAGCCGTCGTACGTGAAGGCGATGATGCCGAGCGCGACGGAGACCGCGGTGACGAGCGCACCGGCAGCGGTCGACTTGCGATGGCGCGTGACCCACCGAAGCACTCTGGCCTCCCCCTTGTCGCGACCCGGATCCATAGCCGTCGCCAAGGAGCGCGCTGGGTCGACCACATTGTGCCAGACCTGAGCGAACAGAAACCCTGCGATGAGGTCGGATCGCTCCGGCCATCACCGAGGTGCGCGGGTCGCGCTGCTGCGGAGGCTCGCGCTCGACGCGGTGTCACCGCGTCGAGCGCGAGGGCATCAGCCCCTGGCGCTCTCGTACGCCGCGAGCCGCTCCGCGTGCTCCGCGTTGAACTCGTCCATCGACTGGCGGTTCCACTCGCGCGCCTTGCGGCCCCGGCGGGCGACGATGCCGCCGACCCAGACGGGCACCTCGCGAGCGATGACGAACGCGAGCACCGAGAGCGGCGCGAGCAGCAGCTGACCGAGCGCCTGCGCGTCGATGCCCGGCAGCGCCGTGTAGCCGGCCCAGCCGCCCTGCGCCTCCATGTAGGCGCCGCCGATGTGCGCGACGTAGACGAGCAGCGCCACGATGAACGCGCCGAGCACGTGCGCCCACCAGCCGGCGCGGTTGACGATCAGCGTCACGATCCAGTACGCGAGGAAGAAGACGATCACCGGCAGCAGGTAAGACGGGCGCAGCCAGACGCTCTGGAGCGTCTCCGTCGCGTCGAACGCGCGGTCGAAGAGGTAGCCGACCGCGAAGAACGCGGCCGCGAAGAGTGCGGCGAAGATGAGCGTCGCGAGCAGCGCCACGGCGAAGCCGACGCCGCGCGCGCCCTTGCGGCGCGGCGGCTCGGGCTCCTCGACGAGCACGATCGGCGTGCCGCCGGCGGCGGTGGCGGATGCGGTCTCGTCGTCCACCGGGATCGACGGCGACCGCTGGGCGTCGTCGCGGACGATGCCGAAGCGCTGCGCCTTCGTCTCGGCGGTGGCCGCGGCCGGCGGCTCCTGCGCGTCCATCGCGCGCGTGTCGCCTGCGCCCGTGCCGGTCCCGGTGCCGGTGTCGGTGTCGTCGTCGGTGTACGCGCCGTAGTCGATGACCTGCGTCGAGTCATCGCTGCGCTGCTGGTCGATCGCCTGCGTCGGCTCGGGCTCGACGAACTCGCGCTGCTCCGGGGCGTCGCGGCGCGTGGACGCTGCCGCGCCCATCGCGCCCGCAGCGGCGAGGCCGCCGAGGGCGAGCCCGGAGCCCTCGGATGCCGGGGCATCCGCATCCTGCGCGTCGCGCACGGCGTCGCCCTGGCGGCGCAGGCCGAACGACGGGCGGCGGGGCTCGACCAGGGGCGGCGGCTCGGTGGGCATGGCCTGCGTGGGCGCGTCGTCGGCACGCGAGCCGGCGTCGTCGTCCGTCGAGTCGGCGCGCTCGAGCGAGCTCGTCGCGGCGTCGTCCTGCTGCACGGGGCGCACGTCGCTGCGGACGGTGTCGTCCGGGTGCGCGGCGGAGTGCGAGGGGCCGCGCAGCGTCGAGGGCGCGATCACGGTCGGCTCGATCGGGCTGTCGGCCGCGCGGTCGGCGTCGTGCTCGACGCGCGGCTCGTCGGCGTCGTGCTCGACGCGCGTCTCATCGGTGTCGTGCTCGACGAGCGGCTGGTGCGCGTCGTGCTCGTCGACCGAGGTCGCGGCGACCTCGGCCTCGTCGGGCGCGAGCTCCGCGGAGTGCTGCGAGCCGTCCTCGGCCGCGCTCCCGGAGGGGGTCGGCGGGGCGGTCTCGGGCGCCTCGGGCGTCGGCTGCTGGGCCGGTCCGCTGCCGAAGAAGCGATCGCGCCAGGACGTGGGCTGCTCGTCGCTCATGGTCGTACCTCCTGCGGCGGCACGGTGCCGCGTCGTCGGCCGATTGTAGGGGCGCGGGCGGGCGGGCTCCTGGCGGCGCACCGCCCCGCGGGCGTTTTGCCGCGGCCGCGGAACGGCGAAGGGCCGCACCCTCTCGGGTGCGGCCCTTCGCGTGTGGCTCTCGAAGTGCGCGACCTGCGGCCGCGCACTCCGCGATCCGGGGGTCAGACGTACTGGCCGGGCTCCTGCTCGCCGAGCTCGCCGCCGGTGAAGGCGTCGAAGTCGAGGTAGGAGAGGTCGGCCTCGTCGACGGTGCCCGCGTCGGCGAACAGGCGGTTCGGGTACCGCTCCGCCTTCGCCTCCTCGGTCGCCTCGACGCTGACGTCGCGGTAGCGCGCCAGGCCGGTGCCGGCCGGGATGAGCTTGCCGATGATGACGTTCTCCTTGAGGCCGAGCAGCGGGTCGCGCTTGCCTGCCAGAGCGGCCTCGGTGAGCACCTTGGTCGTCTCCTGGAAGGAGGCGGCCGACAGCCACGACTCCGTCGCGAGCGACGCCTTGGTGATGCCCATGACCTCCTGGCGAGCCGAGGCGGTCTTCTTGCCCTCCGTCAGCGTCGCTCGGTTGATGTCGTTGTACTTCGAGCGGTCGACGAGCTCGCCGGGGAGCAGCGTCGTCTCGCCGTGGTCGACGACCGTGACCTTGCGGAGCATCTGCCGGACGATGACCTCGATGTGCTTGTCGTGGATCGGCACACCCTGCGAGCGGTACACGTCCTGGACGCCCGAGACCAGGTGCTTCTGCACCTCGCGGACGCCGCGCACGCGCAGCACCTCCTTGGGGTCCACCGAGCCGACCTGCAGCTGCTGGCCCTGCTCGACGCGGTCACCATCGGCGACCTCGAGCACGGCGCGACGCAGCACGGGGTAGGAGAACTCCTCCTCGCCGTCATCGGGCGTGAGCACGATGCGCTTCGACTTCTCGTCCTCCTCGATGCGCACGCGGCCGGCGGCCTCGGCGATCGGCGACGAGTTCTTCGGGGTGCGTGCCTCGAAGAGCTCGGTCACACGGGGCAGACCCTGCGTGATGTCGCTCGCGCCCACGGATCCACCGGTGTGGAACGTGCGCATGGTGAGCTGCGTGCCGGGCTCGCCGATCGACTGGGCGGCGATGATGCCGACCGCCTCGCCGATGTCGACGAGCTTGCCGGTGGCCAGCGAGCGGCCGTAGCAGTGGGCGCAGACGCCGACCGCCGACTCGCACGTGAGCACCGAGCGCACCTTGACCGACTCGACACCGGCAGCGATGAACGCGCGGATCTCGCGGTCGCCGATGTCGGAGCCGCCCGTCGCGAGCACCGTGCCGTCCTTGGCCACGACATCCGTCGCCAGGTTGCGTGCGTAGACCGCCGACTCGACGTTCTCGTGCAGCATCAGCTGACCGTCGATCGTCTCGGCGATCGGAGCGTCGAGGCCCCGCTCGGTACCGCAGTCGTCCTCACGGATGATGACGTCCTGCGACACGTCGACGAGTCGACGCGTCAGGTAGCCCGAGTCGGCCGTGCGGAGCGCCGTGTCGGCCGAGCCCTTGCGAGCACCGTGGGTGGCGATGAAGTACTCCGCCACCGTCAGGCCCTCGCGGTACGAGGAGATGATCGGACGCGGGATGACCTCGCCCTTCGGGTTGGTCACGAGACCGCGCATGCCGGTGATGTTGCGCACCTGGATCCAGTTGCCGTTCGCGCCGGCGGTGACCATGCGGTAGATGGAGTTGTTCTCGTCGAACGCCTCCTGCGTGGCCTTCTGCACCTCGTTGGTGGCCTTGGTCCACAGCTCGGTGAGGTCGGTGCGACGCTCCGAGTCGGTGATGAGGCCCTTCTCGAACTTGCCCTGCACCTTGCTCGCGGACTCCTCGGCGGCAGCCACGATCTCGCCCTTGCGGGCAGGCGTGATGACGTCGGAGAGCGCGACCGTGATGCCCGAGCGCGTGGCCCAGTAGAAGCCGGCGTCCTTGATCTTGTCGAGCGTCGCGGCCACCACGGTCTTCGGGTAGCGCTCTGCGAGCGCGTTCACGATGAGCGAGATGAGCGGCTTCGCGGCGACCTCGGCCACGAACGGGAAGTCGTCGGGCAGCAGCTCGTTGAAGAGCGCGCGACCCAGCGTCGTCTCGTGCAGGAACGGCTCGCCGTCGACGAAGCCCTCGGGGCGGTCCTGGTCGCGGAAGACCAGGCCCTCGAGGCGGATCCGCACGGGAGCGCCCAGGTCGAGCGTCCCCTGGTCCATCGCCATGATCGCCTCGGCGACCGACGAGAACGCACGGCCCTTGCCGAGGCCCTCCGGCTTCAGGGTCGTCAGGTGGTGCAGGCCCGAGACGATCTCGTGGGTCGGCAGGGTCACCGGACGGCCGTCGGACGGCTTCAGGATGTTGTTCGACGCGAGCATGAGCACGCGGGCCTCGGCCTGCGCCTCGACCGACAGCGGCAGGTGGACAGCCATCTGGTCGCCGTCGAAGTCGGCGTTGAACGCCGAGCAGACGAGCGGGTGCAGCTGGATGGCCTTGCCCTCGACGAGCAGCGGCTCGAAGGCCTGGATGCCGAGCCGGTGCAGCGTGGGCGCGCGGTTCAGCAGCACGGGGCGCTCGCGGATGATCTCCTCGAGCACGTCCCAGACCTGCGGCTTCGAGCGCTCGACCATGCGCTTCGCGTGCTTGATGTTCTGCGAGTGGCCCAGGTCGATGAGGCGCTTGATGACGAACGGCTTGAACAGCTCGAGCGCCATCTGCTTGGGCAGGCCGCACTGGTGCAGCTGCAGCTGCGGGCCGACCACGATGACCGAGCGGCCCGAGTAGTCGACGCGCTTGCCGAGCAGGTTCTGGCGGAACCGGCCCTGCTTGCCCTTGAGCATGTCGGAGAGCGACTTCAGCGCGCGGTTGCCCGTGCCCGTGACGGGACGGCCACGACGACCGTTGTCGAACAGGGCGTCGACCGCCTCCTGCAGCATGCGCTTCTCGTTGTTCACGATGATCTCGGGAGCACCGAGGTCGAGCAGGCGGCGGAGTCGGTTGTTGCGGTTGATGACGCGGCGGTAGAGGTCGTTCAGGTCGCTCGTCGCGAAGCGGCCACCGTCGAGCTGCACCATCGGGCGCAGCTCCGGCGGGATGACCGGGACGACGTCGAGCACCATCGCAGCCGGGCTGTTGCCCGTCTGCAGGAACGAGTTGACGACCTTGAGGCGCTTGATCGCACGGATCTTGCGCTGGCCCTTGCCCTCGGCGATCTGCTTGTGCAGGTCCTCGGACTCGGCGGCCAGGTCGAACGCCAGGAGGCGGAGCTTGATGGCCTCCGCGCCCATGTGGCCCTCGAAGAACTCGCCGTAGAGGTCGACGAGGTCGTGGTAGACCGCGTCCTCCGCCTTGAGCTCGCCGACCTTCAGCGTGCGGAAGTCGTCGAAGACACGCTCGAGGTGAGCGATCTGGTCGTCGGCGATCTTGCGCAGCTGTGCCATCTCGCGCTCGCCCGCGTCGCGGACCTTGCGCTTCTGGTCGGCCTTGGCGCCCTCCTCCTCGAGCTGGGCCACGTCGGCCTCCAGCTGCGCGAGGCGCTCGGCGATGTCGGCGTCGCGGCGCTTCTCGACCTCATTGGTCTTGAGGCGCAGCTCCTGCTCCAGCTGGGGCAGGCGCTCGTGACGAGCATCCGTGTCGACACGGATGATCATGTACGCGGCGAAGTAGATGACCTTCTCGAGGTCCTTCGGCGCCATGTCGAGCAGGTAGCCGAGACGGCTCGGCACGCCCTTGAAGTACCAGATGTGCGTGACGGGAGCGGCGAGCTCGATGTGGCCCATGCGCTCGCGGCGCACCGACGACTTCGTGACCTCGACGCCGCAGCGCTCGCACACGATGCCCTTGAAGCGCACGCGCTTGTACTTGCCGCAGGCGCACTCCCAGTCGCGCGACGGGCCGAAGATCTGCTCGCCGAACAGGCCGTCCTTCTCCGGCTTGAGCGTGCGGTAGTTGATGGTCTCCGGCTTCTTGACCTCGCCGTAGGACCAGGCACGGATGTGGTCGGCCGTGGCCAGGCCGATCCGCAGTTCATCGAACGTGGTTGCGTCGATCAATGCATTTCCCTCTTGTCTGAAGATCTGTTCGCGGCTGCCGGATCAGATGTCGTCAATGGACGACATCTCGGGCCTGGAGATGTTGATGCCGAGCTCCTCGGCCGTGCGCAGCGCCTCATCCTCGTCATCGCGGAGCGTGACGAGGTCGCCGGCTGCGTTGAGCACCTCGACGTTCAGGCAGAGCGACTGCATCTCCTTCATGAGCACCTTGAAGGACTCGGGGATGCCGGGCTCCTGGATGTTCTCGCCCTTGACGATCGCCTCGTACACCTTCACGCGGCCGACGATGTCGTCCGACTTGATGGTGAGGAGCTCCTGGAGCGTGTACGCGGCGCCGTACGCCTCGAGCGCCCAGACCTCCATCTCGCCGAACCGCTGGCCGCCGAACTGGGCCTTTCCGCCCAGGGGCTGCTGCGTGATCATCGAGTACGGGCCCGTCGAGCGAGCGTGGATCTTGTCGTCGACGAGGTGGTGGAGCTTGAGGATGTACATGTAGCCGACCGAGATCGGGTACGGGTACGGCTCTCCGGAGCGGCCGTCGAAGAGGTTCGCCTTGCCGGAGCCGTCGACGAGTCGCTGACCGTCGCGCGTGGGCAGCGTCGCGTCGAGCAGG
This sequence comes from Agrococcus citreus, assembly GCF_039527715.1. NCBI lineage: Bacteria > Bacillati > Actinomycetota > Actinomycetes > Micrococcales > Microbacteriaceae > Agrococcus > Agrococcus citreus. The sequence continues at coordinate 43,239 of NZ_BAAAKK010000004.1, forward strand.
CCGATGATGGCTTCCTCGGTCGCGCCGTCGAACACCGGCGTGGCGACCTTCGTGTCGGCGGGCGCCTCGAGCGTGCGCGGGTCGAGACCCTCTGCCCACTCGGGAGTGCCCTCGACCTTCCAGCCCGTCTTCGCGATCCAGCCGAGGTGCGTCTCGAGCACCTGGCCGAAGTTCATGCGCTTCGGGATGCCCAGGGGGTTCAGGACGATGTCGACGGGGGTGCCGTCCGCGAGGAACGGCATGTCCTCCTCGGGCAGGATCTTCGCGATGACGCCCTTGTTGCCGTGACGGCCGGCGAGCTTGTCGCCCTCGGTGATCTTGCGCTTCTGCGCGATGTACACGACGACCTTCTCGTGCACGCCCGAGCCGAGCTCGTCGTCGCCGTCCTCAGCGCGGAACTGCTTGACCGCGATGACCGTGCCCTGCTCGCCGTGAGGCACCTTGAGCGACGTGTCGCGCACCTCGCGGCTCTTCTCGTTGAAGATCGCGCGGAGCAGGCGCTCCTCGGCGCTCAGCTCGGTCTCGCCCTTCGGCGTGACCTTGCCGACCAGGATGTCGCCGGGGACGACCTCGGCACCGATGCGGATGATGCCGCGCTCGTCGAGGTCGGCCAGCAGGTCGGGGCCGACGTTGGGGAGGTCACGGGTGACCTCCTCCTTGCCGAGCTTCGTGTCGCGGGCGTCGACCTCGTACTCCTCGATGTGGATCGACGAGAGCACGTCGTCCTTCACGAGGTTCTGGCTGAGGATGATCGCGTCCTCGTAGTTGTGGCCCTCCCACGGCATGAACGCCACGAGGAGGTTGCGGCCGAGCGCGAGCTCGCCCTGGTCCGTCGCGGGGCCGTCGGCGATGACCTCGCCCTGCTCGACCCGGTCGCCGGCGGAGACGATGACGCGGTGGTTGTACGACGTGCCCTGGTTGGAGCGGTCGAACTTGCGCAGGAAGTACTGCTGCGTGCCGCCCTCGTCGAGCTGGATCGAGACCATGTCGGCCGAGACCTCGGCGACCACGCCGGCCGCATCGGCCGTGATGACGTCACCGGAGTCGATGGCCGCGAAGCCCTCCATGCCGGTGCCGACGAACGGCGACTCGCTGCGGACGAGCGGCACCGCCTGGCGCTGCATGTTCGCACCCATGAGGGCGCGGTTCGCGTCGTCGTGCTCGAGGAACGGGATGAGGCTCGTCGCGACCGACACCATCTGGCGCGGCGAGACATCCATGTAGTCGACCTCGGTCGGGACGACGAGCTCGACCTCCTCGCCCTTGCGACGGGCGACGACGCGCGGCTCGATGAACTGCTGCTTCGCGTTGAGGCGGTTGTTCGCGTGGGCGACGACGAACTCGTCCTCCTCCGACGCGGTCAGGTAGTCGATGTGCTCGGAGACCACGCCGTCGACGACCCGGCGGTACGGCGTCTCGATGAAGCCGAACGAGTTGATGCGCGCGAAGGTCGCGAGCGAGCCGATGAGGCCGATGTTCGGGCCTTCCGGCGTCTCGATCGGGCACATGCGGCCGTAGTGCGAGGGGTGGACGTCACGGACCTCGACGCCGGCGCGCTCTCGCGAGAGGCCGCCGGGGCCGAGCGCCGACAGGCGGCGCTTGTGGGTCAGACCCGCGAGCGGGTTGTTCTGGTCCATGAACTGCGACAGCTGCGAGGTGCCGAAGAACTCCTTGATCGCAGCCGAGACCGGACGCACGTTGATGAGCGTCTGGGGCGTGATCGCCTCGATGTCCTGCGTCGACATGCGCTCGCGGACGACGCGCTCCATGCGTGCCAGGCCCGTGCGGACCTGGTTCTGGATGAGCTCGCCGACGGCGCGGATGCGACGGTTGCCGAAGTGGTCGATGTCGTCGATGTCGAGGCGGATGTCGACGGGCTCGCCCTTGCGGACGCCCGGGAGGGTCGACTGCTCGGCGTGCAGCGCGACGAGGTACTTGATCGTCGCGACGATGTCCTCGACCGAGAGCACCGAGTCGCTCATGGGCACGTCGATGCCGAGCTTGCGGTTGATCTTGTAGCGGCCGACCTTCGCGAGGTCGTAGCGCTTCGGGTTGAAGTAGAAGTTGTCGAGCAGCGCGCGGGCGGCCTCGGCGGCGACCTGCTCGCCCGGACGCAGCTTGCGGTAGATGTCGCGGAGGGCGTCCTCCTTCGACATCGGCGCATCCTTCTCGAGCGTCGCGATGATCGACTCGTAGCCGGCGAACTCCTTGGCGATGTCCTCGGCGGTCATGCCGAGCGCCTTGAGGAAGACCGTGACCGACTGCTTCCGCTTGCGGTCGATGCGCACGCCGACGGCGTCGCGCTTGTCGATCTCGAACTCGAGCCAGGCGCCGCGGCTCGGGATGACGCGAGCCGAGTAGACGTCCTTGTCGGAGTTCTTCTCGGGGGTGCGGTCGAAGTAGACACCGGGGCTGCGCACGAGCTGCGAGACGACGACGCGCTCGGTGCCGTTCACGATGAACGTGCCCTTCTCGGTCATGAGCGGGAAGTCGCCCATGAAGACGGTCTGCGACTTGATCTCGCCCGTCTCGTGGTTCATGAACTCGGCCGACACGTACAGCGGCGCGGCGTACGTCTTGCCGCGCTCCTTGCACTCGTCGATCGTGTACTTGGGCACATCGAGCACCGGCTCCGAGAAGGAGAGCTGCATCTTCTCGCTCAGGTCCTCGATGGGCGAGATCTCCTCGAAGATCTCCTCGAGCCCCGAGTGCGCGGGGACGTCCTCACGACCCTCCGCGTTCGCGAGGTCGAGCCGCGCCTTCCAGGCGTCGTCGCCGATGAGCCATTCGAAGCTCTCGGTCTGGAGCGCCAGAAGGTCGGGGACGGTCAGTGTTTCCGAGATGTGCGCGAAGCTCAGTCGGCTTGCGCGCCGACCGGTCTTGGGGCTCAGTTCAGCCAAGGCAGATACCTCCGGGCCGGGAAGGGTTGCGGGTCTTCCCGGGATCGTGTCGTCGGTGAGAGACTCGTCAACACCCTGAAGCGCCCTGTTCGGGCGCGTGCCGACCGCAATATGAAGGCAGAGGGGATGTCAGTGAGCGCAAAGAATCACCTTACGCCCCGCGCGCCCCGGTGTCCAGCCGCCACGGCGTGTCGCCGGGCGTGCTCCCGGGGCACGATGGTAGCGCGTGCCCGATCGCGGGTCGGTGCGCGGCGGATGCCGCGACAATGGTGCACGTGAGCACCCCCAGCCGCCGACTCTCCAGCGGCCTGCACGCCGAGATGCGCTTCGCCTCGACGGGCTGGCAGCTCGTGGTCGACGGCACGCCGCAGTCGCACGTCGACCCCGATCGCCCCGAGCTGCTCGTCTACGAGTACGTGCAGCAGATCGGCCACGTGATCGACGAGCTGCCCGCGGGGCCTCTCACCGCCGTCCACCTCGGCGCCGGCGCGCTCACGCTCCCCCGCTACGTCGATGCGACGAGGCCCGGCTCCCGCCAGCAGGTCATCGAGCTCGAGCCGCTGCTCGTCGAGCTCGTTCGCGAGGTGGCGCCCCTGCCTCGGGGCGCGAGCGTTCGGGTGCGGTACGGCGACGCGCGCGAGCAGCTGTCGCGACTGCCGGGAGGACTGCGCGGCGCGGTCGACCTCGTGGTGGTGGATGTGTTCTCGGGCTCCCAGACGCCGGCGCACGTGACGACGGTCGAGTTCCACGCGCTCGTGCGCGACCTGCTCGCGCCGACAGGCGTCGTGGTCGTCAACATCGCCGACGACCGCACCCTCGCGTTCGCGAAGCGGCAGCTCGCCGCCCTGCTCGAGGTGCACGACCACGCCGCGGCGCTCGCCGACCCGGGCATGCTCAAGGGCAGGCGATTCGGCAACGTGGTCGCGATCGCGGGCCGCGAGCTGCCCGACCTCGACGCGCTCGGCCGGGCCCTGCGCCGCGACCCGCTGCCCGGCAAGGTCGTCGCGGGCGCCGAGCTGCGGCGCTTCCTCGGCGGCGCCTCGCCTGCGCGCGATGCCGACGCCACGCCGAGCCCCGCGCCGAGCCGGGGCATCTTCGGCTGACGGGACGCACGGCGCGTGCTCCCGGGGAATCGTCGCGCATGCGCGACGATGTGGGGATGAGCGAGTCGATCGGCTACGACCAGACCGCGCTGCGGAACGCCGTCGATGTCGCGGCCGCGGGCCGCAGGCTGCGCCAGCTCGGCCGCGAGCGCTCGCTCGCCGCGGTGTCGGAGCGCGCGTGGCTGCTCGAGAGCATCGGCCGGCTCGACGAGGCGCTCGCCGCCGCGACCGAGGCGGTCACGATGGCCCGCGCATCCGGCTCGCGCGACCGCGTCGCCGAGGCTCGGCTGCTGCGCGCATCCGTCGTGCAGACGCGCGGTGACCTGCGCACCGCGCTGCGCGAGTGCACGGCGCTCATCGCCGAGTCGCGCTCGAACGACTGGGTCGAGCTGTGGGCGCACGCGCTGCAGCAGCGCGGCACCGTGCACTTCGCCCTGCACCAGTGGCACGAGGCGTGCATCGACTTCACCGTGGCGGTCGAGCTGTGCCGCGAGGCCGAGCTGCCGGCCGAGCAGCTGCAGGCCGCCGAGGTGGCCCTGCTCGTCGCGACAGACCGCGCCCAGACCGAGGCGCTCCGCGCGGAGCAGGACGTGCCGCGCGCGACGCACCCGATCTGGGGCGGGCGCTGACGCCCATCCACAGGCGACGGCCGCCGGTTCGCGTCGAGCGAGCGGCGGCTGGCATGCTCGCCAGGTCGGAGTGAGGCCCGGATCGTCGGGCTGGCAGGCGGAGGGAGCGGTGCGGTGGCAGATCTCGAGCGCGTGCGCGTCTGGGCCGAGGCGCTCATCCGCCTGCACCTCGACGACAGCTGGTCGTTCGGCTTCGACCGCGCCGCGAAGCGCGCGGGGCTGACGAACTACACGCAGCGTCGCATCACCGTCTCGAAGCACCTCGCCGCGCGCTGGGACGACGACGAGGTGCACCAGACGCTGCTGCACGAGGTCGCCCACGCGATGGCCGGGCCGACGGCCGGCCACGGACCGCGCTGGCAGCGCACCGCGCGCGAGCTCGGCTACGTCGGGGGCCGCACCCACCAGGGCGAGATCGCCGCGGAGCGGGCCGGCTGGGTCGGCTCGTGCCCGGGCGGGCACGAGCACGTGCGCTTCCGTGCGCCGCGCGGTCGCTACGCGTGCCGGGCGTGCTCGCGCTCCGCGCGCCGGGTGGTCGAGATCCGCTGGCAGCGCCGGGTCGCCGCCGCATGAGCGACCGGGGCGGAGCGTCGCGACGGTCGCTGTCGAACGGGCTCGAGGCGATCCTGCGGCCCGACGAGCACGGGCTCGTGCTCGTCATCGACGGCATCGAGCAGTCGCACCTCGGCGCGCCGGGCGCCCCGCCCCGCCACGTCTCGCACCGCTGGATGCTCGCGGCCTCGCTCGCCGCGCTCGCACCGTTCCCGGCGGGCGCGGAGGCACTCCACCTCGGCGGTGGCGCCGCCGCGCTGCCCCGCGCTCTGCAGCACGCCCTGCCGCACCTGCGGCAGCGCGTCGTCGAGCTCGAGCCCCGGCTCGTCGAGCTCGTCGCCGAGGGCGCGCCGCTGCCGCCGGGCATCGAGGTCGTCGTCGGCGACGGGCGCGCGGTGCTCGAGAGCGTGGCCTCGCCGGTCGCGCTCGTCACGATCGACGTCTTCGGCGCCGGTCGGGTGCCGGCGCCGTTCACGACCGTCGAGTGCTTCGCAGCTGCTCGCGCCGCGCTCGTCCCCGGCGGCGCGCTCGTCGTGAACTCCGCCGACGGGCCGCCGCTGCGCTTCGTGCGCAGCCAGATCGCCACGCTGCAGGCGGTGTTCGCGCACGTCGCGCTCATCTCCACCGGATCCACGCTCGCGGGCGCCCGGCACAGCAACCTCGTGCTCGTCGCGAGCGATGCGCCGCTGCCGACCGAGCGCATCCGAGACGGCGTGCGCGTCGGACGGCCGCCTGCCGCGGTCGTCGACGGCCGGCGGCTCGCGCGCTTCGTCGCCGACACCGCGCCCGCGCCGGTGCGCGATGCGACCGCGACGGACTCCCCGCCGCCGGTGCGGTCGGCCTACCTCGGGTCGGCCGCGCTGCCGTCGTCGCTCACCGAGCGCATCGACGACTGACCGCCAGACCGCGGCGTGGCATCCGACCGCTCGGGCGCAGCACCGACCGCGCCCGCCGCCGCGCCGGCTGCGGCAGCGGTCGCCTCAGGCCCGTCGCCCTCGGCGGCGGTCGGCGCCGACGCGTCGTAGGACGCGCTGATGCGCCGGTACGACTTCGTCAGCAGCGCGAGCGCCGCCGCGATGACCATGATGATGCCGGCCGCGAGGAAGACGAGCGCGATGCCGCGAGCCACACCGGTGCCGAGCAGCGGCTCGAGCGCCGCGGACCCCGACTCGGAGCGCGCCCACGGGATGATCCAGAACTCCGCGATCGGCGCGATGAGGAACGCGGTGATGGGTGCGGCCGCCGATTCGAAGGCCATCGCGAACCCGAAGACGCGACCCTGGCGCGACATCGGCACGACCCGCTGGATGATGGTCTGCTCCGCCGCCTCGGCAGCGGGGATGAGGCACATGTAGAGCCAGATGCCGGCCGCGTAGAGCCACCACCACTCGCGGATCGTGAAGAGCGCGCCGAGCACGCCCATCGCCATGACGACGAGGAGCAGGGTGCGGATGGGGCGCTTGCCGAGCCCGAACTTCGCGATCGCGAGGCCGCCGACGATGAAGCCGGTCGACGCGACGCCGAAGACGACGCCCCACATCTCGACGGTGAACAGCTCGAGGCCGTACGGGTCCATGAGCGCCATGTAGACGCCGCCGATGAGGTTGTTGAACGTCGAGAAGACGATGAGCGCGAAGAGGCCCCCGATCGCGAGCACCGCGCGGATCGAGCCGCGCATGTCGATGCCGCGCACCGTGTCGTCGTCGTCGAGCGCGACCACGTCCTCGGGCACCCGCAGCGTCATCAGGTGGGCGAGGCTGACGGCGGTCAGCGCGATGGCGATCGCGATCGTCCACCCCATGCCGAGCCTGCCGATCGCGAGGCCCGAGAACACGCTCGTGACGATGAAGGCGATGCCCTGCACCGTGCCGACCATGCCGTTGGCGTTCGCGTGCCGCTCGTCGGGGACGAGCATCGTCACGGTCGTCGAGAGCGCGATGTTGCGCATGTGCTCGACGACCGCGCCAGCGAGGATGATCGCGGTGAAGAGCCAGAACCACGGCGCCCCGAGGTCGAGGAGCGACGGCTCGGGCAGCAGCAGGTACATGGCGCCCGCGAGCGAGAACGCGAGCAGCGTGACCGAGCCCGAGAGCAGCATGACGCGCAGCTTGCGGTGGTGGTCGACGATCGTGCCGAAGAGCATGCTGCCGAAGGCGACGAACAGCATGTAGGCGCCGCCGATGATGCCGGTCGCGAGCACCGAGCGCGTCTCGAGGTAGACCCAGAACGTGAGGCCGAACCACAGGAAGCTCGTGGTGAGGTTCGCGAGCGCGGTGTTGACCAGCACGTGCATGAACGTGCGCTCTCCGGATGTGCGTGGCTCCGTCGCCGTCATGGCCGACACGCTAGCCGCGGCCACGGACACGCGACACCCGCGAGTCGCGCTGCGTGCGGCACGGTGGGCGGGCGGCGGGCGCGCGTGGCGCGGCCGGTAGCTCGGCTCTCCACAGACAGCGCGGCCGGCCGCTCGGCTCTCCACAGGCGGCGCGGCCGACACAGCGGCGGTCGACCGTCCCGGGGCACAGTGCCGCCGTGCCAGCACCCTCACCGCTGCCCGACCCGTTCGCGGGCGGCCCCTTCCTCGTCGACGACGCCGTGCGCGCCGGTGTGACCCGTGCGCGCGTCCGCAGCGGCGACCTCGTCGCACCCTTCCGCGGCGTGCGGACGGCGAGCGCTGAGCGACTCGTCGACGTCGCCGCCGCCTACGGGGCGTGCATGCCTGCCCATCACGGCTTCGCCGGCATCACCGCTGCGCGCCTCTGGGGCATCCCCCTCCCGACCGAGTGGTCATCGGAGGAGCCGCTCGTCATCGCCAGGTCGCACGGCTCGACGCGCGGCCGGGCGAGCGGCACCCGGCACATCTCGGTCGACGGCTCGAAGCTCGACTTCACCGAGCACCGCGGGCTGCGTCTGCTCGCCCCGGCAGCCACGGCCCTCATCCTGGCGGGAGATCTCGACCACGAGCACCTCGTCCACGTCGTCGACGCGCTGCTCACCGACTCCCAGCGCTACCCCGATCTCGAGCTGCCGCGGCGGCCGCACGCGACGCCGGCACGGCTCGCCGAGTTCATCGAGCGGTGCGTCGGCCTGCGAGGGGCCGCTGCGCTGCGGGCCGCGGCCGCCGATGCTCGAGTCGGCGTGGACTCCCGCTTCGAGACGATCACGCGCCGCTGCATCGCGCTCGCCGGCCTGCCCGAGCCCGTCGTGCATCCGCTCGTCATCGTCGACGGCATCGAGCTGCACCCCGATCTCGGCTACCCGGAGCTGAAGGTCGCGGTGGAGTACGAGGGCGAGGGGCACCTCGACCCCCAGCGCTGGGCGCAGGACATCCTGCGCTACGAGATGCTCGAGGCAGCCGGATGGATCGTCGTGCGCATCACGAAGGCCGACCTCGCCCGCGGCGGCGAGCGATGCGCGAGGCGAGTGCGGGGAGCGCTCGCCCGCCGCTCATGAGGGTCGCCCGCCTCGTGTGCACGCTCCCGCGGTCCGATCTCGGTTCAGGCCGCGCGGGGTCGTGTGCACGCTCTTGCGGTCTACTCCCGGTCGAGGCAGCAACAGCGTGCACACCGCACGATCGAGCCCGCGGGCATGTGCACGCTCTTGCGGCCTACCCGCGGTCGAGGCAGCAACAGCGTGCACCTCTCGCGGCCGACGGCGTCAGCCGCGAGAGTCTCGCGCCTGCGCCCAGAGGTCGATGCCCGGCTCGTCCTGCGCGAGCTCGTCGATCGCCGCGAGCTCGTCCGCCGTGAAGTCGAGGCGGTCGAGGGCGCCCAGGTTCTGCTCGAGCTGCTCGACGCGCGAGGCGCCGATCGTGAGCGACGTCACGCGCGGGTCGCGCAGCGCCCACGCGAGCGCGAGCTGCGCGAGCGACTGCCCTCGCTCCTCGGCGATGCGGGCAAGGCCGCGGATGCGCTCGATCGCGTCGGGCGAGACGGTCGGGTCGAGCGGCTTGCGGGCGCTCCCCTTCGCGGCGCGCGAGTCGGCGGGCACGCCGTCGAGGTACTTGCCCGTCAGCAGGCCCTGCGCGAGCGCCGTGAACCCGATGACGCCGACGCCGAGCTCGCCCGCGGCGTCGAGCAGGCCATCCCGCTCGATCCAGCGGTTCAGCATCGAGTACGACGGCTGGTGGATGGTCAGCGGGGTGCCGAGCGAGTCGAGGATCGCATGTGCCTGGCGCGTCTCGTCCGCCGAGTAGCTCGAGACGCCCACGTAGAGCGCGCGACCTGTGCGCACGATGTGGTCGAGCGCCGCCATCGTCTCCTCGAGCGGTGTCTCGGGGTCGGGACGGTGGTGGTAGAAGATGTCGACGTGGTCGAGTCCCATGCGCTCGAGCGACTGGTCGAGGCTCGCGATGAGGTACTTGCGGCTGCCGCCCATGCCGTAGGGGCCTGGCCACATGTCCCAGCCGGCCTTCGTCGTCACGAGGATCTCGTCGCGGTGCGGTTTCAGCTCGCTCGCCATCACGCGGCCGAAGTTCAGCTCGGAGGCACCGAACGGCGGGCCGTAGTTGTTCGCGAGGTCGAAGTGGGTGATGCCGCGGTCGAAGGCGGTCGTGAGCAGGTCGCGCTGCCGCTCGAGCGGCACGTCGTCGCCGAAGTTGTGCCACATGCCGAGGGTCAGGAGCGGCAGCTTCAGGCCGGATGCGCCGGCGCGGCGGTACTGCATGCGGTCGTAGCGTGCGGGGTCGGCCTGCCAGCTCATCGTGCGGCACCTGCTCTGTGATCGGTCGGCTGCCGCGAGGCGGCTTCGGCGGCGACGAGCGCCTCCGTCGCGCCGCGCAGGCCGACGGCTGCCGCGCACGCGACGGCGCACGCGGGGCTGTGGAAGTCGATGCCGAGGTCGGCGAGCTCGTCGACGACCCGGCCGGCGACGAGCAGGTCGGCGGCGCTCGGCCGCAGCGAACCATCGTCCCAGCGATCGCCCGCGGCGACGATGCCGATCGAGACGCGGTCGCCGCGCCGCTCCTGCTCGTCGAGCGCGGCACGAGCGACGGCGGATGCGCTCGCGAGCGTCGCATCGAGCACGAGCGACGTGCGCGGCGCGAGGTCGTGCAGCTCCTCGGTCGCCGCGCCGCGATCGGCGTCGGCGATCACGACCACGTCGGCGGCGGTGGCCCGCATCGCCGCGGCGCCCCACTCGAGGGTCACCTGGTACTGAGCGCTCATAGCGACAAGCCTACGGATGCCGGCCGAGCGCATCCCGAACGCGAGCGCCCTCGCGCGCGCCTCGCGAGCGCTCGTTACCGGAGCGCCCCGCAGTGGGCGAGCGCGGCGCGCACGAGGCTGCCGCGTCCGCCCTCCATCTCGGTGGCGATGAGCTCGGAGGCGGCCGCCTCCGGAGTGAGCCACGTGAGCTCGAGGGCGTCCTGCCGCGGGTCGCACGTGCCGGTGACCGGCACGATGTAGCAGAGCGAGACCGCGTGCTGCCGATCGTCGGAGTAGAGCCCGTCGCCGTGGATCGGGAAGTACTCGGCGATGTGGAACGGGACGGGGCTCGCGGGCAGCTGCGGGAACGCCATGGGCCCGAGGTCCTTCTCGAGGTGGCGGTACAGCGCGTCGCGCACGCGCTCGCCGCGCATGACACGGCCCGACACGATCGTGCGGGTCATCTGGCTGTGGTCGTTCATGCGCAGCAGCAGCCCGACCTCCTTCACCTGCCCGATGCCGTCGAGGCGCACCGGGATGGCTTCGACGTAGAGGATGGGCAGTCGCTCGCGCGCCTGCTGCAGCTCCTCGTCGCTCAGCCAGCCTGGATTGGGGTCGGGGGTGCGGACGGCCATGGCCCCATTGTGCCTGCCGGAGCGGATGCGCGGGTTCAGGGACGCAAGCGGTGCCCGCCGCGGTCGGCCCAGAGCGCCACACCGATCCACAGCGCCGCGACGAGCAGCCCCAGCACGATCGACGGGATGTCGCCGAGCGCCGCGAACCAGCCGACCGGGTCGGGGTCGGGCATCGCCTCGAGCAGCGTGCGCACCGCGAGCGTCGCGCCGACCGCGAGCAGGCTGATGCGCCCGACGGCGGCGAACGGCTCGGCGAAGGCGCCGAGCGCCGACGTGCCGCCGCGCAGGTCGGTGTCGATCGACGGATGCACGACGCACGCGAGCACTGCGGCGAGGCTCGCGACGGCGAGGGTGAGCGGCGGCGTCCAGAGCGCGGTCGCCGGCTCGAGCGGCTGCTGCCCCCACACGGTCGGCGTGAAGTACGCGAGGATGCCGAGCACGCCGAACAGCACGGCGGCGAGCAGCCCGTAGCCGACGACGCGGGCGCGCTGGCGGGCCTTGACGCTGCGGGCGCGCAGCAGCGCGTGCACGAGCGCCGCGCCGGCCGCGCCCGGCAGCGCGAGGCCGAGGCCGGCGATCACCGTCGCGACCGCCTGCGTGATCTGCGGATCGGCGGGCGCGCCGGCCGCATCCGCGATGCCGCCGACGAGCAGTGCGGCGGGGCCGCACGCGTCGCTCAGCCCACCGCCTGTCATGCCGCAGAGACCGGCGCTCAGCCACAGCACGCCCGAGCCGATCGCGGTCGCGATGACGGTCGCCCACACCCAGCCGACCCAGGTGGTCGCGAGCAGCCCGAACAGGCCGAGGACCGCGGTCGCGATGCCGAGCTGCAGCAGCGGACCGGCGACGCGGAGCCGTTCGAGGCCGCCGAGCGTGCCCGCCGCGGCATCGAAGGGGATCCCGGCGGCAGCGCCGGAGATGAGCGCGGCCGCGGCCGCGAGCGCGAGTCCGATGAGCAGGAGCAGGCCCGACCGGACGAGCACGCGCCCGCCGCTCGTCCACTGCCGGTGCTGCGCCATCGCGAACGCGCAGCCGGCGATCACCGCGAAGGCGGGCAGCGCGAACGCGTCGAGGCCGACGGCGCCCCACGGCTCGGACGCCGCGAACGGCCGTCGCGGCGCGCCGAGCCAGACGACGGTCGCGAGCACGAGCAGTCCGCGCGCGGCGTCGAGCGAGACGACACGGCCGATGCGCTTGCCGCGCGTGGGCCGGCGGCTGCCGCCGCGAGCGGGCACCGACGGCATGATCCTCGTGGTCGCCGAGGTGCTCGTCATGCGTCGCCCTTCATGCTTCGAGGCTACGGTGTCATCGATGGCGCGAGCAGCCGGGCTCGGCCCGTCGGAGGGGGCTCCCATGCAGCAGATCGACGCGGATGCGGTGCAGTGGCGCGAGGGCGCGGGCGACGACCTGCTCGTCGTCATGCACGGCCTCGGCTCGCACGAGGGCGACCTGTTCGGGCTTGCCCCGCACCTGCCGGAGCGCTTCACGATCGCCTCGCTGCGCGCCCCGCTCCCCTATGGCGGCGGCTTCGCCTGGTTCGACTTCTCGCCCGTCGACAGCGACGACCACGAGGCGATCGACGCATCCGCCGACGCCGTGCTGCGCTGGCTCGACAGCCTCGAGCGCCGCTTCGAGCGCGTGCACCTGCTCGGCTTCTCGCAGGGCGGCGCGATGGCGGTGCAGCTCGCGAGGCTCGCCCCCGAGCGCTTCGCGTCGGTCGTGCACCTCGCCTCGTTCGTGCACGACGGCGCGCTGCCCGGCGATGCCGCGCTCGCCGCCCGCGACCCGCGCATCCCCCTCCTCACCACGATCGGCGAGCTCGACGACGTCATCCACCGCGACAAGATCGAGCGCTCCTCCCCGTGGCTCGACGCGCACTTCGACGTCGACCGGCGCACCTACCCGCGCGCCCACTCGATCGTCGCCGAGGAGCTCGCCGACGTCGTCGCCTTCCTCGAGCGCGTCTGAGCCCCGTCACGGGCGGCGCCGCGAACCGTCAGACTGAGCGCATGGATCGGTTCCGACTCGGCGGTGTGCCCGGCGTCACGCCCGCGAAGTGGATGCGCGTGTGGCGCGAGCGGATGCCCGACGTGCCGATCGACCTGGTGACCGTCGACGAGGCGGATGCGCTGGGCGCGCTGCGCGAGGCGCGCGTCGACGCGCTGCTCGCGCGAATGCCGCTCGCGCCGGCGGCCGAGGCCGAGGAGCTGCACGTCGTGGCGCTCTACGACGAGCTGCCGGTCGTGGTCTCCCCGAAGGGGCACCCGATCGTCGCGTTCGAGTCGGTCACGCTCGCCGACCTCGAGGGCGAGACGATGCTCGAGCCGGGCGGCATGACGCAGGCACAGCTGCTCGAGGTCGTGGCCTCGGGCGCGGGGCTCGCGATCGTGCCGATGTCGGTCGCGCGCGCGCTCGGCGGCGACCAGACGCGGCATCGCGTCGTCACCGACGTCGAGCCCACGACGATCGCGCTCGCGTGGCTGCAGAGCGCCGACTCCCCGCTGCACCAGGAGCTCATCGGCATCGCCCGGGGGCGGAAGCCCGGCTCGTCGCGCGGCGCCGACCGCGAGCACAGCGTCGAGCCGGGGCAGTCGGCGACCGGCGGGAAGCCGCCGTCGTCGAAGCCGAGGCAGCCGCCGCGCCCGAACCGGCCGCGACGACCCGGCGGGCCGGGCAGGTCGGGCCGCCCTGGGCCCGGCAGGCGCCGCTAGGCGTCCGGCGTGAGGGTGCGCGGTCCGTAGAGTCGTCGCGTGACCACTGCGCACCGCTTCTCCGTCGACACCGACCTCGGCAGGATCGACCTCGACACCGTCCACCGCTGGCTCTCGACCGACAGCTACTGGGCGATCGGGCGCTCGCGCGAGACGGTGCAGCGAGCCGCCGAGGGCTCGCTGAACTTCGGCGCCTTCGACGCCGACGGGGCGCTGTGCGGCTACGCGCGCGTCGTGACCGATCGCGCCACGTTCGCGTGGCTGTGCGACGTCTACGTCGACCGCGCCCGTCGCGGCGAGGGCGTCGGACACATGCTGGCGCGTTCCGTCGTCGACACGATCGCGCCGATGCAGCTGCTGCGCGTCATGCTCGCGACCCACGACGCGCACGAGCTGTACGAGCACGTCGGCTTCATGCCGGTGCCGCATCCCGAGCACCTCATGCTGCTCGATCGCGGATCGCAGCGCGCATGACGAAGGCCCCGCTCCCTCTCGGGATGCGGGGCCTTCGTCGTTGGCGGTGACGGTGGGATTTGAACCCACGGTGGAGGGTTACTCCACACCACTTTTCGAGAGTGGCACCTTCGGCCGCTCGGACACGTCACCAAGGGACGATCCTACACGAACGTCGGCGCTGAGCCCAACCGCTCGGTGAACGAGCGCACGCGGCGCACCTCGTGCATCCCCTCCTCGACCTTCCGGCCGCTGTCGGCGTGCCAGCCGTGCGTCTCGTAGAAGGCGGCGGCTCGAGCGTTCCCGTCGAGCACCCAGAGGTAGGCGCCCTCGTGCCCGTCGGCGATGAGGCGCCGCTCGACCTCCGTCAGCAGCGCATGGCCGACGCCGCGCGACCAGCGCTCCGCGATCGCGTAGATGGCGTAGAGCTCGCCGGTGGCTGGCGGATCGGGATCGCGCGCGGGCCCGGCGAAGGCCCAACCGACCACCTCGCCGTCGGCGACGGCGACGAGGTCGTGCGCCCCCGCGTGCGCGTGGTGCTCCTCCCACCGCTCGATGCGCAGGATGGTCTCGCGCTCGACGTTCAGCCGGTCGAGCACCTCCTGCGGGACGAGGCCGCGGTAGGCGGCGCGCCACGTCTCGATCCGGACCCTCGCGATGCCGGCGGAGTCGGCGACCGTCGCCTCGCGCACGTGCGCGCTCATGCCGCCTCCCCTGGCGAGGCGTCGACGACGCAGAAGCGGTTGCCCTCGGGGTCCTCCATGATCAGGAAGTCGGCGTCGGCCGGGCGCTTCGGCCAGTGCACGAGCTGCGCGCCGAGCGCCTCGAGCCGCTCGACCTCGAGGGCCTGGTCGTCGGCGTAGAGGTCGAGATGGATGCGCGGCGGCAGCACACGCTCGGACGGCACGGCGTCGAGCGAGACGTTGGTGCCGGCGCCGGAGCGCGGGCGCAGCAGCGCGAAGTCGTCGTCGAGCGGGAGGCGCGGCTCGTAGTCGAGCGCAGCGGTCCAGAACAGCAGCTGGCGCTCGAGGTCGGAGCAGCGGATCACGATGGAGCCGACGGTGAGCATGGGGTCACGGTAGCCGCTCGACGCCCACTCCGAACGGAAATTTGCGCCAATGCTTGCGATGCCGGTGCGCCCGCCGCCGTCCGCCGCCGCTCGAGCGGGCCCCTGGGGAGCGTCGCCCGGCCGCGTGGGTGGTCGCCGATAGCCTCGCTCATATGGCCAAGGCATCCGCATACCGCTGCTCCGAGTGCGGATGGACGACCCTCAAGTGGGTGGGGCGCTGCGGCGAGTGCCAGCAGTGGGGCACCGTCGGCGAGGCGGGCGTGCAGGCGAAGCGCGTGGCGCCGGCCGCGGTGCCGTCCGACCGCGCGGCGCGCCCCATCACCGAGCTGCAGACGGCCGAGGCGCCGCGCTGGCCGTCGGGCATCGCCGAGTTCGACCGCGTGCTCGGCGGCGGCATCGTGCCCGGCGCCGTCGTGCTGTGCTCTGGCGAGCCCGGCGTCGGCAAGTCGACGCTGCTGCTCGCGGTCGCGGCGAAGGCCGCGCACTCAGGGCGGCGCGTGCTCTACGTCTCGGGCGAGGAGTCGCTCGCACAGGTGCGGCTGCGCGCCGAGCGCACGGGCGCGCTCGAGCCGCAGCTCTACCTCGCGAGCGAGACCGACCTCGCGACGATCCTCGGCCAGATCCGCGACACCGCGCCCGAGCTCGTCATCATCGACTCGGTGCAGACGGTCGCGAACGCCGAGAACGAGGCGCTCGCGGGGGGGCCGAGCCAGGTGCGCGACGTCGCGGCCGCCCTCACGCGCGCCGCGAAGGACGCGGGCATCCCGCTGCTGCTCGTCGGCCACGTCACGAAGGACGGCTCGGTCGCCGGCCCGCGGCTGCTCGAGCACCTCGTCGACGTCGTCGCGCACTTCGACGGCGACCGGCAGACGGCGCTGCGCTTCGTGCGCGCCTCGAAGAACCGCTTCGGACCGACCGATGAGGTGGGCTGCTTCGAGATGACCGGCGACGGCATCGTCGAGGTGCCCGATCCCTCCGGGCTCTTCCTCTCGCGCTCGACGACGCCGCTCGCGGGCACGTGCGTCACGGTGACGCTCGAGGGACGCAGGGCGATCCCGGTCGAGGTGCAGGCCCTCGTCGTGAAGTCGTCGACCGCGCAGCCGCGCCGGGTCGTGAACGGCGTCGACGCATCCCGCGTCGCGATGGTGCTCGCGGTGCTCGAGCGGCACGCGAACCTGCACCTCGGCGGCGCCGACGTCTACGTCTCGACCGTCGGCGGCATCCGCTTGACCGAGCCGGGCGCCGACCTCGCGATCGTG